>CAWBLI010000009.1:0-140056 GCA_963789615.1 uncultured Actinomycetota bacterium | reverse complement strand
TGGTCGCTAGCCAGACGGGTTGGGTGGGTGCGCACCCGATGGCCAACCGGGGAGGTCGCCGTGTCGGAGACCACCCCGCTCGTCATCGGGCGGGACCAGGAGCTCGCCGAAGTCGAGGGACTTCCTGCGGGACAGTTCTGGCGTCGCGTCGTCGCTGGTCATCCAGGGCGTGCCAGGGATCGGCAAGACGCTGATCTGGAATGCAGCGCTGTCCGAAGCCCAGCTCGCGGCATCGCGGTCCGAGAGTGTCGTTGCGCCGAGGCGGACACGACGCTGCCGTTCGCCGGGTTGGGAGATCTCCTCGACGACCTTGACGACGCGGTGCTTGCGACACTGCCGGAGGTCCAGCGGCGTGCCTTGTCGGCCGCGCTGCTGCGAGGCGACAGCAGTGATGTCTCAGCCTCGGAGCGCGTCGTGGGCGTCGCGGCGCTCAGTGTTCTCCGGGTGCTGGCCGCGGCGCCGGTCATCCTCGCGATCGACGACGTGCAGTGGCTGGACACGTCGTCGCAGAAGGCGCTGACGTTTGCGTTGCGCCGGCTGCGGGACGAGCCGGTCCACCTGGTGGCGTCGTACCGACTGATCGCGGATGACAGCACCGGTGTCGATGCCGACCTCGGGGTCATCCGGCCGCCGCATCCCGATCGGCCCGTTGAGCGTAGGGGCGCTCCGCCGACTGCTTCGGGCGCGGCTGGCGTTGACGGTGTCCCGCCCCACGCTGGACTCGGCTGCACGATGCGACGGGAGGCAACCCGATGGCCGGCTTGGAGATCGGCCACGCGCTGCAGCGGCTGGGCCGAGAGCCGCTGGCGGACGAGCCGCTGCCCGTGCCGACCGACCTGCGCGTCCTCGTCGCCGAGCGGCTCGACGGGCTGGCCCCGCAAACCCGGGAGCTGCTGCTCTGGTGCGCGGCCATGGCCCACCCGACCGTGGCGTCGCTTCTCGGGCTCGGTGACGGGGACGCGACTCGAAGTGCCTTGGACGAAGCCCTGGCAGCGGGGGTCGTTGAGTGCGAGGGAGACCGGATTCGCTTCGTGCATCCGTTGCTGGCCTCGGTTCCGTACGCCGGTCTCACCCCCGACGCCCGGCGCCGGCTCCACCTCCGGTTGGCCGCCGCTGTCACCGACTCCGAGGAGCATGCGCGGCATGCGGCGCTGGGGAGTGACCAGCCCAACGAGGTGATCGCGGCGGCGCTGGAACAAGCCGCGCTGCGCGCCGGCCGGCGAGGCAGCTCGGACGCCGCCGCCGAGCTGGCCGAGCTGGCGGTGGCTCGCACCCCACTCGAAGAGGTCCTGCAGTTGCAGCGTCGAAGGTTCGATGCTGCCGACTACCTGTTCCACCTTGGTGATCCGGCCCGGGCCCGGGCCATGACGGTGGCTGGCGTAGACCTCACCCGACAGGTGGCACTCGAGTGCGAGGCCTGCTGCTGCTGGCCGGGATCTCCTACTGGACCGAGGGCGACGGCGGACCCGGCCCCTGGTGCGCGCAGGCAATGAACGCCGCCGGATCGGACCCGCTGCTGCTGGCCCGATGTCACATCGCGATGGCGGACATCGTCCCGGAGGGTGCGGAGGAGAGCCTCGCGCATGCGCAGGCCGCGGTGCAGTTGTTGGAACAGGTCACCGGCCCGCCTTCGGCGCTGCTGTCCACCGCGCTCAAGCTGATCGCTATCACGAGCTACGGGTCGGTCACGGGTTGTCGATCAAGAACCTCGAGCGAGCCCAGGACCTCGATACCGCTGCCGACCCGGTCCCGGTGATGGACCGAGCTGGCATGTACCTCGGCATGCTGCTGCGGTTCGCCTGCGAGTTCGAGGCTTCGCGTCGGTACCTGCTCGAGATGCGTGACAGCGCCCTCGACGAAGCCGATGACAGCGCGCTCCCCAACATCTACGGTCATCTCGCCCTGCTCGAGTGCTGGTCGGGGAACTACCGGGCAGCGATCGACCTCGCCGTCGCCGGCCGCGAGCAGATCGCGCACACGGGGATCGGCTCTCCGTCCGTCACCTCGGCGCATTCGCTGGCGGAAGCCCATCTGGGGCGGCTGACCGAGGCCCGCGCACTGGCTGTCGCGGATCTCGCCGCCGATGAAGCGTTGGGCGAGGAGGCCGGGATCGCGTGCCAGCTGCGCAGTCTTGGCTTCATCGAGCTGTCGGCGGGCAACCTGCCCGCTGCTGCGGATCACCTGCTCCGAGCGATCGCGATCGGCGTGGGGCTGGGGGTGCGGGAGCCCGGAATCCTCCGGATCCATGGCGACGCGATCGAGGCGCTGATCGGGCTTGACCGGCTCGACGAGGCGGCGGCTCTGATCGATGACCTCGACCGATCCACCGCGAGCGGCCTGCCGTGGGCGGCTGCGATCGCTGCCCGCTGCCGCGGCCAGCTGCTGGCGGTCCGAGGTGATGTGGCGGCCGGAATCGAGAGCTTGGAGCGGTCCGTCGTTGCCCATGACCTGGTGCCGATGCCGTTCGAGCGCGCCCGCACCCAGCTGCTGCTGGGAACCGCATTGCGCCGCGGCCGGCGGAACCGCGACGCCCGTACCGCTCTGGAGTCGGCACGGAACGGCTTCATCCAGCTTGGTACGCCGGTGTACGCCGAGCGGGCCGCGATCGAGCTGGCCAGTATCGGCGGTCGGGTCAGCGAGCATCAGGATCTGACCGCCACGGAGTCGCGGGTCGCGGACCTGACCGGTGCCGGCCAGACGAACCGCGAGGTGGCGGACGCATTGTTCATGAGTGTCCGAACCGTCGAGAGTCACCTGGCCCACATCTACCGCAAGCTCCAGGTCCGGTCCCGGACCGAGCTGGCCCGGCGCATCTCTGCCGGCCCGTCCGGAACGAGAGACCCGCGTTAGTCCTTCGCGAGGTTGCCGAGCAGCTCGCCGAGGCCCAGTGCGACGTGGGTCGCCCACGTGAGGCTGAGGTGGCTGTCGTCGTAGTAGACGGGCAGGTTGCCGACGACCTCAGGACACGTGTTGGCGTGGCAGACGAGAGGGACGATGTCGACCCATTGCGCGCCGGCGGTGAGGGCCGCGGCCTTGGTGACGGGATCGCTGGCGGCGCCTTGGATGGCTGTGGTGGTCATGCAGTTGGCCTGGCGGTTGTGGGGGTGGGTCAGGCAGTCGGCCGCGTCCGCGCGGTGAGGGATGTCGAAGAAGACCTTGACCACCGGAGCCAGCGTGCGCAGGGTCTTGACGGCCGATTGCACGCACACCCTCCGACGCGGGTGGCGAGTGCCCCTCGTCGCGCTAGTACCCCAGTACTGCGTCGGCCTGCCCGTCGGCGACGGCGCGTGCCAGGGCGGCGTAGTCGCGGTCGTTCTGATCCGCGTAGGCCTCAGCGAAGTCGGCCACCGAATCGTCGAAGCGCGAGGACTTTCCCAGATATGCCGCGATTGCGATCCGGTCCCCTGACCGAGCGTGCGCCCTGGCAAGCGTCGACCCGCACAAGCCGCCGTAGAGCCCCATGCCGACTGGGAGCAGCTGCTCAATGGGAAGGGAGAGCTTCCAGTCTCGTAGTTGGCGCACGTAGTAGTCGCGATCCACGCCGTCCGGACCCCTGGTGCGCTGCCATCCGAGGAAGATGTCACTGCTGGCCTGCATCAGGTGCTGTCCGGCAACGACGCGCTCACCCTCGTTGCGGTAGCGACTCTTGCCGGCGAACGCGGCGAGCACGGAGGGCTGCGCTTCCTTGGCCTGCAGGAACAGCGGCTCGACACCGTCACCGCCGTCCATGAGCAGAATCCAGGCCCGGGTGCCGACGCTTCCGACACCGACAACCTTCCGGGCTACCTGCACGAGCTCGAACTGCTCGAGGAGGTGCCGTCGATCGGACTGCAATGTCTTGCGGTACTTGCCGATCAGATCACCCATCTGGTGATAGATCGCTTCCGACTCCAGGTCAGGAAACAGATCCTCCACCGGCACGATCAGGGGTGGGTCGCTGATGATCTGGCGCCTACCGTCCACCACGGTTGTGAGCTTGCTCAGCGCCTGCGTGCTGTCTCTGGTGTGTGCCTTGGCCAGCAGGGCCTTGGTCTCTTTGAACCGCTTCGCCTTGATCTGAGACCTGAAGCTGGCGAAGGCTTCTTGAATGTCGACGTGCGCGTACCACACCGCCAACGTCGTCTCCTCGGCGAATGCACGCATTGCTTCCCGGTACGCACGCACCGCCTTGATCACGATCGTCCGGCTATCCGCGCGGCTGAAGTTGTTGTCGCGTGAGGCGACGATCAGACTCGCAGCCAACCGTTTGACGTCCCACTCGAACGGGCCGGGAAGGGTCTCGTCGAAGTCGTTCACGTCGAAGACCAGTTTGCGTTCCGGGGAGCCAAACGCCCCGAAGTTGGCCAGATGCGCGTCCCCGCAGAGCTGCACCTTCAGCCCCGACGTGGGGGTGGTGGCAAGGTCGGCCGCCATCGGTAGCGCCGCGCCGCGGTAGTACGTGAACGGTGAGACGAGCATCCGCCCGTGGCGGATCGGAATCAGCTCTGACACCCGCGACGGCGCTTGGCTCAACAGCAGGCCGACCGGGTCACGCGATTCCGTCGGGGCGAACTGCGCGTGGACGTCCAGTGGAGTGTTAAGTCGCGCCGCCTTCCCTCTGGCGACGCGCTGCTCCCGACCAGCGTGCGCCTTACGATGATCCACGGTCACGGACGGACTGGAGGCGCCGGCATGCACAGTCTGCTCTGGGATGGCGGTGTCAACCATGCTCTTGGCTCCTCTTGGCTGCTTGGACGTCGGCCGGGATTCGTCACCCGGCCAGCGCTTTGGTCTTGAGCTGATTGAACTCGGTCTCGGTGATGGTCCCGGCGTCCAGCAGCGACTTGGCCTGCGCAATCTGGTCGGCGGCCGATGCGCCGCCCGATGGGCCGACCACCGACCGGATATGGGCGTTCATCTGATCCTGCCGGCGAGCCTGCTCGGCAGCGGCTCGGTGGCTCATTCCTTGCCCTCGAGCGATCAGATAGATCAGGCAGCCGAGGTAGGGCAGGACCACCAGGACGATCACCCACAAGGCCTTCGTCCACCCACCGACCTGGTGATCGCGGAAGAGATCCCCGAAGATCATCAGCAGCAGCCAGAACCAGATGACGAACAAGAAGAACTCCAGCATCCAGAGCAGAACGTCTCCGCTGCCGAATGACGTGGTGACTTGATTCGACGCAAGCATTGGGTCGATCTCCTCTATTCGCGCATCAGCATTGCCTGGGCTTCGCGCTCCAGGTCGATGTACGGCTGGTCCCTGTGGACGAGAGTGAGGACGCCAGCCACCGAGCCCCGGATATCGACGTTGACAATCCCCTCGAACCGCTTGCTCATCGCCGTCATCGCTCCATCCGCCCAGTGACCATGGGCCGACCCTGCGTCAGGCAGGCAGTGGAACGCCTCACCCGGCGAGGATGACGGATCAGCCGGTCCCGGCCGAGCTGTCGGGTCGCTGTGATTGCACCTGGGCTCGCCGATCAGACCGGAAGTCGGACCACACTGAGTTCGCCAGCGCGGAGGAGACGATCAACTGGCCCATCAGCAGCAACCACGCGAGCATGACCGAGGCGATGCCCAGCGACCCGTACATCGCGGAAGCATGGGCAAACCGGGCGGGTAGGTACACCCTGCCCACGACGTTCATGATGGAGATGCCGACGCCGAACAGAACGGCGCCCGGCAACAGATCGAGCCAGTCGTGGCGGCGGTCGGGCAAGCGCTTGATGATCGCGAACCACAGGGCGCTGACCGCGACCGCTTGTAGGACAAGGGTCAGAAGGAAGCCGCCCGGCACGGCGCGGTTCAACCGATGCAGCCCACCGACAAACGCGAACATCACCAACCAGGTGCCGGCGAAGATGAATGTGGTGACCAGGACGTCCTTCTGCCGAGCCTTCGGAGGCGGCGCAGCCCACGCATGCGCGTTGACGACTATGAGGTTGCGGATCAAGGTGCGGCTGGCCCACAGGAACAACAGGCCGCCGGAAATGACCGCTATGACCCATGACTTGTCGCCGTTCTGCAGGGCCGTGACGACCTGCTGGCTTGCGGCGCCATTCAGCCCGGCCGTTTTGCTTGCCGACTCGATGCTTTCGCCGTCATGGTGCGTCACCGCGGAGAGGATGCCGGTGCTGAGGAGGGCAAGGGGCAGCAGCCACAGGAAGAGCCGGAACGCGGAGGCGCTGGCGAGCAGGACACCCTGGCGAGCCGGGTAGCGGGTGAGGAAGGCGAGCGGGAGACCTAGCAGCGGCTGGGTCTGAGCCCGTTTCTGGTACGTGTCCGCGACGCGCTCGGCCTGCGCGCGCCAGCGGTCGATTCGCCCGGTCCCGTCGCTGCTGTTGGGTGACGAGAGATGGGTCAAGGGCATGACGCAGTCCTCGACATCGACGGCGAATCAGGTGGACGGGTCACGGTCACTCCAAGACCTGCACTGCGAGCATGCGCGACGCGGGCTCGGTCCCCCTCATCCATCGTGGGTGACCTCACCCGATTGTGACGATGGCCGCTCCGTCGTGCTTAGGGATGATCGGCGACTCTGGGATCGCCGTACCCCAGTCGGCGGGAGGGCCTCACCGTGCTCGTGTTGACCCTCGTGCTCATCGGGCTGGCGGTCAGTCTCGAGCCGATCCCGTTGACGGCGTTCATCCTGATCCTTGCGTCGAAGAATGGGACGCGCAAGGGCGCGGCCTTCGTCTTCGGCTGGATCGCTTCGCTCGCGGTCGTGGTCGTGGTGACTGTGCTCGTGACCGGGAACAAACCGCCCAGGCCGAACACCGTCCCATCGCTCGCTGCGCTGGCCGTGAAGATCCTCATCGGTGCAGTGCTGGTCGTCATCGCGGAACGAAAGTGGCGGAAGCTGGGCCAGCCGAAGCCACCGAAACAGACCCCCAAGTGGCAGCGCGGAATCGACAAGATGTCGCTGTGGTTCGCCATGGCTCTCGCACCCATCACCCAGCCGTGGGGCCTGGTAGCCGCGGGCGTCGCCACCATCGTTGCCGCCGAGCTCTCGAGTTGGCAGGACTATCTGGTGCTGTTCTTGTTCTGCCTGATCGCCACGAGCAGCTACTTGGCAATGGAGCTGTACGCCGGATTCAGACCCGCACCAGCCCAGGCGTTCCTCGCCCGAACCCGGATCTGGATCGACAACCACACCGATCAGGTCATCATCATCGTCTCGGTCGTCATTGGGTTCTGGTTGATCGCAAACAGCATCTACGTGCTGGTCACCTGAGGGTCAGCCGCGGGTTGCTCCGAGGCCATCAATAATGAGGTACAGACCGACGAGCGACGACACCGCCGCGAAGATGACCGGGCCGGCCCCGACGAGGCGAACTCTGATCGCGGACAGCCGCACATCTGCTCGCTCCGGATGGCGTGCGTAGTACCAGAAAGTCGCACCGACGGTCGCGGTCGATATGACGGTGAAGATCACAAAAGCGAGCAGAACGGCGATAGCCGCGCGGTCCTGACGGACGATGATGACGGCCGCCGCCACGGTGAGCGTCCACGGCTCCTTGAGGACTCCGAGCACCGCAGCTTCCCAGGGGCGCAGAAGCTTGAGCCGGCTGGTGAGACTCTTCGAGATTCCCGAGGGCGAAGGCGGCTGGTGCCGCTGCCGCCACTTGCGAGCGCCGGCCGCGATCAGGGCCGCCCCCACGATGATCTCGACGATGCCGACGACGATGCGACCCCCGCCGTGCTGGGTCGCCCGGTCCCCACCAATGAAGTAGCCGGCCGCGAACACGAGGGTCAAGGAGACGGTCCAACCGATGAGGAAGGCCGCCCCGTTCACTCGGGCGCGCGCAGTGCCCAGCAACAGGATGAACACGATGATCGTGGCCGGTGACAGGCTGGCGAGCAGCCCGAGGAAGAAGATCGGTAACACCAGGCTCATCGCGGCGCTCCCGCCCGTACCGCTCGCCGCTCAGGGCGCGACGTTCGAGGCGGCGATCAGGTCAGCCGCATGCATTGCTCTTCCGCCTCGCCGTCCGGTCCCAGCCGGCTAGCCGGCGCGTGACAGGCCGCTGCCTGTCGAGCGCCCGTCGGACGCTGTCACACTCTGAGCCGCACCGGCACGCTCGATGGCCGCACCCATTCGCCGGCGTTGCCACCAGACCTCTGAAACGGCGGTCTCGATCAACTCGGCCATCAGGGCGCCGATCAGCAGCCGAAGTGCACCGGGCGGTGCCGTCGTGTCTCCAGTTTCGTCGGACTGGCGTCCCCGCCGAAGGCGCCGGGTCAGAGCCGCACCCGCCATCTCCACCACGATGGAGATAGCCAGGTTGGTCACAAGGGCCCGCGCCGGGGACTGGGACTGGGACGAGGCGGCCACGACTCTCAACATGGCCGCGCAGCGCGCTCGCGGTCATCATCCGGAGAGGATGAACGCCTGGTGCGCTCCGACGCTAGATCCGGCGAGTGCCACCGCCGAGCACATGCACGCCGGCAACCACTGCCGCGATGATGAGCCCGAACCACAGCACGTGCAGGAAAAAGCCTGCTCCCGCGAACAACACGAGCAACACGATCGCGATGATGAGTAGCACTGAGACTCCCTGGATCGTGGCTCCGCGTTGAGCTGGCCCGAGGTTACGCTGTCCTATTAGGAACCCGTCCCACAAAGCGAGGCAGATACCAAGCGGCTCCAGTCAGATCTGGCACCTCAGCCGCGGGGAGATCGAGGCTTTCACCATCTCCGGGTGAGCCGTCATGACGCTTCAGCGGAGAGGGTGCTTCGACGCAGAGCTCAGAACTAACGACAGGCCGGGATGACACGATCCGCGTACCAGATCCGCGTCGTCGGCGCCCTGGGACCGGTCGGTCGCGAGGCGTTCGACGATCTCGACCTGAATGTCGAGCCGACCGCAACGGTGCTCTCGGGGGAGTTCGAGCAGGTTGACCTGCATGAGCTGCTCGACCGGATGCGGAGGCTTGGCCTCGAACTGCTCGACATCCGGCGTACGACACCCTGATCGTCCCTTGACGTCCTGGGCAGTCAAACTCCGCGGGACGCGGGGCGCAGTACCTGACGCCATCTATCGGACGCTCGCCACTGTTCGCCGCGGGGAGTGTCCCGCGTCGGGCCCTCGAACCGCTCTGACCTGAGGGTCGCTACGGCCCTACGACGCGAGGATCTTGGCTTTCTGGGCCTCGAACTCGGTGTCGTTGAGGACACCTTTCGCGTGCAGATCAGCCAGCTTGCTCAGCTCTTCGGCGGAGCTGTGCCCGGTGCCGGCGGCTCGTTGCACCTCCCGGTCGAAGGCCTCCTGCGATGCCTGCACGTCGCGCTGGTCGTGCGCGGCCATGTCCTTGCCGCGGGCGATCAGGTAGATGAACACGCCGAGGTAAGGGAGCACGATCACGAGGATCAGCCAGGCGGCCTTACCCAGGCCGCTCATCTCATGGCTGCGGAAGATGTCGGCGATGACCCGGAAGAGCAGGAAGAACCACAGGACCCAGATGAAGATCCACATCATGGTCAAAAACGCGTCCAACAGCGGGTAACCCGACATCGACGATCCTTTCAGGATTGCAGCGGTTGCTCGTAGATCGTGGCCATGCCGCTAGCCGCGGAACACAGTCGCGTTCTGCATCGGTGTCTCCAACGGGTCTACGGCCTGTCCACCGAGCATCCCGTCCACGAAGCGACGCGCCCTCATGCTCACGGGATGAGCGGGCATGGCTGGCCGCGGTCCCCGCGGACGTACCTGGAACTCGTCACGCACCGACGGCCGTGTCAGCAGCACGCGGTTGCCGGCGCGTCACCGCCTGCCCCCGTGCCCGTGGCTTCCGTGGCGGTTCCTCCGCAGCAGCCCCCGCCCGGCTCGGCACCGAAAGACTCGGCGTCGGTGAGCACCGTGTAGAACTCCCAGCTCTGAGTGCCAGGAACACCGTCGACCCAGACCTTCGACTGATCGGCGAAGCAGCAGATGCCGCTGTCGTCGCGTGGAGTTAGCCCCGCCTCAGCGAGCCGTGCCTGATGCGACGCCACCTCGTCCGTGGACTCCACCTCGACCCCGAGGTGGTTCAGGCCGGCCCCCGCACCCGGGTTCTCGATGAGGACCAGCTTCAGCGGCGGCTCAACGACCGCGAAGTTCGCGTACCCGGGCCTCGTCTTGGCCGGCTCGACACCGAACAGCTTTGAGTAGAACGCAGTCGCGACGTCAATGTCATCGACGTTGAGGGCCAGCTGCACTCGTGACATAAAGGGTCCCTTCTTTGGATCGAGATCTGTCTATGCAGAGGCTTGCATGCTGGATCGGCGCCTGTCAATATAGACGTATGTCTAAGTCCAGCCGTCAGCTCCCGGTCCTTGATGACCCCATCGTCTGCTGCGCCCCGATGGGCGTCGAGGCGATGAGCGCCGAGCAGGCGGAGACGGTCGCGAACCTGCTGAAGGCGCTGTCGGACCCGGTCCGGCTGCGGCTGATGTCGATGATCGCCGCCGTGGATGAGGCGTGCGTGTGTGACTTGACGACGCCGTTCAACGTGTCGCAGCCGACGATCTCCCATCATCTGAAGGTGTTGCGTGAGGCCGGGCTGGTCGACTCCGAGCGACGAGGCACCTGGGTCTGGTACCGGGCACGGCATGAGGCGCTCGACGCGGTCGGAGTCCTGTTCACCGACCGGCTTGTTCGCGCGTGACCGACGCTAGGCGGCGGCTGCTCGCCGAGTTCCTCGGCACCGGTCTGCTCGTCACGGTGGTTGTCGGATCGGGAATCGCTGCCCAGACGTTGAGCACCGACATCGGCCTGGAGTTGCTCGAGAACGCACTGGCGACGGCGGCCGGGCTTGCGGTGCTGATCCTGATCTTCGGTCCGATCAGTGGCGCGCACTTCAACCCTGTCGTCTCGATCGCCGACTGGATCCTCGGCCGTCGGACGGACACCGGCCTGACCGGTTCCGAGCTCGCTGGATATGTGGCGGTGCAGACCGCCGGCGCGATCGCCGGTGCCATCCTCGCCAACGCCATGTTCGCGAAGCCGTTGGTGGCCTGGTCGCACCACCGCCGCAGCCAGCCTCACCTGCTGCTCGGCGAAGTCATGGCCACCGCAGGGTTGCTGCTGGTGATCGTCGCGCTGGCTCGCAACGGCCGATCTAGCCAGACCCCGTGGGCAGTCGGCGCCTACATCGGTGCCGCGTACTTCTTCACGTCCTCGACTTCCTTCGCGAACCCGGCCGTCAGCGTCGGGCGCGCGTTCACCAACACCTTCGCCGGCATCGCCCCCATCTCACTGCCCGGCTTCATCGCCGCACAGCTCATCGGCGGGGCAGTCGGCCTCGGGATGCTCGCCTTGCTCTACCCGACCGCGGATCAGGTCGCCGACGACCTGGTCGTCCCACACGACAACACCCTTGCGTCCGTTACGGAGACGACACCGTGACCACCACACCCGAGGTCCTGTTCGTGTGCATCCACAACGCAGGCCGGTCTCAGATGGCGGCGGCGCTGCTCGACCACCACGCCCACGGACGACTCAGGGTTCGCAGCGCTGGGTCGATCCCCGCCGATCAGATCAACCCGGCTGTCGTCGAGGTGATGCGGGAGATTGGCCTCGACCTCACCAAGGAGTTCCCGAAGCCGCTCACTTGCGAGGCCGTTCAAGCCTCCGACGTGGTGATCACTATGGGCTGCGGCGACGCCTGCCCGATCTTTCCTGGCAAGACCTACCTCGACTGGAACCTCGACGACCCCGCCGGTCTACCCATCGAGCAGGTCCGACCGATCCGCGACGAGATCAACCGCAGGGTCCAGGCCCTCCTCGCCGAGCTCGTGCCAGACGGCTCCTGACGCGACCAGGACGATCCGGCATGGATAGTCCGGCCCACGAGGTGTCTGAGAGGACTCTGGCTGGATGGATGGATGGAGCGGGCGACGAGAATCGAACTCGCACTGTCAGCTTGGGAAGCTGATGTTCTGCCATTGAACTACGCCCGCGGGCGCCGACCGGTGGGCCGGCGAACCACGGCGAGGATAGCCTCCACGGGTGCTGCTGAGCGACCGAGACCTCAAGGCGGCCATCGTCGACGGCAGGCTGGGGATCGACCCCTATGACGAGTCGCTGGTTCAGCCCTCGAGCGTTGACGTGCGGCTCGACAAGCTGTTCCGGACCTTCGAGAACCACCTGTACCCACACATCGACCCGGCCGAGGCCCAGGACGACCTGACCCGGCTGGTCGAGGTGAAGCCGGACGAGGCGTTCGTCCTGCACCCCGGCGAGTTCGCGCTGGGTTCGACGTACGAGGTGATCAGCCTTTCCGACGACCTGGCAGCGCGGCTCGAGGGCAAGAGCTCGCTCGGCCGGTTGGGTCTACTCACCCATTCGACCGCGGGCTTCATCGACCCAGGCTTCTCGGGCCACGTCACCCTCGAGCTCTCGAACGTCGCGACGCTTCCGATCATGCTGTGGCCCGGCATGAAGATCGGCCAGGTCTGCGTGTTCGGCCTGAGCTCGCCGTCGGAGCACCCGTACGGATCGAGCGTCTACGGATCTCGCTACCAGGGGCAGCGCGGCCCGACGCCGTCGCGGTCCAGCATCAACTTCCGCCGCGGCGGCCTCGACTCCTGAAGCGCCGCACCAATGGGCCATGCGTGTGGGTCATTTCACGGTGAGCGGGCGGCTGGCGACGGGCGTGGCCGACAGTGACGACTCGACGGTGGTCACGTGGAACAACCGCACCTGGTAGTGACCAGGGACCACATCGGCGCTGAACTCACCGCTGAGTCGGCACCCGCTGGTGAAGCGGACCAGCGGACTGGCCTGCTGCACGCCAGACGGGGTGCGACCTGCCTCCGGGATGGCGCGCAGCCGGTTGGGCCCCTGGTTGGTCCGGAACCCCTGCACCCCGATCGCGAGGACGACCTCCTCGTGCGCCGGGCCCGTCGCCGACCAGCGGACATTGCCGGACTGTCTCGTCGAGGACGTCGAGAGCGCCAGGCCGGGAGTGGTGCAGTTGGTGGCGAGGGCGGGCGGATGCGAGTGGCCGCTGCGCACGATGGTGAACACCACGATGCCGAAGAAGATGACGAGCAGCCATCGCAGCGTCGACCGGTTCGGTAGCGCGCGGTACCAGTCCGGCGGCCCGCCGTGGACCGGATCGACCGGGTCGCCGGGCCGGTAGCGCGTCTCTTCCCGGCGGCTCCTGCGTTGCCGCTCCGCATCGAGGGCGCGCTGACCCAGGTTGCGCCGCTCCGGCTCGTCAGCCACCTGCCACCGTCAGGCGTCGCCGTCGGTCGACGGCTCGGACGAGTCCGGGGTGTCTGCCGCCGCCACCGACACCTTCCGAAGCCCGATCGAGTCGGCGATGACCTGGGCGATATCGATGACCACGACCCCGTCGGCCTTGCCCTCGGCTCGTCGGGAAGTGACAGCGTCGTCGAGCATGATGAGGCAGTAGGGACACGAAGTCGCGATGATCTCCGCGCCGGTGCCGAGCGCCTCGTCGGTGCGCTCCACGTTGACGCGCTTGCCGATCCGCTCCTCCATCCACATCCGGGCGCCGCCCGCACCGCAGCAGAACCCGCGCTTGCCGTGCCGGTGCATCTCGACCCGCTCCAGGCCAGGTACGGCGTCGAGCACCGTGCGGGGTGCCTCGTACTCGTTGTTGTGCCGGCCGAGGTAGCAGGGGTCGTGGTAGGTCAGCGTCTTCACGATCGGGTCCTGCGGCGCGAGCTTGCCCTCGGCGACCAGTCGCCCCAGCAGCTGCGAGTGGTGGACCACCTCGTAGTTGCCGCCGAGCGCCGGGTACTCGTTGCCGATCGTGTTGAAGCAGTGCGGACAGGACGCGATGATCTTCTTCACGCGCGGCGCCGTCGAGGACCTCGATGTTGGCCTTGGCCATCTCCTGCCAGAGGTACTCGTTCCCCATCCGGCGGGCGGGGTCGCCCGTGCAGGTCTCCTGCGATCCCAGGATCGCGAACTTCACCCCGGCGGCGTGCATGACCCGCGCGATCGCCTGGGTGGACTTGCGGGCGCGGTCGTCGAGCGCGCCCGCGCAGCCGACCCAGTACAACCATTCGATGTCATCCGGGATCTGATCTGAGACGACCGGGATCTCGAAGTCGACCCCTTCGGTCCACTCCATCCGCATGTCGGCGCGCAGCCCCCAGGGGTTGCCCTGGTTCTCGATGTTGCGCAGCATCGTCCCAGCCTCGCTCGGGAACGATGACTCCATCAGCACCTGGTAGCGCCGCATGTCGATGATCGCGTCGACGTGCTCGATGTCGACCGGGCACTCCTCGACGCACGCGCCGCACGTCGTACAGGCCCACAGGGCGTCCGGGTCGATGATGTTCGGGACCAGTGCGACCGGTTCGTAGCTGTGCTCGTGGTCACCGTGGTCGTGCCCGCTGTGGTCGTGGCCGTCGTGGTCGTGGTCAGCATCGCCGCCGGCCGGCTTCGCGCCGAGCAGCCGGTCCGACTCGCTGAACATGGCATCCCGCAGGTTGGTGATGATGAGCTTCGGGTTGAGCGGCTTCCCGGTGTTCCAGGCCGGGCACTTGTCCTGGCAGCGGCCGCACTCGGTGCACGACAGCGTCTGCAGCAGCTGCTGATGGTGGAAGTTCTCGATGACGCCGGCGCCCAGTACGGCGTCCTCGTCCTCCATCAGCGCCTCGAGGTCCGGCGTCGTCCCCAGCGCCCCGAGCGCCTTCGGCTGCCGCTTCAGGCTGGCGTTGATCGGTGCCGTGAAGATGTGCATGTGCTTGCTGTAGAGCACGAGGATCAGGAACCCCATGACCACGGCGATCTGCGCGACGATGAACACCGTCTCGAACGCCATGGAGTTCGGCGTGATGTACGACGTGGCCTTCGAGGCGAACGCCCACCAGCCGTCGTCCTGGTAGGGGAACACGCCGGCCTGGATCTGCGCGCCGCGGTAGAGCAGCAGGGTGGCGATGACCAGGAAGATCATCCCGAGCACGATGAAGGCCTGGTCGACGTGCGAGCCGTAGAACCGCGACCGGCGGTCCAGTCGCCGGGGTGAGTTCTTGAGCCGGATCGTCACGAATGTCGCGATCGCGAGGAGCACAAGCACGGCGAACAGGTCCTCGAGAAAGCCGAGGGCGTGGCTCTTGCCGATGACCGGGATCGCGAAGTCCCGCTGGAACAGCGCGCCGTACGCCTCGATGATCGTGAAGATCAGGATCAGGAACGCCCAGAACGTGAAGGCGTGCGCGATCCCCGCGATCTTGACCTTGAACAGCTTGCGCTGGGCGAACACATCGGTGATCTGTGCGCGGATGGCACCGAGCACGTGCGGGCGACGCTCGGGCGGGATCGGGGCACCGGCTAGGACCAGCCGGGTGAGCCACTGCACCCGGTACCCAGCGACCGCCAGCGCGGCCACCGTCACGACGAGTCCGGCGATGAGGCGAATAGTCACCTCAGGAGAGTACGAGCCGGCCGTTCGGAGGATGCCCCCGGCTCACCAGGAGGTGTTCAGAGCTGGCGGAACAGCCACTCGATGACCGGGATGACGACCACTGGAGCCGTGAAGATGATCAAGCCGACGATGACGACAGCCGCCATCGCGCGGGTGCGCAGGCCGGGCTGTCCCCGGTTGTCCTGCAGCTGCCCCAGCATCCGGTGACAGTACGCCGCCGAGGGTGTCCGGCGTCGCCGGGTCTACGGGTTGCCGAGCGGTTCCGAAAAAAGTTGAGCCGACCCGGCTCAATCGGGAATGGACTTCCGGGGGAATCCGGTTACTATGAGTGACAGCGACTCAACTTCTGACTCCGATCATTCTGCACATTCGACACCCAGCACTACGGAGGCAACACCATGGCACGAGCGGTCGGCATCGACCTCGGGACGACCAACAGCGTCGTCACCGTCCTTGAGGGCGGAGAGCCCAACGTCATCGCCAACGCCGAGGGGTCGCGCACGACCCCGAGCGTCGTGGCATTCGCCAAGAACGGCGAGGTGCTGGTCGGCGAGGTGGCCAAGCGTCAGGCCGTCACCAACCCGGACCGCACCATCCGGTCGGTCAAGCGCCACATGGGCACCGACTGGACCATCGACATCGACGGCAAGACCCAGAACCCGCAGCAGATCTCCGCGTTCGTGCTGCAGAAGCTCAAGCGGGACGCTGAGTCCTACCTGGGCGAGCCCGTCAGCGACGCCGTGATCACGGTTCCGGCGTACTTCTCCGACGCGCAGCGGCAGGCCACCAAGGAGGCCGGCCAGGTTGCGGGTCTCAACGTGCTCCGCATCATCAACGAGCCGACCGCTGCCGCGCTGGCCTACGGGCTCGACAAGGAGGCCGACCAGACGATCCTGGTCTTCGACCTCGGCGGTGGCACCTTCGACGTGTCGCTGCTCGAGATCGGTGACGGCGTCATCGAGGTCAAGGCCACCAGTGGTGACAACCACCTCGGTGGCGACGACTGGGACCAGCGCGATCGTCGACTGGCTGGTCGAGAAGTTCAAGAACGCGCACGGCATCGACCTGTCCAAGGACAAGATGGCGCTGCAGCGGCTGCGTGAGTCGGCGGAGAAGGCCAAGATCGAGCTGTCCAGCTCGTCCTCGGCCACGATCAACCTGCCGTACGTCACAGCCAGCGACGCTGGACCGCTCCACCTGGACGAGACCCTGACCCGCGCCGAGTTCCAGAAGCTGACCTCCGACCTGCTCGACCGGACCAAGGGCCCGTTCCAGCAGGCGATCCGCGACGCCGGGATCAGCGTCTCCGACATCCACCACGTGGTGCTCGTCGGCGGCTCGACCCGGATGCCCGCGGTGGTCGACGTCGTCAAGGAGCTCACCGGTGGCCGCGAGCCCAACAAGGGTGTGAACCCGGACGAGGTGGTCGCCGTCGGCGCCGCGCTGCAGGCCGGTGTCCTCAAGGGTGAGGTCAAGGACGTTCTGCTCCTCGACGTCACGCCGCTGAGCCTTGGCATCGAGACCAAGGGCGGGATCTTCACCAAGCTGATCGAGCGCAACACCACGATCCCGACCAAGCGCAGCGAGATCTTCACCACGGCCGACGACAACCAGCCGTCCGTGCAGATCCAGGTCTTCCAGGGTGAGCGCGAGATCGCGTCGTACAACAAGAAGCTCGGCATGTTCGAGCTGACCGGCCTACCGCCGGCGCCGCGAGGCGTCCCGCAGATCGAGGTCACCTTCGACATCGACGCGAACGGCATCGTCCACGTCGGCGCGAAGGACCTCGGCACCGGCAAGGAGCAGTCGATGACCATCACCGGCGGCTCTGCCCTGCCGAAGGACGACATCGAGCGGATGATGCGGGAGTCCGAGCAGTACGCCGAGGAGGATCGCAAGCGCAGGGAGTCAGCGGAGGCGCGCAACCAGGCCGACTCGCTCGTCTACACCACCGAGAAGTTCCTCGCCGACAACGGTGACAAGGTGCCCTCGGAGGTCAAGGACGAGGTGACCGGCGCGGTAGCGGACGTGAAGAAGGCCCTCGAGGCCGACGACGTCGACGCCATCACGCGAAGCTCCGAGCACCTCGCGACGGTCAGCCAGAAGATGGGCCAGGCCATGTACGCCAACGCGGGCGCCGAGGGTCGCCAGCGCGGGTGGCCCGACCGGTGCCGCCGACGAGAGTCGTCGAGTGACGACGACGTCGTGGACGCCGAGATCGTCGACGAGCCCACGACGGACAGCGAGGGTGGTGCCGAGTGACCGAGACCCCCGAGTACGACGAGGGGGCGCCGATCATCCGCGACAAGCGTCGGATCGATCCGACGACGTATGAGGTGCGCGAGGGGGCGGCCGAACCGGCCGCCCCCTCGGCGCCCGCGTCCGCGGGCATCGGGGATGCGTCCTCATCCGATCCCGCGGCGCCGGCCGACGACCGTTCAGCGATGGCGAGCTCCAGCTGGCAGAGCGGACGGCGGACCTGCAGCGGGTGCAGGCGGAGTACGCCAACTACCGGCGCCGGGTCGAACGTGACCGGCAGGCTGTCAGCGAGCAGGCGCTCGCGGCAGTCTTCGCCGGTCTGCTGCCCGTGCTCGATGACCTCGACCGGGCCCGCGCCCACGACGAGGTCACCGGCGGGTTCGCGATCGTCGCGGACGGTCTCGAAGCGACTCTCGCCAAGCTCGGCCTCGAGCGTTTCGGGGATCCGGGTGAGCCGTTCGACCCGACGGTGCACGAAGCCCTGACCCACGGCTACTCCGCCGAGGTCAGCGAGCCGGTGGCCGCCGAGATCTTCCAGTCCGGCTACCGGGTCGGCGAGCGCATCCTGCGGCCTGCCCGGGTCGCCGTTCTCGAGCCGGAGCAGTAAGCCACGACCACCATCACGACGACACAGACACCGCGGAAGGAGGGATACCGATGAGCGTTCGCGACTACGTCGAGAAGGATTACTACGCCGAGCTCGGTGTCTCGAAGGATGCCTCCGCGGCCGACATCAAGAAGGCCTACCGCAAGCTGGCCCGCAAGTACCACCCCGACGCCAACAAGGGTGACGTCGCGCACGAGGAGAAGTTCAAGGCGATCTCCGAGGCGAACTCCATCCTTTCCGATCCCGCGAAGCGCAAGGAGTATGACGAAGCGCGCTCGCTGTTCGGCAGCGGCGGCTTCCGGATGCCCCCGGGTGCCGGCCGAGGAACGGCGGGACCAGGCGGCGCGACGACGTTCGACATCAACGACCTGTTTGGCGGTGCGGCCGGCGGTGGCGGAGCCGGGGGACTCGGCGACCTGTTCGGCGGCATCTTCGGCGGTCGGGCCCGTGGTCGTACCCCAGGCCCGACTCGCGGGACCGACGTCGAGGCCGAGGTCTCGCTGTCGTTCACGGACGCGGCCGACGGCGTCACCATCCCGTTGCAGATCTCCGGCCCGCACACCTGCCCGACCTGCGCCGGCAGCGGCGCGAAGCCAGGTACGGCGACCCGGGTCTGCCCGGTGTGCTCCGGGACCGGCATGTCGACGACCAACCAGGGCGGATTCGCGTTCGCGGAGCCGTGCCGGCAGTGCCGTGGCCGTGGCCTGCTCGTCGACGATCCGTGCCCGACCTGCGCCGGAACCGGTCAGGCGATCACCACCCGGACGCTGCGCACCCGGATTCCCGCAGGGGTCCGCGACGGCCAGCGGATCCGGCTCAAGGGCAAGGGCGAGCCCGGAGAGCACGGCGGCCCGGCCGGTGACTTGTTCATCCTGGTCCACGTGCAGGCGCACGATGTGTTCGGCCGCAAGGGCGACAACCTCACCCTCGCGCTGCCGGTCACCTTCCCCGAGGCCGCGCTGGGTGCCACGGTCAAGGTCCCGACGCTGGCCGGTCCGCCGGTCTCGGTCAAGATCCCGCCGGGCACCGCCAACGGCCGGACGCTGCGAGTGCGCGGCAAGGGCGTGACCCGACGCGACGGCACCCGCGGTGACCTGCTGGTAACGGTCGAGGTCGCGGTGCCGCAGAAGATGAGCGACGAGGCCAAGAGCGCGCTCGACGCGTACTCCGCGGCGCAGCCCGACGACCCGCGCGCGCACCTGGCTGCGATGGTGAGCGAGTCATGAGCGACGGGTTCGGAGCCGTCCCGGAGGACGCGGCCGTCTTCGTCATCTCGGTCGCCGCGACCCTCGCGGGCATGCACCCGCAGACGCTTCGGCAGTACGACCGGCTCGGCTTGGTCTCCCCGGGCCGGGCGCCGGGACGAGGCCGGCGCTACTCCGCCCGCGACATCGCGATGTTGCGCGAGGTGCAGCGACTGTCCCAGGACGAGGGCATCAACCTCGCCGGGGTCAAGCGCATCATCGAGCTCGAGTCCCACGTCGACGCGCTGCGCGCCCGGGTCGCCGAGCTGCAGGCCGAGCTCGCGTCGGCCCGGTCCGACCTGACCGCTCGCGAGCGGGCCGTCCACGCGTCGTACCGACGAGACCTGGTGCCGGTCGAGCCCGGCACGGTCGTCGTCTGGCGACCCACCAACAACTCCCCTTTCTGAACGAGCCACGAGGCATACACATGGACTCCTACACCCTGACCACCAGAAGCCAGGAAGCCCTCTCGGCTGCCGTGCGTACCGCCGCTGCGGCCGGGCACCCGCACGTCGAGCCGCTGCACCTGCTGGTCGCGCTGCTGGCTCAACCGGACGGCATCCCGCGCCCGGTGCTCGAGGCAGCCGGCGCCGACCCGTCGCGGATCGCGGCGCAGGCGCAAGCTGCCCTGGACCGGCTGCCGTCGGCGACCGGTGCCACCGTCGCCGCGCCCGGCCTGTCCCGGCCCGCGATCGCGGTCGTGAACGCGGCCGCGGCACTGGCCACCGCACTCGGCGACGAGTACGTCTCGACCGAGCACCTGCTGGTCGGTCTGGCCTCTGACGGCGGCGCCGGCGTCACCGACCTGCTGCCCGCACCCGACGCGCTCCAGGAGGCCTTCGCGAAGGTCCGCGGGTCGACGCGGGTCACCTCACCCGAGCCGGAGTCGACGTACCAGGCGCTGGAGAAGTACGGCGTCGACCTCACCGAGGCCGCGCGGGCCGGCAAGCTCGACCCCGTCATCGGCCGTGACACCGAGATCCGTCGTGTCGTGCAGGTGCTGTCCCGGCGTACCAAGAACAACCCGGTGCTGATCGGCGAGCCGGGCGTCGGGAAGACCGCCGTCGTCGAGGGTCTGGCCCAGCGGATGGTTGACGACGACGTCCCGGAATCGTTGCGGGGCAAGCGGTTGGTCACCCTCGACCTAGCCGCGATGGTCGCCGGAGCGAAGTACCGCGGTGAGTTCGAGGAGCGACTGAAGGCGGTGCTGTCCGAGATCAAGGACAGCGACGGTCAGATCGTCACCTTCATCGACGAGCTGCACACCCTGGTCGGTGCCGGCGCGACCGGCGACTCGTCGATGGACGCGGGCAACATGCTCAAGCCGATGCTCGCCCGCGGTGAGCTGCGGCTGATCGGCGCCACGACTCTCGACGAGTACCGCGAGTCGATCGAGAAGGACGCCGCGCTCGAGCGACGGTTCCAGCCGGTCATGGTCGGCGAGCCCAGTGTCGAGGACACGGTGGCGATCCTGCGCGGGCTCAAGGGTCGCTACGAGGCCCACCACCACGTTGACATCGCCGACTCGGCGCTCGTCGCCGCCGCGACGCTGTCCGACCGTTACATCACCGCGCGGTTCCTTCCGGACAAGGCGATCGACCTCATCGACGAGGCGGCGTCGCGACTGCGGATGGAGATCGACTCACGGCCGATCGAGATCGACGAGCTGCAGCGCACCGTCGACCGGCTGCGGATGGAGGAGATGGCGCTCGAGCGCGAAGACGACGCGGCGTCGCAGGAGCGGCTGACGCGACTGCGGTCCGAGTTGGCCGACCGGTCCGAGGCGCTGGCCGCGCTGTCCGCCCGTTGGGAGCAGGAGAAGACCGGACTGAACCGCGTCGGCGAGCTCAAGCAGCGGCTCGACGACCTGCAGACCCAGGCCGAATCGGCCGGCCGTATCAACGACCTCGAGACCCGATCCCGGCTGATCTACGCCGACATCCCCGCCGCCGAGCGGGAGCTCGCCGAGGCGGTCGAAGCGGCCGAGCAGCGCGACGCGATGGTCGCCGCGCAGGTCGGTCCCGATGATGTCGCGGAGGTCGTGGCGTCCTGGACCGGCATCCCGGCCGGTCGGCTGCTCGAGGGGGAGACGGCCAAGCTGCTGCGGATGGAGGACGAGCTGGCCCGTCGCGTCGTCGGCCAGGACGAGGCCGTGCGCGCCGTCTCCGACGCTGTGCGTCGCGCCCGGTCCGGCATCGCCGACCCCGATCGTCCCACCGCATCGTTCCTGTTCCTCGGGCCCACCGGCGTCGGCAAGACCGAACTGGCGAAGAGCCTCGCGGCGTACCTGTTCGACGACGAGCGGGCCATGGTGCGCATCGACATGAGCGAGTACGGCGAGAAGCACTCGGTCTCGCGGCTGGTCGGGGCACCGCCCGGTTACGTCGGGTACGACGAGGGCGGCCAGCTCACCGAGGCGGTGCGTCGCAAGCCCTACACCGTTGTCCTGCTCGACGAGGTCGAGAAGGCACACCCCGACGTCTTCGACGTCCTGCTGCAGGTGCTCGACGACGGCCGGCTCACCGACGGCCAGGGACGCACGGTCGACTTCCGCAACGCGATCCTGCTGCTCACGTCCAACCTGGGCTCGGCGTTCGTCAACGACCCGTCGCTCAGCGAGGACAAGAAGCGCGACGCGGCCCTCGAGGCCGCCCGCGCGCACTTCAAGCCGGAGTTCCTCAACCGCCTCGACGACGTCGTGGTCTTCCACTCGCTCGGCTCGGAGCAGCTGACGGCCATCGTCGACATCCAGATTGCTCGGCTCGCCGCGCGGCTGGCCGACCGCAGGCTCGTCCTCGAGGTGAGCGACGCGGCCAAGGAGTGGCTGGCGCTGAGCGGGTTCGACCCGGTGTACGGCGCCCGCCCGCTGCGCCGCCTGGTGCAGTCCGCGATCGGCGACCAGCTGGCGCGGGCACTGCTGGCGGGTGAGATCCGGGATGGCGACACAATCAAGGTGGACGTGAACGCGGACCGGTCGGCGCTCGTGGTGGGATCACACGAACGGACGGGCGTACCGGTCACCTGAACCGGGCATTGAGGGGGAATGACGATCATGCCGGATGAAGTAGACCCCTACATCGCGGAACACGTGATCGCCATCCGTGACCGGTTCGGGGTCGACGGCCTCGAGACCGCGGCGCGCCTCATCGAGACCGAGATCGCCATCTTCAAGGACGTCTACGACTCGTTGCCGACCGGCGACGATCCGGTCGCCTGACTACCGGCTGGTGCCCGCCGCCCGAGCCTGCTTGAGCACCGCGCTTGCCACGATGAGCACGATGATGGCCACCGTGATCCACAGCGAGTAGTGGTTGATCGCCTTGACGACGTGGATCGCCGGGGTGCCGATCGCCCAGCCGACGCCGACCAGCAGCCCGATCCACAACAGCAGCCCGATGGCGTCGCCGATCAGGTAGAGCCACAGCGGCATCCCGCTGACCCCGCAGAACACCTGCACCAGCACCGTCGGGATCGGCAGCAGGTACGACGCGATCAGCGCCCAGATTCCGCGCCGGCGGACCAGGTCCTCGGCTCGAGCGGTCCATCGTGCCCACCGTGGGGTCTGCGCCACGAAACGGCCGATCACGACGGGGCCCCACAGCCGTCCCGCCCACCAGTAGAAGACGTCGTAGAGCAGCACGCTGCTCATCGGCGCGAGCACCACGAGGAACAGCGGATCCCGGCCGACGCTCGCCAGCGCACCGCCGGTGACGATCGACGCGATGCCGCCGGTCGACGCCTCGAGGATCAGGACGTGATGCGCGAGCAGCTCCGGCGTGACCGCCAGCAGGGCGTAGCTCGCCACGACACCGGCGATCAGCCCGGCCGCGCAGATGATCTGCTGGCTGCGCGGCGGTGGCGGGACCTCCACCACCGCAGCCGCGACCACCGCGTCCTGTGCCATCTCCACCAACGTGCCACACCTGGTCGGGAACGGACCTGGTCAGGAGATGAGCATCCTCTCCAGAACGCTGCCGATGTCGGCCAGCATCCGGTCGTCGCCGGGGATTCCGATCAGGCTCACCCCGGTCGGTAGGCCGCTGTCTCGACCGACCCCGGCCGGGAAGCTGACGACCGGGAAGCCGGTCCAGTTCCACAGGTAGGTCATGGAGACCAGCTCGGCGTCGGACCGCGCGGTCTGGTATCCGTTGCCCCGAACCGGAGCGACCTTGGGCAGCGTCGGTTCCAGCACGGCGTCGATCCGTCGCTCGGCGAACCACCGTCGCCAGGCGGCGGTCGTACCCCGCCGGCGCTGCTGCAGGTCGACGTACTGCGGACCGGTCAGTGCCCGGTGCTCGCCGATCTCCAGCAGCTGGCGGGTGGACGGCCGGTAGTCGCCGCGACGGTCGTTGAACCGGCGGTGCCAGGCCAGCATCTCGGTCGTCATCAAGGTCAGGCTCTCGTCGTTCACCTCAGCGACCGGAGGCTTCGACTCCGGGTCCAGCACAGTCGCGCCGGCGGCGCGGGCGGCTTCGGCCGCCTGGGTCAGGCGTTCCTCGACGTCGCTCTCTATCGGCCCGACACCGAGCCGCGGGGAGACCGCGATGCGCAGGCCGTGCAGGTCGATGGTGGGGGTTGTGAGGTCCCAGCGCCCGAAGCCGGTCGTCGCGTCCTCCCAGTCGGGTCCCGCCATCACCGCCAGCAGCGCAGCGCAGTCGGCGACGCTGCGGGCCATCGGACCGCAGTGGTCGAGCGTCGGGCCGAGCGGGACGACTCCGGCGGTCGGAACCAGGCCGCGGGTCGGCTTGATGGTCGAGGTTCCACACGCGGCGGAGGGGATCCGGAGCGACCCGGCCGTATCCGTGCCGGTCGCCGCCGGCACCCAACGGGCCGCGAGCGCGGCCGCTGACCCGCCGCTCGAGCCGCCCGCGGAGCGGTCCAGCGCGTGGGGGTTGCCGACCTGGTCCGTCGTACCTCCGGCCGCGAACTCGTGGGTGTGGGTGTGACCGATCAGCACCATCCCCGCGGCGCGCAGGCGCCGCCACACCTCGCTGCTGTGGTCGGGCACCTCGTCCAGCAGCCGGCTGGACGCCGTGAGTGGACGGCCGGTCACGGCATAGAGGTCCTTCATCCCGATCGGGACGCCGCACAACGGCGGCGGCGGTCCCGAGGCCGCCACGGCCCGGGCGCTGAGCCGCACGTCGGCCTGACGCGCACGCTCGACCGCCGACTCGGCGTACACCCGCACGAACGCGTTGATCGCGTCCGGGCTCCCGTCGGCGCTCGGCGGTCCATCGGCGTCGATCCGTCGCAGGCACGCGGCGACTAGCTCGGTGGCCGACAGCTCACGAGCCCGCAGCAGCTCGACAGCGGCGAGGACGCCAAGGTCCGCCGGGTCACCGGGATACGCGTGGTCGGTCATCGGGTCCTATGGTGACGGATCCCTGCAGCGACCGACGGGCGGAGTCATGGCGGCGTTTCTCCTCGCGATCGACCAGGGAACCACCGGGTCGACGGCCGTCGTGGTCGGTGAGGACGGGCGGATCGCAGGCCGCGGGTACGCCGAGTTCGCACAGCACTACCCGCGGTCCGGTTGGGTCGAGCACGATCCGGAGGACCTGTGGCGCAGCTCGGTCGATGTGGCCGGGCAGGCGATCGCCGACGCCGGGGTCTCGGCGACGGACCTCGCCAGCCTGGGCATCACCAACCAGCGCGAGACGACGCTGTGCTGGGAGCGGGCCACGGGTCGGCCGCTCGCACCCGCGATCGTGTGGCAGGACCGGCGTACGGCGGGGATCGCCCGACGGCTCGCCGAGGACGGTGGCGAGGACCTGATCCGGCGCAAGACCGGCCTGCTGCCGGACGCCTACTTCGCTGGCACCAAGATGCGCTGGCTGCTCGACAACGTCGAGGGTCTGCGGGCCCGCGCCGAGTCCGGCGAGGTCTGCTTCGGCACGGTCGACAGCTGGCTGGTGTGGCGGCTCACCGGCGGTGAGGTGTTCTCGACCGACGTGACCAATGCGTCCCGGACGCTGCTGATGGACCTCGCGTCGCTGGCCTGGGACGACGAGCTGCTCGAGCATGTGGGGGTGCCCGCCGCCGCGCTGCCGACGATCGCGCCGAGCGCCCAGATCGTGGGGGAGACCCGGCCCGAGGACTTCCACGGCCTCACGCTTCCGATCGCCGGCATCCTCGGGGATCAGCAGGCGGCGCTGTTCGCGCAGGCCTGTTTTGAACCTGGCCAGGTCAAGAACACCTACGGCACCGGGTCGTTCCTGCTGATGAACACCGGCACGACCCCGTTCACCGAGCAGCGACGGTTGCTCACCACGGTCGCGGTCGGCTTTGCCGACCAGCCCACCGAATACGCGCTCGAGGGCTCGATCCTGGTGGCCGGCTCGGCCGTGCAGTGGCTGCGCGACGAGCTCGGCATCATCGACGCGGCGGCCGACACCGAGGGGCTGGCGCGCAGCGTCGAGAGCACCGACGACTTGTGGTTCGTCCCGGCGCTGACCGGTCTGGGTGCGCCGTACTGGGACCCTGACGCCCGCGGGACGATCCTCGGGATCAGCAGGGGGAGCTCGCGCGCCCACATCGCCCGGGCCACGCTGGAGTCGATCGCCTACCAGTCGGCGGATGTGGTGGCGGCCTTCGTCGAGGAGTCCGGGCAGCCGGTCGCCGAGCTGCGGGCCGACGGCGGCGCCGCGGCGAACGGCTGGCTGATGCAGTTCCAGGCCGACGTGCTGGGCATCCCCGTGGACGTGCCGGAGTCGATCGAGACCACTTCGCTGGGATCGGCGTACCTGGCGGGGCTGGTCACCGGAGTGTGGTCGGACCGCGACGAGCTGCAATGTCGCCGCCGGACCGCCCGGCGCTACGAGCCCGCCATGTCCAGCGACGAGCGGTCGGCGCGCCTCGGGCGATGGCGACAGGCGGTGGACCGGTCCCGCGGGTGGGCCATTCCCGGTCAGTAGGGTCGACGACGTGACCGACCGTGACGAGCTGCTCCAGCACATCAAGGACGACGCCGTGGTCCACGGCAAGGTCGTGCTGTCCTCCGGCCGGGAGGCCGACTACTACGTCGACCTGCGCCGGATCACGCTGGCGCACGACGCCGCGCCGCTCGTCGGCCGGGTGATGCTTGAGCTGACCGCTGACCTCGATTACGACGCGGTTGGTGGTCTGACACTCGGCGCCGACCCGGTGGCCACCGCCATGCTGCACGCGGCCGCCGCCGCGGGTCGCACGCTCGACGCCTTCGTCGTCCGCAAGGAGGGCAAGGCCCACGGGCTGCAGCGCAGGATCGAGGGCCCGGACGTCGCGGGCCGCCGGGTGCTTGCCGTCGAGGACACCTCGACGACCGGCGGCTCGGTGCTCACGGCCGTCGAGGCGCTCCGCGAGGCCGGTGCCGAGGTGGTCGGTGTTGCGGTCATCGTCGAACGAGGTGCCGCCGACGCGGTTGCTGCGGCCGGGCTGCCCTACCGGTCGGCGTACTCCGCAGGTGACCTCGGGCTGTAGCGCCGATGGCCGACTGGCGGGACGTACGACGGCTGGCGCTGGCGCTGCCGGAGACCACGGAGCGCGGCTCCCGCGACGACCATCCGCAGTGGCGGGTCCGCGACAAGCTGTTCGTCTGGGACCGACCACTGCGCCCGACCGACCTCAAGGCACTCGGCGATGCGGCACCCGCTGGTCCGATCGTCGCCGCTCGGATCGCCGACGAGGGCGTCAAGGACGCGCTGATCGCCGAGGACCCCGACGTCTACTTCACGATCCCGCACTTCGACGGGTACCTCGCGATCCTCGCCCGGTTGGATCGGATCGACGTCACGGACCTCGAGGAGCTCATCGTCGAGGCGTGGCTGCTCCGGGCGCCGAAGCGGGTGGCAACGGCGTACCTCGCGAGTCACTAGATCCGCTGACAGGTCGTCAGATCGAGGGGTCGCCGCACAGCGGGCAGGGGGCGCTGTCGCCGACCAGCCGCATCGCGCCGCACCGCCGGCCGGGGCAGCGCATCGCGTCCCCGTCGGTGTCGACCACCAAGTCGTCGGCGGGGATCCGCTGGGTCGGCGCCCCGAGCAGCTCGGTACGCCGGGGCAGTCGTCGGCGAGCCAGCGCCCGGCTGGCCTGGCGGCGACCGAACGGCAGGACGACGGCATCACCCGCGGTCTCCAGCACCCGCTGTCGGCTTCTCGCGGCCTGGTCCCGAACCACGAGGCAGGGCCCGTACGCCTGCCCGTCCCACCAGTGGGCGTCGAACCCGACGATCTCCACCGACGGCAGGTCGGCCACTGCCTGACAGAGCCGCTCCATCGTCAGCCGGTCACGCAGCGCGACGTCCGGATCAGATCCTGCGGACCCACCGGGCGCCGTCACGTGCATCGCCATGTCGCAGATCATCCGTCGCCGACGGCCCGGACGGGTGGCGCCACGCGGGAGCTGTCGGTCAGGCGGCTCGGCTGCGGGATCGGACCATGTGCAGCAGGGCAGGCACCACGGCGACGATCACGACCGCAACCGCCAGCAGCTCGACGTACTTGCGGATGAACGAGACGTGGCCGAGCCAGTGGCCGAGCAGGACGATGGGGACCACCCAGGCCACGCTCGAGACGACGTTCGTGACCGCGAACGAGGTCCGTGACATCCCGGCGACGCCCACGATCGGCCCGACAAACGTCCGCACCACAGGCACGAACCGCGACAGCATGACCGCCTTGGCCATTCCGAACCGGGACAGGAAGCTGCGTGACCGGTCGACGTACTCCTGCTTGTAGTAGCGGGACTCCCGGCCGTGCAGCTCCGCACCGGTACGACGGCCCACCAGGAAGCCGAGCTGGCCGCCCAGGATTGCACCCGCGATCGCCGCCACCAGCAGGCCGACCAGCGACATGTGCAGGTGCAACGAGTTGCCGGGGACGGTCGCATAACCCGCGACGAACAGCAGCGAGTCGCCCGGCAGGAAGAAGCCGATGAGCAGGCCGAGCTCGATGATCAGGATGACCATGACCCCGAGCTCGCCGAAGGTCCCCAACAGGTGCTGCGGAGAGATGCTGCTCAGCAGCGCGAGATGCTCGGGCACCGCAGAGAGGATAGTCGGCGCATCCTGGGCATACTCCTAACGGAGACACCGACCACGTGAGGAGACTCGGGCCATGCCGATCGCCACGCCTGATGAGTACGCCGCCATGCTCGACCGGGCGAAGTCCGGGGGATATGCCTACCCCGCCATCAACGTCGCGTCCTCGGGTGCCCTCAATGCTGCGCTGCGCGGGTTCGCGGAAGCGGAGAGCGACGGCATCATCCAGCTGTCGTGGGGCGGCGCGGAGTTCTGCTCCGGCGCCACGGTGAAGAACATGGTCGACGGCGCGGTGGCGATGGCGGAGTTCGCCAAGGTCGTCGCGAAGAACTACCCGGTCACCGTCGCGCTGCACACCGATCACTGCCCGCCGGAGAAGCTCGACGGGTACATGCGGCCGCTGCTCGAGCTCTCGATCGCACGGGTCAAGAACGGCGAGGACCCGATCTTCGGCTCGCACATGTGGGACGGCTCGACCCTGGACCTCGAGGAGAACCTGCGCATCGCCGACGAGCTGTTCGCGATGTCCATCGACGCGCACACCGTGATGGAGCTCGAGATCGGCGTCGTGGGCGGCGAGGAGGACGGCATCTCGCACGAGAGCGACGAGAAGCTCTACACCTCGCCGAAGGACATGCTGCGGGTCGCCGAGGTCCTCGGCGCCCCCGGTGAGCGCGGCCGGTACCTGCTGGCGGCGACCTTCGGCAACGTCCATGGCTCGTACAAGCCGGGCTCGGTGAAGCTACGGCCGGAGATCCTCAAGGAGGGTCAGGAGTACGTCGGCGAGAAGCTCGGGGTCGACAAGCCGTTCGACCTGGTCTTCCACGGTGGCTCCGGCTCGGAGCTCGACGAGATCCATGAGACGTTGGAGTACGGCGTGGTGAAGATGAACGTCGATACCGACACCCAGTACGCGTTCACCCGCCCGATCGTCGATCACGTCATGAAGAACTATGACGGTGTGCTCAAGGTCGACGGCGAGGTCGGCAACAAGAAGGTCTACGACCCGCGGTCCTGGGGCCGGGCGGCCGAGGCCGGGATGGCGAAACGCGTCGTCGAGGCCTGCCAGGACCTCAACAGCACAGGCACCAAGGGCTAGGACGTCACTCCCCGCCGGTATCAGCGCGGGCCTGTGGAACCTCAGCAAATCGTCACCCGCACCCGTATTGTTGATGGTATCTGACCACTCCTGGGGGGATTTCCCATGCCGTCGACCTTTCGCGCTGTTGCGACCGTCGCGGGTTGTGCCGCTATCACTGGCGCAACCCTCGTCGTGACCGCCGGCCCGTCGGCTGCCGTTCCACCGACCCACGATCACGAGCTTCGCGCCCTCGCACGGCGTTGTCGGTACGTCGGTCAAGATCGATGGGACCTTCACCCCGGCCGCGTCAACGCGGCGTCGTCTTCGGCTCCGCTCCCACTGAGACGGTCAGCGGCTCGGCTGTCACCGCGACGACTATCATCGCGAAGGTGCCGACCGGCGCGAACACGGGCTTCGTCACGGCGGCGCAGTCCTCGGCGACGAGCACATCCTCGCCGAAGAAGTTCACCGTCGACCCGACGCCTGCGCAAGCACACCAAGCTGGCGCTGGCCGTGTCCAAGTCGTCGGTGACCTCCCCCGGGAAGATCGGCGTGACGGCGACCCTGACCTCGGCCGGACACGCCGTCAAGGGGCTCGCGGTTGGCCTGGAGCACCAGACCCGTGGCAGCTCCACCTGGCACCACGTCAGCGGCGCTGCGACCCAGCACACCAGCCACAGCGGGTCGGTCCACTGGTCGGTCGCCCCGCCATGCCCGGGGGGTCTTCCGTGCCGTCTTCGCCGGCACCAAGGCCTACGCCGCCACCACATCGAACGGCCGGTCCGTCGGTGTCCACCCGCAGCTGAGCCTGCACCTGCCGTCGAGCAGTGACGTCCTGCTGAAAGTCACCGCCACGGGCAAGCTGACACCGCACCTGACCGGCGTCGTGAAGCTCGAGCGACGTACCAAGCATCACTGGCACGTCGTGGCCACGCCGCGGGTCCATCACGGAACGTTCAAGGCCTCAGTGGCGACCAGCAACCCGGGGACGGAGAAGTTCCGGGTTGTTCGGTCCACCGACACCCGCCACCTCAGCGCTATCAGCCGGTCCGCCTCCACCGACGTGGTGGCGCCGACGCTGCGGCTCGGCAGCTCGGGCGCGGTCGTAGGGCGCTGGAGAAGCGACTCCACAAGCTGCATTACGACACGGGCCATCGCGGCAGTAGCTACGGCTGGGACGCCGAGCACGCCGTCACCGCGTTCGAGAAGGTCCAGGGGCTGTCCAAGGACGGGGTCGCCGGATCCGGCGTGTTCAAGGCGCTCGCCGACCCGAAGCACATCCATCTCAAGCACAAGATCAAGTCGGGCATCGCCGTCGAGGTCAACCTCGAGAAGCAGGTGCTGCTGATCTCCAAGCACGGCAAGCTCTGGCGGATCCTCGACACGTCGACCGCCGGCGGCTACCTGTTCACGGGGTCCAACGGCCAGACCGAGCGGGCAGTCACGCCGCGCGGCCACTTCCACGTCGTCTACAAGGTCAACGCGCTGGTCCACGCCCGGCTCGGCACGCTGTACCGCCCGTCGTTCTTCAACTACGACGGCTACGCCATCCACGGCGAGGGCAACGGGGACAGCGGCAGCAACGTGCCGCCGTACCCGAACAGCCACGGCTGCGTCCGCATCACGGACGACGCTGCTGACCGCTACTACAACCTGCTCGCAGTCGGTACGTCGGTCTGGATCTACTGATGACCCGACCGAACCTGCTCGGCGAGCCGCCCCCGACACTGCTTCCCGACGTCCCCGATGCGCGTGAGGCGCTCGCGGCCGGGGAGGACCCGGCGGCGGTGGCGGCGCGGTTCCCGACGTACCCCGCTGCGTGGGCTGCGCTCGCCGACCGGGCGTATGCCGCCGGCTCGGTCATCGAGTCCTACGCCTATGCGCGGACCGGCTATCACCGCTCGCTGGACGCCCTGCGCCGCGCGGGCTGGAAGGGTCACGGCTCGGTGCCGTGGTCGCACGAGCCGAACCAGGGCTTCCTGCGGTCGCTCTACGCGCTGTATCGCGCGGCCGAGGCGATCGGCGAGACCGACGAGGCCGAGCGCTGCGAGCAGTTCCTGGTCGACAGCGACCCGGCCGCGTACGCCGCCCTCGCCTGAGCCCCACTGTCACGGCGAGGAGTGCAGCGCGGCACGCGCGATGTCCTCAACCTCCTGCGGCGGGACCCCGGAGCCGATCACAACGACTGAGTCGCGCGGCGTGACCAGGACCTGCAGCGTGGTCTGCCCGAAAGACCCGTTGAGGGTCGTGACCTCCTCGCGGCCGGGTTTGCCGGCGATCGTCATCAGCCGGGGCTCTCCGGGATTGCCGTCCGACGCGCGATAGCGGGCACGGGCATAGGCCCCCCGGTACTCCACCACCGTCACGAAATCTGCGCCAGATGCCGCCATGACGGACTCGACCCGAGTATCCGGCAGCCGCGCCTTCGCGTGGTGGCGCAAGGACGTGACGGGCCAGCCCGGCGGCATCGTGAACGCGTGGTCGAACAACCGCACCACGTGGCCCGTCGCGATCGGACCAGGCAGCGGCGGCTGAGCGGAAGCGCTCGGCCGCACGACCGCCGCCGGCCCGTCGTTGCCGGCGTTGACCCCGCCCCCGCTTGCTAGGTGCACGCCGAGGACCGCGGCGGCCGTGAGCACGATGACAGCGAGCGGAGCGCCGATAACGGCCACCCGCGCGCGTTGGCGGTGCTGGTGACGAAGGTCATCGAGGAGGTCCGGGGGCGGGGTCACCTCGTTCACGCTGGTTCCGGCCCGGTCGTGGAACGCCGTCCGGATCTGCTCATCGGTCAGCATTTTCGGCTCCTTCGTCGAGGTCAGTGAGCACGGTTCGCAGCCGAGCCAGCCCCTTGCTCGTGGCGGACTTCACGGTGCCGTCGGTGCAGCCGAGGAGTGCGGCGGTCTCGGCGACCGAGAGGTCCTCCCAGAACCGCAGCACCACCGTCGCCCGCTGGCGAGCGGGCAGCGCCCGCAGTCCATCCAGCAGCTCATCCCGGTCTTCCACCGCAATCCGGACAGTGAGGCCCGGTTGCTCCGGAACGTCGCCGAGCCGCTCGGGGTGGCGACGACGACGCCGAGTGCGGTCAACGGCGAGGTTCACCATTACCCGTCGGGTGTAGGCGTCAGGGTTGTCCAGGGCCCGGGACCAGTGCCGCGCGACGCGTAGCAACGCGGTCTGCAACAGGTCTTCCGCGTCGTACCGGTCGCCGGTCAGCAGCACCGCGGTCCGCAGCAGTGCCGGGGAGCGTCCGACCACGAAGGCCTCGAAGTCGGCGTCGAGGCCGCGGACGGACGCCAGCATCCTCATGACCTCCTCGACTCCGCGGGCTGTGTCGAGGTTGCCTCGACCGGCCTGACTGGCGCTAGCCTCTGTCCGTAAGAGGCTCCGGGTCGCTTGCGCCCGGGGCCTTCCGCGTCGAAAGGACGGCTGCAATGCCGGCGATCGCGCTGCTCGGTGCCCAGTGGGGCGACGAGGGCAAAGGAAAGGCCACCGATCTGCTCGGGGAGCAGGTCGACTATGTCGTGAAGTTCAACGGCGGGAACAACGCCGGGCACACCATCGTCATCGGCGATGAGAAGTACGCACTGCACCTGCTTCCCGCGGGCATCCTCACCCCCGGCGTCGTACCAGTCATCGGCAACGGTGTCGTCATCGACCTCGGCGTCCTGATGGGCGAGCTCGATGCGCTCACCGCCCGCGGCATCGACTGCTCCCGGCTGGTCGTCTCGGCCAACGCGCACATCATCACGCCGTACCAGATCCTGCTCGACAAGGTGGGTGAGCGGTTCCTCGGCAAGTCCCGGATCGGAACCACAGGGCGCGGGATCGGCCCGGCGTACGCCGACAAGATGTCGCGGCTGGGCGTGCGGGCGCAGGACCTCTTCGACGCGAAGATCCTGCGGCAGAAGGTCGAGGGCGCGCTCGAGAGCAAGAACCAGGTGCTGGTCAAGGTCTACAACCGCAAGGCCGTGTCGGTCGACGAGGTCGTCGACGAGCTGCTCTCCTACGCCGACCGGCTGCGACCGATGGTGGCGGACACCGGGCTCCTGCTCACCCAGGCGCTCGACGCCGGCAAGGTGGTGCTGCTCGAGGGCGGTCAGGCGATGATGCTGGACGTCGACCACGGCACCTATCCGTTCGTGACCTCGTCGAACCCGACGGCGGGTGGGGCCTGCATCGGATCCGGCATCCCGCCGACCCGTATCGACCGCGTGGCCTGCGTGGTCAAGGCCTACACGACGCGGGTGGGTGAGGGTCCGTTCCCGACCGAGCTGCTCGACGCGGCCGGCGAGCGGTTGCGCACCGTCGGCGGCGAGTTCGGTACGACGACGGGGCGGCCGCGTCGCTGCGGGTGGTACGACGCGGTGATCGCTCGGTACGCCGCCCGGATCAACGGCGTCACCGATTTCGTCCTCACCAAGCTCGACGTGCTCACCGGCATCGAGTCGATCCCGGTCTGCACGTCGTACCGGATCGGGGATGACGTCTGCCTTGAGATGCCGATGACGCAGACCGACTTCCACCATGCCCAGCCGGTTTACGAGGAGCTGCCCGGGTGGGACGAGGACATCACGCGAGCGCGGTCACTGTCGGACCTGCCCAAGGCGGCCCGCGAGTACGTCGACGCCCTCGAGTCCATGAGCGGTGCCCCGATCTCGGTGATCGGGGTGGGGCCGGGCCGCGACGAGACGATCGCTGTGCGGTCGCTGGTGTGACCGCCATCGCGCCCGATGCGCGTCCGCTCGTCGGGCGCACGATTCGGCTCGACCCTGCCGAGCTGCACGACGCCGACGAGCTGTTCCGAGCCCTCGACCACGACGAGGTGTGGGCATCGGGGTACGCGAACGGCTTCCGGCCGACCGCATCGATCGGCTGGCGCCGGTCGATGATGAGCGCGGTCGACAAGGAGGGCCGGACGATGTACATCGTCCGTGAGATCGACCGGGAGACCCGAGAGCCCGGGCGCATCGTCGGCACGAGCAGCCTCGCCGACGTCGACCTGGTCAACGAGCGGGTGCACCTGGGCTGGACCGCGTTCACCCCCGACGTCTGGCAGACCTCGGTGAACCCCGAGAGCAAGCTTCTCCTGCTCTGGCACGCCTTCGAGCACTGCGGTTTCGGTCGGGTGATGTTCCAGACGGACATCATCAACCTCCGTTCGCAGGCGGCGATCGCCAAGCTCGGCGCGACCCGCGAAGGCGTGCTGCGGCGCTACGTCAAGCGCGCCGACGGGAGCTGGCGTGACACCGTCGTCTTCTCGATCATCAGTGACGAGTGGCCGCTGATCCGCTCCGCCCTCGAGCTCCGACTCAGCTGAACCTGTCCGGACCGGCACGCGGGCCGAAGGGCCGAGAGCCCTGACAAGTAATCTCGGCGGTGTGCGGGTGCTGGTCGTCGGTGGCGGCGGTCGGGAACATGCGCTGTGCCTCGCGCTCTCCCGCGATCCCGCGGTCGAGGCGCTCGCGGCGACACCTGGCAATCCCGGGATCGGCGAGCTCGCGACGCTGCTCCCGGCCGGCGACGTGGTCGAGACAGCGCCCGCGACTGGAAGCCGGACCTGGTCGTCATCGGGCCTGAGGTGCCGTTGGTCGCCGGCCTGGCGGACCAGCTGCGCGCCGCCGGCTTCACGGTGTTCGGGCCCAGCGCCGCCGCCGCGATGCTCGAGGGCAGCAAGGCGTTCGCCAAGGACGTGATGGCCGCTGCCGGCGTTCCCACGGCTGCGCACTACACCGCGACCACACCCGACGAGGTCGCGGCCGCGCTCGACGCCACCGGAGCGCCGTACGTCGTGAAACACGATGAGCTGGCGGCCGGCAAGGGCGTGCTCGTCACCGACGACCGTGACGCCGCCCTCGCCCACGCCGTGGGGCATGCCGTGGTCGTCGAGGACTACCTCGACGGCCCCGAGGTGTCGGTGTTCTGTCTGGTCGACGGCAAGACCGTCGTCCCGCTGCTTCCCGCGCAGGACTTCAAGCGGGTCGGCGACGGGGACACCGGGCCGAACACCGGGGGCATGGGGGCGTACGCGCCACTCGGCTGGGCGCCGCCCGAACTGACCCGGGAAGTCGTCGACACTGTCGTCCGACCGACCATCGCCGAGCTGGCGAGCCGAGACACACCGTTCGCCGGCCTGCTCTACGTCGGTCTCGCCCTCACCAGCCGCGGCACCCGGGTCGTGGAGTTCAACGTCCGGTTCGGCGACCCGGAGACCCAGGTCGTGCTGGCGCTGCTCGAGACCCAGCTCGCCGGGCTGCTGCATGCGGTTGCGACCGGAGCGCTGGCCGAGCACCCACCACTGCAGTGGCGTGACGGATCGGCCGTCACGGTGGTCGTGGCGTCGTCGGGGTATCCGACAGCTCCGCGCAGCGGAGACCTGATCGAGGGCCTCGACCAGGTCGCCGGCGCAGTGGCGTTGCACGCCGGGACGGCGTACGACGCAGACCGACGGCTGGTCACCAACGGCGGCCGGGTGCTCGCGGTGACGGCGGTGGGAGCGGATCTGAGCAGTGCGAGAGAATCGGCGTACCGGGCGGTCGAGGCGATCCGGATCGACGGAGCCCACTACCGCACCGATATCGCCCAACGCGCCGCCGACGAGGAGCTGAGCGCCCGATGATCGAGCGGTACACGCTGCCGGAGATGGGCGCCGTCTGGAGCGAGGCCCACAAGTACGAGCTGTGGTGCCGGGTCGAGACGATCGTGCTCGAGGCGCACGCCGAAGCTGGCACCGTTCCCGCCGAGGTCGTCGAGCCGGTACGCCGGGCGCCCGCGCCCACCCCGGACGCGGTCGCTGCCATCGAGGCGGTCACCCAGCACGACGTGATTGCGTTCCTTCGGCCTGGGCCGACCAGACCCAGCCCCGTGAGGCGGCGGCCTGGGTCCATCACGGCATGACCTCCAGCGACCTGCTCGACACCGCGCTGGCCGTCCAGCTCAGCGAGGCGACCGACCTGTTGGTCGCCAAGGCCACCGCGCTGGTGGCCGCGCTGCGCGACCATGCGCTCGAGCACCGTGCCACCCTCCGCGTCGGTCGGACCCACGGCGTGCACGCCGAGCCCGACGTGTGGGGGCACCGGGTCGCGGACTTCGCCTTCGCGATGGCGCGCTCCCGTGACCGGCTTGTGGCGGCCCGGCGGGCGGTCGCGGTAGCCAAGATCTCCGGCGCCGTCGGCACCTACTCGAACATCGACCCGGCCGTCGAGCAGCACGTGGCCCGGGTGCTCGACCTGCATCCCGCCGACGTCGCCACCCAGGTCGTGATCCGGGACGGCATCAGCGAGTGGGTCGCCTCGCTCGCGGTGCTCGCGACCGTCTGCGAGGCGATCGCGCTCGAGGTCCGTCATGGCCAACGCACCGAGGTCCGCGAGCTCGCCGAGCCGTTCGGCTCGGGCCAGAAGGGCTCGAGCGCGATGCCGCACAAGCGCAACCCGATCCTGTGTGAGCGGATCTGCGGCGTCGCCCGGATCGTGCGGGCGCAGATCGTGCCGGTCATGGAGGGCATCCCGCTGTGGCACGAGCGTGACATCAGCCACTCCAGCGTCGAACGGATCGCGCTGCCCGACGCGGCGATCGGCACCGACTACCTGCTGCACCTCACCGCCCGGCTGGTTAACGGCCTGGTCGTCGACGAGGCCCGGATGCGCGCGAACCTCGACCTGACCGGCGGCCTGATCTACTCCAGCGCCGTCCTGCTCGAGCTGGTCGAGACCGGGCTCTCGCGGGAGTCGGCGTACTCGCTCACCCAGGCGGCGGCGATGCAGACCTGGACCACCGGCGTGCCGTTCCGCGAGACGCTTGCGCAAGCACGCCGCCGAGACCGGTCAACAGCTCGACGAGGCCCGGCTCGACGAGGTCTGCCGACCGGAGCGATACCTCGACCGGCTCGCCGGGGTCTTCGACCGCGTGGCGGCACTGTCATGAGCCTCACCGAGGGGTCGCTCGCCGGGCTGCGACATCGCCACCTGCACTCCGGCAAGGTCCGGGAGCTGTTCTCGGTCGGCGACGACCTGCTGCTCATGGTCGCCACCGACCGGATGTCGGCCTTCGACTACGTCTTCCCCACCGAGATCCCGGACAAGGGCGCGATCCTCACGGCGATGTCGCTGTGGTGGTTCGAGCAGCTCGCGGACATCGTCCCGAACCATCTGGTCGCCACCTCCGTCGACGACTACCCCGCTGAGCTCGCGCCGTACGCCGAGGCGTTACGCGGCCGCTCGATGCTCTGCCGGCGGCTCGACATGGTCGGTGTGGAGTGCGTGGCGCGGGGCTATCTCGCCGGGCAGCGCGTACGCCGAGTACCGCCGCAGCGGCACGATCTGCGGGATCGAGCTGCCGCGCCGGACTCGAGGACGGCTCCCGGCTGCCGGAGGCGATCTTCACGCCCACGACGAAGGCGGCGATCGGGGACCACGACGAGCCGATGACCTACGCCGGACGTCGAGGCCGCGGTGGGCGAGGAGACCGCGAGCCGGCTGCGCGAGCTCACGCTCGCGGTGTACGAACGGGGCCGCGACCTGGCGGCCGCCGCCGGGATCCTGCTCGCCGACACCAAGATCGAGCTCGGGGCCGACGCTCCCGGCGCGCTCGTCCTGGCCGACGAGGTCCTCACTCCGGATTCGTCCCGGTTCTGGCCGGCCGAGACCTGGCAACCCGGCGGTGCGCAGCCGTCGTACGACAAGCAGTACCTGCGCGACTGGCTGAGCAACGCCTCCGGCTGGGACCGTGCCTCGGGCGCAGCCGCCGCCGTCGCTGCCCGGACCAGGTCGTCGAGCGCCTCCGGGCGAAGTACGTCGAGGCCTACGAGCGGCTCACCGGGCGCGACTTCGCGACGTACCTCCGGTCGGCCTGAGCGCTCGGTAGGGTCCAGTCATGGTCCGAGTGGTGGTCGACGTGATGCCGAAGCCCGAGATCCTCGATCCCCAGGGGCAGGCGATCGCCCGGGCGATGCCGAGCCTGGGTTTCGCGGCGGTGACCAGCGTGCGACAAGGGAAACGGTTCGAGATCGAGGTCGCCGACGAGGACGATCCGCTCGACGTCGCGCGGCGTGCCGCGGAGGCGCTGCTGGCCAATCCCGTGATCGAGGATTTTGTGGTTCATATCGAGTCGTCCGTTTCGGGGTAGATGTCTGGTCTTCGCGGGTACTCCTGTTACTGAGGAGGCTCGTCTTGGACATCGATGTAAGGCTGTCACTGCCGCGTGATGCCATCAGCGTGCCTGTCATCCGACGCGTGCTCCGAGTCGCCTTGGTGACCCTTGCCGTCCATCCGGACTGCATCAGCGACATCGAGGTCGCGCTCACCGAGGCCTGCACCAACGTGCTGGACCATGCGCAGACCGGCGACCAGTACGAGGTCATGGCGAGGCTGCATGAGGACACCTGCGCCATCGATGTCATCGATAACGGGGCCGGGTTCGATGCGACCCAGCTGGGTCTGATCGAGGCCGACTCGGGGGCGGAGGCGGGCCGCGGGATCCAGCTGATCCGGGCACTGGTCGACAACGTCCGGTTCACCCCGGTCGGCGGCCGCGGGTCGGTGCACTTCGAGAAGGCGTTGATCGCCCTGGACGGGTCGCCGTACCGCCGGCAGCCCAAGCCCGCCGACCCGGTGGTGCTGCACGCCGACGACTCGATCGCGGCGCTCCAAGGAAGCGGCCCGGCCTCCGGCCGGTGACCTACCCCGCCGGTATCGTGGGCAGGTGCCCGCCTCCACCGCACGTGTCGGTGTCGTCACCTTCCCGGGCTCCCTCGATGATCGCGATGCGCTGCGCGCCGCGAAGCTCGCCGGCGCCACCCCGATCGCCCTCTGGCACGGGGATGCGGACCTGCACGGCGTCGACGCCGTCGTCCTGCCGGGCGGCTTCTCCTACGGCGACTATCTGCGGGCGGGCGCGATCGCGCGCTTCTCGCCGGTGGTTGCCGAGATCGTCGCGGCGGCCGGCCGCGGGCTCCCGGTGCTCGGAATCTGCAACGGCTTCCAGGTGCTGTGCGAGGCCGGGCTGCTGCCTGGTGCGCTGACCCGCAACGCCGGGTTGCACTTCGTCTGCCGTGACCAGCAGCTGCGGGTCGAATCGGCCGGCTCGGTCTGGACCAGCGGGTACGCCGATGGTCAGCAGATCGTGATCCCGGTCAAGCACGGCGAGGGCCGCTACGTTGCCGATGCCGCGACGCTGGTCGAGCTCGAGGAGCACGACCAGATCGTGTTCCGCTACGTGGGTGGGAACCCGAACGGTTCGCTGCACGACATCGCCGGAGTCACCAACGATGCCGGCAACGTCGTCGGGCTGATGCCGCATCCGGAGCACGCGATCGAGGAGCTCACCGGCCCTGGGGTCGATGGGCTCACGATGTTCGCCTCCGTGCTGAGTGCGTTGGTCGCTGCGTGAGCGCCGCGCCGCCGGACACCGTCGACCACGCTTCCCAGACCCCGGACCTGGCGCAGCCGTACGCCGAGCTCGGGCTCAAGGACGACGAGTACGCCCGGATCCACGAGATCCTGGGACGCCGACCGACCGACACCGAGCTCGCGATGTACAGCGTGATGTGGAGCGAGCACTGCTCCTACAAGTCCTCGAAGGTCCACCTCCGGCAGTTCGCGGAGAACCCGCCCGCGAGCGACGCGATGCTCGTCGGGATCGGTGAGAACGCGGGCGTCGTCGACGTGGGCGACGGGCTCGCCGTCACGTTCAAGGTCGAGAGCCACAACCACCCGTCGTACGTCGAGCCCTATCAGGGCGCCGCGACCGGGGTCGGCGGCATCGTCCGCGACATCCTCACGATGGGCGCCCGGCCGATCGCCGTGATGGACTCGCTGCGCTTCGGCGACGCCTCCGCGCCGGACACGCGACGCCTCGTCGGCGGCATCGTTGCGGGCGTCGGCGGCTACGGCAACTGCCTGGGACTGCCCAACATCGGCGGCGAGGTCGGCTTTGATCCGACGTACGCCGGCAACCCGCTCGTCAACGCCCTTTGCGTCGGTGTGCTGCCGCATTCCCGGATCCAGCTCGCGCAGGCGAAGGGCACCGGCAACGCCGTCGTCCTGCTCGGCGCGAAGACGGGGCGGGACGGGATCGGCGGCGTCTCCGTTCTCGCGAGCGCGACGTTCGATGCGACCGGACCGTCGAAGCGGCCGGCGGTCCAGGTCGGCGACCCGTTCACGGAGAAGGTCCTCATCGAGTGCTGCCTCGAGCTGTTCGACCGAGACCTGGTCGCCGGCATCCAGGATCTCGGCGGCGCCGGTCTGTCCTGTGCGACGAGCGAGACGGCGGGTCACGGCGACGGCGGCATGCACGTCCGGCTCGAGACCGTCCCGCTCCGTGAGGCGTCCATGTCGCCGCTGGAGGTGCTCACCAGCGAGTCTCAGGAACGGATGCTTGCGATCGTCACCCCCGACAACGTCGACGCGGTGCTGGCGCTCTGCGACCGCTGGGGTGTCCTCGCCACCGTCATCGGCGAGGTCACCGACGGCGACCGGCTCGTCATCAGCTGGCACGGCGACGTGGTCGTCGACGTACCTCCCGGCTCGCTGGCCGACGATGGACCGGTCTATACCCGGCCCATCGCCCGGCCGGACGACGAGCAGGACACCCTGCAGGCCGACAGCTCGGACACCCTGCCCCGACCGTCGACCGCCGAGGAGCTGCAGGCGACGCTGCTGCGGATGGTGGCCTCGCCCGAGCTGTGCTCGCGGGGGTGGGTGACCGAGCAGTACGACCGCTACGTGCTCGGCGGGACCGTGCTGGCGATGCCGCACGACGCCGGGATGGTGCGGCTGGGCGACGACACGACACGTGGCATCGCACTCTCCCTCGACGGCAACGGCCGGTTCGCCAAGCTCGACCCGCGGGCGGGCGCGCAGCTCGCGCTGGCCGAGGCGTATCGCAACGTCGCCTGCTCGGGGGCCCGGCCGCTCGCGATCACGGACTGCCTGAACTTCGGCTCGCCGGAGGACCCGGCCGTGATGTGGCAGTTCGCCGAAGCGACCTCCGGTCTCGCGCAGGGCTGCCGAGAGCTCGGTACGCCGGTGACCGGCGGGAACGTGAGCTTCTACAACCAGACCGGGGCCACCGCGATCAACCCGACGCCGGTCATCGGCGTACTCGGGGTGATCGAGGACGTTGCGCGGCGGGTGCCGAGCGGGTTCACTGCGGCCGGCCACGAGCTGGTGCTGCTCGGCGACACCGCCGACGAGCTCGACGGGTCCGCCTGGGCGTGGGTCGAGCACGATCATCTCGGCGGCCGCCCGCCGCAGGTCCGGCTCGCGGCAGAGCGGGCCCTCGCCGAGCTGTTGGTCCGGGCGTCGGCCGAGTCGCTCGTGACCGGCTCGCACGACCTCGCCGAAGGCGGGCTGGCCCAGGCGCTGGTCGAGGCTGCCCTCCTGCACGGCGTCGGTGCGACGGTCCGGCTCGACGGCGACCCCTTCGTGCAGCTGTTCAGCGAGTCCGCGGCCCGGGCAGTCGTCGCCACCGCCGATGTCGACGCGGTGCTCGCGGTCGCGGTCGAGCTCGGGGTGCCGGCGCGCCGCATCGGCGTGACCGGCGGCGACCGGCTGGTGCTCGAAGGCAGCCTGGATGTCGCGCTCACCGACCTGCGGGACGCGTCCGAGGGGACGTTGCCTGCGCTGTTCGGCTGACGCGATGGTCTGCGTCCGCGAGTCGGCCGTCGCCCAGTGGCGTGCCATCGAGGCCATGGTCGACGAGGTCCCCGACGCAGCCTTCACGAGGCCGACCCGACTGGGCGACTGGACGGTCGCCGAGCTCGTTGCGCACCTGGGCCGCAATCCCAGCCACATCGGCCGGCTCCTGGAGTCGTCCGAGGAACCGGCGGGCGGACCTGAGACGGTCGCCGAGTACTACGACTTCGGACCCCAGGGGAACGCGCAGATCGCCGAACGGGCTCGCCGCGAGTCGGCTGGTCACAGTCCAGCCGAGCTTCGCGCGGCGGTCCACAAGCAGACTGCGGATGCCGTCCGGCTGCTGGCCACTGTCGACGACGCAACACTGCTGCCCGTCAACCGTCGCGGGACGATGCGCCTGGACGACTACCTGGTGACACGGTGCCTCGAGGGCTGCGTCCACGGCATCGACCTGGCGGCCGCCACCGGGATCGAACTCCGGCTGGACCGCGGGGCTCTGGCCGTGACCGCCCGGACCCTGGCGCGGATCCTCGCGTCTCGGGCCCCCGGTCGTTCGGTCGAGCTCCGGGTCCCGCCGTACGTTGCCGTGCAGTGCATTTCGGGGCCGCGCCACACGAGCGGAACCCCCCCGAATGTCGTGGAGACTGATCCTGTGACCTGGCTCGAGCTCGCCACCGGCCGGTTGGCCTGGGTCGACGCCCGCGCCGACGGCCGGGTCTCGGCGAGCGGCGAGCGTGCCGACCTGTCCGGCTACCTGCCGGTGTTGGCGTGACGACCACCGTTGTCGCGGACACCGAGTCGGCCAGTGCGGTCGAGCCGGACGGCCCACAGCCACCGCACGTGCGGACCACGCCCGGGATGCTGGGGGCACTGCTCGACCGGCGACGCTCGATCGGGATGTTCGAGCGGCTCGCCGCCGGCCGCACCGGCGTCGTTGAGCTCAGTCCGCTGGGACGACGGGTCTGGCTGGTGTTCGAGCCGCCGCTGGCCCGGGAGATCCTCGTGGAGTCGGCCCGGTCGGTCACCAAGGGCGAGGGCCTCCGAATGGTCCGCTGGGTGCTCGGCGACGGGCTGCTGACCTCGACGAACGCTGTTACCCACCGGCGGAACCGCAGGCTGATCCAACCGGCATTCAGTGCCGCCAAGATCGCGGCGTACGCCGATGTCATGGTCGCGGCGGCCGAGCGGACCAACGAACGCTGGACCGCCGACGGCGTCGTCGAGATGCCGGCCGAGATGGCCGCTCTCACCCTGGACGTCGTGGGTCAGACGCTGCTCGGCGACGACACCGCACAGGACGCCCGCTCGATCAGCGAGTCACTCGAGACCGTGCTCAAGCGCTTCGGCGTGATGTTCTTTCCGGGATCCGAGCGATTGCTCGCCAGCCGGCTGCCGATCGCGGTGAACATCCGCGAGGCGATCTCGTCGATGCGCGACACGGTGGAGCGGATCATCGACCGGCACCGGGGCTCCGCGTCGACCGCCGACGACATGGTCGCCTCGCTGCTCGCCGCCCGGGACGATGGCGACGCGCTCACCGACGAGCAGGTCCGCGACGAGACGCTGACGCTGCTGCTGGCCGGGCACGAGACCACGGCCAACGCCTTGACCTGGGCCTGGTGGCTGCTCGACCGGGAGCCGCGGGTCGCCGCCCGGCTGCGTCGCGAGCTCGCCGACGTCCTCGACGACCGCCCGCCGTCGTACGACGACATGAGGGCGCTGCCGTACACGACCGCGGTCATCGCGGAGACGATGCGGCTGCGGCCGCCCGCCTGGATGATCGAGCGCGAGACGCTCGAGCCGGTGCGGGTCGGCGAGTACGTCGCCCCGGTCGGCACGACCCTGCTCGCCAGCCCATGGCTGCTCCACCACGATCCCCGCTCGTGGGGCGAGGACGCCGCCCGGTTCCGCCCGGAACGCTGGCTCGGCGCGGACAGCGGATTCGACCCGACCGCACCCGGCCAGCCGCGCGGCGCCTATCTGCCGTTCGGCGCGGGGAACCGGATCTGCATCGGGGAGTCCTTCGCCTGGGCCGAGGCCGTGCTCATCCTCGCGACCCTGGCTCGCCGCTGGGCGCCGGCGACCGAATCCGGCCAGCGGGTGGGGACCTGGGCGGCCGTGACGCTGCGCCCCCATCCCGGCATCCGGATGCGACTCATTGGCGGGTCGTGACCGACCCGCGGGCTACACTTTGGACGTAGCGCTTCCCCCCGTCGATATCGACAAGGAGCCAGTCGGTGCCCCTGCAGCCCGACGATCTAATCCCCGACGAAAACCCTCCCAAAGACGCCTGTGGCGTCTTCGGTGTCTGGGCTCCGGGTGAAGACGTTGCCAAACTCACCTACTACGGCCTCTACGCCTTGCAGCACCGTGGCCAGGAGGCCGCCGGGATGGCGGTGTCGGACGGCACGACCGTCGTCGTCTACAAGGAGCTGGGCCTGGTCGCCCAGGTCTTCGACGAGCCCATCCTCGGCGCGCTGTCCGGTCACCTCGGGATCGGCCACTGCCGCTACTCCACCACCGGCTCCTGCACCTGGGAGAACGCCCAGCCGTCGTACCGGTCGACGCCGCAGGGTGGCGGGATCGCCCTTGGTCACAACGGCAACCTGACCAACACCGCCGAGCTGGCGGCGAAGGTTGGTGACCCCGCCCCCAAGCCCGACCCGGCCCGTGGCGAGACCCTGCAGGCCACCAACGACTCCGACCTGATCACGGCGCTGCTGGCGGGACACCCCGACCTCTCGCTCGAGGCCGCCGCGATGGAAGTGCTTCCGCTGCTGCGGGGAGCGTTCTCGCTGGTGTTCATGGACGAGCACACGCTCTACGCGGCTCGCGACGCGCACGGCGTCCGGCCGCTGGTCCTCGGCCGGCTCGAGCGCGGCTGGGTCATTGCGTCGGAGACCGCTGCCCTCGACATCGTGGGCGCGTCGTTCGTCCGGGAGGTCGAGCCGGGCGAGCTGATCTCGATCGACGAGCACGGCCTGCGCTCCCAGCGGTTCGGGGAGTCGACCCCGAAGGGCTGCCTGTTCGAGTACGTCTACCTCGCCCGCCCCGACACCTCGATCGCCGGCCGGTCGGTGCAGGAGACCCGGGTCGAGCTGGGCCGTCGGCTGGCCCGGCAGCATCCCGCCGACGCCGACCTCGTGATCCCGGTGCCCGAGAGCGGTACGCCGGCAGCAGTCGGGTACGCCGAGGAGAGCGGAATCCCTTACGGCATCGGGCTGGTCAAGAACGCCTACGTCGGCCGGACCTTCATCCAGCCGTCGAACACGATTCGGCAGCTGGGCATCCGGCTGAAGCTCAACCCGTTGCGCTCGACGATCGCCGGCAAGCGGCTGGTCGTCGTCGACGACACGATCGTGCGAGGAAACACCCAACGCGCCCTGGTCCGGATGCTGCGCGAGGCCGGCGCCCGTGAGGTTCACGTGCGGATCTCCTCACCTCCGGTGAAGTGGCCCTGCTTCTACGGCATCGACTTCGCCTCTCGCGCGGAGCTGATCGCGAACGGGCTCACCGTCGACCAGGTGTGCGCCTCGATCGGTGCCGACTCGCTCGGCTACGTGTCGCTCGACGAGCTGGTCTCCGCCACGACACTTCCGGCCGACCGGCTGTGCCGCGCCTGCTTCGACGGCGTCTACCCGATCGAGCTGCCGGCGCCCGAGCTGCTCGGCAAGCACATGCTCGAGGGGATCTCGCGGGCGGTCGAGCCGGATGCCGGCTCCGGTGACCCCTCCCCGGACTCGGCGTACGAGCAGCTGCTTCCCGGCGTCGGCGCTGCCGACGCGCTGCAACGTCCGTGACACCACCGCCGTCCGAGGGCGGCGCCACGTACGCCGCGGCGGGCGTCTCGATCGAGGCGGGCGACGCGGCGGTCGAGCTGATCAAGTCCCGGCTCACCTCGACCCGGCCTGAGGTCGTGGGCGGGCTGGGCGGCTTCGCCGGGCTGTTCCGGATCGACGACGACCGGCTCCTCGCGACCTCGACCGACGGGGTCGGGACCAAGGTCGCGATCGCGCAGGCGATGGATCGGCACGACACGATCGGGCACGACCTGGTCGGGATGGTCGTCGACGACATCGTCGTCTGCGGGGCAGAGCCGTTGTTCATGACCGACTACATCGCGTGCGGGCAGGTGGTCCCCGAGCGGATCGCCGACATCGTCGCCGGCATCGACGCGGGCTGCGCGCTGGCCGGATGCGCCCTGATCGGGGGCGAGACCGCAGAGCACCCGGGGCTGCTGGCCCCGGACGCCTACGACGTCGCGGGCGCGGCCACCGGGATGGTCCGGTCCGACGCGGTGCTGGGGCCCGAGCGGGTGCGCGCCGGGGACGCCCTGGTCGCGATGGGCTCCAGCGGGCTGCACGCCAACGGCTACTCGTTGGCCCGCCACGTCCTGCTCACGGCGTCGCGGCTGCCCCTGGACTCGACGGCCGATCTCGGCGTACCGCTCGGCGAGGTCCTGCTCACCCCCACCCGGATCTACGCCCAGGACTGCCTCGCGCTCGCCGCGGCAGGCCAGGTCCACGCGTACGCGCATGTCACGGGAGGCGGCTTGACCGCCAACCTGGCGCGGGTGCTCCCCGCCGGCCTGCGAGCCCAGATCGACCGTACGACGTGGACGCCGGCACCGATCTTCGACCTGATCGCGAAGCGTGGCGGCGTGTCGCCCGAGGAGATGGAGCGGACCTTCAACCTGGGCGTCGGCATGGTCGCCGTCGTACCGTCCGATGGCGCCGACGCGGCCGTCGGCCTGCTGACCGAGCGAGGCGTCGACGCCTGGATCTGCGGGTTTGTGCAGACCTAGCCGTCACCCGTGGCGGTCAGGCCTGCACAAACATGTCAGGTAGCCGGGTCGTCGTCGTAGGAGTAGATGTCGTCGGCGTCTTCCGCCTCGTCAGACGGCGGTGGCGGCGTGCTCGTGGTGTACGAGCGCCCGCGCTCTTTGGCGAGCTCTTCCTGCAGCCTGTCCAGGTCTGTCCCGCCGCTGGAGTACTTCAGCTCGCGGGCGACCTTCGTCTGCTTGGCCTTGGCCCGGCCGCGCCCCATGGCTCGACCCCCTTTGCGCCGGCTCAGCGGCGTCCTCGGACGTGTATAGGTTCCGGCAGCGCCGGGTCCTGTCCAGGATAACGCGCCCGTGGGCCTCAGCGCGCAGGCAGCCACACTTGACGCAGCCGACCGATCTCCGTCATGCGCCTTTCGGCCAGCCGATCGGCCGCGACGGATGGCGGGATGCCCTCGGAGACGGCCAGCCCGAAGATCCGCTTGGTGGTGTCGTAGATCCCCGCGGCCTTCTTCCGGGCTCGGGGCTCGCTGTAGCCCCCGATCTCGTCCGCGACCTGGATCAGGCCGCCTGAGTTGACCACGTAGTCGGGGGCGTAGAGCACGCCGCGGTCCTCGAGCAGCTTCTCGATGCCGGGGTGGGCGAGCTGGTTGTTGGCCGCACCGCAGACGATCGAGGCCTGCAGGGCCGGCACGGTGTCGTCGGACAGCGCGCCGCCGAGGGCGCACGGCGCGTAGACGTCCATCGGCGCGGCGACCAGCTCGTCGATCCCGAGCGCGGCCACCCCGGGATGCAACGCCTGAACCCGGTCGACCGCGTCGCGCGAGACGTCGGCCACCACGACGGACGCGCCGTCCTCGAGCAGGTGCTCGACCAGGTGGCGTCCGACCTTGCCGACCCCGGCGATCCCGACCCGCCGGCCGCTCAGCGTGGGGGATCCCCAGGCCACCTCGGCCGCGGCGCGCATCCCCTGGAACACGCCGTACGCCGTGAGGATCGAGGAGTCCCCGGCGCCGCCGTGCTCGGGCGAGCGCCCGGTGACGAACGCGCACTCGCGCGCGACGACGTCCATGTCCTCGACGTAGGTGCCCACGTCGCAGGCGGTGTAGTAGCGACCGCCGATCGCCTGGACGAAGCGGCCGTAGGCCCGCAGAAGCGCCTCGGTCTTGTCGACCGCGGGGTCGCCGATGATCACGGCCTTGCCTCCGCCGAGGTCCAGACCGGCGCACGCCGCCTTGTACGCCATCGCGCGGGACAGCGCCAGGACGTCGGCGAGCGCGGCCGCCTCGTCGGCGTACGGGTAGAAGCGGGTGCCGCCAAGCGCCGGCCCCAGTGCCGTGGAGTAGATCGCGATGATGGCGCGCAGGCCGGACTCGGGGTCTCGGCAGAAGACGACCTGCTCGTGCGAGGTTCCGGAGTCGAAGACACCCACGACGGTCAGGCTAGTCCCGGGTCCCGCTGCGGTCGGCGCGTGACAGGATGAGGGCCGTGATCGGGTACGCCGCGCACCTGCGGATCTATGAACCGCTGTCCGGCCTGCCCGAGGCCGAGCGGGAACGCTGGCAGGCCTATATCGCCTCGGGTGACGTGCCCAGCCGCCCGGTGCAGATGGCCCGCGAGCACGAGCTCGCGCTCTCGGCAGTGCTGGCGGTGCCGCCGCGGCTCGACCTCGCCGACGGTGTCGACCATGCCTATGTCCGCCATCTCGATGGGCTCACCTACGTCTGCCCGTGGCGGCTGCAACTGCGGGCGTGGGACGCCCTCGACAACTTCCGGACCCAGCTGCCCGACGAGCTCAGCGAGGCGTTCTTCCCGTCGCTGCTCGCCAGTGCCGCCGAGGACGCGCGCGACGCCTGGGTCGCGAGCAACCCCGATGTGCGACCCGGCATCCTCACCTCGACCTGGCAGGTGCCGGTGCCGTGGTTCACGGTCTTCGACCCTGACGAACGTCGACTCGTCCTCGGTGAGCGGCGGAGCGGAAGCCCGTCCGCAGTCAACGGGCTCGACCGGGCGCTCGTCTACCTCACCGCGATGTCCAGGGCCCGTCGCCGGATCGCCCGCGCGCTGCACATCGTGCGCAAGGTGTTCGACGACGGCCCGGCCACCATGGCGATCGAGGAGATCGGCCGCTGGCTCGAGGAGTTCCACCCACACTCGCTGGTCGAGCTGGACTACGGCGGCCTGGTCCACCTGCTCGACGACGAGACCCTGTCGGCCGACGCCTCGGTCGCGGAGATCGCGGAGGCGCTCGACCACCTGTCCCGCGGTGACGCCCAGGCCGCCGGCGAGTGCTACGAGCAGGTCGTGGCGCGGTGGCGGTCGGTGGCCGCGCTCGAGCACGCCAACTGAAGGCGGCGCCCCGCGCCGATTGAACCGCTGGTCACAACGGACTACGGCACATTTAGTCCACAATGGTCCGGTTAGGCCATATCGGACAAGCCGGGCTAAGACGATCATGGAGTACGAAGCGGCTGAAGCAGCCGGTCGCCATTAGGGAGTCTCACGATGACCGCACGGACCACAGACGCAGAGCCTTTGCTCACCCCTGCCGAGGTCGCCACCATGTTCCGCGTCGACCCCAAGACGGTCACTCGCTGGGCCAAGGCCGGCAAGCTCACCTCGATCCGCACCCTCGGCGGCCACCGGCGGTACCGCGAGAGCGAGGTTCGGGCGCTGCTCGCCGGCGTACCGACCCAGCGCACCGACTGACCGGCGCGGTCGCAACCGTCCGCAACGCCGGGAAAATCCGGACGGATCGGGGCACCCGGCACGTACGCTGAGCCGCGTGGAGGTCAGGCAGTCGGACAAGCTCGCCCACGTCGTCTATGACGTGCGCGGGCCGCTGCTCGTCGAGGCGATGCGGCTCGAGCAGCTTGGCCATCGGGTCCTCAAGCTCAACATCGGCAACCCCGCGCCGTTCGGGTTCGAGGCGCCGGAGGAGATCCTCCAGGCGATGACCCGGACCCTTCCGACCGCGCAGGGCTACAGCGATGCCAAGGGGATCTTCTCAGCGCGTACTGCGGTCGAGCAGTACTACCAGCTGCAGGGCGTCGAGGACGTGGGGGTCGATGACATCTGGCTCGGCAACGGCGTCAGCGAGCTGATCGCGATGACGCTGCAGGCATTGCTCAACGATGGCGACGAGGTGCTGATCCCGGCGCCGGACTACCCGCTGTGGAGCGCGGCGACGGCGCTGTGCGGCGGCCGTCCGACCCACTACCTGTGCGACGAGTCGCAGGACTGGCAGCCCGACCTGGACGACATCGAGGCCAAGGTCAGCGACCGGACCCGCGCCCTTGTGATCATCAACCCGCACAACCCCACCGGTGCGGTCTACCCGCGCGACACTCTCGAGGCGTTGCTCGAGATCGCGCGGCGCCACGACCTGGTCGTGCTCTCCGACGAGATCTACGACAAGATCCTGTACGACGACGCGGAGCACGTGGTGGCCGCATCGCTCGCCGACGACGTGCTCTGTGTGACCTACGGCGGGCTGTCGAAGGCCTACCGGGTGGCGGGGTTCCGCTCCGGTTGGGCTGTCGTCAGCGGCCCGTTGCAACACGCCGAGAGCTTCCTCGCCGGACTGACGCTGCTCGCGAACATGCGGATGTGCCCCAACGTGCCGTCACAGCACGCGATCCAGACTGCGCTCGGCGGGCACCAGAGCATCAACGACCTGGTGCTGCCGGGCGGCCGGCTTCGGGAGCAGCGGGATGTCGCGCACCGGCTGCTCAACGACATCGAGGGCGTCAGCTGCACCAAGCCGAAGGGCGCGCTGTACGTCTTCCCTCGGCTCGATCCGGCCGTGCACAAGATCCACGACGACGAGAAGCTTGCGCTGGACTTGCTCCGTGACCAACACATCCTGCTCACGCACGGGACCGGCTTCAACTGGCCGACACCGGATCACGTCCGGATCGTGACGCTGCCGGACGTCGACACCCTGACCGATGCGATCGGCCGCTTCGGAGAGTTCCTGTCCGATTACCGCCAGTAGCCGTCGGCTGGTCCAGTCGAGTGAACTGGACGCCTGAAGTCAACTACGTGCGAAGCCAGAGTCACATCATCGGCTAGAATCACTGCAGACACGGGGTTAGTTGACGACTTCGACGTGTCCCGCCCAGACACCGCGGCCCGCTTGGCTCCTGTCTGGGGTGACACAGTGGTCGTTCACGAGGGCAAACTGTCGGCTGTCCTGACCGACTTCGCGCGAACGTTGGCGACCGACTTCCCGATCCAGAGCATCCTCGATCATCTGGTCGAGCGCATCGTCGAGATCCTGCCGATCACCGCTGCCGGGGTAACGCTGCTGTCGCTGGGCAAGGCGCCGCAGTACATCTCGGCGTCGGATGAGTCGGCGCTGCGATTCGAGCGCCTGCAGACCGAGCTGGGGGAAGGCCCCTGCCTGCTCGCCCATGACTCGGGTGAGCCGGTCAACGCCGCGGACCTCAGCAACGACACCCGATTCCCGCGGTTCGCCCCTGCCGCGCTGGAAGCGGGTCTGGCCGCGGTCTTCACGTTCCCGTTGCGGCACGGCAGCGGGCGGCTCGGTGCACTGGACCTCTATCGCGACACGCCGGGGGACCTCGACCCGGACGACATGGAGGCCGCTCAGACCCTGGCGGACGTTGCCGCGGCGTACCTGCTCAATGCGCAGGCTCGAGAGGAAGCGCAGGCCGCGTCGGAACAGTTCCGGCACAGTGCCTCGCACGATCTGCTGACCGGCCTGCCCAACCGGCTGATGCTGCGGCAGCGGCTCGAGCACGCGGCCATGCGGGCCCGACGGTCGCACACCAACTCCGCGATCCTGTTCGCCGATCTGGATCGGTTCAAACAGGTCAACGACACGCACGGGCACCAGGTGGGGGACGAGCTGCTGCTCGCGGTCGCGGACCGACTCTCCGGGCTGGTCCGGCCGGGTGACACGCTCGCCCGCTTCTCAGGTGACGAGTTCGTGTTCTTGTGCGAGGACCTGTCCAGCGCGGCGGACGCCGAGATGCTGGCCAACCGGATCGAGCAGTCGTTCGTGTCCCCCTTCATCCTGGGTGACATCGAGATCTCCATCACGGCCAGCGTCGGTACGGCGTACTCCGGGCCGGGCCAGGACCTGTCGTCCCAGCTGCTTGTCGACGCCGACATCGCGATGTACCAAGCAAAGCGCAAGGGAGGCGGCCGGCACCAGATCTTCGACCTGCGCGAAGCCCAGCGAATGACGGACAACCACAGTCTCGGCAAGGACCTGCGGGCGGCGCTGGTCCGGGCGCAGCTCGAGGTGGCCTACCAGCCGATGGTGCGCAGCGCCGACGGGCTCGTCACCGGGGTCGAGGCACTGCTGCGATGGACCCACCCTCGGCGCGGGTCGATCGCCCCGCCGGCCATGATCGCGGTCGCGGAGCAGAGCGGCCTGATCAGCGACATCGGGGCATGGGTGCTCGAGCGGGCCTGCCGCGACCGGGCCAACTGGCTGATGGAAGGTCACGCCAATCCTCTGGACCTGGCGATTAACGTCTCGGGTCGGCAGCTGATGAGCCCTGACTTCAGGGCCACCGTCTCGGCGGTGCTGGAACGCACGGAAACCGACCCGGCAGACGTGGTCCTCGAGCTGACCGAGAACGTCCTGATCGAGGACGGCGAGCGGTCGGTTGCCGTCCTCAAGGAGCTGAAGGCAATCGGGGTCAGGCTGGCCCTCGACGACTTCGGGACCGGCTACTCATCGCTGAGCTACCTGCGCCGGATGCCGATCGACGTCGTGAAGGTCGACCAGGGCTTCGTGGCCGATATCGACCAGGCGCCGGGGGTCGACGCCATCATCGCCGCTGTCACCAACCTCTCACACGCGCTGGGGATGACCGTGACGGCAGAGGGCGTGGAGACCGCCAGCCAACGCGCCGAGATCTGCGCCATCGGCTGTGACAACTCGCAGGGCTACTTCTACGCCCGGCCGATGCCGGCGGCAGCGTTCGGTGAGTGTCTGCGAGCGCAACCACGCGGGGAGCTCTGGCTGCCCAAGCCGCGCCCCTGCGACCCGGCGCTGGCCTATGTCTCCGACGCCGTCTAGTCGCTTGGTCAACCCGTCGGGCAACGCCGCAGACTCTTACCGTCCGGCGTCCGGAACGACAGATGCTCGGACTCGTGGGCGCCGCAGCGCGGGCAGGCTGGATCGAGGTCGATGGGCGGGTACGGATCCCCGAGAGGCATGACCGAGGCCGGTCCGAAGTAGGGCAACAGATGACGGTGGAGGAATCCCGCGACCCGATCGCCGGCCTGGGTACGACGCCTTGCCGTGGTTTGGGGCATCAGCCTCGCCTCTCTCAGAACTAAATCGTGTACTAACAAATATTACACGATCTCATCGTGTGACCGATAGTCTGTGACATATGTCGCGGACGGCAAGGCCCGGTGAAGTGATCGACCTCGGGGAGGACCCGCTCGCCCTGGAGCAACAGGTCTGTTTCGCGCTGGCTGTTGCCGCGCGCTCTGTTATCGGGATCTACCGACCACTGCTGGAACCGCTACGTCTGACCCACCCGCAGTACCTCGTGATGCTGGCGCTATGGGAGCGGTCACCGCGTACGGTCAAGGACCTCGGGTCGGCGCTGAGCCTCGACTCCGCCACACTGTCGCCGTTGCTGAAGCGGCTTGAGGCCCTGGGGTACCTGACCCGAGAGCGCAGCGCCGACGATGAGCGGTCGCTCACTCTCGAGCTGACGCCCAGCGGCAGGCGGCTGCGTCGACAGGCGGAGAGGATTCCGTACGCCGTGGTCGAACGGCTCGGCATCGACGTCGCCGAGTTGCGCGAGCTTCACGGTGCGCTGACGCATGTCATCGCCGCTGCGCGCAGCGGCGGGACCTGATCAGTCGCCGACGGCACCGTCGATGCGCTCGCGGAGCAAGTCGGCGTGACCGTTGTGGCGGGCGTACTCCTCGATCATGTGCAGGTAGATCCACCGCAGCGACACGTCGTGGACGTCCTGTCGCTTACCGGCGCCAACTCCATCCAGGTCGGGGTGCCGGGCCGCGACCGCGCGGCAGGTGTCGAGCTCGGCTCGGAACGCCGCGAGGTCGGCGGCGACGTCCGCTCCGTCGACATCGTCGAAGTCCCCGTCTTCGTTGTCATCGGAGTAGTACAGCGGCGCGGCGCCATCGGCGATCAGGGTCCGCCGGAACCAGCTGCGCTCGACCTCGGTCATGTGTCGCACCAGACCCAGCAGCGACATCGACGACGGTGGGACCGACCGTTGCGCGCAGGGCCGCGTCATCGAGCCCGGCACACTTCATCAGCAGCGTGGCGCGGTGGAACTCCAGCCACGATTCGAGCATGGTGCGCTCGTCATTGACGAACGGTGGATCCACCCGATCGGGTGCGGTCGGTATCGCAGCAGGTATGTCGCTCATGCCCGGACTGTACAAAGACCCACCGTCAGCCTCGCCGTCTCTGCGTCGGCAATCGGAAGCCGGTCCAGGGCACGAGCTGCTCGAACGCGGCCGCCGCGCACAGCGTGGTCGCGTCGGCCCAGCGTGGCCCCATGACCTGGATGCCGACGGGCAGGCCATCGTCGCCGAAGCCAGCCGGCACCGACGTGGCCGGCATCCCGGTGAGGTTGGCCGGCAGGTAGATGCTGCACCAGTCGTCGAAGAACGGGTCGACCGGTTGACCCTCGATCTCCGTCGGTGTGGTGAGCCCTACTGGAAACGCGGTGAGCTGCGCCGACGGCAGGAGCAGCAGGTCGTAGCGGTTGAAGAACTCCGCCCAGCGCCGGGTGTAGCGGTTCTTCTCGTGCAACGCGTCGACGTACTGCGCCCCCGAGATGTCCCGACCGGCCTCCACCAGCTCCGCGGTTCCGGGCGACATCCGGTCCCGGAACCTCTCGAGCAACGGTCCTTCGGAGGCGTAGCCCTCGGCGAGCGCGATGGTGTTCCACAGGTCGGCCGGATGGTCGGTGTCCGGATGGTCGTCGACGACGTGGCAGCCGAGCTCCTCGAACCACGCCACGGCCTGCCCGAAGATCCGGCGGACGTCGGTGTTCACCGGAAGGATGCCGAGGTCTGCGGAGTAGGCGACCCGCAGACCGGTGAGCGCGCGGCGGAGAGCGGCGTCCGTCGTGGAGAACCCCGCGGGTCCGGTCGTGTCGTCGGTCGCCGCCGGGCCGGCGATCACCTCCAGCAGCAGGGCCGCGTCGCGCACCGACCGCGTGATCGGGCCGTGGACCGACAACGACTTCCAACCCTTGAAGCCGGGTTCCTTGGGCACCATCCCGAACGTCGGCTTGTGCCCGGCGACTCCGCAGAACGACGCCGGGATCCGGATCGACCCGCCGCCGTCGGTGCCGAGCGCCATCGGCGTCATCCCCGCTGCGACGCCCGCCGCCGCACCGCCGCTGGATCCGCCCGGCGTACGGCCGAGATCCCAGGGATTGCGGGTCAGGCCGTAGACCAGGTTGTCGGTGAAGCCGCGATAGCAGAACTCCGGGTTGTTGGTCTTGCCGACGATGACGGCGCCGGCCGCGCGCAGGCGCTCGACGGCGGTGCAGTCCTCCGGTGGGATGAAGTCGGCGAGCGCGACCGACCCGTTGGTGGCCGGCGCACCGGCCATCCAGATGTGGTCCTTGACCGAGACTGGTACGCCGAGCAGCGGTGGCAGCGGGCCGCCGGCTGCGACCCGGCGGTCGGCCTCGGCCGCGGCGAGGCGCGCCTCGTCGGCACAGACGACCGTGAACGCGTTGATGTCAGTGTCGCCAGATTCGATGCGCTGCAACGATTCTTCGACGACATCGACAGCGGTCCTCCGGCCGGATCGGATCGCCTCGGCTGTCTCCCATCCGTCCTCCGGCGCCGGCGACGCTGGGCCCGGCACCTACACCAGACCCAGGTCGGTCTCGCTATGAGGACCGGCCATCGTCTCGATACCGGCCGCCTGCTCGCGTTCGACCGCCCGCTCCGCGTCCACGTCGATGCTGCGGGCGAACACGTAGTAGAGGATCGCCGGCGATCGGAAGACCAATGAACAGCGAGATATCGGCGCCGTTCAGCTTGTTGGCGACGAAGCCGACGTAGGCGGTGCCGATGGAGAAGAACGGCACCATGCAGACGAACCCAACGGCTAGGCAGTGATCCCTCGCCACCCCCATCGGCCGTACATGCCATGGGGGTTGAAGATCTCGGCGATCGCGTAGTGACCACGTCTGACGACGTAGTAGTCGACCAGGTTGACTGCGGTCCACGGGATGAAGAAATACAGCACCAGCAGCAGGAAGTTCTTGAAGTGGCCGAGGAAGTTAGCCGACGCAGCGAGCGCACCGATCAGTGACAGGGCCGCGGTGAAGCCGATGGTCACGGCGCGCACGCGTCATTGTCGGTCGCACCGACTTGATCGAGTCGATCGCGCTGATCAAGGTCAACGATCCGCCGTAGATGTTCAAGGCTATCACGGAGATCAGCCCGATCGCCGCAACGATCAGCACGATCGTCACCGAACCCGTTGAACACCTTGTCGCCGGCCATCTTGATCCGAGAGATGTCCGGTGCCGTTGAAGCTCTTGCCGGCCCACCTGCGACTATCGCACCGAGACACATCAGCCAGACACCACCCAGGCCGCTCCCCAGTAGGTCCACTGGAAGGTCCGCCGGACAGTGACGTCCGGCGGCAAGTACCGCGAGTAGTCAGAGACGTAGATGGCCCATCAGATCTGGTAGCCGGCAACCGCGCCGAACTGCGCCAGGAAGGGTGTCGCCTTGAACCCGCTCAGAGATCCAGCCCCGCTGGGTAATGCAGCGTGCAAGACGCGCGATCGTGAACACTACGAAGATGACGATCATGACGTAGGTCAGGATCGCTCGACTCGATGGATCATGTCGTAGCCGAACAAGGCGACGACGAGGCCGATGATCGTCGCGACGATGTACCCAGAGCTTCAGGCACCATGAGCCGTCGTGCTCATCGCCTCGCCGCCGAGCATGGTGTTGAAAATGTTGAAGCCGGAGTACTGGATGTAGGCAAACAGCCAGACCAGCAACGCGCCGACATAACCGAACTGCGGCCGGGACTGGATCATCTGCGGCAGACCCAGCTGCGGACCCTGGGCCGAGTGGAACGCCATGAACAATGTCCCGAGCAGGATGCCCGGACGATGGCGATCATCGACCAGATCAGCTTGCCGCCTTCGAAGAATCCGATCAGGCCGACAGCCAACGTGGCGATCTGCGCGTTGCTCATGAACCACAGTGGGCCGAGGTGCCAGACTTGCCGTGTCGTTCCTTCAACGGCACGTAGTCGATCGAGCGGACCTCGACCCCACTGATTCAGGACGGTTTGGCTGCGGTGCTCAGTCGCCACTTCGGTCCTCCTTGTTGGGTCCAGCCGCCATCACGGACAGCAGCTCGTATCCGACGTGCGCCGCCGCGATTCCGGTGAGCTCGGCGTGGTCGTAGGCGGGGGCGACCTCGACGATGTCGGCCGACACGACGCGCAGGTCAGACAGCGCGCGCAGTGTCGTCAGCAGCTCTCGCGAGGTCAGACCTCCGGCCTCCGGCGTACCGGTCCCAGGCGCATGCGCAGGATCGAGTACGTCGATGTCGACCGAGACATAGACGGGTGCGTCGCCCAACCGCTCCCGGACCCTGTCGATGGCTCGTGTCAAGCCGCCGGTCTCCACCTCCGCGCAGTGCACGGTCGCGAACCCGAGCCGCTCGGTATCAGAGACGTCGGTGTCCGCGTAGAGCGGCCCGCGGATGCCGACGTGCATCGAGTGCTGCTGGTCGATGTAACCCGCCTCGGAGGCTCGGCGGAACGGCGTGCCGTGGGTGAAGGGCTCATCGAAATAGGTGTCCCAGGTGTCGAGGTGCGCGTCGAAGTGCAGCACCGCCACCGGGCCGTGCCGCTCGAACATGGTGCGCAGCAACGGCAGCGCGATGGTGTGGTCACCGCCGATCGTCAGCAGTCGCGCACCTGACTCCGTCAGCGCCATGGCGCCGGCGTGTACCTGGTCGATCGCAGCGTGGATGTCGAACGGGTTGCAGGCGATGTCGCCAGCGTCAGCGACCTGTTGTTCCCCGAACGGGTGCACGCCCAGAGCAGGGTTGAACGGGCGGAGCAGCCGGGAGGCCTGCCGGACGTGAGCGGGTCCGAACCGCGCGCCCGGCCGGTAGCTCACTCCCGAGTCGAATGGCACCCCCACGATCGCGACATCGGTGCGGCCCACCTCGTCGAGTCGCGGCAGCCGCGCGAAGGTAGCCGGTCCGGCGAAGCGCGGTACGGCGAGCGCGTCGACCGGTCCGACCACGTCCCCGGTGCGCACACGGGGGAGAGCGGGCCCTGTCATGCCACCCCTCCCATGACTGGAGGAGTCATGCAGGCGCAATCTACGCAGACTTGCCGTTGCCGTCGAGCGGCCGGTCAGCGACCGGAGCCGGTCACCGTCCCACGGCGTAGCACTGCATCCCTCGGGCGTCAGCCGCAGCCGACAGGAATCCGGTCTCGGGATCCCGCGAAACGGCGCAGCAGCGGCCACCGGTCCAGTCAGGTGCGACGTGTACGTCGTGGCCACGGTCGGCGAGCTCGCCGATGACGTCGGGTCCGAGCCGCTCCTCCACGACCAGCCGGCCGGGGTAGGACTCTCGCGGGTAGAACGAGCTCGGGAAGTGGTCCGAGTGGAACGTCGCGGCGTCGATCGATGCCTGCAGCCCGAGGCCCTTGTGCAGCTTGGCGAGCAGGGCGATCAGCGGCCACTGGTCCTGCTGGTCACCACCGGGGGTGCCGAACCCGAGATACGGCACACCGTCGCGGGTCGCGAGCGACGGCGACAGCGTGGTCCGGGGCCGCTTGCCGCCGGCGAGCGAGGCGGGCAGCCCCGGCTGCAGCCAGAACATCTGCGCCCGTGACCCGAGGCAGAAGCCGAGCTCGGGGATCACCGGCGAGCTCTGCAGCCAGCCGCCGCTGGGGGTGGCGGACACCATCATCCCGTCACGGTCGACGACGTCGAGGTGACAGGTGTCGCCTCGCGTCCGGCCGTCCGCCGACACGGTCGGTTCGCCGGCACCGGGCGTCGGCCTCGCCCCCGTCGCCGACGACAGGTCGGGAAGCCGAGGTGTCCGGCCGCCGGGGGCGCCAGGCCGGAGCTCCAGCGATGCGGTGTCCGTGACGAGCCGCCGCCGTTCATCGGCGTACCCGGGGCTGAGCAGGTCAGCGAGCGGGACGTCGACGAAGTCGGGGTCGCCGTACCACGCCTCGCGATCGGCGAACGCGAGCTTCGAGCACTCGACGATGGTGTGGATCCACTGTGCGGACAGCAGCGGTGTCGCCGCCAGGTCGAAGCCGGACAGCAGCCGCAGCTGCTGGAGCAGCACCGGCCCCTGGCCCCACGGCCCGGTCTTGTGGATCGTCAGATCGCCGTAGTCGACGGAGACGGAGTCCTCGACCGGTGGCTGCCAGCTCGCCAGGTCGTCCCCGGTCAACAGGCCGCGATGGCGGCGCCCGGAGCTGTCCTTCACCTCCTGGGTCGCGGCGAACTTCGCCATCGCCTCGGCCACGAACCCGCGGTAGAAGACGTCGCGGGCTGCGCTGATCTGCCCCTCGCGGTCGGTCGACGCGGCCTCGGCCTCGGCGATGATCCGCCGATACGTCGCGGCGAGGACTCGGTTGCGGAACCGGATGCCTTCCGCGGGAGTGCCGCTCGAGGTGAGATAGGTCGCGGCCGACGTCGGCCAGTCGTCGCGGAACAGCTGCTCCACGGCGCGGATCGTTGCTGCGGCTCCCGGCAGCAGCGGATGACCGTCCTCGGCGTATCCGATGGCCGGCTCGAGGACGTCGCCGAGTCGCCAGGTGCCGCGTTGTTCCAGCAGCAGCATCCAGGCGCCGAACGCACCGGGCACGACGGCCGCCAGCAGGCCGGTTCCCGGCACCAGATCGAGCCCGAGACCGCGGTAGTGCTCGATGTTTGCCGCGGCCGGGCTCGGACCCTGGCCGCAGTAGACCTGCACTGGGCCGTGCGGGCCGGAGACCAGGATCGGTACATCGCCGCCCGGCCCGTTGAGATGCGGCTCGACGATCTGCAGCACGAAGCCAGCGGTCACCGCGGCATCGACGGCGTTTCCCCCGCGCTCCAGCACGGCCATGGCGCAGGCAGAGGCGAGCCAGTGGGTGGACGCGACCATCCCGAGGTTGCCCGTGAGCTCCGGCCTGGTCGTGAACACGTGAGTGCCTCCTCGGATGCCGTAACGTCGGCCGGCGCGGGGTCGATGTTAGATGGGGCTTCCCCGATGGAGGTGAGGGTCACGGTGCCTGCTGTCGACGGTTCGGACGTCATCGTCGGCCTCGACGTCGGCGGGACGTCGGTCAACGCGACGGTGCTCGAGGTGGCATCCGGCCGGTTCGTCGTGGAGACGATGTGCGAGAGCCCGAGCCGAGTCCTCGAGGGCCCGCCGATCGCGATGGCGGCGTTGCGTGAGTCGTTTGCTGGCGTGCTCAGCGCGGCGGGCATCGACGAGCAGCGCGTCAGCTCGGTCGGTCTCGGTACGCCGGGACCGGCGAGTGCGGGCGGAGTGCTCTCGTCGCAGGGCAGCACGAACTTCTCCGGGAGTGCGTGGTTCGGCTACGACATCCGGCTGGCAGCCGAGCAGGCCCTCGGCAAGCCGGTCGTCTACAGCAACGACGGCAATGCGGCCGCGCTCTACGCCCACGCCGTCTACTTCGGCCCGTTGGCCGCCAGCCGGATCCTCGGTATCGGTGGTGGTCGGGACCGGGCTCGGCGGCGGCATCATCACGAACGGCCGGATCGTCGCCGGAGCCTCGGGGATGGCCGGTGAGCTCGGCCATGTCTACATCCCGCTGGAGGGCGTGCTCCAGCCGGGCCAGCCGGCCCCCCTCTGCAACTGTGGCTTCATTGCCGACGCGGAAAGCATCGCCTCGCTGACCGGAATCCGTCAGAACCTGTTGCCGTGGTGGTTGTCGCGTTATCCGTCACATCCGCTCGCAGCGATGGACCCGGCGACGGCGGCGCGGTCGTTGCGCGGGCTCGCGGTCGACGGTGACGAGCTGGCCCTGGCCATCTTCCGGCAGCAGGCCACGGCGATCGGTCGGCTGCTGACCATCTGCATGAACGTCGTCGATCCGGACGTCTGCTTCGTCGGCGGTGGAGTGCTCGAGGCGGACGCCGCATTCCAGGAACGGTTCCTCGCCGATGTCCGGGCCGGACTGACCTACCGCAAGCAGCAGTCGGGCGAGCTGATCGTCACCGCCGTACCCGACCTCGACATGGCTGGCGCCCGAGGCGCCGCTCTCGCGGCCGAGGCCGCCCGCCGACCCTCTTCGTGACCGCAGGCCCATGATCACGCTCAAGACCGACCGCGAGATCGAGCAGATGCGCCCGGCCGGTCGACTGGTGGGCGAGATCCTCGCCGCCGTCAGCCGTCACGCGAGTGTCGGCGTCCGCCTCCGCGAGCTGGACGAACTGGCACGCGACCTGCTGCGGGACGCGGGTGCCACGTCACCCTTCCTGGGCTACCGGCCGGCCAACGCGCCGGTGCCGTATCCGGGCGCCATCTGTACCTCTGTCAACGACGCGGTGCTGCACGGCATCCCAACCGGCTACCGGTTGCGCGACGGGGACCTGCTGAGCATCGACTGCGGCGCCCAGATCGACGGGTGGGTCGGCGACGCCGCTATCACGACGTCTGTCGGCACCGCGCGCCCCGGCGATCAGCGGCTGATCGACGCCGCACAGACCGCGCTGGCTTCCGGCATCGACGCGGCAGTGGTCGGCGCCCGGATCGGAGATGTCTCGGAGGCCATCTCGACGGTCTGCCGCGCCCACGGCTACGGGCTCAACACCGACTTCGGCGGCCACGGGGTCGGGCACGAGATGCACGAGGCGCCGAGCGTGCCCAATGACGGTCGGGCGGGGCGAGGGATGCGGCTGCAGGCCGGGCTGGTGATTGCCATCGAGCCGTGGTTCATGGCCGGTGGTGACGACGCCTACGTCATTGATGCGGACGGCTGGACCATCCGGAGCCGGGACGGCAGTCGGACCGCCCACGTGGAGCACACGATCGCGGTGACCGCCGACGGTCCGGTGGTCCTGACGGCTTGAGCTGCGGCGGGTCAGTGACCTGCCAGTGCTCCTACCAGTTGCCCTTGGCGACCAGGGCCTGGTCGTGCGCGAGGCTGCCGCCGTTGTGACCCGGCCAGGCCACCAGTGGGCCCTGCAAGGTACGCCGGGCCGCCGCGAGCGCCGAGCTCGACGAGTCGAACCGCCAGTTGGTGTTCGCGGACAGCTCCTCGTTGAACCACACGATGGCCTTGACGCCCAGTGAGGCCAGACCGCGCACGGAGTTCGAGATCCAGTGCGGCTTCCTGGCGGTGTTGGAGACGCCGAGCTCCGGGATAATCAGCGGCTTCTTGGTGAACCGGCGGATCTTCTGGACCGATAGCAGCGTCGCGGCACGGGCACTCATGACCGTCTTGACGGTGGCTCCGTTCATGTAGACATCGAGGCCGACCCAGTCGACGTAGTTCGAGCCGGGCCACAGGTGAGCGAAGGAGACCGGTTGGTGGGTCAGCGCCTTGTCGGGGTTCCAGATGAACTGCACGTTGCTCGCGCCGTCGTGGTGGAACAGCGTGTAGACGTGTCGCCAGGCCGCGATGAACTGGGCCGTCGTGTTGCCGTTGTACCCGGGTGAGTACGGCTCCCAGCTGCCGTTCATCTCAGGGAACAACCGAAGCAGGAAGGTGTGGTTCCATCCCGCCAGGTCCTTGGCGTAGAGGTTCAGGGTGGCGTCCTGATCGCCCGCTGCGATCTGGGCGAGCGTGACTCCGGCCGGCGGGTAGAGGTCGATCATGGGAATCGCGCCGCGGCCGCGAGCCCACTGCGAGTAGTGAACGACTGCGGACGCCTCTGCGGCGGGGGTCATGTTCGACTCGCTCCACGGCAGGAACGTTCCGACGATGCCCGACCTCGCATGGTCCTGCGTGTCGTCGGCGACGATCTGGGACTCCCAGTGGTCGTTCAGCCCGAACAGGACGGGCTTCACCGGCTTGGCCTTGTGTGCGCTGTGGTGCACCTCGCGGGTCCCGCGGGGAACTGTTGCCTGCGCGGTCTGGGCGACGAGAGGGAAGCCCATCCCGAGCACAAGCGTGGCCGATACCAGGGTCAGGGCTCGGATCCGCATACCTGATGTATCGGAAGTCCGGGGCTGTTTACCTTAGGGTTCGGGTACCCCTTTTTGCCCTAGTTTTTGGCCTCTGTCACGAAAAACCACCCGTTCGGAGCAATCTCAACGGGTTTACTTGCCGAGATTCTGGTTCGTTCGCCGAGCCGGGCGCGCGGCGGTCATGAACTGGCGTCGGACCAGGCCCGCTGCAGCGTCTGCGTGATGGCTTCCGCGGGTTGGGCGCCGGAGATGCCGTAGCGCCGGTCGATGACGAAGAACGGAACCCCGGTGGCACCCAGGGCCTGCGCGGTCGCCTCGTCGGTCTCGACCGCCTCGGCGTACCGGTCGCCGCCGAGGACATCCGCGACCTCGTCGGCGTCCAGTCCAGCCTCGACCGCGAGCTGAGAAAGCGAGGCCGGATCGAAGACGGATCGCTGCTCGCTGAAGTAGGCGCGGTGCAGCCGCTCGACCAGCTCCGGCTGCCGACCGCTGTCCGCGGCCAGGTGCAGCAGCCGGTGCGCGTTGCGGGTGTTGCCGCTACGCAGCTCCGCCATCCGGAACTCCAGCCCGTCGGCCGCGGCGCGCTGCTCCATCTGCTGCTGTGCGTCCTGCGCCTGCGCGGGCGTCATGCCGTACTTGCTGGCGAGCACGTCGGCCGTCGGCTCGGTCGCATCCGCGGGCGCGCCAGGGTCCAGCTCGAACGAGCGGTAGACCACCTCCACCTCGTCGCGATGCTCGAACGCTGCCAGCCCCCGCTCGAACCGGCGCTTTCCGAGGTAGCACCAGGGGCAGACGACGTCGGACCAGATCTCTACCTGCATGCGCAAGCCAACGTGTTGCAAGCCGAATGCCTTCCCACGATTCGCCGGCGGCTGTCAGCAGGTGGGCATACCGTGAGCAGTCGGGGCACTGCAAGGACGAGGTGGTGGGCGGTGACATCACCGCTGCGTGGCGGCAGGAGCCCCAGGGCCAACTACATGGCGATGCGGTTGGGTCTGCTCGCCATCCTGATCGTGGGCGGCGCGATCTTCCACCATCGAGGCCCGGCGTACGACGTCATCCACGTCGTCTACATCGTGGCAGTGCTCGGGTTCCTCGGCTGGCGGATCGCGCGGCGCCGGCAGCGGTCCACGCCGCAATACCGGGATCCGGGAGCTAACCCGCCGGTCTAGGCCTCAGCTCACAGGATGGGCCGCAGCCGAGCGCCGAGCGCGAGCCCGACCTCGCGGCTGAAGGACGCGGTCACGTGATGGGTATCGGCGTACATGATCGTCCCGTCGTTCGCCACGACCGGACACGGGTCGCCCGGGCAGAGCAGATCGTCCAGGTCGATGAAGTTCACGCTCTGATCGGAGTTGGCCTTCTCGGCGGCGAGAAAAATGTCGCTGTCCGTGAAGGCGCCGCTGCGCGGGAACGAGCAGGGACGCACGTCACTGCCATGAGAGGCCAAGCAAGCGGGTACGTCGGTCGCGGGATGTGGTGCGTCGCGCATCACGACGATGTGACTCGTCAACGGCTTCAAGGTCGCCTCGGTGCTGGCCCAGGCGTTTCCCCAGACCTGAGGCGCGTCCGAGCTCGACACCACGGAGCCGTCCGGATTGTTCAGCAGCGGGAGGTAGCCACCGCTGTGGGCCACGATGATGGCGTCCAGCGTCGGTTGGGCGCGCAGGTGCGCGAGCACCGAGGCGTTCCAGGAGGCACAGGCCCCATATACCGGGCCGCCGGTGGAGATGTGGACGCCCACATTCAGGAACGGGCACGAGCTCTTCGACCACGACACCAGCCGCCAGTGGTTCGCGATGCTGGCCCGCTTCAACGCCGGGAACCACATCTCGGCGTGTGAGTCGCCGACCAGGGCGATCGTCCTTGTGGCGTGCCGATCGCCGAACACACAGTTGCTCGGAGCGACCGCCGGCCCGTTGGACGCGTAGCAGCCGTGCAGGCCCTTCGGTCGATCGAGGCGCGCCGCGGCCGGTGAGAGGTTCAGCCGGACCCGCTTCGAGACCGGTGTAGTGCCATGACCGGCGACCAACGCCGTCACGACGGGGCGCCCGGTCGATGCTGCCGCCGGCAGGATCAGCGTGGTCGCTCCGATCACTGTCACCATCAAGGCGGCGCCGAGCGCCAGCGAACGACCACGCGTGGCGGCCAGCCAACGCGATCGGCGTACCGGGTTCTCGAGAACGTGATGCGACACGCAGGCGAGGCCGAAGCTGACCAGGACGGCAAGAGCAGTCCAGACCGGCCAGACGTGTACCTCGGCGGCGCCTTGGTTGTTGGCAGTGATGCTCTCGCCCGCCAGCACGCGGACGAAGACGATGCACGGCCAGTGCCAGAGGTACCAGCCGTAGGAGACCCGGCCGACGTATCTGAGCCAGGACGCAGACAACAGCCGGGACAACCCGGCCGGCGCCGCGGCAATGCCCCCGGCCGCGAGCATGAGGACGGTGCCGAGCACCGGGATCGCGGCGGCGCTGCCGGGGAACGGAGTGTTCGCGCCCATGACGATCGAGGCCGTGAAGACTGCCCCGATGCCGATCCAGCCGCCGAGGGCGAGGGCAGGTCGCGGCACCCGCTTGAGCCAGGGCGCACCCAGCGCCAGCAGACCACCGGCGGCCAGCTCCCACGCGCGGGTGTGCAGGCCGTAGTAGGCGGTCGCCGATCGACCGGTCTCGATGACACTCAGGGCGAACGACGCGGCCGCGACGACGGCCAGCGCCGCGAACATCCGGCGCCGGGCGCCCTCCGGGTTGTGACGGCGGGCGGCCCGCCCGGCCACCAGGACGAGCAGCAGCGGCCACACGACGTAGAACTGCTCCTCGACACCCAGCGACCAGAAGTGCAGGACCGGGCTGTTGCTCGGGTCGGTCTGGTAGTTCACGGCCTGCCCGGCGAAATGCCAGTTGGCGACGTAGAAGACCGCGGCCCGGATGTCACCCTCGAGCGCGGCGTGGTCCAGGGGCGAGATCACGAAGGAGAACGCAACCGCCGTGCAGACCAGGACCAGCGCCGACATCGGCAGCAACCGCCGGATCCGACGACCATAGAACCGGGCGAACGACAGCGACCCCGACCGCTGCAGCTCCTCGGCCAGCAGACCCGTGATCAGGAAACCGCTGAGCACGAAGAACACGTCGACGCCGACGAAGCCGCCGCCGAACAGGCCCCACCCGGCGTGGTAGACGACCACGAGCGCGACCGCGATCGCACGCATACCGTCGATGTCGCCCCGGTAGCCGCGGTGGGTCGTCGGCTTGGTGGCGGGCCCACTCGGCGCGGTTGGGTCTGGCTCGGCGGATTTTCGGCGCGCGTCGACCTGGTCCCCGACGTACATGGGTGTCGATCCCGCCTTCGAAGTCTGCCCCCGCTGCCCAGCCTATCGGCGGCTGCCCGGAACCGGACTGAACCGTTGACCGCCACCCCCCGTTATCTGGGGGTGGGAGCGGATCGAGGTCGAGCCGGACAAGACGGCGGCTCCGGGCGGTGGGGCGTGGCCCGACCGGTGCTTGGGTTTGCCGTCGTCGGCATCGTCGCGGTCTCCATCGTCGGTGTCGGGACCTTCGCCGCGAGCCGTCGGGTAGGCCAGCGTGAGGCCATTGCGGACGCCCGTACGACGACTCTCATCAAGGCTCAGACGATCGTCGAGCCGGTCGTGACGGACGGGCTCACCTCGGGCCAGTCCGCGGCGGTGGCCCAGGTCGCGAAGGTCGTCCGGAGCTCGGTCCTGGATCCGTCACTGGTCCGGGTCAAGATCTGGAACCGGGCCGGCACGATCGTGTACTCCGACGAGCCGTTGCTCCAGGGCAGGACGTTCCAGCTCGGGGACGAGGAGCGCTCCGCGCTCGACGACGGGGTGATCGAGGCGGAGGTCAGTGACCTGTCGCGCCCCGAGAACCAGTTCGAGCGGAACCAGGGCAAGCTGCTCGAGGTCTACCTCCCGATCCGGATGCCGAACGGCGGGCGGTTGCTGTTCGAGGCCTATTACCGGTACGGCGCGGTCTCCGCGTCCGGCGCTCGGATCTGGCGGAGCTTCGCGCCGGTGTCAATCGGTGCGCTGGTGGCCCTGGAGCTGGTGCAGATCCCGCTGGCCTGGTCGTTGGCGAGACGGCTGCGCACCCGGCAGCAGGAGCGGGAACGGTTGCTACGCCAGGCTGTCGAGGCCTCCGACACCGAGCGGCGCCGGATCGCGAGCGACCTGCACGACGGCGTCGTCCAGGACCTGGCCGGCGTCGCGTTCCAGCTCGCCGGGTCAGCCCGTCAGGACGCCGTGCCTGCGGCCACGTCGACGTTGCTCGAGCACTCCGCGACCCAGGTCCGCGACAGCATCACCTCGCTGCGGTCGCTGCTGGTCGACATCTACCCGCCCAAGCTCGCGGACGCCGGCCTGAGCGCGGCCCTCATGGACCTGACCACCGCCGCGTCGATCCGGGGACTCGCCACCCGTTGCGACGTCGACGGCATCGACACGGAGATCCCCTCGTCGGTCGGCCGGCTGATCTACCGGGCGGCCCGCGAGGCGATCCGCAACGTCGTTACCCACGCCAAGGCCGACCACTTGGTCGTGACCGCCACGAACCAGGACGGCTTCGCCACGCTTGACGTGGTGGACGACGGCGTGGGCTTCAGCGCGCAGACCGCGGCGGCGCGAGCGGCGGAGGGCCACGTCGGGCTACGGGGCCTGGCGGACCTCGTCGCTGACGCGGGTGGCCGGCTGCAGATCGAGTCGGCCCCGGGGCACGGCACTCGAGTCCACCTGGAGCTTCCGATCGGCTGAACTGTTAGCGCCGTTGCGGCTAGTGGTTCCCGCCGCCGTGGCTGCTGCCAGCGCCACCGCCACCGCCATCACTGGAGCGGGAGCGGGAGCCTGCGCCTGACCCGGAGCCCGACCCGCTGCCCCGCCCACCGCGTCGCCCGCCGCCTCGATCGCCCTTGTCCTTGTCCTTGTCCTTGTCACCCGTGTCCTTGTCGCTCCGGTCGCTCCGGTCGTCGCCCGCGCCGTGGCTACCCGGGTCGTCGGACCCACGGGCGTCGGGGGTCGGCGAGGGCGCGGGACGGCTGGAGTGGCTCGGCGTGGCCGGGTGCGGCGTGGCAGTGGGCGACGCGGGGATGACGACCTGCGCGTCGGGGCTGGTGTCGACCGACTGCACCGCGGCGTACGTCACGCCGGCGAGCAGGACGAGCGAGGCCGTCGCCGCGGCGACCGTCGCGCTGGCTCGTCCCATGACTCCCTCGCTGCTGGCTGACCCGTCCCTCGAGCCCAGCATCGACACCCGGCGGTCCGACTCGCAACTGGACGATGGTGCTAGTACCGGCCCAGGACCCCCGTCTATGGTTGCGGCATCGTGATCGAGCCGAGGACCCTGGCGGACGGCGCGAGGCTGGTCCACATCGGCTTCCGCAAGTGCGGGACCACCGGGCTCCAGCAGGCGCTCCGGCACGCCCGACGTGAGCTCGCGTCGCTCGGCATCGCCTACCCCGGCCCCGACCTGAACCACACAACGGCCGCGCTGGCCGTCACCGGACGCAGGAATGGCTGGTTGTCGCTCGGCGCCAAACCCCGGACCCGGGAGAAGTGGGACGAGCTCGTCGAGACCGTCGGTCGCGTCGGTGTCGACCAGCGGGTGGTGATCGACAGTGAGTTCTTCGACGTCGCCGACGAGGCGACGATCCAGACCGTGGCCGACGGCCTCGGCGGCGACCGGGTCCACGTGCTCGCGACCGTCCGCCCGCTGACCAAGGTGCTGCCCTCCGCCTGGCAGCAGAACGTCCAGTTCGGCACCCGAAGAAGTTACGAGGAGTGGCTGCGGGTCGTTCTCGACGGCGACGAGTCGATGAAGGCCTACCGGGGCTTCCAGGAGCGGCACAACCACGGCGCGGTGCTCGCGCGGTGGACGCGCGTGCTCGGGCCGGAGCGGCTCACGCTGATCGTCCTCGACGAGCGCGACCGGCAGCTGCCCTTCCGGACCGTCGACACCATGTTGGGTCTGCCGCCGGGGACGCTCAGGGACCTGCCGGAGCGCGCCAACCGGTCCCTGACCGGCGCCGAGGCCGAGCTGATCCGACGGGTCAATGTCGAGCTGCTCTCCCGGGACGTCAGCTGGGAGGAGTACAGCCAGTGGATCCGCCGCGGAGCTGCCCACCAGATGTGGTGGAAGCGAACTCCGGACCCGGATGAGCCGCGAATCCGTACCCCCGGGTGGGCGCTGAAACGAGCGGCGGAGATCACCGCTGACCTCCCGCAGCGCATCGAGGCCCTCGGCATCGAGGTGATCGGTGACCTGGCAGGACTGGCCACGCCCATGCCCCCGCCCGACGCCGACGAGGCGGTGGAGGGTCCGGCCGTGGTCCCGATCGACGCGGCTGTCCAAGCGCTGATCGGTGCCTGTCTCCAGTCCCGCCAGCTGCGGCCCGCCGCCTCGAAGTCGGCCAAGCGACCGGCTCCCGCCGACCCGACGATGCGTGATGCGGCTCGGCTGGCAGCACAGGCCATCCGGGGCCGGTGGCGCTGGCGACGCTGATCGTCGCCAGTGGGCAGGGGCGGGGTCGAACCGCCGACCTCCCGCTTTTCAGGCGGGCGCTCGTACCAACTGAGCTACCTGCCCGTCCTGCGGCGTACGGCTGGCCGCCGAGGTCCGCAAACCGGGTCGTGCTGAGGTGCCCGGCCACTTTACAGGGATCAGGGAAGCAGCCGTCGCTCGCTGGCCCAGCGGGTGAGCTCCCGCCGGTTACTCAGCTGCAGCTTGCGCAGCACCGAGGACACGTGAGTCTCCACCGTCTTGATCGAGACGAACAGCTCGGTGGCGGTCTCACGGTAGGTATAGCCGCGGGCGATCATCCGCAACACCTCTCGCTCTCGCGGAGTGAGGACGTCGAGATCGGTCTGCGGCTGAGGTTCGGGAGGCTGCTCGCCAGTGAACGCGTCGAGGACGAACCCCGCCAGTCGCGGTGAGAAGACCGCGTCACCGGCGGCCACGCGGTCGATGGCGTCGGCGAGCTCCTCACCTCGGATGGTCTTGGTGACGTAGCCGCGAGCCCCGGCTCGGATCACGCGGATCACGTCGTCCTCGGCATCCGACACGGACAGCGCAAGGAACCGCACCTCCGGCGCCGATTCGTGGACGGCGTGGATCACTGCGTCACCGGTGCCGCCGGGCAGGTGGACGTCCAGCAGCACTACGTCGGGCGCGGTCCGCAGGATGCAGGCGATGGCCTCGGTGATGTCGCCCGCCTCGCCGACGATGTCGAGCCGTGACGACAGCTCGGCGCGGACTCCGGCGCGGACCAGCGAGTGATCGTCGACGAGCACCACACGGGTGACCGGCGGGGGCTCGGTCATCCGTCGCTCACCGGGACCTTCGGCAGCGTCAGCCGAATCTCGGTGCCTGCGCCGGTCGATGTCCGGATCTCCGCATCGCCGCCGTGCCGCCGCATCCGAGCCACCACCGACTCGCGGACGCCGTACCGGTCCTCGGGGATCGTGTCGAGGGTGAAACCGCGGCCGCGGTCCCGGACGAACACCGCGATCTGGTCGTCCCCGGCCTCGACGTACACCGAGAGTCTCGGGTCGCCGGAGTGCTTGGCAGCGTTCAGGACGGCCTCTCGGACCGCCTGGACGAGTGCTTCTACCGCGGGCGTCACCGAGGCCTCCCCGACCATGACGACGTCGATGGTCACGGGGTACTCGTCCTCCACCTCGGCACTCACCACGAGGATCGCCGCCCGGAGGGACTCCTGCGGTGCCGCGGCGGTGTACAGCCAGCCGCGGAGCTCGCGCTCCGATCGTCGAACCAGCCGCAGCACCTCGTCGGGGTCGTCGGCTCGCCGCTGGATCAGCGTCAGCGTCTGCAACATCGAGTCGTGGACCTGACCGGCGAGCTCGACCCGCTCGTGCTCGCGGATCCGGGCGGTCCGCTCGGCGCTGAGCTGCTGGAACGTCTGCAGCATCCACGGCCCGACCACGAGAGCCAGTCCCAGTACGACGACGAGGACCGGCAGGGTGGCCCGCCGCGCCTGGTGAAGCGCGCCGTGAGCGGCCAGGAAGCTCGCCATCCCGATCGCCACCAGCAGCAGCCCGACGCAGGCGCGGAGCACGGACTGCCGCCTCGGAGCTCCGGTGATCAGCCGGGTGCCTCGCGCGGCACTCGACCGCCACCGCAGCCGCTGCGACTCGTCGGCCTGCCGCCACAGGATGGCCGCTCCGGTCACTGCGACGGCGCCAGGCCACAGCAGTCCGGGTCCGAACCCGATCAGCTGAGCCAGTGTGAGCATCCCCACGCCGAGCACCGCGAACCCGATCAGCTGGGCACGCGACGCCGCCGAGGCGGGCGTGGCCGGGCCCTCTGGTGCTTGCGGGTCGTCGGGAGCCTGCGGCACTACGACCCAGAACGCGGCGTAGAGGAACACTCCGAAGCCACCGAGCAGGACTGCGACCACGAACCCGACTCGGAGCAGTACGACGTCGAAACCCAGGTGCTCCGACAGCCCGCTCGCGACACCGCCCACGAGTCGCCCGTCGCGGCGCCGGTACAGGCGACGCGTCACGGGCGCAGCGGGCGAAGCCATGGGCCATGGTCACACGCATGAACCGGCACGAGGTCTCCCCTACTGAATCTCAGGGTTGATCTCAGGGTCAGTCCCTGATGCCGATGTCCGGCGTCGGCTCGCATGATCAACGGCATGAGCACTGATGCCACCGCGGCCGAACATCGGCGGCTGTACCGACCACACGACGGACGAATGGTCGCTGGAGTCTGCCAAGGGCTCGGCGAGTACTTCGATGTCGACCCGGTGATCTTCCGCGTCACCCTGGCCGTGCTCGCCTTTTTCGGCGGCATCGGCATCATCGCCTACGGCGTCGCCTGGGTCGCCATCCCGGAGCCGGGCAGCCCGACCACCCGCTTGGAGAGCTGGCTCGGCGGACAGCACAGCCCACGCCGCCGCGACGCCGTCATCGTGGTGACGGCGCTCATCGCTGTCTCACTGATCCTCAACAACTACCTGTTCTCGTTCCGTTTCAACGGCGCGGCCATCGTCATCGCGGGTGTGCTGGTCCTCGTCGCGCTGCTCGGCAAGGCTCGACAGGGGGAACCGAGCGGGTCTCCTGACAGCGACCTGGGCTACCAGGCGCGCGGCACGCCGCACCTGGGGGACTCCGTCGAGCAGCTGGCAGCCGCCGACCACGCCCTGGGTCCCCCCGACGACGACCCGACGGCCACCCTCGTGGCTGGGCTGGCTGACGGTCGGTGCGACCCTGCTCGCTGCTGGCGTCGTCAGCATCGTGGGTCTGACCGGCGCCGCCCACCCGCAACCGGCAGATGTCCTCGCCGTGTGCGTCGCGGTGGTCGGCCTCGGCCTGCTGGTCGGCGCGCTGGTAGGGCGGGCCTGGCTGTTGATCCCCCTCGGGATCGTCTTGGTCGTCGCCCTGTCCGCGACGGATGCCCTTCCCCGCAACCTCACCTGGACGGCGGGCGACCGGACCTGGACGCCCGTAGGTACTGCCCCGACAACCCCCTACGTGCTCGGTGCTGGCGATGCCACCCTGGACCTGACCCAGCTCGACTCCGCCGCGTCGGTCAACGTCGCCAGTCGGATCGGAGCCGGGCAGCTCACGGTCCTCGTGCCGCCCGGCGCGGCGGTCGACGTCCACGCCCGGGCGTCGGCGGGCGACGTCATGGTGTTCGGCCGTGACCACAACGGGACCGGTCTCGACGTGCGGGAGAGCGTGGCCGGCACGGGGTCATCGCCACCGATGTCGCTCGACCTGCAGGTCGGGTACGGAGAGATAGAGGTGCGCCATGCGTCGTCATGAGCTGGATCCGGTGTCGCTGTTCTCGGGGCTGGTGTTCCTGCTGATCGCCGCGGGCTACGCGCTTACCCACACGACGGACACGCGGCTCAACTGGCTGGTCGCCATACCGGTGGTGCTGCTCGTGGCCGGATCCGCGATCACGCTGTTGGCGGTACGCCGGATCGCCGCCGGGCGCCGGCAGTCGACCGCTGCGGCCGACCCGGACACCGGGGTTGCGAGCGAGCCGGGCGCGGCGGACGACCCCGACACGAGCTTCAGCGGATTGGTCTGACATCGCGCGCCATGGTGGTTGCAGTTGGCGGCCGACGTGTCGTCCAATGAGGCCGTGACGGCGAGCGCAGACATCAGGTCCGAGCTGGATGGTGTGGCGACGATCGCCGGTCGGGGTCTCGCGGCCTCGACGGCCTTGATCCGCGACGTTCACCAGGCGATCGCCGAGCGGGTGTTCCGGCTGACCGGGCCCGCAGCCGCCCCGGTCCGCGTGATGCACCAGGGGCTGAGCAGCGGCGTGTATGCCGCGGTCGGCGGCGGCCTGCGGGCCACGTCGTACTCCGCAGGAAAGCTGGCCGGTGCGGTCGCCGCCCAGCGGAACCCCGAGGCGTACGTCCCGCTGGCCGACCGGACGCGCGGAAACGTCGTGATCGGAGCGCTCAACGGCGCATGGGGAGACCAGCTGGGCAAGTGGCGGAACCCGCTGGCACTGTCGATGACGATCCGTGCGGAGGGTCGGGACGTCCCGGTCGACGCGGCGTCGTTGGCTAAGGCGTTCCCCGAGGCCTCCGGCGACGTGGTGGTGTTCCTGCACGGCCTGTGCGAGACCGAGCTGAGCTGGTGGCTCGGGGCTCGCGGCCACTACGGCAACCCGCGGTCGTCCCACGGCTATCGGCTGACCCAGGCCATCGGAGCCACGCCGGTGTACCTGCGCTACAACACCGGGCGTCACATCTCCGACAACGGCGATGACCTGGCCGCGTTGCTCGACGGTCTGGTGGATCACTGGCCGACGGCGGTCAACCGGCTCACGCTGGTCGGGCACTCACTCGGCGGTCTGGTCATCAGATCGGCCTGCGCCCGAGGCCAGCAGGAGGACAGCGACTGGGTCTGCCGGGTTCGTCGCATCGTGTACCTCGGCGCCCCACATCTCGGGGCGCCGCTCGAGGTCGCCGTCGCCCGCGCCGGTGCCGCGATGCGCAGGCTGCCCGAGACCCGGCCGGTCGCGGTCGCCCTCGCGAGTCGCAGCGTCGGCATCAAGGACCTCAGGTACGGCGACATCCTGGCCGCGGACTGGTCGTCGATCGAGGACTTCGACGCCTGGCGCGCGGAGCCCGGTGAATGCGCGCCGCTGCTCGGCTCGGCCGAGCACTACTACGTCGGTGCGACCCTCACCCGCGAGCAGAACCACCTGGTTGCCCGGTTGATTGGCGACTCGCTCGTCACCTTCCCGAGCGCCTCCGGTGCGGGCCGATCGCGGCGGCTCGAGTTCGAGATCGACCGCGGCGCGCACCTCGGTGGGCTGCACCACTTCGACCTGCTCAACCATCCCCGCGTCTGGGAGCTGCTCGAGCGGTGGCTGGTCACGGACGACTGAGGCGTACTGGCCGAGGACTAGTTCGCCGGACTCGGCTCGTCGGACCCGCCGGCCTGGGCGCGGCGCTCGATCCACGAACGCCGGCGATCCTCCAGCGCCCGCCACAACGCGACGTTCTCGGTCAGGTCGCCGCCGTCCCGCTTGCGCTGTTCCCACCGGCGTTGCTCCAGCCACCACCCGTCGGGGTTGAGCGCCCAGCGGGACGTCTCGCGCCGGCAGCCCGGGCAGGCGTCGGCGTCCTCCTCGTCGAACGGGTAGGGCAGGACGACTTTCATCCGGAGTCCGCAGGCGGCCCGCTGCTGATCCGCGGCGTCGAGAACCAGGGGATGGCTGCTGGTGTGCCGCTCCCATTGCTGGAGTCCGGGGCCGGCCGGCGGCCGGAGCAGCGCATGGACCAGGACGAGCGAGTCCTCGCGCCCAGACGCGGCAACCCGGGCGTCTGGCCCACTGAGCTCGTCGTAGAGATCCAGAGCCGCGCGGGTCCCGGAACGTTGCATGGCGGGAATTGTGCCGCCTCGGATGATCATTCGTCTGCCAGTTCCGCCTAACGCTGGCTCGACCACTCCAATGTCGGCCCGCGCTGCTGAACGAGCGCGCCGTGGACTAGCTGCGGTCCGGTCGTTCGTCGCGTCGGGGAAACGCTGACTGTCCGTGCGGCCTCGCGTTCGGCCCGCCGGGCCAACATCTCGTAGCGGGCGCGGTTGTAACGCAGCCACGCGTGCATGGTGACGAAGTCTGAGTCGGTCATGGTGTTGTCATGCCCGGCTCCCGCCAACGTCAGGCGGCGCCATCCGGCCCAAACTGGGGCCTCGCCGTTAGCCCGACTGGTGCAGTCGACTCGCAATGACAGTGAATGAGCGGTCCCGACGGGATTTGAACCCGCGACCTCCGCCTTGACAGGGCGGCGAGCACTCCAGCTGCTCCACGGGACCTCGGTGAAGAGGTCTGGCGTACCCCCAACGGGATTCGAACCCGTGTTACCGCCTTGAAAGGGCGGCGTCCTAGGCCACTGGACGATGAGGGCGGATGCCTCGACGTCCTCCGTCGGGGACGCGGCAAGTCTAGAGGACGATTCGACCGGGTGGGAAATCGGTGGTGACGGCCAGTCCGGACCGCTCCGGAACGGTCTCACGTACAGTTCGACTTCCGGCGGGCGTTGACCGCCGTGGAGGGGTGGCGGTGTCGTTCTTCGACTTCTTCGTGTCGTCAACGTTGGCCAACCCGGAGATCTCGCTCGAGCGGGCTCGGGAGATCGTTCGTGACGCCTACGGCCGCGACGGCGATCTGGCGCTGCTCGGCAGTCAGCAGGACTACAACGTCCGGGTCGGCGCGACCGGGGACACGATCGGGCGCACCGTGCTCAAGGTCGCCAACTCGGCGTTCCACGCCCGGGAGCTGGAGGCCCAGAACGCGGCTATGAGCTGGGTCGCCTGCCGAGTTCCCGACACCTGCCTCCCCGTCGTCGTACCCGCACTGGACGGCACCGAGATCTCCACGATCGACGTCGCGGGCGAGAGCTGTGCCGTCCGGATGGTGACCTACGTCGAAGGCGAGGTGCTGGCCGCCGCGCCCTACCTCTCACCGGCTGCCCTGACCGGTCTCGGCGACCTGGTCGCGGCCATGTCCGCGGCACTGGCGGACTTCGACCACGACGGCCTCGACCGCACCCTGCAGTGGGACCTGCGGCAGGCGAACCGCGTCGTCGACCTGCTGCTGCCCCACGTCAGCGACCCGGCTCGAGTGGCGGCGTTGACCGCCGCCGTCGCGCGCTCCGAGGCCGTGCTCGCCGTCAGTGCGGCCCTGCCGGTCCAGCCCATCCACGGCGACCTCACCGAGGACAACGTGGTCGGCCGGCACGACGACGCTGGCCGGATCGTGCCGGGCGGTGTCATCGACTTCGGGGACCTCGCCCGCAGCTGGCGGATCGGTGATCTCGCCGTCGCGTGCGCGTCGCTGCTCTACCGATCGGACGCCGACCCGATGGCGGTGCTGCCGGTGATCCGCGGCTTCGACGCTCGGCTTTCGCTCACCGACCACGAGATCGACGCCCTGTGGCCGCTGGTCGTCGAGCGGGCAGCGGTGCTCGTCGTCAGCGGTCAGCAGCAGATCAGCATCAGTCCCGACAATGAGTACGCCGAGCGTTCGCAGGAGCGTGACTGGTCGATTTTCGAGTGCGCGACGTCGGTCCCGCTGCCGGCGATGAGCGCAGCACTGCGGCATGGCCTGGGTCGGCCGCCGGCACCACGTCCGGATCGGGCGCGGTACCGGCGGCTGCTGCCGTCACTCGACCCGGCGTGCCTGACGACGCTGGATCTGTCGCCGACCAGCGCGAGCCTGGATGCTGGCCGCTGGCTCGACGACGACGCCGAGGAGGCGGTCGCCAGACGGGCCATGGCGCAGCCCGGCGCGGTTGCGATGACGAGGTACGGCGAGTGCCGGCTGACCCGATCCCGCCCGGACGTCGCCGACGCGTCACCGACGTGCGCGCTTCATGTCGAGATCCGGTTGCCCACTGGGCAGGCTGTCGTTGCGCCGTTCGATGGGGAGCTGCGGCAACTCGGCGACGGGCGCGTGCGGCTGGCCGGGCAGGAGATGTCGCTGCTCCTCAGCGGTGTCGAGCTCAGGCCCGAGAAGGATTCGGCCGTCGCCGGCCAACAGATCGGGTCGGTCGGTCCCGGTTCGCTGCGGATCCAGCTGTGTTCGATGACGGATCTGGTCCCACCGGAGTTCTGTCTGCCGCAACTCGCCGCCGGCTGGTTCGCCGTGTGCCCGGATCCCTCGGGTCTGCTGGGACTCGACGTCGGTGACGCGGCCCTGGTCGAGTCACTGCCGGTCACCCAGCGGGACGCCTTCGCTGCCGTCCAGGAGCACTACTACCAGGTGCCACCTCAGATCGAACGTGGCTGGCGGCACCACCTGGTCGACGTGACCGGTCGGGTCTACGTGGACATGATCAACAACGTGACCGTGGTCGGCCACGGACATCCTCGCCTCGCCGCGGCTAGCGCGCGGCAGTGGTCGCTGCTCAACACGAACTCGCGGTTCCACTACGGCGTACTCGGCGCGTTCGCGGATCGGCTGGCGTCGCTGGCGCCCGATGGTCTGGACACCGTCTTCCTCGTCAACAGCGGCACCGAAGCAAACGACCTCGCGCTGCGCCTCGCCGGCATCCACACCGGGCGCCGGGACGTCGTGGCCATCCTCGAGGCCTACCACGGCTGGTCGGTCGCGACCGACGCCGTGTCGACCTCGGTCGCGGACAACCCGCAGGCGCTGGTCACCCGACCGGACTGGGTGCACACGCTGCGCGCACCGAACAACTATCGCGGGGATTTTCACGGCGACGATGCGGCAGAGCGGTATGTCGAGGACGCCGTCGCGACGCTGCGGCGGCTGGCTGCCTCAGGCACCCGGATCGGGGCCTTCATCGCCGAGCCCTACTACGGCAATGCCGGCGGGATCCCGTTGCCGGACGGGTACCTGCGGGCGGTGTACGACGAGGTCCGACGTACCGGTGGTGTCTGCATCGCGGACGAGGTCCAGGTCGGCTACGGCCGGCTGGGTGAGTTCTTCTGGGGTTTCGAGCAGCAGCGAGTGGTTCCGGACATCATCACGGTCGCCAAGGGCATGGGGAACGGCCAACCGCTCGGCGCGGTGATCTGCCGCCGCGAGATCGCGGACTCGTTCGCTCGGGAGGGCTACTTCTTCTCCTCGGCAGGTGCCAGCCCGGTGAGCTGCCGATCGGGATGACCGTGCTCGACGTGATGCTGGACGAGGAGCTGCAGCCCAACGCGCGCACCATCGGCGCTGCCTTACGCAGTGAGCTCGAGGAGCTGCAGGCGCGGCACCCGATGATCGGCGCGGTCCACGGGATGGGCCTCTACATGGGCGTCGAGCTGGTGCGCGACCGCGCCACCCGGGAGCCCGCCGTCGCCGAGACAGTGGCGATCTGTGAGCGGATGCTCGAGCTCGGCGTGGTGGTCCAGCCCACCGGCGACCGGATGAACGTCCTCAAGATCAAGCCGCCGATGTGCCTTTCCGCGTCGAGCCGCAACCTTCTTCGTGGACATGCTGGATCGGGTGCTCCACCGAGGGGTGGTAACCCTCGGAACAGAGTGACCCGGCGGGTTGTTGCAGAGGCAACTATCCGTGTCAGGGTCGGCGTGAGCCGTGAGGAGTGGACATGCAGTTCGGAGTCTTCAGCGTCGGCGACGTGACGATGGACCCCACGACCGGTATCACGCCCACCGAGCACGAGCGGATCAAGGCGATGGTCGCGATCGCCCGCAAGGCCGAGGAGGTCGGGCCTGGACGTCTTCGCGACCGGCGAGCACCACAACCCGCCGTTCGTGCCCTCGTCGCCCGACCACGATGCTCGGCTACATCGCCGCCCAGACCGAGCGGATCATCCTCTCCACAGCGACGACACTGATCACCACGAACGACCCGGTGAAGATCGCCGAGGACTTCGCGATGCTGCAGCACCTCGCCGACGGCCGGGTCGACCTGATGATGGGCCGCGGCAACACCGGCCCCGTCTACCCATGGTTCGGCAAGGACATCCGCCAGGGCATCGAGCTCGCGATCGAGAACTACGCGTTGCTGCACCGGTTGTGGCGCGAGGACGTCGTCGACTGGGAGGGCAAGTTCCGCACGCCGCTGCAGTCGTTCACCGTCTACGCCGCGACCGCTCGACGGCGTACCGCCGTTCGTCTGGCACGGATCGATCCGCAGCCCGGAGATCGCCGAGCAGGCGGCGTACTACGGCGACGGGTTCTTCGCCAACCACATCTTCTGGCCGACCGAGCACTACGTGCGGCTGATCGGCCTCTACCGCGAGCGGTTCGCGCACTACGGCCACGGCACGCCCGAGCAGGCGATCGTCGGCCTCGGCGGCCAGGTGTTCATGTCGAAGAACTCGCAGGACGCGATCCGTGAGTTCCGGCCGTACTTCGACAACGCGCCGGTCTACGGACACGGGCCCTCGCTCGAGGACTTCATGGCGCAGACTCCGCTCACCGTCGGCAGCCCGCAGCAGGTCATCGACCGGACGCTGACCTTCCGCGAGCACTTCGGCGACTACCAGCGCCAGCTGTTCCTCATGGACCACGCCGGCCTCCCGCTGAAGACCGTGCTCGAGCAGCTCGACATCCTCGGCGGCGAGGTCGTGCCGGTGCTTCGCAAGGAGCTCGACGCGCTGCGACCCGCCGACGTGCCGGATGCGCCGACGCACCAGAGCCTGAAGGCCGGCCCCCTGGTCACGCCGACGGTGACGGACGCCGTCTCGGCGGTAGCCGAAACGAGTACGACGTGACCCACCGCACCCTGGCCGTCGTCTCGGCCGGCATCTCGCAGCCGTCGTCGACACGGCTGCTCGCGGACCAGCTCGCCGACGCGACCCGGCGGGTGCTGCGGGACCACGGCGACACCGTCGATGTCACCGTCATCGAGCTGCGCGATGTCGCGCACGACATCGTCAACAACCTGATCACCGGCTTTCCCAGCCCGGCGCTCGCGGAAGCGATCTCGTCGCTGGTCGCGGCGGACGGCGTCGTGGCGGTCACGCCGCTCTACAACGCGTCGTACAACGGGCTGTTCAAGTCGTTCTTCGACGTGCTGGACCGTGACGCTCTCGCCGGCAAGCCGGTGCTGATCGCCGCGACCGGCGGGACGGCGCGGCATTCACTCGCCCTCGACCACGCGATCCGGCCGATGTTCACCTACCTGCGCGCCATCGTCGCCCCCACGTCGGTGTTCGCCGCGACCGCCGACTGGGGGTCGGTCGAGGAGAGTGCGCTGATCGACCGGATCCGTCGAGCGGGCAGCGAGTTCGCCGACCTGATCGAACGCAGCGCGGCGGGACCCGCCAGCGACCCGTATCGGGACGTCACGCCTTTCGAGGAGCTGCTCGGCCACCGCGCCTGAGCTTGGTCCGGCGCCACAGCGGGCGCACCCGTGGCACCAGCGCGAGCAGCGCCAGCGTCCAGGTGCCGTTGCCGAGAAACACGTAGCCGGCCGGGATACAGAGCAGGAAGACCCCGAGGCTTCCCAGCAGCTCAGGGATGTCGTCGTGCACCGGGTCCGGCACCTCCCGCGGCGCCAGGCGACGGGTCCGGACGATGTGATGCAGCCGCAGCATGCTGAGGACCGCGACAACGTTGAGAGCGCCGTACACCACCAGGGATATCGCGTCGGAGCCGTGCTGTCCCAGCAGGTCGGCAGCAAACGGCAGTGCGGCCACGCACAGCAGCAAGAACATCGTCTGGCCGATGAGCGATGAGTCAATGATCGTCACCGAGCGCATCAGCCGCCGGTGGCGCATCCAGTAGCTCGCGACCACGTAGAAGCTGATCCCGAACGAGTAGTACGCCGGCAGATTCTTGGACAACGCGTGCTGCAGCTCCGCGTTGGTGGGATGCAGTCCGACCAACGGGACCTTGAGGTTGAACGCCAGCAGGGTCATGGCGATCGCGAAGACCCCGTCGGAGAGAGTGAGTAGTCGGCCGAGCGAGTTGTCGCTCCCGGTGCCGGCCTGCCCCTCGTCGTCCTCGGCCTTGGCGTGCCCAGGACGGTTGGCTGTCATAGCCGCATTGTCGGTCACTGACAGCCGGGACCTAGCGTGTGACGTACCGCCGTACTGATGGGAGCCGGGTCACGATGCCGCGAGATGACATGCCGATCGACGTCGTCGTCGCCAGCCCGCTGGAGGCGGAGCTGGCGCATCGGATCGCGGCGAGCGACCTGGTCCGGCTGCACTACGAGCCGGACCTGCTGCCGCCGGCGCGCTATCCCAGCGATCACCGCGGCGACCCCGACTTCACGCGCAGCGCTGCCGACGAGGCGCGCTGGCAGCGGCTGCTCGCGGAGGGGGTGGCGATGTTCGGGTTCCCGGGCGACACTCCGGACGGTCTCGCCGCCGTCGTACACGGCTGCCCGCGGCTGCGGTTCGTGCAGGCCACCGCGGCGGGCGCGGGCGAGCAGGTCGCCGCCGCCGGGCTCACGGATGAGGATCTCGGACGCGTCGCCGTGTCGACGGCAAGCGGTGTTCACGGGCTGCCGCTCGCGGAGTTCGCCATCCTCGGCTTGTTGAGCATCACCCGCGACCTGCGGCGGATCCAGGCCGATCAGGCGGCCCGCCGTTGGGCGCACTACGCGACGCCCGACCTCGATGGGCAACGGATCGTGGTGCTCGGGACCGGCGTGATCGGCACGGACATCGCTCGCGTGGCGGCGGCACTGGGGATGCGAACGATCGGGGTGAACAGCTCGGGTGGTACGCCGGTCGAGCCGTTCCACGAGCTGCACGCGTCGTCGGAGCTGCGCCGGGTCGTCGCCGGTGCCGCTGCGCTTGTGGTCACGGTGCCGTTGACCGACCAGACCCGCGGCATGGTCGGCGCGGACGTGCTCGCGGCGCTCCCGGCCGGCGCGGCCGTCGTGAACGTCGGCCGGGGCGCCGTGATCGACGAGCCGGCCCTGATCGCGGCGTTGGAGTCCGGCCGGCTCGCCGGCGCGGCGCTCGACGTCACGACGGTCGAGCCGCTGCCGCCGGACAGCCCGTTGTGGACGATGCCGAACGTCCTGCTTACTCCGCACACGTCCGCCCTGTCACCGCGAGAGAACGAACGCATAGTCGCGTTGTTCCTCGACAACTTGGCGCGACTGTCCGAAGGGCGCGAGCTGCGGAACCGGGTGACGTCGGCTCGGCGTTACTGACCCAGCGGGCGAAGGTCGAGCGTCGCCAACGGACTGGGTACGGCGCGCGCCTCGGCCAGCCGGAGCGCGGCCGGCCATGGCGCAGGTCCCTGCCGCGAGCCCGGACGCACTGGTCGTTGCGAGTTGCGCGTCGCGATGGCGGCAGCGGCATCGTCGAGCAGACCATCGTCGATGGCGGCCGCCACCGCCCGGGTCGCCAGCTCGAGGCACAGCTCAGCGTGGGCACGGGCGGTGATCGAGCAGGCCGGCCGCCAGTTGCCATCACGACCGCGGGTGAACCGCACGATCGTCGGCCGGTCCGTCGGACTGGGGGAGACGCCAGCGCAGCTGACGAAGATCGACCCCGCGCCGGTGAACACAGTGACGGGACCGTAGTCGGTCGTGAGGACGCGGTGCGGGGGTGCGGGAGTGAACATGACGGATCTGACTCTGTGGGCAGTGGGGTCGCGATGGCAAGTACCCGCGTCATAGGGACTGACACCTTCCCAGGGCCGACCCGGCGAGGTTCCTACCCGTCTGTCCGGATCTCCTTGCCCGCCCCGGGCAACGGGCGGAGACTACGGACGTGGACGCCCCAGAAGTCCAGTACGCGAGGAACGGTGACGTCAACATCGCCTACGCCGTGATCGGGGACGGTCCGATCGACGTCGTCTTCGTCGCCGGCTGGGTCCTGTCGAACTTCGGCGCGCCGTGGGAGGGAACCGCGGTGGAGTTCTTCCGGGGGATGTCGCAGTTCACACGGCTGATCCTCTTCGACAAGCGCGGGCTCGGGATGTCCGATCGCGCCACCGGTATCCCCGATCTCGAGACCCGGATGGACGACATCCGAGCGGTGATGGACGCCGTCGGCTCCCGGCGCGCCGCAATCATGGGGTTCTCCGAAGGTGGCCCCATGTCAATGCTGTTCGCGGCCACCTATCCCGAGCGCACGGCGGCCCTGGTCCTGTATGGGACGCACGCGACATGGTTCCAAGCTGAGGACTACCCGTGGATGCCGACGCCGGCGGAATGGCGGACGGGGATCACCGAAAGTGACGGCCGCCGCGGTACGGAACCATGGTGCAACGAGAAGTTGCAGGGGCTAGCGCCCAGCACGGCACACGATGACGCCACCAGGAAGTGGTGGCGGCGATGGGTGCAGGCCAGCGCGAGTCCCGGTGCGATCCGGGCACTCTCGGTGATGAACAGCGAGATCGACGTGCGCCACACGCTGCCAGCGATCCGGGTCCCGACACTCGTCGTCAACCGTGTCGATGACGAGGACAGCGTGCTCGAGGAAGCGCGCTACATCGCCGGCCACATTCCGGCCGCAGAGCTCGCCGAACTGCCGGGCGTCGATCACGGGTGGTGGGTCAACTCGGAACAAATCGTGGCCGAGATCGAACCGTTCCTGCTCGGGTTGTACAAGCGCGGCGAGTGGGACCTGGTCGAGACCGACCGAGTGCTCGCGACGATCTTGTTCACGGACATCGTCGGGTCGACGGAGATGCTCGCCGAGCTTGGCGACCGGGAATGGCGTGAGCTGCTGATGCAACATCACGCTCTCGTGCGGCGGCACCTGGTCCGCTTCTCCGGGCGCGAGATCGACACTGCCGGTGACGGATTCTTTGCCAGCTTCGACGGCCCGGCACGGGCCATCCGCTGTGCGCGGGAGATCTCCGACACGGTGCGCGGGCTCGGCCTACGCGTCCGGGCAGGGTTGCACACGGGCGAGTGCGAGGTCGTCGACGGCAAGATGGGTGGCATAGCGGTCCACATCGGCGCGCGCGTTGCCGCCGAGGCGCAGCCGGATGAAGTACTGGTGTCGAGCACTGTGAAGGATCTCGTCGCCGGGTCCGGCATCCAGTTCCGCGATCGCGGCCCGTTCACGCTCAAGGGTCTCTCCGACGAGTGGCATCTGTACGCCGTCGACGAAAGCGTCGCCTGAGGCCGGAGATTGGATCTGGGATACTGGTGGTTCGGGCCGTTAGCTCAACTGGCAGAGCAGCGGACTTTTAATCCGCGGGTTCTGGGTTCGATCCCCAGGCGGCCCACTAGCCCACGTCCGACGATTGCGCCCGGTTTAGTGTCAGCTGGACGATCGGTGTGACGGCGATCTGGAGGACCCGTGTTCGAGAGGTCGCGATGACTAGCGTCGGTGTTCCGCGCGGCAGCATTCTCGGCACCCGCGTCAATCGACTCGAGGACCCGGAGTTCCTCACCACCGGCGCGGTCTACACCGAGGACCTGGTCGACGAACGGCTCGAACACGCTGTCCGGATCACCTTCGTCCGGTCGCCGATGGCTCACGCCACGATTCTCTCGATCGACACGACCGCAGCCACCGATGCTGCCGGATGCCTCGCGGTGTTCACCGCAACGGATCTCACCGACGTTCCGCAGCAGGAGCCGATGCTGCCCATGTACGACGCGGGGTTCGCGCAGCCGCTGCTCGCCACGGACACTGTCCGCTTCGTCGGAGAGCCGGTTGCGATCGTCGTACATGACGGCCGCTACACCGGCGAGGACATCGCCGAGCTCGTCCAGGTCGAGTACGAGCCACTCCAGGCCGTCATCGATCCGCGGGCGGCCTTGCAGGGTGACACGATTCTGTTCCCCGATGTCGGCACGAACGTCGTGATGAGCAAAGACCCCGAGGAGCAGGCGGACACTTTTGACGACTGCGAGGTCGTCGTCACCCAGGAGATCATCAACCAGCGAGTCGCGGTCGCGCCGCTCGAGGTGCGCAGCGCCGCGGCGGTCTGGGACGAGGGCCGGCTGACCGCCTGGATCCCGAACCAGGGCGCCCAGGACACCCAGACCGTCCTGACGTCCAGGTTGGGCCTGACCACCGAGCAGGTGCGCGTGATCACTCCCGCGGTCGGCGGCGCGTTCGGCGCGAAGTTCGGGGCCGACCCTGAGCAGGTCCTCGTCTGCTGGGTTGCCCGGCACCTCGGCCGTCCAGCGACCTGGGTCGAGACCCGCTCGGAAAACATGGTCGGGATGACTCATGGCCGGGCGCAGCTCCAGACCGTCACGATCGGCGGTGATCGCGACGGCAACGTTAAGGCCTACCGGCTGCACGTGCTGCAGGACAGCGGCGCGTACCCCCGCTTCGGGGCAATCCTCCCGACGCTGACATTGCTGATGGCGTCGGCGGTCTATGACTTCGACCGGCTGGAGACGTCCTACGCCAGCGTCGTCACTAACACGACGCCGCTCGGCGCTTACCGCGGTGCGGGCCGGCCCGAGGCCACCGCGGTCGTCGAACGCGCGATGGACCTGTTCGCCACCGAGATCGGCATGGATCCGGCCGAGGTACGCCGACGCAATCTGCTTCCTGCCTTCACCGAGCCGTTGACGACCAAAGGGGGAGCGCTCTACGACTCGGGCAACTACCCGGCGGCGCTCGATACCGTCCTCACCGCCGCCGACTACGACGGGCTGCGGCGTGAACAGGCTGCCCGCCGCCAGCGCGGTGACCTGCGCCAGCTCGGGATCGGTCTCAGCGTCTACGTCGAGATCACCGGTGGCGGTGACGAGTCAGGCCCGCCGAGCGAGAACGCGACGGTCGAGGTGCACCCAGACGGAACAGCCACCATCCTCACCGGCACCTCGCCACACGGCCAGGGCCATTCGACGGTCTGGGCCATGCTCGCCAGCGACGAGCTCGGGATCCCGATCGAGAAAATCACCGTGAAGTGGGGAGACACCGACCTGGTCCCGCAGGGCGGCGGCACCGCCGGGTCACGCAGCCTGCAGCAGGGCGGAGCGGCGGTGAAGCAGGCATCGCTGGAGCTGGTTGAACTGGCCCGAGCTCGCGCCTCGGACGAGCTCGAAGTCGCCCCCGAGGACCTCATCGTCGACCACGCCCTGGCTGGGCTTGCCGTACGAGGTGACCCTGCCGTAGCGATCAGCTTCGCCGCCCTCGCCGAGAAGGAGCGGCTTCTCGTCAGGGCGGTGTTCACCGCTCCCGGCGCTACGTATCCGTTTGGCGCTCACGTCGCCGTCGCCGAGGTTGACATCGAGACCGGCAAGGCCGAGCTGAGGAGGCTCATCGCTCTGGACGATGCTGGCACGATCATCAACCCGCTCGTCGCCGAGGGACAGCGCCACGGCGGCCTCGCCCAGGGAGCAGCACAGGCCCTGCTCGAAGAGCTCCTGTACGACGAGGACGGCAACCCCACCACCACGACGTTCGCCGATTACCCGATCGTCTCGGCAACCGAGCTGCCCAGCTTCGAGCTGGTAACGACAGAGACGCCGACGAGCTACAACGCCTTAGGAGCCAAGGGAATCGGCGAGGCCGGCACGATCGGGGCGACGCCTGCGGTGCAGAATGCGGTCATCGACGCAGTTGCGCACCTCGGCGTACGTCACATCGACATGCCGACCACCTCGATGCGGGTCTGGTCCGCTATCAACGCTGCGAAGGACGCCTGATGCAGGTCTCGATCACGGTCAACGGGACCGCCCGCACCGACGACGTCGAGCCACGGCTGCTGCTCGCCCACTATGTGCGCGACACCTGCGGGCTCAAGGCCACCAACATCGGCTGCGACACGACGTCGTGCGGCGCCTGCACCGTGCACATCGACGGCGAGGCGGTGAAGTCCTGCACGGTGCTCGCGGTTCAGTCCGACGGTGCCTCGGTCACCACGCTGGAAGGTCTTGCCGCGGCAGGTAACGACCTCCATCCGGTGCAGGCCGCGTTCCGGGCCGAACACGGGCTGCAGTGTGGGTTCTGTACGCCAGGCATGGTGATGGCGGCGGCTGCTCTGCTGAACGACTGTCCGCAGCCCACCGAGAGACAAGTTCGCGAGGGCCTCGAGGGCAACCTGTGCCGGTGCACCGGGTACCACAACATCGTCCGCGCCGTACTCGCGGCGGCCGACTCGATGGCGGGGCCGACGTGATCCCCGCGGCATTCGACTACGTCCGCGCCGGCTCGTTCGACGAGGCGGTTGCCCTGCTCGCAGAATACGGCGACGAGGCAAAGTTGATTGCGGGCGGCCACTCGCTGCTGCCGATGATGAAGCTACGGCTCGCGTTCCCGACCGTGCTCATCGACATCCGGCGGCTGCCACACGCCTCCTACATCCGTGTCGAGGGTGATGAAGTCGCGATCGGCGCGCTGACCCGGCACCGGGACCTGGTGACCTCTGAGGTGCTGCGCGGGGAGGCTCCGCTGATCGGCCACGTTGCGTCGACCGTCGGCGACCCGCAGATCCGAAACCGCGGCACGATCGGGGGCTCGGTGTCACATGCCGACCCTGCCGCGGACCTGCCCGCCGCCGTTCTCGCTTCCGGTGCAACGTTGGTGCTCCAGGGCCCGGACGGACGCCGCGAGGTGTTGGCCACCGAGTTCTTCCAGGGCTACTTCGACACCGCGATGAAAGACGACGAGATCATGGTCGAGCTCCGGCTTCCCCGCACCGGCCCGAACGGTTGGCACTACGAGAAGTTCACCCGCCGCGCGAACGACTGGGCCATCGTCGGCGTTGCCACCGTCGCGGGACGCGTCGCACTCGCCAACATGGGCAGCCGTCCGTTGCGAGCCAACCAGACTGAGGCAGCGCTCGGCTCCGGCGCGTCGATTCCGGAAGCTGCGGCGCTGGCTGCTGAGGGCACGGAGCCGGTGCAGGACATGCACGCTGACCCCGAGTACCGCCGTCACCTCGCGCGCGTCCTCACCCAACGCTCGTTGGAGACGGCCGCGGCCGGGAACCCTGGCTCCTGATGACCGCGCGAAGGCTCGGCGATCAACAAGCACAATGTGGTGAGCCAGCCGCCTACTGCTGAAGCTGTTCGGCGATCCCTTTGAGTGACTCGAGCGTGGGCTTCCAACCGTTCTCGATCATGGCCTCGGCGGACGCTAGGTCCGGGCTGTTGCCATGCGTGAGAGTCAGGCGGGTCTGCCCCCCGTCGATCCGAGTCAGCTCATAGGTCACGTGGTGGTAGTTCTCGGGACTGTCAGCGTCTCCGGTCAGGGGGCTCCAGTGCGTTGTTGCAAGCCGCCGGTCGGGCTCGAACGCCAAGACCTCTCCCTTGTCCTCGTACTCGCGTCCCTGCCACTCACCGCGCCACACAATGGGGCTGCCGACCTTCCAATCCGTGACCGTGCGCGTCCCATGCATGTACTGCGCGATCAGGTCCGGGTCGGTCAGCACTTTCCAGACGACCTCGACGGGGGCCTCGATATCGACCGCGGTCGTCGCGTCATAGGTCTTCGCCATGTCGAAATAGAACCTTTTCCGATGCCCAGATTCAAGACCACGATCAATGCCGTCTTCGCACTCAGCGCTACGCGGCGCCCGCTCTGGCCCGCTGCGGCCCTGACAGGTGCCGCTGGGGCGTCATACTTGCGGCATGTCGCCGGGTGGGCGAGTGGGGCGGGCGAGCCGGGAGATGTGCGGACGACCTGATCCGTTGCCGGCACCGTTCGTCCCGATCGTCAACCCGACGTGGGTCGACGTGGCTCGCGCCGGGTGCACAACTACGAGCGGAGCCCCGTGATTGGTGTGCTGTTGGACCAGATGTGGGTGCGCTAGCCGCCAGTGGATTCGGCTAGCGCGTAGCGCTCCCCTTCAGGTGGTACGTGATGGTGACGGCGGTCCTGGTCCCGGCCTGGTTGAGGTTGGTGGCGGAGATCTTGCCGGTGATGCCCTTGTACTTCCCGGTTCCTCCGGTAAGGGTGCCGTGCGTCACCGGACTGGCACTGATGGTCAGTTTCCCGTACATGAATCCACCGGCGAGGTCGAGCGCGATCCTGCCGGTGCCGCCGGTCTGACCCACCTTGTACGACAGGGCACCGAAGCCAATGATCTTTCCCTTCTTGTTCAGATCCTTATCCGACTCGGCGCCACTGCCCTTGCTGAACATCACGCTCTTCTCGGTGACGGACGTGAACGAGAGCTTGTGAGCCCGGTGACTTGGGCTTGCAGCGGCGGGCAGCAAGGACGCTCCCGCGCCGACCAATGCGACGGTGCTGATCAGAGCGGCGGACGTACGTAGCTTCATGACTGTCTCCCTCTGCGGTGAATGCGATGGCCCTGGTGGCCGGGGCCGACGTTATGGATCGGACAGAGCGCCGTCGTCTCCCGCGAGAGAGATCATGTGCGTCGGAAAGATCCCCCTGGCGGCAGACGACCCGGTCGGTTCAGGGATGAAGACTGCTCGCGGGTCGCCGGCATCCGTTGCCGCGACGCCCGAACCGCGACAGACTTTCCTCAACTCCGGGAGATCAGCATGAGGCGACGCGCATCGACGAGATGGCTCCTCGGTCCAGTCTTCGGCATCAGTGACGTTGGCTTGGCCGACGTCGCGGTCGCCAGCCTGCTCAGCATCTATGCCGTCTGTCTGGTGACCGGCCACAACTCCAAGCACCTCGACGGTGGCTGGACAGCAGCGTTGGCGGTGCTGCTGATGACACTGCCGGTTGTCGTCGCCCGTCGCCGGCCGCTGATCGCGGCCGGTGCACTCGCGATCGGTGCCGGCGTGAACTGGCTGCTGATCGGAGATCTGGTCCGCTGCGGCGCCACGTTGCCTGCGGTGTTCTACACCGCGTTCATGATCGGAAGCCGCTGTGAGCGCCGCCGGACCGTTCTTGGCCTGAGTCTGCTCACCGTGAGCATCGTGTGCCAAGGTGCCTCGGATCCGAAACTCGGCAGCCCGGCGGTCGCGGTGATCATGGTGCCGGTCGCGGCGATCTTCATGGGCCTCGGCCGCCTCGTTCGCGCTCGGAACGGGGCAATCGCCACCCTGCAAGCGCGTACGTCGGAGCTGCGAGAGCAGCGAGAGCAGCTTGCCGAGCTCGCCGTGGCGGCCGACCGTGTGCAGATCGCCAATGACCTCGACACGTTCCTCCACGACCGCATCGGCGAGATGGCCGACACCGCCGCGAGCGGGAGTGGCACTTTGGAGTCGCGACCAGGCGAGGCGCAACAAGCGTTCGTGTCGATCCAGGGCACCGGCCGGCGAACGTTGACGCATATGCGCGAGGTTGTCGGAGACCTGCGTGGCCATGCCCCGACCGAGCCGCAGCCGGTGCTGGCCCAGCTCGACCGGCTCTTGAGCGAATCCAGCCTGCCTGACGTCCACCTACAGGTGACGGGTGACTCCAGGCTGTTGCCGCCGGGCCTTGAGCTCTCCGGCTACCGAATCGTCGAGCACCTGCTGCTCACGCTGGAGCGGGATCCGAGCTCGCAGGCGAACGTCGAGGTCGTGTTCGGTGCCGACTCGCTCGAGTTGAAGGTGGTCGGGCCGAGCGTTCGCAACGGTGATGCCCGGCGCGCGCTAGCCGCGGCGACGCAACGGGCTGCTGTCCATGACGGGTCGTTGCGATCGACCAGCCGCGACGGCCGCCGCGAGACCGTGGTGCTCCTCCCGCTCGCTGCAGCCAGCTTGTAGCCCAGTGGCACAGCTCCGGCGACATCTACGCGCTCGAGCCGGACTGATGCTCGCCGTCGTACTCACGGTCTGGGCGGCCGGAAGCCTTGCAGTTCAAGGGCAGCTGAGCGAGTTGCCGGGGTCAGTGTGCGTCCTCGGCTTCTGTCTCCTTGTCGGCGTGGTCGAGCGTAAGCCGGTGACAGCTACCTTTGCTGCGAGCGTCCTGATCGCACTGCCGGGATTGACCCATAGCCTCCCCGCCGTCAATGACAATGCGGCCTTCGTGTCTCTGTGGATCGCCACCCTCGTCTACTCGTTCACCCTCGGATCTCGTGCTGCCCTACCGGCGTCCTGCGTTGCCCTGCTCGCACTTATCGCAAGCACCAACTTGAGTGTTAGGCCGTTCAGTCCGGTCGTCGAGATGCTGACGATCGGCCCGTGGCTCGTCGGAGTCCTGGTCGCATCGCGAGAGCGGGCGTCCAAGGAGCTAGAACGTCGCGCCGCGGAGCTCGAGACCGAACGTGAGCTGTTCGCGCGCGAGTCCGTCCGCTACGAGCGGGCGCGCATCGCGCGCGAGCTCCACGACATCGTGGCCCACTGCGTGAGCCTGATGGTGGTGCAGGCGAATGCGGGGGAGCGGCTCGTCGCGATCGATCCTCGACGCGCTGCTCAGGCCTTCGCCTCCATCAGCGGCGCCGCCAACCAGGCTGACGACGAGATCAACCGTCTCGTCGAGCTCCTCACAGACTCTCGGACGGCGACTCCGTCAGCCGGTCTGCGGATCGTCGAGGAACTCGTCCGTCGGGCCCAAGCGTCCGGGCTGGCCGTATCGTGCCAGCTGAGCGGCGACATCGACGACCTCACCGATGACGGCGCGGACGCTGCCTACCGGCTGGTCCAGGAGGGCATCACCAACGCGATTAAGCACGCTCCGGGAGCGGCCATCGACATCGCGGTGAGTGCGGGGGACGACGGCATCGAAATCCGAGTGGCGAATGGACCGGGCCGCGCCGCGCCGTCGGGGCTGGAACGCTCGGGTGGTGGCAACGGCCTCGCGGGAATGCGTGAACGGCTTGGCCGGTGCCGCGGGATCTGCGATGCGGGTACGACGCCCGACGGTGGCTGGCAGCTGACGGGTCGTATCCCTCGCCGTGCCGTCGGTGCTCGCGCATCCGACACGTGGGTCTGATGGCGCCCCGGTCATGACACAGCCATCCGAGAACATCACCGTCCTCATCGTCGACGACCAGCGCCTGGTTCGCGCTGGGTTTGCCGTGATCCTGGAAACCGAGCTCGGCATTGCCGTGGTCGGCGAGGCCGGTGATGGCAACGAGGCCATCGAGCTGGCGAGGCAGCTCTCGCCGTCCGTCGTACTCATGGACATCCGGATGCCGGTCATGGACGGGCTCGCGGCCGCGCGGATCGTCCTTGCCGAAACCAGCAGCCGGGTGCTGATGCTCACCACGTTCGATTCCGATGACTACGTGTACGCCGCACTGCAAGCCGGAGCGAGCGGGTTCCTGTTGAAGGATGCGCCGAGCGAGCAGCTGGTCTCAGCGGTGCGCAGCGTCGCGGCCGGCGATGCGCTCATCGACCCGTCGATCACCCGCCGACTGATCCAGAAGTTCGTCCAGGTCACGCGTCCCGCCACCGTGGACTCGCCGCCGCAACTCGCACAGCTGACACCGCGCGAGCGTGATGTGTTTCGTCAGATGGCACAAGGGCTGTCCAACGCCGAGATCGCCGAGCGTCTCGTCATCGAACCCGGAACGGTGAAGACGCATGTTGCTCGAATCCTCATGAAGCTCAGCCTGCGTGACCGGGTTCAGGCAGTGGTGCTGGCGTACGAATGCGGGTTCGTCGTCGCCGACACCGCGTAAACGTCGAAGCGGCTGCGCTTGGGCAGCAACAATGGGGTCGCCAGCATCAGGACCCCCGCGAGGCCGATCGCGATTCGCACTCCCGCGACGCTGGCCAGAACGCCCCACAGGGCGGTGAGTGCGGCGACCGACGCCTTGGTGGTGATCGTCCACGCTGCCAGGGTGCGGGCGAGCCGATCGGTGGGGGTCTGTTCGAGTCGGTAGGTGGCGGACACCGGGTTGAACACCCCGCAGCTGGTGATGAGCCCGAGTTCGATCAGCGCGACAACGGCGACTCCGGCCCAGCCGCCGGGGATGAACGCGAGCCCGATCGACCAGCACGCGCGGAGCGTTCCGGCGCGACGCAGGACGGTGCTTTGTCCATACCGGGCAGTCAGCCGCCGCGCCAGCCGGGCGCCCATGAGCCCGCCGATGCACGGCAGAGCGAACGCCAGTCCGTACTGCCACGGTGCGATGTGCAACCGGCCCAGCATCAGGACGGCGATCAGCGGCATCGGAGCCAGGATCAGCCCGTTCACCAGCGATGTGTTGGCGAGCAACGCCCGCAGTGGCGGGTGCCCGAGGAGGTATCGCCATCCTTCCAACACCTCACTCCTGCGCCGATGACCCGACACCACATGCACCGGAGCCGGCTCCTGCCCCGGGATTGCGCTGATCCCGAGTGCGGACAGCAGATAGCTGACGGCATCGGCGATCACGGTGGCGACCGGGCCGAACATGCTGATCAGCGCACCCCCTAGCGGGGGGCCGATCATCGTCGCGGTCCAGCTCGTGGACTCGAACCGAGCATTCGCCGTCAGCAGCTGTTCCCGCGGCACCAGCGCCTTGAGGCACGCCCCGCTCGCCGCCCGGAAGCAGATGTCGGCGGCGCCAACCACAATCGCGACCACGAGCAACTGACCGAACCGTAGCCGGCCCAGCACATAGGCGACTGGGATGCTGGCCAGGGCCACGAACCGCAGGCAGTCCATCGCGATCATCACGCGACGCTTCCGGCGACGCTCTACCCAGGGACCGAGCGGAACCGCGACCGCGGCGCTGACCGCAAGCCCGGCCGCGGCAAGCACCGAGACCTCGACCGGCGGGGCGTGCAGCGCCAAGATCGCGACCAGTGCGAATGCGTCGAATGCCAACCAGGTGCCGACGGCGCTGACCGTGAACGCCGCCCACAGCCACCCGAACGGTGATCCCCACGAGCCGCGACGCACCCGAACCACTCTGGCGGCGACACCCCGCCCCGGCCGGACGACACGCCAGACGGAGCCGGTCGAGGACGTCTACGGTGGTCGGGAAGGGCGGTGTGCCGGGTGAGCGATTTCCAGGTCGAACGGCCAGTCGGCCCGGTGCGGGTCGTCGGCCACGAACCCGTGTTCAGGGTGACGGACGTCGCGCGAGCGGTCGGACACTACGAGCGACTGGGATTCAGGATCGAGCACCACGACGAGGGCTATGCCTTCGCGAGCCTCGGGCAGCTCACCGTTCACCTCGCTCACGACGCCGCGGTCTGGCCCGGATATCAATCGGCGCACCACATGACCAGCGTCCTGTACATCCACGTCGACGATGCGGACCGGCTGGCCGCCGACTGGCGCACCGCCGGAGCGAGCGTCGACGGGCCCCGGGACGAGGACTACGGCAAACGTGAGGGCCAGCATGTCGACCCCGACGGAAACCTGATTCGATTCGGCTCTCCACTAACCGGCAAGCGGCCTCGCTAGTCGTCTTCTTCGCCTCCATCTCCGGCTCAGGTCGAGACTTCAGGCCGGTGTCCACCGCTGGCAACTGCGGGCGGCGTCGGAGGTTGATAGCCCAAACGGGTGACTTGAGGGCTTTTCGCCCGGACGATCTTCGCGTGTGAAAGGTTCAGTGAGACGACTCGTGCCCACGAGATCGCAGCTGCGCCGGCACGCGATCATGTTCTGTAAGAGGAGCAACACACAATGCGTCGACCGATCGCGCTAGCGGCCACCGCCTTGATCTCACTCGCCGTAGCAGTGCCGGCTGTGCAGCTCGTATCCAGTTCTGCCGCTCAGGCCATCGAGGCGGGGAGCCTCGGCGCCGCGGCGGCTTCGTCGTGGCAGTCGAACGCGACGGTCTGGAAGATGACCTACGCCTCCGCCTCGGGCGACATCTTCATGGTCGGCGACTTCACGTCGCTGCGGCCGCCGGGTGATGCGGCCGGTACCGGCGAGGTGCCTGCGACGTACTTTGCTGCGTTGAAGGCCTCGACCGGCGCGTTGGACACCGCGGTTGCTCACACCCACACCTTCACCGGACAGGCCGCAGGGAGCCTGCCGCTGACCGGCGGAGTGGTCGCGGCGTCCCCGGACGGCTCGGTGGTCTACGTCGGGGGCGCCTTCACGACGGTGGATGGCTCCAAGCGGAACCACGTCGCCGCCTTCAGCGCGACGACCGGGGCGCTGCTGCCCTGGAACCCGAACGTGAACGGCAAGGTGTCCGCGATCGCGGCCGCCGGCAGCACGGTCTATCTGGGCGGAACGTTCACCAAGGTGGGCAGCGGCGCAGCGGTCGGCGCGAACCTCGCAGCGGTGAGCGCCTCGACGGGAGCGGTGGTCCCGTGGGGGTCGGCGGTTCAACCGGGCACCGACGGCACGGTCGACGCGCTGGATGCAACAGCTGACGACACGCAGGTCGTCGTGGGCGGCTACTTCGACCAGGTGGACGGGTTGACCCAGTCTGCTGACGGAACGACGCCCTACAACAAGGCAGCGATCATCGGCGGAGTGTCGAGTGCTACGCCGGGCGCCCTCGAGCCGATGCCGGCAGACAGCGTGGTGCCGGTCGGTACGACGGCAAACAACACCGGGTGCGTCTCGAACGTCAAGGATGTCGTCATCAGCGGCGGAGCCGTCTACCTGGCCGACGAGGGGACCGGTGGCGGCTGCTTCGACGGCACCTGGTCGGCGAACCTCAACGACGGATCACTGAAGTGGGTGAACCGTTGCCTGGGAGCAACCCAGACGATCGAGGTCGTGGGGAACTATCTGTACAAGGGTTCGCACGCCCACGACTGCCAGTCCGAGAACACCAACGGTGACCCGAGCAACTACCCCCAGGTGCCCGAGAACCAGGCCCGGCACCTGCTGTCCGAGTCGTTGAGCAACGGCTTCCTCGGCCCCTGGTACCCGTTCAGTAACGCCGGACCCAACTTGGGTCCGCGCGCGATGGCTACCGACGGCACCCAGCTGTACGTCGGTGGTGACTTCACCACGATGAACCACACCGGGCAGCAGGGCATCGCGCGATTCACTTCGACCAGCGACTTCACGACTCCCCAGCCCGCCCAGCCTGTCGCGGTCGCCTCGGGAGCTGGATCGATCAACGTCTACGCCCAGGCGCCTGTCGACCTCGACGACCCTGACCTGACGCTGCAGCTGTTCCGTGACGGCGGGACGACGCCGATCGCCAGCACCACGGTCAACTCGTTGTTCTGGAAGCAGCCCGTCGTCGGGTGGGCCGATACCGGATTGACCGTTGGCGGCTCGCATACCTACACCGTGAAGGCCCTGGAGACCAACGGCACCGGCGGAAGCGTGCTCTCACCTGCCTCCGCGAGGGTCACCGTCGGGAACGGAAGCTCGGGATACGCCGCCCAGGTCCTGGCCGACAACCCGGCCGCCTACTGGAGGTTCGACGAGGCCAAGGGCACCATCGGTGCCGACTCGTCGCCGAACCTGCTGGGAGGCAGCTACACCGGAGGCGTCACCCTCGGTACGGCGGGTGGCACCAACGACGGTGACACGGCCGCCACGTTCGACGGCTCGACCGGTTACTTCTCGTCCGGGGCGAGCGAGCCCAGCCCGACGACGTTCTCCGCAGAGGCGTGGATCAAGACGACCTCGACGTCGGGCGGGAAGATCATCGGCTTCGGCAACGCGCAGACCGGTGACAGCTCGAACTACGACAAGCAGATCTACATGACCAATGACGGCCACCTGATCTTCGGTACCTACAACGGTGGCACCGACATCGCCGAGTCCACGCACACCTACAACGACGGCCAGTGGCACCAGATTGTCGGCACGCAGGGCTCCAACGGCATGGCGTTGTATGTCGACGGCGCGAAGGTGGCCAGCAACCCGGTCACCACCAACCAGAACTTCGTCGGGTACTGGCGGGTCGGCGACGACAATCTCAACAGCTGGCCCAGCCAGCCCGCGAGCGAGTTCTTCGGGGGCGCCATCGACGACGTCTCGGTCTACAACAGCGCGCTCACCCCAGGTGCGATCGCGACGCAGTACACGGCAGCGGGCTACTCGCTGCCGGTTGCCCCCGGTTCGACGGACCTGTACGCCAAGACCATCAACGCCAACTCGCCCAACCTGTACTGGCGCCTCGACGACCCATCCGGCTCGACCACGGCCACCGACCTGTCCGGCAACGGCAACGGCGGGACGTACAACACCGGCGACACGTTGGGGGTGGCAGGCGCGATTCACGACGGCACCTCCCCGGCCGACACGGCCATGACCACGGACGGTCAGGACGACGGCCGCATGGTCGGCACCACCGAACTGCCGTCTCCGTCGACGTTCAGCATCGAGGCGTGGTTCAAGACCACCACGCCGGCTGGAAAGATCATCGGCTTCGGAAACAGCAGCTCTGCGAGTGGAAGCAGCAACTACGACAAACACATCTACTTCAACGGTGACGGTTCGCTCAGCTTCGGTGTCTGGAACGGCGAAGAGGACATCGTCACCGCCCCCGCCTCGATGAACCTCGACAACGGCCAGTGGCACTATGTCGTGGCCACGCAGGACTCCAGCGGCATGAAGCTGTTCGTTGACGGCGCGCAGGTCGCCTCCAACGGCGTCACCACGAACCAGAGCTACGACGGTTACTGGCACGTGGGAGGCGACACCAGCTGGGGGAACGGCAACGACTTCAACGGTTCCGTCGATGAGGTCGCCGTCTACTCCTACGCACTGAGCTCGTCGCAGGTCCTGAACGACTACCAGGTCGGATCCGGAACGAGCAGCGGACCGACCCCGCCGGCGGCTCCGGCGACACCGACCGTCACGAGCTCCTCGTCGACGACCGCCGATGTCAGCTGGGCTGCAGTCGCAGGCGCGACCAAGTACCAGGTGCAGCGCGCCGTGCACGGGTCGGGGACCTTCTCCACCGTCGGGTCCAACGTCACGGCGCTGACCTTCCACGACAGTGGCCTGACTCCGGGTCAGAGCTACGACTACCAGGTCATCGCGACGAACGCGGGTGGTAACAGCTCGCCGTCGCCGACCGCGTCCGTGACCACGGTCCCCGGTCAGCCGGGTGTCCTGACAGCCACGGCTGTCAGTCCGACTGAGGTCGATCTGCGCCTGGGGGGCCTCAACCGGCGCGACATCGTACGAGGTGTGGAGTGGTGCGGCAGGAACTGGCAACCTGACCAACGACCTGGGGCCGGCATCCGGTACATCGTTCAAGGTCACCGGGCTCACCGCCGGACAGGCTGCGGACTACACCGTCGTACCAAGCGACAGCGGTGGCTCGGGAGCCCAGTCCAACTCGGTCACCGGCACCAGCCTGCCGGCCGCTGTGACCGGCTTGACGGCGCACGGTGTCTCTACGAGCGAGATCGACCTGTCCTGGAACAGCGCGGCTGGAGCGGCGACGTACCAGGTCGAGAGATCCCCTTCGGGCACCTCGACGTGGACCGTGCTCAACAACACCACGACGGGCACGAGCTACCAGGACACGTCGGCCAACTCGGGGACCAACTATGACTACCGGGTCGCTGCGAAGGGCGCCGGTGGCCTGGGTGGCTACTCGACGACCCAGACCGCAGCGACAGTTCCGGGCAAGGTGACCGGCCTCACCGGTACGCCGAGCTCGACCTCGGTCGGCTTGTCGTGGAACTCCGCGGGTGACAGTTCGGTGACCTATGAGGTCGACCGGTCCACCACCAGTGCCTCCAGCGGCTTCTCCTCGATCGCGACTGGCCTGTCCGCGAACTCCTACACCGACAGCACGGTGACCGCGAGCAAGACATACTGGTACCAGGTCATCGCCAGCGACTCGGCAGGTCCAGGTGCGGCATCGGATGCGCTCCAGGTCTCCACCCCTGCCGGCAGCCCCGCGAACCCGCCCTTGCTGTCGAACAGCTTCGAAGGCGGCACGAGCGGCGGAACGTTGACCGCGGCGAACTCCGGTGGCACGTCCGGAAACAAGTTCGGTACGGTCTCGTGCGCCGGAGGAACTGCGACGTATTCCTCGGCCGCTGCCAACGGCGCGCTGGCAGGTGCGTTTGCGCCGTCCACCTCCGCGTGCTTCGTCCAGTGGGGGTCGTCCTCCATCCCCACGACGACGACCAGCTATGGCCGGATGTACATCAACCTGGGGAGCACGACCGGGAACACGGTCGTCCTCGCCAAGCCGGCGACCAGTGCGGGTGCTCGAGACGTGCAGATCAACTTGACCACGGCCGGCAAGCTGGCCCTGTTCGATGCGAACAACACCAGGCAGCTGACATTCACGAACTCGGTGCCGTCCGGGTGGGTGCGCATCGAGTGGACGCTGGTCAACTCCACGACAGCCGGATCGCTCTCGGTGAGCATGTACGCCGGGAACAGCGCGACGGCCATCGAGTCCCACACCGTCAGCGGTGTCAACACGGGTGCTGGCTTCGGGATCCTGTCGGTCGGTTCGGTGATCGCCACCACAACGGCGCTCGCGCCGTTCCGACTGGACGACATTGCTTACGGGACCAGCGGACCGTTAGGCCCGGCGGGCTGAGACACACCGGTTTGGGTCGGTCAGGGACTCGCGCCCATGTTCTCGATCAGTAGATTCCGCGTGATGCCGAGCTCGGCGAGCACCGGCTCGTCGCGGTCGATGTCCACCGGGTCCGGCAGCTTGTCTTCCTTGCCTTCGATCAACCCGTAGGTGCCGGTACGACGCAACGTCTCGAGGACCTCTTTCTTTGAGCGGATCACTGGAGCCACCTCCCGTTACGGAACCACGATCACCTTGAATCGGTCCTGACGGATTACGCGGGCCGGCGTCGAGTTCAGGTACCTGTCGATCTTGTGGGCGGAACCTCCGACGACCAGCACGACCTGCGTGCTCGGGCCCTCGGACTCAAGCTGCTCTTGGCTAGCAGCCAGGAGCTCCGGGGCGATCTCCCCATTTCGGCGTTGGAAGTGCCACTTCACGTCGGTGTTCTTCAGTACGCCGTCCGCGGCCGTCGCCAGTTCCTGCGCCTCTTCGTCCAGGCCTGCCTCTACCTCCGGGACGGCTTGAGCCGCGAGTGCCACGGTGCTCGGCATATGGGCCACGAAGACCACTTCGAGCCGGCCCGGTCGCTCCTCGAGAAACTCGACCGCGCTCGCCAGGGCCCGCCCCGACGGTTCGGTACCGTCGAAGCCCACCACGACCACCAGCGGGACGCGCTCATCGATCTGCAGGGACTTCATCGCTACCTCCATCCAACCGGGGCCAAACGGCCCGACCTCTAAAGTTGCCTAGATCAACATTTATCCCTTATAGTTGCCGGTGTCAACTTTCTGAGGGGCTAGGTGCTGGGAGGGCCATGTATCGGAGTGCAACCTCTCGAGATGACGTTGTCGAAGATCTCTACCGCCAGCTGAACACGCTGTTTCGACGATCGCGAGAACTGGGCAACGACCTGCACCCAGGACTGTCGCTCGTGGGCTACACCTTCTTGAGCATGGTCCAGTCGACCCCGGAGATTCGAGCCGCTGACCTAGCCGACCAGTTGAGCCTGGACAAGTCAACCGTCTCTCGCCAGCTCAACGCGCTCTTCGACGCCGGCTTCCTGGACCGCGCGGGCGGTCGGCCCGGACGCCGGGGTGACCCGCTCTCGCTGACTAGGGCCGGACGCCGTGCCTTGGCGAATGACGCGGAACGAGTTCGATGCCAGTTGACGCGCTGGACCGAGGAGTGGCCGGACGCGGATGTCGCACTTCTCGCCAGCCTGATGTGCCGATTCAACGAATCCGTGGCCGAGTCACTGGCCCAGTGACCGTGCGTCCCTCACACGGCTAGCCGACGCATGGTGCTGAACCCGCCGGCGAACAGCAGGACGGCGAGGGCCGCGAGCAGGCCCGTGAGCCCTGCGGCGCTGAGCGCGGTGAAGAAATGGCCGATGTGATACCACGCGTGGCTCCACGTTGCCGCGAGCGTCCCGATGACCAGCACCGTGGTCTGTGCAGCCATGAAGACAACCAACCCGAGCAGGTTCCAGCGGCGGTAGACGAGGCCGTACCACATGCCGTACACGTAGATCACCGTGAGCGCGACGAACGAGGTCAGCCAGGTGAGGTACCACGGCCCGTTGAGGATGTAGGGCACTCGGAAGAAGCCCATGTTGATCCCCCAGCCACCGGTGGCGCGCTCGATCGCCTGGCCCACGGTCGTGACCACTCCGACGACTGCGGCGAGCGCGACGGCGAGAAGCGCAGTCCCCACGAAATACGTGCGGCGGCTGAGACCCAGCGCGAGACCGAAGGGCAGGGACCGGGCGACGGTCTGCGCGCCGAGGACGAACGCAAGGATGAAGATCGAGGCCAGGCCGCCGACGTAACGAAGCGAGCCGTTGCCGGCCGGAGTGAGAGCGATGATGACCACGTCGACACCGAAGACGAAGGCCAGGATCGCCCAGGGCAGGATCAGATAGTTGAGCCGGTGGATCAGGTGGTAGCGGGCGACATTGACGTAGGTGCTCATGCGTTCGTCCTCTCTCGCGACGCGGCCGTAGCTTGGCCGGCGGCATGGACCATGACCTCTTGCAGTGACAGGGCTTCCAGCTGGAGATGCAGCTCCCGAGCTCGGGCGCAGTCGCGTTCGTCGAGCGCTCCGGCAACGACAACCGCTTCCTGCGAGGCGATCCGGCGGCGGTCCCAGAGCCGGCGACCGGCGACGAACTCCTCCACAGCGGCGATGGGTCCGCTCACCGTGGTGGCGCTGCCGCGAACGTCGTCGGTGTCCGCATCCAGCACGATCTGCCCTCGGTTGATCATGACGACCCGCTCGAGAAGGTCCGCGACCTCATCGATGAGATGGGTCGACAGGATCACCGTGCCGGGGCGCTCGGCGTACCTGGCGAGCAGTCGGTCGTAGAACAACCGGCGAGCGACCGCGTCCAGGCCGGCGTAGGGCTCGTCGAACAGCGTGATCTCGGCCTGGGCGGCCAGGCCGATGACGATGCCGAGGGCCGAGCGCATCCCGCGGGAGAGCTTCTTGATCGCCCGTTTCGCCGGGAGGTCGAAGTCGGCGAGCAGTGTCTCGGCCAGCTCCAAGCTCCAGTTGGGATAAAACATGGATGCAGCCTGCAGCGCTTGGCACACTGTGAAGTCGGGGAATATCTGGTCCTCGCGCACCAGGATCAATCGGCGGAGAATCGCATCCTTCTCGACCGGGCTGGCACCGAAAACTTTGACCGTGCCCGCTGAAGCGAACTCCTGATTGGCGATGACCCGCAGCAGGGTGCTTTTGCCTGCACCATTACGTCCCAGCAGCCCAGTGATCGTCGGTCCTTGGATGTCGACGGTGACGTCGTCGAGCGCGAGCTGGTCACGGTAACGGCGGGTCAGGCCGCTCACCGAGATCGTCGGCGTCATATCTTGATGCCTCCTTGGACATGGTCGGACTCACGGACCATGGCCAGCAGTGCGTCGGTGTCGAGCCCAAGGCGTTTGGCTTCGGCGACCATCGGCTCGACGTACCGCTCGGCGAAGCCCTTGCGTCGTTCCTCGAGCAGTCGCGCCCGGGCGCCGGCAGAGACGAACATGCCGACGCCGCGCCGCTTCTCCACCAGTCCGCTGTCCGTCAGCACGTTGATGCCCTTCGCTGCTGTGGCCGGGTTGATCCGGTAGAACGCGGCGAGCTCGTTGGTCGAGGGCACGCGTTCGCCCTCCGCGAGCGTGCCCGCCGCGATGTCGTCGGCCAGGCCCTCGGCGATCTGGGTGAAGATCGGCGCGCCGTCATCGAGCACGGAGCGTCTCCGAGGAGCCGTTGCCTCTTCTGGTTTGCTGGTTCATTACTTGACTAATGTACCCATGAGGTTCGGGATGTCAAGGGCGGCGTGACCCGGGAGCCAGCCGCTCTGCTGGTGTCGTCGGTTCAGCCGACGGGTTGGGTCATGACGGCTTTGTCAGCCAGCCGCTCAGGTCGGTCGCGGTGGTCCTGGCGTTAGGTCCTGGGAGCAGGACGTCACCGGCCATGTCCGTGTCGAACGGCCCGAACGTCCAGGCCGGCCTGAGATCGAGCGACTCACCGCGGGCCGCGAGAACGCGTCGCGTCATGTCGACGAGGTCCTCGCGGCGTGGACCACCGAGCTCCACGATCGCGTTCAGCGGTTGGCTGACCGCGAGCTGTGCCAGCACGGCCGCGACCTCGGTGGCGGCTGCTGGCTGGATCAGCAGCGGCGGCACTGTCGCGGAGTCGTCCGTTCGGGTCCAGCCGACGACCAGCTCGGCGAACTCGAAGAACTGGGTCGCCCGAAGAATGGTCCACGGCACACCACCGGACTCCACGACCTGCTCCTGCCGCCGCTTCGCGACGTAGTGAGGATTCTTCATGCCACGGTCGACACCAACGATCGACAACAAGAGGTGATGGCCGATACCGAGCTCGGACTCCAGCTCGAGAAGGTTGCGGGTCACGGTCGTGAAGAACGACGACGCCGCGGCGGGATCGAGACTGTCGGTGTTGATGACGTCGACCACGGCGTGCGCGCCCGAGAGCGCCTCGCGCAGCCCGTCGCCGGTGGCCGCGTCCGCTCCCGACGACCGTGAGACCGAGACGGGGTCGTGGCCGTCCTTGGCGAGGGAGCGGACAACGTTGCTTCCGACCAACCCGGTTCCGCCGACTACTGCGACGCGCACTGTTCCTCCTCGATCTTGCTGTTCTCGACGTGGCTCCAGTTCGCCGTACCGACCCCTGATCCGTCATGCTCGCAACGACGTCAATGATCGTGAGGGCAAATCGGCGTGATCAAGTACATCGGCTCCAAGCGGGTGCTTGTCCCGGTGCTCGGGGCGATCGGGCAGGCCGTGGGCGCCCGTACTGCCGTCGACCTGTTCGCGGGAACCACGCGCGTGGCGCGGGAGTTCAAGCGGCGCGGGATCTTCGTCACGGCCGCAGACGCTGCGACGTACACCGAAGTGTTGAGCCGCTGTTACATCGAGACCGACGCCGAACAGGTCGACATCACCGCGCTGCAGGCGGCTCTCACCGACCTCCAGCGGCTTGCGGGTGAGCGCGGGTACTTCACCCGCACGTTCTGCGAGCAGGCTCGCTACTTCCAGCCGAAGAACGGGATGCGGGTGGACGCTATTGCTCGCCACCTCCGCGAGACCTACCGGGACTCGCCGCTGCACCCCATCCTCATGACTGCGCTGATGCTGGCCGCTGACCGGGTCGACTCGACGACCGGTGTCCAGATGGCGTACCTCAAGCAGTGGGCACCGCGAGCCCACAACGACCTCGAGCTCCGGGTGCCCGACCTACTGCCGGGACCCGGCAGGGCGCTGCGCGGTGACGCGCAGCGGCTCGTCGGGTCGTTCGATCACGTGGACCTGGCCTACATCGACCCGCCGTACAACCAGCACCGGTACTTCACCAACTACCACGTCTGGGAGACGCTGGTCCGCGGCGACGAACCCGAGCACTACGGCATCGCCTGCAAGCGCATCGACAGCCGGGACGAAGCGACGAAGAGCCGCTTCAACGTTCGACGCTCGATGCCCGACGCCCTCAAGGACGTCCTGCTCAGGGTGAGGGCCGACGTCGTCGTGGTCTCCTACAACGACGAGGCCTGGGTCGATGCCGGTGACATCTCGCGCTGGCTCCGCGACGCCGGTCACGAGGACGTCCGACTGCTTGGCTACGACAGCAAGAGGTACGTCGGAGCGCAGATCGGCATCTACAACCCATCCGGGGAGCGGGTCGGCAGGGTCTCGCATCTTCGCAACACCGAGTACCTGTTCGTCGCCGGCCCGCGGGAGCAGGTGGAAGCCGCTGCCGCCGCAGCGCTCGATGCCCCCGGTCGGCTATCTGTCAGCACGTGATCAGGCTCCAGCCCGACCACGCGCTGACAACTCGGCGCGCGGGCTAGATTGGCGCCGTGCCAGGATGTCGTACTGGAACTGCTGGACTCCCGTTGCTCCCCACGTCGATCGTCGGGAGCATGCCGCAGCCGGACTGGCTGATCGACCGCGAGCGGCTCTCCCACCGGTTCCCACCGCGGGTTCGCGCGAAGGAGCTGTGGCGGCCGGCACCGGAGTTCCTGCACGAGGCCCAGGACGACGCGACGGTGCTGGCGATCGTGACCCAGGAGCGGGCCGGCCTCGACATCCTCACCGACGGTGAGATCCGGCGCGAGAGCTACTCCAACCACTTCGCCACTGCACTCGACGGAGTCGACATCGACAACCCGGGTGAAGGGCTCGACCGCAGCGGTCACCCGAACCCCGTGCCCCGCGTCACGGGGCCGATCCACCGCCCCGCCCCGATCGAGGCGGCGGACGTTGCGTTCCTCCGCGGCCACACCGACCAGGTCATCAAGGCGACCGTCCCGGGACCGTTCACGATGTCGCAGCAGGCGCAGGACGACCACTACCACAACCCACGTGACCTGGCGCTCGCCTACGCCGAGGCCGTCAACGTCGAGATCCACGACCTGTTCGCGGCCGGCGCCGACGTCGTCCAGATTGACGAGCCCTACATGCAGGCCCGGCCCGAGCCGGCCCGGGAGTACGGCGTCGACGCCCTCAACCGCGCCCTCGATGGTGCGCCGGGTACGACGGCGGTGCACATCTGTTTCGGGTACGCCGCGATCATCCACGAGCGGCCGTCCGGCTACTCGTTCCTGCCCGAGCTCGAGGGGTGTGCCTGCGACCAGGTCTCCATCGAAACCGCGCAGTCCGGGCTCGACCTCGCGGTGCTGACGTCGTTGCCGAGCAAGACCATCATTCTCGGTGTAATCGACCTGTCGACTCCGGAGGTCGAGAGCGCCGACGTGGTGGTGGACCGGGTCCGGCGTGCGCTCGACGTCGTCGGGCCAGAGCGCGTGATCCTCTCCACCGACTGCGGGATGAAGTACCTGCCGCAGGACTCCGCGGCGGGCAAGCTGGCGGCGATGACCGAGGCAGCCCGGAAGCTTCGCGCCGAGGCCTGATTGCGGCGGTGGATCGCCGAGCAGGATCGTTGAAGAATCTCCCGATTTGTGTCGATGGTCAGGAGGTGGACCAGGTAACGAGCGGATCAGGCTGACGTGCGCAGCCTGTCGAAGCGCGCCGTCGTTGGCCTGATCTGTGTCTGCGTCTTCTTCGCCGTTGCGATCATCGCGGTAGGAGTTGTCGGCTTCTCCGGGATCCAGTCGACGACCCAGGTCGGACGGTCCATCGTCACGGACGAGCTGGCCACCGCGTCGGCGACCGCTCAGGTCGGTCGCCAGATCGACGAGGCCCAGGTGCAGGGTGACGAGATCTCGCTCAGCTCGGACCCGACCCAGGTCGCCCAGGCAGAGCGCGAGCTGTACGACGTGACCCTCCCCGCCGTCGATGCCGCGCTGGTTCGGCTTCAGCAGCTGCATGCCGGCGACGGCCCGGTCGAGCTGGCCGGGATTCGGCAGCTGAACGCGGAGTGGGCCGCGGTCCGTGCGTTGTTGATACCGATACCCACCCGCTCGCAGACGCCGTCGCCGACGCGCGCGGCTCGGCTGGACGCCGCGTTCGCGCCGCTGGCCGGCCACGTCGACGGCCTGCTCGCGCGTGAGGCCTCTGACGCGCAGCGCGGTCAGCACCAGGCATCGGCCACATCAACGTCCACTCGATGGGCGATCCTCGGATCCGTCCTGGCGTGCGTGCTGGCGGCTGCTGCCGTGGCCCTCGCCGGGATTCGCCGGATCAAGCGCGCCATCGAGCCGGAGAACGCGCAGATCGAGTTCTCTGAGGCTCTTCAGATGGTGGGCAGCGAGGTGGAGGCGCACCAGCTGTTGAAGGACCACCTCGAGCGGGCCCTTCCTGGCACGGATGCCACGGTGCTCAACCGGAACAACAGCGCGGACCGGCTCGAGGCCATGACCTCGCTCACTGTGGGTTCATCCCTTGCCGAGCCGCTCCGGCATGCCGATCCCCGGTCCTGTCTGGCGGTGCGATCCGGTCGGACGCACATTCGGGACAGCGCCAAGTCGGCGCTGCTGAACTGCGGGGTCTGCGGCGACTGCCCGGGCAGCTCGAGCTGCTCCCCGTTCACGGTTAGCGGCGAGGTGATCGGTGCAGTCCTCGTGACGCAGCCCGGATCGAGCGCGGCGATGGACAACGACCGTGTCCGCGAGTCCGTCGCGCAGGCGGCACCGGTCATTGCCAACCTCCGCAACCTGGCGATCGCCGAGCTGCGGGCGGCCACTGACTCGCTGACCGGCCTCCCCAACAAGCGAGCCGTGACCGACACACTCAAGCGGATGCTCGCCCACGCCTCCCGCTCGATGGAGCCGTTGACGATGCTGGTGATCGACCTGGATCACTTCAAGTCCATCAACGACCGGCTGGGGCATCCGATCGGGGACCAGGCGTTGGCGAACGTCGGCGCGGCGCTCAAGTCGGCGCTGCGGGTCAGTGACTTCGCCGGCCGCAACGGCGGTGAGGAGTTCGCCGTTCTGCTTCCCGACACCGGTCTGGAGGGCGGGCTTGCTGCCGCTGAGAAGATCCGCGCGGCGATCGCGGACATCGACCTGCCCGGCGTCGATGTCGCGGTCACGGCGAGCCTTGGCCTCGCCGTTTTCCCTGAGCACGCCACCAACGCCGAACGCCTCGAGCGGCTCGCCGACGCGGCGCTCTACACGGCGAAGCATTCCGGACGGAACCGGGTCGAAATCGCCGCGCCCGGACACGAGCCGGTCCCCGAGCCCACGGTCGTCTGATCGCCCGGCCACCCCGGCCCTGGGGCATCGCGGCTCGACTGGCTCGTCGCGCGGTGACCTGACGGGTGATGTCCTCAGCTGGCCGACGTGCCGGGTCTCGTCGTCGGGAGGTTGAGATGCAACGCCTGGGTGTCCTCGCTGAGCCGCGCTGCTTCGCCCTTCTCGGTGTCCGTGAGGGTCACCGAGACGAGCCACATCCCGCCGGTGCCACCTGACACCTCGACGTTGTCAAGATCCACGCCGCGTTGTTCCGCCCGCGAGCGAACCAGGTATTCGGCCTGCTCAGCGTTGTGAGCGGCGATCATCCAGGGCCCGAGCTCGGCCATGTCGCGTCACCTGCCTCATCTGGGGATTGTGCTGCCACCGTACTGCCGAGGCTTCCCTCGAACCTGAGGCCTACTCAGGTTGCCGGCTATCGCACCGATGAGTTGTGGTCGACCGAGCCGTCCACGCAGCAGGGTCCATGTCAATCGGAGGTGCTGACGTGCGCAAGGTCGTCGTATACGAGCTGTTGTCCCTCGACGGAGTCGCGGAGTCCCCCGACGGCTTCTTCGCCGACTGGGACGACGCGATGGGGGCCAACCTCGGCGCCGTCATCGCGGCGCAGGACTCGGTCATCCTCGGCCGGCGGAGCTACGAGGAGTGGGCGGAGTTCTGGCCGGGCAGCGACATCGAACCGTTCGCGACGTTTATCAACGGCGTCGCGAAGTACGTCGTCACGTCCACGCCGCTCGACCGGAAGTGGACCAACACGACTGTGGTCGACGGCGACCTGGTCGAGTGCGTACGGAGTCTGAGGAACCGACCCGGAGCCGACATCGGCGTGCATGCCAGCATCTCGGTCGCCCAGACGCTCCTTGCCGCCGGCGTCGTCGACGAGCTCAGGCTGGTGATCGCACCGACGATCGCGGCCAGCGGGCGGAGGCTCCTCGACGGCTTGCCCGCGATTCGGCTCGAGTCGATCCGTTCCTCGACCTCACCGACCGGCTATCTGCTCGTCGACTACCGCGTCATCGGGTAGCCGAGCAGCCGTACCGTCAACTGCCTACTTGGTTCCCCAGATCTTCTCCTGCAGGGCGGTGTCGCCCGCGCTCTGGAACTTCACGACCTTGCCGTCTCGGAAGGTCAACACGTCCGCTTGTTCGGACTGCTGGCCGTCAGCGGTGGTCTTGGTGAGGACAACCACGTGATCGCCCTCCGCGATGAAGTGTTCCGGCTGGGTCGTGAAGGACTTGCCGGCGAGTGTCAGCCAGAACTGCACGACTTCGTCCTTGCCGCGGTACGTCCCGCTGATGGTGCTGCCGCCCGGAACGATCCACTCGATGTCGTCGGCGATGTTCTTCGCGGCGCCGTCGATATCTGCATTGGCGAAAGCCTGATAGGCGGCTTGGGTCGCCGCCTTGTTCTCAGAAGCAGACATGGTCGTCCTCTCTTAAGGAGTGGGCGGGTCGTCAGCCCTTGATGATGTTGCGTATCGGGGCCACCATCGGGGCGCCCGGGTCGGCTCCGATTCCCGCCATGATGGGCAGGAGCGTCGCGCCGAACGCGTCGAACGCCTCCTGCGAGTCCCACACGTCGAAGACCTGGATGTTGCCGCCGGCCTCGAGGGCGACGTGGTACTGCCGGCCGGCAGGCGCGCCGGCGCCGGCCTCGTCGAGCTGCTTGATCGCTGCGTCGTACTGATCCGCAGTGAAGGTTGCGGATCCGAAATAGAAGCCCATGGCCATGACGAGCCGGTCCTTCCCCCCAGAAAATCGTGCCCGACCGGGCACCGGCCCAGATCTAGCCCTGCCCCTAGGCCCTGTCAATAGCACGTAAGGCTCAGCTCGCGACCAGCGTCTTGACGGCGGCGACCAGTGTGGCGAGGCCGCTTTTGGCGTCGGCGAAGTACATCCCGGTCTTCGGGTTCGTGAACAGCTCGTTGTCGATCCCGGCGTACCCGTGGCCCATCGAGCGCTTCATCACGACAATGTTCTTGGCCTGGTCGACGTCGAGGATGGGCATGCCCGAGATGACGGAATCCGCTCGTCGAGCGGCAGGGTTGACGACGTCGTTCGCCCCCACGACGAGCGCGATGTCGGCGCGTGCGAACTCCGGGTTGATCTCCTCCATCTCCTTGAGCAGCGGGTAGGGAACGTTGGCCTCGGCCAGGAGGACATTCATGTGCCCGGGCATCCGGCCCGCGACGGGATGGATGGCGTAGGAGACGTCGACGCCTCGCTTCTCGAGCAGGTCGGCGAGCGCCGCCATCTCGTGCTGTGCCTGCGCGACGGCGAGTCCGTACCCGGGGACAAGGATGACCTTGCTGGCGTAGGCCAGCTGCAGGGCGACGTCGTCGGCCTCGACGCTTCGCGGCTGATCGCCGGTGGCGAGCACGACCGTGCTGGCATCTGCGGTCCCGAATCCACCCACGATGATGTTGCGGATCGACCGGTTCATGGCGGTGGCCATCAACTTCGTCAGGATGCTCCCGGACGCGCCGACCAACGCGCCCGCGATGATCAGCACGGTGTTGTCGATGACGAAGCCGGCCATCGCAACCGCTGTCCCGGTGAACGCGTTGAGCAGCGAGATGACCACCGGCATGTCGGCCCCGCCGATGGGCAGCACCATCGTGACGCCGAAGACCAGCCCGAGCATGAGGATGACGAGCAGCGCCGGGATCGACGTGTGGTCCCCCCAGATCAGGTACGCGCCGCCGCCGACCGCGCCTAGCGCGAGAAAGGCGTTGAGCAGTCTCACCGCCGGGAACGTCACCGGCGCGCTGTTCACGACGCCCTGCAGCTTGCCGGCGGCGATGAGCGACCCGGACAGCGTGACCGCACCGATGATCACGTCGAGAACCGTCGCCACGGCCGCGCGGGTCGACAGGTCGAGTGAGGCGTGTCCCGCGACGCGGAAGAACTCCGTAAGAGCCACCAGCGCCGCCGCGCCACCGCCGGCGGCGTTGAACAGGCTGACCAGCTGCGGCATGTCGGTCATGCGGATCTGTCGGGCACCGAACAGTCCGGCACCGGCGCCGACCAGCGTGCCGACGACGAGAATGGCCCATCCGACGCCGGTGATCGTGCCCTGGTGTGCGACGAACGCGACGGTCATGACGATCGCCAGCGTCATCCCCGCGGCGGAGATGGTGTTACCGCGGCGGGCGGTTGCCGGGGAGTTCATCAGGTGAAGCCCGACGACGAAGCAGGCCGCCGAGACCAGGTAGGCCAGCCGCACCGCGGTGTCGAAGTCGCTCACGGCTGGCGTCCCGGCTGCCCGTCGGCCGGCTCGGGCGTCGGATCCGGCCGGCGACGGAACATCTGCAGCATCCGGTCCGTCACGACATATCCGCCCACGACGTTCGACGCGGCGAAGGCCAGGGCGATGAATGCCAGCGTGTAGCCGACCGCGTCATGCGCGGTCGACGCGCCCAGCATGGCCCCGACCAGGATGACGCCGTGGATCGAGTTGGCGCCGGACATCAGCGGCGTGTGCAGCGTCGCGGGGACCTTGCTGATGACTTCGAAACCGACGAACAGGCTCAGCACGAAGATGCTGAGATCGGACAACAGCGTTTCACTCATCGTTACACCTCTCCCGACGCGCTCGCGTTGATGGCCGCGAGGACGGTGGGATGGACCACCGCGCCGCCATGGGTCATGACCACTCCTGCCTGGATCTCGTCCTCGAGGTTGACGGCGACCTGCCCGTCGTCGATCACGTGCAGCAGTACGGCGGAAACGTTGCGCGAGAACGCAGCGGACGCGCTGGTCGGCATGGTCGAGGGAAGGTCGTCTGCTCCGATAACCGTGACGCCGTTGTCGGTGACGATCCGCTCGCCCGGCCGGGACCCGGCGACGTTGCCGCCGAGGGGGCTCGACGCGATGTCGACGACCACCGAGCCGGGTCGCATGCCCTCAACCGCTTCGGCGGTCACGAGCAGCGGGGGTCGGCGGCCCGGCACCTGCGCGGTGGTGATCACGATGTTGTGGCGCGCGATGTGCGTCGCGAGCTCGGCGGTCAGCGCTGCCTGCTCGGCCTCGGTGAGCGGCCGGGCGTAACCGCCCTCGCCGGCGGCCGAGGTCACTGCCGAGATGTCCAGGAACGTCGCGCCCAGCGACGCCACCTCGGTCCGGGAGTCGGGCCGGACGTCGAAGGCCCTGACGAAGGCGCCGAGCCGTCGTGCTGTCCCGATCGCCTGCAGACCCGCCACGCCGGCGCCGAGGACCAGAACCTCGGCCGGCCTCGCCGTACCTGCCGCGGTGACCATCATCGGGAGGTAGCGGCCGAACGTCTCGGCCGCCAGCAGCACGCTGCGATACCCAGCCACGTTCGCCTGCGAGCTCAGGGCGTCCATCGCCTGCGCCCGGCTGAGCGTTCGGGGCAGCCCTTCGAGGCTCACCGCGGTGATCTGCCGGCGGGCCAGCTCGACCGCGAGCTCGTGGTCGCTCAGCAGCCCCAGCATCCCGACGATGACCTGCCCGTCGCATAGCTCCGCCAGCAGCTCGGCCGAGGGTGGCCGAACCGACAGGATGACGTCGGCCTGTTGCAGGACGGTTTTTGCCCGCTCGATGGTGGCGCCGGCTTCGGCGTAGGCGGTGTCGGGGAACCACGCGCTGGCCCCGGCGCCGGCCTCGACGACAACCGCGCAGCCTGCTGCGACCAGGCGGCCCACCCCTTCCGGGTCCAGGGCGACCCGGCGTTCTCGGGGTGCCGTCTCTTTGACGACACCGACTGTGAGCTTGCCCAATGCACACCTCTCGCCGCCGCACGCGGCTGGCGTGCTGAACCGTCGGTCGAACCCGGTCTGGCCTAGGCTAACGATGGAGGTTGTGATCAAGGTGTACATCGAGTCCGTGATCCGAGTCTGGTGTGACTGACGTAGATACCGAACGAACACGCAAGCCAATTGAACAACTGGACCGGGTCGTCATCCGGTTCGCCGGGGATTCCGGCGACGGCATGCAGCTGGCCGGGGACCGCTTCACCAGTGAGACGGCGGAGTGGGGCAACGACCTGTCCACGCTGCCGGACTTCCCCGCCGAGATCCGTGCACCGGCCGGGACGCTGCCTGGGGTCAGCGCCTTCCAGCTGCACTTCGCCGACCACGCCGTCACGACACCTGGCGACCAGGCAGACGTGCTCGTCGCGATGAACCCCGCCGCGCTGCGGGCGAACGTCGGCCACTTGCCGGTCGGCGCCACGATCATCGCCAACTCCGACGACTTCACGGCCCGCAACCTTCGCAAGGTGGGGTACGACGCCAACCCGCTCGAGGACGGGTCGTTGTCGTCGTACGCCGTTCACGCTCTCCCGCTCACGACGCTGACCGTCGGCGCCGTCGCCGCCCTGGACGTCGGGCGCAAGGACGCCGAGCGTGCCAAGAACATGTTCGCGCTGGGGATGCTGTCGTGGCTCTACAGCCGTCCGATCGAGAGCACGGTGGCCTATCTCGAGCGGGCCTTCGCGAAGCGCCCCGAGCTGGCGGCGGCGAACATCGCTGCGTTGCGGGCCGGCTGGAACTTTGGCGAGACCACCGAGTCCTTCGTCGTGCGCTACGAGGTCGGCCCCGCCGAGATGCCGCCCGGTCGCTACCGGACCATCCGCGGCAATATCGCGCTCGCGTACGGGTTGATCGCCGGGGCGCAGCGGGCTGGGTTGCAGCTGTTTCTCGGCTCGTACCCGATCACGCCGGCTTCCGATGTGTTGCACGAGCTCGCGCGGCACAAGGAGTTCGGCGTGCTGACGTTCCAGGCCGAGGACGAGATCGCAGGGATCGGTGCCGCCCTCGGCGCCGCGTTCGGCGGTGCGCTCGGGGTGACGACAACCTCCGGCCCTGGTGTGGACCTCAAGGCCGAGACCGTCGGGCTCGCCATCGCGATGGAGCTTCCGCTGGTGATCTGCGACGTCCAGCGCGCCGGCCCGTCGACCGGGATGCCGACGAAGACCGAGCAGGCCGATCTGCTGCTGGCGATGTTCGGTCGGCACGGCGAGGCGCCCGCCGCGATCGTGGCGCCGCGATCACCGGCCGACTGCTTCGACGCTGCCGTCGAGGCGGTGCGGATCGCGACGACGTACCGAACGCCGGTATACCTGCTCTCCGACGCCTACCTGGCCAACGGCAGCGAGCCGTGGCTGATCCCCGACGTTGCCACCCTGCCGGATCTCACGGTGGACTTCGCGGTTGCGCCCGAGGACGGGACGACCTTCCAGCCCTACACCCGGGATCCGGAGACGCTGGCCCGGCCTTGGGCGATCCCGGGAACCGCTGGTCTCGAGCACCGCATCGGCGGTATCGAGAAGGCCAACGGGTCCGGCGACATCTCCTACGACGGTGACAACCACGACACGATGGTCCGGCTCCGGCAGGCGAAGATCGACGGCATCACGGCCACGATCCCGCCGCTCGAGGTGGACGACCCGGACGGTGATGCGGACCTGCTCGTGCTCGGGTGGGGATCGACGTACGGCGCTATCTCATCCGCCGTGCGGGCGGTCCGTGAGAACGGTGTCCATGTCGCGCAGGCGCACCTGCGTCACCTGAACCCGCTTCCCAGCAACGTCGGCGAGGTGTTGCAGGGCTACTCGAAGGTGCTGGTTCCCGAGCTGAACCTCGGCCAGCTCGCCATGCTGCTGCGGGCCAGATTCCTGGTCGACGTGCAGTCGTTCAACCGAGTCCGCGGACTGCCGCTGCAGTCACACGAGCTCGCCGAAGCCCTGGAAGGACTGGCCGCATCATGAGCGTCCCCACGTCGCGGCCCGGCCGCGGCCTGAACCTCGTGCCACTGGCTGACACGCCCAGCACCAAGCGGGACTTCACCTCGGACCAGGAGGTCCGTTGGTGCCCCGGGTGTGGCGACTACGCGATCCTTGCCGCGATCCAGAGCTTCATGCCGACCCTGGGTATCGCCCGCGAGAACACCGTGTTCATCTCCGGCATCGGTTGTGCCGCACGGTTGCCGTACTACATGAACACCTTCGGGATGCACTCGATCCACGGCCGCGCGCCGGCGATCGCGACCGGGCTCGCCGTGACCCGGCCTGATCTTTCGGTCTGGGTGATCGGTGGCGACGGCGACATGTTGTCGATCGGTGCCAACCACCTCATGCACGCGCTGCGACGCAACGTCAACATCAAGATCCTGTTGTTGAACAACAAGATCTACGGCCTGACCAAGGGCCAGTACTCGCCCACCTCTGAGGTCGGCAAGCTGACCAAGTCGACTCCGGCGGGCTCGCTCGACCGGCCGCTCAACCCGCTGTCCGTCGCCCTTGGTTCGGAGGCGACGTTCGTGGCGCGCAGCATCGACTCGGACCGGCAGCACCTGCAGTCGGTGCTGGAGGCCGCGGCGATGCATCGGGGCGCGGCCTTCGTCGAGATCCTGCAAAACTGCGACATCTACAACGACGGCGCCTTCGACGCGCTGAAGAACCCCGACACCCGCGACGAAGCGGTGGTCCGGCTGGTGCACGACGAGCCGATCCGGTTCGGCGCCGACGGAGAGCGCGGCCTGCGGCTGCGCAGCGACGGAACGATCGAGCTGGTCGACGCGCGTACCGCGCCCGGAGATTCGATGCTGGTGCACAACGCGCACGCCGAGGGTCCAGAGCTGGCCTTCCTGCTGTCGCGGCTCGACTACGGCGACGGTGGCGTGACTCCGATCGGTGTCTTCCGTGACGTCGACCGACCGGCGTACGACGACTCCGCCCGGGAGCAGGTCGCCGCCGCCCGGGAGTCAGGCGGCACCGGAGACCTGGCGGCCCTGCTGTCCTCAGGCGGGACCTGGTCCGTCGGCTGATTCCGCTTCGGCGGGTTAGCGCACCTCTGCCGTTCGCTGTTTGATATCGATCAGTGCCGCCAGTCCGGCCCGCAACCCTGCCAGCTGCCGTGGGGACAACATCGTGGCGAGTTCTGTGTCCACGTCGGCAATGCCATCGCGGACCGCGACGGCGGCCGCTCGGCCCCGCTCGGTGAGCTCGATCATCACCCGTCGGCGATCATCCGGAACAGATCGGCGGGTGAGGTAGCCACGCGACACCAGGGTGTCGATCAGCTGGCTGGCCGCCTGCTTGCTGATGCCAAGCGCGCCGATCATGTCCGCCGCCGAGCCACCATGGTGAGCCATGCCGCCCAGTACGAAACTGCCGTTGCGTGGCATGTCGTCGAGACCTCGGGCCTCCAGATGGACCCGGATCGCCTGCGCGTAACAGCCGCGTGCGCCCCGCAACAGGGCCGGGATCACAACCTCGTCATCGGGTTCAGGAGGCGGCATGGTGGCGACGGTAAGCAGCGCTCGACGGGTAGTCAAGTTGCTTGACGGTCAAGCCTTATGACGGATCGAGCTGGATTTGCCGCACGCAGTCCCGTGAACCTAGGTTGCCGGCATGGCTGCAGATCCAAGGACCCTCACCTATCGCCCCGGGGAAGGCGACTACGCGTGGACGTTCGGCGGTGCGGCTCCGGTCGCGACGGTCACGCCCGGGACGATCCTCGAGCTCTACACCGAGGACTGCTTCGCCGGCCGGGTCCGCAGCCAGGATGACCTGGTCTCCGACGTGTGTGAGTTCCCGTTCCTCAACCCGCAAACCGGACCGTTCTACATCGAGGGAGCCGAACCGGGAGACACCGTCGCCGTCCACTTCATCTCGATGCGGCCAGCGCGGGACTGGGCGGCGTCGACCACCGTGCCGCTGTTCGGAGCGTTGACCAGCACCCATCTCACGGCGACCCTGCAGGACCCGTTGCCTGAGGTGGTGTGGATCTGGCAGCTCGACCGCGATCGTGACCTGGCGCGCTTCGAGTCACGGTTCGGCGACTGGGCGGTCGACGTCCCGATGAGCCCGATGCACGGCACGGTTGGGGTCGCACCACCGAATCTCGAGGTGCGATCAGCCCTGGTGCCGGATGTCTTCGGCGGCAACATGGACACGCCGGAGATGAGGGTGGGTGTCACCTGTTACCTGGGTGTGAACGTCGAGGGCGCGCTCCTGTCGATCGGCGACGGGCACGCCCGGCAGGGTGAGGGCGAGACCTGCGGCGTGGCGGCCGAGTGCGCCATGGACACGACGATCGCGGTCGACCTCATCAAGGGCCGGCCGTGCCCGACCCCGCGGCTCGAGACCGACACCCACCTGATGAGCATCGGGTCAGCTCGTCCGCTCGAGGACGCCTTCCGGGTGGCGCAGCACGACCTGGTGTCCTGGGCGGTGTCGGACTTCGGCATGCATCAGCTCGACGCTTACCAACTGCTCTCGCAGGTGGTGGAGGCGCCGCTGGCCAACGTCGTCGACACCAACTACACCTCGGTCGCCAAGGTGGCGAAGCAGTTCCTGCCAGGTGTCGCGGTGTACGACGAGGCTCACGCTCGACTGCGCGAGCTGGCAGCCGGATACCGGGCCTGACCGCCCTCGACCCTAGGTGCCCGGCAGCAGGCCGCGCCGTCCGGCGAGCGCTACCGCCTCGGTGCGGCTGGCGGCGCCGAGCTTGGCCAGGATGTTGGACACGTGCACGCTGACCGTCTTGGTGCTGATGAACAGCTGCCCGGCGATCTCCCCGTTGCTCCGCCCTGCCGCGACGAGCGTCAGGACCTCGGTCTCGCGGGGGGTCAGCGAGTCGTCCGCCACCGAGCGGGCCGGGCGGCTCGTCGACGTACCGCCTTCGCCCATGGCCCGAAGCTCGGCGAGCAACGGGCGCGCGCCTAGCCGGGCCGCGACCTCGCGAGCCTGGCCGGCCTGCTCGCTCGCCTCGACCGTGTGACCGGTCGCGCGCAGCACGGCGGCGAGTCGAGCGCGGGAGCGGGCGGTCTCATGGGCATGGCCGAAGCGGTCGAACGCCTCGACCGCCGCGCGCCACGCCTCCACCAGCTCCGACTCCGGAGGTGGGTTCACTCCAGCCAACCAGCGCAGCCGGGCGTACTCGGCGTCGGCGCGAGCCAGCCAGGCTAGCCCTTCCGGGCCATGGGAGCGCTCGTCCTTGCTGATCTCGACGGCCCTCGCCGCGAGCGCTTCGCCCCGGGCGACCAGAGCATCCCGCTCGGCCGCGTTCGCGGTCGCCGCGGCCGTCGCCAGCTGACCCAACGCCAACGCGCTGAGCCGGATCCGAGCATGGAACCCCATGTTTTGCCACAGCTTGCTGACGCTGGCCACGACGTCGTCGTACATCGCAAGAACTCCGGCCAGATCGCCGCGCTGACCCAGCAGGTCGATGGCGGCCCCGCCGCTGGTGATGCCGATCAAGCCGTCGCGGCGCCACCAGCTGCGCAACCCGGGCATCCGGTCCAGGGCGGCGACGTCGCCCCGGTCGGCGGCGAGCTGCATCCCGATGGCCGCGAGCAGCGCCTCGGCGAACTCCGGAGGTGACTGGTCGGACACGTCGAGGATCCGGTCGGCCAGCTCCCAGTCCCCGCTGACGTGCGCCACGAGTGCAGACATGAAGAGGGCATCGAGACCGTACGGCGCCCAGGGTCGACCGGCCTCCCGAGCCCGGCGCCCGGCCTGCTCGTAGGCCTCCAGGGCGGGTCCGAGCCGACCCTGGTTGTAGGACAGCGTCCCGAGCGTGGTCAGGGCGCGCAGCTCCGACGCCACCTCACCGGACGTGCGGGCATCGGCAATGGCCTCGAGCAGCCAGGTCTCGGAGGCGCCTGGATCCCCGGCGTCCTTGTCGATTCGGGCGAGCGTGGTCGCCGAGTCCGCCAGCACGTCTGGAAGCCCCAGCTCGCGCGCGAGCTGCTGAGCTTTGGTCGCAAACTGGATCGCCTCGTCCTTGCGGGCCCGGTCGGCGAAAGCACGGGCGTGGGTGTTGAGGACCCGCGCGCGCAGCGCGGTCGGCGGCTCTGCCGGCAACAGCTGCACCGCCTCCGTGGTCATGGCGAGAATGTCGACCGGACTGTCCAGGTGCAGCGCGAACTCCGCGACCGCCTGCAGCAGGCGCACCCGGTCGATGAGCGGTGCGTCGGCCGGCAGCGCCCGTAGCTGCTCCTCGACGAGCGCCATCGCCCGGAACCAATGACCGGCCGCCGCTGCGGCGTTGCTGGCCCGCAGCACCAGGCTGATCGGGTCGACCGCTGTCAGGTCACCTTCCTGGCCGACGGCTGCGGAGACCGCTGGATCGGCGAGCAGCTCGAGGGCCAGCTCGTAGTGTCGGGCAGCCTCATCCGGACCGCCGACGGCCATTGCCTCGTCGCCGGCCTGGATGCTGGCGCGCAACGCAGTCACCAGGTCGTGCGAAGCCCGCGCGTGGCGGGCGAGCTCGGCGGCGGTGCCGTCGGCGCGCCCGGTGGCAAGCGCCGTCGCGTAGGCGGCGTGCAGCCGGACCCGCTCTCCGGGAAGCAGGTCCTGGTACACCGCCTCGGCCAGCAGGGCGTGCCGGAACGCATAGCTGTCGGCCTCGACCGCGATCAGCACGTTGGCCTCGACGGCCGCACGCAGGGCTTGGTCGAGCGCGGCGCTGTCGAGCCCGGCGCCCTGCGCCAGCAGATCGTGGGGCACCCGGCGACCCACGACCGATGCTGCCCGCACCACCAACCGGCCGTTGTCGTCGAGCTGGTCGAGGCGGACCAGCAGCAGGTCGGCGAGGTTCGTCGGCAGGGCGCCTCCGCTGACCTCGGCCGCCGCGACCAGCTCCTCGATGAAGAACGGGTTGCCCTCGGCTCGCTCGACGATGAGCTGGAGGTCGTGCTCCAGCAACGAGCCGGGCTGAAGACCACGGATGAGCTCGCGCGCCGCCGACTGCGGCAGCGGGTCGAGCTGCAGCCGGCTGACCGCAGGCAGCCGCGACCATTCGGCCAGCGCGCCGCGCAACGGATGGCGGCGGTGAAGCTCGTCGCTGCGATACGACGCCACGACCGCGACGGCCGTGTCGAACTGCCGGGAGAACAGGAAGCTCAGCAGGTCTCGGGTCGACTGGTCGGCCCAGTGCACGTCCTCGACGACGAGCAGTAGCGGCGACTCCGCCCCGAGCCGACCGAGCGCGCCATGCACGGCGTCGAGGAGTGCGGCCCGGTCGGTCGGCTGCCGGTCGGACTCGGCGCCGGCGAGCAGCCGCTGGGCAGGGAGCAGCCGAGCGATCGCCGGACTCGCCTCGAGCAAAGTGCCGGCGAGGCCCGGCGTCTCGGTCACCAGGCGGCCAAATGCCTCGCTGAACGCGAGGTACGGAAGCGAGCTGTCGCCGAAGTCCAGACAGTGCCCGACGAGCACTCGCCATCCGGATCCGCGGGCCTGCTGGCAGAGCTCGGCCAGCAGCCGGCTCTTCCCGGCGCCGGCGTCGCCTCCCAGCAGCACCGCGCCGCCGTGGTCGGTGCCCACCCCGACGAGGTCGGTGAGTCGTAGCAGCTCGTCAGAGCGCCCGACCAGCGGGCTCAGCGTGATCTCGAACGGCACAGCCTCCATCATGGCTGCTGAATGCGACACGTTTTCTGCCTCAGTGCAGAGTGCCGGCGTGGATCGGCCGGCAGACCGGTGCAGTCTGGGTCGGCTGCGTGCTCACCGGCGTGCTGACCGGCGTGCGACCGGCGCGGGGCGCTGCCGCGCCGCCACCGCCGCCGGACCGTGGGCCGGTGGACTCGCGGCTGCCGCGCCACGACGCCGTTGAGGCGCTCGCGCCGGTAGTCGAGCTCGGCCTGCATGAACGCCTCGGAGAATGTCGCGGGCATCTTCATGTCAACTCCTTGTGTGGTGCTCTCTCGGTGACGAAGTCCACGATCGGCGTCTGAGGTAGCCGGCCACATCAGGAGGAAGTCCTATTTCCGCCTGCTGGATGGCTTAGGCGGCTGGGTCGCAGCCCGACGGCCGGCTAAGGCCGGATCCGTCCCGACCGGCGGGTCTCGCGGCTGCGGATCTTCCACTGCCGAAGCGCCTCGTTGCGCAGCCGGGCATCGCCACGCGATGCCATCCAGGCGGCCTCACGTTGCAGCTTGCGCCAGCTGTCGAGCCGGCGGCGGGGGAGTCGCCCCTCGTCGATGGCGGCGAGGATCGCGCACCCTGGCTCGGTGAGGTGGCCGCAGTCGGAGAACCGGCACTGCGTGACGAGGTCGTCGATCTCCGGGAATGCCCGGGTCAGCCCGTCGCCGTCGAGCCACAGGCCGGCTCCGCGAAGTCCCGGCGTGTCGACCAGCACGCCGCCGCCGGGCAGTGTCACCAGCTCCCGGTGCGACGTGGTGTGACGGCCCTTGCCGTCGCTACGGATCTCACCCGTGGTGAGCCGGTGTTCGCCCAGCAGCACGTTGGCGAGGGTGGACTTCCCCGCACCCGACCGCCCCAGCAGGCACAGGGTCGTGCCGGGAAGGTCGTACGCCGTCAGCTCGTCGAGACCGGCGCCGGTCGTGGCGCTCATGCAGTGCAGCTCGACGCCTGGGGCGCTGCCTCCGATGTCCGCGGCCACTCCGACCGGGTCACTGGTGAGGTCGGCCTTCGTGACCACGATGACCGGGGTCGCCCCGCTGTCCCACGCGAGGGCGACGAGGCGTTCGACCATGGCGAGCCGCGGCGCGGGAACCGTGGCGACCACGACGAGTACTACGTCAACGTTCGCGACCAGCGGCTGCTCGACGGACTCACCGGTCGCTGCCGCGCGGACGATGGTGGCCTGTCGTGGGGCGACGGCAGCCACCGCGCCGTCGACCACCGCGACCCAGTCACCGACGACGATCACGGGATCGGTCGAGCGGGTGGTCACGCGCATCGTGCCGGACGCGGTGAGCACGTCAACGGCGGCTCGATCGACGCGGCAGATGCGACCGAGTCGATGGATCTCGGCGTACCTGCTAAGTGCGGCCTCGATGCTCGCGCTGAGGCCGATTCGGTGCAGGAACGACAGTTCGGGAGACGACAACGGGGTGCCTTTCACGGAGGACGGGTCGATGGGCAGGCGTCAGCAGCGGCACGGTCCTCACCTCCCTGAAGTCGTCGATCGTGGTTGTCGGTTCTTGCGGACGGTAGTCCGATGTCGGCGCGGCGTCACCCGGGTTTCGGTGGGGACGGCGCTAGGAAACCTATGCAAAACATTGGCACGGGGGTTAAGGTCCGATCCGTGCCCACAACGCTCGCGCACTCGCGCCCCCTGTCGATCTCCCATAGCCGCGTCATCGTGGTATTTCTCGCCGTACTGGCGGTCCTGGTGGGCTTCGCGCTCAGCCCGCCGGCCTCCCGGGCGGAGACGAACTCAACGACCCTGACCATCGTCGGGACGAGCGATGTGTCGGACTCCGGGCTGTCGAACGTGCTGACCGCCGACTTCACGTCGTTCTACGACAACGCCCATCGGGGCGTGCACATCTCGGTCGGGTACAAGGGTGAGGGCACTCAGGCCGCGATCACCGACGCGGAGGCCGGGAACGGCAGTGCGTTGCTCGTGCACGCGGCGTCGTTGGAGAACCAGTTCGTAGGCAGCGGCTTCTCGCTGGAGAAGTACGGCCGAGCCGTCTTCCACGGCGACTTCGTGCTGCTCGGACCCACGTCCGACCCGGCCCACGTGGACGCCTAACGGCGACGCGGGCAACATCGTGGGCGCGTTCCAGGACATTGCCGCGGCTGGGGCCAGCAACGAGGCCACCTTCATCTCGCGCAGCGACAACTCCGGCACCAACGTCGAGGAGCACGAGATCTGGGCACTGACCAGCGGCGTGACGACGCTGCACCGTGAGCACGGCGAACGGTGGCGGTACGACGCCCGCCACCGCTACCGGTGACTGCCCGCAGCCCGCACCCTCGTGGTACCAGGCCACCAACGACCACTCGCAGTCCGCCAACGTCGAGTTCACCAATGCGTGCACCGGTCTGACCGGCTGCTACACGATCACCGACCGGGGAACGTACGACAACCTCGAGAAGCAGCGACCTGATCCCGAACCTCAAGGTGATCAACAAGGCCAACTCAGCCAGCGCCCCCGGCAAGACGACGTTGCTGGTCAACTCCTTCCACGCATACGCCATCAACCCGGCCGCGGTGCCGAGCACCGCGAACCTCAACCCGATCCTGGCCCTGGCGTTCATCCAGTGGCTGAGCTCGCCGGCCGGGCAGACCGCCGCGAACAACTACTTGAAGGACGCGCCCGGTGGTTCGCCGTTCCTCAAAGACGCGGCCCCCGTGATCACGACGTCGAAGCTCCCGGAATCCGTGAAAGCCGGCAAGGCGTTCACCATCAAGGGGTCGTTACGCAACGTGGTGCCGGGCACGCCGAAGCTCGCAGATAAGAAGGTGACCCTCTCGGCGCTGCGGATCTCCGTCGCCAAGGCCAACCCGGGCGCCAAGCCGGTCGTCCTGAAGTCGGTGCGCACGAAGGCGAACGGGAACTACTCGTTCACCGTCCACCCCAACGCCAACGCGAAGTACACCGTCTCGACCGGCGAGATCTCCCAGATCGAGAACGCCACCCTGAGCCCGGTGTTCGGCGATCTGCTGTCTCCTGCCTCGAAGTCGGCTGGACGGGTCAACGTGCGGGCCACCGTCGCCATCCACAAGGTGAGCGCGCACCTGGGACGGGTCACCATGAAGGGTGGCCTCAAGCCGTCGTCGACCGGCGCCTTCGCCCACCTGAGCCTGTACGCCGGTCACTCCGGTCATGCCTTGAAGTTCGTGGGCAAGCGGGACGTGAAGGCGGGCAAGCACAACTTCGTGCTCCACTTCCACCTCGCGCGTGGCTTCACCTGGCGGCTTAGACTGAAGTACGTGACTGCCGGACAAACCTTCACCGGGACCTCCGCATCTCGAATGGTGACGGTGAACTGAGGTTCACCCGTCGCGGACTCCTCGGTCGCACGGCCGTAGTCGTGCTGACCGCGGGAGTCTGCGTCGTGCCTGCGGCCCGATCAGCGGCTGCTGACACGGCGTGCCCGTCGAGCGGCGGGTGCGTCAACGTCCTCGAGTACCAAGATGGCAACCCCACTCTCGTGCAGCAGTTCACGCCGGCACAGCTCGCGCAGGACTCCGACGTACCGAACAACACCTGTTACGACAAGCGGTTTGCCGGCGAGAAGGACGGCGAGACCAACGGCACCGTGTGCGTGTCCGATGCGCTCTCGCTGCACGGCCTGCTGGCCGCCAGTGGCGTCGATGTCGGCGGTGGCGATCTGCACACGGCGGTCCTGCGCAACGACGGCACCTGGGCGACGCTGACGACGGCCGAGCTGCAAGACCCGGCGGCGTCCGGCACCTTCGTGTCCTCGCAGGTCCCGGCCGTCTACTCGACCGGCAACTCGGTGGGATATGTGCGGCCGCTCACGAGCTTCGATGATGCCAACGAGCAGGACATCTTCACCCCCAACGACCAGAGCGATCCGCTGGACGTCTACGTCTTCACCGGTCCGACGTTGACCGTCACCGCCAAGGCGAGCCGGCACAACCATGTTCCGGTGGGTGACGCCGGTCAGCTTCACCGCGACCGTGACCGGGTCCTCTGACCCGTCGTCACTGGAGTACTCGTGGTCGTTCAGTGACGGTCACACCGCGAGCACGCCAAGCCTGTCGCACGCGTTCAGCGCGTCGGGGACCTACTCGGTGCTGCTGAAGGTCACCGGAGCCAGTGACGGGTCCGGCGGCATCGCCGACCCGCTGACCATCACCGTCGCCGGATCGCCGAAGCCGAGCTCGTCGCCGAGCCCGCGGCCCGGCACCACCCACACGCCGTCACCGACCCACTCCGCTACTCCGCACCCGGTCACGAGCGCACCGGCGACGCCCGGCCGGGGCGCCCACAACCACCGGCACGCGAAGTTTCCGGGGCTGGGTCAGCTGGCCCTCGGTCCGTCGATCGCGACCCGCCTCGGTGCCCGGCTCTCCGGTCAACAACCGCTGATCGCAAACGGCGGCGGCGACCAGCTGGCATTCGTCAGCGGCCAGGTGATCGGCGCGGGACAACCGGTGTCACTGAGTGCGGCGGCCAGCGAGTCGGCGATCGTGTCGGACTCCGCGCTGTCGGCGACCGCTGACGCCACGAGCTGGAGCCCCGGTGTCATACCGATCTACGTCGGGGCCGTTCTGCTGCTGCTGGGAGTCGGGATTGCTCGGGAGCGTGGTTGGTTGACGCTGCGGCGTCGATAGTGTCGCTGCCGTGACCCATGCCATCGACGAGGCGATCTTCCACGTCGCGTCGGTCCTCGAGGTTCCGGTCCTCATCCTGGCGTTGCTCGCCCTGGCGGCGGTGATCGTCGAGGTCGGCGGCTTCCTCGTTGAGTTCCACTCCCGTCAACGGCGGAGCTTTCCGCTGCTGTCGACCACCGCCGAGACTGGCGCGACGCGCGCTCGACGAGGGTGACGAGTCGGCGGTTGCCGCGCTCTGTCGAAGGCCGCGTGGAGCCCGGCCATGGCCGGCACCCTCGCCACCATCGCCGCCCAGGCCGGTGCGCCCGGGCGCGGACACCGAGCTGGCGAAGGCGCTGGCCGACTTCGACTTCGCGTCGCAACGCAAGCTCGGCCGCACCAGGCTGCTGGTCCGGGCCGGCCCGGCGCTCGGTCTGATGGGCACCCTGATCCCGCTGTCGCCGGCGCTCGATGGCCTGGCCCGCGGCAACGTCCACGAGCTCAGCCAGGACCTACGGGTGGCGTTCAGCGTCACGGTGCTGGGCTTGCTGATCGGCGGCGTCGCGTTCGCGGTGACGCTGTACCGCGACCGGATCTACGGCCAGGACCTCTCCGACCTCGAGTACGTCGCGGCTGTGCTCACCGACGACACCGGTCTCACGAGCCGGAGGCGCGCCATGATCCAGGTGACGCCGAATGCCCGGCGCCGCGAGGACCGCAACGGCGACCCGCTCGACGGCCTGGTCAACCTCTTCGACCTCGGCATCGTGCTCGCGGTCGCGTTCCTGCTCGCGGCGCTGTCGTCGCTCAACCTCACCAAGGCGATCACGAAGACCGGGCTCAACCCGGTCGCGCCAGGCACCATCCAGATCTCGCCCGGCCAGACGATCCACACGCTTCCGTCGCCCGGCGCCCACGCGGTCGGGCAGGGCACCAAGGTGGGCACCGTCTATCGGCTCCCGAACGGTCAGCTGGTCTATGTCACAGGCACAGCGAGCCCCTAGTGGAGTTCCTGTGGGACGGCGTCCGGCAGGCGTGGCACCTCATCATCACGGGCGATCCTTACCTGCGGCAGATCACCTGGGTCACCCTCAAGGTGGCCTTCTTCTCGACGACGATCGCGTTGGTCTTCGGGCGTCCCGCTCGGTCTCGCGCTGGGGCTGGGTCGGTTCCCGCGGCCGACGGCATCGCCCTCGTGCTCGTCAACGTCGCGCTTCGTCCTGCCACCGGTGCTGATCGGGCTGGTGCTGTACCTGCTGATGTTCCCGGCGGCTCCGCTGGGTCGGTTGCACCTGATCTACACGCTGCACGGGATCTACCTGGCCCAGACCCTGCTGGCCGCGCCGATCGTCGTCGCCCTCACCAGCGCCGCGGTGCAGGCCGTTCCGGTGGGGCTGCTCGCGCAGGCCCGGGCGTTCGGCGCCGGAACCGTCCAGGTGTGGGGGCTCGCGCTGCGCGAGGCCCGGATCGGGGTCATCACCGCCGCCATCGCCACGGTCGGTTCGGCGCTGTCGGAGGTGGGCGCGATCGTCCTGGTGGGCGGCAACATCCAGGGCCGCGACGAGACGCTGGCCAGCGCGGCGCTCGCGCAGGTCGCCGGTGCCAACTACTCGGAGGCCGTGGCGATCGGGATCGTCCTGCTCGGCCTGATGACCGTCATCATCGCCGCGCTGACCTTCCTGCAGCAACGCGACCAGACCGGCTTCCGGTTCCGGGCCTCGTCGTGACGGCTTCGACAGCGGTGCTGCGGACGGTTGGCCTCAGCGTCGACCGCGGAAGCCGTCGGATCCTCGAGGACGTCGATCTCGATGTGAGCCCGGGCGAGGTGGTGGCGGTGCTCGGGCCCGAACGGCGCCGGGAAGAGCACCCTGCTGGAGACGCTCGCGAACCTGCTGCAGCCATCGGCCGGAACCATTCAGCGCAACGGCCGGGTGGCGGCTGCGTTGCAATCGCCCGACCTGGCGCGGCGAAGCGCACGCGCCAACGTCGAGCTGGCCCTCGCCTGGTCGGGCGCGCCCCGACGGGCCCGGCGTACCCGGGCGGTCGAGGCACTCACCGCCATGCGCGCCGACCATCTCGCAGACCGTCCGGCAGCCACACTGTCGGGCGGCGAGCGACGGCGGGTGCATCTGGCGCGCGCTGTGGCGATCCAGCCCGACCTGTTGTTGCTGGACGAGCCGTTCGCCGGGCTGGACAACGCCGCCCGGGCGGCGCTGCTCGACGATGCCGCCATCGCGCTGCGGGGGAGCGCAGGCGCCGTGGTCGTCGTCGTCCACGACCGCGCCGAGGCGTGGGCGCTGGCCGACCGGTTGGTCGTGCTGCTCGCGGGCCGCATCGCGGCCGCCGGCCCTCCCCGCGACGTGCTCGACCGGCCTCCGACCCCTGAGGTCGCGCGGTTCCTGGGGTTCACGGGCGAGCTTCAGGTGGGCCCGGATCAGCTGTTGACCCGCCCGGTGCACGTCCAGGTCGACCCGGCGGGTGAGCTGGTCGCGACCGTGACGCGGCTGATCCCGGTAGAGGACGGTGCCCGCGCCGAGCTCGACGTCGAGGGCGGTCGGCTGTCGGCCCTGGTGCCGTTGCCGGGCCCGCAGGTTGGTGAGTCGCTCACGGTTCGCATCACCGGGGGGGTTCGCTACCGAGACGGACAGCTCGTGACGCCGAGAGATTCGGCCTAGCGGGTCCCTTAAGGTAAGGCGCCGTGGACGACCTGTTGCGCATCGGCGAGGTGGCCAAGGCGGTCGGCGTGAGCATCGACACGCTGCGCCGGTGGGAGGCGGACGGCCGGGTCACCTTCGTCCGGCAGGGCAACCAGCGGATGCTGCCCGCGTCCGAGCTGGCGGCGTTGCTCCAGGCCCGAGGCGGCTCGCGCCGCAAGTCCAGCGCCCGCAACCGACTCCCCGGTGTCGTCGTGTCCGTCGTCCGTGACGGCGTGATGGCTCAGGTCGAGATGTCGTGCGGTGACCACCGGATCGTGTCGCTGATGAGCCGCGAGGCGGCCGACGACCTGGAGCTCGAGGCCGGCGTGCAGGCCATCGCGGTGGTCAAGGCCACCAACGTGATCATCGAGCGGTGAGCATTGGTCGCCGCAAGCTATGGCGGTAACCAGTAGCGATGTGATGTGCTCCTGACCGCCCGGTCAGCTGCCGTCCCACGGCGCTTCCCAGCGGTCCGGCGACCGAGCCCGGAGGCCGCGTGACGCTCGCCCTCGACGGAAACCTCACCGTCGCCGCCCGCACCGAGACCGCGAAGCTGAAGCGCCACTTCGGCCGCTTCGACATCCTGTTCTTCCTCATTTGCACGATCGTCGGCGTCGACACGATCGCGTCGGTGGCCTCGAGCGGTGGCGAGGCATTCACGTGGATGGTGATCTTCGCCATCATCTTCTTCATCCCACAGGCCCTGTTGTTCGCCGAGCTTGGTGCGGCCTTCCCGCAGGAAGGGGGCCCCTACCTATGGACGCGGCTGGCGTTCGGACACCTCGCCGGTGCCGTCAACAACTTCCTGTACTGGGTGACAAACCCGGTCTGGCTCGGCGGCACTCTCGCGATCTCCTGCGTCACCGCGTTCTCAGTTTTCTTCAACCATGGCAACGATTTCTCCTCGCCGATGTTCTTCGTCATCAGCCTGTTGTTCATCTGGATCTCGGTGCTGGCGGCGGTGCTGTCCTTCAGCGTCGGCAAGTGGCTTCCGACCGCCGGCGCCTTTGCCCGCTTCCTGCTGCTGGGCTTCTTTACCTTGTCGGTGCTGATCTTCGCCGCGAAGCACGGCGCTCATGGTCTGGGTAGTGGCGGCTTCAAGCCTTCCCAGGCGGGATTCGTCGGGCTCGTCGCGGTCCTGTTGTTCAACTACGTCGGCTTCGAGCTGCCGAGCAGCGCCGGCGAGGAGATGAAGGACCCGGCCCGAGACATCCCGTTCGCGATAGCGCGCAGCTCGGTCGCGAGTTTCCTGCTCTACGCCGTACCGGTCATGGGAATCCTGCTCGTGCTGCCGCTCGGTCAGGTGACCAACTTCGGCGGCTTCGTCGACGCCATCCAGATGGTCTTCACGGTGTACGGCGGCCACGTCACCGCGGGTGTCCCGACACTGACCGGCGCCGGTGCGGTTCTGGGCGACGCCGCGGCACTGACCTTCGTCGTCTGCCTGCTGACCTCCGGTGTCACCTGGATCATGGGCTCCGACCGCGCTCTCGCCGTCTCCGGGTACGACGGTGCCGCCCCCCGGTTCCTCGGTGTCATCAACGAGCGATGGGGGACGCCGGTCCGGGTGAACATCTTCTCGGGGATCGTCGCGACCCTCGTCCTGGTGCTGGCCCACCAGCTCACCGACGGGAACGCCGCCAAGTTCTTCGGCGCGGTTCTCGGTGTCACCATTTCGACGACGCTGATCAGCTACCTGTTGATCTACCCGGCGCTGTGGAAGCTGCGCCGGAGCCACCCCGACGTCGCCCGGCCCTACCGGATGCCGGCGTACCGGATCTGGACGACGGTCCTCATGGTCCTGCTCGCGATCACCGTCGTCGAGATCATGGCGCCGGGTGCTGGTTCGTCGTGGTTCGGGTCGGACTTCGCGCCGTCCGGCTGGGCGCACTCCGAGCGGTGGACCTACTTCGGGACCCAGCTCATCCCGGTAGTCGTCTTCGTGCTGATCGGGGTGGCGTTCTGGGCGAGCGGCACCAAGACCCGGCGCGAGGTCGTCGCGGCCGAGGCAACTCCGGTCACGGCGGAGTAGCCCTGTCGCGGGATCCTCGGTATCGGCTGCGGCAGGTCGCCGACGGCGTCTGGGTCAGCACCAGTCGCCGGGACCGCACGAACAGCACGGTCCTCGTCGGCCCTCGCGGCCGGATGCTGCTCGCCGACCCGGCCTGGGAGGCCGATGAGCTCGCTTCGCTCGGTCGCGAGATCCGTGCGCTCGGCGGCCGGCCGACGGCCGGCTTGGCCACCCACAGCCATTTCGACCATGTGCTCTGGCATCCGTCGTACGGTGACGTTCCGCGGTGGGCGTCGGCCGAGACGGTCCGGTTGGCCGACCTCGAGCGCGATCAGGGGCTGGCCGAGCTGGGTCCCGGTTGGCCCGCCGAGCTGGCGGCGCTGTACGGCCGGCTGGTAGCCGTCACCGGCGCCACGTTGCCGTGGGACGGCCCAGAGGTGGAGCTCATCGAGCACGACGCGCACTGCCCGGGGCACACCGCGGCCTGGGTGCCGGCGCGGAGTCTGCTGCTGGCCGGGGACATGCTCTCCGACGTCGAGCTTCCGTTGCCCTCGGAGGCGCCGGATGCTCTCGAGGCCTACGTCCTCGGTCTCGACGCCCTCGCTCCCTATGTGCGGCGTGCGGCCGTGCTGATACCGGGTCACGGGGCGCCGACGTTCGATGGTGAGGCTCGGCTGGCCGCCGACCGGCGCTATCTCGAGGACGTGATGGCCGGCCGGGCTACCGCAGACCATCGGCTCCGGAACGCCGGGATGGCGAAGGCTCACACCCAGACGCTCGCCCGTGTGACTGGGTCTGGGTGAGATTGGCAAACCGAGGCACGCGCGGTGTCCGGTTCACCCCGAGTAGTCCGGTTTCCGAGACGGCCATTGGGGTGAATGGCGAGACAGCCCGAGGATGGTTCGGCAGAATCGCCTGCATGGACACCGAACTCAGCGATGCGCTGCATCACGTGGATCTCGAGCAGTTCGGCAGGCGGATGCGAGAGCTTCGGGTGTCCCTCGGCCTCACCCAGGGAGCCGTAGCCGGTGAGGACGTCACTATCGGTTACATCTCGCGGATCGAGGCCGGCCAGCGCCGACCGGACGGCCGGTTGGTCGAGCTGTTCGCGGAGCGGCTGGCATCGACGCCGGAGTACCTGATCACGGGTGTGCCGTCCCAGCTGGTTGATGAGGTGAGGCTCGGACTGCAGTACGTCGAGCTGGCCCTGGAGACCGGCGAGGCTGCCGACGCGAGTCGGTATCTCGGGCGGATCAGCGACAAGCTGGGCGACTCGCGGCTGCCGGAGCGCTGGGTCCAGGAAGCCAGCTACCTGCGGGGCCGGCTCCACGAAGCCTTGGGCAGGTACGCCGAGGCCATCGTGGAGTTCAACGCGGTTGCCTTCATCGACCCGCCGCACCCGCGGACGCCGGCGAGCATCATCGCGCTGAGTCGTTGCCTGCGGGAGGACGGTCAGCTGGTCAAGGCCAGCGAGACCGCGCAGCGCGGTTTGCAGACGTTGACCGCGGCCGGTCTCGCCGGCTCGGACGAGGCGATCCAGCTCTCGGTCACGCTGGCCGCCGCCTACTACGAGCGCGGGGACACGGCGTACGCCATTCACCTGTGCCGCGAGGCCGTGACGGCCGCGGATGCGCTGGGATCAAGTGCCGCCCGGGCGTCGGCGTACTGGAACGCGAGCATCATGGAGTCCGAACGCGGAAGCGTCGAGAACGCGATCCTGCTCGCTACCCGAGCACTTGCCCTGTTGTCGGAGCAGCAGGACGGCAGGAACCTCGCCCGGTTGCGCGTCGAGCTCGGGGTCATGCTCTCCCGGCTGACGCCGCCTGACACGCGTGAGGCGATCCGGACCCTGCGGCGGGCCCGCAAGGAGCTGGTCGGATCGAGCGCCAGCGTGACCGACGTCGCACGATGCGACGTCGCGCTCGCACGTGCGTATGCCTTGGAGGGGCAGCTCGACGAGGCACGAATGCTGGCGGAGTCGGTGCTGGAGCTCAGCCTGGGCGTCGCGGTCACGGCGCAGGCCACCGCGCACTGCGTCATCGGGCAGGCCGATGCCGCGTCGGGTGACCGCAGCGCGGCGAAGCGGCACTTCCGCCTCGCAGTGGGCCTGCTCACCGGCATCGGAGCCGACCGGATGGCGGCTGAGACCTGGCTCGAGCTCGGTGGCCTGTTCGAAGCGGTCGGCGACTTCGCCGGCGCGAGCAACGCCTACCGCAGCGCCGCTGCCGCGACCGGACTGACGATGCCGCAGAACATCGCGTCGGCACTCGAGCCTGCCTGACAGCGCTCATCCGGTTCGCCGCCGTGGGGTGTGATCACGGCGTTGGGTCGTGACCACACCCCGGTGACGGGCTGGACTTCCTTCTTCCTTTTCGCTGTTCGTCAGCAGCACCAACTGTGGTCGGCTGGCTCGACCACCAGGGTCGTTCCCGTTGTTCCGGTCGTTCCCGTCGTACCGGTTGTCGTGCCGGTCGTCGTCCCCGTGGTGCCGGTGCCGCTGTCCGTGAGTGTCGAGGTGGTGGCCAGGGTGGTGGCCCCGAGGGTCAGGGCGGTCGTGAGCACGACGACGCCTGCGATGCGAACCAACATGATGAACTCCTCCCGCCGGTGACGACCTTGTCACCGGCAAGAGTCAAACTAGGTAAAAAATCGCCTTACCAGTAGTCACGGATATCCGGCAAGATGGACTTCGTCCCGAGAAAACCGACAATCACCGCCCAGATCGGACGCTTCGGTACGTCTCGCCACAGGGCGGACGCGACCCCGGCAACCCGCCAGGCCGGACCACTAGGCTCCGGTCGGGGTTGGCGAAGGGAACCGGAGATCATGGCAGCCACGACAACCGTGACCGGCGCTCGCCGCCGCTTCGCGATCAGATCGAATACCGGTCCACGTGGGAGCACGTGGCGTTCTATGCCTTCGTGATCGTGCCGTTCCTCGCGGTGATCGCCGGGATCACGCTGGCGGCCGTCGGCCACGGCATGAGCTGGCTGACCGTGGGGCTCGCCGTCGGTTTCTACTACGTCCCGGTGCACGGCATCACCGTCGGGTATCACCGGCTGTTCACCCACCGGTCCTTCAAGGCCGCCCGGCCGTTGAAGATCGCGTTGGCGATCGCCGGTTCACTCGGCATCCAGGGTGGCGTGATCCGCTGGGTCGCCGATCACCGCAAGCACCATCAGCACTCCGATGGTCCCGACGACCCCCACTCGCCATGGCGTTTCGGTCATGGCGCCCGCAACCTCACCAAGGGCCTGTGGTGGGCTCACACCGGTTGGCTGTTCAAGCGTGAACAAGCGGTGAAGTCGGCGTATGCGCCCGACCTGCTCGCCGATCAGGACCTGGTCCGCATCCACGCGCTGTTCCCGCTCTGGGTGGTGCTGTCGGTGGCGCTGCCGCCGGTGATCGCCTTCGCAGTGACCGGCGGATCATGGGTAGCTGCGGGCAGCGCCCTGCTGTGGGCGTCGTTGGTGCGAATCTTCCTGTTGCACCATGTCACGTTCGCCATCAACTCGGTTTGCCACGTCGCGGGCCGTCGTCCGTTCCGTACCAAGGACAAGTCGACGAACTTCTGGCCCCTTGCCGTGCTCTCCGGCGGGGAGAGCTGGCACAACCTGCATCACTCCGATCCAACCTGCGCGCGTCACGGCGTGCAGCGCGGGCAGCTTGACTCCTCGGCCCGGCTGATCTCGTGGTTCGAGAAGCTGGGCTGGGCGCGTGACGTGCGGTGGCCGGTCAGTGACCGGCTGGCTGACCGGTTGGCGACACCAGGCCCGTCATAGCTGCTCGCGTCGTCGGCTTCCCGGCGATCGCCAACAGCTCGCTGCCGTCGATCGTCTCCCGCTCGAGGAGCAGGTCGACCACCCGGTCGAGCGTCTCCCGGTTGTCCGACAGCAACGTTGTCGCCCGGGTCTCCGCCTCGCGGAGCAGCCGGGCGACCTCGCGGTCGATGGCGCGCTGCGTCTCCTCGGCGTACGGCCGGCCCTGGAACGGGTTGTCCCGCGACGGGCCGCCCGCGCCATAGCTGATCGGTCCGACGTCCGGCGAGAAACCCCACTCCCGCACCATCCGGGTCGCGAGGTCGGTCGCCGACTCGAGGTCGTTCGACGCCCCGGTCGAGGGCTGGCCGAGGACAAGGATCTCGGCCGAGCGGCCACCGAGGCGCACCGCGAGCGAGTCGGTGAGGTAGTTCTCCTGGTAGAGGTGCCGCTCGGACTCGGGCAGCTGCTCGGTGACGCCGAGCGCGGCTCCACGAGGCAGGATCGTCACCTTCGCCACCGGGTCGGTGTGGTCGGACAACACGGCGACCAGAGCGTGCCCGGACTCGTGCACCGCGACCGAGTACTTCTCGTCAGGCAGCAGCGCGTTGGAGGCGTCGCGGCGGCCGATCAGCAGCCGATCCCGGGCGTTGTCGAAGTCCTCGGCGCTGATGACCTCACGACCCGCGCGCACCGCGTTGATCGCCGCTTCGTTCACGAGGTTCGCGAGGTCGGCCCCGGAGAAGCCCGGCGTACCGCGCGAGATCGCGTCGAGGTCGACGTCCGGCGCGAGCTGCTTGCCCTTGCCCGTGGATCGCGAGGATCGCGGTCCGCTCCTGCTGGTTGGGCAGCGGGATCTCGACCTGCCGGTCGAAGCGGCCAGGCCGCAGCAGGGCCGGGTCGAGGATCTCGGCGCGGTTCGTCGCCGCCATCACCACGACGTTGGACCCGGCTTCGAAACCGTCCATCTCGGAGAGCAGCTGGTTGAGGGTCTGCTCACGCTCGTCGTTCGAACCGAAACCGCCGGGACCCCGCTTGCCGCCGATGGCGTCGATCTCGTCGATGAAGATGATGGAGGGCGAGCGCTTTCGAGCATCAGCGAACAAGTCACGGACCCGAGCGGCGCCCACCCCGACGAACATCTCGACAAAGCTCGAGCCGGTCAGCGCGAAGAACGGTACGCCGGCCTCGCCCGCCACGGCGCGGGCCAGCAACGTCTTGCCGGTTCCGGGTGGGCCGACCATCAGCACACCCTTGGGCCCGACCGCACCGGCCTTTTCGTAGCGTTCGGGCTGCTTGAGGAAGTCGACCACCTCCATGACCTCGCGTTTCGATCCCTCGTAGCCCGCGATGTCGGTGAACCTCGTGGTGGGCTTTTCCTCGTCGTACACCTTGGCCTTGGAACGGCCGACACCCATCACGCCTCCGATGCCGCCGAGCGCACCGAGCTGCCGGCGGCTCTGCCGCCCGATCCAGACGAAGATGCCGATGAGGAACAGGAACGGAAGCAGCGCCACGAGGATGCTGCCCAGCGATGACGCCGCCCGTCTTCTTTCCGGTCACCGTGACCTTGTGGTCCATCAACAACGGCGTGAGCGCGTCGTCGTTCAGCGCCGTCGGGATCTGGGTCGTGTACGTCCGCCCGTCCTTCAGCTTGCCCGTCACCTCCCCGTTAGGGTCGATCGTCGCCGTCGAGACGCTGTTGTCGGTCACCTGGTTGACGAAACCGTGTAGGTGAACGTCTTGGGGGCGGATGCGGCTGCCACCCGCCCGGAGCAGCAGCAGGATAGTGAGGACGACGCCGATCGGAGCAGCCACACTCGCCAGCGTGGAGGTGGGGGCGGCGCCGGCGACGGCACCCGATCCTTCTCGGCGCCGGGTCGTGCCGACTTCGTCTGGTGCCAGGTGCTCACGGCAGCCGCCTCGGATCGAACAGTGGTGTGCGGGAGCACGACGCCGACTTGTTCGGACGCACCATGTCTCAGTGTCGCACGCTGAGTTGACCCTCAGATCCGTGAGGATTCGGTCCTGCAGCGGTGATCAGGCGTCGGTGGGCGCCGGTTGGGTGCCGGGACGGATTCCGCTGAGATAGCGCAGCACGCGTCGGTAGGACGCAAGCACCGTGGTCTCGCAGTACGGGACACCGCGTTCAGCGCAGAAGTCCCTGACGATCGGCTGGCACTGGCGCAGGTTCCGGCTCGGCATGCTCGGGGAACAGGTGATGCTCGATCTGGTAGTTCAGCCCACCGAACACCGCCCCGAGGGCGCGCCCGCCGGCCATGTTCCGAGAGGTCAGCACCTGGCGGCGGAAGAAGTCCGGGGACTGGCCGTCCTCGTACAGCGGCATCCCCTTGTGGTTCGGCGCGAAGCTGCAGCCGAGATACAGCCCGAACAGTCCCTGCTGCACTCCAACGAACGCGAGCGCCTGCAGGGGCGTCAGCACGAACAGCAGCAGGGCCACACCGCCAACGACATGCCCCGCCAGCAGCGCGATCTCCACCTCGGCGCCGTGCTTCGGGGTCGGCCATCAGCACCCGCACGCTTCCGACGTGAAGATTTATCCCTTCAAGCAGCAGGAGCGGGAAGAAGAACAGGCCCTGGTGCCTGGCGATGAACCGGATCGCTCCACGTCTGCCGGTCGGCCTGGTCGGCGGTCCAGGCCAGCACGTTGCGCTGCACATCCGGGTCGCGGCCCACCTCGTTGGGATGGCGGTGGTGACGATTGTGCTTGTCGACCCACCAGCCGTAACTCAGTCCGATGCCGGCGTTCGACAGCACGAGACCGAGGCGGTCGTTCCATCGCTTGGCGCGGAAGATCTGTTGGTGCCCGGCGTCGTGACCGAGGAAGCCGATCTGCGCGAAGACGACGGCGAAGTACGCCGCTATCGCAAGCTGCCACCACGACTCCCCGACCCACACGAAGGCCACCAGCCCGACCACGACCATGGCGGACAGCCCGAGCCCGCGCCGGAGATAGGACAGACCGGAGCGTTCCAGCAGGTGCGCTCGGTGAATCCTCGCCATCAGCGTGGCGTAGTCGCTGGCCGGCCGTTCGACACACTCGGCAGTCGTGACCGTCATGGGTTTCACCCGTCTCGATATCGGACGGGCCACGGAATGCAGGTTGCAGGACAGCCCAGGGCTCGCGAAGTGCCTTCCACGTTACGCGCAAGGCCGATCCGGCTGGCGCTGAGCGTGACTCGCTCGCCTTATCCGGTAGGAGGGTGCACTCTGAACCTCGAGTCGGTCGTCGGTGGAAGGCTGTGGAGGAGGTACCGGATGGCGCCCTTCGTGGCCTGCCGACCTCACCCGGGTATTCGTGAATGAGCGGGATCGCTGGGCGGCGCTTTTGGCCGAGGCGAGCGCCGACAACAACACCCAATGCCAGCGGATCTGCCAGTTGTGCGTGGACCTGCTCCAGGTCAGCGGAGGCGGTATCTCCATGGTGACCTCGACCGGGAACCGCGGCGTGGTCTGCGCCACCGACGACGTGTCGGCGCAGATCGAGGCGTTGCAGTTCAGCCTGGGCGAGGGGCCCTGTATCGACGCCGTGACGTCCGGAGTGCCGGTCCTGATCCCTGACTTGACGCAACCCGGCGACGTTGCGGTCGAGCGGTGGCCCGCGTTCATGGAAGCCGCGTCGGGAGCCGGCGTCCAGGCCGTCTTCGCTTTACCGCTGCGGATCGGCGTGATCAATGTCGGCGCGATGGATCTCTACCGCGTCAAGGCCGGGGATCTCGAGGCCAATCAGCTCTCGGCCGCGCTGATGGCGGCTGACGCGGCGGCAATCGCGCTGCTGCAGCTCGGTTCCGGCGTGGAGACCAGGTTCGCCGACGACCTTGACACTCGACGGCGTACCAGTTGCAGGTGCACCAGGCGACCGGCATGGTGCAGGTGCAACTCGGTATCCGACGGAGGACGCCTTTCTCATGCTGCGCGCTCGCGCATTCGCCCAAGGTCGGCCTCTGCTTGACGTCGCTATCGACGTCGTGGAGCGTCGGCTACGTTTCACGCCGGAGGACCGATGACGACTCAGGAACCATCGCCGGCCAGCCTTGTGACCGGTCCAGCCGCGAGCAGCGGTCTGGCCGAGACGTTCGTCATGCTGGCTGACACCCTGGTTGACGACTATGACGTCGTCGACCTGCTCGACCAGCTGGTCATGGCCTGCATCGACTTGCTGGACGTTGCCGCGGCCGGGCTGTTGCTCAACGACCAGCAGCGGCAACCTCGCGGTCGTCGCGTCCTCGAGCGAGGAGACCCGGCTGCTCGAGATCTTCCAGCTGCAGAACAACGAAGGCCCGTGCCTGGACTGTGTGCGAGGCGGCGTGCCGTGATCAGCGCCGATCTCGACCTCGACGGGCGCGCTGGCCCCGCTTCGTTCGCCGTGGCCCGGCTGCCGGGTTCCGCTCCGTCGTCGCCGCTTCCGTTGCGGCTGCGGGACCAGACGATCGGCGGCCTGAACCTGTTCGACAACCGGGTCGACCCGATCTCGACGGAGGAGCGGCGGCTGGCTCAGGCGCTGGCCGATGTCGCGACGATCGGCATCCTGCAGCGGCGGTCTTCTCACCGCAGCACCATGGTGGCCGAGCAGCTGCAGTATGCCCTCAACAGCCGGGTCCTCATCGAGCAGGCGAAGGGCGTCCTCGCGGAGCGCAACGGCGTGAGCATGGATGTGGCCTTCATCGCGCTGCGGCGGCATGCGCGTAACCACAACTTCAAGCTCACCGATGTGGCAGAGGGTGTGGTGCGTGGCGACATCGGCCCCGCAACGATCACGGTGACTCCGCCGGACGCCTGAGACGGGCAACCATCACCGGGCACCCTGCACCGTGCAACACTGAGGCTCCCAGCGCGCCTGGGTCTGTCCGGACCTTGTGCTCCCTCGCCGCTTCGCAACTGCCTGAAGGCGGCGATCCGTATGACCGAGATGATGACTGGGAATCCGGGCCTGCAGGCCGCGCCCGAGGGCACCTGCCCGTGCGGGCACCCCGACTCCGGTCACGATCTGGTAGCGGCGCGGTACTGCCGAGCGACGATCTCGGGTGCGTTGCAGCGCGGGTGCATCTGCCCGGGCCGCGACCCGATACCGGCGAGCGGCTCATGAGCGTAGTCGCAGACCGTCCTACAGCGCCGGTGGACCGTCCCGCGGGGAGCTGGTCGCCGGCCAACCTGAGCGGCGCCGGGTGCCGGCTGCTGTGGGCGCCGTCCGGTGACGATGGGTGGGCAGGCGCATGGTGGCCACGCACGTCTGACGCGGAAGCCGAGCTGCGCGAGCTCCTGCCGGTGATAGCCCAGAAGCTGGGTGGTCCGGTCGTTCGGGTCTCTCTCAGCATCGACGCCTGGGGCGCCGTCCAGCCGCGCCGGATCCGGCTGGCTGGTCGGCTGGTCCGGCTGGGATGGTTCCACACTCTCGATCCACACGTCGTCACCCTCGGCCACACCACCTTCGACCGGCTGAGACTGCTGGTGATTCCTGCCGCCGTCGCCGAGCCGGAGGCGGAAGCTGTCGTGGCCCGGCTTGCCACCGCGACGTCGTGGCCCGACTCGAGCTCAGCCGCGCTCGACGGGTCCGAGGCGTCATGATCCGACGGCGCGGGCGGATCGACAGCATAGAGTCGCCCACCGAGTCCGGCCCCGAGCGTGCGGAGGCCTACCAGCTGCTCACCGACCAGGTCGATGCGCTGGTTCTGGACCTCGACCGCGAGCCTTCCGCCGGCAGGACACTCGGGCAGGTCCGGGACGACCACGCCCGGCTCGCCCGGATGCTCGGGGACGCGGTTTCGCAGGCGTTCGCGGCGGATGCCGTCAGCGCACCCACCCCGGCGCGGATCACCAGCTGGAGTGCCGAAGGGCTGGCCCGATCCGAGGAACGGGAGCTGGCCCTGATCGCCGCGACTGACATCAGTGGGCTCGCCCAGGTGAACGCGGCACCAAGCTTGCGATGGGGCGGTTCCGAACGCTGACCTCAGCACGGCCGGCGTCTGCACCGTCAAACGCGTGGCGGCTGGGAGACTGCTGACATGTCGACGCCAGACGACGAGCACCTGAACCTGCCCGTCGGGTCAGTGCGTGTCGATCCCAAGCTGCTAGGTAAGCCGGTCGTCGTCGTACGCCGGCCGATTCCTGCCTGGCGTCGCCGTACCGTAGGCGAGCCGCGGCTGCCGGTCGCGCTGGCGATCACGACGGCCATCGTGCTGCAGGCGCTGCTGCCGGACCGACTGGGAATCCACCCGAGGTGGCTGTTGCCCGGGGTCGAGGCGGCGCTGCTCATCGGTCTCACGCTGTTCAACCCAGTGCGGATGCTTCGGGACCACGTCGTGGCGCGATGGGCCAGCCGCACGCTGATCGCCCTGATGACCGTCGCCAACGTGGTGTCGGCGGTCCTGCTGATCCACGACATCCTCATCGGGAAAGGGTCCAACGACCCGACGGCCCTGTTCGGGAGCGGGGCAGCGATCTACGTCACCAACGTCGTGGCATTCGCGTTGTGGTACTGGGAGTTCGACCGTGGTGGACCGTTCTCCCGCGCCGCCGGTGAGCGCCCGCACCCGGACTTCCTGTTCCCGCAGATGGCCAGCCCCGACGTCACGCACCCGGACTGGGAGCCCTACTTCGTCGACTACCTGTACGTCTCATTCACGAACGCCACCGCGTTCAGCCCCACCGACACGATGCCGATGTCGCGCTGGGCCAAGGGTCTGATGGCGGTCCAGTCGGCCGTGGCGCTGTCGACGCTGGCTCTTGTGGTGTCTCGGGCAGTGAACATCCTGCACTGACTCTCAGCCGGACTTGATCGGCACCGGGCGGGAAGCTCGCGCGACAACGGCAAACGCCTGCAGGCCGAGTCGGAGCTGCTCCCGGGACACGTCGTCCATCAAGGACATCGCGGCCGAGATCGCCTCCTGCCTCCGGCGGACCAGGTCAGCGGTTGCGCGCCGCCCGGCCCCCGTGGCGGTCAACGACACCTGCCGGCGGTCATGCGAGGCGGTACGCCGGTTGATCAGCTTGCGCAGGACCAGCTTGTCCACCATCCGGCTGGTCGCGGACTGGCTGAGCGCGAGCTGCTCGGCGAGCTCCCCCAACGTGCAGGTGCCGAGCTCGTCGAGCACCAACAGAGCCCGCAACCCGCTGGGCCGCAGGTCGACCTCACTCGACTCCATCGCGCGGATGGAGAGCGTGAACAGCTCTCGGCTGTCC
>CAWBLI010000008.1:0-960334 GCA_963789615.1 uncultured Actinomycetota bacterium | reverse complement strand
CAGGATCGCCAGGTCGGCGATCGCCTCCAGCGAGTCTTCGGTGAACTCCAGCTCCACGCCGTCGAGGTCGAACAGCCGCTTGTACTGCCGGACCAGCGCGTTCTTCGGCTCCGTCAGGATCCGGATCAGCGCCTCGCGGTCGAGGTTCTCGACGCTGGTGATGACCGGGAGCCGGCCGATGAACTCGGGGATCATGCCGTACTTGAGCAGGTCCTCTGGCATGACCTCGCGGAACGTGTCGCCGTTCGAGGTCGCGCGCTGTCCGCAGCTCGGCGGCGAAGCCGATGCCCTTCTTGCCCACGCGGGACTGGATCACCTGGTCGAGCCCGGCGAAGGCGCCACCCACGATGAACAGCACGTTCGTCGTGTCGATCTGGATGAACTCCTGGTGCGGGTGCTTGCGGCCACCTTGCGGCGGAACGCTCGCGGTCGTGCCCTCGAGAATCTTCAGCAGCGCCTGCTGGACACCCTCACCGGAGACGTCACGGGTGATCGACGGGTTCTCGCTCTTGCGGGCGATCTTGTCGATCTCGTCGATGTAGATGATCCCGGTCTCGGCCTTCTTGACGTCGTAGTCGGCGGACTGGATCAGCTTGAGCAGGATGTTCTCGACGTCCTCACCGACGTACCCGGCCTCGGTGAGCGCGGTGGCGTCGGCGATGGCGAACGGCACGTTGAGCATCTTGGCCAGGGTCTGGGCGAGCAGCGTCTTGCCGCAGCCGGTCGGGCCGAGCAGCATGATGTTGGACTTGGCGAGCTCGACGGGCTCCTTGTCGGTCGAACCGGCCTGCACCCGCTTGTAGTGGTTGTAGACCGCCACGGACAGCGTCTTCTTCGCGTTGTCCTGGCCGATCACGTAACCGTCGAGGAACTCGTAGATCTCACGCGGCTTGGGCAACGAGTCGAACGAGACGTCCGAGGACTCGGTGAGCTCCTCTTCGATGATCTCGTTACACAGGTCGATGCACTCGTCGCAGATGTACACGCCTGGGCCGGCGATGAGCTTCTTGACCTGCTTCTGGCTCTTTCCACAGAACGAGCACTTGAGCAGGTCGCCACCGTCACCGATGCGTGCCACCTGATCTCCTCCGCACAGTGCTCTCGGTCCCGCTCGTCGGCCGCTCTCCGGTCGGAGTGTCGGCAGGGTGCCGACGACCTCGTACGACGGTACCTCGCCGGACCGTCATCTGTGGCCTCTCCGGCTGATGTGGCTCGTCGGGCGTCGAGCGTGTCGAGCACGGTTGTGAGAGTCATCGGCGGGGAGGCTGGGCCACATGAGCAAAGATCGCCTTGAGATCGCCATCGCCGACCTCGACGTCGGACCGGCGTACGCCCTGATGACGACCTGCCTGATCCCGCGCCCGATCGCCTGGGTGTCCACCGTCGACGCCGACGGTGTCGACAACGTCGCGCCGCACTCGTTCAACACGGTGGCCGGGATCGACCCGCTCACCGTGTGCTTCGTGTCGATCGGGACGAAGGACACGCTGCGTAACGTGCGCGCTACGGGAGAGTTCGTGCTCAACATCGGCGCCGAGCACCAGGCGCGGGTGATGAACGACTCGGCCACGGACTTCGCCGGCCACGTGAGCGAGTTCGACGCCGCCGACGTCGCCCGGGAGCCGAGCCTGTCGGTGCGTCCGCCCCGGGTCGCCGGCGCACCGATCGCCATGGAGTGCCGGGTCGCCGGCGAGCACGTCATCGGCGGGTCCGTGATGGTCTTCGGCGAGGTGATCCGGATCGCGCTCGCTCGGGACTGTCTCGCCGCAGACGGGCGGCCGGACCCCGAGCGGGTGGCGCCACTCGCGCGGCTGGGCCGCAACCAGTGGGCGACATTGGGCCAGGTCTTCTCGCTGGACCGGATCAAGGCCGCGAACTGGGACGGCGGCGAGCGCAGCCCCGACCCGGGGCTGGCCTAGCGTCCCGTCAGCTCTTCGGGGTCGGGACCGCGGTGAGCTTGCGGCTGCGGATGACCTCGTCGACCAGGCCGTACTCGACCGCCTCGTCCGCGGTGAGGATCTTGTCCCGCTCGATGTCGGTCTTCACCTGCTCTGGGCTGCGTCCGGTGTGGTGGGCGATCATCGACTCGAGCAGTGCCCGCATCCGCAGGATCTCGCGGGCCTGGATCTCGATGTCGCTGCCCTGGCCGCCGCCCTCGCTGTAGGGCTGGTGGATGAGGATCCGGGAGTTCGGCAGTGCGAGGCGCTTGCCCGCCGTACCGGCCCCGAGCAGCACGGCCGCCGCCGACGCCGCCTGGCCGAGGCAGACGGTCTGGATCTCCGGCCGCACGAACTGCATGCAGTCGTAGATCGCGGTGAGCGCCGTGAATGACCCGCCAGGTGAGTTGATGTAGATCGAGATGTCGCGGTCGGGGTCCATCGACTCCAGGCAAAGCAGCTGCGCCATCACGTCGTCCGCCGACGCGTCGTCGATCTGGACGCCGAGGAAGATGATCCGCTCCTCGAACAGCTTGGTGTACGGCGAGAGCTCCTTGAAGCCGTAGCTGGTCCGCTCGGTGAAGCTGGGCAGGATGTAGCGGCTCTGCGGCGCCATCGGTGTGCTCATCTGGGTCTCCCTGGAGTTCGTCATGTCAGGAGACCGAGCCTTCGCTCGGCACCTGTGCGGCTCGGGAGACCACGTGGTCGACGAACCCGTAGTCGAGCGCCTCATCCGCGGTGAACCAGCGGTCGCGGTCGGAGTCCTTCTCGATCTGCTCCACGGTCTGGCCGGTGTGGAACGCGATCTGCTCCTGCATCGTCTTCTTGGTGTAGAGCATCTGCTCGGCCTGGATCGCGATGTCGCTCGCGGTACCGCCGAGACCGCCGGACGGCTGGTGCATCATGATCCGCGCGTGCGGGGTGGCGTACCGCTTGCCCTTCTGGCCTGCGCAGAGCAGGAACTGACCCATGCTGGCCGCGAGCCCGATCCCGACGGTGGCGACGTCGTTGGAGATGAACTCCATCGTGTCGTAGATCGCCATGCCGGCGCTGATCGAGCCGCCGGGCGAGTTGATGTAGAGGAAGATGTCGCGCTCAGGATCCTCCGCGGACAGCAGCAGCAGCTGGGCGCAGATCTGGTTGGCGATCGGGTCGTCGACCTGGCTGCCCAGGAACACGATCCGCTCGCGAAGCAACCGCTCGTAGACCGAGTCGTTGAGGTTGAGCCCGGAGCCGCCGCCACGCATGGCCGGACCCCCTGAGAGTGCGTCAGTCATGCACTCGACACTAGCCCGCAGGTACGCCGAAACCGCCCGTGCCGGGCCGCTGTTCGCTCAGGGCGCGACGGTGTCCTCTGCAGGGGGAGTCTCGGCGTCGGTGGAATCCGCCTCAGCGTCCGGCGCCGCAACCTCGACCGGCTCATCCGTCACGTCCGCCTCGGCATCCAGGCCGAGCTCGTCGAGCTCGCTCGGCGACGGGTTGAGCGCCTCGAGGTCAACCGGCCGGCCGGACGCGTCGGTGATCGTCGCCTTGTCCATGAGCAGCGCCAGCGCCTTGCCGCGGAGCACCTCACCCATCAGGGCGGGCAGCTGGCCCTGCGACACGACCTGCTGGGCGTAGGCATCGGGGCGCATGCCGGCCTGCTGGGCTCGGCGAACGATCTGGTCGGTGAGCTCGGCCTCGGCGACGCCGAGCTCCTCCTTGCGGGCGATCGCGTCGAGCACGAACTGCGACTTGATCGCCTGCCGGGAGTTCTCCGCGACCTCCTCGTCGAGCTCCTCGACCGTCTTGCCCTCGGACTCGGCGTACACCGCCTTGTCGAGACCCGCCGAGGCGAGCTGCTGGTCGAGCTGCTGGTTGCGGTAGGCGAGCTCGTCGCTCAGGACATGCTCCGGGACCGGGACCTCGATACGCTCGAGCAGCGTCTCGATCACCTTGTCGCGGGCCTGCATGCCCTGCTCGAGCAGCTTCATCCGCTCCAGCCGGGACCGGACGTCGGCCTTGAGCTCATCGATGGTGTCGAACTCGCTCGCGGTCTGCGCGAAGTCGTCGTCGAGCTCGGGAACGTGCTTCTCCTTGACGCCTTGCACCGTCACGGTCGCGACGGCGGTCTCGCCGCCGTGGTCGCCGGACCGGAGCTGGGTCTCGAACTCCTTCGACTCCCCCACGGACAGGCCGACGATGGCGTCGTCCAGACCCTGGACCAGCGAGTCGCTCCCGACCTCGTAGGAGAGGCTGTCGGCGGTCGCGTCCTCGACCGGCTCGCCGTCGATCGTCGCGGACAGGTCGATCGAGACGTAGTCGCCGCTGGCAGCGGCTCGTTCCACGCCGGCCAAGGTCGCGAACCGGTCGCGCAACCCGCCGAGCTGCTCCTCGACCGCGACCTCGTCGACCTCGGCGTCGTCGACGCTGATCGGTAGGGCGTCGTAGTCGGGCAGCTCGAGGGTGGGCCGGACGTCGACCTCGGCGGAGAAGATCAGCTCGTCGCCGTCGGTGAACTGGGTGACCTCGATCTCGGGGTGGCCGAGCGTGTCGAGCTCCTGCTCACGGACCGCGTTGCCGTAGAGGCCGGGGAGCGCCTCGTTCACGGCCTCCTCGAGCACGGCGCCTCTGCCGACGTACTGGTCGACGATGCGCGGCGGCACCTTGCCAGGCCGGAAGCCCTTGACCCGGACCTGCTGGCCGACCTTGCGGTACGCCGCATCGACAGCGGGTCTCAGGTCGTCGAAGGGCACCTCGACGGTCAGCTTGACGCGGGTGGGACCGAGAGTCTCGACGGCGCTCTTCATCGCGGGACTGCAACTCTCCTGGTACTGGGATCGCCGGGGGCTCGGCTGCCGTCCGGTCTCGTCGGGGCGGGGAGACTCGAACTCCCGATCTCCTGCTCCCAAAGCAGGCGCGCTAGCCACTACGCTACGCCCCGAGGCGTCGCTAGGATCCTACGGTCCCGGCAACCATCGCCCCGCGGGCGTAGCTCAATGGTAGAGCCCCAGCCTTCCAAGCTGGCCATGCCGGTTCGATCCCGGTCGCCCGCTCTGATCGACACGACTTGGTGCGGCAAATCGGACAGTTTCGGTGCCGCTGCGTCCGTTTTGCCGCACGGAGTGCCCGGATCATTCGACGAGGACGATCTCCTCCTCGGGAGATCCGCACCATGGTGTGGGCGTGGTGGTTGACGGAATGAGCACCGGGCCGGGCGCGACAGACGCCACGGCCGCCGCCCACCACATCGGCGAACCCCGGTGGGCCATGGCGATCGCTGTCATCGCCGCCGAGGTGCTCCACGCGACGTTGCCGCCCTCGGTGCGCTCGATCGGAGCGGCCTGGATCTACCCGACCGTCGTGATCGGGCTGCTGCTCGTCCTCGTGATCGGCGATCCCGGTCGGATCGACAAGCGGGATGCCTGGCTGCGCGTCGTGAACGGTCTGCTGATCGCCTTCATCTCCATCGTCAACGCGGGGAGTGCGATCCATCTGGTCCGGTTGATCATCATCAACGCCAAGCTGGGCTCGGGTGATCGGCTGCTCGGTAGTGGCGCCGCCATCTGGCTGATCAACGTCATCGCGTTCGGCCTTTGGTACTGGGATCTCGACCAGGGCGGCCCAGCCGAACGGGCGAATCGCACGAGCAAACTGCCGGCTTTCGTGTTTCCCGAGATGGCCAATCCCGAGCTGGTTCCGGCCGGTTGGTATCCAGCCTTGATCGACTACCTCCACATGTCCTTCGCGACGGCCACCTCCCTCGGACCGTCGGACGTGTCGGCCATCAAGCACTGGTCGAAGCTGCTGATGACGGCAGAGGCTGCGGTGTCCTTAATGCTGGGTGTCCTCGTCATCGCCAGGGCGGTCAACCTCCTGCCGACGTAGTGGGTCGACCGAGCAGGCAGAACTCGTTGCCCTCCGGGTCGGCGAGAACGTCCCAGCTCACATCGCGCCGTTGCCCGACGTTGACGGGCTTCGCGCCCAGGTCGAGCAGTCGTTGGAGCTCAGCCCGTCGTCCGACCCCAGCTGCGCGAAGGTCGAAATGCAACCGGTTCTTGACCGTCTTGCCCTCCGGGACCACGCACACATCGATGGTTGGCCCGCTGCCTGCCGCGGGGCCGATGCTCACGACGTCCTCGTCTTCTTTGAGCACTACCCAGCCCAGTACGCCGCACCAGAACTCGGCAACCGCCTGGGCGTTTACTGCGTCGATGGCAATGACGGCGAGGGAACTAGTCACGGGCCGAGAGTCTGTCAGTCGGCACGCCCCGCCACCCGCAGCGCATGGTGCAGGATGAGCCGAGTGGATCAGGTGCGAGCCGACGGGACGGCTACGCCGGGCCGGCTCCTGCTGTTCTCCGACGCCGTCGCTGCCATCGCCATCACGTTGCTCGCGATCGAGCTTCCAGTGCCGGTGGGTGGCACGTCGCACGCCTTCTGGGCGTCGGTACGCCACAACCACGGCGACTACCTGGCGTTCCTCACCAGCTTCCTCATCATCGCCGTTGCCTGGTCGCAACACCGTCGAGTCTGGGGATTCGCAGCCCGCAACGACCAGCGCATGCAGGCCGTCAACATGCTCTGGTTGCTCACGATCATCCTGATCCCGTTTGCGACCCAGGTGCTGCGCCCAAACGGGCCGCAGACCCTGGTCACTCATGCCTATCGGTTTGGCTTCTACGCCGTGCTCGAGGTGCTGAGCAATACCGCGATCCTGGTGATTGGGCGGCGCATGGTCTCGCAGCGGCTCTATCGGCCCGAGCTGGACACCGCCGACATCTCCGCTGCGTACTGGCCCTGTTACGGGGTGATCGTCGGCTTCGGCCTATCGATTCCAGTGTTCTTCGCCACCAGGTTTGGCTGGGTGCTCTGGATCGTCGGTCCCGTCGGGCTTGCTCAGCTCGGTCGCTACCTGAATCGTCGAGACGGGTCTCGTTCCCCGAGTTCGTGAATCGCCGTCACATCCGCCGGCTCGCCATCGTCATACTCCTGACGAGACAGATCGGGCCGATGAGCCCATGACCTCAGGAGCGAACCATGACCGAGGATTCCACCCAGGGCATCAAGACCGTGCTGCATCCGGTGTCCGACCTGGCGGCTGCAAAGCCGGTGTACGCCGCGCTGCTCGGCGTGCAACCAGTTGCCGACGAGTCCTACTACGTCGGCTTCGACGCCGGTGGCCAGCACATCGGACTGGTGCCGGGCGGAGCGGCGCAGGGCATGGCCTCGCCGGTGACCTACTGGGAGGTCCAGGATCTCGAGGCCAAGCTGGCCGAGGTAACCGCCGCCGGCGCCACCGTGAAGGAGGCCCCACACGAGGTCGGTGGCGGCCGCCGGGTCGCCACCTTCTCCGACCCCGACGGCAACGTGCTCGGGCTCCTCCAGGACCCGTGAGCCCGGCAGCTGGCCGGTGACCGCATGATGCCCAGGAGCCGATCAGCGAACTGTCAAGGCTCACGTAAGGTTGCTCCGCGCATACCCCCTGAGGCGCCGCGACGACCGCAGTGAGGAGCGAGATGCGATTCCGCGCCAGCCAGCCGCCGCCGACACCGCCGACACCGCCGGCACGACCGGCACCGCTCAGGCCCGCGGTGGCCGCTCGGCTGGAGCCCAAGTCCGCTCCCGGCACCCGGCACGCCAGGATGTTCTTCGACGACTATCCGGCCTTCTACGAGACCAGCCAGACGACGCCCCAGCCGGGTCGACTGAACCTGCGCTACGAGGCGATCATCGGGGAGAACGAGGACATCCTGCAGGGGGCTCGCGTCCTCGACATCGCGAGCCACGACGGTCGCTGGTCCTTCGCGGCCCTGAAGGCCGGCGCCGCCCATGTGGTGGGTATCGAGGCGAAGCAGGAGCTCACCGACAACGCCGCAGCGACGTTCGACAAGTACGGCGTGGACCCCGGCACGTATGAGTTCATCTGCGGCGACATCTTCGATGTGATGGCGACACAGTCGTTCGACGTCGACGTGATCATGTGCCTTGGTTTCCTCTACCACACGCTCCGCTACAACGAGCTGCTGAGCCTCATCCGTCGGCTGAATCCCCAGCACGTGATCGTGGACACCTCGGTCATCGCTCGGGGCAAGGGCCCGCTGGTCCAGCTGCGCTCCGAGGACGCGAGCAAGCAGCGAAACGCCGTACCCGACCGGTACTCCTACGGCGACAAGGTGCTGGGCGGCAAGCCGAACTTCGCCGGCCTGCGGGTCATGTTCCGCGCCTACGGCTTCACTCTCGACCAAGATCGCCGACTGGGGCAGCCTGCTACGCGACAACCCGCAAGCCGAGGCGACCGGCGTGTATGCGCGCGGCGAGCGCGTCACGGTGCGCTTCGACTCGGAGTAGCCGCACGTCGTCCTACGTCGCCACGGCGGCAACAGGACGCATCTGACGCGCACGTCGCCGGTCCTCGTCGGACGCAACCGTCCGACGAGGACCGGCGGGTGTTCTCACAAAACCGGAACCGGCACCGAGCTGTTCGTCGTGGTCCCGTTGCCGAGCTGGCCCGAGCTGTTGTACCCCCAGCTCCGAACGCACCGTTGGTACGGATCGCGAGGAGTGGTATCTGTCCGACGGCGATGGTGGCCACCTTGCGCAGGCTGGTCACGCCCGATCGGCGTCGATGTCGGACGTCGTGGTGCCGTTGCCGAGCTCGCCCACCACGTTGTAGCCCCAGCACTGCACGTTCGTGCCGACGAGTGCGCAGGCGTGGTACCCGCCGACCGCCACCTGCTTGACGTTGCTGAGGCTGGTAACTCGCACCGGGTGCGCGACCGCAGTAGTCGTACCGTCGCCCAGCTGGCCGAGGACGTTGTAACCCCAGCAGAACACATTCTTCGCGGCGGTCACCGCACACGACGAGTAGTCACCGGAGGAGATCGAAGTGATGTGCTTGAGGCAGAGGGTTCGGTCCGGAGTCGTGGAGGCGGTGGTGGTTCCGTCGCCCAGCTGATGGTCGGAGTTGTCCCCCATGCAGTCGACCGTGCCGTTGACGCGCACCAGGCAGGTGAACCCGTAGCCGCCATCCACGTCGATGACCTTTTTCACCGGCACTGCGGTGGCGACGAGGGCGTTCGTCGTACCGCCGTTCCCGAGCTGGCCGTAACCGTTGTAGCCCCAGCACTTTGCCCGCTTGCCGACGACGACCGCGCAGGAGTGGTACGCCCCTGACGCGATGGACAGCGCCCGACCGAGCCCCTGAACCCGAACCGGTGTCGGGCTGTTCGTCGTCGTCCCGTTGCCCAGGCCGCCGACGACGTTGTCACCCCAGCAGTACACCGCTCCGGTCGACCGCAGGGCGCACGAGTGGTAGGAGCCCGCCGCCACGGAGACCACGTGCGTCAGGCCGGACACCCGCACCGCGGTTGTGCTGTCCGTGGTGGTGCCGTTGCCGAGCTGACCGTAGCCGTTGTAGCCCCAGCATCGAACCGTTCCGGTCGCCGTGACCTGACAGGTGTGATTGGCGCCGCCGGCGATGTGGCGCTCGATCAGGTAGTAGAACCGATCATGCGCGGACTTGCGAGAAGTGCCTGCGTCGGTGGTGACGCGCACGTTGACACGGGACGCGTAGTGCGCCGGGGCGGTCACGACGAGCTTCTTCGCGGACAGCACGTGGAGTCCGGTGCCGCGGACGCCGCCGAAGCTGACCGATCGCACCTGGGTGAAGTGGCTTCCGCGGATCGTGACCTTGGTCGCGCCCGAGACCGGACTGAAGCTGGCGGCCACCGATCTGACCGTCGGCTGGCCCGTCGCTGCCTGCGCAGCTGTCGGTACTGCTATCGCCGTGACGGCTGCGGCGCTCAGTATTCCGAGTGCTACCGCTGCCCCACGCAACGTCGTCGACCTCATATGTGCCCCCTGGTGATTCCACGGCGCGCTGATGTGCGCGCTGTGGATGAAGAGGGGACGGGAGGTTACAAAATACCCACGGAGTACGACGAGGCGATCAGTCAGGCTTCCTGGGTTCGCGGGCTGGTACCGTGCGGCGACGGAACCAGCCGGTCCGGCGCAGCTGTGCTGCGGATAGCTCCTCTTCGAGCGACTGCACCTGGACCCGCAGCGCCCGCGCCTCTTGCTCGAGTCGGGTGGCACGAGCTTCGGCCTCCACCCGCAGGGTGACCTGCAGCTCGAAAGCTTTTCGACTGGCGGTCGCCTCTGCCTTGAGTGGACGGAGCCGCTTGACCAGGATCCGGTCCAGCGCCGACTCGACCACACTCGACTCGAGGAGCGCGGCTCCGGCCCGCTGTCGCACGGTCGACCGCGGCGTCGCTTTGGTGGCAGGACTTGCGGACTTGGCTGCGGCACGCGGCACGGGGAAGCTCCCACTCATCGGTCGGTGATCGAACGAGTTCGATCGAACGAGTTCATAGTGGGTCGCCAACCTTGCGCCGCCAAGGACATCGGCCGCGTGTCGAGCGCTTCAGTTGATCGTCGAGTGGATCACCTTGGGGTGGTGGCCGGCGCTCTGGAAGAAGATCCCGGGATACGGCCTGGTCCAGAAACCCGTGCTCGGGTTGTGGTGCAGCGTGGAGTTTCGGATGGTGAGCGAGCCGGTGTTGTTGTCGCTCACGAAGAAGATGGCTCCGCCACCTTCGCGAGCGTGGTTGTTGCGCATCGTGGTCCCGGCGATCCGCAGCGACATCCGATCGCCGTCCATGTAGATGGCTCCGCCGCTGCCGCCTCCCGGCGACCCCTTGCTGGGAGGGTTGGCGCCGTGACCGATAGCTCGGTTGTTCGTCATGAGGCTGTTGGTCACCACCCAGGAGACGCCGATGCTGCTCAGCGCGCTCCCGTTCGAGCACCGTCCGCCTCGGAACGTGTCCTTCGTGATGTAGATCGGTCGGTTGTGCCACTGCTCCAGAGCGCGGATCGCCGCGCCGCCGAGGTCGGGACCGACGCGGTAGCACCGGTTGTCGATGAAGCGCGAGTTCACGACCTTCAGCTGGCCGCCAAGATCGAAGATCGCCCCGCCGCCGTACGTCCCCGTTTCGTTCTGGTGGACCGTGGAGTTCCCCCGCGTGAACGTCAGGTTCTGTACGACGAGAGCCGGCCAGCGCTGGTTCTGGCAGTGGGAGGTGGTCCAGGTGCGGCGCTTGTCACACGTGTTCTGGTAGAGGATCCGGCGCTTCCCGTTGCCGCTGAGCGTGACCTTGCCCCCGCCGTCGAGGACGATGCGGTGGCTGGTGTTCTCGACCTTTGCGGTCGCGTGCATCGTGATCGTGATCGGCTTCGGGCCGCAGTTGAACCTGATCACCCCGCCCTTGGCCACCGCCCGGACCACCGCCTTGGACGTGCAGCGTGCCGGCGTACCCCTGCCGATGACCGTGGTAGGCCGCCGCGTCGGAACCGCGCGGCCGGCGGGCGGGACATAGGCGCGGCCGGCAGGGTTCCCGAAGTCGGGCAGCTGCGAGTAGCCCTGGACCGCGGATGCCGGATGCGTCACCGGCGCGACACCCGCCGCCGGCGAAGCCAGACCGGTCACGCCCAGCGCGAAGCCGGTCGACTGGGTCACCAGAATGCTCACACAGCTATGCCGTCGCATGCGGCCCAGACTAGGCGGCGACGCCGGATCAGAGCGTTCGGCGCGACGAGATGACGCCGGTGTCGAAACCGGCGAGGTGCAGGCCGCCGGCGAACCGCGCGTGCTCGATCTTCAGGCACCGGTTGGTGACGACGTCGAGCCCCGCGCCGTGCGCGATGTGGACCGCCTCGTCGCTGTGCAGCCCAAGCTGCGACCAGAACGTTCCGGCACCGACCGAGACCGCCTCCTCCGCCACCGCCGGCAGGTCGGATGGTCGTCGGAACACGTCGACGATGTCGGGGCGGCCGGGCAGGGAGGCCAGGTCGTCGTACACCGGACTGTCCCAGGATCCCGGTCTCCCGCGGATTGACCAACCACACGGTGAAGTCGGTGCTGGAGCTCAACAGGTACGTCGCCACGAAGTAGCTAGCGCGTGCGGAGTTCGACGACGCGCCCACCAGCGCAACGGTGGAACTGCGACGGATGATCCGGAGCCGCTCCTGCGCCGACGGCGGATGCCAGTCACTCATCGCGTTGCGCCGTCGCTCGTTCCAACGCCTGGTCGATGTCCCAGAGGATGTCGTCCACGTCCTCGAGCCCGACGCTGATCCGGATCAGGTCGGGCGGCACGCCGGCTGACCTCAGCGCGTCGTCCGAGAGCTGCTGGTGCGTGGTCGACGCCGGATGGATGACCAGGGTCCGCGTGTCACCGACGTTGGCAAGGTGGCTGCACAGCTCGAGCGACTCGATGAAGGCCCGACCGGCCGACCGGCCGCCGGTGACACCGAAGGACAGCACCGCCCCCGCACCCTTCGGCAGGTAGCGGTCGGCCAGTGCCTGGGACGGCGAGTCGGGTGCGCCGGCATAGGACACCCACGAGACGAGCGGGTGCTGCTGCAGGTGCTCCGCGACGACCCGGGCGTTGGCGACATGGGCTTCCATCCGAAGCGCCAGGGTCTCCAGACCCTGCAACAGCAGGAAGGCGTTGAAGGGAGAGAGGCTGGTGCCGAAGTCACGCAGCTGCTCGACCCGCAGCTTGGTGCAGAAGCCGTACTCCCCGAAGTTGTCCCAGAACCGCAAGCCGCCGTAGCTGTCGACCGGCTCGGTCATCGCTGGGAACTTGCCGTTGCCCCAGTCGAAGCGGCCCGAGTCCACGATGGCACCGCCGAGCGAGGTGCCGTGGCCACCGATGAACTTGGTCGCGGAGTGGACGACGATGTCGACGCCGTGCTCGATCGGCCGACATAGGTACGGCGTTGCCAGAGTGGCGTCGACGACCAGCGGGACGCCGGCCACGTGCGCGACTACTGAGAGGCGCTCGAGGTCGGCGACCACCCCGGAAGGGTTGGAAATGATCTCCGTGTAGACGGCCTTGGTTTCCGGCCTGATCGCGTTGTGAAACGCCTCGGGGTCGTCGGCGGCGACAAACGTCGTCTCGATGCCCAGTCGGCGGAGCGAGACGTCGAGCAAGGTGAAGGTTCCGCCGTACAGTGCTGCGCTGGCGACGATGTGGTCGCCGGCTCCTGCGAGCGCGGTGAACGTCAGCAGCTCCGCGGCTTGCCCGCTCGAGGTCGCTACCGCCCCGATGCCACCTTCCAGGCTCGCGATCCGCTCCTCGAAGGCGGCGACAGTGGGGTTCGCGATCCGCGTGTAGATATTGCCGTACTTCTGCAGTGCGAACAGGTCGGCTGCATCCGCCGCGTCCTCGAACACGAAGCTGGTGGTCTGGTAGATGGGAACCGCCCGGGCACCGGTCGTCGGGTCGGGACGGCTGCCGGCGTGAACGGCGCGCGTCCTGAATCCCCACGGGCGATCGCCACCGGAGGGTGTGGAGGTCACGCGTCAGACGATAGTGCCGCCCGAGGCGCTCGCTAGCGGGCGACCCGGAGCCCCGGCGCCGCGTGGCGCTCGGCCCGCTCGCCACGCTCGGCGAGGAAGAACGGGCGGATCTCGGCGGCCGGAACCGGCCGGCTGTACCAATACCCCTGTGCCACGTCGCAACCGATCTCGACCAGGCGGTCGCGCGCCAGCTTGGTTTCGACGCCCTCGGCGACGACGCTCATCCCGAGCCGATGGGCGAGCCCGATGACGGCACAGACGATCGCGTCGTCCGCCGGGTCGTCGGTCATCGTCATCACGAAGGACTTGTCGATCTTCACCTCGTTCACGGGCAGCCGCTTGAGGTAGGCAAGCGACGAGTGACCCACCCCGAGGTCATCGATCGCGAGCCGGACCCCGACCTGCCGCAGGGCCCACAACACTCCGACGGTGTGCGTGACATCGGCCATCACGGCGCTCTCGGTGATCTCGAGGATCAGCCGAGGAGCGGGGATCCGATGCTCGGCAAGCATCGCGACCAGCCGCTCGGTGAAGGAGGGATCACGCAGCACCCGCGGCGAGAGGTTCACGGCCACGGACATGTCCAAGCCGTCGTCCAGCCAGATCCGGCACTGCTGCAACGCGGCGTCGAGCACATAGTCGGTCAGGTCGAGGATGACGGCGGTCTGCTCTGCCACCGGGATGAACAGGTCGGGTGGGACCGCCCCGCGCGTCGGGTGGTTCCAGCGCACCAACGCCTCGACGCTGCAGCAGGTGCCGTCACCGCCCAGCGCGACCTTGGGCTGGTAGGCGACCGTCAGGTGGCGATGCTCGATCGCCTCGCGCAGATCTGAGACCAGCGAGAGTCTGACTGCGTCGTTGTGGTCGTTGTCGGGCCGGTAGAGCTCAACGGCACCGCGGCCCTGCTTGGCGACGTACATCGCGACATCGGCGTACCGCAGCAAGTCGTCGCAGTCAGCGCCGTGGGCGGGGGCGAGCGCGATGCCGACGGACGCGTCGACACTGACCGGAACCGAGCGCACGTCGAGTGGCTGCAGCAGTGCGCGTCTCGCTGCCTGGGCTGCCTCGACTGCGGTCATCGGCGTCGCCGGTTGCCAACAGCACCGTGAACTCGTCACCGCCGAGACGCGCGATGCAGACCGCGCCCGGGATCGCTGCGCTCAGCCGGGCGCCGGCGTCCTGCAGCAACGCGTCGCCCGCTGGCGTGGCCCAGCGTGTCGTTGACCTCCTTGAAGCGATCGAGGTCGAAGAGCAGTACGGCGGCGGGGCGGCCGGCACGGATCAACGCCGTCGTCTTGCACTCGAAGCTGAACCGGTTGGCGAGACCGGTCAGTGAGTCGTGCGTCGCGAGATACTTGTTCTCCTCGAGCTGACGACGGAGCTGGTCCGCGAGCTGACCGTTGGCGAGGGCTCCACTTGCTTGTTGCGCCAACGCGTCGAGCAAGTCCGCCTCGTCTGCACCGAAGCCCCGCAAGGCCGGGTTGCTCTCGACGCTGAGCTGTCCGAGCACCCGTCCGTTTGCGGTCAACGGAACGCTGAGCCGGGAATGGGTGCCGCGCGCCCACAGCGAGCGGCGTGGGGCGGGCGGCGGCGCGTCGTCCGGCTCCTGCTCCCTGGCGACCGAGTCGTCGTCTTGCCGTCAAACCGCAGGACCGGCTCCGTCGTACCGGCATCGCCGGGCGCGAACTCAGCGGTGACCCCGTCCAGGACGTTGACGGCACCGCTGAGCATATCGGCGACGATCGAGTCCGCCTGCAGGTCGTGCCCCAGTCCCCGAGACACGCTGTTGAGACGTTGGAGGGAGTCGTGTCGGCGCTGCAGGTGCACGTGCGAGCGTTGCGCCAGCGCCAGAAACCCAGCGATGACAGTGACCGGCAGCAATAGCCACCAGTCGACGCGAGCGACGTTGATGGCCACCAGCGCCAGGGACGTGTTCGCAGCGGCAGTGACCAGGCCCGTGACGATGGCCCGCACTGACGCGCCGGGACGCCGAGGCGTTCCAACCAGCGCGAGCACGACGTGCAGGGCGATCACCAGACAACGCCGACATCGCAAGGGTCGCGGCCAGCGCAGCCAATGCGGCGAGGGCCGGATCCGGGTGGACGCCGGCCACCAGGTGCCAGACCGCGACGGCGACGAGCGAGCCAAGGGTGTACTGCGCGAGGTTGAACCCGACCTTCATCGGTGCCTGCCGTCGTACGACGACCAGCGCCAGTGCGGTGCCGACGACACGGGCAAGGACCAGGTGCGCGGGCGAGAAGTAGAACAGGCCGACGATGAACGGGATCTCGCTGAAGGCAAACGAATGGGCTTGCCGACCGACGGTGAGGTGAGCGACGCAGGCCTCAGCGACAGCGAAGCCGACCACCAGGCCGAGCAAGGGAAGGGTGCCGTTGTTTGCCTGCCGACCACGGCAGGTGGAGCACCAGGAAGCTGAGGGCAACCGCGATTGCGCCCAGCACCAAGGTCATGCCCCAGGCACGCCGCGCCGCCGAGGCCGGCGACCCGTTCACCAGCTGCTACCCGACCAGGAATGACTCGACCAGCTGTGACTGACCCAGCCGCTCCCGCTCCAGCTGTGGCTCGACCACTGCCTCGGCGGACCAGCTGTGACTGAGCCACGGGACGCCCGCCCAGTCGGAGCCTCCCCAGCTGGCATCTGACCAGGTGCGGGCGGTCCAGGAGACGCCACACCAGCAGGCGCCGGCCCAGACCGAGCCGTGGAACAGACCGCCAGCCCAGGTCGAGCCAGAGCTGCTGGCAGCGGGCCAGCCCGCTGCGGACCAGGGCGAGCCGAAGACATCCTGCTCGCCGGTCAGGTCCACGTTGTTGTCGGAGATGTGGTCACTGCCCCGCGCTGCCTCGAGACTGCCGAGGCCGGTCGAGGTCGGCCAGGTCTGCTTGGCTGCACCGACCGGCGCAACGCTGGCAGCGGCCACGTTGAGCAGGCCCGCACCACGGCTTCTCACCGAGGCCTTCGGCATGGGGGACGCGGTGTCGACCAGCAGCGCCTTGACCTGGTCGGGTGTCAGCGACGGACGCTCCTGCAGGAGCAGCGCCACCGCACCGGAGACGACGGCGGCTGCTTGGGAGGTGCCGCTGCCCTTGAAGTAACGGGTGTCGACGACCGCCTTCGGGTACTCCGTGTCGATGACGGAGCCGGGGTCCCGCAGCGAGACGATCGATTGGCCGGGCGCGACGAGATCGACGTGGCGGGTGCTCGAGCCTTGCGAGGAGAAGGTCGGGACCGTGTCGTCGAGGCTGCTGCTGGTGCCATTGGTGTCGTCCGCGCCGACTGCGATGACGTAGGGGTCGGTGGCGGGGTTGTCGAGCGACGGTTGGTCGCTGCCGCTGTTGCCGCCTGCGACGACGACGACGATGCCGGCGCGCCAGGCCCGCTCCACGGCCGCGGCGAGCGGGTCGCTGGTGTAGGCCTGTGTCCCGTTGGTGCCATAGGACAGGTTGATGACCCGAATGTTGAGCCCGGGATCGCTGTGGTGCTGCACGACCCAGTCGATGCCGGCGATGACCTGGCTGACGTCAACCGCACCGCTGGAGGCGCCGGTCTTGATGTTGACCAACGTCGCGCCGGGCGCGACACCGGTGAACCCGCTCGACGTCCCGTCGTTCCCGGCGATGATGCCCGCCATGTGGGTGCCGTGACCGAAACCGTCGAGATGACCCAAGCTGAGCGAGGAGTTGTCGAGCGAGAGATCGGGGCCATTCACGACGTTGCCCGACGTCAACCCGGCAACCGGCACCACCCCGGTGTCGACGAGCGCGACGCCGACACCCTTTCCGGTGACTCCTGCCTTGTGCAGGCTCGTGGCACCCACCGTCTGGTTGACCTGGGTCATCGTGGTCTGGCCGCTGGAGTATCCCCAGTCAGCACCGGTGAGCAGGCCCAGGGTCGTGTCGGCCGCGGTGGTGACCACGCCCACCACGCCACCCACCACGCCGCCGACCACACCCAGCAGGCCTCCGAGCAGACCGCCGACGGGACCGCCCGAACTGGCCTTGGCCGGTGCCGTTGCGGCGCTGCCCCGGCAGACTCGCCTGCGCAGGCGCGGCGGCACCGAGGAACAGCGTCGAGCTCACGACGGTCACGGCGACGGCACGGTGCAGCCCTCGGCCGAACGGATTTACCGATTTGCGCATGGACTGTTCACCCCGTGTGCCGTCAAACCTGATGCGTCGGTGTCTTCTTCGGCAGCTAACGGACCCCCAATCGAGTCGGCGGGGTCAAGATGCCGAGATGTGACTAGGCGCCGCAGGCGATCGCCCGCCGACGCTGCTGCGTCCGGAGTATTCCGTTGCCACGGGCCAGGCAAAGTGATATCTATTAGATATCACTTTCCTTCGATCAGGAGCCGGCCATGAGCATGCCACCCCCACACCGCTGCAAGACGCACAACCGGTAGGCCATGAGGGAACCCGAGTCGTCATCGAGGAACGGCCGGCCTGGGCGATCAACGGGTGGTTCGGCGTACTCATTGTGTTGGTCTGCGCCGGCCTTTCTTTCGCAATCCTCCAGAGCCTCGGCACCCGGGTTCGCCAGCATCACGATCGTCGTCGGCGTGATCATCCTGGCCTCGCTCGTCGTCGTACAGCCCGGGCAGACCCGCGTCGTCCAGTTCTTCGGCAGGTACGTCGGAACCGTGCGCCAGTCCGGGTTGGTGTGGGTCACGCCCCTCACCGTGCGCCGGAACGTCAGCGTCCGGGTGCGCAACTTCGAGACCGGCCACCTCAAGGTGAACGACGCCGAGGGAAATCCGGTCGAGATTGCGGCGATCGTCGTCTGGCAGGTCGCCGACACCTCACGGGCGACCTACGCGGTGGACGACTACCTCGCCTTCATCAAGGTCCAGGCCGAGTCGGCCCTGCGACACGTAGCGACCACCCACCCGTACGACGATGCCGACGACCAGGAACCATCCCTTCGGGGCTCGACCGACGTGGTCGCCGGTGAGCTGGCCCAGGAGGTCGCCCAGCGGGTGCAGATCGCGGGCGTCGAGATCGTCGAGGTCCGGATCAGCCACCTCGCCTACGCCCAGGAGATCGCCCAGGCGATGCTGCGGCGACAGCAAGCCAACGCGGTCGTGGCCGCTCGGTCCCGCATCGTCGACGGTGCGGTCGGCATGGTCGAGATGGCACTCACCCGACTCGCAGAGGGCAACATCGTCGAGCTTGACGAGGAACGGAAGGCAGCCATGGTCAGCAACCTGATGGTCGTGCTGTGCGGAGACCAACCGGCGTCACCGATCGTCAACGCGGGGTCGCTCTACTAGTGACCCAGGAACGCAAGCCGGTCCTGCTGCGCATCGATCCGGCGGTCCACGACGCGCTCGCCCAGTGGGCCGCCGACGAGTTCCGCAGCCTCAACGCGCACATCGACATGCTGCTGCGGCGGGCACTGACTGATGCCGGCCGGATGCCGAAGCGGGCCGGCCCGCTCCCCCGGCGAGGCCGGCCACCGGCCAGCGCAGGCTAGGTGTTCGGTGGTGCGAAGAACTCCAGCGCGTTTCCATCCGGGTCGCGGAACGACAGGCCCGATCCGTAGCTGGCATCGACGATGTCGCCGTGCGCGTAGCCGAGCCGGTCCAGGTGCTCGGCCCACGTCTGCAGGTCGGCGCGGGTAGCACAGTGGAAGCCGACGTGGTCCAGCCCGACCCGGTACTCGCTGAACCGGTCCTCCGAGTCGGTCTTGCCCGGGTGCTCGTGGATCCCGATCAGCGATCCGCCGGGTAGGGCGAACACGACGTGCCGCCATGGCCCGGTGTCCTCGTCCAGCGCCGGAGCCGAGCCGAAGAGGCCCTCGTACCACGGTGAACTGGCGTCGCAGCTGCGGACGGTAAGTGCCACATGTCCCAGCGGTGGAAAGTCGGTCATGGTCCCCCCCAAGTAAGTGCCACGATCATGGCCGCGCCGGACGCCACGGTCAATCGTGCTCGCGCAGCAACCGCGTGAGCTGCAGGTCGTCCAGCGCGGTCCAACGCCCCGCCGGGCCGGCGAGGATCCTGTACCTCGCCGCCCAGTCCCGCAGCGGCACCCTGACATCCGGATGCTGCAGCGACCACGCCGCTGTCTGCCGGAGCACGTCGCGCCACGCGGCCGCCCCGAAGACCACCAGTAGCAGGACCAGCCCTGTCATCGCCGCTAACGTGATCATGACCGCACGTTACGGCGGAGTCCGGGCCCCCCACATCAGAAGATTTTCCTATCTTGGCGCGGCTTTCTGCCTACCCCGCGCCACCTAAGGCAGGTGGCTGCCGGGCGCGTTCCTAGGAGCCTCAGGCGGCCGGCTCGGCCATCACGGTGAACCTGCCACCCCAGGGGTCCACTACGGCCGCGAAACGTCCGAACTGCATGTCCACTGGCGGCATCGCGACACTGCCACCCTGGCTCTCGACCCTGGCCACGGCCTGGTCCGTCGAACCGACCGAGAAGCAGGTCGCCCAGCCGGTCGAACCGGCTTCGCCGCGGTAGATGCCGCCCAGCGGGCGGCCCTCGTCGAGAAGGTCGCGTAGTCCGGCGGCCCGCCGTCCATCTCCATCCGGTCGAACCGCCAGCCGAAGACTGAGCCGTAGAACGTCTGAGCGGCCGCCGGGTCGACGACGGCCGCGTCGTTCCACACCAAGCCGCCGGGCTCGTTGTAGATCTCGGCCCCGATGAAGTCGCCGGCCTGCCAGACGCCGAAGCCGTTGCCCTCCGGATCCAGCGCGACCGCCATGGTGCCCTGCGGGCCGACGGCCATCGGACCGACGACGACCGTGCCGCCCCCGTCGGTGATGGCTGCCAGGCTCGCGGCCGCGTCGTCGGTGGCGAAGTACGTCGTCCAGGCCGCCGGGGTGGTCTCATCCATCCGCGGCATCATCCCGGCCGCCGCCCTGCCGTTGGCGAGGCATGCAGTAGCCGCCGAACTCGGGCTGACCCTCGGTGAAGGTCCAGCCGAGCACGGCGCCATAGAAGTCCTTGGCGGCATCGATGTCAGCGGCGGGGTAGTCCACCCAGTTCGGCGTACCTGCCGGCCAGGCGGTGTCACGTGTGGGCATGGCAGCCTCCTCGTCGGTCTTAGAAGTACCAGGGGAAATCGGACCAGTCGGGTCGCGGCGCTCGAGAAACGCGTCACGTCCTTCGGCGGCTTCGTCGGTCATGTAGCCGAGCCGGGTCGCCTCACCGGCGAACAGCTGCTGGCCGACCAGTCCGTCGTCGATCGCGTTGAAGGCGTACTTCAGCATCCGCACCGAAGTCGGGCTCATCGCGTTGACCTTCTCGGCCCAGCCCAGCGCGGTCGGCTCCAGGTCGGCGTGGGCGACGACGGCGTTCACCATCCCCATCCGGTACGCCGCCTCGGCGTCGTACTCGTCGCCGAGGAAGAAGATCTCGCGGGCGAACTTCTGCCCCACCTGGCGAGCCAGGTACGCCGAGCCGAACCCGCCGTCGAAGCTCGCGACCTTGGCATCGGTCTGCTTGAACCGCGCGTGCTCTCGGCTGGCGATGGTCAGGTCGCAGACCACGTGCAGGCTGTGTCCGCCGCCCGCTGCCCAGCCGGGGACGACGGCGATGACGATCTTCGGCATGAACCGGATCAGCCGCTGCACCTCGAGGATGTGCAGCCTTCCCGCCCGGGCCGGGTCGATGCTGGCGGCGGTCTCCTCGGCGGCGTACCGATATCCGTCACGACCGCGGATCCGCTGGTCACCTCCGGAGCAGAACGCCCAGCCACCGTCCTTCGGGGACGGGCCGTTTCCGGTGAGCAGCACGCAGCCGACGTCCGAGGACTGCCGGGCGTGGTCCAGCACTGCCGCCAGCTCGTCGACGGTGGCGGGACGGAAGGCGTTGCGCACCTCCGGGCGGTTGAACGCGACCCGCACCGTGCCGGACGAACGGGCCCGGTGGTAGGTGATGTCGCGCAGCTCGAACCCGGGGACCTGTTCCCAAGCGGTGGCGTCGAAGATCTCGGAGATCACCTGCCGATCCTAGGGAGCGGTCCTCGCGACGAACGCCATGCCCTTCCAGTCCCGGGGCTCCACCGTCACGTCGGCGAACCCGGCGTCGCGCAGCCGGGCGGGGAAACCGGCCGGATCGATCGGGTTGTAGGTGTCCCCCTCGTGGAACGCCTCGAGGTCCTCGCTCGGGATGCTGTCGTTGCCGATGAAGACGCCGCCCGGCCGCAGCACTCGAGCCACCTCCGCGAGCAACGCGTCCTGGAGCGCCTCGGTCGGCACGTGATGGAGCATCGTGAAGGAAGCGGCCGAGTCCAGGCTGCCGTCCCCGAAGGGCAGGTCCGTCGCATCGCCGGTGACGACCTCGACGTTGGTCCCGGCGAAGCGTTCGCGCAGCCGATCGGCGGCGACCGGATCGATCTCGACCGCCACGAGCCGGCGTACCCGATGCCGGAGCCACTCGGTGCTCGCGCCGGGCCGGGTCCGACCTCGAGCAGCTCCGGACCGAGCTCGGCGCGCTCGGCCAGCCAGGGCAGCACCTCGGTATGCAAGAAATCCTGCCCACTCCGGGCTCGGGCACAGCTGCTGATGGTTCTCGTTCATGCCGCGGACTCTATGGCCGGGCGGCCGGTTCCGGCTCCCGCAACCTCGATGGCAGGAACCGGGCGCCAGGCCCTCTCGTCGCTACCGCGTCCGACGGGTTGGAGATGGCGCAGCGCCGCAGCGACAGGCAGCCGCAGCCGATGCACGAGTCGAGGCCGTCACGCAGATTCTCGAGGGCTTCGATCTGCTCGTCGAGGCGAGCCCGCCAGCTCCGTGACAGCCGCGTCCAGTCGCTGCGGGTCGGGGTCCGCCCGTCGGGCAGCTCGGCGAGCGCCGCTGCCACCTCGTCGAGCGACAGGCCGATCGTGCGTGCGGCTCGGATGAACGCCAGTCGTCGCAACACGCTGCGGGTGTAGCGCCGACGCCCGCCCGAGCTTCGGCTGGCGGAGATCAGGCCCTGCGCCTCGTAGAAGCGAAGCGCGGACGCGGCGTACCCGCTTCGGGTTGCGACTTCGGTCACGGTCAGCAGATCCGCGGACTTCACAGCGACCTCCGATTTGACTTCAAGTTCACTTCAACTTCGAGTATTGCAGACATGAACCAAAGGACATCAGATCTCCCCGATGGAGCAAGCCAGCCAGTGGCCGTGATCACGGGCGGATCCCGTGGTCTCGGGCTCGCCACGGCGCAGGCACTAGCCGCGCGCGGCTGGGCAGTCGCGCTCGACGGTCGACGTACCGAGCAGCTCGAGGCGGCCCTCCGCACGCTGCCAGCCGGGTCGTTCGTCGGGGTGCCCGGGGACATCACCGACCCTGACCACCGGACCCACCTCGTCGACGCCGCCAGGGCACTTGGCGACGTGAGCCTCGTGATCGCGAATGCCAGCCGGCTTGGCCCCAGCCCGCAGCCGTCGCTGGCGACCTACCCGATCAGCGAGCTGCGAGCGGTCTTCGAGACCAACGTGATCGCACCGCTCGCGTTGATCCAGCTGCTGCTACCTGACCTGTCGGCCCGTGGCGGGACCGTCATCACGATCAGCTCGGATGCCGCCGTCGAGAGCTACCCCGGTTGGGGCGGTTACGGCTCGTCCAAGGCCGCCCTCGACCAGCTGACCGCGATCCTCGCCACCGAGCACCCGGAGCTGGCGGTCCACGCCTTCGACCCGGGCGACATGCGGACGGAGCTGCATCAGCAGGCGTTCCCCGGTGAGGACATCAGTGACCGGCCCGAGCCGGCGAGCGTCGTCCCGTCGCTGCTGCGGTTGGTGGAGTCCGATCCGGAGGGCGTACGACATCGCGCCAGCGACCTGCTCACCTCGGCAGGTGCCCGATGACCGCTATCGCTCCTCCGATCGACTTCCGCCTGCTGCCGGGAGCCGAGGCGACCGAGCCGCCCGAGGCTCGCGGGCTGGCCCGTGACGAGGTGCGGCTGCTGGCCGCGGCTGGTGGCGAGATCCATCACCGCAGGTTCACCGATCTCGGCGACTTCTTGCGCCCGGGCGACCTGCTGGTGGTCAACACGTCCCTGACGCTGGCCGCGGCCGTGACCGCCCGGCGCTCGTACGGCCGCGCCGCCGTCGCGCATCTGTCCACCGGTCTCGACGACGGCAGCTGGCTGGTCGAGCTGCGGCCGGCGTTCGGCGCGACCGGCCCGCTCGGCGACGTCGAGGCCGGTGAGCGGCTGTCACTCCCCGGCGGCGCTGCGCTGACCACACTCGAGCCGGTGGGCGGCCGGCTCTGGCGCTGCCGCGTCGACATCGACGGCGAGGTCGTCGACTACCTGTGGGCGCACGGCCGTCCGATCAGGTACTCCTACCTCCAGGGCTCCTGGCCGTTATCGGCGTACCAGACGGTGTTCGCATCGGATCCGGGCAGCGCGGAGATGCCAAGCGCCGGGCGGCCGTTCTCGCATTCCCTGGTGACTCGCCTGGTGGGCCTGGGCGTCGTCATGGCGCCGATCACCTTGCACTGCGGCGTCTCGTCCCTCGATGCGGGTGAACCGCCGCTCCCCGAGCGCTACCGGGTGCCCGACGTGACGGCCGAGCTGGTCAACGTCGCCCGTCGCGCCGGTCGGCGGGTAGTGGCGGTCGGTACGACGGTGACGCGGGCGCTGGAGTCAGTCGCCGCCCCTGACGGAACGGTGAGGCCGGGCACCGGATGGACCGACCTGGTGCTCGGCCCGGCGCGACCGGCGTACGCCGTCGACGGGATCATCAGCGGCTGGCATGAGCCCGGCGCCTCGCACCTGTCGCTGCTGGAAGCCGTTGTGGGGCACCGGCTCGTGGCCCGGGCGTACGACGCCGCGCTGCGCGAGGGCTACCTCTGGCACGAGTTCGGCGACAGCTGCCTGCTGCTCCCCCACTAACTTGTCAGGACGCTCGAGCGTGCGTTTGGGCCGAGCGCCCTGACAGGTCAGGCGGCGCAGAAGTGTCGCGGCGCCGGGAAGTGGGTCAGCTTGCCGCCCTCGGCGCGTCCCTCGCCGTACTGCAGCGACCACAGCGGTTCCCCCGAGCCGGACAGCATGTAGACGACGACGCGGTGGTGTGTGTAGAGCCCACCCAGCGCGATGTCACTGCAGCCATGTCCGGTGGCTCGCATGCCCGAGGCGAGCGGCTTGGACACGAAGCCAGGGGTCGGGACGAGCACCCGCATGACGCGTTGGCCCGTCGCCCCGTCGTACCCGGACAGGTCGACGCCGTCCGGAGTGGCCGTGGTGTGCAGCAGATCGACGCCACGCCCGTGCACCAGGCTTCCCGCAGCGGGAGAGCCGATCGTGGCGGACCGGAACTTCCCGTGGCCCCGTTCATCGACGCCCTCGGTGTTGACGTAGGTGAGCCCGGAGGTGACCGACGCGCGCACGGCGATGCTGCTGGCACCGCCGGCTCGGACGACACCGATCGGATACACCTGTGCGCTGCCGAAGTTCTCCTTCGCCGTCGTGTGAACGCTCGCTTTCACGCGGCGATGCCAGGCGACGTGGTTCTTCGCGGTGATGGCCCGGATGTCGATCCCTCGGGTGTACGACGTGTGGCTGCGCGTGAGGAGCGAGCCCTGCCCGAACTCGGTTGCGAGCGCCACCAGGCCTGGTCGGCCGTGGCGCTGAGCACGCAGCGGGATCAGGTCGCCGCCGGGCCGCGTCCACAGGATCTTGCCCGTGCTGCCGCGGAGCAGCGAGTCGATGAATCCCTCGGTCGCGACGTCACCGACGCGGCCGCCGGAGACCCGGCCCACCGGAACCGCGAACGCGAACGGGTCGATGCCATGCCCGCGCGACCAGAGCCTGCGGCCGGTGTCTCCCTTGAAGGCCGTGACGACGGCGGATGACTGCCGAGCCGACACCCCGACGACGTCGTCGAGGCCATCACCGCTGAGGTCGCCGAACACCTGGAAGGTCGGGGGGAACAGCGGCGATGTCAGGACCGGGTACGGCGCACGGCTGCGACCGGTTCGTCCCGACACCAACGTGGCGGCTGCCGTGTTGGGCAGGGACGGCCCCGACAACGCGAGCGAGAAGGAGGTGGTGGACAGCAGGACGTCCAGCGGTCGGGCCGGCAGCGCCTGGAACGCCTGCGGCGTCGACGGGACGTTATGGAAGATCAGGTTGTCGCCCGAGAACGTCAACGTCCCCACGACCGGCCGGGAGGTCCACAACGTCTTGCCGGTCTTCCCGCGCCAGGCCTGGACGGACTCCGCAACACGCAGCGCGTTGCCGTGATCGAACGATCGGACGGTCTCTTTCACGACCAGCAGTCCCGGCTTGCCGGACCGACCGACCCGACTGACGCTCAGCGGGAGGACCTGGCGGTTCAGGCCGTGCGAGACGCGTCGCCACACTCTGCTGCCGGTGGTGGCATCTCGAGCCGTGATCGCGATGGTGGAGTCGCTCCCCGACACCCTGGTGTCGACCACGTCACGGTGCCCGTTGCCGGTGAGGTCGCCGGCAGGGGTGAGGATCTCCTCCAGCAGTTCCAGCGGGTTACCCGCTGCCGCGCCCGAGGACGACGATGCGACGGTGGCGTTCGGTGCGAACTGGGTCAGCGCCGCCTGGGCCTCGCGGCGCAGCCACACGCGGCCCGCCGCCGCCGCGTCCGGAGCGGACGCCACTGCCGTGACCAGCTGCTGGGCGGCCGACTGCGGCTGCCCGGCCGGCAGGTTGAAGGTGTCGTGATTCCGAGCCTGCCCGGCGGGCCGGAGGTGGCCAGCGGTTGCCGCGCCGGCCACCGCAGCTGCCGACGGCAGGGTCGCGACCGCGGCGGAGACCCCAACGACGGCCGCGATGTGACGAACAGCTCTGAAACTCATGACTCCCCTGTCAACTCATCCGGCGGGCATCATGTCGTGTCGCACGTCGATGCGCTGCCAAACGGGCTGGTTGTCAGGGTGAGTCGTTTTCGCGCCAGCCGTACCTCGCCGCCCGGTCCGCCAGCGGACCCGGGTCGATCTCCCACCAGGGCAGGTCCGCGACTGGACCATCGCTGTCGGCGGCCTGCAGCACCCGCCGCTCCTCCGCGACGTCGAGCTGGTGGTCCATGATCGCGGCATTGCTGGCGTCCTCGCGGATCCAAGCCCGGTAGATGATCGCCACGAACGGGATGGCGACGACCTCCGCCACCGTGATCATCAGGCCGCCGGCGATCGTCTGGTCCCAGCTCGGGCTGGGGCCCCAGTCGCGGGTCACGGTGCCGTAGTAGCCACCGGCGACCAGCGTGGCGCTCGTCATCACGGCGATGCCCGGGATCGCGTCGATCAACCCGTCGAAACTGGCCAGGCCCATCCGAACCGGTTGCGTGCACCAGCGCGGCAGCACCTCGAACCCGAGCACTGGCAACGCGAACAGGCAGCCGGTCACGACCAGCTGCAGCTCCATGAGGTTCATGACCGTCGTGCTGCGCTGCGCCGCGCCGAGATAGCCGGTGAAGAACACGAGGAACTGGGTGGCGACGGCGAGCAGGGGGGCGACGACGGGATAGGTGAGCACCCGGACGACGGGATGATGGAGCCCCTTGCGCCACGCCGCGGCGCCGTCAGTGCCCAGGCCTGCGGTCACCAGCCCCAGCGGGTCGCCCAGCCCGAGCCCGACCGGTACGACGGTCAGCAGCAGCGTCACCTGCAGCGCCGCCGGCCACAGCAGCACCTCCGAGTAGACGGTCAGTGACGACATGGTCCCCACCACGAGCAACCCGACGCCGAGCACGGCGAAGGCCGCCACCCGGAACCACGGCCAGACGATCCCGCGCCGCCTCGCCCGCAGCACCCCGACGGCGTACGCCGACAACAGCCCGACGGCGGCCAGCGTGGCCCAGGGGTCGAACCGCCAGGTGGTCAGGAACCGCTCGATGGTGAGCGGCGCCAATGAGGTCACGCCTCGAGCGTAGGTGGTGGCATCGGCCGGTGCCGACGTACCCGTCCGGGCGTCACTCTCGCCAGATCAGGATGAGGGCGCGGTCGTCCGTCGCGACGGGCGCGACGTCGCGGATCAGCCGCTCGGCTCCGCCAGTGAACCCGCGCGACAGCAGCCGCTCGGCGGCGCCGAGCAGCTTGTCGATGCCGACCGCGAGGTCGCGACCCGGGATCTCGACGACGCCGTCGGTGTAGAGCAGGAGTGCGTCGTGCGGCCCGAGCACGCCTTCTTCGGACCCGAAGTCACCGTCGCGCACGACGCCGAGCACGGTTCCCGGCGGCTCGACGACCTCCCACCGACCGGTGCCGCCGCGGTAGTGCACCGCTGGCAGGTGACCGGCGTTGCCGACCCGGAACTTTCCGGTCGTCAGGTCGATCGTCACGTGCATCGCTGTCGCGAAGCCCTCGTCCCACTCCTGGCGTAGCAGGTAGGAGTTCGCGGCATCGAGGAACTGCGGCGCCGGCACCGCGCCGAGCAGACCGCCGAGCGCGCCGGAGAGCATCAACGCGCGGGTGCCGGCATCGACGCCCTTGCCCGAGACGTCGACGATCACCAGCTCGACGCTGCGGCCCCGGTCGACCATGGTCGAGACGAAGAAGTCGCCCCCGAAGCTCGCTCCGCCCGCCCACTGCAGGACGGTCTCGGTGCGCCACGACCCGGGGAGTACCGGCAGGTCGCCCTGCTCGCGGAGCCGGTCGCGGAGGTCGAACAGCATCTGCTCGCCACGTCCGGCGGAGAGCCCGAGCCGTTGCCGGTCATTGGCCAACAGCATCGCGATGACCGCGCAGATGCCGAACACGACGTAGGCGCCGGGGTGTACGACGTTGTTGCCGACGCCGAGGTTCTCGGCGACCAGCGCGGCGAGCCCGGCGAGAAGCACGATGACCAGGCGGGCCGGGTCGAGGAGCAGGCCGCCGAGGACCACCGGGATGACGACCGCCAGGGCGGAGGCGACCGCTGGCCCGGCGACCGCGTTGAGCACCAGGACCAGCCCGGTGAGCACGATCAGGCTCACGAGCGCGAGTGACCTGCCGCGAGCGGTGTCGGGCGCGGTCAGCAGCCGCAGCCGACGCCTAGCCCGGCTGACGACGTCGCGCCGCCTCACGATCCCCTCCCGCGGCATGTGCTGAGCCTACGGGTCACTCCACCTGGCACACCGGACACCAGAACAGGTTCCGACCGACGTGCTCCTGGGCTCGGATCGGCGTACCGCAGACCCGGCACGGCAGGCCGGTACGCCGGTAGACGTAGTGCGCATCCTCCGCGGTGGCCGGCCCGCTGCGCCTCGACCGATGCTCCGGCAACGTGGTGACGATCCGGCCGGTGCGCAGCCCGGCGCGCATCAGGACGACCAGATCCCGCCACATCTCGAACCAGGTCTCGTGATCGAGATCGAGGCAGGGACGGAACGGGTCGCGGCGGTGACGGAACAGCAGCTCCGCGCGGAAGACATTGCCGATCCCGGCCACGACCGCCTGGTCCATCATCGCGGTGGCGATCGGCGCACGGGAGCGGGCGAGCTTGGCCCAGGCACGCTCCGGGTCGGCGCGGGGACGCAACGGATCGGGGCCGAGCCGGGCGAGCAGCCGGTCGACGCCGGGCGGGTCGAGCAGCTCACAGGCGGTCGCCCCTCGCAGGTCGGCGTACACCTCGTCGGTTTCCAGTCGAAGCCGGAGCGCGCCGACGGCTGCCGGCGCCGGTTGCGGGCCGGCGATGAACTTGCCGTACAGGCCGAGGTGGACGTGCACCACATCGGCGAGCCCGGCGTAGTGCTGGAACAGGTGCTTGCCGTAGGCCGTCGCTCGGGTCATGACCCGGCCGTCAATCAGCGCGGCGCCCTCGACGAAACGGCCCTGCGGGCTCGAGGCCCGGACTGTGCGGCCGCCGAAGTCGGCGGTCTGCTGGCGGGCCAGCCGATGCAGGGTATGACCTTCTGGCACGACGACCCTCAGCTCGATCTGCGACAGTGACGGACGTGGTGAAGTCTGGCGGGCGCGACGGGTCGTCGCAGGTCGGGGTGGTCGAGGCGATGCGCGCGCGGGATGTGTCGCGGCCTCGCGACGACGAGCCTGAACCGGGGCCGGTCGCTTCGGAGCCCGCGGACGAGGGCTACGAGGTCCGGTCCTCCGCCCGGGGCGGCAGCACCCCGGACGCTTCGTAGCCGCTGAGCAACGCGATCCGTCGCGCGTGCCGCTCGGCGCCGCTGAACGCGGTCGCCAGAAACAGCTCCGCGTAGTGAACCGCGACGTCCTCGTCGTACATGCGGGCCCCGAGGCTCAGGACGTTCGCGTCGTTGTGCAGCCGGGCCAGGGTCGCCGTGTCGTCGCTGAACGCGACCGCGCAGCGCACCCCTTTCACCTTGTTCGCTGCGATCGCCTCGCCGTTGCCGGAGCCTCCGATGACGATCCCGAGACTGCCGGGGTCCGCGACGACGCGGGTCCCGACCAGCAGGCAGTACGGCGGGTAGTCGTCCTCGGCGTCGTACACCTCGGGGCCGCAGTCGATCGGGTCGTGCCCGAGCTCCCCGACCCGAGTGACAAGCCGGTTCTTCAGCGCGAATCCGGCGTGGTCGGAACCGATGTAGACCTTCACCGGCAAAGTGTGACAGGTGACCGACGTCCCGCCACACCAATGGCCCATCAGTGGGCCCCCAGCGCCACCAATGGCCCATGCGTCGGGCGATAGGCCCACCAATGGGCCATTGGTGCTGGGGGTCGACGGCTGGCGTGGCGGATGGGTCGGTGCGCTGGTCGACGCCTCCAGTCAGGTCGAGTGGCGGCTGCTGGCTGACGCGCCGGCCATCGTCGCCGTGGCGGCTGCGATGACCGCGATCGACATCCCGATCGGCCTGCCCCAGGACGGCGTACGCCGATGCGACCTCGAGGCACGCGCGTTGCTGGGCCCGGCCGGGTCGTCGGTGTTCGCGGCGCCAACCCGTCCGGTGCTGGCCTGCGCGACGTACGCCGAGGCGCGGGAGGTGCTGCGGCAGCGAGGTGGTGCATCGATGTCGGCGCAGGCGTTCGGCATCGTCCCCAAGGTCAGGGACGTGGACGCCGCCATCACCCCGGATCTGCAGGCACGCATCGTCGAGGCGCATCCCGAGCTGGGGTTCCGCCGGCTCGGCGGAGCGGGCCGGATGGCGAGCAAGAAGACGGCAGCGGGCGTCGGCGAGCGGGTGGCCGCACTGCGCCGATGGCTGCCCGGCATCGACGAGGCGCTGTCGCGTGCTCCGGTCCCGGTGCCGGTCGACGACGCGCTGGATGCGCTGGCCTGCGCGTGGACCGCCAACCGGATCCTGGCAGGTCAGGTCGAACGGCTAGGTGACGGCGCGCGCGACAGTCGCGGCCTGCTGATGCAGATCGTCGTACCGCGATCTGTCAGAGCTGCAGCGACTTGGTCTGGGTGAACTCCTCGACGCCGTACCGGCCGAGCTCGCGGCCGACACCGGAGCGCTTGTAGCCGCCGAACGGCGCCGACGGGTTGAACGCTCCACCGTTGATGTCGACCTGGCCGGTGTTGATCTGCCGGGCGAACGCCACCGCCCGGTCGGTGTCGGCCGACCACACGCCGCCGGCGAGACCGTAGTCGGAATCGTTGGCGATCCGCAGCGCCTCGTCGTCATCGGCGTACCGGAGGATCGACAGGACCGGGCCGAAGATCTCCTCCTGCGCGATCGTCATGTCGGTCGTGACGTCCGCGAAGACCGTCGGCTCGACGAAGTGACCGCGGTCATGACGCCGCTCGGTCCCGCCCGTCACCAGCCGCGCGCCTTCCGCGACGCCCTTGTCGATGTACGACGTGACCCGGTCGCGCTGGGCGCCGGAGACGAGTGGCCCGAGCCGGGTGCCGGAGTCGAACGGATCGCCGGTGCTGTAGCCCGCCGCGGAGGCAGCCGCGAGCTCGACTGCCTCGTCGTACTGCGATTCGTGCACCAGCATCCGGGTCCAGGCGGTGCAGGTCTGACCGGAGTTGAGGAAGCAGTTCGCGACCCCGACCTTGACCGCCCGGGTGAGATCGGCGTCGGAGAGGATCACGTTGGCGCTCTTGCCGCCGAGCTCGAGGGCCACCTTCTTGACGGTGGCCGCGCCCAGCTCGGCGACCCGGGTGCCGGCGCGGGTCGAGCCGGTGAACGACACCATGTCGATGCCGGCGTGCGAGGCGATCGCCTCACCCACGACCGTGCCGTAGCCGGGAACCAGGTTCACGACGCCGGCCGGCAGCCCGATCTCGTGGATCACGTCGAACAGCAGGTAGCTGCACAGCGGGGCGATCTCGGTCGGCTTGAGGACGACGGTGCAGCCGGCGGCGAGGGCGTAGGCGAGCTTGGCGGTGACCTGGTGCAGCGGGTAGTTCCACGGCGTGATGGCACCGACGACGCCGAGCGGTTCGAGGAAGACGCGGGAGTTGCCGACCTGCTCCTCCCAGCTGATCTCGGTCGCGAGCTGCGCAGCCACGCCGATGTCGGCCAGCGCGATTCCGGTCTGCACCTGGGTGGCGAGCTTGACCGGCGCGCCCATCTCGGTGGAGATCGTCCGCGCCATCTCCTCCGACCGGCCGGCCAGGCCTTCGCGCAGCCGGGTGAGGTACTTGGCGCGCTCCTCCGGCGAGGTCACCGCCCACGCGCCGGCCGCCTGACGGGCGGCAGCCACGGCACGGTCGACGTCGTCCGGAGTGCCCGACGGCACGCTGCCGATGATCTCCTCGGTGGCCGGGTTCTCGACCTCGATCCGGTCACTCCCGGTCGACGGCACCCAGCCGCCGTCGATGTAGAGCGCGTCGCGGGTGAGCTGATCAGACATCCGTAGCCTCCTGGGTTGGCTCAGTCGAAGATCGGGTCGCGGGTCCGGGTGCGCTTGAGCTCGAAGAACCCGTCGGTGTTCGCGACCAGCACGACGCCGTCCCACAGCTTGCCGGCTGCCTCGCCACGCGGGATCGGGGACACGACCGGGCCGAAGAACGCGACGCCGTCGAAGTGGATGGTCGGCGTACCGACGTCGTCGCCGACCGGGTCCATGCCCTCATGGTGGGACTTGCGCAGCGCCTCGTCGTACGACGTGTCGTCCATCGCGTCGGCCAGCGAGGTCGGCAGCCCGACCTCGGTGAGCGCCGCCTCGATCGTGGCGCGGTCCTTCTCGGCCTTCTCGAGGTGGAACCGGTTGCCGAGCGCGGTGTAGAGCGGCTCGAGCACCTCGGGGCCCTGCAGCTGCTCGGCGGCGATGCAGACCCGGACCGGTCCCCACGCCTGTTTCATCAGCTCCTGGTACTGCTCGGGGAGGTCGCGGCCCTCGTTGAGGATGGCCAGGCTCATCACGTGCCAGCGCACCTCGATGTCCCTGACCTGCTCCACCTCCAGGATCCAGCGAGAAGCGATCCATGCCCACGGGCACAGCGGGTCGAACCAGAAGTCAGCGGCGCTCATGCCTCCAACGTAACAACCGTGCCAGACTCGCTGAAATGACCGTCGAGAATCTCAGTCGCGACGAGGCGCGGGAGCGCGGCTCGCTGCTCAACGTCGCGTCGTACGACGTCCTGCTGGACCTCACTGAGGCGCCGGTCGAGCCGACCCACTTCCGGTCCACCTCGAGGGTCGGCTTCACCTGCCGGGAGCCGGGCGCGACGACGCACATCGACATCACCGCCGACCGGCTGCTCTCGGCGACGCTCAACGGCGTACCGATCGATGTCGAGGCCGCCTTCACCGGGCAGCGGCTGGCGCTGCCGCCGCTCGCCGAGAAGAACACCCTCGAGGTCGTCGCGGACTGCGTCTACTCCCGGACCGGTGAAGGGCTGCACCGCTTCGTCGACCCGGTCGACAAGCAGGCGTACCTCTACTCGCAGTTCGAGACCTTCGACGCGCACCGGATGTTCGCCTGCTTCGACCAGCCGGACCTCAAGGCGTCGTTCACCTTCATCGTCGATGCGCCCGAGGACTGGCTGGTGCTGTCGAACATGCCGTCATGGCAGACCGGCGAGCGTCGCGTCTTCGAGCCGACCCCTCGGCAGTCGACGTACATCACTGCCGTCATCGCCGGGCGGTACGTCGGGGTCACCGACACCCACGACGGGATCCCGCTCGGCGTCTACTGCCGCGAGTCGTTGCTGGAGCACCTCGACGCCGACGACATCCTCACGATCACCAAGCAGGGCTTCGACGCGTTCCACGAGCTGTTCGGCGTGCGCTACCCGTGGCCGAAGTACGACCAGATCTTCGTGCCGGAGTTCAACATGGGCGCGATGGAGAACGCCGGCTGCGTGACCATCACCGACGACTATGTCTTCCGGTCCCGCACCACGGACGCCGCGATCGCACGCCGCGCCGTGACGGTGCTGCACGAGATGGCGCATATGTGGTTCGGCGACCTCGTGACGATGGCCTGGTGGGACGACCTGTGGCTCAACGAGTCCTTCGCGGAGTACGTCTCGACCCAGGTCGCCGCCGACTCGACGCAGTGGACCAACTCCTGGACCGACTTCTGCACCGTCGAGAAGATGTGGGCCTACCGCCAGGACCAGCTGCCCACGACACACCCGATCGCGGCCGACATCCCCGACATCGAAGCGGTCACGACCAACTTCGACGGCATCACCTATGCCAAGGGCGCGTCCGTCCTCAAGCAGCTCGTGCACTACGTCGGGCGGGAGGCGTTCTTCGCCGCGACGCGCGAGTACTTCGCCGAGCACGCGTTCGGGAACACGACGCTGCAGGATCTGCTCGACGCGCTGAGCAACGCCAGCGGTCGGGACCTGTCGACGTGGTCCAAGGAATGGCTGCAGACCGCCGGGGTCAACACGTTGCGGCCCAGACTGGAAGTAGCCGACGACGGCACGTTCCGCTGCCGTCACCATCGAGCAGACCGCGGCTGAGGAGCATCCGACGCTGCGGTCGCACCGGCTGCGGATTGGACTGTTCGACCGCACCGACGACGAGCTGGTCCGCCGCCAGCAGATCGAGCTCGACGTGGCCGGGAACATCACCGACGTCCCGGCGCTAGTGGGCGTCCGCCAGCCCGACATGCTGCTTCTCAACGTTGACGACCTCGCCTACACCAAGATCCGGCTCGACGACCGCTCGTGGCGCACTCTCGTGGACAGCGTCGGCACGCTGCGTGAACCGTTGACCCGCGCACTGTGTTGGTCAGCGGCCTGGGACATGACGCGAGACGTCGAGGTCAAGGCCGGCGACTACTTCAACCTGGTGCTCGCCGGCCTGGCGCAGGAGACCGAGATCGCGACAGTGCTGTCCCTGACCCGGCTCGCCCGCCAGGCGATCGAGCCGTTCGGCGACCCGTCACGGGCCGAGGACCGTCGCGCCCAGCTTGCCGACCTGGCGTTCTCGCTGCTCGACGAGGCGCCGGCGGCGAGCGACCTGCAGCTCGGCTACGCCCGGTGCGCCGCCCTCAACTCGACGACCGACCAGCAGCTGAACCGGGTCGCCGGACTGCTGTCCGGGGCGGAGCACGTGACCGGCCTGGCGGTGGACACGGACCTGCGGTGGCTGCTGTTGCAGCGACTGGTGGTCATGGGTCGCGCGACCGAGCAGGACATCGAGGCCGAGCAGGATCGCGACGACACGAACGCCGGGCGCCGGCATGCGTTGCGACTGCGGGCGTCCCGGCCCACGGCCGAGGCGAAGGCTGAGGCCTGGGCCTCGGTCATCGAGCAGGACACCCTGGCGAACGCCGACATGCGCGCGGTCATCACCGGCTTCCAGCACTACGAGCAGCGAGAGCTGCTGGTCCCGTACGTCGAGAAGTACTTCGCGGTGGTCGGTGAGATCTACCGCACCCGCTCGGCGGAGATGGCGCAGTACCTCATCGAGGCCCTGTTTCCCTACATCGCCGCCGATGCCACCACGGTCGAGCGCGCTGATGCCTACCTGCGCGACGAGCAGCCGGGCCCGGCGCTGCGTCGGATGCTCCTCGAAGGACGGGACTCGGTCGCACGCTCGTTGCGCGCCCAGCGCCGCGACCAAGACTGACCTGTCAGGACCCGCGAGCGCAGCTTTCGGCCGAGCGCCCTGACAAGTCGGCTATCGCCAGGGCTGACCGGCACGTACGTCGGACTCAACCAAGGCGCCGAGCCGGGCCACCAGGACTGGGCGCACCAGCACGATCCCCAGCTCACGATCGTGGAACAGCGAGGCATCGGAGAGGTTCTCCGACCCGACGAAGGCCCGCCCGTGCGGCGTTCCGGCGTCCACCACGAGCAGCTTGGCGTGCACGTACAACGGTGTCTCGCCGTGCAGGACCGCCACCTGAGCACCGGCAGCGGCCAGCCGGTTGAATGCTGCCGCCCATTCCGCCTGATAGGTCATCACGAGCCGGACGGCCACGCCTCGCCTCGCCGCCGCAACCAGCGCCGCGACGACCGGCTCGCTGCTGAGCTCCTCGGACTCGACGTCGATGCTGCGCCGGGCACCCTCGACGAGCGCGACCAGGTCAGCACCTGACTGACCGCGGGCTCCACACCAGGTCGTCGGCTGCCGGCGTACCGGTCCCCACGCCACGGATGTCGGCGTCGAAGACCCGCTCGATCGCAGCCACATCCCGTTCGTCCTGGTCCACGACGGCGACATCACGGCTGGTGGCGTAGTACTGCGGCGTGAGGTTGAGCGACATCACGACTGCGACGGCCCGGTCGACCACGAAGGTCTTCTCGTGGGTCACGGCGTACCGGCGTGAGGACCAGAACACCTGGACGCCGCGGCCGCCTAGGAAGTCGAAAGCCACCGTGTTGCGGGCCCGCTCCAGGCTGGCGTCGAGCAGCACCCGGACCATCACACCGCGGGCTGCATCGGCGGCCAGCACCGACTCGATGGTTGGGTCGGACAGCTCGTACATGGTCATGTCGAGGCTGTGCCGGGCCGAGCCCAGCAGATCGATCGATCCGACTCATCCCCTCGTCGGGCTCGACGATCAGCGAATCCCCCGCTGCGCCGCTCGGCGCTGTCCTCGGGAGCGCCGCGGTCCCCAGGTCTGCCGGTGAGCGCGCCGTCAGGTGCCAGCCGACCAGCAGGCACACAACCCCGACCCCGATCCAACCGCGGCGCCGCCTCACGGATCCAGGATCGTGACCGGGATCGATGGCACGCGCTTCCGAAGGCCGATCTGTGGACCCGCATAGCCAAGTTTCGGCTTGGGGAGGGGGACAATAGCCGTGACCAGTCCACCTGAGACTGCCGATACGCGGGGGACCCTGATGGCCACGGTTGTCGAGTTGGTCCTGGGGACCAACCCCGACGCGATCCCGCTGGCCCGGCAGTTCACGAGGCGAGCCCTCGCCGGCCACCCGTCCTCCGTCGCGGAGGACGCGGAGCTCATCGTCACCGAACTGGTCACCAACGTCTTTCTTCACGGTCGGCACCCGGCGTCACTTCGGGTGCTTCCCGCTGGCCGCCGGCATCCGCATCGAGGTCGAGGACATCGGGCAGAACATGCCGCTGCGAATGTCGGACAACCCCGAGGCGATGACGGGTCGCGGCCTGGGCCTGATCGCGGCGCTGGCCAACACGTGGGGCATCGATCCTGGCGAGTCGGGCGGCAAAGTCGTCTGGGCGGAATATTGGACGACACCGAGGTGACGGCCGGCGGAGCCGATCCCCAGATGGACATCAGGCGCCGTTCCGCATGCGGGAACCCACGACGAGGCCGGCGAGCCGCTCTACACGATCGAGCTCGGGTCGGTGCCGACCGACCTGCTGATCGCGGCGAAGGCGCAGATCGACAACCTGGTGCGCGAGTTCACGCTGGCTGAGACCGGCGCGACCACGACGGGCAAGCAGGTCCCGCCGCAGCTGCGCGAGCTGGTCGACACCGTTGTCCACGGCTTCGCGACCGCGCGTTCGATGATCAAGCAACAGGCCCTCGCGGCCGCCGCTCGGGGAGCCCCTGAGACGCTGCTCACGCTGACCCTCCCGCTGTCTGCTGCCGACGCCGGCGAGCGTTACCTCGAGGCTCTCGAGGAGGCCGACCGCTACGCGAACGCGGCCCAGCTGCTGACGCTGGCGACGCCGCCGGTCCACCGAATCTTCCGGCGCTGGTACGTCGAGGCCCTCGTCGACCAGCTCCGTCGGCGGGCCGCCGGGCTGCCCCCGCAGTCGTTCCCCACCTTCCCGCAACGAGCTCGGGAAGGAGGTGACCCGGCTCGCGCCGCTGCAGCTGCAGGCGCACCGGTTGACGCTGCTGCAGAAGGTGACTGCCGAGCTGACCGGCGCGGCGGGAGTCGATGACATCACCGAGATCGTGGTGCGCAACGCCACCACCGTCTTCGGAGCGAACACCGCCCGGATCTACCTGCTCAAGGACGGGGTGATGCGATCACGGGCCGCCAAGGATGTCGGCCACGCCGAGCACGCGGAGACCTACGACGTTTCCCGCTCTCCGCCGACCTCCCGGGCGCCGTGGCACTGCGCACCCGCGAGCCGCTGATCTTCCGCGACGTGGCGGATCTGGCCAAACGCTTTCCGGCCCTTGCTGACATCTATACCGACGAGCGCAGCCTCCTCGTCGCACCGCTCATCGTCGGTGACCACGAGCTGGGCTCGCTGTCGCTGACCTTCCGCGAGCCGAGCCAGGTCGACCTCGATACCCAGCTCTCGTTCCTCACGACGATGGCTGACCTCGCCGCACAGGCGGTGGAGCGAGCCATGGCCTCCTCCGCCGCGGACGTGGCGACCGAGCGGCTCGAGTTTCTTGCCGAGGCCTCCGTCGTCCTGGCCAGCAGCCTCGACTACCGCACGGTGCTCGCCGCGGTCGCAGACCTGGTCGTGCCACGATTGGCCGACTGGTGCGCGATCCAGCTGCTCGAGCACGATCAGCTGCAGACGGTGGCGCTGACGCATTTCGACCCCGAGAAGGTCGCCTGGGCCAACCAGTACGCCGACCGGTACCCCACCGACATGTCGGCGGCCACCGGCGCGCCGAACGTCATCCGCACCGGTGTGAGCGAGCTCTACCCGCACATCGCCGAGGAGCTGGTGACCGCGGCCGCGGTCGACGCCGACCACCTGAGCCTGCTGCGCGAGCTCGGCCTCTCGAGCGCACTCGTCGTCCCGCTCACCGGCCGGCGAGGCACGTTCGGGGCGCTGACCCTGATCTATGCCGAGTCCGGTCGTCGCTACGACCCGGCAGACGTGAGCTTTGCTGAGGACCTGGCCCGCCGGGCCGCACTCGCAGTGGACACCGCCTACGAGTTCCGTGAGCAGTCCGGTCGGCTCGCGGAGGTGACCCGGATCGCCGAGGCCGCGCAGCACGCCATCCTGGCGCCGCCACCGAGCCAACTGGGACCGGTCGCACTGTCCGCGCGCTACGTGAGCGCCGCTGCTGAGGCGCTCATCGGCGGTGACATGTACGAAGTGCTGCGGCGCCCGGGTGCGGTCCGGCTGCTGATCGGGGACGTGCGCGGCAAGGGCCTGGGTGCGGTCCGCGCGACGACGATCGTGCTGGGCGAGTTCCGTGCCGCGGCCGCCGATCTCGAGGACCTCACCGACGTGGCCGTACAGATCGACCGCCGGGTCCGGCCGTACCTCGGCGATGAGGACTTCGTCACCGCCCTGCTCGCGGAGATCACCGACGATGGCCGGTTCAGCGTCGCGAACTGCGGTCATCCGCCGGCGCTGGTGGCGGTCGCCTCCGACGGGTCCATCACCGAGGTGCTGGGGCCGCCCACCCTGCCACTCGGTCTCGGAGCGACGCCCACGTTGTGCACCGGCCGGCTGGAGACCGGTGACCGGTTGCTGCTGTACACCGATGGCCTGCTCGAGGCCCGGGACTCCTCCCGCGCCTTCGTCGACGCTCGGCCGATCGTGGAACCGCTGGTGCACAGCGATCTCGACGCGGTGCTCGACGACGTCCTGAGTGGCCTACTGGCCGCCGTCGGTGGCGTGCTGAGCGATGACCTCGCCCTGCTGGTCGCCGAGTACCGGGGCCATCAAGCGTTCCCACGAATCTGGCCAGCGACTGACCTGAGTCCTACGATTCCGCCATGTGTCAGGACCCTCGGCCCAAACTCGCGCTCAGCCGCCCTGACAAGTTCCGCCGCGTGCTCGGTGTCTGCGCCCTCAGCCTCGCCGTTCTGACCAGTGCCATGGGAGCCGCCGCGGCACCCGCCCGCACCGCGCCGGGCTCGAGCGCCGGCAGCCCGGCCCGCACTGTCGTCGTACCCATCCGGCCGGTGACGGCCACAGGCGCGTTGGCTCACGGTTACCGGATCACCGACCGCCGCGCCCACGCCAGCTGCCAGGCCGGATCGGAAGCGACGGGTGATGCCTACCGCTGCTTCTCCGGCAACTTCGTCAGTCGACCCGTGTTGGGTGATGAAGCAGAAGCACTTCGTCGCCTGCCTGCCGGACGCCTGGAGCCACAAGGTGACCCGCCTCCATGTCACGCAGGGGTACGACAACGACGGCTTCGGCTCCTTGACGCAGGCGTCGGACCCCTGGGGGGTGCGCAAGGTCAACGGCACGCGCTGCAGCTTGCTCCAGGGCGCCACCGGCGCGGTGCACGGCAAACGGATCAGCTACGGCTGCACCCGGACGACCTATTTGGTCGGCAACGTCCACAAGAAGTCCGCGCTATGGACCATCGCTCCGAGGGCGCGCGACGTCCGGCGGAAGGGTCGAGGAGACCGGGACCGCGCGACTCAGCAAGGCGTGGTTCGGCAAGCCCAGCCTCAAGGGCTAGACCAGCGCGTTACAGCTGCGACTTCGACCAGTTCACGGTCAGCGGTGCGACCGCAGGCGACCCGACGTTGAGCTGGATCACCGCGTGCGGGGTCAGCTGGATCGAGCGCGGGTCGCCGGTGAACTGCTTACCGTTCAGGTACGCCGTCACCTTGCCCTTGACGGGCCCGACCTGGGTGGCGCTCAGCGGCTGCCGCCAGATGTCGAAGAACTGACCCAGGGTGTACACCGCCTTGGTCGGTGACTCGATGTGGATGATGCCGTCCTGCACGTGGGTGTGAAGCCAGTAGTAGCAATGACTGGCCTGCGCGAAGCCGCCTGCGGTCGTCTGCTGGACCACGGGCTTCACGATGCCGATGCCGAGTGGGATCGGCCGCGGGCGCCTTGGTCGAAGACGCTCAGGTGCGCGTGGATGTGGTAGACCACCTGCTCCGCACTCTGGCACTGGATGCCGTCGACGGTCTGGCCGCTGGCCGCCCCCGATGCCGACGCGAGGATGGTGCCCTGTTGGAGCGGGATGCCCTCGGGCCCGAGCGGGCCGTTGGCCGCGGCGGCCGTTGTGGCACCGGTCGTCGGGCTTGCAGCCGGCGCCTTGCTGCCACCGCCGGAGTTGAGGCCGACCGCAATGGCGATCCCGGCGATCAGCAGGATGACCACGCCGATGACGGTCCAGCGAACCGTGCGACGCCGTCGTTCCTCGCGTTGCTGCCGCGCGCGAGCGGCTGCCGCCCGCTCTCTGGCCGAGTTCCGCGGTCGAGGTGGCGTCATGGCTCACTTATCCCGTTTCCGGGACCAGGCGCTCGTCCGCCGGGGGCGGCTCGTCCGGATGCTCTGCCGCTTGCCGTGCCGTGTCGTCCTCACCCGTAGCGAGGTAGCGCAACACGGCGTACACGACAGCGACGAACGGTACGGCGAGAACCGCTCCGAAGATCCCCTCCAGCACCCCGCCGCCGGCGATCGCGACCGCCACGACGAGCGGGTGCAGGCGCACGTAGCGACCGACCAGCAAGGGCTGCAGCAGGTGCGCTTCCACCTGGTTGTCGACGATCAGCACACTGGCCAGGATGATGCCCGGCACGGTGCCGCGGGTCACGAACGTGACCGCCACCGCCAGGGTGCCGAAGATGATCGACCCAACGATCGGCAGGAAGCTGCCGATGAAGATCAGCAGCGACAGTGGAGCCACCAGCGGGACCTGGAGGATCGACAGCGTCACCGCCGCGACGACACCGTGGATGATCGCGATGATGAACGTGCCGCGGATGAAGCCCGCGAGCCGCGCCCAGGCCTGGTCACCGGCGCCGCGCACCCGGTCGCGAGCTGTCGACGGGAACAGACCGACGATGAATGCCCAGATGTTCGCGCCGTCGTACAGCAGGAAGAACGTCATGAACAGGAACAGCACGAAGGCTGCCAGTGCCTCACCGACGGTCGTGATTCCGCTGAGCGCGCCGGAGGCCACCGACGCGCTGTGCGACTGCAGGTACTTGTCGATGGTGTTGCCGATGCTGGCGGTGGAGGACGACTTCACGTGCAGGTCGACGGTGAGGAAGTGACGGAAGTGGGTGACCGACGCCGTGACCTGGTTGACCAGGTCTGAGTACTGGCTGACCGCCCGGTCGATCACGAACACCGACACCCCACCGAAAACGAGGCCCGCCAGCACGAACGTGACCGCCGCGGCCCAGGCCCGCGGCAGGCCGCGCGAGCGCAGCAGCCGCATCAGGGGGAAGGCCAGCGAGGTAGCCAGCAGCGCCCCGACGAAGGGCAGCACGATGAAGTAGAGCCGGTCCAGGAGCTGGACGAACAGGTACCCGGCCAGCGCGAGCACCAGCAGTCGCCAGGTCCACGCGGCCAGGTCCGACAGCAGCGGCGGGACCGGCATCGGCGATGTCCCGACAGTCCGGGAGTCGGCGGGCGCCGATTGATCGTCGCTCACCAGGCCACTGTGCCACCGGAACCCGGTTTCCCCGGGAGGCGTGCCGTGCGGCACCGGAACGATCATGAATCGACCGTTTAGCCCAACGGTGGGATGACGGGGGTGCCGACACTTCCTCGACAGGACACCCGGAGCCCAATCGAAGGGAGTAAGCCCTCGATGCCCATCCTCCGAGTGGTCGCGGTCGCCACCGTGGTGGCGCTTGCCCTCTCACCGGTGGCGGGCGTCCAGGCGACGACGCACGCCCGAAGCGAGAGGTCCGCCGCGGCCAGAGTCCGGTTCTATGCCAACGGGACGCAGACCCGCCTACTGACGGTGACGCTCACGCCAAGGCGAGCCAAGGCGAGGACCCTGGTGACGGCCGCGTCACCGGTTTGGTGGCGCAACTTCTACCTGACTCCCACCTCGGCGGCCGGCCCGTGGGTCGTCGGTTCGCTGAGCGGCGACCAGGCGGACACGACCGACCCGCCGCGCATGTTCGCCTACAACACGGCCACAAAGTCGCTGCGGTGGTTGGCGGCGCGCTCGTGGAGCTACCGGTCCCCGGTGGTCGACACCGAGAAGGTGCCGAGGGTCTTCTATGTGGACGGGACCACCGTTCGGAAGATCTCGACCAGGCGCACCCGCAGCAGGCAGGTCTTCAGTGCCCCGAAGGGGTGGACCATCACGGCGCTGACCGTGGCCGGTACGGCGGCGCCGTATGTGGCCCTGACGCACAACACCGGACTTACCCAAGCGACGGCGAAGACATACGTCGTGCAGCTGGCCGCCACCCCTGTGACCGTGATGCCCCGCACCCGCGGCTCGGTGACGGCGCTGTCGCTCTCCCCTGACACCAGGACGCTCGCCGTCTCCCGGACCAAGCCGGATGGGGACGCGGTCCTCACCCTGCAGGCCGAGGCTCGTGGCGGGCTGTCGAAGACATTGCCCGAGGTCGGCACGACAGACCAGATGTCATGGGACTCGGCCGGCGACACGCTCGCCGTGGACCCGAAGCAGTGGGGCGGGTGGACGCTCGTCACCGTCGCGTCCGGGGTCACGTCGTACCCCATGGCAGTTCAGCCCTACGGTGGCGGCATCTTCGCGCCCCGGTCGGCAGCAGGAGGACACTCGAAGGGTTAGCGGGCCGCGACAGCGCGCAGACCAAAGGATGTCGCGACTCGACACCACTTCGGAGGACACGCTATGGACCCGCTTCGACTGCTGGCACGTTCCGCGATGGGCGCCCTGTTCATTTCTGGCGGCATCGACGCGATGCGCAACCCGAGCGGGCGGGCCAAGCTGGCCGCGCCGATCACGGAAAAGGCGCGCGAGGTCGTCGACTTCCTGCCGGAGGACAACGAGCAGCTGGTGCGGATCAACGGCGGCGTCCATGTGGCCGCGGGCGCCCTACTGGTGCTCGGCAAGTTTCCTCGGCTGTCGGCGCTGGTCCTCGCGGGCTCGCTCGTGCCCACGACGTTGGGCGGACACCGGTTCTGGGAGTCCGAGGACGCCACGGCGCGTAAGAACCAGCAGACCCACTTCCTCAAGAACCTCGCGATCGTCGGCGGCCTGCTCTTCGCCTCGCTGGACCGACAGGGCAACCCGAGCCTCGGGTGGCGGGCACGTCGCGCCGCCGAGCGGATCCCTCACGTGTCGTCCTGAGGGCCGCTACGGACAACCAGTCAGGCGGTGGCGATCGCGCGGCCGGATGACTCCGACATCATGCGCAGGCCGCTGACGATCCCGCCGATGAGGTCGCCACCGGTGAACGACGTCGTCATCGACAGCGCGGCCAGCGCGCAGGCCCGGTCGGAGAGCCGACGCGCCGACTCCTTGCCGGTCACGATCTCCAGCAGCCGGTCGCCCGGTGAGACGACGATCAGTACGCCGGCCGGCGCCTGGGCCCCGAGTGCGGCGTGCAGCTTCTCCGCCGCATCGCGGACGTCGCCGTCCACTCCCCCGATGTAGACGGAGAAATGTAGGCCGGTCTCCGAGCTCGCGCCGGCGGCAGCGTGAGCAACCGCCTGCACCTGCTCGTTGCTGAACGGGTCACCACTCGGCACTTGCGCCACCTCGTGCCGTCTCGCCGGGGCGCGCGGACTGCAGCGCGGTCTCCGGCTCCTGCGGCCCGCGGAACCACAGCGGGTCGAACGTCCAGGGCTTGCCGGGGCGGTACCGAGGGCGGCGCAACGCGGACGGCAGGACGCACAGGCCGGAGATGATGAGGAACACGCCCAGCGGGATGACGACGAAGTACAGCAGCGTCAGGCCGGTGCCGAGCGAGGGACCCGGGACCTCACCGTCGTCCTTGTGCAACGCCAGGGCTGGCCCCGCGCCGGCGAGAACCGGGACAACCACGATGGCGGCGATCACCGCGAGCCTGGTCCGGATTCGTGACCTCACAACGGCAGAACCTACCGAATGGTCAGGGCGATGCCTGACGCGAGGTCGGCTGCGAGTCGCTGTACCCGGTCATCGGCCAGCAGCTCGTCGAGCAGCACCGGCCGGCCGGCGGCGTCCGCGACCGGTAGCCGCCAGTTCGGGTACTCGTCGGTGGTGCCCGGCAGGTTCGGCTGTCTCAGGTCCCCTACGGCGTCGCCGAGCGCCGCCATCACGAGTCGGCTGGGCGTCCGGAGTCAGGGCTAGGTGCAGGGCCCGGACCTGCTCCTCCTCGGTCGAATCGTCGTCGAGGACGCCGGCGTCGGCCAGGTAGGTCAGCAGCTCGACCCGCTCCGCCTGCCACGCGGCGCGCTCCGCTGCCGGGTCGTCAAGCAGCCCGAGCCGGGCGCGCAGCTCGACGTGGCTGCCACGGAGCCAGCCCAGCGCCGTCGGGAGGTCGTGCGTCGTGACGCTGGCCATCACGGCCTCACGCCACTGCGCGAGCGGCCGTCTCGGCCCGGGCGCGCCGGCCACTGCGTCCTCCCGCTCGAACCACAGCACGGAGCTGCCGAGGATGCCGCGGTCCGCGAGCGCCGTCGGCACGTACGCCGGCGTCGTGCCGAGGTCCTCGCCGACAACGACGGCGCCGGCACGATGCACCTCAAGGGCGATCACCGCGAGCATCGCGTCGGCGTCGTACTGCACGAAGGTTCCGTCCCGAGGGCTGCCGCCGGCGGGCACCCACCAGGCTCGGAACATGCCGAGGATGTGGTCGATCCTCACCCCACCGGCGTGTCGAAGCAGCGCCCGGACCAGGTCGCGCAGCGGGGCGTAGCCGAGTGCCGCGAGCCGGCCCGGATGCCACGGCGGCATCCCCCAGTCCTGACCCCGCTGGTTGAACCCGTCGGGCGGCGCGCCGATGCGGGCTTCGAGCGCCAGCGCGTCCTGAAGTGCCCAGGCGTCCGCGCCACCGGGATCGGTGCCGACCGCCAGGTCGTGGACGATCCCGATCGGCATCCCCGCCTCGGTCGCCAGCCGCTGGACGCTGCGTAGCTGCCGCTCGCACTCGTGCTGCAGCCAGGCGTGGAACCGGATCCGCTCACCCAGCCCGGCTCGGGCCACAGCGACCGCGGGATCTTCGGGTCGCCGCAGCTCCTTCGGCCACTCCCGCCAGTCGTTGCCATAGATCTCGGCGAGGGAGCACCAGGTCGCGAAGTCCTCGAGCGCCGGTTCGACCGGGGCATCGATCGCGTAGGGGGCCAGCAGTGCCAGCGCCGACAGCTTGGCGGTCCAGCTGCCGTCCCGGTCCAGCCGCTCGCTGCGGTTGTCAAGCGAGCCTCGCATCGCATCGACCTGCGCGCGGACGTCGGCGGGGGCAGCGGCGTACGCCTCGGTGTCCTCGATCCGCAGGTACAGCGGGTTGGTCCATCGCCGGCTGGCCGGAAAGTACGGCGACGGCTGGACCGGTACGCCGGGCGCGACGGCGTGCAGCGGGTTGACCAGGACGAAGTCGCCGTCTCGGGCCGCGGTCCAGCTGGCGAGGGTCGTGAGGTCGCGCAGGTCTCCGATGCCCCAGGAAGCGGTCGAGCGCAGCGCGTACAGCTGCGCCGCCCAGCCCCAGGCACGGTCACCTCTGGGCAACGTCGCCGGGGCGACGCACACCGGGATCTCGACGGTCTCGTCGAGGTTGCTGACTACGAGCGTGTGCCACCCGACAGCGACGCCGTCGAGCGTGATCGTCGCATCGTCGCCGGCCCTCCTGACCGGGATCGGTCGGGCGTCGCCGTCCTCGAGCTGGATCCGGACCGTCAGGCCGGCCGCCGGGCGAAGCGCGACGCGGCGCTCGATTCCCTCCCGGGCGGCGATGAACGGCGGGCCGAACCGTTGTACGCGCTCACGGCGCTCGACCTCGAGAGCGGCAGTCACGGCCGCCGGTGTGGAGGCATCTACATCGAGCGCGGCCAGGATGGCGACGACGGCGGTCTGCGTCACCTCCACCGGCCGGCCCCGCTGATCGGCGTACTCGGTCGCGACGCCGTACGCGGCCGCGAGCCGCTCGAGGTCCGGACTCACCCGCCTACCAGCACTCGGGGTGGCGATCGATCCAGGGGGCGGCCGCTTCTAGCTGGCCGGCGAGGCGGACCAGCGTGGTCTCGTCACCCGGCCGACCGACCAGCTGGATCCCGATCGGGAGGCCCGCGGCCGTCCAGTGCAGCGGGATCGACACCGCGGGCTGACCCGACATGTTGTACGGCGCGGTGAACGGCGTGAACCGGCTCTGCCGCGCGAAGTCCTCGGCCGGGTCGTCGTCGTCGCGGATCCCGCCGACCAGCGCCGGTGGTTGGGCCAGGGTGGGCGTCAGGACTGCGTCGTACCGCTGGGTCGCCTCGATCTCCGTGCGAGCGACGGCCCGCAACGCACCGAGCGCGCCGTAGACGTCCTGGCCGGACAGCGCCCGGCCCTGCTCTCGCACCCAGCGCGTCAGCGGCCGGAGCTTGGGCTCGTCGTCGGGTGTGATGGGCAGCGACGCGAACTCCGACGCCCAGATCGCCATGAACGCCGGGAACAGCTCGGCTCCGAACGCGGGCGTGTGGTCGACGACGGAGTGACCCAGGCTCTCCAGCAACCGGCTCGCCGCGTCGTAAGCCGCCAGGCAGTCCTCGTGGACAACTGCTCCCTCGACGACCGGGGTGGTGTACCGGCCGATGGTCAGGCCGTGCGGCTCGTCGTCGCAGGCGGCGAGGTACGACGACGATGGCGGTGGCGCCCAGATCCAGTCGCTCGGCGCCGGCCCGACCATCGCGTCGAGCAGCGCGGCCGCATCCCGCACCGTCCGGGCGAGCGGGCCGTTCGTGGCCAGGCCGCTGATCTCGGGGCTGATCGGTGCGTTGGAGACGCGGCCGCGGGACGGCTTGATGCCGAACAACCCGCACACGCTCGAGGGGATCCGGATCGAGCCGCCGCCGTCGCTGCCCTGGGCGGCCGGAAGCAACCCGGCGGCGGTCGCTGCTGCGGCCCCGCCACTCGAGCCCCCCGCCGAGCGGGTGAGGTCCCAGGGCGTTCGAGCCGGCGGAGCGACCTCCGGTTCGGTGTAGCAGGGCAGGCCGAACTCCGGGGTGTTCGTCTTGCCCAGCGAGATCAGGCCCGCGGCGGCCAGCTTCGTGACGACGAAGTCGTCGACGCCGAGATCGAGCGGCTCCCAGGCCGCGGTCCCGAATCGGGTGGGGACGCCGGCCGTGAGGTTGAGGTCCTTGATCGCGATCGGTACGCCGTGCAGCGGCGGCAGCGCGTCCCCGGCCGCGACAGCGTCGGCCGCGGCCCGCGCCGCGTCGACGGCGCGTTCCGCGGTGACCGTGACGAAGGCACCGACGGTGTCGTTGAGCCGCTCGATTCGGGCGAGGTAGTGCTCGACGAGCTCGACGGGCGACAGCTCGCCGGTGCGCACCGCGGTGGCCTGTTCGACCAGGGTGAGGTCGTGGAGCTCGCTCACAGCTGCGGGTTCGAGCCGGGCTGCATGGTGGTGATGGACGACTCGCCCTGCTTGGTGGTGCAGACCTGGTTCGCCGACGCGACCGTCAGCGAGGTCCGTTGCCCCGGCGGGTAGAACCGGATGCCTGCGGTCTTCGCCTTGTGGCAGTCCGATGCTGGGAAGGCCAACGGGTTCGGCTGGTGGAGCAGCGCGCTGGCCGTGGCTCCTGAGTGGATCCTGACCGTTGTCTCCTGGCCACCTTGTCGCGCCGCAGGCATGCCGACCTGTGCGCCGGCGGAGTTGATGTAGGACACCCCCGGGTAGCCGAACAGCGTGCAGGTGAGGCCGGAGTTGGTGACGATCAGCGGCGTGTAGAAGTTCCCCGCGGCACCCTGGCTCTGGCCGAGGGACAGCTTGAGCTGCGAGGTGACGCACGGCCTGATCGGCTGAGAGGTCGGCGGTGGGGTCACGGTCTTGGTGGCGCTCACCGACGCCGTCACGGTGACCGGCGGCGTCGGGGTGCTGGTCGGGGTCTGCGTGGGCGGCGGGGTCGGCGGCGCGGCGCCGGTCCCGCTCGACGACGAACCGCATCCCGCAGCGGCTACAGCAACAACGGCGAGCGCGAGCGCCGCGCGACGTGGTGTCACCGGCCCGACCCTAGCCACCGCGGTTCAGGCAGTCGCAGGCGCCGCGTCGTCCAGAGCCGGGTCGAGCAGGTAGCTGCGCCAGGTGGGATGCATCCGGCCGGTGCCGAGCACCCGCCACGCCAGCCCGGTCGGGGCCGCCGGCTGTCGCGGCATCCGCCAGCCGAGGTCGGAGATGACCTGGTCGGCCTTGGCGTGGTTGCAGCGGCGGCAACACGACACGACGTTCTCCCAGACGTGCTCACCACCGCGGCTGCGGGGCACGACGTGGTCGATGCTGGTGGCCGGCGCGAGGCAGTAGACGCAGCGGCCGCCATCGCGGGCGAAGACCGCCCGGCGGGTCAGCGGAACCGGGCCGCGATAGGGCACCCGGGCATAGCGCGTCAGCCGCACGACCGCGGGGACGCGCACCGTCGTACGCTCACTGTGGAAGTCGATGTCGCCGGGCTCGACCGACACCGCCTTGTCGGTGAGAACCAGAACGACCGCGCGACGGGCCGTCACGACGCACAGCGGTTCGTACGTCGCGTTGAGCACCAGAGCGTGCGCCACGCGGCCTCCCGACGCTCATACTCCCCGTTTCGAGCGTGGCCGTCGAGCGACATGACCAATGTCGCGGCGAGGCATCGCAGCGATGACACAGCGCGACGATGGCAGCATGGAGCGATGCAGCCGCCCGGACCGCAACGCGTGTCGATCGAGGGACTCGGCGCGCCGGGCCCGAGCTTCTACGAGGCGGTCGGCGGTCACGACACGTTCGAGGCTCTGGTCAGCGGCTTCTACGCCCGGGTGGCGGTCGACCCGCTGCTGAGCGAGATCTACCCCGACCACGACTGGAAGGCCGCCGCCGAGCGGCTGATGCTGTTTCTCGAGCAGTACTGGGGCGGCCCTCGCACCTACACCGAGCGACGGGGGCACCCGCGGCTGCGGCAGCGGCATGTCGGGTTCCGGATCGACCAGGCGGCCCACGACGCGTGGTTGGCGGCCATGCGGGCCGCGCTCGACGACGTCGACCTGGAGCCGGAGGCCGACGCGGAGCTCTGGGCCTACCTGCAGACCGCGGCGGCCATGCTGGTCAACACGGACTGACGTGTCAGGACGCGTGAGCGTGGGTTTGGGCCGGAGGCCCTGGCAGGTCTAGCGGCGGCCGACGAAGAACGTGCGCCGGAAGGGGAACACCGTCCCGGCGGACCCAGCGGGGTACGCCGATACCAGCGCGAGGGCAAGCTCGCCGAGGAAGTCCTGCAGCGCCTCCGGGTCGTCGGCGAGCGCGCTGAACACCGGACGGAGCGCCGTGCCCTTCATCCACTCGAGCACCGGATCCGGGCCGGGCAGCAGATGCAGGTACGTCGTCTGCCAGACATCCGGGACCAGGCCGGCGTCGGCCAGCGCCTCGAGATAGCGCACCGGGCGTTCGACCGCGAGCTCCCGGTCCGCGCCGGCGCCCAGCCGGTCGCGCCATCTCGCCGACACCCGCAGGTCGCGGAGCAGCGTGTGGGACGGGTCGGAGAAGTTGTCGGGGACCTGCGCGGCGAGCACGCCGCCGGGAGCCAGCCAGCCGGCAATGTCGGCGAGCTGGCTGAGATGCCCCGGCACCCACTGGAACAGCGCGTTCGCGGTGACCACGTCGGCGGGTCCGTCGGGCCGATAGCTCGCCACGTCCGCCTGGACGAACTCCAGCCGACCGGGTCGACGCCGCGGCTCGGCGGCGGCGATCATCTCGGCGGAGCTGTCCACGCCGATCACCCGCGCCTGCGGCCAGCGCTCAGCGAGGGTCTCGGTCTGCGAGCCGGGGCCGCAGCCGAGGTCGATCACCAGACGAGGCTCGCCGACGTCGATCCGCGCCGTGAGGTCACTGAACGGGCGCGCGCGCTCCTCGGCGTACCGGTCGTATTGGGCTGGATCCCAGCGTGGGGACGACGCCGCGGTCACCGGCCGGCTCAGTCCCGACCGAGCCGTCGGTGGGTCATCCGGTGCGGCCGCGCGGCCTCTTCGCCGAGCCGCTCGACCTTGTTGCGCTCGTAGTCGCTGAAGCCGCCCTCGAACCAGTACCAGCGGCCCGGATCGTCGTCGGTGCCCTCCCACGACAGGATGTGGGTGGCGACCTTGTCCATGAACCAGCGGTCGTGGCTGATGACCACGGCGCAGCCCGGGAAGTCCTCGAGCGCGTCCTCGAGCGAGCGCAGCGTCTCCACGTCGAGGTCGTTGGTGGGCTCGTCGAGCAGCAGCAGGTTCCCGCCGGACTTCAGCGTGAGGGCCAGGTTCAACCGATTGCGCTCGCCGCCGGAGAGCACTCCGGTGGGCTTCTGCTGGTCAGGTCCCTTGAACCCGAAGGACGCGACGTACGCGCGGGAGTTGATCTCGGTCTTGCCGACCCGGATGTAGTCGGTGCCGCCCGACACCGTCTCCCACAGCGTCTTCTTGGGATCGAGGCCGGCGCGGGCCTGGTCGACGTAGGAGATCTCGACGGTCGGGCCGACCTTCAGCGTCCCGGCGTCGGGCTGCTGGTCACCGATGATCATCTTGAACAGCGTCGTCTTGCCGACGCCGTTCGGGCCCATGATCCCGACGATGCCGCCCGGCGGCAGCGAGAACGACAGGTCCTCGATCAGCACCCGGCCGCCGAACCCCTTGCGCAGCTTGTCGACCTCGATGACCTGCGAGCCCAGCCTCGGGCCGGCCGGGATCTGGATCGAGTCGCTGTCGACCGGTGCGTGCCGGTCGGCCTCGGCGACCAGCTCCTCGAACCGCGCCAGCCGCGCCTTGCTCTTGGCCTGGCGGGCCCGCGGGTTGGAGCGCACCCACTCGAGCTCGCGCTCGATCTCCTTCTTGCGCTTCGCGTCCTTGTTCCCCTCGACCTTCAGCCGGCTCGACTTGGTCTCGAGGTACGTCGTGTAGTTGCCCTCGTACGGGTAGGCGTGGCCTCGGTCGAGCTCGAGGATCCACTCGGCGACGTTGTCGAGGAAGTACCGGTCGTGAGTGACCGCCAGGACGGTGCCGGGGTAGGCCGCGAGGTGCTGCTCGAGCCAGGCCACGCTCTCCGCGTCCAGGTGGTTGGTCGGCTCGTCGAGGAGCAGCAGATCGGGCTGCTCGAGCAGCAGCCGGCACAGCGCGACCCGTCGGCGCTCACCGCCGGAGAGGACGGTCACGTCGGCGTCGCCGGGCGGCAGCCGGAGCGCGTCCATCGCCATCTCGATCCGGCTGTCGAGGTCCCAGCCGCCGGCGTGGTCGATCTGCTCCTGGAGGACGCCCATCTCGTTGCCGAGCTCGTCGGTGTACTCGACCGCCATCTTCTCGGCGATCTCGTTGTAGCGGTCGACCAGGTCCTTCACCGGCTTGACGGCGATATCCACGTTGCCCCGGACATCGAGCATCTCGTCCAGTGGCGGCTCCTGGAGCAAGATCCCGACCGACGCGCCCGGGGCGAGCTGAGCATCCCCGTTGGAGGCGGTGTCGAGCCCGGCCATGATCTTGAGCACGCTGGACTTTCCCGCCCCGTTGGGGCCAACAACGCCGATCTTGGCGCCCGGCAGGAACGACAGGGTGACGTTGTCGAGGATCACCTTGTCGCCGTGCGCCTTGCGCACGTTATGCATGGAGTAGATGTACTGAGGCACGACTCCAGGCTACGGGTGGCCCCCGGCCGGCGGGGTGCTCAGGCGGCGACCTCCTGCCGCTCGGCTCGCGGCTCGCCGGCTTCCGCAGCTCGATCGGAGCGAACCGCATCGGCCGCGACGTCGTCTGGCCGAGCCTGGTCGACGCTCTGCTCCGCCGGGCGATGCGGCCGCCGGATGTCGACCGGGCAGCGCGCGAGATCCGGCCCCACCGCGATGGCGTCGAGCTCGTGGACGCTGCGGCGCACCCCCTGGCGGTCGTCGTAGCTGCGGAAGGTCAACCGGCCGCGGGCAACGATGCTGTCGCCCTTGCGCAGGCTGGCCGCCACGTTGGTCCCGAGGCCGCGCCAGCAGGAGACCGTGATGAACATCGGGTCTCCGTCGCGGAACTCGCCCGCCGTCTTGTCGAAGCGCCGCCCGCTCGACGCGATGCGGAATGCCACGACGGTGGCGCCGCTCGCCGTCGATCGGGTCACCGGATCGGCGACGAGGTTGCCTTGCACGGTGAGGTAGGTGTCCATCGCTGCTCCCAGGTCTCGGCCACGCCCGGCGATCGCCGGTCGGCTCACCCTGCCGGACCCGTGGGCCCCTGATCCGCGGCCGGAGCCGAGGTGTGGACGGCGACAGCGCAACCGCCGGCTGTGGAAGGACGCGCAGTTCCGGACCGAGCCCGGCTGTGGCAGGCTTCCCCGCCATGAGCGAGACAGCAGACCTCACCGACCGGACCGCGATCGTCACCGGGGCGACCCGCGGGATCGGCTTCGGCATCGCCCAGGAGCTGGTTCGTCGCGGGGCCCGGGTGTGCATCACGGCGCGCAAGCCGGACGAGCTCGACCGCGCCGTCGAGCAGCTCGACCCGGACGGCGAAGACCTCGCCATCGCGGCACGCGGAAGCGCCGATGACGCCGAGCACCAGCAGGCCACGGTCGACCTGGTCATGGAGCAATGGGGACGCCTCGACCTGCTCGTCAACAACGCTGCGGTCAACCCCCACTTCGGCCCGCTGGTCGACGCCGATCTCGGCGCTGTCCGCAAGATCTTCGAGGTGAATGTCATCTCCGCGCTGGCCTGGACCCAACTGGCCTGGCGCGCCTGGCAGCAGGACAACGGTGGGGCGGTCCTCAACGTCGCCAGTGTCGGCGGCGTCGTCCCGGGTCCCTTCATCGGCGCGTACAACGCCAGCAAGGCCGCCCTGATCCACCTCACCCGGCAGCTCGCTCAGGAGCTCGGGCCCATGGTGCGGGTCAACGGCATCGCACCCGCCGTCGTCAAGACCGACTTCGCGAAGGCGCTCTATGAGAACGACGAGGCCGGACTGGCGGCGCGCTACCCCCTGAAGCGGCTCGGCGTACCGGACGACACGTCCAAGCTGGCCGGCTTCCTGCTCAGCGACGACGCCAGCTGGATCACCGGCCAGACCGTCGTGATCGACGGTGGCATCACCACGATGGGCGGGTTCTGAGCCGTCGGACCAGCCGGCTAGACCAGCTCGCCGTCGAGCGAGGCGTGGCCGACCTCGACCAGCGGTGGGATCCGGGCCGCCATCTCGACGAATCCATCGCCGATCATCGCGCCGGCGCGACCCCGAGCGGCGACGCCGGCGAGGATGACCGCGAGCTTGAAGCACGCGAAGCCGACGTACCAGGGAAGCGCGGAGAGGTCGCGCGACGTGCGTTGGGCGTACCGGTCCAGCAGCTGCCGCCGGGTCGGGAAGCCGGGCAGCTTGGTGACCGAGGGCAGCAGGCCACCGGCCTGCAGTGCCGAGCTGTCGTCCGCGTCCTGCCAGTAGACGTAGAGCAGCCCGACGTCGGCCAGCGGGTCGCCGAGGGTCGAGAGCTCCCAGTCGAGGACGGCTGCGATCCGTCCCGGCTCGTCGGGGTCGAGGATCACGTTGTCGAGCCGGTAGTCGCCATGGACGACGGGGCCTGTGGGCGACGCCGGCAGCTCGTCGGCCAGCCGGCCCGCCAACCGGTCCAGGTCGGGTCCGGCCGGCTCGTCGTCACGGCGGGTCGCCTCCCACTGCTGGGTCCACCGTCGTACCTGGCGGGTCAGGTAGCCCTCGGGGCGGCCGTAGTCGGCGAGGCCGACCGCCGCCGGGTCGACTGCGTGCAGCTCGGCCAGCACGTCGACCAAGCCGTGCCCGATGGCGCTGGCGGTCGGCAGGATCCGTCGCGTAGCCAGGCGGCATCTCGTCGCGCACGACGTGACCGACGACCCGGTCCATCACGTAGAACGGCGCGCCGATCACGTCGTCGTCCTCACACAGCGCGAGAGTGCGAGGGACGGGTACGGCGGTCTCGCCGAGCGCGGTCATCACGCGGTGCTCGCGGCGCATGTCGTGCGCGGTCGGCAGCACCGACGACAGCGGCGGTCGGCGCAGCACGACGTCACCGGCCGACGAGTGGACGATGAACGTCAGGTTCGACCGCCCGCCGGCGACCAGATCCAGTCGTGCAGTTTCGCCAGGCGTCGTCGCCGAGCCGATCCGTCAGGTACCGCCCCACATCGGCAGCGGGCGCGGCCCGTTCGGACAGGCTGAGCAGGTCGTCGGGCATCGGGCCGGTCATCCTCGGGCGTCGTCGGGGGGTGATCCGTCGGCCCCGTCGGTCTCCTCGTAACGGCCGGCTCGCCCCTCGGCAGGCAGCACGACCTGGGTGCACCGGCTGCTCGCCAGCAGCGTCTCGCGTCCCTCCCCCTCGTACATCTCGGCGGCGCAGAACACGACCCGACGGGTACGCCGAACCACCCAGCCGTGCGCCGACAGCGTCCGCGGTCCGGCGGAGCGAAGGAACTCGACCCGGAGGTCGGCGGTGAGGAATGCCTGGTCTCGGTCGAGCACGGACCAGCAGGCGCCGCCCATCGCCGCATCGAGCAGTGCCGTGACGAGCCCGCCCTGCACGATCGGCCCGCTAGCGGTGGGGAAGCAGTAGTCCTCGGTGGCGTCCCACGCGATCGTGGTCGCACCCGGCTCCCAGGACAGCCGTCGGTAGCCCAACGTGTGCCACAGGTGCGGCGGGCTGACGCGGCGGGCGTCCCACTTGTCGACGTCGTCGAACCGCTCGCCGGGCGTGATCGTCGGACGGTCGCTCATGGTGCGCGCCAGTGTCCCTCGCCTGCGCCGACACGCCGGGGTCACCGAACCCGAGCCCCGAGATCGGACAAATCGAACGGTTCGCTCGGCGCGCCCGCGAGGAGAGGGACAGCAGGTAGCCGATTCGCCTGGCGAGCCGACAGGCACGCTTCGCTGGTCAACGGGCGCGACGAACATCGTCGTAGCCGGCGCGCGATCCGCTCACTACGATCGGCCGGGTCTGCCGACCCCTCGTAGCTCAGCGGATAGAGCAACGGACTTCTAATCCGTAGGTCGCTGGTTCGAATCCAGCCGAGGGGGCTGGGCGCGCCGCGTCGTGGGAGGCTGGCGGGATGCCGACGCTCCCCCTGCCGCCCCTTCGGGGCGCTGTGACCGACGCCCTGGTCTGGATCGACTGCGAGATGACCGGTCTCGACCCGGCCACCGACGTCCTGGTCGAGATCGCGGTCGTCGTGACAGATGCCGAGCTCAACCTGCTCGATGACGGGCTCGACATCGTGATCGCCACCGACCCCGCCAAGCTCGAAGGCATGGACGAGGTGGTGCAGGAGATGCATGCCGGCTCGGGTCTGCTCGACGCGATCGCGACAGCGACGACCACGCTCGAGCAGGCCGAGGAGCAGGTGCTCGACTACGTGAAGCGGTGGGTGCCGGAACGACGCAAGGCGCCGCTGTGCGGGAACTCGATCGCGACCGACCGCACCTTCATCGCGCGCTACATGCCGGCCCTCGACGACCACCTGCACTACCGGATGGTCGACGTGTCCAGCATCAAGGAGCTGGCTCGCCGCTGGTACCCCAAGGCCTACTACAACGCGCCGGCGAAGCACGGCGGCCACCGGGCGCTCGCGGACATCGTGGAGAGCGTGACCGAGCTGCGCTACTACCGGGCCGCCGTCATGGTCCCGGCGCCGGGTCCCGACACCACCGCCGCGAAGGCCGCGGCCGAGGCAGCCGTCGTACCGCTGCCCGGCACCATCGCACCGGATTAGGCGATCGCGTCCGGCAGCCGGGTCGGACTAGACTCCACCGCGCGGTCCGGTCGAGGTCGGGCCGCATTGGTGGGCGTAGCTCAGCTGGTAGAGCACCTGGTTGTGGTCCAGGGGGTCGAGGGTTCGAAACCCTTCGCTCACCCCAAGAGGAGTACCGATGCCGGATCCGGTCGGCGGCGTCCCGGCATTGCCGCGGACGTCGAAGGATCTACGTCCGCTGTACGGCGATCCACCCGACGGCGTCCGCGCGAACGTCGTGCTGACGCTAGATGGTGGTGCGTCGTTCAACGGCAAGACCCGCCCGATCTCGGACGACACCGACCTGTGGCTGCTCAACCAGCTGCGCGGCTACGCCGACGTCCTCGTCGTCGGGTCGGGGACGGTGCGCGCGGAGCGTTACGGGCCGGTTCGGCTGAGCGACGAGCAGCGGGAGCACCGGGCCGCGGCCGGGTACGCCGACACCCCACCACCCATCGCGGTGGTCAGTGCCCGCGTCACCCTCGATCGCGACCTGCCGGTCTTCACCCAAGCCGGGCCGCGGCCGCTGCTCATCACGGTGGAACGCTCGCGGCCCCAGGCCGAGGCGCTGGCCGACGTCGCCGACGTCGTGATCGCCGGCGATGAACGCGTCGATCCCGTGCTCCTGCTCGCGGCGCTCGCCGAGCGAGGGCTGCGCCGGGTGCTCTGCGAGGGCGGCCCGACCCTGCTCGCCAGCTTCATCGAGCGCGACCTGGTCGATGACATGTGCCTGTCCCTGGCCCCGCGCTTCGCCGGTCCACAGCCGGTCGACGCGTTAGGCCGACCAGGACAACCGCTCGCTTCCGCGGAAGCGTTGAGCCGCCCCACGACCCTGTCGCTGCGTCATGTGCTGACGAACGACGGCATGCTCTACCTCCGCTACACCCGCCCCCGCTAGGCCGCGGGGTCAAGGGTCAGTCGCGGGTGACGGCCAGGATCGCGACGTCGTCGCTGCGGTCGGTGCCGCCGATGAGGGCATCCACCACCGCGTTGCACAGCCGCTCGGGATCACGGGATCCGGCCTCGGCTGCCACGGTGCGCAGTCGCTCCAGCCCGACGTCGATGTCCTGGAGCCGGTTCTCGACCAGCCCGTCGGTGTAGAGCAGCAGTGTCGAGCCATGCGGCAGATGTCCGATCCACTCCCCCGCCATCTCGCCGGGGACACCGAGCGGCGGTGACGGCGGGACATCGAGGTACGCCGCAAAATCGTCGGTCACGAGCAGCGGCGGCGGATGCCCCGCGGAGGCGAGCCGGATCTCGCCCGACGCCACGTCCAGCCGGCCGAACAGTGCCGTCGCCAGTCGCGGCAGGCCCAGGACGCCCCAGCCCTCCTGCACCTGGGTGATCAGGTGATAAGGCCCGTCGGTCGTCGCCGTCAGCGCCCGGAAGACCGAACGCAGCTGCCCCATCGTCGTCGCCGCGACCAGGTCGTGCCCGACGACGTCACCGATCGCGAATGCGACCGCCCCGCTCGGAAGGTGCAACAGGTCGTAGAAGTCGCCGCCGACCTCGACGTCGAGCGTGCCGGGGAGGTACCGCGCCGTCGTACGGATGCCCGGGATGCGCGGCGGGTCCGGCGGCAGCAGGCTGGACTGCAAGGCGTGTGAGGCGAGGTGCTCGCGGTCGTAGCGCCGTGCCCGGACGACGACCTGCGCCACGCGTTCGGCGAGCCGCTCGGTCAGGGCCAGGTCCTCCGGTCCGAAGCGACGCCCTGAGCCCGCCGACACGATGGTCACGCAGCCGAGCACGCGGTTCTCGGCGACCAGCGGCACCGCCATATAGCTGGTGAAGTTCAGCGACATGACGATGTCGAAATGGCGCTCGTCGCGGGTCGTCTCCCGCAGGAACTGCTCGCTCATCTCGGACGACCAGCGGGACTCGCCGGTTTCGATGGCCATCACGCTGGGGTGCGGGCCGCTGTCGAGCGGCGGGTAGTTGCGCTCGAGCTCTGCGACGAGATCCCGCTTGTCCGGGTCGGCGTGGCGGGCGGCGAGCCGGACCAGCCGCCCGTCGTCCTGCTTGACGTCGATGAAGCACAGGTCGCCGAGGGCAGGTACGGCGACCGCGGCCAGCCGTTCGACGGTCTCGGCGTACGACGACGCCCGCGCCAGGACGTCGGAGGCGAGCAGCAGAAACGACTGGCTGCGCTGCGCGGAACGAAGCCGGTCGAGCAGCTCCTCGTTGGACTGCGCTGCGGCCCGCCGCGCCGTGTCGTCACGCATATACCAGACCCGGCCCAGGTGGTTGCCCTCCTCGTCGCGCAACGGCCGGGCGATCGCGATCAGCGCCGATCCGTCGACCATCGGGATGTCGACCTCGATGTCGGCCGTCCGATCGTCGGGGTGGTCGGCTGTCGCCTCTCGTAGCGCGCTGGCATCCGCGACCCGGCTCAGGCAGTGCGACAGCATCAGGGGCGTCATGTCCCCGACCGCCACGGTGCCAGGAGCCAGTCCCCACAGCTCGTGGAACCGCCGGTTGATCGCCAACACTCGTCGTTCCGGTGAGACCGCGAGGACCCCGTCGGGTGAGGCTTCCAGGCTCGCCAGCACGTCATGGAAGTGTTCGACATCGCGCTCGAGTTGGGCGCGGCCGCGCGCGTCCCGCAACGTGGCTGTGAAGGCGAAGCCGGGTTCGCCCGGACGCCCGATCATCCCGATGGCCAGGTCGATCTCGACCTCCGAGCCGTCGGCGCGCAGCACGGCGACCTGGACGACCGGCCCATCGATCAGCGGTCCGCTCCCCGTCGCGACCACCCGCGAGAACGCCGCCAGGTGGGCCGCCCGGAAGCGCTCCGGCATCAGCGAGGTGAGGGGACGGCCGACCAGGTCCGCGACCCGGCTCCCGAACAGCCGCCCGGCGGCGCCGTTGGCCGCGAGCACCTCGCCCTGCTCGTCGGCGAGGACGAGCGCGTCGGCCAACCGGTCGATCAGCGCGGTCAGGTCCAGGTGCAGCCGGGAGCCCTCAGCGAGCATGCTGCCGCGCTGGGCGGGTGGCGTCCCGGCCGCGGACGGCCCCTCGGCGGTCACGGGTTCACGGTAGTCGTCGCCAGTTACCTCGGCAGTCAACTTACAAAGCCGGTTTGGTTCGCTACAGTTGGGCAATAGACACTGATCTTATAGAGATTGTAGACTCGCTCGATATAGCACCGTTTGCTACGCAATGCCGCGCCCGGCAGCCCTTGCCGGCACGACCGAAGGGGAACACCACGTGTCCATCTCCAAGCGCCTCGTTGCAGGTGTTGGCGTCCTCGCCGCCGTATCGCTCAGCGCCGCCTGCGGTGGTGGTTCCTCGAGCAAAACGATCAACCTGGTGGCCTACTCGACGCCCCAGACCGTCTACAGCAAGCTGATCCCGGCGTTCCAGGCCACGTCGGCCGGCAAGGGTGCCAAGTTCGGGCAGTCCTATGGTGCGTCCGGGGCCCAGAGTCGAGCGGTGATCGCCGGGCAGCCGGCCGACGTCGTGGAGTTCTCGACCGAGCCCGACATGACCAAGCTGGTGTCGGCCAACCTGGTCGCGAAGGACTGGAACGCCAACGCCCACCAGGGCTTCGTGACCAACTCCGTCGTCGTGTTCGTGGTCCGCAAGGGCAATCCCCTGCACATCCACAACTGGTCCGACCTGATCAAGCCGGGCGTCAAGATCGTCACACCCAACCCAGAGAGCTCCGGCAGCGCGCGCTGGAACATCATGGCGGCGTACGGCGCCCAGTTGAAGCTGGGGAAGACACCGGACCAGGCGCTGGCGTACGTGAAGTCGCTCCTGCAGCACACGGTGACCCAGCCGGACAGTGGCTCGCTCGCCACCCAGGCCTTCACCTCGGGCACCGGCGACGTACTGCTCAGCTACGAGAACGAGGCGATCGAGGCCCAGCAGGCCGGCAAGGCGGTCGACTACGTGATCCCGAAGCAGACGATCCTGATCCAGAACCCGATCGCCGTCACCAGTGACGCGGGCAACAAGACCCTGGCCACCAACTTCGTGAAGTACCTCTATACCGACCCGGCGCAGAAGATCTTCGCGCAGGAGGGTTACCGGCCGGTCGTGTCCTCCGACCTCAGCACGACGCAGTTCCCGACGCCGGCCCAGCTGTTCAATATCGGGTACGTCGGTGGTTGGGACACCGTGACCACGAAGTTCTTCGATCCCACCAACGGGTCGATCACGAAGATCGAGGGCTCGCTGGGAGTCTCCTCAAGTGGCTGATGTTGCCGTCGCCGCGCCCCGCCGGTTGGTCCTTCCCAGGCTGACGGCGGGGCTCGGCCCTGGGGTCTCGCTGATCTATCTGTCGGTCATGGTGGCGCTGCCCGTCGCCGCCCTGATTGTGAAGGCTGCCAACGGTTCCTTCTGGTCCTCGATCACGGCGCCCGAGGCCCGCTCCGCCCTCGAGCTCACGGTCGGGATCGCATTCCTCGCCGCCATCATCGATGTTGTGACGGGGGTCGCGCTGGCGTGGGTCATGGTTCGGGACGACTTCGCGGGCAAGTCGATCATCAACGCACTCATCGACCTGCCCTTCGCCCTCCCGACGATCGTCGCCGGCCTGGTGCTGTTGACGCTGTATGGCCCGACCAGCCCAGTGGGAATCAACATCGCCCTGACCCGCTTCGCCGTACTGCTCGCGGTGCTGTTCGTGACGCTGCCGTTCGTCACCCGGGCCGTCCAGCCGGTGCTGCTCTCCTTGGAGCGCGACGTAGAGGACGCCGCAGCCTGCCTGGGTGCCACTCCGCTCACGACGTTCCGACGGATCACGTTGCCCGCCATCCTCCCGGCGGCGCTCACCGGCGGGTCGCTGGCGTTCGCTCGCGCGCTCGGTGAGTTCGGCGCCGTCACGTTGATCTCGGGCAACCTTCCCTTCCACACGCAGGTCGCCTCGGTGTACATCTCGAGCCAGGTCGAGAACGGTGCCAACGGCGGTGCGGCCGCGATGAGCGTCACGCTGCTCGCGCTCGCACTCCTGGTCCTCGTCCTCACGTCATTGCTGACCCGACGTTGGACGGCCCGCCGTGGGTAAATGGGTGCTGAGAATCCTGACGCTGGGCTACCTGTCTCTGCTGCTGCTCATCCCGGTGGCCATGATCGCCTACCGCACGTTCCAGCATGGCCTTGCTCCGGTGTGGGATGCGTTGACCGCCCCGTTCTTCCTGCATGCGTTGTACCTGTCGTTGTTCGTCGCGGCCATCGTGGTACCCGTCAACGTGATCTTCGGGGTCGGGACTGCCTGGCTGATCGCTCGCCACAAGATGCCGGTGCGCTGGCTGGTCAATGGACTCATCGACCTGCCGTTCGCCATGTCCCCGGTCGTCGTCGGGCTCGCGGTGTTCATCCTGTACGGGCGTGGGACCACGCTCGGTGACTGGCTGGCGGGCTACGGCATTCATGTGCTGTTCTCGGTGACCGGCGTCGTCCTCGTGACGCTGTTCGTGTCGCTTCCGTTCGTGGTCCGCGAGACCATCCCTGTGCTCGAGGAAATGGGCACCGACCAGGAGCAGGCCGCTGCTGTCCTCGGCGCACGGCCGTACCAGAGCTTCTTCCGCGTCACGTTGCCGATCATCCGATGGTCGATCGTGTACGGCGTGGTGCTCACCGCCGCTCGGGCGCTAGGTGAGTACGGCGCCGTCAACATCATCTCGGGCAACATCCAGGGCAGGACACAGACACTTCCGTTGTACGTCGAGCAGGCGTTCCGAACCTACGACACGGCCGGCGCCTACACCGCCGGGCTGTTGCTAGCTGTCATCTCGCTGCTCATCCTCGTCGGAATGACTTTGTTGACCGGTCGTCGTCGCAATCAGGAGATCTCATGAGCATCGAGGCACGCGGCGTCAGCAAGTCCTTCGGGGATTTCCATGCACTGCGTGACGTCAGCGTCACGATCCGGCCGGGTCAGCTGACCGCCGTGCTGGGTCCGAGCGGCGGTGGCAAGTCGACCCTGCTTCGGGTGATCGCAGGGCTCGAGACACCGGACACCGGCACGGTCATCATCAACGACAAGGACGTGACGAATGTGCCTGCGCGTCAGCGCGGCATCGGCTTCGTGTTCCAGCATTACGCGGCCTTCACCCACATGACGGTGCGGCAGAACGTCGCGTTCGGTCTGACGATCGCGCACGCGCCCAAGGAGAAGATCCGCAGCCGGGTCGACGAACTGCTGCAGCTGGTGCACCTCGACGGTCTCGCCGGGCGTTATCCCTCGGAACTCTCCGGCGGTCAGCGGCAACGAATGGCGCTTGCCCGGGCACTGGCCGTCGACCCGGAGCTGCTGCTGCTCGACGAACCGTTCGGCGCTCTCGACGTCAAGGTCCGCCAGGAGCTGCGGCAGTGGCTACGCCGGCTGCACGACGAGGTCCACGCGACGACCATCTTCGTGACCCACGACCAGGAAGAAGCCCTGGAGATTGCCGACGAGATCATCGTGATCAACGACGGCCGAGTCGAGCAATCCGGCCCGCCCGGCGACCTCTACGACCGACCCGTGAACGAGTTCGTCATGAGCTTCCTCGGACCGGTCACCCGACTCGGCGGGCAGCCGACCCGGCCCCACGACATCGACGTCTCGACCACGTCCACCGACGGCAGCATTGAGGGCACCGTGGATCGGGTCGTGGCGCTCGGCTTCGAGATCCGGCTGGTCGTCACACCGAAGGTCGGCGGCGATGAGCCCGTCACCATCCAGGTCTCACGGGGCCAGGCTCGCGAGCTCGGCCTCTCCGTCGGAGACACCGTCTGGCTACGGACCTACCGAGGCACGCCGATCGCGACGCCGCCCGACTCCGCGACGTCCGTCACCGTGACTGCATGACCGGTGCATGACCCTCTTCGACTCGGGATCGGTGCGCATTTCTGCGAAAAGCGACTACGCCATCCGGGCCATGGTCGAGATCGCGACTCATGCCCGTTCCGGCCGTCCGCTGACCGCAGAGAGCATCTCGGCCGCGCAGGGCATCCCGTTGCGGTTCCTCCTGAACATCCTCGGCGACCTGCGCCGGGACGGCCTGGTCGACAGCCGTCGGGGCCCGGAGGGCGGATGGTGGCTGGCTCGTCCGGCCGACGAGATCACCGTTGCCGACGCGATCCGCGCGGTCGACGGACCGTTGGTCCACGTCGCCCCGGTCCAGGACATCAGCCCTGCGGTATCCACCGCGCTCTCGCTCAGTGACGTCTGGCTGGCAGTGAGCAGCAGTGTCCGCGACGTCCTCGAAGGCATCACAGTCGCCGATCTGGCAGCTCCTGACCGGCTCCGCTCACGACGTCAGGACAGCGATCGTGATGAGGATCGCGTCGTACAGGAAGTGGGCGAGGATCGGCCGGAGCAATCGGCGGCGCTTCTGGAATGACCGGGCGGCAAGGTAGCCGAAGGGCACCGTCGCGATCAGGCCGATTCCGTAGTACAGGTGGTACGACGTGCGCACCGCGAGACTGAGCGCGAACGCGCGACGCGGGCTCCAGCCGAGCTGGGACAGCCGGGTCAGGAAGTACCCGTTGACCAGCACCTCTTCGTTGATGGCCGTCGTGGCGGCGACCGCCAGGCCATAAATGACGAAGTACGCCGGGACGTGGCTGTTGCTTGCGGTGTTCGTCAGATGCTTGTTGTTCAGCACCGTCGACAGCGGGATCAGCAGGATCAGGTTGACCGCCCAGGTCCCGGCGAGCAGGGCGACCGCGCCGAACCCGTCTCGCCACCATCCTCGGCGCTCGAGCCCGAGCGTTGCCGGTGGCTGACCGGTCCGGGCCAGCAGCAGCAACGCGATCGGGACGATGATGGCCGTGGTCGAGTATTCGAGCAACAACAGGAAGAAGCTCGCCGACACGTGACCCTTGAGCGGCAACGCGAACTCGTTGAGATCGCTGACCCCGCCGATGTGCCGGGCGAGGATCACGATCGCGTCGGCCACAGCCGGAAACGCGAAGGCCACGATGATGAAGACGGTCTCCCAGCCGAGCCACGCCGACCCGGGTCCTGGCAGCGGCTTGCTGACCGTCTCAGGCGAGAGCCCGGGATCCGGGGTCACGAGCGGCAGGACATCGAGGCCGGCCAACCGATCCGCGGCCTCGAGCGTCACGCTCACGCGGTCCTGCGTGACCTGGAAACCCGAGGCGGCGTATGCCGCGGTCGCGAGCCAGGTGCGGTTGCCGCGCCAGGTGACCGACCAGACGACCGGCGAGACGGTGCCGTCGACCTGGACGACGGCGAGCCGCATCAGCCGGCCGCGCCAGAACCGTTGCACCGCCAGCCCGACGACTCCTGCCCGGGTCAGCCGCTCGGTCGTCGACAGCCCGCGGATCGTCACGCTGTCGGACGCGAAGTGCACCCCGGCGCGCCCGATGCGAAGGCTGACGACGACAGCCGCCGCGCCGAGCAGCCCGAGCACGATGTGCTCCGTCACCGACCCGGAGCCGGGCACCGCGGCGACCAGCAGGAACAGCGCGCCCAACAGCCCGGACACGAGCACGATCTCGGTGCACAGCGCCCGGGCTCGGATCGTCACGCCGACGAGCCTGTCAGCGCCCGGCTGCCCACTCCGACGCCACGCCCAAAAAACGGTCGTTCTCTTCCGGTAGCCCGATCGTGAGCCGCACCCCTTCACCGGGGAACGGCCGGACGATCACCCCGGCCGCGGCGGCCTGCTCGGCGAGGTCGACAGCGGCATCGCCCAGCACCAGCCAGAGGAAGTTGGCCTGCGACGGCGCCACGTCGTACCCCAGCTCGGTCAGCCGGCTGGCGACCCGCTCGCGCTCGGCGACGGTGAGCGCGGCCCGGCGTACCACCTCGTCGTCATCCCCGAGCGCGGCGATCGCGCACTCCTGCGCGAGCCCGCTCACGCTGAACGGGGTCTGGGTCTTGCGGGCCGCCGCTGCCAGCTCGGGGGCGGCGACGCAGTAGCCGACCCGCAGGCCCGCCAGCCCGTAGGCCTTGGAGAAGGTGCGAGTGACGACGACGTTCGGGCGGTCGCCGAAGAGTGCCAGCGCGTCCGGGATCAGAGCCGGGTCGGCATAGTGCCGGTAGGCCTCGTCGATGACGACGACCACGTCGTCGGGAACCCGGTCCAGGAAGGTCGTCAGCGCCTCGGCGCCGACCGCCGTACCGGTGGGGTTGTTGGGGTTGCAGACCAGAACGAGCCGGGTGCGATCCGTTATTGCGTCGGCCATCGCGTCGAGGTCGTGGGTGTGGTCGGTCAGCGGGACCTGGACCGACTGGCCGCCCACCACTGCCGTGATGATCGGGTAGGCCTCGAACGCCCGCCAGCCGTAGACGACCTCGTCACCGGCGTCGACCAGGGCGTTGGCCAGCTGGGCGACCACCTCGACGCTGCCGGCACCGACCGCGATCCGCGACGGGTCGACATCGTGGTGAGCGGCGATGGCGTCGATGAGCCGCGCCGACGCCATGTCCGGGTAGCGCGAGACCCCGTCGGTGAGGCCGCCGATTACCTCTTTGACCGAGGGCAGCAGCCCGAACGGTGACTCGTTGCTGGCGAGGATGACGGCACCCGGATGCTTGCGGCCCGGGACGTAGGACGGCAACGCACCCATGGCCGGGCGCAGACGGACGCTCATGGTCTACAGGTCTACCGTGCCGCGCGGCTTAGAGGTTGCCGCGCCGGTCCTGCTCGCGCTCGATGGCCTCGAACAACGCCTTGAAGTTGCCCTTGCCGAAGCCCATCGAGCCGTGCCGTTCGATCAGCTCGAAGAACACCGTGGGGCGGTCCTGCACCGGCTTGGTGAAGATCTGCAGCAGGTAGCCGTCCTCGTCGCGGTCGGCGAGGATGGCGTTCTCTCGCAGTACGTCGATCGGGACCCGGGTGTCACCCACCCAGCTGCCGAGATCGTCGTAGTAGGACTGCGGCGTCGCGAGGAACTCCACGCCGGCCCGCTTCATCTGCGTGACGGTGCGCACGATGTCGTTGGTAGCCAACGCGATGTGCTGCACACCGGGGCCGCCGTAGAACTCGAGGTACTCGTCGATCTGGCTCTTCTTCTTCCCGACCGCCGGCTCGTTGAGCGGGAACTTCACCTTGCGGCTGCCGTCCGCGACCACCTTGCTCATCAAGGCGGAGTACTCGGTCGCGATGTCGTCGCCGACGAACTCCTTCATGTTGGTGAAGCCGAGGATGCGGTTGTAGAAGCCGACCCAGGTGTCCATCTCGCCGAGCTCCACGTTGCCGACGACGTGGTCGATGGCCTGGAACCACCGCTTGTCGACCGGCTTGCCGAATCCCGGGTGCGGCTGGAAGCCGGGCATGAAGACGCCGCTGTAGTCGGATCGCTGCACGAAGGTGTGGCGGGTTTCGCCGTACGCCGCGATGGCGCTGGTCACGACCTTGCCGCTCTCGTCCTCCTCGCTGGTCGGCTCCTGCAGGCTGGTAGCACCGCGCTCAACCGCCATCGCGTGGGCATGGGCGGCGTCGGGAACCCGAAGCGCGATGTCGATGACGCCGTCACCGTGCTGCTGGACGTGGCGGCCGATGTCCGTGCCGGCGTGGACCTCGCCGCTGAAGACGAACCGCGCGGCGCCGGACTCGAGGACGTACTCCGCGAGGTCGCGGTGGCCGGTCTCCGGACCGCGGTACGCCGTGACCCGCATCCCGAAGGCGTGCGAGTAGAAGTGCGCGGCCTGCTTGGCGTTGCCGACGGCGAAGTGGACGTAGTCGATCCCGTCGACCGGGAACTCGTCATGACGTGACATGCCCGCACTGTGTCGCGGCTTGGCGCGTCGTACAACTCTGGCGCTCTAGGCTGTACAACATGTCCAGTCTCGATGACCTCGACCGGCGAATCATGCTGCTGTTTGCCGCCGATCCCCGCATTGGTGTTCTGGAGGCGTCACGCCGGCTCGGGGTCGCCCGCGGCACCGTGCAGGCCCGGCTCGACCGACTCGAGGCCTCGGGGGTGATCACCGGCTGGGCACCGTCGGTGGATCCGGCGGCGCTGGGGTTCCCGGTGTCGGCCTTCGCGACGCTCGAGATCACCCAAGGTCGCGGCCACGGTCCGGTTGCGGCGTCGCTGCGTCGTATCCCCGAGGTGCTCGAGGCGCACACCATCACCGGCGCGGCCGACATGATCGTGCGCCTGGTCGCCCGGTCGAACGCCGACCTGCAGCGGGTCATCGACCTGGTCGTCTCCACGCCGGAGGTGGCTCGGGCATCGACCGTGATCGTGCTGGCGAGCGAGATCCCCCTGCGGTTCGTGCCGCTGCTATCGGTCGACGACTCGGACTGATCGAACGTTGCTCGTCGTACCGGATGTGACACAAGATTGCTTGATGTGCGGCGAAGCGTTACATTGGACGGGTGGATCAGCAGGCGGAGTTCGAGGCGAAGGTCGCGGCTGAGACGAAGGTCGAGCCCAACGACTGGATGCCCGAGGCCTATCGCAAGACGCTGGTTCGCCAGATCTCCCAGCACGCGCACTCCGAGATCATCGGGATGCAGCCGGAAGGCAACTGGCTCACCCGCGCGCCGAGCCTCAAGCGCAAGACAGTGCTGCTTGCCAAGGTCCAGGACGAGGCGGGCCACGGCCTCTACCTCTACTCGGCCGGCGAGACCCTGGGCACCAGTCGCGAGGAGATGGTCGACCAGCTGCTCGATGGCCGGGCGAAGTACTCGAGCATCTTCAACTACCCGACCCTGACGTGGGCCGACATCGGTGCGATCGGTTGGCTCGTCGACGGCGCCGCGATCATGAACCAGGTGCCGCTGTGCCGCTGCTCCTACGGCCCCTACGCCCGGGCGATGACGCGGATCTGCAAGGAAGAGTCCTTCCACCAGCGGCAAGGCTTCGACATCCTCGTCACGCTGTGCCGAGGCACCGATGGGCAGCGAGCGATGGCGCAGGACGCCCTCGACCGCTGGTGGTGGCCGTCGCTCATGATGTTCGGCCCGAACGACGACGCCTCCCCCAACAGCGCCCAGTCGATGGCGTGGCGGATCAAGCGGTTCAGCAACGACGAGCTGCGGCAGCGCTTCGTCGACGCGACCGTCCCGCAGGCGCACTTCCTCGGGCTGACGGTGCCCGATCCCGAGCTCCGGTACGACGACACCTCCGGGCACTGGTCGTTCGGCGAGCCGGACTGGGACGAGTTCATGTCGGTCGTGAAGGGCAACGGGCCGTGCAACGCGGAGCGACTGGGCAACCGTCGCAAGGCGCACGAGGACGGCGGCTGGGTGCGCGAGGCCGCAGCGGCGTACGCCGAGAAGCAGCGCGCGCAGGTGGCGGTCGCATGAGCCCGGACACTCCCCTGTGGGAGGTCTTCATCCGCAGCCGCAACGGGTTGCACCACCAGCACGTCGGGAGCCTGCACGCCGACGACGCGACGATGGCGGTCGACAACGCGCGCGACGTCTACACCCGCCGCGGCGAGGGCGTCAGCATCTGGGTAGTGCCGTCGGCGGCGATCACGGCGAGCGACCCGGGCGATCGCTCCGAGCTGTTCGAGCCGGCGATGGACAAGATCTACCGGCATCCCACGTTCTACGAGGTGCCTGATGGCGTCGCCAACCTCTGACGACGTCCTCGTCGTCGCGGACGCCTGCCTGCTGCACTCGCACCGGCTCTCAGAGTGGGTGGCGAAGGCTCCGACCATGGAAGAGGACGTCGCACTCGGCAACATCGCGCTCGACCTGCTCGGCCAAGCGCGCGGGCTGTACTCCACGCTCGGCGACGAGGATGAGCTCGCCTACTTCCGGGACAGCTCACAGTTTCGCAACCCCCTGATCTGCGAGCTGCCGAATGGCGACTTCGGGAATGCGATGATTCGGCAGCTGTTCGTCGACGCGTGGCTCGCCGATCTCTGGCTGTCGTGGTCCGACGCCGAAGACGACGTAGTGCGTGGCGTGGCCCAGAAAGCCATGAAGGAGAACGCATATCATCTGCGGCACTCCAGCGGCTGGGTGGTGAGGCTCGGCGACGGCACCGAGGAGTCGCATCAGCGGATGCAGCAGGCAGTCATCGACCTGTGGCCCTACCGCGGCGAGCTCGCAACCGATGGTTGGCAGGACCGGGTCGGCGACGTGCTCGCAGAGGCGACGCTGGCCACGCCGGGCGCGGACACCTGGTCGCAGACGGGCGGGACGACGGGTCGCCACACCGAGCACCTGAGCATCCTGCTCGCCGAGATGCAGTCGCTGGCCCGCGCGCATCCCGGGGCGACCTGGTGACCGTCTCGTCGGCGATGCAGCTGCTGGAGTCCGTCCCTGACCCCGAGATCCCGGCGTTGTCGGTCGTCGACCTCGGCATCGTGCGGGACGTGGTGGAGTCCGCCGACGGTCGCCGGGTGACGGTGACGCTCACCCCGACGTACTCGGGCTGCCCGGCGACCGAGGTCATCGCACATGATGTGCGGACGGCGCTCGAATCGGTGTACGACGAGGTCGATGTCATCACTCAGCTGGCGCCGGCGTGGACGACCGACTGGATCAGTGACCAGGCCAGGGCCAAGCTGCACGATTTCGGCATCGCGCCGCCCGCCGCCACGGTCTCGATCGGAAGCCGGGTTTCGTTGCCGCTGTTGGAGATCAGCGTACCCGAGCAGTGTCCGCAGTGCGGCTCGCGTGACGTGGAGGAGCTCGCCGGCTTCGGCTCGACGCCGTGCAAGGCGCTGTGGCGTTGCGTGTCCTGCCGTGAGCCCTTCGACTACTTCAAGCGGCACTGATGGCGACCCAGACGTTCCACCCGCTTCGGGTTGCCGACGTTCGGCGAGAGACCGACGACACCGTGTCGGTCGCGTTCGACGTCCCTACCGGGCTCGCGGCCGAGTTCCGCTTCGCTGCGGGCCAGTTCCTCACCTTCCGAGTGCCGGACTCCGAGGGCACGCCGGTACGTCGGTCGTACTCGATCTGCAGCGGCCTCGACGACGGCGAGCTGCGGGTCGCAGTGAAGCGGCTCGAGGGTGGCGTGTTCGGCGTATTGGCGAACGACCGGCTGCAGGTAGGTGACTCGGTCGAGGTGCTGCCCCCGTTGGGCCGGTTCACGACGACGATCGGCCGACCTGGCGGAGCGTCTTACCTGATGGTGGCGGCGGGCAGCGGCATCACCCCCGTCCTGTCGCTGATCCGGACCATCCTCGCGCGCGAACCCGAGAGCCGCGTCACGCTGCTCTACGGCAACCGCGGGCCGTCGTCCATCATCTTTCGCGAGGCATTGAGCGACCTCAAGGACCTTTATCTGCAGCGACTCCAAGTGATTCACGTCTTCAGCCGCGAGAGTCAGTCGACTCCGCTGCTCAATGGCCGAATCACCGGCGAGAAGCTGCGCCAGCTCGGTGAGTCGATGATCGACCTGACCGGGTACGACGAGGCGTTCGTGTGCGGGCCCGAGCCGATGACACTCGAGGTCCGGAAGGCGCTCGTCGAGCTCGGGGTCGAGGAGAAGCGGGTTCATCTCGAGCTGTTCGGATCGCATACGCCGCCTCCGGCCCGCGCGATCGGCGAGGATGGCGAGAGGGTGCGGGTCGAGGTCGTGCTGGGTGGGATCCGGACCCGGGTCGAGGCGGAGCCAGGCGAGACCGTGCTCGAGGCCGCGTCGCGCAGCGGGCTGGACATGCCGTTCTCGTGCAAGGGCGGGGTGTGCGCGACCTGTCGGGCCAAGGTCGAGAGCGGGGCGGTCGAGATGGCTGTCAACTACGCACTGGATCAGTGGGAGCTCGATGCGGGATTCGTGCTGACCTGCCAATCGCGGCCGACGACGCCGTCTGTCGTGGTCGACTACGACGCGGTCTGAGTTTCGGCTGATCGCTTGAGGGCGGCCAGGGTCTGCTTGATTCCCTCGAGGTTGTGGGCGCCTCGATCCTGAGCTCCGGAGAGCAGCCCGCTGATCGCCCGCAGCGGCGCGATCCGGAGGTCTTCCCACCGCTCGACGACGTCGGTGCCGTCGCCGCCGGCGGTGAACTCGTAGGTCCAGCGGGCGCCGGTGATGCCGGCGACCGAGATCGTGAAAGCCAGGCGCTGGCCCCGATCCGCGGTCTCGATGGTGGCGATCGTGTTCCACCGACGCCAACGGAGCACGTTCCGGCCGCGGAACTTCGCGCCAACCGCGGCGCCAGTCGCGCCGCCGATCCACTCGCCGCCGTGGTTCTCCGGCGACCACTCCCCCATGCGCGGCAGGTCGGAGATCATGTCGTAGAGCGCCTCGGGAGACGCGGCAATGTGTTCGCGGGCTTCGACACTGAGCGCCATGGCGCTCAGGCCTCCTCGTCTATCAGTGGTCGACCCAACGAGCGACTGCGGCCCCGGAACTCTGCAACTACCGTCCCTTCGCCGGTCCGCACGGAGACGTCGTACAGCCCGCTCCGCCCGCGGCGATGCGTCTCGTGGGCGGTGGCCGTGAGTGAGGTGGCCGCGACAACCGGCTCGAGGAAGCTGATGTCGGCACCGGCGGCGACGGTCACGTCGTTGTAGGTGTTGCAGGCAAAGGCAAACGCCGTATCGGCGAGGGTGAAGACGTAGCCGCCATGGCAGATGCCGTGACCGTTGAGCATCTGGTCCGAGACCTGCATCTGGACCATGGCATGGCCGGGCGCCACGTCGTGGACCGTGATGCCGAGGTGTTGGGACGCGGTGTCTGCGGCGTACATGACGTCGGCGCAGCGTTGGGCCAGGTCGGTGGGGTGCACACAGGCAGACTGGCACGGAAGGCCCACTGATACTCTGGCCGTCACGCGCCGCTAGCTCAACTGGCAGAGCAGCTGACTCTTAATCAGCGGGTTGGGGGTTCAAGTCCCTCGCGGCGCACCCATTCTGACCTGGCCTTTCAGCTCCTGAAGAGCGGTCCGCGACGACGTCGACCAAGATCATGAGCTTATTTTGGGTTCAAACGGTTCAAACGGTTGTTCAGCCGTCTCACCCCGTCTCTTCGCCTGGGCCACGACTTCGTGACAGTCGCATCGGGTTGACCGAGACCCCGATGTTCAGATCGAAAACGAACGCTCCGAGCGCGAGGATCCGCCAGGCTCGCTGCCGGCTTTTGTGAGAGTCCGGGTCGTGAAGTGGCGGGTCGCGAGCAGGTCGAGGACGTGCTGCTCGACCTTTGGGCGTAGGGCTTCTAGGAGGTCCAGCGCCAGGCTGTCGCGGACCGGGCACCTGGCCCCTACCTGATCGGCATCTGTGAGCGCTCTACCGAAACGCGAGCGGCCGGCGATCGCAGTCCCGCCGAGATCAAGGTGAAACGTGTCCCCGGGTCGAGGTGCCGTCATGAAATGAAGCGGTGGATGGCCTCGTTGGCGTGGTCCTGAAACGCGGTGTTGGCCAAATCGGGCAAGATGTCCGCCTGGTTGACCAACGGACCCTTCAACTTGTTCGGCGGGCTGGCGTAGAACACGCCGCTGGACAGGGCGCGGTCGGTGACACCGTCGACGAGCCGCTTCGCGCCCACGTCGAGCTTGTGGGAGAGACCTAGGGCGGGCATAACGTACTTTGCCGCTACCCGCATCGGCAGGGGAAGGCCGCTGGCGGCTCCGGTGCCGGTGGTGTTCCCGGGGCTCACGGTGATGAATCGACGGTCGGGGTGCTGGCGTGCGAGGGAGGCCATCCAGAGGGCGCCGATGTACTTCGCCTGCGCGAAGGCCAGGTTGAAGTCAGGCTTTCGGCTGGCGAAGTAGCTGCCGTCGATGACGGTGGCGAGCTCGTCGGCGGAGGTTGAGACGAACGATGGCCGCTTCATCCCCAACTTCGGAACTCCGGCGACTGCTTCACTTCCGACGAACACCGCAACCTCGCCAAGGCGGCCCTCGGCCAGGAGCCCTTCGAGAAGGATGGCGTGCCCAAGGACATTCGTAGCGAACACGGTGGTGACCCCGTCTGCCGTCAGGTCCAGCGTCTGCGGGCCGATGACACCCGCGTTCATGACCAGCGCGTCGATCGTCCCTTCGAAGGACGCCAGGCCGGCGCGGACCGAGTTCTGATCGGCAACGTCCATGAGGACGGTGTCGAAGATCTTCCGGTCGGTCGCGGACTCAAGCTCGGCCTTTGCCGCCTTCGCTCGATCTCGGTTCCGGCACGCCAGATATATCCGGGCGAACTCGGGACGTAAGGCCAGTTGCCGGGCCACCTCCTTGCCGAGCCCGGCGTTGGCGCCCGTGATGAGCGCCGTCTTTCTCGGGACCGCGCTCATTCGGACTCCCTCGCGGCTTCTGTGGGCGTGGGGAGGCCATCGAGCAAGCTGAAGCGGGCGTCCATCGCGACGCTTCGGACATCGATTAGCTGCTGATATTCGGGCGAGTTGTACCAACTGAGGGCCGTCTCACGGTCGGTAAACCGCACGAGTGCTCCTGAAGTGAGCGAGCCATCGCCGTGCAGGACTTCCCAGTTACCGGCGGCGATTACCTCACCTCCATGCTCTTTGGCTGTCTGGCCAGCGATGGGGGCGTATTTGTCTCGATAAACATCCGGGTCCTTGACTGTGAATGCGATAACTACGTATGCGCTCATGTGGGTACTCCCCCAGTTGTTACTTGTGATCTGGTGTTCTCGGCCGTCACTCTCAAACGTCACCGCCGACCGGCGTTACGGCGCCGCTACTCGGCCTCCATCGACGGCAAGAGTGACGCCGTGGACGAAGCTGGAATCGTCACTGGCGAGGAAGACGATCGCGGCAGCAAGCTCCTCGGGCTCAGCGACGCGACCCGCTGGGGCGAGAAGTGCGAGTGAGGTCACCATCTCCTCAGGCACTGCTTCCATCATCCGGGTGCGCGTCGGGCCGGGCGCAACGGCGTTGACCCGAACACCACTGGGGCCGTATTCGGCGGCCCAGGCCTTCGTCAACAGTTCGAGGGCTGCTCGGCTCGCGCCGTACATCGCCATGCCGGCCTGCCCGAAGCTGGCGACCATCGTGCTGACGTTGACGATCGAGCCCCATCCGCGTTCTGCCATGCCTGGTGCCAGTGACGCGACGAGAAAGAACGGGACCTTGACGTTGACGTCGAAGGTTTCGTCGAACTCTGCTTCGGTGGCTGCGTTGCTTGGTCCGAGCAAAGCGACGCCGGTGTTGTTGATGAGGATGTCGACGTGACCGTCGCCAGCCTCAGTAGCCCACTCGACCAGCTCTCGGGCCGATTCGAGATCGCGCAGCGTGGTGAGCCTGAACGTCGAGCTACCGCCGCTGCCCTCAATCTCGGCGACCACGTCTTTGGCTCGATGTTCATCTCGTCCGACCACCAGCACGTGGGCGCCGCGGGCAGCCAGGGCTACAGCCGTAGCTCTACCGATACGACTCGTCGAGCCCGTGACCAGAGCTGTCTTGGCTCTTAGATCAGTCATTCGTCGTCTTGCCCTCTCCTATGAAATGAGTTGCACGACTCACTATGACCCTCCTGGAATGGGTTGTCAAACTCAAAATCTGGTAATATGAGTGCATGAACGACGAGACAACCGACCGGCCGAGGCTCACCTCCAAGGGGTTGCGCACCCGGGCACGAATAGTGGAGGAGGCCGCCGCCCTGATCCATGAGCGAGGGGTGACGGGCACCACCTTGGAAGACGTCAAGGTGGCGGCGGAAGTGAGCGGCTCTCAGATGTACCACTACTTCCCCGACAAGAACGAACTCGTGCAGGCGGTCATCGACTACCAAGCCGACAACATCGTCAATCGCAATCGGCACGCGCTCAGCGGCGCGAACGGAGTCGAAGCCTGGCGGAACATGGTGATCGCCGCAGCGAGACGCACCAAAGCAAAGGGGGGCTGCCAACTTGGCTCGCTCGTTGGTCAACTCGCCGAGAGTGACCCGGAGGCCCGAGCGCTCATCGCGGCCGCGTTCGAGCAGTGGTTAACCGCCATCGGCGATGGACTCAGATCCCTCCATGCCGAGGGGAAGCTCCCGTCCGACATCGACCCGGACGACCTCGCCGTTACTCTGCTCGCCACGCTTCAAGGAGGACTTCTACTCGCCCAGGTACAACGGAGTAGCCGTCCGTTCGAAACTGCGGTCGATACTCTCCTCGCTCTTGCCACTCGTTGACTGGCTGGGTCGCCTGGAGCAAGCCGGTGATTCGTTGCTCGCAGTAGCGGTGCCGAGCCGTCGAGCGACGGGTGGCGCTACATGGCGCGACCTTCATCTGGCCGAGTGACGCGGTGTTCGAGTAAGGCCAATAGAGGTCAGTCTCTGTGGAGCTGTGGCGACTCGAACCCCTGACCCTTGCATGGTGGTCTGCGAGCTGCGGAACCCCGCCGACATCGCCAGCCTCGCGGTCCAGGGAATCGGCGTAGCGATGGTGCCCCGCAGTGCCGCGGCGGACGTAGTGCCACGCGAGCTGGCGACCTGCGTCCTGCGCCTTAATGACCCGCTCGCCACGCAGCCGGTGTGCCTGGTGCACCTCGACCCCGAACCCACCGGAGCGCCGACGCAGGCGTTCATCAACTCGCACTGTCACGCTGGCCCAAGCTGGAGCCGCCCTCGCGAGCCCGAGGTGTGACCCACAGAGGGACCGTGCTTGACGAGGTGACCTATCGGCGATAGTTTCCCTATAGGCGATAGGAAAACTTGAGGAGGCGGTCCGGTGACGACACCAGCACCTGACCGCCGCCAACAACGCCGCGGGGCGAAACTGGCGGTGATCCTCGAGGCGGCCTGGACGCTGGCCCGCCGCGACGGGCTCGCGGCCCTCTCGTTGCGCGATCTGGGCGACGCCGTGGGTCTGCGCCAACCGTCGTTGTACGTCTACTTCGACTCGAAGCTAGATCTGTACGACGCGATGTTCGCCGACGGATGGCGGCAGTTCCTCGACTCGGTGCGCCACGAGTATCCGACCGACCCACACGAGGCGTTGGCGCAGTTCGTCGGTGAGTGCGTGCAGTTCTCCAGCGACAATGTTGTGCGACACCAACTGCTGCTGCAGCGAACGATCCCTGGCTTCGAACCATCACCCGAATCGTTCGCCGTGGCGATGGAGTTCTACGAGTTCGGCAGTGGCCTGGTCAGGCGGGCCGGCGTACACGACTCTGCCGACATCGACGTGTTCACCGCGATCGTCACTGGGCTGGCTCACCAACAGGTCGCGAACGACCCAGGCGGCACTCGCTGGGTTCGCCTGGCCGACCGGACCGTTGAGATGTTCCTCGCTGACGTGCGGCGGCGAGTCAAGACCGGTGATCCGCCGCGAACGCGCCGAAAGACACGACCAGTCTGACCTCGTTGCACTTTGCCCAACCGAACCATCGACACCAATACCAACACCATCCACTCAAGGAGGCATCACCATGTCCACAGTCATCACGCAGCGGTGGGATGCGGTTACCCCGGCCCAGTACGACCAGATCCGCGAGATCGTCGGCTGGGACGTTGACGTTCCAGCCGGGATGACGTTCCATGTCGCGTCCTTCGAGGGCGACATCCTGCGGATGCTCGACATCTGGGATTCCGAGGAGCAGTTCATGACTTTCGTGCAGACTCGCATCATGCCGGCGGTCGCGCAGGTCGGGATGGCCGGACAGCCGGACATGGTCGTCACCCCGATGCATGATCTCTTTTCCAGCGTCGCTACCCGCGCGGCAGTGTGAGGCCGTCATGCGTCAGGAACTCACGACCGACAGCGTCAGCCGCTACATCGAGGCATCCCCAGACGACCTCTACGACATCGTCTCCGATGTCACCCGCCAGCCGGAGACCTCACCAGAGATCGTCTCGTGCACATGGATCAACGGCGCTACCGGTCCCCAGGTCGGGGCCCGATTCAAAGCAATCAACCACGCCGGACGAGGCCCGAACTGGCCCAACAAGCCGATCGTCGTCACGGCCGACCCCGGCCGGGAGTTCGCGTTCGCGCGCACAGAGGCATTCGCCGGGACCGTCGAGTGGCGCTACCGCTTCGAACCAGAAGGCACCGGCACTCGCGTAACCGAGTCCTACGCCGTGACCAAGGAACTGACCATCATCGGCTGGTTCATCATCGACACCCTGTACGGCCTGAAGGACCGCCGCACCGACCTTCGCGCCGGCATGGAAAGCACCCTCGATCGCCTGGCCGAGATAACGCAGAGCAAGTCCCCGACTCGTCACACGTAAGTTTCGAGCCGAACCTCCAACGCAACCGTCTGGTCACCAGCGGGGCTATCGCTCGTTTGACTGGTTCAAGAAGAGGATGCCGCCGGGTCACGATTTGAGGACAGGCAAGTCCTCGCTGGACCAAGATCATGAGTTCAGCCTGGGTTCACCGTGAACACTCCAGGCACTGTGCACCTGCCTCGTCGAAGGTTGTGAGGCTCTGATCAGCGCAAACACTTCTGACGTCTCGAGCCTTCAGCCATCAACAGCCGCCGGACCAACTCCCAATCAGCTGCCCACAACGGTTTCGGCAAGCGGGTGCCGCGGTCGCCATATGACTTGAGCGAGCAGGCCGACTTCATCGCCAATCGCCTTTGCACCGCCGCTGCCTGGCGCAGCATCGCCCTCCGGAGGCGGTAGCCAGGTTCGAATCCTGCCGGGCGCACTCAGTGAAATCGCAGTCCAGAGGCAGTTCTCGGTCGCCGAGCAGACTGCCTCGGTGTTGATCTTGACCACGTTTGACCACAGGCCCACCCCGGAAGCTGATCAGGTCGAGCAGTGTCGTCCTGCCGTCCCCGCAGCACCGCAGGTCAGGGCGCTGCGTGACCTCGCGGAACCTTGGCACCGTTTCGTGAGGGACGGTGGCGGAGGTTGGCTACGCGATACCCGCAACCGCATACACAAAAAGGCGGTTCCTTCACAACTTCGATGGTTACCTTGGCACGAGGAGGGCGCGAAGGCCTGTGACGCTTTCAGCGACCCTCTGTGTGCGGGGAACTCTTTTGACCTGCTCGCTGATCAGATTCGGTAGTCCCCAGCGGTCGCGGCGAGACGCATGCCGTGACCCGGCCCGGCGTTCAACTGCAGCGCGCCGCGGCGTACACGCGGCACCCCGTCGACGAGCAGCGGCTCGAGACGGACGTGGTCAGCGAACCATTCGACATGCCGCAGGTTCGGCACCGCCGCCGCCACCGGAGCGTGCAGCGACGGAGCGCAGTGCCCGCTGATCTGCAATCCGTACGACGCGGCGATGCCGGCGCAGCGCAGCCACTCGGTGTACCCGCCGCAACGGGTCACGTCGACCTGCAAGCAGTCCACCGCGCCAGCCGCGCACATCCGCTGCACGTACTGCGCGGAGTCGGCGTACTCCCCCGCTGCCACGTCAGCGCGCAGCTGAGTTCTCAACCTGGAAAGCGTCGTGAGGTCGTCGGAGCTGACCGGCTCCTCGATCCAGGTGACGCCCAGCGTGTCGAACGTCGCCCCTATCCGCGCCGCCTGCCCAGGGGTGTAGCCGCCGTTCGCATCGACCATGACAGTCGTGGTGTCCGGGATGAGCGTCTTGAGCAGTGCGACCCGATGCAGGTCACGGGTAACGTTCGACCCCCAGTTTTCCCCCACCTTGATCTTTACGGCGGTGCAGCCCGCGTGAAGCCACCCGGCGACCTGCTCGCGGAGCTGGTCGTCGGTCATGCTGGTGAACCCACCACTGCCGTACACCGGGACGCTGTCCTGCGCGCGACCGAACAGGTCGTGCAGCGCCACACCGAGCAGTCGCGCCTTCAGATCCCACAGCGCGATATCGACGGCCGCGATTGCAGCGGACACGATGCCGGGCCGGCCGAGGTTCCGGCAGGCTCGGATCATGGCCTCCCACGAGCCGGGGACGTCGAACGCGTCGCGTCCCGATACGGCGTCCGTGAGCTGGGCGTCGATGACGGACTTCGCGGCCGGACTGCTGTACGTCCAGCCGAGTCCCTGCTCCCCGCCCGCTTCGGCGTGCACGACGACCGCGGTCGTCGACGTCCACGTCAGCGTGCCGTCGCTTTCCGGTTCCGGGGTCGGGAACTCATACACCTCCGCGCGCAGCGCGGTCAGCATCGCGCCGGCGGCGATCATCGGCTATCACCCGACGTGGGTCGCGCACCGCGCAGGTGGTCGGCGAGCCGCGCTGCGAGCGCCATGATCGTCAGTGCCGGGTTGGCGGAGCCCTGAGTAGGGAGCACGCTGCCGTCGCTGAGGTAGAGGTTGTCGACGCCGAACACCTTCTGCTGGGCGTCGACGACACCGTTTTCGGGTCGGTCGGCCATTCGAGCGCCGCCGACCAGGTGAGCGACCCGGTTAATCGTGATGACCTCGTCGGCGCCGGCCGCGTGGAGTAGGTCCTCCATCACCGACTGCGCGGCTTTCATCAGCTGGTTGTCGTTGTCGCACTGGCTGTAGGCGAAGCTCGCGACCGGCAGGCCGTGACGGTCGGTCTCCTCGGCGAGCGTCACTCGGTTGTCCGGCTGCGGGAGGAACTCGCACAACGCACCGAGACACGACCAGTGGACGTAGTCCCGCATGTATTCCCGGAGGGTCTCACCCCAATGCCCCTGGGCTGCCACGTGCTCGGCCCACGTGATTGGAAGCGGGCTGACGGTCTGGATCGACCAGCCCCGCTTGTAGGGCTTGGTCGGATCGGTCTCGTAGTAGTGCTCGGTGCTCACTTCCGGGGGTGGTGCCTTGTACATCCGGACCTCGTCGTCGAACCGTCCAGCTGTCTGCGGCGCTCCCTGGACCATGAGGTAGCGCCCGACCTGGTCGTGGTCGTTGCCGAGTCCGTCGGGGAACCGTTTCGATGTCGACAGCAGCAGGAGCCGAGGCGTCTCGATCGAGTAGCCGGCGACAGCGACCATCCGGGCCCGCTGCCGGTGCTCGACACCGTCGCGGAGGTAGGTCACACCCGTGGCGAGGCCAGTCCGCTCGTCGACGAGCACCCGTGAGACGTGGCAGTGGGCTCGGACTTCCGCGCCGTGCGCGAGCGCGTCGGGAATGTGAGTGATGAGCGGGCTGGCCTTGGCATTGACCTTGCAGCCCTGCAGGCAGAAGCCGCGGTAGATGCAGTGCGGCCGGTTTCCGAACCGGCCATTGGTGATCGCGACCGGTCCGACCCGCGCCGGGATCCCGAGCTTCTGGGCGCCGCGGAGAAACACCTCGCCGTTCCCGCCGACCGGATGGGCATGTTGCGGGTAACGGTGAGGGTCGCCCCACGGCCAGTCCTCGCCCGCGACTGGGAGCTCTGCTTCGATCTGTTCGTAATAGCCCTTGAGCTGGTCGTAGCGGATCGGCCAGTCCGCGCCGACGCCGTCCGCCGAGTGGATGTGGAAGTCCGACGGGTGGAAGCGTGGGACGTAGCCGGCGTAGTGGACCATCGACCCGCCGACGCCGCGACCGGAGTTGTTCGATCCCATCGGCACCGGGTCGCTGCCGCAGATGACACGTGGCTCGGTCCAGTACAACCGGTGGGAACCGCGCTCGTCGCTGACCCAGTCGGCGTCCGGGTCCCAGAACGGGCCGGCGTCGAGCGTCACGACCCGCCAACCGGCCCGCGCCAGCCGTTGGGTGAGCACGCTGCCACCGGCACCGGCCCCGACGACGACGAGGTCGACCTCGTCGTCGTCGTCGAAGCGGCGCATGTCCTGGCGGAGCTGGTGGTTGGTGCGCGACCCGTCGTTCGGGATCAGCCAGGCGGAATCGTTGCGCGCACGGACCTCGGTGTCGCTGGCAAGAGGCCCCCGGCTCACTGCGACTCCTCGCGCTCGACCAGGTCGGCGTGTTGCCGGCGAGCACGTTCTACCCGGTCCGCGAACGGCACCGGGTCGGCGTCGTCGTGGTCGGCGACCTCCCAGCGTTCCCGGCCACCGACGTGGCGCGCCTTGTACCCGCGCGGGTACGCCGGGCCGCCGAATCCGATCTCGTTCCACGCCCACGGATGGGAGTAGAACGCGGTGCAGGCGTATCGGGTCCACAGACTCCAGACGTGCGCTGCGGACAGCCCGTGCCAGTCCGCTGAGTCCTGCGAGCGGTCCTGCACGGCCTGGACCAGCGCAGCCTGCCGCGGCCGGGTCAGTGCGGCGAACGTCGCCCCGAAGGCGTCCTGGGCGTCCTCGTCGAGGTAGACGCAGCGAGTCCCGCCACGCCTGGCCGTCCTCCGGCATGTCGTCGTAGTGCCAGCCGTCGGTCTCGCCCGTGGCCAGCCGGGAGTCGATGAGCGCGACGACCGGCACCTTCGGCTCGCTGTCCTGGCCCAGCAGCAGATCGCACAACGGGCTGGCGATCGCGTCCTCGGCCATCGTGAAGAACGAGAGATCCGTGACCGGCGCCAGCCGGGCGAGCACGACCCCGGCGGTGACGTCGTCCCACCGGTCGACCTCGTCCAGCACGTCGTAGCCCGGGAAGCGGCCGCTGTGCCCTGCGGGGTGACGGCGCGTTGGTTCGGGCTGCGATAGGGCATCAGCGCGGGACCGTGGGCGTCGCCCTCGCGGCGCAGTATCGCCGCGAGCAGCCCCATCCCGCCGACGAGTGCGGCGAGCAGTGGAGCGAACAGCGGCGGTCCCATCTCGAGGTTGTACGCGGCGAGCTTCCAGCCGCCGGGCTTCTGCGCGATGCCGCGAGCATGCAGGTAGGTGCCCTGCAGGCCGTTCGCGACGACGATGGCGGACGCGATCGGCAGCACGGTCTTGGCGGCCCGGCGCGAGAACACCGCGGCGATCCCGGCCGGCACGAGGGTCGGCATGATGACGATCGGCCACCACATCATCCGGTTGCCGAAGCTCGCCGAGTCGTGCGAGGTGTAGATCTCCGCCGTCGGTGATGACCGCGCCGGCCGCGGTCAGCGCCGCCAGGGTCCGTTCGAACCGGCCGGTCCGCACGTCGCGGATCAGCCGGTCGATGCCGATCACGCTTGACTCCGCCGGTGAACGCCGAGTGAGGGTTCCGAGCTGGGCTCACTGGTCGTCGTCCTTGGTGCCGGGAAGGTACTGCTGCACCTTCTGCTTGAGACCCTGTTTCACGAAGCCCCACCTGTCCTCGTCGCCGTGCAGTACGGCGAGTCCGGCCGACTTGGCCTGCGCGAACGTGGCGTGCGGCGGGATCGGCGGGACGTCCGGGTCGCAGCGGATGTCGAGCACCGTCGGGTGGTCCGCGGCGAGCGCGGTTTCCCAGGCCGGTCCGACGTCGTCGGGCTTCTCGACATTGATCCCGCCGAGGCCGAGGCTGCGGGCGAACGCCGGCGTAGTCGACGTCGGGCAGTGTCTGGGACTCGGCGAACTTCGGTGAGCCCTCCATCGCCCGCATCTCCCAGGTGACCTGGTTGAGGTCGTTGTTGTGCAGGATGGCCACGATGAGCCGAGGGTCCGCCCACTGCTGCCAGTAGTGCTTGATCGTGATGAGCTCGGCCAGGCCGTTCATCTGCATCGCGCCGTCACCGACCAGCGCGATGGCCGGCCGGTCGGGATGAGCCCACTTCGCGCCGATCACGTACGGCACGCCCGGGCCCCATCGTCGCCAGCGTCCCCGACAGCGATCCGCGCACTCGACCACGGATCTTCAGGTGGCGGGCGTACCAGTTCGCGCGCCGACCCGGAGTCCGCAGCCACGATCGCGTTCTCGGGGAGCCGTTCCGACAGCTCGTGCACGATCCGCATCGGGTTGATCGGGTCGGCGCTCGTCATCGCCCGGCGTTCCGCGGTCTGCCACCAGTCCGCGACGTTGCCTTCGATCTCCTCACGCCACGACCGGTCGGTCTTGCGAGTCAGCAGCGGCAGCAGCGCACGCAGTGTCGCCCCCGAGTCCCCGATGAGGTTGACCTCGTACGGGTAGCGCATCCCGATCCACTTGCCGTCCCGGTCGATCTGCACCGCCTTCGCCTGGTCGAGCTCAGGCAGGAACTGGGTGTAGGGAAAGTTGGACCCCACCGTGAGGAGGGTGTCGCAGTCCCGCATCATCAGATAGCTCGCCGTGGTGCCGAGCAGACCGATCGAACCGGTCACGAACGGCAGCTCATCGGACAGCACGTCTTTACCGAGCAGCGCCTTCGCGACACCGGCGCCGAGCGCGTCGGCCACCGCGACGACCTCGTTGGCAGCATCGCGAGCACCCTGGCCGATGAGAATCGCGACCTTCTCGCCGGCGTTGAGGATGTCTGCCGCGGCCCGCAGGCCAACCGGATCCGGCGCCTCGATGGGCTGGGTGGTGATGCCGAGGCTCGACGGAACCTGCTTGAACGCGTGCCCCGGCGGCTCGTACGGCAGCTCGAACACGTCGGAGGGGAAGATGAGGCAGGTGGGTGCGTGCTCCGAGGCCGCGACCCGCATCGCGCGGTCGAGCAGGTTGGGAAGCTGCTTGGGCACGGTGCACATCTGCACGTAGTCGCTGCACACGTCCTTGAACAGGCTCAGCAGGTCGACCTCCTGCTGGTAGGAGCCGCCCATCGCGCTGCGCTCGGTCTGCCCGACGAGGGCGACGACGGGCACGTGGTCGAGCTTCGCGTCGTACAGGCCGTTAAGCAGATGGATCGCGCCGGGCCCGCTCGTCGCCGCGCACACCCCGACCTTGCCCGAAAACTTCGCGAAGCCCACCGCCTCAAACGCCGACATCTCCTCGTGCCGGGACTGGACGAACTGCGGCTTGTTCTCCGCGCGTCCCCAGGCCGCCAGCAGCCCGTTGATGCCATCGCCGGGATAGGCGAAGACCTGCCCGACATCCCAGTCGCGCAGTCGTTCGAGTAGATAGTCAGCAACCGTTGTCGTCATGGCTCTCCCGGCCGATCTGCCCCGATGACTCAGTAGATCTCCCTGTCCTGCCCCGGAACCGGCGGAGCATGCCCGGCGCGTCGGATGCGGATGGCCATCTCGGCCTCGTTGTGGGTTCGTCGCCAGCCGGGGGGTTGCTGGGTCCGGTTTCCGGTGATGCCATTTCGTGTGTCCGATAGATGACCCCCGGGTCGGCCCGGCAGTGGGTCGCCGGCGGTTCGGCCGCCGCGTGCTCGGGCTGACGGCGTGGAACCTGGGCGTCTGGGTGCTGCTCACCTGGAAGCGGACCCTCGAGGTGCTGCTGGTCGGCGCCCGTCGCGATCCTGGTTGCTGCTGCCCTGGCGCCGCTCGGCGAGATCGTGCCGCCGTGGCGGATGCTTTCACCGCGCCGCTTCGTCGGGTTGCTCGAGCTGGTCGCGGGATGGCTACGCGGGATCGTGGTCGCGAACGCCAAGCCGACCCGGATGATCTGGTCGCCACGGATCCCGCTACGCAGCGGCATGGTCATCGTGGGACGATGTGACTGCAGGCTCCCGGTGTCACGCCTGTGCCAGCTTCATCGCGTGGATGCGACCGCGCTCGTAAAGCTGGCCGCGGCCGATCCGCGCCAGGCTCCCGCTCGCGCGAGTCAGTTCAGGCCCTGCGATGCGAGCCAGTACATGCCGACCATCGGTGGCGGTCCGGATCGAACGCGCGCGGATGACATAAGCCGCATCACGGGTAGAGAGCCCACGTGTGCGACTGGTTGGGCCGCCGTCTGGGCTCACACGAGTGCGCAGGATGCTTGAGTGACATTCGCCGGGCTCCTGATCTTGATCGCCTGGTAAGCATCGAGGGCGAGTCCGGTCGGATCGTGGCTACGGTCCTGACGACGGTGGGCGGTGCCACCTGATCGGGTTCCGTATCGAAATGTGGCGCCGTCAACGCCGGTAGCGCAGACAGAGCTACCGTGAAGCCGGCGCTCTCGTGCGCCCTGGCCTGCCAGGTCGGGATGTGCGAACTCGGTGTAGAGGTCGACCTTTGAGACCAGATCGCTTCGCTTGATGCATGTCGCAGGTCCGCGGCACGGTAAGGGAAGCCGACCGCATCCGTCGTCGGAAGACACACTCAGCCGAGCGGACTCAGTCACTGAGCTGTGGACTGGAACCAGACCACCGCGAACTGATTGGATGCTGACACGTGGAAGCGGTAGTGATTTCAGCCAGGTCGCACACGAAGGGGCATGTCGGTGGCAGCTGAACGCGAGCTCATTCATACCGGGACGCCGTTGGACCTGGACCGGGTCCCGAACGCCGCGACCGGGTCGACCCTCCCCATCGCCCCCGCGGTTCGCCTTGGTGACACGATCCACACGTCAGGCTTGATCGCAGGCGATCCGGCAACCGGTCAGCTCGTTGAGGGTGGATTCGCCGAACAGGCCGAGCAGGTTCTGACGAACTTGAAGGTGGTACTCGAGGCGGCTGGATCGTCGCTGGCGAAGGTGGTCAAGGTGACGGCGTTCTTTGCTGATATCCAGCGCGACTTCGCGACCTTCAACGAGATCTACGGTCGCTACTTCCCTGACGATCCGCCGGCTCGGACGGCGATTCAAGCTCCGCTCGCCTTCGACGTCCTTCTCATCGAGGTCGAAGCCATCGCGGCCGTCTAGCCGGCGCTACCGTGCGCGTGGCCGGGTCAACTGTGATGCGAACCGGCGCTACCGCTCGGTTGACCCGTCAACCTGTGACGCGATGTGGTGCGCCCAGTTCCTACGTGGATGCCCCTGTCGATCTCGTTAGCATGATCTGTGTCCACGATGCCTTTGTCGCCGGAAAACCGGGCCGGACGCTTTTTAGAAGTGACTTCACGTGCCGAGCATGTCGGCTGGGGACGTTTCTTCGGGAAGAATCTGCTGAGGTGGGCCATTGCTGTCGCCAACCCTCTCTCGATCCCGCCCGACCCATGGATGCCGAGAAGGGTTGTTGTCATGCGCCGCGACACGCACGCGGTGGTGGCCGAGTTCACTCATTCCGACCCTGAAGCTGCGGCTGACCACGTCAGGTATGTCGAAGAGCAACTGAATACATCGCCCATGTGGACACTGTGTCGCGAACTAAGCATCAATCCACTCCTAATGGACGGGGCGGCTCCGGTCGACTAGCCCCTGAATCGACGAGATTGGACCGCGTCGAGCCCGATGTAGGTGGCGTTAGCGCGCAGAACCCGCTCTCGTGCGGTTCGCTTCGCCTGGGCTCGGTCAGGTTGGGGTGATGTCGCCGAGTTTCCAGCTGTGGTCGAAGTACGGCTCAAGTGGTCCGTAGAAGCGGAAATAAGCAAACCAGTGTTTGCCAGGGATGGTCTGCACCCAGTTGGAATCTTTGGCCTCGGGGGCGGCTGGCCCGACGTAGAGGGTGACGGAACCGTCTGGGTTGGGGACCAGGTCGGCGTCGCGGGATCCTCGGTCGCCGCGCTGCTGCTCATTATCGATCAGGCAACGTGTGTCCACGTCGTACACCGTGAACGACCAGAACAGCTTCGCCGGTGGGTTCGCCGGCACATGCATCGTATAGGTGGTGCCACCGTCGAGCCAGGCACCGTCCGCATCGGTGTAGCTGCCGAGGTAGGCCTGACCGGCACCGGGAGTTTGGCTTTTCATCGCCTCGGAGAAGCTGACCGCCTCGTAGAACCAGGCGGCTCGCTCGAGCAGCTGGTCGTAGTTGTCGCCGCGCTGGTCGGAGCGATCGAGCTGCAGGACGAGGTCCCACTGCCGGTCGGGCCAGTACGTCGCACCTGGGAACCGTTTCGCGAACGAGTTGGCCTTCGCCATCAACTCGCCCGTCGCGGTAGCGGCCGTCAAGATCCCGGTCAGCCGATCGCCCGGCGCGAACGGCTTTCCCTTCTCGACGCCCAGTTGCTTGAGCATCGCCAGATAGAACCGGTCCCGCTCATCGACGATCTCCCGCTGGTAGATCTCATGCAGCCGGGCCCAGTACTCCAGCCCGCGAGGCTGGTCGCCGGACCAGCTGCGGCCATCAGGAGACACGATCCGCGTGGCAGGTGAGCTGCGACCGTCGAAGGAGGAGATCCGGACCCCGTCGACCAAGGCGCGAGAGCGCTCCCGGTCGGGATCGAGGGTCCGGAACCCGAACATGACGTTCATGCCGCTGGCCTGATGCACGTAGTAGCTGTCATCGACCTCGGGGACAGGCGTTCCGGGCGGCACGATCAGATGCCTGCCGCCACGCCCCTGATCCGGGCCCATCTCGCCGAGGATCCCGCACTCACGCTGCCAGAAGTCCGATAACCCGCCAGCTGTTGGGCCAGGAGGGAGCTCGACCACGAGTGGACCGGTCTCACTCAGGTCGATGAAGTTGAGGATGTACGGCGTCGTCGCGTTCGCCGTGATCAGGCCAAGCCGGTCTCGGTAGGACAGGTACTGGACCAAGTCATAGTTCGTCGCGCCGAAGACGTTCCTGTGCTGGGTCTGCCACTGTGCGTAGGACACCAGCGGCAATGCCCACAGGTACACCTGACAGGCCATCTGGTAATCCAGCTCATCGAAGACGACCGGAAGGTCCTCGCGGACCGGCAGCTCCCCAGCCATCCGAACCCCGCTCAAGGCGCCAGGCCACGAGACACTCGGCATCAGGTTCTCCAGAATCCAGTCGGCTCACCAGCAGCATCACCCCACCGGGCCGACACGTCCTCATGCCCAAAGAGTGAACACGCATAAGTGGCTATCGCTCGGCTTGACTGGTTCAAGATGTGGGGTGCTGCTGGCTCACTGATTGGGACAGGAAAGCCCCGGCCCGGACCAAGATCAAGATCAAGATCAAGAGTTCAGCCTGGGTTCACCGTGAACACTCCACACACTGAACCGGTTTCGATGGCGGTGGAGCGAGGCGCTGACCTGCACAAACGCTGCTGGCAGCTCTGGCCTTCAGCCGCCTACAGCCGTCGGGGCCACTCGTAATCAGCGGGTTGGGGGTTCAAGTCCCTCGCGGCGCACCACCTCTGACCTGGCCTTTTACCTCCGGACCGAGGCGTTCGCGCCGTACGGACCAAGATCAAAAGTTCGTTCCGCGTTCAAACGGCCGTTCAAACGGTCGTTCAGCCGCCTACATCCGATCCTCGCCGGGGCTACGGACTACCACTTCGTGACGCTCGACGTCGGGTTGACCGACAACCCGATATCCAAATCGATCAGCAGATCGAGGCATCCTCCTGGACGCTCCACTCTGCCGCGTGTACGCGGTGAGTTCGAGACATTGACACTCTTTTGGCATCCCGCATAGACGGGCTGATTCATTCGTCGCGTTCAGAGCGCGTCCCCGCGCCACGACGCGTATACCGATTGCGGTCCCCGTCGGTAGCGCGCCCGCAGCGCCGGACAGGCTTTGTTTCGCAACAGCTCACGGGTTGTTGTCTTGATTGGGGATGGGCAGACCTTTCAGGGCTCCACTGCGGACGATCGACCTCCAGATCTGGTTGTGTAGGTGGGCAAGGAGCTGGGTGTTGTAGTGATTGATATTTCGCCATACCGGTATGCCGTCGAGCATGGGCAGACAGGCAGGTGCGGTGGGGCATGCCGCGCCGTTGATGTTGAAGGTGAACACCTTGCCGGGGTGGGCCGCCGCAGCCGCCGCATAGTAAGCGTCGCTGATCGGTGGCGCTGGAGGGCGCACGGTGCACTGACGCACGTACGTCGACCGCGAGAGGCACTCGAGTGGGTCGAAGCGACCGACAATGATGCTGTCCATCATCAGTGCGTGCGCCCCAGTGCTCGTGATGCGCGCGAGTGTTTCGTTCGTCGTGTCTTTGATCAGTTGGTGCAGCGATTCGTTGGACCCGCCGGTGCGCAGGAGACTGTGCCCGTAGATCGAGACGTTGTCGCGGGCATAGGACGCCAGGATCACCAGGTTCGGATGCAGCTGAGGGAGCACCGTCCCGTACCACCCATCCCGGGCTGCGGTGCACTGCACTTGCTGGGCGTGGGTCATTACAAGGTTGGTCAGCTGAGCCTGCCATGGGCACGACGACATCGCATTGATCGAGAGCGTGAAGCCGTGCTGTCGCGCAAGCTGGGTCAGCACGGGCGCCATCATCCGGGCGTGACTATCTCCGATCAGCACTACGCTCAGCGGGCCGCCGCGGACGACAGTGCACGCTTGTGGATCGGAGGCACCGCAGGTCCGGGCAGGTCCATTGTGCGCCGCAAGCGCCTGCCAGTTCAATCTCGGGATACGAGCTTTGGCCTGCGCCTGGTACGACCTTCGATGTCGGACGGGGACTGCCCGCGCGGGAACGTAGTGGTTGGGTTCGGAGACCGCTGTGGTGACTGCCGGTCGGCGCGTGCTGTCGAGCACCGGCGGCACGAGCGCGACGGCAACGATGCTGCACAACGACACGCCCGCCGCCACCGTCGGCCAGCGGTAGCGGTCCAGTACCGACCGGCGCCGGACCGGGTTCTCTACAACCACAGCGGACAAGGCGGCAAGACCCGTCGCCAGCGCGGCGGCGATGAGGGCCAGCTCGAGGTGGCTGACGGTGAACAGCGTCGTAACCGCGATGATGATTGGCCAGTGCCACAGATAGGTCGCGTAGGAGACACTGCCGAGATAGACCGGGGTGCGGTGCGACAGGACGGCGGCGAGACGACCGCCTTCGGCGGCGCTCAGGCCAGCGATCAGCAGCGTGCTGGCGGCAACGGCCGCGATACCGCGCCGGGACACACTCAAGTCCAGCAGCCCGCTGCCGAGCAGCAATAGACCTGCCATCCCGACCATCGCCGCAGCGTCGGCCGCGCGCGCCCCCCGCAGTGTCAGGCGGGCGCGCTGGACCCGCAGCGCCAGCGCCAGAAGAGCGCCGGCGAGCAGCTGGTAGGCCCTGGCGTCCGTGCCGTAGTACGCGTGGTTCGGGTCAAGGCGTGACCAATACACCTCGGCAGTGAGCGACAGGGCGAACAGGACGGCGAGACCGACAGCTGGCAACCAGGGACGCCGGCGTCCCAGACGGGTCAGCAACAGGAGAAGCACTGGGAACACGACGTAGAACTGCTCTTCGATGCCGAGCGACCAGAAGTGCAGGAACGGACTCTTGGCGAAACCGGTCGCGAAGTAGTTGTTGCTCTCACTGAGAAACCGCCAGTTGGCAACGTACAACAGGGCGCTTTGCGCATCGCCGACAAGTGGGAGCCGCTGCACGACGCTCGCGATCAGCAGGAACACCACACACGTCACGACGATGACGACGACCGCCGGGAGCAGAAGCCGGCGTGCACGCCGGGAGTAGAACTGCCCGAAGTGGACTCGCCCAGAGACGTCGATGTCACTGAGCAGAACGTTGGTGATCAGGAAGCCGGAGAGCACGAAGAACAGGTCGACGCCAATGAAGCCGCCACCGGCAATGGCGAGCCCGCTATGAAACAGCACGACTAGGTAGACCGCCACGGACCGCAGGCCATCGAGTTCGGGCCGGTGTCGCCACGGCGCGATCGGCTGCTCAATGGCCACCACTCGACGCTAGTGAGAAAGGAAGGGGGGCGACATCAACCCAGCGGACGTTCGTTACGACTATCGGCCTACATCCCACGTCCTACGGCGTTCAGGGAAGTTACTCCGATTGTCCGATTCGCAGTAGTCAGACCGCCACTAACGTGCCATCGCGGCGCTGTGTCGCGTTTCGTTGGGCGGCCCCCGTAGTCGTGCTACGTGAGACTGGACAGGGTTGTCACTCGTCCGCCAGAGACCGAGGTGTCAGCGTGATGAAAGGGCCGGTCCCGGATCCCCCCTTTCGCCCTCGTGGCCGGCACATGAGTTCGGCAAGTCCCGGCAGCCCAGAATCGAGCGCCCAGGCTCCGCCTGTCGCCCACCGGCGACTCGTTCTGCCTCGCCGCCGGCGGTGGGAGCCGTGGCGTGATTGGTTGATCATCGCGCTCTTGAACAACGGCATGTTGACGGCGATCTCACTGCTCCACCCGCGGGGCATCAACCTGTTGTTGGCCGCGGTGCCCTTGTCAGTGGGGCTTGCAGTCGGGACCTTGACGGTCCTGCATGACGCCGGTCACCGAATGTACTCGGTGCGGGCGTGGCCTAACGTCCTAGCGGTACAACTGTCCACACCGGTCGGTCTGTGGACTTCCCACTGGACGCTGAAGCATCGGGTTCACCACAAGATGTCGCAGGTTTACCTGCTCGACGAGTCCACTAGATCATCCGGGCTGGTGCGGCTGCATCCCGCTGCGCCTGGTCGCCCCGTTCACCGTTACCAGCATCTCTATGCCTGGGCGCTATACGGGTTGGCGTGGGCGGGTGAGCTGAGAAGCCAGCTGACCTACCTTCGCACGGGGTTTGTCGCCGGCACCACGACCCCCAGCCCGGCGGAACGTGCCGGATCTTTTATCCTCGAGAAGGGCCTATGGCTTGTCGTCCTCTTGCCTTACGGGCTGGTCCTTGGCTTCACTCCACTAGCAGTTCTGCTCCTGGTCGCCATGACCTGCGCGAGTGTCCTCGCCGCGGTGTTGCTTGTGGTCGGCCACATTAACCAGGGCCTCGAGCCGGCCGAGGCGTCGGCTCGTCGCGACTGGACTCGCAACCTCGTCCTGACCACCGCATCGTTCGCGACCGACAGCACAGCGTTGCGCTGGTTTACCGGTGGCCTCACGCACCATCTCGCGCATCACCTGCGACCCGTCGCTGTGCGCTCCGAACTTCCCGGGCTACACCGGACGGCGGTGCCAGAAGCGCTCGAGCGCACCGGTCTGCCGATGACGGAGTACGCCACTCTGCGCGCGGCGGTCGTCGGCCACTACAGGCGCTTGCGTGCTCTTGGAGGCTCACCCGATGGAGCGGCGTCCTTGGCTGGCACGGTCACGGAAGTGAGGGGGCTTCAGTCCGGCATGGCAGCGTGGCGGCTGGTGGCAGCGACCGAACGAGCCAGCTGCCCAGCGGCGGCGTCCCACGACCAGCGATCCGTAACCCAGGCGCGGCCGGTCGCGCCCATCTCGCGCATCCGGTCCGGGTCGTCAAGCTGATCAGCGAGAGTGGCGGCGAGACCGTGAGCTGTCCAGTCGTTGATGAGCACCCCCGTTCGGCCGTCAACCACGGCGTCCGGCGCGCCGCCTGACCGTCCCACGACCACCGGTAAGCCGGCTCCGGACGCCTCCAAAATGCTCAAGCCGAGCCCTTCCACCTGCATGCCCCACCACATCGTGCGGCACGGCAAGGCGAAGATCTCTCCCACGGCTAGATACTCAGGCAGGCGCTCGTCGGAGATCGAACCGACCATTCGCACATGGCGAGCCAGCCCTAACCGGTGAACCTGTCGCTGCAACGCGCCCCGGTGGTGACCCTCACCGATGATGAGCAACGCCGCGTCCGGGTGCCGCCGTAGCAATGTCGGCCAGGCCCGTAACAACCGGTCTTGGCCTTTGCGGCGGACCAGCCTCGAGGCACTGACTACGACTCGCCGGCCGGCGAGGCCCAGCTCCTCGCGCAGGCGAGCCCCCGAGACGGCGGGTGAGAAATGACCGACGTCCACTCCACCAGCCAGCTGCACCAGCTCAACGCCGGGCGCCAAGACCGGTTTGAGGGAGTCACGGGTGAACGGCCCGAGGTAGGTCACGACGTCAACCAGCGACGTCGCTCGACGGATCACTACAGCCGCTGCTGCCCACCCAGCCCATCCGGATTCCAGGCCGTGCGTCGAGACCACGATCCGGCGAACACCGGCCCGACGCAACCACGGAGTCACCACTCCGAGCGGGATGCCCGAAGTGACCCAGGCTGCATGGCAGCCATGCTCGGCCACCAAGCGCGCGAGGGTCGACGGAAGAGTCGGGTTGGACAACGGCCGTCTCCCGTACCGGTGCACTCTAAAGGGCAACTGACTATCAGCCTCCGAGCAATCGGGACCTCCCGGCGCGGCGACCACGATGCGATCGGCCGGCAGGCGGCGGACCAGCTCAGTGGTGAATCGTTCGACACCCCCTCGTCGAGGTGGGAAATGAGCTGTCACCACCAGGGTCTTGGGGAAGGCCTCCCCTACCCCGGTCGGGGCTGCGCGCGCTAGACGCTCACGCTTGCCACCGGCGGAGGCAGCGTAATAATCCGGCTGCGCGTCGGCTGCACCACCCACTATGCCTCCTCAGTGCATGATCGACCTCCACCGCATGGTTGAGACCGCTTCTGCCAGCGAACGATTCCAGTCAGACTGCCTCGCGTCGGATCGCCATCAGATCGTGCCGCATCCCCGGCTCACACGGCGCGAGCCTCAAGTAGTGGCTTCTCGGGCGTTTTCATTCGAAAGAGTGACGTGTCATCGCCAGGTCGAGACTCCGGGCTGACGCACCGAGACAGTCGGCGGACGCTCAAGCCCGCGTAAAGGATCACAAGAAGAGCAACGACGATGGCGACGCTCCACGCGCGATCGCCGGCCACCGGGTCAACCGCGAAATGAGGCAACACCTCGCCCTTCCCACGTCGCTCGGGTCACCGCAGGTTGAACGCGGCGTCAAACGCCGCCGGCCGTCGCGACCGCTCTTCCAGAACCGAGCAGATGCTGATGTAGACGGGTCACAGTGCATCCAACCGTGGCGAGGAACTGGCCCGGAGTCAGCCCCAATAGTCCAGCTGCCGCTGCGTTGAAGATCAACACGCTCCAGAACATCCAGAAGCCTGTCGGATAGCGGTTTCTCGTCAGAAACGGCCCATTTGATACCTTGCACGCGAGCAACGCCGCCGAACCCGCGGCTAGGTTCCCTGGTAGCACCTGCTGTAGGTACTGACCAACCAACCAACCTGGTGGCTGAGTCGCTGACCTGTGCTCCGGCTCTGAGGACGAGCGTCAGATCGGTAGAGGTCGCCGACCTGACCTTCGTCATTTTCTCACTGGAGCTGTCTCAGAGGACACTCAGAGCAAACTGAGTGGTCCTGCTTTCCACGACTGCGGCATGCTGGCTAGGTGGCCAGCGGGCAGTCGTTCGCTACCGGCCAGAACCCGGCGCGGGTCGTCCGGGCCGCTGCGGACGTCTCGAGCAGATGCCTCGGCTCGGCGCCGGCCACCCTGGATTTGCGATGAATGGGTCGGAGACCAGAGGGCGCGGCGCAGCACCCACAGTTGACGGCGCTCTTCGCGACGTGTGGGATACCGCCCTTGGTGCCCGGCATCGCGACGATCCCGTCGCACCAGTCACCGGAGGGCCGGCCGGTAATGCGCGGCTCACCGCGTGGACCGGACTGGTCCTGCTTGTGGCGTTTCTTGTCGAGTGCTTCACGCTGATCTCGCTTCACCTCATGCTGAGCTTGCACATCCTGCTCGGTGCGGCGCTAGTCCCGATGGTTCTGTTGAAGACGGCAACGACGGGCTGGCGCATCGCCCGCTACTACCTAGGATCCGACGAGTACCGCCAGGGTGGACCGCCGCCGATGCTGCTGCGTTTGCTCGGCCCCTTCGTCATCCTCACCGGTCTCGCTGTGCTCGGCACCGGGCTTGCCTTGATCGCCCTGGGAAGCGCCACATTCACCACAATCGTGTCCATCGCGGGGTATCGCATCGACGCACTGACGCTGCATCAAGCCTGCTTCGCGATATGGGCCGTCGCGACCGGCCTTCATGCGCTCGCCCGGACCGTGCCCGCCGCCCAGATTGCCGTCGGTGCCCGGCCTCGACATCACCGACCGCCCGGCGCCGCCTGGCGAGGCGGCATTTTCGTCCTCGCCATCGCGGTCAGCGTGGGAACGGGCCTGCTCGTGCTTCATCTTGCCGGGGACTGGACCCATGGAACTGCGCGGGCATCTCACCACCACAATGGCGGGCGCTTCGTAGGAGTGGTCTACTCCCGGGGCCGCGCTCCCAATGTGGTGGGGTGACCGGCGCGGCGCAGGGCGTCGGCGACGAACCCGTTAGACCGCAACTCCTCGACGACCTCCGACAGAAACTCCCGAGTCTCGCGACTCCGAGTCTTTGTCGTCCCGACCGCCTGCTGGATCTGCTGAAGGCTTCGTCGATGAGGCGCAGGTCGGGATGCGACTCGACGTACTGGGTCAGCGGCCGACGGATCCCGGCCGCAACCGATACTCCTAACCAACTGAGTCTGCGACGGCCAGAACCGACTCCTTGTTTGATGAAGCAGCTCGTGGCCGGGCGTCCAGTGCTAAATCGGTCGCGCAGTCCCACCGGCGACATGGTTCGCACTAGTCAGATACTCTTACTATTAGTCGTGGCCGGGGCCAGCGGCGATATGGCTTGGCAGTGTGGACGTGCGGTGTGGACCTCGTGGGATTAGATCAGATGGGCAATGGAGCGGGAGCGGCATGGACGACGAGAAGCGGGTTGATCTTGGGGTGTCGTTGTTCATCCCGTATCGGTACACCGAGGACCGGATTTTCCGGGCCATCCAGGACGCTGGGTTCGACGACTGGACTCTCGTCCAGTGCCGGGTGTTTCAACGCATCGCCCCGGACGGTTCGCGCCTTACGGACCTCGCTGACCAGGCGCAAATGAGTAAGCAGAGCGCCGGCGTGCTGGTCGATCAACTAGAACGACTAGGCTATGTCCGACGGGTCCCTGACCCCACGGATGGCCGCGCTCGATTGATTGTGATTGAGCCACGTGGCCGGCGCGCGGTCGAGGTGGCCGTGGCGACACTCGACGAGATCCTCTCGGAGTGGGAGGCCTATCTGGGCAGCCGCAACTTCACGCTGTTGCAGCAGATCCTGGATCAGCTTCGCGAGATCACCGACCCCTACGCGCGGTGACCCGCCGGCGACGAGCCGTCCGCCGCGGTTCGCGTTCGCCCAGGCCGCCGCGGCCAGCCACCGCCGGCAGCCTTCGACTCCGTCTTGACATTGGTCAGCGCTACTGACTACATTCGTCAATGATCCTGACGACCTTCCCGGTGCTCCGAGCGATCGCGGCCCACGTCACCGACGGTATTCGCTCACGCCGCACTTCCTGATCGAGAGGCAACACGTGTCCACTGTCATCACCGGCGCATCAGGTCACCTCGGCCGGCTCGTCGTACAACAACTCCTCGCCACCGGAACATCGCCGGCGCACATCGTGGCGACCGGCCGAGACATCGACAATCTGGCCGACCTCGCACACCATGGGGTCACGGTGCGGCGGGCGGACTTCGCTAACCCAATCACCCTCGACGACGCTTTCATGGGCGCCGACGCGATGCTGTTGGTCTCGACGACGACGGTCGGGGAGCGGTTCGACAACGCCCGCAACGCCATCGACGCGGCGACCCGAGCGGGCGTGTCCCGGATCGCGTACACCAGCATCGTCAACGCCTCGACGGCGCGCATGACGCTCGCCGACGAGCATCGCCGCACCGAGGACTACCTGCGTGGCAGCGGTTCGGCGTTCGTCATCCTGCGCAACGGGTGGTACGTGGAGAACTACACCGACCAGCTCCCGAGGATCGCCGAGTACCACGCATTGTCGGGCAGCGCGCAGGACGGTCTCGTCAGCGCGGCCAGCCGCCGCGACTACGCGGCCGCCGCTGCCGCGGTGCTGACGCAGGACGGGCATCTCGGCGCGACCTACGAGCTCGGCGGAACGCCATTCACCCTGACCGAACTCGCCGCCACGATCAGCGACGTCCTCGGCACCCACATCCCCTACCGGGACATGTCGGTCACTGACTACACCGGTGCTCTGACAGCTGCGGGGGTGCCCCCCGCGATGGCCGCAGCCGTCGCCGACGCTGATGCCGGCCTGGCCCGCGGAGAGTTGTTTACCGCTAGCGACGACCTGGTGAAGCTCATCGGCCGACCAGCAACCACCGCACGCGAAGCCGTCCAGAACGCCGCAACCATCGAGGTGTCACGGTGAGCACCTCCGGGCCCGCCGTCGACACCCACGAGATGGTTCTGATCCACCGCGTCATCCGGCGCGAGTTCGGTCAGCTTCCGCGACTGTTCCGCGCCGCGGCCAATGACCGTGCGCGATCCAAGGTGATCGGCGCGCACGCACGAGAGATGCTGCACTTCCTCCACACGCACCACACCGGCGAGGACGAGCTGCTCTTCCCCTTGCTGCGGGAGCGGGCGGCGCTCGACCCGGAGCTGATGGACCGGATGGATGCGCAGCACGCGCAGGTCAACGACGCCGTCGCGGCCGTCGGCTCGGAGCTACCGGCGTGGACAACGAGCGCCGACGCCGCCGCCGGCGAGCGAATGGCCGCCGTGCTAGACGCCACGATGCCGACACTGATCGCCCACCTGGCCGAGGAAGAGCACAAACTGCTCCCGATCGTCTCGATCACGCTGACACAAAACGAATGGGACGCGCTCGGCAAGCACGGCATGAACGCGATTCCAGTGAAGCGACGGCTGGTCATCCTCGGCCACATCACCGAAGAAACCGACGACGCGGAACGGCAGAGGTTCCTGCAGATCGTGCCGGCCCCCGCTCGCCTGGCCTACAAGCTGATCGGCCACCGCCAGTTCACCCGCGAAACTACCGCGATCCGCAGTTGACCCGAACTCGAGATGAGGCAGCCGGGAGACAGGTGGCGGGACCAAAGAAGCGATCCCAGTTGCAGAGCAGGTCAGCGTCCCTTTCTATTCGCTCAACTTCTATTCGCTCAACGAGGCTGGCGTCGCCGAGGCCAATGAGAAGGCGCGTCATTCCGACAGCGCTCGCGCCCCAGATGCTGGTCGAAAGCCGCGCCGACGATTCGGTCCGCTGGTAAGGATGCCACCGAGCAGGACCCCGGCTGCGCCTCCAGCGCCGGCGACGGCACCCCAGATGCCGAGCGCTCGGTTGCGCTCGGCGCCCCCGGAGAAGGGGTCGTGAGGATCGACAGCGCGGTCGGCGAGACGATCGCGGCTCCGAGCCCCCTGCGCGGCGCGAGCGGCGAAGCCATGGCTCCGATTGGCCCCGGTCGGCGGCAGGAGGTCGTCACCCTTAGCGCTAATCCGAGGCGGCGCGCATACTCCTATCTGTCCCGAACAAACGGGAGCTCGGTAATCGCCGAGCGGGAGGTGAGCCGGTGGCGGGATCCCGCGGCCGTTCCCGACCGACGTCGAGCCGATCCGTCGCCGCGATCCGGGCGACCGAGGCATGTCCCGTTCCGACCCTGCTGCTGGACGTCGAGAGCGAGACGATCGTGGCGGCGAGCCCGTCGGCCGTCCACCTGCTGTCCAACGACTCCGGCGACGTAGTGGGCCACAACCTCGAAGACTTCACTGAGGATTCGCCATCGGGGGGTCTGCCGCTACTTCGCACCGGCCGTATCTCCGGGTACCAGACGACCCGCCAGGTACGCGTCGGCGGCCAGCGCGTTCCCTATGACATGTGGGTCCGCCCGGCGGACCAAGGGCCGGAGGTACGCCTGGCATTTGCCGTCATCTTGGAACCGACACGTCCGCACTATCTTCCGCCGCGAGCCCAACCCACCGACGCACGGGGAGTGGTAGCGGTGGGCTCCGCGGACCGCGGGCTGGTCATTGATCGGATCTCGGGCGAGGTCGAGCGGCTGCTCGGCTTCGGCGCGGATGAGGTTCTGGGGAAGCCGCTGCTCTGGCTCGTCGATGCGCCAGACGCCGCGGACCTGCTGTCCGCGTTGGCCCAGACCGTCGCGACGGGTATCGGTGGCATGACCCGGATCGGGTTGCGGACCCAAGACGGGGGTCCCGTGTCGACCCTGGTAGCGCTGTGGCCGCTGGTCCCGTCTCCCAGCATCGCGTTCGCACTGGTCAGCGATCCGTCCATTGACCTGTCCACATCCGCCCGCAGCGACCTCGAGGACCTGCTCCAGCGGTTTGTCGATGCGGCGGGACTGACGTCTGTGTCCCGCAATCTGGCTGATATTCGTCGCGACATCCCGGGGATCACGGGACTGTCAACCCGCGAACTGCAGATCGTCGAGCGGTTGCTCTCGGGCGATCGGGTGCCGGCCATCGCCCGCGACCTGTACCTCAGCCCCAGCACGGTCCGCAACCACCTATCGTCAGTTTTCCGCGAGCTCGGCGTAAGTTCGCAGCAAGAACTGCTCGATCTACTGCGCAAAAAGGACAGACCGCCTTCACACCCGTGACGTTTCGTCGTTGTCACTATGGGACCAGCATCCGATGGTGGACACCATGTCTGCGTCGGCGCCTGACCTATCTCGCGGCCGACTCCTGCCGGGAGCGTCGCTCCGGGGCATGCGGTGGCTGGAGCCACGCTGATCGACGACAACCAGCCAGGTCCGTGCGTTGTCGTGGGGTCCGTCGACTCCAACTTCATCGTCGATCGGATCGGCCGCGATGTCGAGGTCCTGCTTGGTTCACGGCACGACGAGGTGTTGGGCACCTCGCTGTTGACTTTGATCAGCCAGAGCGACACCGGTCCCCTGCTGCGGGTCCTGGCGAGCAGCCCAACCGGCGGTGCCCTGCGCGTCCACCTTCGCTATCGCGGTCGACGGCTGGTCCCCGCCTCCCTCATCGTCGCGCCCCTGCTCCCGGCACCCAGCTGCGCCTTCGCTCTCGTTCGACATTCCGCGATCGATGCGGGCGCCGGGGGTGGCCCCTTTCCCGACACCTTCCTGCGCGTAGTTGCCCGGGCCGTCGGCCTGTACCAGGCCGGCACTAACGCTGCCTCCGTTCTGCCCGTCACCCCGGATCTCTCTGCGCTCTCCGATCGTGAGCGTGACGTCGCTCGCCGGCTGCTCCGCGGCGATCGGGTCCCCGCTATCGCTCGCTCGATGTACTTGGCACAGAGCACAGTCCGCAACTACCTGTCCTCGACCTTCCGCAAGCTGGGCGTGCACTCGCAGCAGGAACTCCTCGACTTGTTCCGCGACACGGACATTCGGAGGTGAAACGGTGATATTGCGCCTATGCAAGGAACCCCGCAGCCCGTCGATTACGACGGCATGAATGAGACGGGATGCGGTGAGCCTCAGGTCGAGCTCTCCGTCGAGCTGCCTTTCGCGATCTCGACGAAGCGCAACATCGTTGGCGTGACGAACGCCTCGGGCGAGGTCGAGGCGTCGTTTGCCGCCATCGGCGAGGGGTCCACGTTGGCCCGAATCCGACTGGCAAGCCCGGATCCGCCGGAAAGCGTGGACTGGGCGCGTTTCTGCACCGCACAGCTGCCGATCCTGAACCAGGCCATCCAACGGTATCGACTCGCGACGCACGATGTAGCGGCCCGCTTGGTCACGCCCAGCGACATTCGCACCTGGCGGGTCAAGAGGGACGGCGTCGACCGGACCCTCGTGGTGTGCCCCATTGACGTCACGACGGACGAACCATCCTGCGACGTCGCGATCGTGGCTGGCGTGCCCGGGGAGCTCGACCTGCTCGATGGGCTCTCCGCTCTGCGTGCGGGCGATACGCGCACCGCCAATCAATATGCGGACAAGGCGTTTGCCGCCGTCACGCAGTGGGCGGTCGGTCAGCAGCGGCAGCGACCGGGCACCGGTGAGTCGGACACGCCGCAGCACAGCTCTACCCACGGGTGGCTCGCAGAGCTCCAGTTCCTCAGCGGCCGGTCGCTGGACACCGACCAGCAAGCGGAGATCGACCGGCTCCGCTCGTGGCACGACAAGGCAACCTACGAGAACGGGGCATGTTCACTACCGCAGGAGGTGTCGCTTGCCGTGACATCCGCCCGCTGGTACGGCATCTTCGCCCGCATCATCACCCTCGGCCTGCTCAACAAGGGAGAGGGAGGCCCCGCGGAGATCGCCGAGCGGGCGGAGACGGATATCGCCGGCAGAAGGCCGGACAGTGAATCCGACCGGTTGGAGTCACTCCGTTCCTACCGGCTGTTTGACGAACCGGCCGACGAGTCGTTCAGCTTGCTGTGCCGCTTGGCGGCCTCGGCCTGTCGCGCTTCGGGCGCGGTCGTCAACCTGGTGGATGCGAGTCTGCAGCGGCCGTTGGCCTGCTTCGGTGAGGCTGGCGCCGAGATACCTCGAGGCGAGTCGCTTTGTGGGGAGGTGGTTGTTACCGGGCAGCCGGTCGTGGTGCCAGCACTGCACGACGATCCCCGCTATGCAGGGCATCCGTTCCTCCGGCGCCGACCCGAGGTGAAGGCTTACGCCGGAGTGCCGCTGTCTGGACGCGATGGCCTTCCGATCGGAGCCCTTTGCGTCCTCGACAACCGACCTCGGACGTTCTCGGACACCGATGTGAGCACCTTACGTGGCATTGCCCAGCAGGTGATGGCGCTGCTGGAGCTGCGACGCGCGGATATCCGAGGCGGAGTGATTGGTGATCAGCTTCATCCCTCCGCGAGGGATCCGGAACGGCTTCGAGCGGCTCTCGACCAAGGCGAGTTCGTCGCGTACTACCAGCCCATCCTGGCGTTAGGCACAGGCGAGCTTCTCGAGTTGGAGGCGCTGCTTCGCTGGGAACACCCTGAGGCCGGCGTCCTCGGCCCCGCCGCCTTTCTCCCGGCGGTCGAGAGCAGCAGCCTCATGGTGCCCATCGGGCGGGCGATACGTGACCAGGCTTGCGCGACGCTTGCCCGGCTCCGGAGCTCTGGCCACGTCGGACCGCGGGTTCGGATGGCCCTGAACGTTGCGCCCATCGAACTGGCGACACCAGGATTGGCATACTCGATCGAGCGGGCGGTCGAGCGGCATGGCTTGTCCGGCGCCGACCTCGTCGTCGAGCTGGTCGAGTCCAGCGAACTGCCCGACCTCGCCGTCGTACGAGCCGAACTCGAGTCGCTGCGGGACAGAGGGACGTTGTCCGTCCTAGACGACTACGGCTCGGGTTGGTCCAACCTCACCCGCCTCCTAGCGTTACCGGTCGACGGCCTGAAGATCGACCGTCAGCTCACCATGAACGTCGTGAGCGACCCGCGCGCCGCCGCGCTGATGCGAGCAGTGTTAGGGCTCACCAAGGAGCTCGGCCTCCAGGCCATCGCCGAGGGGATCGAGACAGAAGTCGTCCGCGACTTCGTCCTGACAGCGGGGGCGACAGCCGGACAAGGTTGGTTCTTCGCACCCGCCCTCTCCCCCGACGGCCTGCCGGCCGCGTTGCGCGCCGGCTTTCCGGCCGGGGGTTGATCTATCGGTCCAGTCTGTGAGGCATCACAACTGCCCACCCCTCAACCGCGATGCCCGGGGGTAGCAGCCTCGGTCGCGGAATCCGATGCAGCCTTGCGGGTGGGGTGCAGTCTGGCGGTGGGTAGGCCTACTTGGTCGTCCCGTTCAGCTCGCAGCTGCGCGTTCTCGGTCTCGAGGCCGAGGACCATGCCGATGCCGGCGAGGTTCAGCCCGGCGTCGAGCAGGTCACCGATGCGACGCAACCGGTCGAGGTCGTGGGCGCTGTAACGGCGGGTGCCGCCGTCGGTCCGGTCCGGTTCGAGCAGACCCCGCGCCTCGTACAGACGTAGGTTCTGCACGCCCATGCCGACGAGCTCAGCGGCGGTCGTGATGCCGTACACGCCACGGTCGGCGTCCGGTGCCGGCACACCTGCCACGTCCTACACCTCTCCTCGTTCTCGTCCGGAACCTTCCCGGGCTCTTGCCTCAGTATGCTACCTGTGATAGATCAAATCTATAGTGTTTGGCACACATCCTAGAAGGGGATGGTGTGCCTCGTAGGGAGCATCAGTCACTACGACGGAGGTGGAGCAATGCTGATGCGCACTGACCCGTTCCGCGAGCTGGACCGACTGTCTCAGCAGGTCTTCGGAACCCAGGGAACGCTCGCTCGCCCGGCCGTGATGCCGATGGACGCGTGGCGCGACGGCGACACGTTCGTCGTCGAGCTCGACCTGCCGGGCGTCGCACCGGACTCGATCGACCTCGACGTGGAACGCAACGTCCTGACCGTCAAGGCAGAGCGCGCCGGCCGCGATGACGACACCGAGCTCATCGCCGCCGAGCGGCCCCGCGGCGTGTTCAGCCGGCAGCTCATCCTCGGCGACACCCTCGACACCGAACGCGTCGCCGCGAGCTACGACGCCGGTGTCCTGACGCTGCGGATCCCAGTCGCCGAGCAGGCGAAGCCCCGCAAGATCACGATCAGCAGCAACAGCAACGGCCACGACCGTCAGGCCATCAACGTCTGAGCGCGGTGGCGCCGATGACCGCATACCTGGCAGAGCGCTCCTCCGCACGGGCCTGGGACGACGGAGTTCGCTGACCTGATCTGCGCCGATGAGGAGCTGCTGCGCGCGGAGTTCGACGCCATCATCGCGGCGGGCTGGCCAACCGTGCCACCCACCGCCCGCGGAACCGGCTGCCGGCGGGACCGTCCTCCCGCCGGCAACCGGGGAGGGGACGGCGTCCGACCAGCCGCTCAGTCGCGTAGAGACCAGACGCTCTCGACGTCGGGCGCGGTCCAGCCAGCGTTCGCCCCCGCGGGCCGGCGGCCCGATAACGGTCGTCAGTGGCAGGCGAGCGCATGGTCGGGGCCCGACCGTGCACGGCAGCTGTGAGGGGTGACGTCATTGCCCGAGGTGAGCCGACGGGCGACGCCAAGAGCGCCAAGATGACGGCTGGGTCGATCTGGCTCACCGTCTGGTCGAGCCAGTTCCCGCAGGTCGCGGCGGGTGAGGTCATCGACAACATCACCCGGAACCGACAGGCAGCCGACGCGTTCGGCCTCGACGAGGCCGAGCATCTGCCGACCGTCGAGACGATGACCCAATACCAGATGATGCGGCTGAGCGGCGAGGTGCCTGACAACGCCCGGTACAAGCGCGGGTGGAGCCGACCGGGCGACGTCGACGGTGGTCCAGGCATCCGTGACGAGGTGAAATGACCCGTCAGGATTGACGATGTCGGCCGGCGACGACCTTGGTGTAGTGATCTCATGGACGGACGAACGCTTCAAAGAGGTGTCCAAGCTCCCGAGTTCTCGCTAGCGAGCACACCGGACCAGAGGGTGTCCTTGACGGACTTCCGCGGTCATCCCGTCATCCTGGCCTTCTACCCCGCGGACTGGAGTCCCGTCTGTAGCGACCAGATGGTGCTTTTTCAAGAGCTCATACCGGAGTTCCGGAACTACCACGCCGAGCTGCTGGGCATCTCCGTCGATGGCGTGTGGTGTCATCTCGCGTTCGCCCACGACCGCAAGATCACATACCCCTTGCTGTCCGATTTCGAGCCCAAGGGTCAGGTTGCCCAGTCGTACGGCGCCTACCGCACCCAGGACGGCTTCAGCCAGCGCGCGCTTTTCGTTATCGATCGCAACGGGGTCATCGACTGGAGCTACCTCTCACCGGTCGGAGTGAACCCCGGCGCGGACGGTGTCCTGGCTGCTCTCGAGTCATTGTCGCAACGAGACAAGGTGAGCGCATGAGCACGGCTTGGGATGGATACGCAGAAGCGCCGGCCAGTCTCCGTGAGCCCGTTTCGCCCAACCGCGACCACATCCGCGGGCCCAATGATGCGCCCGTGACGCTCGTGGAGTACGGCGACTACCAATGTCCATATTGCGGTCAGGCCCATCTCATCGTGGCTCACTTGCTCCGCGCCGAGCCTGACGTACGTTACGTCTTCCGGCACTTTCCCTTAACCACGGTCCACCCCCGCGCGGAACCGGCGGCGGAGGCGGCAGAGTGCGCCAGTGCTCAGGGCGCGTTCTGGCCGATGCACGACCTGCTCTACACCCACCAAGATGCGCTCGATGACGAGGACCTCCTTGCCTATGCGCGATACCTAGAACTCGACGAGCAGCGGTTCGCGCAAGAACTCGTGGACCGTGAACATGCACCGCGCGTGCGAGCCGACTTTCTCAGCGGAGCGCGCAGCGGGGTGAATGGCACCCCAACGTTCTTCATCAACGACGTCCGTTACGACGGCTCGTATGAGCTGCCGAGGCTATTGGCAGCAGTTCAAGCCGCCGCGAAGGTCGGTGCCCGGCGGTGAAGCACCCGCTGGGTACCGACCAGGAGAACGCTCCGGCACCGCCGACTATGGTGTGTGCGCCTTCTCTCCCAGAAGATCACTGTCCTGGCTGCCGAGTGGTGAGCAAGAAGGGCTAGCAGTTGAAGGGATGCGCGACAAGGCGTTTCCGACGAGCCTTGTCCCATGGACCTGCCGCAAGCCGCGTTGTTGCCCTCGGCACATTGACTGGGTGACTCTCGCCGCTCATCTCGTCGTCGACTTCTCCGAGCTGACTACTCAGGAGGTGCTTCAGGAGGTCTGGATGGCGAAGGAAGCCGCCGAACGAGTCGATCTGTCCATGGCCGACGATGCGCTATTGATCGCCGAACTCATCGCGCGGCACCGACTCGCGCTCAGGAGCGGACGAATCGCTGATGTCGCCAGGCTGGACCCGGAGCAACACTCTCGACGATTCCCGCAGGCGGCCCGGCATATCCCCCACGAGTGGCCTGGAACCGGCCGGGAAGACTAACGCGCTTCCCTGGGGCTTCCCGTGCGGCACCGGCAGTAACACGGGTACAACTGCGGAATGGACCCACGCTCGGTCGACATCGGTATCGTCAGCGACCCGGGACTGGCGGAGGATGTCGGTGCTGCCGTGGCCGGCCGACTCGCCGAGGCGATGAAGCAGCTCGTCCAGGGCGAAGTCGACTGGCGCGTGCACCATCGGAGTCATCCGCTCGCTACCGGGGTCCAAACGCAGCTAGCGGACATAGCTGCTGCGGAGGTCCCAATCGAGCCGACGTGGGACATCACGGTGCTGCTGACCGATCTGCCACGCCGGGATGGCACCGACCCCGTCGAGATTGAGACGAGCGCTGATCGCCGCGTCATGGTGGTGTCCTTGCCAGCGTTAGGTGCTCTGCGACTGAATCGCCGGGCAGAGCGGGTCATCGCGTCCTCAGTGGCTGAGCTTCTTGAGCCAGGCTCTTCGGGGCATCCACATCCGGTCAGTTCACGCCTGCGCCCTCGTCTTCGTCTCCTCCTGGGCATGGTGCGTGCCAACCGTCCCTGGCTCCTCTTTTCCGGGCTGTCGCGGTCGCTTGCCGGTGTGTTCGGCACGGCAGCGCTCGTATTGCTCGACAACGTTGGCTGGCAACTTGGCGTCTCGCTCGGTCCTGGTCGACTCGGCGGCATTGCGGTTCTGTCGAGCTTGGCGTTAACGACGTGGTTGATCGTTGACCACGAGCTGTGGGAGCGTCCGAGCGATGTGCGGGCGAAGCAGCTGGCTCGGCTGTACAACATAACGACCTCCGTCACGTTGATGCTGGGGATCGTCTGCCTCTACCTGGGCTTGTTCATCGTCCTCACCATCATCAGCGTGATCGTTTTGCCTCCTCAGGTACTACAGACGACGTTGGGGCACGCGCCGACCTGGGCCGGCCGCCTCGGCATCGTCTGGTTTGCCACGTCAGCAGCCATGATCGGAGGCGCGCTTGGTTCGGGACTGGAACACGACGACGTGGTACGGCAAGCGGCGTACGGCGAACGTCAGCGACGCCGGGGCAAGAACGACGAGCACCACGACGATCAAGTGTCGTGAGGCTCGTCCGCGATCCGTACGCGCTGGATCAGGCCGCAGTTTGGGCTGCGGGTGACGGTGGGTTGAACGTGACGGCCAGCTCCCCTTCGGAGACGGCAATCCGGATGGTGGAGCCGTCCGGAACGTTCCCTTGCAGCAGGGCTCGGCCGATCCGGGTCTCGACCTCTCGTGCGATGAATCGGCGTAACGGTCGGGCGCCGTACACGGGGTCATATCCCTGAGCAGCGACGAACTGGCGTGCCTCCGCCGTGATCTCAAGGGATATGCGGCGGTCGCCGAGCCGTTCGCGCAGATCGTTGAGCATCAGGTCGACGATGCGCTCGATCTCGCCTTGGGTGAGCGGCTTGAAGAGCACGATCTCGTCAACGCGGTTCAGGAACTCGGGCCGGAACTGCTGTTGCAGCTCCGTCATCACGAGGTCGCGAACCTCGGGCTTCAGTTCGCCAGCGGCTGAGACGCCCTCGATGAGATACGTGGAGCCGACGTTGGATGTCATGATCACGATGGCGTTCCGAAAGTCGACCGTACGACCTTGCCCGTCCGTCAACCGGCCGTCGTCGAGCACCTGCAGCAGGATGTTGAAGACGTCGGTGTGAGCCTTCTCGATCTCGTCGAACAGCACCACCGAGTAGGGCTTGCGGCGCACGGCCTCGGTGAGCTGACCGCCTTCGTCGTACCCGACATAGCCTGGCGGCGCTCCGACCAGCCGGCTGACGGTGTGCCGTTCCTGGTACTCGCTCATGTCGATGCGAACCATGTTGTCCTCGGTGTCGAACAACGTTCCCGCAAGCCGCTTGGCCAGCTCGGTCTTCCCGACACCCGTGGGGCCCAGGAAAATGAACGACCCGACGGGTCGGCGCGGGTCCTTGATGCCGGAACGAGCCCGAATGATCGCGTCGGAGACCAGCTGAACGGCCTCATCCTGGCCCACCACATGCGCATGGAGGATTTCTTCCAGGCGCAGAAGCTTCTCGCGCTCACCTTCATGCAGTCGGCTGACGGGGATACCGGTCCAGCGCGACACGATGGCGGCGATCTCATCGTCGCTCACGACCTCGCGCAGCAGCCGCCGGCCGCCTTGCCGTGAGGCGAGTCGCTCCTCCTCAGCGTGCAACTGCCGCTCCAGATCAGGCAGCCGGCCGTGCATCAGTTCGGCCGCGCGGTTGAGGTCGTACCTGCGCTCTGCCTGCTCGGCCTCCTGCCGGACTCTTTCGATCTCCTGGCGAAGCTCCTGCACCCGGCGAAGCGCCTGCCGCTCGGCGTCCCACTGTGCGCGCATCGCATCGGCCTCGGCGTGCAGATCGGCGAGTTCCTTACGTAGCTCCTCGAGGCGGGACCTGCTAGCTGGGTCGGTCTCCTTGGCGAGCGCCGTCTCCTCGATCTCCAGTCGCATCACGCGACGGGTCAGCTCGTCGAGCTCGGCCGGCATGGAGTCAATCTCGGTGCGCAGCATCGCGCATGCCTCGTCGACGAGGTCGATTGCTTTGTCCGGAAGGAACCGGTCCGAGATGTACCGCTGGCTCAGCACCACCGCTGCGACGAGCGCGCTGTCCTGGATCTTGACGCCGTGGAATACCTCAAGCCGCTCGCGTAACCCACGCAAGATGGAGATCGCGTCCTCGGTGGACGGCTCGTCCACCATGACCGGCTGGAACCGACGCTCGAGCGCTGCGTCCTTCTCGACGTTCTTTCGGTACTCGTCAACGGTGGTGGCACCGACCATGTGAAGCTCGCCGCGTGCCAGCATCGGCTTCAACATGTTGCCGGCGTCCATGGCCCCTTCGGCTCCGCCGCCAGCACCGACCACTGTGTGCAGCTCGTCGACGAAGAGCAGGATGCGTCCCTCAGCGGCCTTCACCTCATTGAGTACGGCCTTGAGCCGTTCCTCGAACTCACCGCGGTATTTCGCGCCCGCCACCAGCGAACCCATGTCCAGTGCGAAGACCGTTCTGTCGCGAAGCCCCTCCGGTACGTCACCGTTGGTGATCCGTTGGGCGAGACCCTCGACGATCGCGGTCTTGCCGACGCCCGGATCACCAATCAGGACTGGGTTGTTCTTGGTCTTGCGTGAAAGGATCTGAATGACACGGCGGATCTCGGCGTCACGGCCGATCACTGGATCCAGTTTGCCGTTACGAGCGTCGACGACGAGGTCGCGACCGTACTTCTCGAGCGCCTCGTAGGCCACCTCCGGCATCGCCGACGTAACCCGCTGGTTGCCCCGGATCGTGGTCAGCGCCTGCAAGAACTTGTCGCGGCTGACGGCGTTATCCCGCAACACCCGGCCGGCACCGGTCTCGGCGCCTTCGTCGAGCAGCGCGACAAGCAGGTGCTCCACGGACACGTACTCGTCCTTGAGCCGCTTGGCCTCTCGCTCCGCGGCATCCAGCAAACGGGACAGTCGCTGTGTGACGTACACCTGGCCCGGGGAGGCGCCCGGGCCGCTCACCCGCGGCCGGCGTCGCGACCTCGGCCTCGATCGCCGACCGGATGCGACCGACGTCCGCTCCCGTCTGCTCCAGGAGCCGCGACGCCAGACCGTCGGGCTGGTCGAGCAATGCGAGCAGCAGATGCTCGCCATCAACTTCAGTGTGGCCGTAGCGCAGCGCGATGGTCTGCGCGTCGTGTACAGCTTCCTGCGACTTCTGCGTCAACCGGTTCATGTCCATGAGGCGCCTCCAGTGCGGCGAACTCGACGGTGAGGAGTGGTTGCTTCGAGTACGGCGATGCGGTCGAGCAGGTCGACGACCAGGCCGAGGGCGGCGTAGTTCAGCGCGAAACCGGCGCGCAGCCGTTGCAACCGGGCCACCTGTGCGACCTGGTCGACGGCGAAGGAAAGTGAGTCGTTGGACCCGGGCCTGCCGTCCAACAGTCCGAGGTCGACGAGCCGGCGTAGCAGGTCGGGATGCAGCCCGGTCGCAGCCGAGAGCGTCGCCAGGTCGAGCCGGCCGGGTCGGGTCAGCGAGTAGGTCATTTGCCGCCGCCTCGGGTCGAAGGTCGACGTGCTAGCCAGTTGCTCGAACAGCCTGCGCTCTTCAGCGGACAGGCGCTTCGGCACCATGATTTTCGCCACGGCGTAGAAATCGCCCGCGCGCCCGCGTGGGTTCGGAATGCCGCGGCCACGCAACCGCAGCTTGCGGCCGCTAGATGTGCCAGAGGGCACCTTCACCTTTGCTTCGCCGCCGGGTGTGTCCACCGCCACCGACGTGCCGAGGGCTGACTCCCATGCCGTCAACGGGATGTCGGCGAACACGTCGCGACCCTCCACTCGGTAGTCCGGGTTCGGGAGCAGCCGGACAACGAGGTACAGGTCGCCGGCTGGCCCACCGCCGGTGCCCTGACCACCTTGACCGGCAAGTCGGATTCGCTGGCCGTCGATGACGCCCGCGGGGATCGTTACATCGAGTGTTCGCGGTCCGTCGGCACCGCCGATGGTGAGCGATCGGTGGCCGCCGTGGTAGGCCTCGTCGAGGGTGATCTCGATGTCGGCCGCTTGGTCGGCGCCGGGGACCGTCCCCCAGCCACGTCGGCTGCGACCAGGGCCGTCACGCCGTCCGCCCCCGAAGATGCCACCGAGCAGGTCATCGATGTCGATGCCCTCACCGAAGTCCCCGAAGCGCACCTCCTCGAAGCCTTCGAACCCCGTGCCAGCAGATCCGCTGGCTGTCCTTCCGCGTCCCGGGCCGCCGCTGTGCTGCGCGCGGGCCCAGGTTTCGGGGTCGACTCCTTCCGGCACGCGTTGGAAGTCCGGGCCGAAGGCGTCGTACCGTCGACGAGTGTCCGGGTCGGACAGGACGTCGTAGGCCTGTGAGATCTCTTTGAACTTCTCTTCTGCACCAGGGTCCTTGTTGACGTCCGGGTGGTACTGCCGCGCGAGCTTGCGATAGGCACGTTGGATGTCCTTCGCGTCGGCATCTCGCGACACCCCGATGATGTCGTAGTAGTCCCGCGTCGTCGTTGCGGCCATTAGTCCGGCCTCGACGCCACCACCACCGAGGCCGGCCGGAGCGGGTGATCGTCCCCGCCATAGCCGGGACGCACCACATCGACGACGGTTCCCTCGGGTACGTCGGAGGCGTGGACCACGCTGACTGCCTCGTGACGTGACGGGTCGAACGGTACGCCGACGTCGTCGTGTCGTGGGTAGCCCAGTCGAGCCAGCAGGTCGATCGCGAGCGACAAGACCGCCTTGACCCCCGGAACGATCGTCGCTGGATCAGCGTCGGCGTGGGCGATCGCGAGCTCCAGATTGTCGACCACTGGCAGCCACTGCTCCGTGAGACGCCCCTGCTCCTGCTCAACGATGCGCTGACTGTCTCGCGCTACCCGCTTGCGCAGGTTGTCGAGGTCGGCCAGCGACTGCCGCCATCGGCCCTCGAGCTCGGCGACCTTCTGCTGCAGGTCCGCAACCTCGTTCGAGCGGTCTTCCGCCTGGGTAGGTGCCCCGGTCGGATTCTGCTGCGTCGTCCTCTGGTCGTCGGTCATAGCGGCTCAGCTGGTCGTGAACTCGGCGTCGACGACGTCATCGTCCTCGGACGGGGCATCGCCCCCTCGCCCTCCCGCGCCGCCGCTTACGTCACCGGCGGATCCCGGGTCCGGGTACGGCGTCTGCCCCGACACGGACAGGCTCTGGTTCACCTGCTGCAGATCCGAGGTGAGCGAACGCATCCGCTCCAGTGGGGCCCCGTCCTTGATCGCCTGTCGCGCGTCGTTGACGAGCATCTCGGCGCGCGCCTTCTCGTTGACTGGTACGGCGTCACCGAGCTCGTTCAGTCGGCGCTCGACCTGGTAAGCAACGCTATCGAGCTCGTTGCGGGCATCCACGTCCTGTCGCAACCGGGTGTCATCCGAACGGTTCGCCTCAGCATCCGAAACCATTCGCTCAACCTCGCTTTTGTCGAGGTTGCTGCTCTCGCTGATGGTGATGCGCTGCTCCGCGCCCGTGTCCTTGTCCCGCGCCGAGACATTGAGGATGCCGTTCGCGTCGATGTCGTACGTCACCTCGACCTGCGGCTCACCTCGCGGTGCCGGTCGGATGTTCTCCAGCCGGAACCGACCGAGGACGCGATTGTCGCTGGCGCGCTCCCGTTCACCCTGGAGCACGACGACGTCGACGGCGTTCTGGTTGTCTTCCGCGGTGCTAAACGTCTCCGTGCGTCGTGCCGGGATCGTCGTGTTGCGGTCGACCACCTTGGTCATGACCCCGCCGAGCGTTTCAATGCCTAGGGATAGCGGCGTGACATCAAGGAGCAGGACGTCCTTGACCTCGCCCTTCAGCACGCCGGCCTGGATAGCGGCCCCGATGGCGACGACCTCATCGGGGTTGACCGACATGTTCGGATCCTTGCCACCCGTCAGGCGGCGGACCAAGTTCTGAACCGCCGGGATCCGCGTCGAGCCGCCAACCAGGATGACTTCGTCGATGTCGCTGGCGGTGAGTTTCGCGTCGGCCATCGCCTGCTCGACCGGTGCGCTCGTCCGTTCGACCAGGTCAGTCGTGATCTGTTCGAACGTGGACCGCATCAGCGTGACATTCAGGTGCTGCGGGCCGGACGCGTCTGCCGTGACGAACGGCAGATTGATCGTCGTCTGGGTAACCGACGACAGCTCGACCTTCGCTCTCTCGGCGGCCTCGAACAACCGCTGCAAGGCCTGCGGGTCATTGCGCAGGTCGATGCCGTTGCTCTTCTTGAACTCATCCGCGAGGAAATCGACGATGCGGCGATCGAAATCGTCTCCACCGAGATGGGTGTCACCGGACGTCGAGCGGACCTCGACGACACCGTCACCGACGTCGAGGATGCTGACGTCAAACGTCCCGCCGCCGAGGTCGTAGACGAGCACCGTCTCGTGCTCGGCCTTGTCCAGACCGTAAGCGAGCGCCGCGGCGGTTGGCTCGTTGATGATGCGCAACACCTCGAGCCCCGCAATGCGTCCGGCGTCCTTCGTCGCCTGCCGCTGTGCGTCGTTGAAGTACGCCGGAACGGTGATGACCGCCTCGGTGACCCTCTCGCCCAGCTGCTTCGACGCGTCATCGGCGAGCTTGCGCAGGACCTGGGCAGAGATCTCCTCGGGGGCGTACAGCTTGTCCCGGACCTTGAACCGCACTGAATCGTCCGGACCGGGTACGACGTCGAACGTCGCGGTGTCGATCTCGTTCCTGACCTCGTCGTACCGGCGTCCAATGAACCGTTTCGCGGAGTAGATCGTCCCTTTCGGGTTGAGGATCCCCTGGCGACGGGCCAGCTGACCCACGAGGCGCTCGCCCGACTCAGTGAACGCGACGACAGACGGTGTCGTTCGCGCCCCCTCAGAGTTGGGGATCACCTGGGCCTGGCCGGCCTCTACGGCGGCGATCACAGAGTTCGTCGTACCGAGGTCGATTCCTGCTGCTTTGGCCATGACCTCACCCTGCAAATAGCTCGAACCCGTGCGCATCCCCAGAATGAGTAGTGACCGAGGGGCACTCAGAGGAGCAGGTCGAAGATCCGGAAGGCGCGATCCCAGTGCTCGGTGGACGGGTTACGCAGGCCGGGGTCGATGACGACAAGTGCTCGCGCCAAGGCGACGCTGAGGCCACCAGCGACGTGCGGGAGATCCGCCTCCGCTTCCTCGCTGAGCGTCACGTCCAACGGTGGTCGCTTCACCAGCGGCTCGATGAACCGGCGCAAACCTAGTTCGGCGTCGATCTGGTCATAGTCGTGAATCGACTCCTGCAGACCCTTGGTCACCGGAAGGTCCCAGGTTTCCATAACGTCGCGACCGTTGGCCTTGGCGTTCGCCGTGCCACGCAGCAGAAGGTCGGACACCTTGCGGTCGAGGAAGCCCGCATAGCGTTTGAGGTCGTCCTTGTCGACGCGCAGCGAGGCCGCCTCACGGAAGAACCGCTCGAACTCTGGGACTCCAGCGACGGGCATCGGGCCACTGTCAAGGGTGCCGGCCGCGCACACATCCCCTAAACGAGGGATGGGCGTGGCGCCCGCGCGCTGGCTGTGAGCGGGCGATCCGATGCCCTAGCCGGACAGGGGATGCCCTGGCTTACGTCGGCGACGACAGTCGGGTTTGGCACCACCCCGAGTGCCGTCAGACGTCAGGAGGAAGCAGTGGCAACCAGCGTGCTAGATGCCAAAACGGATGAACAGGTTCAGAAGGATGTCATGGAGGAGCTGAAGTGGGACGCGTCGGTTCAGCCGAATGAGATCGGCGTGTCCGTCAAGGGCGGCGTCGTCACGCTGACCGGCTACGTCGACTCCTACCCGAAGCGGTGGGATGCGGAAAAGGCGGCACTGCGAGTCAAGGGTGTTGCCGCGGTGGCAAATGACATTGAGGTACGCCTTCCTGGAACCGCACAGCGCACCGACGCGGACATTGCCGCGGCGGCGGTTCGCGCCCTCGAGTGGGAGGCGGCGCTGCCGACAGACAAGATCGAGGTCACCGTCTCCAAGGGATGGGTGACGCTGCGTGGAGAGGTGCCGTGGGAGTTCGAGCGACGTAGCGCTGAGCGGGCGGTACGGCGTCTCACCGGGGTCCGTGGCGTCAGCAACCTCATCTCCGTGAGGCCCCTCGTCTCACCGTCGCCTGAGACGCTCAAGCACAGGGTCGAGGCCGCGCTGGTGCGTAACGCAGAGACTGACGCACACGGAATCCAGGTGGAGACCGCCGGCGGCACGGTCACCCTGAAGGGCAAGGTCGGGTCCTGGGCCGAGCGCCGCGAGGCCGAGCGGGCCGCATGGTCTGCGCCCGGTGTCGTCGAGGTAGTGAACAAGATCAAGGTTCGGCCATTCGGTGGTGACTGACGAACATCGCACCATCGGGGTGGCGTCCACGGGGCGCCACCCCGACTTGTTGGCGGCGGCTTACAGGACGTTCTCGCGCTGAGTGTGCCGCTCAGGGTCGAGCCGAGACGCCAGCCGGCGTTGTCCACTCAGGATCTCAAGGTGATGGCGCACGATGCGCTCACCGATGAACAGCCGCTCCTCCTCACTGCTGATACCGAACAAGGTCAGAGCGTCACTGGCCCGGTCCATCTCATCTGTAACCAGGGCCCCATTGACTTCCACATCGAAATCACGATGAAGGTGTATCGCGAGCTCGGACCAGCTGATATGGGCTTGGCAGCATGTAGTGATCGGCTCGTCGTACGGAACGCCTTTGGGTGGCACCTTCACCACCTCCTGTCATCGAGCTCCACGGTGAACAAGTGGGCTTGCTGCAGCGCACCTCGACACTCATCGCTCAGCGCTCGGAAGTGAAGGCCGCCTCGCTGCCTGAGCCGACGCGACACGATGAGGAGCGTCGCGAGACCGGCACGGTCGATCTCGTGAACGCCTGCCAGGTCCACATCGAGGAAGTCCACTCCGTCGTCGATCATCCGACCGAACCACCTCCGCAGCGCTGGCGCGTCGGTTGCCCGCAGAGTGCCGCTGATGCGCACTTGGGCTGCCGTACCGGTTCGTCGGACCAGGAAACAGGTGTCTTCGCCCGAGATCTCAGTGCTGATCATGACGGAGGGCTGCTGCGGATCATCAAGCTTCACGGCGATGCGGCCGCATGCCGGCCACCCGCGATCACTGTTGGCTGCTCCAACCAGTCGCGGGTGAGCTGGACCCGCGTACAGACGTCGACTTTTCGGAAGATCTGCCGTAGGTGAAAGGCGACGGTGTGATGCGAGAGGAACAAGTGCTGCGCCACCTCACGGTTGGTGAGGCCGCTTGATACCAGATCGACGACCCGTCGCTCGGTGTCCGTGAGGCTCCCCCAGCCGAACGACGGTCGCTGAGCGTAAGTCCAGTGCTGCGTGCGCACCCCGACGCCCCGCATCCGTGAGCGAATCCTCGCCAGATCCTGCTCGGCGTTCACTGATTCGTACCCCGCTCGCGACTGCTTAAGGAGCTCGATCGCGCGGGTGGTCTCGCCGCGTTCCATCCGAGCGACCGCTGCGTCTTCGGCCGCGCTTGCCTGTGCCCGCGGGAGCCGGTGTGAAGTCGCGGCTCGCTCCAACGCAACGGCGTCGCGTTTCAACAACCCTCGTGCATGCTCGAGGGCGGCTGCGGCTCCCAGGGGATCGGTCCCGCCCCCGGCCATCCGCTCCGTCGCCTTGACGACGGCCCGGGCTCGCGGCAAGTTCCCGTAGCTGAGGGCGGCTCGGACGAGCCACGCTGCTGCCTCGGGCTGTTCCGCGAGTCCATCATGATCGAAAACCATTTCGTCGAGTCGTTGTTCTAGGCGATGGACATATGTCTCGTATCGACGCTCAGGGGCTGGAAGCTCAGACACGGGACACCTCCTTGGACTGGGGAGTAGGAGAACCAATTCTGTCGTGGAGGCAGCGTGGTGTCGTGGGCGCACGCGGTCGAATATTTGGTCCGGATTTGTCTTTCTGCGACTAGGTCCGTCTTGCTCGATCTGCCGCGCCGCTTGCCGCAGCGGTGGCAGCCTCGTCCGAGCCCTCCTCGGGCCAACTGGACACCCAGCGTAACGTTCGGATTACTCGACCGCTAGACACGCTCCGGCGGACGGGGGGACGGCGATTGGGACCCTCACGTGGTGATACCCGATGGTCACACCAAAGCCCAGCTCGCTGCGCTTCGCAGCCTGCTGGCGTTGACGATCGTCATGGGTAGTGAGCTCGATGAGGGGAAGATCCTTCACCTTTCGGTGGCCCAAACCGGCTCGCTGGGGACCTGTCAGATCGACGCGATCTACGTGGACGGCCAGCGGCGGACGACGTCGCCTCATATCGCTGGGACTGGCAAGGTCGGGGACCTTGACCGTCGAGTTGCGCTGTTACCGCCGAACGGTGGTTCCCTCAAGGTGCCTGGCCGGAGGTGGGGATGGGCGTTCTCGCTCACTGCCAGGGCTGCTCCGCTCGGCTTTTGCGTGGCGGGTGGAGCAGCGCGACCTGACGATGCCGAACAGCTTGTCCTCCGATCCCTCGTTCAACACATCGGTCTCGCGTTGGCCAGTTCCCGAATGCACGCACAGGCTTTACGCGTCGAAGAGGACTTGCAGCGCAGCAACCAGGCCCTCAGAAACAACGCAGTGGCACATGACCGACTGATGACAGCAGCGGCACGGGGAGAAGGTATGAGCGGTATTGCTGCGGCGTTGTCCGAGGTCACCGGACTGCCAGTGGCCATCGAGGACCGTGCCGGGAATCTCCTCGCTTGGTCGGGGGCAGGGCGGTCGGATCCATACCCGAGGCAGTCCGCCACTGGCAGGGAGCACCTCCTCGCCCAACTGGAGGCAAGTGTTCATCCGTTGCGGCACAAGGACTACCTGATTTCCCTTGCGCGCCCTCGACCGGATGTCGTCGGCACCATCGCCCTCGTCGACCCCGCCGCCTCGTCGGGCGGCCCCGAGTGGATGGCATTGGAACATGCCACCGCCCTCGTCTCTACCGAGTTGATCAGAATGGCAAGCGTCGTCGACACCGAGTTGCGACTCGGGCGCGACCTGCTCACCGAGCTGCTCGCCGGGACCACACAATCCGCTACCCGCGGCCGGCTGGTGGCACTGGGATGCGACCCTGACGAGCTTCACGTTGTCGCGGTCATCGAGGGGAGAAGCAGGTCCGACGACGTCGAGGTGTTCCGACAGGCGGTAAGGAGTGCTGCGCACGACCACGGAATCGGCGGACTACTCACGCCGCGGCAGGACGACGTAGTCCTAATCTGTCCACGGGATCGTGCCTGGGAAGAGTTTCACGCCGGCGTCATGCTGCTGCTTCCCGCCGGCGAGTGCAGAGTCGGTGTCGGTGGACCGTGCCCGGGTATCCCTGAGTTACCCCGCTCGCATCACGAGGCTCGACTCGCACTGAACATCCAACGGATAGCAGGCGGCCACGAGCAGGTGACGGAGTTCGAGAGTCTCGGCGTCTACCGTCTGCTCGGCGGGCTGGACACTAGCGCCGTCGAGAGCATCGTCGACGAGTGGCTAGGACCACTTCTTGAGTACGACGAAAGGCGGCAGACACAGTTGACTCGAACCCTCAGCGTCTATCTGGCCTCGGGTCGCCACTATGAAGGCAGCGCGCGCAGCCTTTCGGTGCATCCGAGCACTCTGAAGTACCGGTTGCGACGCATCCGCGAGTTGACCGGGTACGACCTGAACGAGCCCGAGACCCAGTTCAACCTCCAGGTAGCGACCCGCGCATGGAACACCATCCAGGCGATACGTGCCGTCGAGCCGCCGATACGAGATGTGTGACCACGGCATGCACACTCGCGTGCACGAGTTGCGTACGGCCTTCACCTAGTCGTGCGATGGTGGACTTGTGCATTTTGTGAGTAACCGATGACGGAGGACTGGTTCGTCGGATCGGCCGAGCGGGTTGCAGAGGCTGGTCGCCGGGCCTGCCTCGCGATCGAGACGGCGGTCGGTGCGTTGCACGAGGGTTGTGAGGCACGGAACGCGGGTCGCCCTATCGTCGGTGTCGTCGACGAGTTGATCGGGGCCGGCGGGCGGGAGACTCGCCTGAGCGCGGCTAACGTGTTTCGTGAATACGAGCGCGCCATCGCCTCAATGCGTGCCGATGTCGTGCGCGCGCTTGTCGATGAGGGTGGTCTGTCACTGACGGACGTGGCGCGGCACATGAAGATCTCACGACAAGCGGCCGCCCGGCTCTACGAGCCGGCACCGGAGCGTCATGACAGAAGTCCCGGCTGAACCGGGACGAAAGACCCTAAAGGCACCCCGGGGGTGCGCGCCGACAGTTCATTAGTGACCATCTCCTCGCTCTCCGTGACCGCTGGACCCGACGTCGATGCGCTGCGGTTTGACCTCGCTGTCCTGGACCGGAAGTACGCAGAAATGATCGCCGAGTCGATCCCCCACATCGTGTGGACCGCCTCACCCGACGGCGCGACAACGTACTTCAACCAGCAAGGCACTGACTACACGGGCTGCCCGCGAGAGACCAACTACCAGTGGAACTGGGTCACGCTCGTCCATCCCGAGGACGTCGACCGGGCCGCACAAGCCTGGCTACACGCGACAACGACCGGCAGCGACTTCCAGATGGAGTACCGGATTCGACGCTTCGACGGGGTCTTCAGATGGCATGCCTGCCGCGCCACGCCCCTTCGCGATGCCGCAGGTGAGATCGATCTATGGATTGGCACTGCGACCGACGTCGAAGCCCAAAAACAGCTGGAGCTCGCTCTGCGCCGCACCGAGCGGGAGGCCACGGAAGCGATCACGCTCTTGAAGAGTATTGAGGCGGCGACCCCGATCGGGTTCGGGCTGGTCGATCGGGATCTGAGGGTCGTGCGAATCAATCAGACGCTGGCCGACATCGACAGCCGGTCTGTCGAGGAGTGCATCGGCCTTACCGTTGCCGAGCTCGTGCCCGACCTCTGGCCGCAGCTCGAGAACGTCTATCGACGCGCACTCGCAGGCGACACGGTCAGCAACATCGACGTGAGCAAACCGAGTGCCGAGGACCCGCACCGCACGCGCCACTGGCTGGCCAGTTACTACCCGGTGCGCATCGATGGCGAGACCATCGGTGTCGGCAACGTCGTGGTCGACATCACCGAGCGCAAGGAAGCCGCAGAGTTCCGCGCCGTGGTCATGGACAACATGGCGGAGGGCCTCTACGCCCTGGACGCCGATGGGCTCGTGACCTATATGAACCCTGCCGCGGCCTTGATGCTCGGGTGGACCGATGATGACCTACGCGGCAAACCGATGCATCCAACGGTCCACTTCCAGCGAGCCGACGGTAAAGAGATCCCGGCCGAGGAATGCTCTCTTGTGCAGGTCCGTACTCAAGGCCGGAGCATTCGGATTCTCGACGACGCCTTCACTCGCAAGGATGGCTCGATCTTCCCCGTTGCCTATTCCGCCGCACCACTACGGAGCGGAACGACCCTCCAAGGTGTGGTCGTCGTGTTCCGTGACATCACCGAAGAGAGGAAGGAGCAGGCCGCCGCTCAACGAGAGCTCGACGCGCTCACGTGGGTCGGCCGCATCCGAGATGCGATCGACGAGAACCGGTTCGTCCTGTACTCCCAGCCCATCCTGCCTCTCGCCGACGGCCGACCCAGCGAAGAGTTGCTCCTGCGCATGATCGGGCGCAACAACGAAGTCATCCTGCCCGGTAGCTTCCTGCCGGTAGCGGAGAGATACGGGCTGATCGGTGAGATCGACCGGTGGGTCATCACTCAAGCCATCCGGCTTGCGGCAACAGGGCGGGGTGTGATCGAGGCGAATCTCTCCGCTGCCTCGATCGGCGCCTCGGACCTGCTGCCCTTCATCGAGCGGCAGATCCGGGAAGCGCACGCGGACCCCGCCAACCTCGTGTTCGAGATCACCGAGACCGCGCTCATGCATGACATCACCGCCGGCGAAGCCTTCGCCCGCGGGCTGGCCGCACTCGGCTGCGGGCTAGCCCTCGACGACTTCGGAACCGGCTTCGGCAGCTTCACTTACCTCAAGAAGCTGCCCATCACCCACCTCAAGATCGATATCGAGTTCGTCCGCGACCTAGTCACTCAGCCCGACAACCTCCACGTCGTCAAAGCGATCGTCAGCCTGGCCCGCGCATTCGGGCTCAAAACGATCGCGGAGGGCGTCGAAGACGAACAAGCGTTGACCCTGCTACGGGCCGAAGGCGTGGACTTCGCACAAGGATTCCACCTAGGCCGACCCGGACCCATCAGCGACTCCCATCGTTCCTCGGCCGGCGTAGGGGACGCGTGCGGCACCCGTGCGCCGTGATCCGTCGAAGGTGCTGTTCGTTCAAGCCGCCATCTGTCATCACGTCGTCGCGCCCCATCGCCACGTTGCGCGCCAATCCAGATGTGGGCGACTCCATCACCAATCCGCAGGCCGTCAGGTAGCTGACCGGCGCCGGAAACCTGTGAGCCAGGACGCCGCGCGCTGGAGTCAAGCGCCTGTGGACCCGTGGACGAAACTGCGCTGGACTTGGTCGAACAGCCGCTGGGACGACGCCCACTGGTCGCTGTGGCTCTGCTCGTAGATCGCGTAGCCGCGGGTCCCGAACACTTCGGCGCGGTCCAGCGCGTGTAGCAAGGCTCCGTCGTCGGTGTAGGTGAACTCCCAATCGGCAGCGTCCTTAGCCCCCGCAATGTCGATCGTGTGCAGCACCAGACGCTGGTAGTCGGCGTGGCTGCTACGAAACGAGCGCTCGGAGTCGCGCCAGGCCTGCACCGCCGAGGAACCGGCGGGATAACGGGTCGCGATCAGGAAGTAGCGGCCGCCCGCCGGGTCGCTGAACTGCGTCCCTGACGCTGTCGTCGAACGCGTCCAACCTGGCGGAACGCCGACCTTCCAGTGCAGCTGTGGATCGGTGTAGCGGCTCCAGCCTGTTGGCAGCACGGTGCTCGTCGTCGAGGCGGAGTGCCCAGGGCTCGACGACGCCTGCGACGGCACCTCGGTGTGTCGGGCACCGGCGGCGGGATGGGAGGTGGGGCTCGAACCGGAGGTGCTGACCACCGCCACGACGATCGCCGCAGCCACGGCGAGGGCGAGCGCGCAGGCACCGATGACGAGCAGCCGGGGGCGCCGGGCGACCCCCGCATTGGGCGGCTCGTCACCCGAGGACGGCTCGACAACACCTGCCGGCTCAGCAGATGGGGTCACTTCGGGATCGGGAGTCGGAAGAGGCGGCAGGTGATCGATGGTTGGGGGCGGCACGTCGCTGTTGGGCGCAGCGTCGCTGTCACGCTGGCCGAGCACAGTCGTGCGGTCGAATGACAGCGGCAGTGGTGCCGTGCCGTTTCTCGCCAACTCCGGCTGCTGCTGCTGGGCGGCGCCGTTGACCCGGATCTCGGTGAGAGCGCGGCGCACTTCAGCGGCGCTGGGACGGGCGGCCGGATCCCGGTCCATGAGCGCGCGGAGCACGTCCGCGAGTTGCCGCGGACAGCGGGCACACTCGGGTGGGTCGTCGGCGGTCACCGATGCCATGACCGCGATCGCGGTCGCACCGTCGTAGGGCGGACGGCCCTCGGCAGCCGTCCACAGCGTCGCGCCCAGCGACCACAGATCGGAGGCCGCGGTCGGCTGATGGCCGTGTGCGCGTTCGGGCGCGATGTACGACGGCGAGCCGATGATCACCCCGGAAGAGGTGTCGCCGGACCTCGCGTCACCGTCGACTGTCGCAATCCCGAAGTCGGTCAATGCGACCCGGCCGTCGTCGCCAATGAGGATGTTACTGGGCTTGACGTCGCGGTGCAGCACGCCCGCTGCGTGAGCGGCCTCGAGCGCGTCCAGGACGGCAAGCCCGATCCGCGCAACTTCGACCGGCGGGAGCGTGGAGCTTCGCCGCAGCAGGTCGGTAAGCGTTCCGCCGCGGACCAGCTCCATCACGATCCACGGCCGGCCGTCCTGCTCGACGATGTCGAAGACCCGGACCGCGGCATGGCTGTCGATGGCCGCGACGGCGCGCGCCTCCCGCAGGGTGCGACCGGCGAGGCGCTCGCGGTCCGCGACCGGCAGGTCCGGCGGAAAGTGGACCTCCTTGACGGCTACGGAACGGTGCAACAGCTCGTCGTACGCCTGCCAGACCCGGCCCATCCCGCCGCGCCCGAGCTCCGCCTCCAGGCGGTAGCGCTCCGCGATCAGGGCGTCAGCACACACGAGGATTCCCCTACCCCGCGATGGTCGGGTTCACCCACGGTGGACGAGCTATGTCGTCATAGGCGGCACGAGCCTCGCGACTGTGACGCCCCGACGTCCCCGCGCGCTATCCGATGTTGTGAGGTGGGATGTGACTCGCGGGGCTCGCGTGTCCCAATATCCTTGCCATGTGTGCACGGTGTACGTCGGGCAATCCAGCGTGACCGACCCCGAGGATCGCCACGGGATGCTGACTGATCTTCCGCGCGACATCGAGGGGCTGGCCGCATTGGTGCGGGGTCTCGTCGTACACCGCGATCGCGTCGGGGATGCACAGATCCCGAATGAGCGGCTCCTGGCGGAGCCCCAGATGCGTCGTGTCGTCACGATGTTGGAGCGGATCCGATGGTTGGACGACCGTCCCCTGAGTGCGCCACGAGTTCCAGCACATCGCCTGATCGGGCACTGTCGGTCCAGCAGTGTCTTGCTCTGCGCCCTTCTCCGTAAGCAAGGCGTCGCCGCGCGTGCCCGTTGCGGCTTCTCGGTGTACTACGCCGAGGGCCGCAGCTTCTATGGAGATCATTGGGTGGTCGAGTACTGGAACGAGACCAACAGCCGGTGGCAGTTGGCAGATGCCGAACTCGACGCCGAAACCCGCGCTCAGCACGGGGTCACGTTCGATCCGTTGGATGTGCCACGAACCCAACTCATCCTGGCGGCTACCGCGTGGCTGGAATGCCGCGCCCAACCGCGGTGGGGGTGGTACGGACAGGATCCGACCACCACCGGCCGCGCGTACGTCGGCAACCAGCTGCTACGTGACGCGGCTTGCCTCGGTAAGCAGGAAGTCGGCGCGTTCGACAACTGGTTACCACCGCTTGTCGGACAGACCGAGCTCGCGACACTGGATCGGCTCGCGCTGGCTACCCAGTCCCTCCAACCTGATGTACAGATAAGCCGACTGTGGGCTGAGGATCTCCGGCTTCGACCGCCAACGTGGTCCCTCGCCGATAGCTAAGATTCGCCGGCCGGACCGGAACACTCAGGCGAGGCGTGGTGGCGCCAGCGCGCAGAGCCGGCGCTCTCGATCGTTTGTAGAACAAGATGGTGGTCATGACCGACTGGCATACCTGGCACCGCGACTACGAGGACAGCAACTCATCGTTGTCGCGCCGGCTGGCGGTAGTGCAGGGACGGCTGAGTGACCTGCTGTCCGGACGGGCTCCGGTAGCGAAAGTTCTCAGCCTGTGCGCAGGGGATGGCCGGGACATCCTGCCGGTCGTGGCTCGCCTGCCCGCCGACCAGCGCCCGGAAGTCCTGCTCGTGGAGTTGGACTCCGAACTGGCCAGTGCCGCTGAGCAGCGAGCCGCGCAGCTGGGTGTGGCCGCGACCGTAGTGCGCGGCGATGCCGGCTCGGCGGCTATCTGGCAAGATTTCCTGCCGGTCGACGTTCTGTTGTTGTGCGGCATCTTCGGCAACATCTCGCAAGAGGACATTCGAGTCACGATCGAAGCTGCACGCGCGATGGTGATCGCCGGCGGGGCCGTGATCTGGACTCGTGGTTACTTCAGCGGTAAGGATCTACGTTTGCAGGTCCGGCGGTGGTTTAGCGACGCCGGCTTCAGCGAGCTCGCGTTCGACGCCGAGCCGACGGGTTACGGCGTGGGCATAGACCGGTTGCGATCAACCGCTCCTGCTGCCGACATCCCGGCACGGCTGTTCTCGTTCGTTCGATGAATTCCACGTATCGCGGCGCACAGAGTGACGCCTCGCTCGACCAGGACCGGTGCTCTCGTGGTTTCCCTGGGGCGCTTTATCGTCCCGGCTCGCCCGCCGATAGGAAACGGTGGACCAAGCACGAGCCGCCGGTGGGGTTGCCCTGCCGACCCGCCGACAGGCTCGTCGCGCGCAGCGCCTCTATGCAAGCGACTACACCGTCTGCATGGTCGCCATCGCCTCTGTCTGGTTGGTACTGGTCGTGCTTTGGCTGGTCGCGCCGCACTGGCATGTCACCCTCGGCGCAGGCGCAACCGACGGGTTGGCGTGGGCCGCGGCTGCGGTATGTGCAGCTGCATTAACGGGCATGCTCATTCTCAGGGCATCGGAAGCCGCCAAAGACAGGGCCGCCGCTGCGGCCTGTGCGGCGGCCGGACCCACCATCGACCCCTGGACCGACGCCGGACTGTAGGAGGCAGCCGGCGTCGGTTGACTCGTGCGTGGCCGCGCCATCGCGCGACAGGTTCTCACGGTGCGGTGACAACCTTGCTGGGATTGTGGGCGTTGGTAGAGGTGTGACGACGATGGGTACCCGATGATCTCCCGGCGTGACCGGCCCGCGTTCGACCTGTTCGTGTTGTCATCGTCGAGCCGGTTGCTGCGTACGGCGTACCTGCTGTGCAGTGATCGAGGGCACGCTGAGGACCTGGTCCAGACCGCTTTGATGCGCACCGCGCGCCAGTGGGGGCGAGCCCAGGATCACCCCGAGGCGTACGCCCGTCGGGTGGTGGTCAACCTGGCCAAGGACCGTTGGCGCGAGCTCAGCCATCGACCCGTCGAACGACCGCTGGCGATCGACATGCCCGCGCCGAACGTCGGAAGCGTTGAGGACCGTGATGCGATCCTGCGGGCGGCCCGCAAGCTCTCACTCGGGCAGCGGACTGTCCTGGTGCTCCGGTACTTCGACGACCTGAGCGTCGAGGAAACCGCCGCCGCGCTCGGCTGCACCACCGGCACCGTCAAGTCGCAGACCGCGCGAGCCTTGGACAACCTCCGGGCTGCCCTCACCCCCACACAGGAGACCGCACATGTTGACTGATGACGATCTGACTCGCTCGCTAGGGAGCGCCTTCCAAGATGCGACCGAAGGTCTCACCTACATGGGAAGGACCCGCCCCCCTCGCCAAGTGCTATCCACGGTCCTGCCGGCCGTGGCCGCAGGAGCGTTGCTGACCGGAGCCGCCGTCGCGGCCATCGAGACCAGCCACCCCTCGACACCCGCGGTTGGCGCAAGCGTGCGACCGGCGCCCCGCCACCCGTCCTCAACTGCGGCGCCCCATCCAGCCAACAAGAGGTTGGTGACAAGGAAGGTCAGGCTGGCGGGCTTCACTATCACGTATCAAGCAGCGGCAGGCTCGCCAGTTCAGCTCTCCGCCGAAGTGGGCTTCTCGAGTGTCCCCGACGGTGCTACACCGGTGGCCACGACCAATCCGAATGCGAAGACCTGGATCGGCACGGAGCCGAGCACAGGGGACAATGCGCTGTACGTCCAGTTCTCGGATGGCAACAGTGACCAGCTTTACGCGCTCGTCTCGCCGACCTGGACTCAGCAGCAGCTCATCAACGCGTTCGAGAGTCCGATGGCTGTGCCGGAAGTCTCCGCCGGAAGCGGGAGCTGACCGCATACTCCTTCGTTCGCTACTGATCCGCCGTCTTTCAGAACGCGCTTGTCTCAGGGGTGGCGCTAGCGCGCAGAGCTGGCGCTCTGCGCGCTTTGAGTCAGTCCATCGTGACGGGGTTCGACGGGCTCACAATGCACAGTCGCACCGATCGGATCGATCGGAATCTGCGCCATGGTCAATAGCTGAAGGTTGTTGCTGCCTCGTCGCCGATCCACTCCCACATCGGGACGGTCCCCCCGACGCGGGCGTTGGACAGCAGCGACTCGTCCTGCAGGTGGCGAGAGTTCAGGCAGATGGGGCAGACCAACAGTTCCCCTCCGGCCGCCGCGTAACGCTCGACGAGCTCCGCGAGCGGCGGGCAGCCGTCGCAGGCGACAGCGTGCGCGAACCCAGGGAGGGCAAGCCGGACTGCCTCCTTGGTCAGGAACATCAATGTCGGCCGTCCGGACTCGGCCGCGCCGACGGCGACCAGAAACGCGACCGTGACCCGCTCGCCGTCCTCGAGTCCTGTCGTGAGGCTTACCACCGCTTTGTTGCTCATGTCCTGCTCCCCTCCCGAAACAGATTTCGCGAACGTCGACGTTCGCAGGGGCAGACTAACGAAATGAGCGCCGATTTCAGCCGTCATAGTCGCCGCCGGCACGCTACGCCCGAGCATCGAGCCGGTAGTCGAGTTCCCGCACCCATGGATCGACGCGGGGGTTGCCGTCGACTCGGAGTTCACCGGCGCCCCCCATCCGGGAACCTCATGGAGGACCAGCGTGGTCTGACCGGTGCTTGTCGAGACTGACAGCCCGACAGGGCTGCAGCGAGCAGCCAGGGCGGTCGAGGTTGAACGATCAGTGGGCTGAGGTTGTCGACAGCCGCCTGGGAGAGCGTCGAGTATTGCAACGGGTCGCCGGGCGTGGTCGTTGAGGACATCGACAAGATCGTGATTAACGATCTTGTTGCTAAGCGATCCGGATGACGGAATGTGGTGCTCTAGGAGAAGCCATACTGGTCGACGACCCTCGAAGTTCTGATAGATCGCGAATATCTCCTGCTGGTGACGGTGACCGAGGAGACTTGCGCTCGGATCGGCCAGCAGCGTTGCTCTCGCCGCCGCAGGGGAGGTTCGTGGGGAGATCCCGTTGGGCGGAAGGAACACGTCCCCTCCGTAGGCCAGGCGAGCCACGAGCCGGTTACCCCTCACTTCAGCTCGACACGGATCTGCTCGACCAACGCGATCGGTGCTCGCCGCGCTGGATGGCGCCATCACCGACGCATGGGCAGTGGGTCGATAGGGCGCCGATGCTCCGAGCAGCTGGCGGTCGCGGAGACCAATGCGCAGGCAGCGATCAACTGGATGGGCCTGGCGCGCGGGAACAACATATCCGTTGGACGACCTCGCCCTGCCCCGGGTTGCACTAGGCGATCATTGCGTATCGCTCAAGGCACGCCTTCCAGACAACAAATCGGCGGTACCGCGCAGAGCCGGCGTTCTGGATCATTGACGCGTGCGAAGATCGTGCCTGCCGTTGCCGGTAGCGGCGAGCGTGCCGGCGGAGCAGGGGCGTGGTTGTTGGGATGGGCGAGCGGGAGGTGGGTCTTGACTTTCCTTGTTCCGACGCCTGATGGCAGGACGCTGGCGGTTGAGGACGCTGGCGATCGTGGTGGCTACCCGGTCATGGTCCATGTTGGGACGCCTGGCTGTCGCCGGCTATATGGCAGAACAGTGGCGGATGCAGCAAGTCGAGGCCTTCGGCTCATCAGCTATGACCGGCCTGGCTACGGTGACTCGACACCGAGTCCTGGTCGGTCAACGGCCGACTGTGCAGCGGACGTGCGGCTCATTTGCGATGAGCTTGGCGTCGACCGGCTCGCGATGTGGGGTCTGTCGGGTGGTGGACCGCATGTGTTGGCGTGCGCTGCTCTGCTGCCGGACCTGGTGGTCGCCGCGGCTGCTTTGTGCTCGCTGGCTCCGTACGACGCTGACGGGCTCGACTGGCTGCACGGGTTCAGTCAGGACGCGGTCGACGAGGTGCGACTCATGCAGTCGGACATGGCCGCGGCGCGAGACCTGTTCCGGCGAGGGCGTGACGAGCTGCTCATCACGCCCGCGGTCGAGCAGGCCGAGCAGATGAAGGCCGCCGGGTCCCGCACGGAGCTGCAGGTCCTTATTGACGAGGTGGGATGCATGCAGCAGGCAGTCGAACCGGGGATCGAAGGTGGATGGGACGATTGCGTCGCGCAGATCACTCCCTGGGGCTTCGACATGACCGACATCAATGTCCCGGTGCTCGTCGTTCACGGCAGCGAGGACAAGGCGGTGCCGTTCAGCCACGGTCAGTGGCTTGCAGCGCACATTCCCGGTGTTGAGGCCTGGCTGATCGACGGCGAGGACCACGGCCTGCGCGAGCGTCGCGTCAGCGACGTCCACGCCTGGCTGACATCTCATCTCTGAACCGCTCACCTGCGGTCTGCGGGCCAAGATCAAAGGTCAGCCCGGGTTCGCCGTGAACACTCCAGGTGCCAACGCAGACTTGTCGATCCGCCACCTGCGGTCAAAAAGTCAGCGCCCTGCGCAGATATCTTCCGCTGGCTTCATCTCGACCGAAGATCCTGGCGAGCCGGGACACCCGCCTCTAGAACCGGGATGTCGTCAGGCACGACGCTGCCACTGGCCGTCACGGCGGCGGTCGTTAGCAGATCAGGAGCAGCGATGATTTCGACCAAGTGGCTGGTGAGGGTTGGCGTGCTGTGCCTGTTGGGCGGATCGGTCTGCCAACTGCTGCAGTTTCTCGTGTCCCCGATGAAAGAAGGTGACAACGCCGGTGCGCAGGTGACCGCGGCATTGGCGCATCCGACCGCAATGGCGTGGGCGCAAGTCCTCGACCTGCCTCTGTTGTTGATCATTCCCGCGGTGCTTTTCGCTGGTGCAGTAGCGGGATTCGGACGCTCTCGACTCGCGACAGCTGGCACCGCTATCTGCTTCGTCAGTGTTCTTGGTGCGGGGTATCTGCTGGCGCAGGATGTGGTGGTCGCCGCCGCCGCGCATAACGCCGATCCCTCGGTGGCGACGAGCGTGGTCAAGGCGTTCGCGAACTCGACGGCCGTGGACATCGTGGTAGTGGTCTACCTGGTGGGGCACCTGGTCGGATTCGTCATGCTCGGGGTCGCGCTTATTCGGTCTCGTCAGGTGCCGGCGTGGGCTGGCGTCGCGATGTGCCTGTGGCCGATCGGCGAGATGTTGGGTGAAGCGAGCGGAGTGGCCGCGGTGGCAGCGGTCGGCTTCGCGCTGCTTGTGGTCGCCTTCGGCGCGTGCTCGGTGGCGCTGATTCGAGGTAAGTCCTCGCTTGCTGTACCGCAGCGCGAGGCAGTCGCGGTCTCCTAGACCGATCCTGAGAAACCACCCCTGAGCCGACAACGAGGCTGGACAATGGCGGCGATGACAGGATCGATCCCGACCGGCTTGGCGCGCGGACTGGCCGTGGCTGCCGTCGTGCTGAACGTCGCGGCGGCGGCGGTAGCGATTCGCTATCGCCTGGACGCGACCGGCGTCGGCATCGCGCTGCTGGTCATCGGCTGCATATCCATCGCCCTGGTCGGGTCAGCGGCGGCGAGTGCGGAGCCGCGGAACCCGGTGGGTTGGCTCCTACTCATCTGCGGCGTCAGCATCCCGCTCGCGGTCGGGAGCTACATCTACTCCCATGCGGCATTCGACCATCACTCCCGGCTCACCGGTGCGAGCGGGGCCGCCTGGCTCGACGGTTGGCCGTGGACACCGGCACTCGTCGTCGTTCCAACCGTCGGCATGCTGTTGTTTCCGAACGGGCACGCCTCGTCCCGACGTTGGCGCTGGTTGCTCGTGGTCGCGTGGGTTGTGTTGGGTGCCCAGGTGCTCAATGAGCTATTCGCGCCGCACTTGCTTGACTATCCGCACCGCCACAACCCGACGGCACTACCCGGTGTCGCCGGCACCATTGCCGATGCTCTCGGTGCCACCATCGTGGCCGTTCCCGTCATCGCGACGTTGGCGGCTTGGTCGGTGCATCAGCGCTTCCGCCGAGCTGACTCGGACACCGAGCGAGCGGCTCTGCGAATCGTCATGCCTGCCGGTTGGCTCATCGCCGCCTCCTGGTGGAGCTGCGGCGCCGTGATCCTGCTGACCGGCAACAGCGACGACGCCACGATCCCGGAGCTCAGCGGAGTCGCGGTACTGGCGGTCACCGCCTGGGTCGCGACCCGCCGCTACGGCCTGTTCGACACCCGGCAGGTGATCAACCGAGGTCTTGTCTACACCGCGCTGAGCATTATCGTGCTCGGGGTCTATCTCGCGGCTGCCGCACTCGTCGATCTCATTGCCGTGAACGCCGTCGGCGCCGCGGTCGCAGCAATCGTGGCGGTCTTGTGTGCCGTTCCGCTTCGTGGCGGGCTGCAGCGCACCGCTGACCGGTTGGTGTACGGGATGCGTGGCGACCCATACGCAGCGTTAGAGCAACTCGGTCACCGACTCGCAGGTGCGGTCGAACCGGGAGCCGTGCTGCCTGATGTTGTCGCGTCGATCCGTCACGCACTGCGCTTGCCTTACGTCCGGCTTGAGCTGGCGCACGCGGTGGTGGAGTCAGGAAGCGCCGTGGGCGGTGGCGAGCCGTTCCGATTGTTCTTTGCGGGTGAGCAGGTGGGAACCTTGCTGGTCGGGCACCGTGACCGAGAGCCCGACTTCACCCCAAGCGAACGGCGGCTGCTAGCAGCGCTCGCGGGCCAGCTCGCCCCCGCGGCCCACGCCGTTTCGCTGATCGACGACCTGCGGAGCTCCCGGGAGCGTCTCGTCTCGGCCGCCGAAGAAGAGCGTCGGCGAATCCGCCGCGATCTGCATGACAGTGTCGGGCCCGGGCTTGCTGGCGTGGTCCTCGGTCTGCACCGGGCCCGTCGTCAACTCGAGACCGAACCGCAAAGTGCCGCCCAACAAATCGACGACTTGAGCGTGCAGACCCAGGAAGCCATCGGCGAGATCCGCAGGCTTGTCTACGACCTGCGGCCGCCGGCACTGGACGAGCTCGGACTGGTCGCGGCGCTCGCCGAGCAGGCGAGCCGGTTCGGTCCAATAACCGTCACCGGGCCCAATCCGTTGCCCGCTCTTCCAGCCGCCGCTGAGGTCGCGGCGTACCGCATCGCAGTCGAAGCCATGACCAACGTCGTTCGGCACGCCGCCGCCGCCTCTGCCGATGTGCGGATCAGCGTCGACGGCTGCCTGAAGGTGGAGATCCGCGACAGCGGGGCCGGTCTGCCGGACGGCTATCGAGCTGGGGTCGGGATCGTCTCAATGCGCGAGCGAGCCGCTGAGCTCGGTGGGGTTTGCACGATTGAGGATGCGAGCCCGCACGGCACGATTGTTCGGGCGAGTATCCCCTTGGTCGCGTCGTGACAGGCGACCGACCGAGCGGAACCATCCGCGTCGCTGTCGTCGACGACCATCCGGTGTTCCGCAACGGTCTGCGGACCCTCATCGAGGAGTCGCCCCTGCTCGACTTTGTCGGCGACGCGGCTGAAGCTGACGCAGGGGAAGCACTCTGTCTGAGCACTACACCCGACGTGGTCCTGATGGACATTCACATGCCGGGGCGCAGCGGCATTGACGCAACCCGGAGCATCCTGGCGCGCTGCCCGTCGATCGGCGTCCTGATGTTGACAATGCTCGATGACGACACGTCGCTGTTCGCTGCCCTGCGCGCGGGCGCACGTGGCTATGTCGTCAAGGGCGCCGATCCCGACGAGATCATCCGTTCCATCACCACCGTCGCAGCGGGCGGCGTCATCGTCGGCACAGCCTTGGCGGCACGCATGTCAGCCTTTTTCCGGAGCGGAGCCCGCACCGCCTCATCCGCGTTTCCCCAGCTCTCAGCGCGCGAGCACGACATCCTCGACCTCGTCGCAGCGGGACACCCCAACCCGTCGATCGCGGACCGGCTCGGACTCAGCGAGAAGACCATCCGCAACAACGTGTCCAGCATCTTCACCAAGCTGCAAGTCACCGACCGGTCGACGGCGATCGTCCGAGCCCGCGACGCCGGACTGGGCCGCCGCGACGAACTCCAATAACAAAACCCCGGTTGCGGAGCAACGTGGACGGGCGGCAGCGACACGCCGTTTCATTTTCATCGCGTCTGGACGCGATCCTGCTGGGGTGCCGTTCTGGTGAGCAGCACCACCCCAACGATGAGTGCGGCGAACCCGGCTGCACCAGCTGCGAGTACGGCCTTGTCATGGGTGAAATGCTCGGCGAACAGCCACACGCTGATCCAGATGCTCACGATGGGGTTCAGAACTAGCATGACCGGCTGGGAGACCGTCAGCGGTCCGACGTGGAGCGCTGCCTGGAAGAGGATCGCGCTTGCGACTCCCGAGACCGCCAGACCGTACGTCGGCCAGCGGGACACGACCGATACAGCTCCATCGAGGCTCAGGGTCTCGACCGAGGTCTTGATGAATGTTGCAGCTAGCGCTCCAGAGACCGCCGACGCGGCCCCGTAGAGTGCCGCGCGGTGCACCCGTGAGCCTCGAGCGGCGAGCAGGCTCATGGCAACGGTGGCTCCGCCGAATACGCCTATCGTTGCTAGCCACGCGTGCGGCGTCGGCATGGGACTACCACCTCGCGGCTCGGCCGCCACCAGGAAGACGGACAGCCCAGCGCAGGTCAGTGCCGCGGATGCCCACGCCGCAGTGCGGACGGCCTGACGCAACCAGAGCCGGCGAAGGACAAGCACGAAGACGAGTTCAGTAACAAGCAGGGGCTGAACCACAGACAGCTGCCCATGCTCCAAAGCGACAGCTTGAAGGACAAACGCCGTTATGGCTGCAGCTACGCCGATCAGCCACAACGGCTGACGCAACAGGTATCCCGCGAGCCGCCACCACGAGCCGCTCGGTCCGGTCCGACTCGACACACGCTGCGTGAGCACGTTCACCGCACCGCTCATCGCCGATGCCAGCGCCAGCAGGACAGTCATGGAACTATCGAGAAGGGCACGGAGGCATTCTCTCTCGCCAGCAGCGTGATCAACGGCTCGCGCATCGCTGAGCCTGCTGTTCGCAGCACTCCGTGTAGGCCACGCGCTGCTCGCAGAGCCACCTCACGACAACGGTCCGCGCCTCCCGAACGGTGTACCGCCTACCTGCGACCTCGTCGGTGAGCTGTTCGACGTTCACCTCCGCTGCCCAGACGTGATCGAGCAGCCAAGGCCTCACGAGGTGAAGCGAATCCTCGCTTCTTCGAGCGGACAGATCAGCGGAGTTACATCCCCCACAGGCATGGTTCGCGGATACGCGGAAGCGTTGACATCAGGCGACAGCCGATCCCGTCGGCGGTAGCGTCGGTGGTGCATCAGCCGCACCTGGGACAGACGCGATTAGGAGGATGCGATGCCGTCGGTAAGCGTCCGTTACATCGTCGACGATGTCGACACCGCGATCGCGTTCTACTGCCAGCACCTTGGCTTCCACGAGGACATGCACCCCGCGCCCACCTTCGCCATGCTGTCGCACGGCGATCTGCGCCTGGTACTGAGCGCACCGAGCGCCCAAGGCGGCGGGGGCCAGGCCATGCCGGACGGCACCGTGCCACAACCAGGTGGATGGAATCGGTTCAGCCTGGAGATTATCGATCTCGACGCCACCGTCGAATCACTGCGGGGCGACGGTGTGCATTTCCGCAACGATATTGTCGCCGGCGTCGGTGACCGACAAGTCCTCATCGAGGACCCCTCGGGCAACCCCGTGGAACTATTTGAACCCACCATCCCGGAGGCACGGCTAGCCGGGCGGTAATCGTGTCGCTCGGGATCGAGCAAGAGCCGGCGCTCTGGATCGCCGCAATCTTGCAGGTCCGTATGAGCCTCAGCGCGCGTCGATGTGGATCAGCACGTAGGCGGCGCTGGCGCGCAGAGCCGTCGCCGCTATCGCACGGTTCACGTAGTCGCTCAACCGCCTCGGTTCGCCCGGCGACAAGGAGACGGTGGACCAACTAAGAGTCGCCGGTGGGGTTGCCCTGCCGACCCGTCGACAGGCTCGTCGCGCGCAGCGCCTCAACAAAGCGGGGCGCCAGGCGCTTCACGCGAGGTACCCGCAGGACGAGGAGAACTGCCCGGTCGAGGCGGCGTGGAACGCGACGCTCTATGCACGCGACTGCACCGTCTACATCGGCGCAATGGTCATGGTCTGGCTGGTGCCGATCGTGCTTCAGTTAGTCGCGCCGAACAGGCACGTCACGATCAACGCCGCGTATCCCAACCCGTTGGCGTGGGCCGCCGCTCCAATGGGTGCAACCGCGTTTACAGCGGTGTTCATTCCGAAGGCATCGGACGCCGCCAGAGACAGGGCGGCGACAGCAGCCTGTGCCGGACGCACCATCGATCCCTGGCCCGACGCCGGGCTCAAGGTGGCGTTAGCGCGCACAACCGCACTATGCGCGGTCGAGCGGCTTCTGCCCAGTGATGATCTGTTCGACGTAGTCGCGTGTGTAGACCTCGGTGACCGGCACGGTCCCGCCGAGTACCCCGAGCACCCGCTGTGTGGCGTCGGGTTGGTCCACGACTGCCCGGTAGAAGGTTTCCATCCGCGGTGACAGCGGCGCGAGCTGAGCGGTCTTGAGAGTGAGGTCGAACCCGTTCGCCGTGGCGGCGTCTCGCGAGTGTTGGTAGCGGGCGAGCGCGTGGTCGAGACGAATGTCGTTGTCGATGTCGTCTGTCACCGCTCGCGCGAGCAGCGCGGCGCTGGTGAGCGCATCGGAGATGCCCATGCCGGTACAGGGGTCCTTGTGGTGACCGGTGTCACCGGCGAGGGCCCATCCCGGACCTGCTGAGGTGCGGTACTGGTTCGGCAAGTTGCGAGTGCCGGTGAACGGCACGACCCGCTGCCCTCGGGCGAGTCGGTCCACGAGCTGCGATATCTGCTGCACCGATTGCCCGAAGGCGCGCGCAGGATCGGTCTTTACTCGGCTGAAGTCGGTCGCCGGCCAGGCGACGTAGACGCAGGTCAGGTCGTCATTCGTCGGCCAGGAGAAGACGAGGCTGCCGTCGCGCGCGTGGAACGTCGTCGGGCGATCCGCAACGCCACACCAATACGAGTAGTAGGCGCAAGTGAGCGGCTCCTCGTATCGGTAGGGACGCGCGCCCACCCGAGCTGCAACTGTCGACCGCAACCCATCAGCGCCGACGATCAGCCTGCCGGTGAAGCTCGACTGGGACGACGACGAGCGGTCGTGGCCGACGACTCCGGCCGCTCTACCCTGCGCCCAGGTCACGTCGTCGACGACGTAGTCCTCGACCACGTGTGCGCCCGCCGTTGCCGCCGCTTCGACGAGAACGGTGTCCAGCACGGTACGACGTGGACTGCAACTGACCGTATTCCCCTGGACAAGTGGGCCGGTCCCGCGAAGCTGGACCGGTCCCACGTCGAACGTGACCTCGGGGATGGGGACGCACCCACGCCGCCAGAGCTCATCCAGAAGCCCCCACTCCGCGAGCTGGGCGACGCCACGCGGCCAGAGGAAATGTGTCGACATCGTGTCGCTCGGAAAGGTCGCGCGATCGAGCAGTGCCACGCTGCGCCCCGCGCGGGCGAGGAGCATCGCCAACGGCGCACCTGCGCAGCGCGCCCCGACGATGACCGCGTCGTACCTCATCGGACGGCGCGTTCGCGGTTCAACCGACCGGCTGTCCAGCGGCCAGCGCTTTCACGTCGGCGGTGGTCAGCGGGTTGCCGCCGATTCCCCAGTCGCCGCTGCGCACTTCCTCGACGACGACCCACGTGACCGGGCGCATGTTCTCGCCCTCGATCTCGACCATCGCATCGGTCAGTCTGCGCACCATGTCCTGCTTCTGGGCCGGTGAGAACACGCCCTCGATGACCTTGACGTTCACCAGTGGCATGGCAGACCCCTTCGCTCGCGGACGCCAGAGGGCCCGATCGCGGAAACATAGCACGATCGTTCGTGCGTTACCATCGGTCCGTGACTCGAGGACCCACCGCCCAAGGCGCCCGCACCCGCGAGGCGATCGTGCGAACAGCCGCGAACCTCGCCTCCGTCGAAGGACTGGACGGGCTCACGATCCGTCGGCTCGCCGACGCGTTGCCCATGAGCGTGAGCGGGCTGTACGCGCACTTCGGATCGAAGGAGGGCCTGCAGCTCGCGACGATCGAGGCCGCCCGGCAGATCTACGTCGACGAGGTCATCGAACCAGCACTCGCCAACCCGCCAGGACTCGGGCGGCTGCTCGCACTCTGCGACAACTTCCTGTCCTACGTCGAACGAGGAGTCTTCCCCGGCGGCTGTTTCTTCGCGGCGGCCATGGCGGAGTTCGACTGCAAGCCAGGACCGGTCCGCGACCGGATCGCCGACCTGCAAGCCAACTGGCTCCGTACCCTGCAGCGCGCCGCGACCGACGCCATCCGGGTGAAGGAACTGAAGAGAGGCATCGACGTCGAGCAACTCGCGTTCGACCTGGAATCGGCCCTACTCTCAGCGAACTGGTATGTGCACCTGTTCGCCGACACCGACTACCTCGACCGGGCTCGTCACTCGGTTCGGCGTCGCGTGGCAGCAGACACTAGACGCGGCACGCAATCTACCTGAGACAGCGGCTCGACCTTCCCCCGCTGAGCAGGCGTGAGCCCTTTGGAATCCCGCAACAACCGACCGGACGCAGACCCACTCGACTCCCATCTAAGCACCTGGTGACACGCCGAGTTAGCGCGCGGAGCCGGCGCCATGACGTGAAGCGAAGCGGGTCAGTCAGCTTCCGTCCAACAGAAGTCCGTCGGCACGCGGCAGCACAATGTCAGTAGATAATCAGGAGATGGTCGAGACCTTCCTGATCGTGGATGTTCTCGATGACGCAGCCGCGGACCGAGTGGTCGATTGCATCCGGCACGCATCACCGAGTCCGGTCTGGCAGGGCACTCGGCCGACCCGGCCAATCAAGTTGAAGGTTCGAAACGCTTCAGCCGACGAGTTGGTCGAACGGCTTCAAGCCCTGCTCGGAGTGACCAGTGTCTCCCGTGTCACGCTCCACGATCCTCCAGATGATCCGGGCGGCAGTTCCGTTCGTGAACCGGTTCGACCCCGCCCACCCTCGCCTCTCAGCGAGCAACTCGACTAACGCGGCGCCACCAGGCGGGCCAGCAGTCCCTGCCGAGCCGTTGTCGAGGGCGATGCGGACCACTACGAGATTGCGTGCGCGAAGTGGCGTTAGCTCGCAGAGCCGGCGCTACACGACACTTGTGCGCGCTCGTTCAAGCGCAGAGGCGGCAGCACCGATGGTGATCCTGTGGCCACCGTTGGAGCGACGTGCGCGAGCTGCGGTGCGCCAACAGGTGGCGCCTACCGTTGTGGACCGTGCACGGTTACGGCCGAAGCCTCTGAACGCGAGACGGAGACGTTCGGGCTGGCGCCAGCCGCGGTTCCCGATCGCAGCGTGAGGCACTCGCCCCTCCTGTTTCCCCTTGCATCATTGGTCACCGGCGTCGGTCGGGCCGCCGAGAAGGGTCGGCTGCCAAAATGGCTCCCACGGGCCCTGCTTGCCCTCGTCGGCGCCTGGATCGTGTTTCTGTTCCTCTGGGGCTTCGCCCACTAGGGCGTCGAACGATCCGCTCCTAATCGACCAGAGCCGGCGCTATGGGTCGCCCAGGCCCCTCATCGGTGCGGCTGTCGTTTCGTGGCGCTGGTTGTAACGCGAGAGGGATCAGCTCTCGGGAAGGTCGGCGAAGGTCTTTTTCATGTTGCCGTACCAGCCCAGCGACTTCTTGGGGTGCCGCCAGCGACTCTTCATCGCATCCCGTGCCTGCTGGTGGGTGGCGTCCCCGGTCTTCTCGGCATCCTTGAGGTGTCGGTCCTGGGCCTTGATGACGTCATCGGCGGTCTCACCGCAGTGTTCGAGATCGCACGGCCCGCCTAGTTGGCGGCAGGTCATTGTCTTCATAGCTCGACGCGCTCCTTCGCTTGCTCGTTGTTGGCTGTTGTGGCGTTGACGGTGCGCGTGCCGCGGGTGTGACCGGCAGACGCTATCGGCTGCGTCGTTGCTCCCGGTCGCGTCGCGACACGAGCGCAAGCACATCCGGATCCGCCCGGAACGTGATCCGGTCGATCACACCCTCGACGATGGTGAAGTCGAAGAGGACCTTCGCCTGGCCGCGGTGGAACCATGCAGCCCCTGGCCGGCCATCGACGAACACCGGCAACGCCGCCTGCGCGCTGCCGTTGAAGAACGTCGCGACCTCGCGTCGGCCCTCGATCCGATCCGGTGTGCCGGCGAGGATCGCGGCATCGTCGGCCGTGACCACGGCATCCGGGGCGAGGAGCTGCATCAAACGGTCGAACTCGCCGCCCCGAGCGGCAGCCATGAACGCGTCGACGACCGCCCAGTCAGCCAGCCCATCCTGCGGCCCAGGCTGGCGCACCTTGGCCCGAGCGCGTGAGGCGAGCTTGCGGGCGGCCACCGGCGTCGTGTCGAGGACGGCAGCGATCGTCGGGAACTCGAAACCGAAGCTGTCGTGGAGAACGAACGCGACACGCTCCTGCGGCGAGAGCCGATCCAGCACAAGCTGAAGGGCGACGCCGACAGTCTCGGACAGCGCTACATCCTCCGCCACATCGGGTACCACATCGGCCACCTCGAGTTCGGCCGTCGGGACAGGGGTCCGGGACCGCAGCCGGTCCAAACACAGCCTGGTGGTGACGATCGTCAGCCACGCGGGCACGTTCTCGATGTCCGTGGCGCGTTGGTCAAACCGGAGCCAAGCCTGCTGAACGATGTCCTCGGCCTCGGCATGGTCGGCCAGCACCCTGGCGGCGACGCCCAGTAGGCGCGGCCGTTCAGCCTCGAACGTCTCGGCAGCGTCCACGGGTACTCACCCCTCCATCCTTCGGTACGTCACTACATTGACGACCCGGCCCCAGCGAGTGTGACGAAGCAGCGACTGATAGTCCCAGGTTGACCCCGATGCGCTGTGCTGTTCCTCTCCTGGCCGTCAGGCGCTCATTCGTTTCCCATCGCAGGCCCCAACCCGGGCTACCCACGGAAGGCAACGCGTCCACGCGACGCTGTCACCGCGATCGCTGGCACCGCGGATTGGCGGCGGGCGTAACCCGTGTTGTCTATTGGGAGTGTCACCAGCGATGCGCGATCGACCAGAGCCGGCGTTCTCGACCGCCATGTTCGATGAGGCTGGTGCGCACCAGTGGTTCGCCCCCTGGGCGGCGGGCATGAACCCCTCGTGGGGATCAAGCGAAGGGGCCCGGGCACGCGTTCAAGGACTCTCAGAGAGACGATTCAAAGGAACGCTAGGGCTCGGCTGGCGGCAAGCGCGACCGTAGTCGGGTTCGGCGTCGTCTTGGCCCTGCTCGATCGGGCCCAAAATCGCTTCTTGTTCATATACATCGGTCTGGCTCTTCTGTTTGTTCACCTGGTTGCGTACGCGATGGCGGCGCGGGGTGCGCCGCCAAGTGCTCGCGGATCGTGACCTAAGTCAGAGCCCCGGATCGACCAAAACCGCGTTCTCGAGCGTTCCGAGCCAGGCGAGGAGGCGGCGCCGACGTTAACGCTGTCACTCTTGGTGTGCTCGGGATCTGAGGTATGCGGCCCGTTGGATGGCGAGTGTGAGGGTCCCAGCGATGAGCAGGGTGGTGAGGTTGACGGCGAGTTGGGCGAGCGACCCGAGCGCGGTGTCCCAACGCCGGTAGGCCAGGGCCAGGGCGACGTTGCTGGCGGCGGGGATCGTAGTGACCGAGACGAGGACACCGATGAGCGCCCCGGTCTTGGCGGTGCTGAGCGACAGCATGCCGATGACACCGGCGAGGAACGCGACGAAGACGGTGTAGAAGTTCGGGCCGCCGACCACGTTGGCGACTGCCTCGGGCAGCGCATCGGTGGATTCGTTGAGGTGCGCGGGAAACGCACCAAGCGCGTGGCACACGATGACGACGATGCAACTGACCCCGATGCCGACAACGAATCCGACCACCAGGGAAATCCCGGAGCGGACGGCCAGTTGGCGGCGACCTTCGACCAGAGCAACGCACGTTCCGGCAACGGGACCGAAGTCGGGACCAACGATCATCGCCCCGACGATCAAGATCGAACTTTGCTGGACGATGCCCGCCACACCGATGAGGATGGCCACCACGATGAAGATCAGGAAGGTGATCGACAGCCCGGTCATCTGGGAGGTCCGTGATTCGACCTCTTCCCAGACCACGGCATCGGAGATCTGCACGCTGGTCTCGGCGGCCAACCCGTCGCGGGTGATCTGAGTGTCGATCGGCTCCAGGGAAATCGAGCCATCGACGTCGATCCCGCTATCACGAAGCGCCTCGACCAGCAGGCTGGCCGTGTCGGAGGGGACGTCACACATAATCAGGTCTCCGGACGGGAGCGACACACATCCGGGCAGATGAACGACGTTGCTCACCGAGTCCGACCCCATCAACACGGCGATGGCGCTAGCGGCCCTTTCAGGTGCCGCGACGATCCGAAGATGAATCATTGCCTATCCCGGTCGGCAGTCTTGTCCCACGGTCCGAGACCGGGGGTTTGTCGGACACGACGTGGCGCCCGCCCGTTGTGCCACGTCGCCCTCCGCGGCGAAGCATGCCACGCCGTAGCTCCAGATATCGGGACCTCGCCCTCGGAGCACTGGCGCCAGAGGAACAGTCCGCACAGCTCGGAGCATGAGCGAAAGGGCCTCAGGCGCGCAGCTTTGTCCCGGACGGCCGCGCGAGGCGCCGTGGGCGGAGGCCACTGAGGAATGCCGGACCGGGCAGAGCCGGCGCCATCGAGCGGTTGATATCAGGGCCCCTTCAGCGGTAACGGGGCTCCGATGAGGGTCGCGACCGCTCACACCATGGCGCGGGCCCGGCATGATCGGCCACGGCGAAGCGTCCAATGTGGAGGCGGTACTGCTCGCCGTGCCCGTGACCCTCCTGGTCTATCGGGGTGCGTGGATGCTGCATCCGTTTCGTAGGTGATGACGTGGTTGAACGACTGCGTCGATCGCAGCATGACGCGGTCAGACTTACGGGCGTTCACAGCACGGACAACTATGTGGTCTCCCTCTCGCCGGGCGAGGTTCCCGTCGTGGGTTGTATTGGTGTAGACGGCGCTGTGGCCAATCCAGACTTCACCCGCACGTAGGGGCGTTAGCGCGCAGAACCGGCGCTCTGTACCACTTGCGTGGGATCGTCACATAGTGAGAGAGCGATGAGGACCGTCGACGCGCTGAGCATGTTGAAGTCACTTCGACCAGACTCGGCCGACATAGAAGCGGAGTTCGGCACCCGGCGCGACGCGGCATACCTCCGGATACAAAGCCGCGATGAGCCTGGTCGCTGGGCTGTGATTTCAACGCCTGGGGACCGGTGGTTCTCCTTGGAGGTTGACGGCCAGTTCTCCCTGGATCACTTCGAGGAGGACACACCGGACGACGAGGCTCTCCGGGTGCTGAACGAGTACTTGCGGCTCGCGATCGAGTACCTGCACGGCGGCGGGACCGCGAAGCGCATCGGGTGGTTCCGCGCGTCTGCGCTTGCGCTCCCGTCGAACGGTGACGAAGTGATCCTGCGACGATCCGCAGTGAGCGAGCTGCGCAATCTGGTTCGCTTTCGTCGCCTGTAGGACACTCCGCGAAGCGTCCTGTAAGTGGCTACTTGTTGGCGCGCATAACCGGGGCGCTACCGCTCGGTTGACCCCGTCAACTGTCGCGGAACGTGAGCTACCGATCACCGAGTGGTGCGGCTCGGCACCCTCTGTCAACGATTCGGCGCCGGTGAGCAACATGGAGGAACAAGACAGGGTCCATCGGCGACCCTGGCACTGACGCCAGAAGTTGGCTGGGCGATGACTCGTTCCGACTTGGAGCGTCTTAGCGAGCAACGGAACCCGTGGAGGTGGATCGATGGCAAGTATTCCCTCGGTACCAGACATGCGCCTGGAGCTTGTCCCGCTGCCGGTGTCAGATGTGGACCGGGCAAAGGCATTCTACGAGCAGGCTGGCTTCGGGGATCTGCACGATACCCAAGTCACGGAAACGATGCGGGTCGTTCAGCTCACCCCTCCAGGATCGAGCTGCGCCATTGTCTTCGGCACCGGGATGGGCCCGATAACCGAGATGGTCCCAGGCTCGATCAAAGGCCTCCACCTCGTCGTGGAGGACATGGCTGCGACCCGGGCCGCTCTGACCGGGCGGGGCATCGAACTGAGCGACGTCGAAGACATGGGCGGCGTCCTCTACTCATATTTCGGTGACCCCGACGGCAACATGTGGGCGCTTCAGCAGTGGCCGGCAACACAGGCATAGCCAGGAGCCGGGCACGCGGACCGGCGGACCGGCGGACCGGCGGACCGGCGGACCGGCGGACCGGCGGACCGGCGGACCGGCGGACCGGCGGACGGTACTACGTCAGCCCGTCCGTCTCCGGTGGGGACGTCATCGCCGCCACATGGTCGCTGAGCGGAGATGTCACAACCCGGACGACATCTAGCGGATCATCACCCCCAGCTGCAGCGGGCGCTTCTACCGCCGGCTGGCTACAGCAGCCGCCCCGGAGGTAGCGCGCCGATCGACCAGAGCCGGCGCTATGACGCGAGTCGTCCGGCACAACCTGGGCTTATCTGCGATGGATGGAGGAACCTTTCTCGCCGTCGCCGCGCTTCTTAGCTTGCTCCGCCAGGACTACGGCCGCGTGCTGATTGCTTGCAGTCCAAACCGTAGGGCGTCGACCTCGACGCGGACGGCCTCCGTCAGGTCGTCCAGCGACGGGCGTGCGAACGCGACCACGGTTTCAGTGGCGACGGCCCGGATGCCTTCGGCGGCATCGCAGATCTCCTGTACCTGATTGTGTACGTGGCTGCCGAGTCGGCGCGGTGCGCGACTGGCGCCGCGAAGCGCCTGCTCGACATCCAGCGCGGAACGACGTAGCTGAAGGACAAGGGCGGGAAGGTCACCGGTCGGCGCACCCGCACGGGTAGCCGCCGACAGCGCATGCTCGGCCGCCGCTACCGATCGCCACATCTGGACCCGGTCGCGTTGCGCGAGCCACCATGTCGGCGAGCCGGCAGGAGCGACCCGCGCGGCGAGTGCGCCCGGCGCGAGCACCGCCCGAACGCGCTGGCGGAGACGTCGGTAGGACCGCACGGAGGCGCGCACCGCGACCACGCCAACGACGGCTAGCGCCAGAGCGCCGACCGCGACGAAGAGCGTGACCGCAGCGGCCACGGATTCCACAGCGTCGGCGCGCACCATGGTCGAAGCCTATGTCCGAACGGGTGCGGAGGCCACCGGTCATCCCGGCAGCGCGGTCGGCGCCAGCGGAGTTGCTCCAGGCGGCGCGCTCCGACGCAGAAGCCGATGACGCCTATTGCCACGCAGACAACGACGACGAGCGTCCGCGCGTGGTTCCGCCAGCTACGACGATCGTCAGCGCTTCGACAGCCTCCACGGCGCAAACGAGGAAGACCCCTGAGAAACCTGCCATCCCCAGAAGACTTCCCCCCGACGGCAAAGGTGGTCACCGATACCGTCCACGCAGCGACCGGGGTCGAAACATCACCCGTCACCGTTCCGGTACAGCGTTAGCCGGTTGATGATCGAACGACACCGGCAGTCCGCGACGAGGTTATGGCTCGACTGCAACCGGCGTTAACGGAACCGCCGACCTTGACCTTGAAGACCCCTGTAACCAGCTACTGAAGCTGACGAACAGATGCTGGGAGATCCGGCTAGCTACCGGATTGAGCGTGTCGAGTACGTGTTCCGCCACGACCTCTCTCGATGATCCTCACCAGCGCCGAAGCTCCCGATCAGAGCCGGCGCTACGGAGCACTCATGAGGTGAGTGACACCAGCGCGAGTGAGTTGCCTGCACAGGTTGGCCACGAGATCGCTCGAGCTACGACCCGTGGCGCTTGCTCTCTCGCCGATGGCCGCGGCTGCTTGTTCGGCGGTGTACCCGCAGGCTTCCATGAGCACCCCGCGGGCTACCTCGAAGTCGGCGTGTCCGGTCAACTGCCCGGGGTCTTGGGGCACCCCCTCAAGGTACGAAACGTGTCCAGCGACGAGAGTGAGATACGCGACGAGGGGAGCCGTTCTGGTCTGATTGACTCAGTTCAGAGACGGTGGCTATTCCCTCATAATCACCGCCGAGTCAGCCGGCATTGGTACTCATGCGGCGCCTTCGCTAGACGAGTGTCGACCAGGTGATGTGGAGTCTACGGAGCAAGATCAAGAGTTCGGCCTGGTTCCCCGCGAACACTCCCGGCACTTTTGACCTGCCGCATTGACGGTTGCGCGACGCCGTGACCTGCCCAAACGCTTCTGACCGCTCGCACCTTCAGTGACAAGCATCGGCCGGACCCACTCTTAATCAGCAAGTTGGGGTTCAAGCCCTCTCGGCGCGCCACCTCTGACCTGGTTGTTGGGGTTGCCGTGGCGAGGCGCGAGGTCTCCTCGGTCGCTGTGACGCGTCCGGTCCCGTGGTCTCGTTTCCTGGACGACCGACAAGGTCAGCGTCACTGAATGTATGCGGAATCGTCATGGACCTGTGATGGTCCTGGACGCGAGCCCACGCAAACATGGCGGGATGCAGAGCCTCGCTGATCGCAGTCAGTCATCCGGCCGGCCGTGAGAACGTGCTGATGTCGGGGCGCGTCCAATGTCATGATCCGCGGTCCAACGGTTGGCACGCACTGTGATTACCCTCGAGTTGGATGCCGCTGACATGGCGGCGACCCGATTTACCGTTTCCCCGTTGCACGAGACCGTCGTCAGCCTGTTTCCGATGTACATGTGTCCGGACATGTCCCAGACCCGTTGGGTGCGAGAGGTGCGATCCCGCGCCGATCTTGATCACGATCTGCTGGGCAGTCTCGTCAGCCCGTCAGGGCAGATCCCGGATTTCGTGTCTCCGCCGCCGACGCGACCACGCCCTCGGTTTGGCGAGCAGCTCGATCAGGTTCGAGAGACCCCGCCCGAGATCGTATTCAGCGATGTGCATGCCGCTTACTCCGGCATGCCGCTTCCCAGAGCGCTCAAGCGCTGCGAGGACGACCCGGCGTCGCTGCGCGATGCGGTGGTGTCAGAACTGGCGCGTTATTGGGCCGTTGCGATCGTTCCCCACTGGCAACGCATGCAAGCGATTCTTGAGGCGGACGTGTTGTATCGCGGTCTGCAATGCGCCCAGATCGGAGCAGGCGCTACCTACAACCAGATCGATCCACACATTCACTGGAATGGCAGCGCCCTCGTGGTCGACATCCTCGAGTCGTGGGACCGGCATGTGCCCGTAGCAGGCCGGGTGACCCAACTGATACCGAGTGTTTTCACGCCGACCCCCACCCTGCCGGTCGGCACGGATGTGGTGCCCGTTCTCGGCTACCCAGCGCGACGCTCGGCGCTACTGTGGCACGAGCTCGGGCCCAGCGCTTCGGGCGCGATCCGAGGACTGTTGGGCAGGCGCCGGGCCGGCCTCCTCCTGGCGCTCGACCAACCGCGGTCAACCACCGACTTGGCCAGCCAGATGACGGTGACCCCCAGCGCAATATCTCAACACCTTCAGGTACTGGCGGCCGCCGGCCTCGTCGAGCGGGCAAGGTTCGGGCGGGTGGTCCTGTACTCACGGTCCGAGCTAGGACAGCTGCTGTTGGACCGGACCGGACCGATCGGCGCGTACGGGGACGGCGCCCCGCTCACGCAGCTCGGAGACCTCAGCGCGTAACGCGCCGACGCTCGTTGGTCGACGTTCGGTCCCCCAACGGAGCCTACGTGCGCAGAGTGCACGGCAATATAACGAGTCGGTCTCGGACAGATTTAGCACCGACCTAACTGTCTTCTCTTCCCGGCCGACTGCTGCTGCGCTAGCCCGGTGCCATGCGGGACGTCCGGGCGCTCACCACGGCATACCGGTGTCCCTCGGAGCCAACCGTCGCCCTAAGGGAAAGAAGGTTACGCAATGACCAGGAGAACGCTTCTTGCCCGCGGAGGTGTGGCTATCACCGCTCTCGCTCTAGGCGTGACGGCGTGCGGAAGCAGCAGCAGTAGTGGCGGGACGAGCTCGAGCGGCACCTCGACCACAGCGGTGCAGGGTAACGCGCAGGGCACCGGCAGCGGCTTCCCGACAAAGACGCCGTTGAACCCGTCGACGGCGAAGGGCGGCACGCTGAACATCGGCTCGGCCGGCGACGTCGACTACCTGGACCCGGCCCGGACCTACTACGCGTTCAGCCAGGACATCCACCAGCTGATCACCCGAGGCCTTCTGACCTATCCGGACGGGACCGGCTCGAACGCGCTGACGCCGACCGGTGACATCGCCACGGGTCCGGCCACGCCGACCAACGGGGGCAAGACCTGGTCCTACACCCTCAAGAAGGGCATCAAGTTCCAGGACGGCACCCCGGTCACCGCGCAGTCCATCAAGTACGCGATCGAGCGCACCTTCGCGACCAGCGTCATCAACGGCGGTCCGTCGTACTTCGCGACGTTCCTCTGCCCCGGTGGCGAGAACAAGTCCGGTGCCTGCCCCACCTACGGCGGGCCCTACAAGGGGAAGTCGTCGCTCTACGGGCTGTCGACGATCCAGACGCCGAGCGCCAACAAGATCGTTTTCACCCTGAACCAGCCGTTCTCGGAGTGGAACTACGTGATGACGCTGCTCGGCACGTCACCGGTCGAGGTCAGCGTGGACCAGAACCCCAAGACCGGTGGCGCGAACTACAACAACCACGTCCAGGCAACTGGTCCGTACGAGATCGCGTCCTACGTGGCGAACAAGCACATCGACCTGGTGCGCAACCCCGAGTACAACCCGGCAACCGACGGAACCCGGCCGGCGCTCCCGAACAAGATCGACATCACGACGAGCTACGACTCGCCGACGCTGGACAACGCGATCATCTCCGGCGCTGCTGACCTCGACATCGGTGGTACCGGTGTCCAGCCGGCAACCCAGGCGAAGATCCTGTCCACGCCGTCGCTGAAGGCTCGGGCGCTCGACCCGATCACCGGGTTCACCCGGTACGTGTCGATCCTGTCCGAGAGCCCGCCGTTCAACAACATCAACTGCCGCAAGGCCGTTGAGTGGGCGATGAGCAAGCCGGAGCAGCAGGACGCTCGTGGTGGTGTCTACGGTGGCGCCATCGCAACGACCCTCGGGCCGCCGACCCTGGCGGGCTGGAAGAACTTCAACGAGTACCCCGGCACCCAGGCAGGTCCGGTCATCGCGAAGGCGAAGGCTGCGCTGACCGCGTGCGGAGAGCCGAACGGCTTCCACACGACGATCGTCGTCACCAACCAAGGCAAGGGTCCCCAGCAGGCGCAGTTCCTGCAGCAGGACCTCAAGAAGGTTGGCATCACCGCGACGATCAAGGAGTTCGACCCCGCGACGTACTACTCGTCCGTCGTCGGTGTTCCGGCGAACATCAAGAAGGACGGCTACGGCCTGGCGTTCGCAGGCTGGGGTCCGGACTGGCCGGCACCGTACGGCTTCTTCGAGAACATCGTGGATCCCCGCAAGATCCTGCCGCAGGGCAACAGCAACTACGGCGCCTGCAACGACCCACACATCACCTCGCTGATCCAGTCAGCTCTCAAGCAGACCAGCCCCGCTGCTGAGTACCCGTACTGGCAGCAAGTGGACCAAACCGTCCTCAAGGACGCCTGCGACGCACCGTTCACCTACGACAAGGCCCTCGACCTCTTCAGCAGCCGGCTGAAGAACGTCTACATCGAGCCGACCTTCGGCATCGTCGACCTTCGCACCGTCGGCGTCGCGTAACCACCCCAGACTCGTCCTGCGAGGTCGGCCCTTGTCTGGTCGCGGCCGACCTCGCAGGACGAACCACATGGGACCCGTCTGAGAGGCCCCTCTCCCCGTGGAGTGCGCTGGAGGTGTGCCGCTCCCGATCGGACGGGACCGGCGCTGTGCCACAGTCGAGTGGAATCGCCTTTGCCCGGTGACGCGGGCCACGTGGACGGGAGCAGCATGCTGGACGCCGTAGCGCTTAAGGAGGACCTGCACCGCAAGCTTCGGCAGGTTCGCGAAGGTATCGTCTGGAAGCAGGACGGTGTATCGGAGTTCGACGTTCGTCGACCGCTTACCCCGACCGGTACGAACTTGCTCGGTTTGGTGAAGCATCTGGCAGTCGGGCAGGCGAGCTACTTCGGGTCGGTGTTCGACAGACCCTTTCCGGATCCACTGCCGTGGTGGGAGGACGGCGCCGAGCCGAACGGCGACATGTATGCCACTGCTGAGGAACCCCGCGACTGGGTGCTCGACTTCTATCGCCGGGCCTGTGACCACGCTGACGCGACGATCGCGGCGCTGGAGCTCGACGCCGCCGGTGAGGTTCCGTGGTGGGATCCGGATTCCCGGGTGACGCTGCATTCAGATACTCGTGCACACCGTCAGCGAAGGCCACCGGCATCTGGGCCATGCGGACATCTTGCGTGAACAGCTGGATGGAAGTGCGGGTGTTCGACCTGAGCACAGCAACCTGGCTGACGCAGACCAGGGCTGGTGGTCCTCGTACCACGATCAGCTTCAGCAGATCGCCGACGGCTTCCGTTGACGTCGCTGCGACAATAACCGACGAAGTCAACCATCGGCATGCATCATCGCAACGGGGCCCGGGAAGTACCGTCCACTGGCTGTCGGGAGGCCACAAAGACTTTGATTCCGATGATTTCGCAGAGGGCGCCCATGATTACTGGGCCACCGATGGTGAAGGGGTCGTGCTGATACAACGCCCCCACGACCAGCAGAACAATGCCCACGGTGATCCAGATGGGCCACGGAACCCTATAGGCAAGAGGCCGTTGGGTATCAACCATCACAGCCCTCCCGTCCAGTTCTCAGGACCGACCTTCCCACCTGACATACCCGGCCACCGGGCTATGAACCGGCCTCGCTTCCGGATCGACTAGAGCGGGAGCTATCGTTCCGCGCATGCTGCTGGCAGCGGCGACTAGGTTCGAAGATGCCGACGCAGGAGGTGGTCGTGGAAATAGAGTCAGTCACCAGTGTCGCCGTCATCACGGCCGACGCACCCGCGAGCCGCGCGCTATATATGGACGCACTCGGGCTGCCGCTCAAGCAGCTCGATGGTGACTACTTCGCAAGCGGCGAAATCGCCGGCTGCAGTCACTTCGGAGTCTGGCCACTGCAACAGGCAGCAGAGGCCTGTTTCGGCACGCGCACATGGCCGGATGACGTAGCGAAGCCACAGGTCAGCATCGAGTTCGAGGTGCCGGACCCCACCGCGGTGTCCGAGGGAGCGCAAGAATTACTTTCTCGCGGATACGACCTGTTGCATGACGCCAAGACCGAGCCATGGGGACAAGTCGTGGCACGCCTGCTCTCGCCAGAGGGCGCCGTCATCGGCTTGTCTTACGCACCATCTCTGCACAAGAACACAGGCTGATGCATCTCAACCGTACCGAAGTGCCGTTCACTCACGCGCCCCAGACACCCTTCGTGGTTCGCCCACCGCACGTCTGACCTGATGGAAGGCTCAGGCGTCGGCGGCGGCGGCCGTCGCATCCGGGTCGGGATGGCTGGTCGGCGGATCTTCCGCGGTCTTCACGTCGTCGCCCAGCGACATCAGCTCGTCGAGTCCCTCACGGTCGCGCAGCGCAGCGAACTCCTCGACCTCTTCGTTTCTAGCGTGTTCGAGAACGTGCGCCTTGAACCTCGCGAACTGGTTCGCGAACTCCTCAGAGGTGACGTCGAGCGCGGCGAGCTCAGTGAGCGCCCGCTTTCCGGCTGCTTCTTCGGCGAGGCGAGCGTCGGAGATGCGGTCCCCGTCGGGCACGTCTCGACGGGTGACCGGCCGAACGATCGTCTCCTCGGCGGTCTCGTGAACGTCCAGCAGCTGCCGCAGCTCCTCAAACCGCAGGGCGCGCCGTTCGACCGGACCGGATTCCACCTGGTCGAGCAGGTTCCTGATCTCCTGATGCTGGGCGACGAGCAGGTTGATTCCGTTCTGAGCCATCCTCATCCCTGTCCTCAGCTTGCGGTGGCGATCTCTGGCATGCCTGTTATGCCCGGCTAACAAGCAGATAAGACGAGCGCGTGATGGTTAACCAGGCGCGTCTACCGCGGTGAGTGGGCTCGCCCTATCGCATGGATGAGGGTGGGGGTGATGATGCGGACCCCACCTTCACGGAGCCGTTCACCTACGACCGACGCGTCCTCGTCTGTCATCAGCCCCGCGTCGACCGCAGCCGGTGCAAGCTGCTCGAAGGAGAGGCGGAAAAACGCGAATCCTGGATGTCCATCGTCGATGACGAGAGACCTGCCACCGCCGTGTACATCGTCCAACCCTCGGTCGGCTAGTGCACCGACGATCGTGCGGCCATAGGTACGGTCGAACCCGGCGGCAGCCATGAGCCCAAGGATGCCCTCGGTCGCGCGCTGCTCTATGCCGTCAGCCGAGTCGAACCCGAACGCCGTCCAGTCGTAGTCCTCGACAACCAGCGCACCGCCGGGGCGTAGTGCCCGCACCAAGTAGTCGAGCACCTGGTCGCGCTCCGGGATGTGCTCCAGGACCAGGCGAGTGTGCACGAGATCGAACTCCGCCTCTGGGAGCGCGCCGGCCACGAGATCGCACTGCCGGACGTCGACCGTTGCGCAGCGCAACGGTTCAACGAAGCGCACATCACGGTCAACCGCCAGCACGTGGCCCGTCGCACCCACCTGGTCTGCGAGCCAAGTCACGACTGAGCCACCGCCTGCGCCTGCCTCGAGAACGCGGGCACCCGCCACGGCACCGCAATCGGCTAACAGTGCCTGCGTACCGGAATCCCAGAGCGCCTCAATGCCGCCCAACCGGGCTCGTTCGTCGTGCCAGCCCTGGTCGAAGACGTAACCCGAACCTGTCATGGCCGAGAGATTATCGCCGCCGTGGACGCTCCGGCTTGATATCTTCGTCCGGCAGCCTCCGGCTCGGTTGGGCCGTCCATGCGGGACGCCCCTCCCCTGCCCAAGAAGTGCCAGATGGGCGGTCGACCAGAGCCGCCGCTACCGATCGCTCTCTGCGAGCGCGAGCTCAGCCGCCGCAAGCACGGTATCGGTCACGTCCGCTAGGGGGAGCCGTGTATCGATCACGATGTCAGCGGATCGACGCAATAGTGGCTCGACGACGTTCACGTCGGCCAACACCTGCGCTGCCTCCGTCGCCGTCTTTCCGTACGTGTTGCTCGAGCGAGTTGCCAACCGTTCGAGGATCACGGCTTCTGGCGCGGTCAGCAGAATCGAGAGGTCCCACGCGAACTCCCGCTGTTCATCCGAGCATCCAGCAAAGAACAGCGGGTTGTCGTGCGGGCGCGACAGGAGTTCGCGCACTGCTTGGACTTCCCACCGCCACACGCCGTCCGAGTCTGGGGCCGTGAGCCCATCATCGTCGGCGTCATAGGCGAGGTAGCCGCGAAGCTTGAGGTCGGTGACCAGGGCTGACTTGCCGGTACCCGACATCCCGGTGATGAGCACCTGCATGAGTACAGAATAGGTGGCGCTCCCGATCGACTGGAGCCGGCGTTACGGGCGGGCTCGTGCGATGACTAGGGTCCTGCCCATGCCCGAACTGCGGCCCCTGAGTGACGATCATGCACAGGCTGTCCTTGCCTTCGAGCAGATGAACCGCTCGTACTTCGCCGCGTCGATCTCCGATCGTGGAGATCAGTACTTTCAGGAGTTCACCGCGCGGCACGCCGCTCTACTGGCGGAACAAGCGTCCGGCCTCGGCGCGTACTACGTGCTCGTCGCCGACGATGGCTCGGTGATAGGCCGGTTCAACCTGATCTTGGCCGGGGACGGGACAGCGGAACTCGGGTACCGGGTTGCCGAGAGCGTTGCGGGGCGGGGACACGCAACAACGGCCGTCCGGGAGCTATGCGAGCTCGCACCGGAACAACATGGTGTGCGCACCGTCAGAGCGGCCGCAGCGCATACAAACATTGCCTCCCAGAAGGTGCTGTTGAAGGCAGGTTTCGTCGCGATCGGGCCGGCCAAGCCCGAGCATATTGGCGGAAAGACGGGCACTCGCTATCAGCGGGAGTTGAACACCGGTGCCGGTTAAGTAGTTGCGCTCCCGTCGACCAGAGCCAGCGTTGCGCTCGGTTGACATCGTCAAAATGTGTCAACTCTGGCAGCGACGGAGACCAACTCGAGGCTGTCGTCAACCTTTCCTTCCGCTTCGTTCGGATACGTGTTGCCCGCGGTCCAATTACTTGATGTAGGCGTACCGGTACCCGCCGCCGTTGGTGCTGACGACGTCGAGAGCCTCGTGGTGCTTGGGGAGCTTGGCGGGCCTCGACCAATGGCCAGCTGCGTCACGCTTGAGGTGGATAATGGCGGTATTGGCGAAGCCGTCGTTGCTCAATAGATGCAGGACACCCGTACCGGGGACGGCAGCCAGCCCTATCAGTTCGCTGTCGCCGCTCGGCCGATACGGCGCGCTCCAGTGCCGCTTGGCGTTGCGGTGGATGACATAGATACCGGGTCCATGCCCAGGCGAGCTCGAGCCGAGTTTGCTCACGACGTCGCCGACGTGTCGGCGTTCGACTCCGAACCAGACCTGACCGTCGGCGGCGGTCAGGCCTGCTGCGAGGTCTTCGCTTTCCCCGGACGGCGTGTCCGTGGGGAGCAGGGTAGGTCCATGCACCGTGTTGTCGGTGCGGTAGGTCCAGGCGAGGGCGCCTGACCTGTGGGGGCTCGTGTTGCGTTCACCCTCCATCGCGATCGCGACCTCACCGGTGTCCGGGTCACGGGTGATGAACGCGCGATCGGAGTCGTCATTGATATGAGCGCCCAGATCGACGGCGGAGAACCTCCCGCCGGGGGTGCCGATCAGAAGCCGCAGACCCGGGACATCGTTGAGCGCGAGCACCGCGACCCGCCCTCGGCTTAGCGCTGCGATCCCTTCTAGTCGCAGCGGGTTGTCACAGTCGCTATCCGTCGCGGCGCGATCAGCCGTGGTCAGGTCGGGAAAGTTCGCGGCGGCCGCGGTCTTGGCCATCACGTAGATGCCGCCGTTCGCGTCGCCGCAGCTCTGCTGGACCGCTGCGTAGATCTCCTGACCGTTCGGGCTTCGGGTGATCTTCGCCGCGGGCCCTTCCTCGGTACCGAACGGTTCGGTGGTGCCCCCGATGACGCCCCCGGTGAACGACGTCGCCCCCGCGGGGCGCTTGAAGTATCCGTAGCCCGACTCGCCGTCGTGCTGAACGACACCGATCGTGTCGTACGCGCCTGGGGCGGTGCGGACCATGTCGAACGTGTCCGCGTCGCCGGGCAGTGACAGCCCCACCCAGTGACCCTCGACGTACACCGGTGTGCCCTCAGTCGCCGCGTGCGCCACGTTAGGGGTGATCGCCCCCGCCCGGCCACCCGTCACCGATAGCGTCGCTATGACGATCGCCGCGAGCATCCCCCGCCTCGCCGACGGGCCTAATCGGAGCCAGCGGCGCGAGCCAGTACGACAGACAACGAGCGAAAGCACGATCCGGCCTCCAGCACTGGACGATGACCCGTCAGCCCTAGAACGCACTTCACCGGGCGGAAGGTTCTGCCAACCTGACCGCCCCGGCAGATGTCGACCTTGGCCGGGAGGCAGCTGAACAGAACGTGACGACCGGTTCGATGCGTTGATGGGTTGAGGAGCCCCGCTGTGGGCGTCCAGTGCGTGTGGTGAGGAGCATCGGATGCGGGTCGAGGGCACCATTGGCTTACCTGAGGTCGGTGAGCGGTCGACGACACACCGAAGGCGGGTGCGGCCCGATCGGCCTACGTGCATGATCTTGTACGACGCAGAACCTTTCGGTGGGTTCGATGCGTTGAGGGGGCGTCGGCGATGAGGAGGTGTGGTGGGCGAACGGGACGCGCAGTTCCGGGACTTCGTCACCGACTCGCAGCGTCGGCTCGTCCACTTCGCCGAGCTCCTGGTCGGCGACCGGGGACGAGCTGAGGATCTCGTGCAGGAGGCTTACGTTGCCGCCTACGCGGCGTGGCCAAGGATCCGCAACGGTGCGCCCGAGGCCTACGTCCGACGGTGCGTGATGAACCGTCGGGTGGACTGGTGGCGCCGTAGGTCGTCGCGGGAGTGGCCGGTGGATCAGGTCGCCGACCTGCCGGATGACTCCTCGAGCGCCCGGATCACCCAGGTGGATCAGCGGCTCCTCGTGTTCCGTGCGCTCGGCCGGCTGACGGCGCGCGAGCGTGCCGCTGTCGTACTTCGGCACTACGTGGGTCTCAGCGAAGCCGAGACCGCGACCGAGATGCGTGTCGCGGTCGGCACCGTCAAGAGCACTACCGCTCGTGCAGTTGCCAAGCTCCGTGACGATCCGATCCTTCGAGAGGGGGTGAACCCATGACCCGAAAGTCCGAGCCGCAGCTGCCGATTGTCCTCGACTACCCGGATACCGAAGTCCGTCTCGACATCGATGCCATCCTCACCCGTGGGCATGCCCGAGTTCGGCGACGCCGCCTCGTAGCGACCGGCGTGGCCGCAGTAGCGGTGCTGCTCGTCGGAGCCGCGGTCACGGTGGCAGACGGGCCGCCGCCACACGGCCGCCCTGCCCCCACTGCCGCCGGTGTGAATCTCCTGACCCAACACCCGCCTGCGGGCCACGTCGAGGTTCTCCGAGCCGGGGCCGGATGGCACCCGGTCGCCTACCGAGACCGCGGCGGACGCCTGTGCGAAGGATGGCTCGATCCGGCCAACCACGGGGTGACCGGAGCCTGCCTCGACCCGGTCGCGGCCAGCGGGAGACCTAACACGGTGACCCGCCCGCTTCTGATCGAGCCCCAAGCCGGCGTCACCGGGGGCGCGGTTCAAGCCTTTGGTGTCGCGGGACCCGCCACCCACACCCTCGATCTCACCGCCCGTGGCAGGAACCGCTCAGTTCAGCTGTCTACCGTCCGTTCCACGCTCGGCGACCGGGCCTGGCTCACCACGTTCCGCACCCATGGAGCCAGCCACCGTACGGTCCACTTGGTCGCTCATGACCGTCACGGGCACGTCATCGCCACGGTCGGATTCCGTCCACCCGCCGGCGGGTCCACACCCATCCCCGCCTCGTCCGCCAGCGCCGAACCAGCGACACCGTCCGGGCCGCCAGTCAGCGGCACACCCACCCCCACCGATGACAGCACCCCCCAACCCACTCCGACACAGACGACGGGCAGCCCACAAGCAACCCCATCCGAGCCACCCACTGTCACCGACTCACCGCTCGCTGCCACGACCCCCTAGTCCCACAACCTTCACGGCAGACACCGTCGCTTACTGAACCGTCGGCGGATGTTGTGTCGCCCGATGCCTTCGCCGACGTCGGGTTGGAGACGGCTTATTCGAGGTCTCCATGCCATCGTCATGGACTGCCTAGCGTCGCTCGGTGCTCAGAGTCGACCTCATGGCCGGCAGAGGTCTTCGCTGCCTCGGTCAGGGAGCGAGTGCGATCCCTAGTCTGCCGTTCACCGTCGTACCCTTGATGACGCGGACAGGGTGGGTGTTGACTCCCCCGCCGACGACTGCGTCAGCCGCTGCGCACCGCGCGCTGGGTCAGCTGAGTTCGCGGACCTTGAGGGTGTCGACGTGCTGCTGGAAGGCGACAGCTTTGCCACCCTCGATGGTCCACACGTGAACCATTTCTCAGGGCACGGTGCCCACCGAGCGACCGTAACGCACTCGCTGAGGTGGCCGATTGCTCGTAGCGTAGGAAGCGTTTCACCGGTGCCGGCACGGACCTGTCGAGTGCGCACGCTCGAATCGAGCGGAGCTGGCGCTATTCGACGGACTACTGCTCGCTAGAAACCGCCACCACTGCCACCGTCACCACCGGCCGCCATGTTGCCACCGCCACGCCACGAGCCTGCCGTTCGAGCCAGGTGCCGACGCCAATCCTGTTTACCGCAGCGGGTGCATTCAGAGTATTTGTCGGGCTCAATGACAGGCCCACGGGCGCCGCCAACGATCACATCGCCCGTGTCGACCACGCGCCAGTCATGGTGACCAACCAAACAGCGCCAGTCCTTCATTTGCGGCCCCCTTTGCTCAAGATCGCAGCGTACGCCCAGGCCGCGTCCACTTCTCGTTGGCCTGTCCGGCCCATCCTCGGGGGGGCGAGAGTGGCAGAACCGGGACCAAGGACAGTTGGGCCCCGTCAAAATGAACGGCGTTCTACGACTCAGGCCGGCGCTCGCTTCACACAGTCAACTATGACGCGATTGCTGCTCTACCTGTGTCGAAGTGAGTTCGGTCGACGGGCTGAGGCGTTGTATCGGGAACAGCCGGGCACCGTGGCGCGACTGGGCCGATCGGGTGACGACGAATGCTGGCCGCGCAGCCGAGAACCAAATGGCGGTCCCGATACGTCTTAGGACATGTCACCTTCGGTGGCGGCAGCATCTGATGACCTGAGGAGTGCAATGAGAGGGCATCGCGGGGGGAGTTGGGGTGCGGCCGCTGCTGTGGCAGCTGGGGTCGTGGCGTTCGGATCGCCGCATGTTGCCTCGGCAGCGCCCAGAGCTTCAGCGCCAACGAGGGCCGTGACTTTGGCGCGGACGATCCCGACCTCGGATGAGGCTGTGGGTGCGGTGGGCGTGGATAGCCGTCGGCATCTCGTCTACCTGGCGGGGGAATCCAGCAGCGAGTTCGCGGCGGTGTACGACGAGACGACTCACCGCGTCACGACGGTGCCTGCCGACACGGATGGTGAGAGCAGCATCGGGGTGGTGGAGAAAACCGGTGACGCCTACATCGTGGATGTGGACGGCCCCGTGTCGGTGCTCAGGGACACGACCGTGCTGAAGACGACGGCCCTCTCCGAGTCGGTCGCGGGCTGGGTCACGGTCGATCAGGCCACCGGCCTGGTCTATGTGGGTGTCGAGAACGGTGTGGACGTGTTCCGCGGCACCTCGCTCGTGAAGTACGTGCAGATTACGGGGAACGCCGCGGGAGCCGCGATCGACCCAGGCAACGGACTCGTGTACCTGCCAGTCCCCAACACGGGCAAGGTGTGGGTCGTCAAAGGCACGCGGGTGGTGTCCAAGGTGACCGTCGGCGGGTATCCGGTCGCCGTCGCGGTCGACCCGAGGACTCATGAGGCGTACGTGACCAACAGCGAGCCCGCTGGCACGGTATCGGTGATCAAAAAAACGTCGACTCGCATCGTGAAAACGATCCGGGTCGGGAGCAATCCCTCCGGCATTGCCGCGCTACCCCGAACCCACCTCCTGTACGTCGCGAATGCTGGGGACGGGACGGTGTCGGTCATCAGGCACAACACCGTCGTGGCGACGGACCAGGTCGGGGCGAGGTGACTCTCAACTGGTCGCGGACACCGCGAACGGCGTCGTGCTCGCCACTCGCGGCACGGGCAGCGACCACACGGTGTGGGCGTTGCACGGCACCAGGACACTCGGCGCCACCCAGCTCGCCGAGCAGAGCCTGTTCGCCGCGTTCGACCGCAGCAACGGTCGGGCCTTCGTCACAGGCAACGGTGGAGACCTCTTCGAGCTGCAGACCCCGACCGCCGCGAAGATCACGCTCAGCCGACCAGTGGCAGGTCACCACTACGCCCACGGGACTCGAGCTACGGCCAGCTACACCTGCACCGCGGGGAAGAACAACACCGTCACGCAGTGCCAGGGGAGCGTGCGAAGCGGCTCCCGGATCCCTCACGATGCTGGTCATCACACGTTCGTGGTCCACGCCCACTCGGCCTACGGCCCGGTCGTGGCCAGGCGCGTCCGGTATCACGTGGCCAGCTGAGGAAGCGTCCAGACCAGCGGTTCGCGCCGACCGCTCACGATCGGATCGGATCGGGACGGTCGATCGATGGGGTGGTTCAGATCTGGCCTCGATCTAGCCAACCGGGTGCTACGTGGGTGCGTCTGATGGTCCTGCGTACTCGTGCGTCGATGGCCAGCCTGCTCGTCGTCGCCGCCGTGGCGCTTGGCGTCCCTGCGGTCGCTCCCGCCCATGCGAGCCTGGACCGCCGACCAGCGGTCATGCCTGCAGGCCGGCGACCGGCTCAGATCGCGATCAGCGACTTCTGGAAGGGGCTGCTCACCGTGACCCCTTCAGGCCACCGCCTCGCCGGGCCAGGTCGAGAACAGATCGGTGAGTTCAGCATCGCTCCAGACGGGAGGCACATCGCCTACGACGATGGGTACTCGGTTGTCGTGTCGAGATGGTCCGGCACGGGTCGGACTCGCGTCGCACGTGGTGAGTATCCGTCCTGGTCACCAGACGGCCAACAGATCACTTACGACAACAGCAACCGGTCGAACGGCTACGAGGCCAGCATCTACACCGATCGGCTCGGGAGCCGACCCGTCAAGCTGGTCGACGCCGGAAATGGGACCGGACCCCGGCATGGTCCCCCGACGGCGTGCACATCGCCTTCGAGCAGGAGACCCCGCCGGCGGAATCGGGCCCCGGTCCGGCATCTATGTCACACGCGGGGCGACCCAGACGCCGGTGCAACTCGATCGGGGTATCCGCGACGTCAACTCCGAGCCGTCATGGTCACCGAGCGGCAAGCAGATTGCGTTCATCAGCAACCGGCACTGCGCGAACGCTTCCCGTCCGAGCTACAGGTCACGGCAACGACTGAAGCCCCCAGCCATAGCGCAAGCGCCAAACCGTGAGGGCACGTCCGCCATCTACCGTGGCGACGATGGCGGTGAGTAGCCAACATCCGTCATCCGTGCGAGTCTCTCGCCAGACACGGTGGGAGCGGACCGCGGTCCCACCGGCGCCGCTTGCCGACAGATGGGGCGCAATGACTGAGCCGACCGACGAGAGCTCGACCACCCCTGAGCCGAACGAGCCGCCGGCCGCTGACGTACCGCCGCCGTCCGCTCCGCCCATCGATCCATCAACTACGGGGTACGAGACGGTCGCGCCGCCCGCGTCGCAGTACGGAGGGGGCGCGGGAGATGCCTACGGTGCGCCGGTGCCGGCGGGGATGTACCTCGACCCTGCCAACGGACTTGTCCTGCCCAACCAGGTGGTGCTGGCTCCGGTCGGTCGTCGCATCGGGGCGTACTTCCTGGCGATCCCCTTGTCGATCGTGACGCTAGGAATCGGCTACCTGATCTGGGGCGCGATCGTCTGGGGCAAGGGCACCAGCCCGGCATTGCAGGTGCTCGGGATGCGGGCGTGGTCACCGGAGAACTCGGCACCTGCTGGATGGGGTCGGATGGCGTTGCGCAACATCGTGGGCGGGTTCGTCCAGGGGATCTTGTTTCTCATCACGTTATTGATCTCGTTCGTGCTGTTCCTGACTGGTAAAGAGCACAAATCGATCCCTGACCACATCGGCGGTACGGTCATCGTCCACGACCCGGGGAAGGTGCTCCCTTAGCCGCGACGTTCCGGTACTTGTACCCAACGTCGCCATTTCCCGAGACCGTCCCTGAGCAAAAGCGCCACGGTCCACTCGCCCGGCTCGCCGCGTTCACACCCGCAGGATCACATCCATCGTCACGTCTAGCCAGCCCAACCCATCGCGGCGCAACTATTGCCGGTGGGGCTAAAGGAATCGCATAGCGGACCAGGTGTTGGCCGTGGTCAAGGGCTAACGCGGAGCCACATATGGGCACGTGACCCCGTTCGGGCGGCCGTGAAGCCCCAGCATCCAGGTGAGGTGAACCTGAAGCCGGTACCCCACTCCTGCCCGGGCTGCTGCCAGTTGCTGCCACCATGGGGTTCTGGACCCCACGTGGGATCTAACCGTTGGCCGGAGGGGCCGATCGCCGTGAGGTGGAAGGGTCCCGATCCGGTCATCCGCCAGATGATCTTGACGACCTTCGCAACTCGTGGAGAGCCGGCGAAGTCGAGGAGTCCCCACAGCGTCCCGCGCTGCGCGGTTCCTTCGACCTGCCGGAAACCGGTCGAACTCATGGACACTGGCGATGTCGGGTGGCACCCTGCGGCGCCGAGCGGCTGCAGGTGGGATGCGGTGGCCGTCCTGGTGACGCGGGAGGCCCTTGCACCCGACGCCGACCCCTGTGTGCAGGACGTCGCCATCACAGCAAGCGCTACCGACAACACTGCGACGACAAGGACTCGCCCTGGGAAGAGAGGGCCCACCTCCAGATCCGTTGACGAGCTCGGCTCGCCACGTGAAAACGATGACACGCGGCGCACGATATCTCCGGTCGGGCCGCATACGGAACGACTACAGACCTCGGACAAGCCCTACGATCACAGCGGCCAACAGGACCTTCACAGTTCGACGGTTGTCCACCCCAGCGCGGACGAGACTGCCGGTTCGTCTCACCCTTGACGGACTCAACCGAGCAGTAGCGCCGCTGTAAACGACACGGTCAGCGTGTCGAGGAGGCCGCGAGTGCCGCGATTCAGTCAGGCGATCTCGAGCAGGATCGCAGCCAGCTCCCGGGGCCGGTTGCTGGCGACCATGTGGTTCGTGGCGATCTCGCGGTAGCGCCAGCGTCGCGACGCCTTAGCGTGGGCGGCGGCACGCCAGAACTCTGCGCCGCCAGGAGCGTCAGGTGAGTCAGCCGTTGCCTTGATATATGTGAGGCCGAACGGGTGCTCTTCGATCGGTTTCGGGACGTGCACGGGTTCGGTGAAGCAGCGAAGCGGGTGAGGCACGCGCCGCTCGGTCTGCCATGACGCCTCGTCGGGGTCGTCGTAGTTTCGCGACGGTGGCGGGACGAGCCAAGCGTCTCCGGCAATCGCGATCGTGCCTTGATCGCGGCCCGATAGCCCGGACACCGTGTCACCGTCGGACGGCACGAACGCGTCCAGATAGACGAGTTCGCGGATGCGGTCGCCTATGTGGGCGACCGCGCCGGTGACAACCGCTCCGCCGTACGAGTAGCCAACCAGGATCGCGTCACGGAGGTCCTCGTAGAGCAGGGTGTTGACCACATCCAGCACGTGCGTCGTGAGGTCGACCTGGGGGCTCACGAGGTGGACTCGTTCCCCGATGCCGGTGAGGCTGGGTGTGAATACAGTGTGCCCTTCCGTCTGAAGCAGTCGACGCACGGTGCGAAAGCCGTGGGCGCCACTCCATCCGCCGTGAACGAGGACGAATGTGGCCATGACGCAGTCTCGCTCATGCAGCGGTCGAGCCCTCGATCTACCTCTTAAGGAGAGGACGGTCGTTCGTCCGCAACTCGGTAGCGGTGCGCGGATGCAGGCGTCTCAGAGTCAGCCGATTCGCCCCTGTGAATGTGGCGCTCCCGGTCAATCGGAGCCGGCGCCACCGATCGATCTCCAGCCTGATGAGACGGACCGTTCGGCTACGCCCAAGATGCGCGGATAGCTTGCGCAGTGTCAGTACGAACGATCATCTCGCGAGTGAGGAATCGGCTGCCGCACTTCTTAGTCCTGGTGGCGACGGGCGAACAGAGCCTGACCTCGAGCCGGACCACCATCGTGCGTCGAGTTCCCGCGGCATCCTCGTACGTCACTCTCATGCCCTTGTCAGACCCGGTCGCCGAGCCGGATCGGACTAAAGTCACGCCAAGCTCAGTGCGTGCCTCCGGGTCGCCCTCGGTCTCTGGGCCTTTCGGGCCGCATGGTGCAACTAGCTGTGCGCCGGTCGACGTGAACCTTCGCGGTCAGCCGTCCGAAGGCGCTAGCGAACGATTCGCCGACCGGCTTTGAGGAACGGGTTCGGTCGAGTCGCAAACTCGGTCACCTCGACGGCGCTCTGATGCGGTTACGACGACCAATCCCGATCGGCACGAACGCACCTCGAGGTCGCCCGATCTAGTCGCGTCACGCGACGGCTCGGCGTTTGGCGTGCCGGCGGGTGTCAGCTGTCGTACGGTCGGTCCATGCGATTGCCGGCGGCTGCCCGCGTCGCGGTCATCGGCGCCGGGCCGGGTGGCTTGGTCGCGGCAAAGCACGCGCTCGAGGTGGGCTTCGATGTGACTGTCTTCGAGGCGAGTCATGATCTGGGCGGCCAGTGGCACACCACCGCGCCGCACAGTGGGGTGTGGCCAGGGATGCGCACCAACACCAGCCGGATGATGACGGCGTTCTCCGACTTCCCGCCCCCGACGGAACACGATCTGTACCCCCTCGCGGAGCAGGTGCATGCATACCTGCGCCGCTACGCGGTCGCGGTCGGTATCGCCGACAGGATCCGGTACGGCTCACCTGTGACGTCGCTGCGGCCCGGCTGGTCGGTCAATGGCGAACCGTACGATGCCGTCGTTGTCGCGTCCGGCCGGTTTCGGCGGCCGACGATGCCGGACCATCTGCGCGGGTTCGGTGGCGAGATTCTGCACGCCTACGACTACTCCGGATCCGAGCCTTTCCGCGGACGGCGAGTGTTGGTTTACGGCAACGGCGTGAGTGGCCATGAGATCGCCTCCGACCTCGCCGAAGTGACCTCCGTCGTGTCGGCCTACCGCAAGCCGCGGTACGTCCTCCAGAAGGTCGTCGACGGCGTGCCCGCTGACTGGAGGTGGTACACCCACGTCGCCGCGCTGCAACGTGCCCGCATGCCGCGCGACGAGTGGGGTCGACTGTTACACGATCGAGTGGTTGGGATCAGCGGGAATCCAGCTGACTTTGGCGCGCCTCGACCCGACGACGACATCCTCGTCGCCGGGCACTCGCTCTGCCAGGACTACCTGATCCAGGTCCGTGAGGGGCGGATCATATGCCGCCCGGAAATCACCGACGTCGACACGAACACGGTGACCTTCGCAGACGGGTCGCGCGAGCGCGTTGACGCGATCATCTGCGCAACCGGCTATGCACTTGACCTCCCGTATCTCCCGGCCCAGGTGTGGTCTACGGTCAGTGCGCAGTTGCGGCTGCATCATCGAACCCTGCACCCTGACCTGCCGGGGCTGGCGTTCGTCGGTCAGTTCGCGTTGCAGGGCCCCTATCTCCCGTTGCTGGAACTGCAGGCCCGCTGGATCGCGAATGCATGGTCGGGCCTCGTGCCATCTCCGGACGAGGCGGTGATGCGCGCCAGCATCGCCGAGCCGCCACCCGCGATCGACTCGCACAACCTGTTGGCGGTAAGCCTCTCCTCGCTCGCAGGTGTCGCCCCCGACTTCGAAGCACACCCCATGCTGGCCGAATCATTGCTATTCGGCCCCATGCTTCCGCCGCGGTACCGCTTAGACGGACCCGGCTCCTTCCCCGGTGCGGCCGGGCGGTTCGCCGAGCAGCTGGCAACATCACGGCGAGCCCCGGTCGACCCGCACGACGTCGACATGCTGCCGCAACTCGGCCTTCGCGAGGTCAGGAGCGTGCTCGGATAGAGAGCCATACCCGATCAAAGCTAGGCGCGCTTGAGCCTCGCGTCTTCAAGACACGCTGTACCGACCAGTACCAGCGTTATTCGACATGTCCGCGACGGGAACCATACGTGCGAAGTGAGAGTCTTATTGCCGTGATCAACCGTGCGGTGGTGGCGGGCGTGGCACTCGTGGGAATCGTCTCTGCGTGCAGCACGAACGCCGGTTCGCCCAGTGCCTCACCTTGGTCATCGAACAGCTCAGCCGGCGTTGGGAGCCACGCGCCGACGCTGGATCCTGGCCAGCCGTTGAGCCTCGGTGACGGCGAATCCTTCATCGCGGCACGGTCAATGCCGGAAGGGACCCTGACCTCGGATGAGGCGTGGGCGGCCTATGCGCATAAGCTTCATGCGCCCATCAACAAGACTCGGCCGCCCACCGCGACGGTCAGCCATCTCGGCACCTTCACCGATGGTGGCGGGCGTACTCATTCACCGGTCTACGTCTACTTCACTCCGAACAGCACACCGGCATCCACGGGGCTCCACCCACCGTCACAGCTTCCGATCTGCGTCCAGTGGCTCATCTTGAGCGCACGAACGGGATCCCAGATCGAAAGTTCCTGGATCTGTCCGAACAATCCCCAGTGAGGGGTCCCTAGCGAGCAGAGCCGCCGCTACGTGGCGTTTTCTACGTTCCGAACGGGTGCCGCATCTGACTAGCTTGAGGTGCCTCATACCGGCAAATATCGTTCAAGCGATCGCGACAAGCTGTATCTCTTTTCTCGTCGGAGGCGACCTTTGTCACGAACCATTGCCAAGTTGGCCGGCGGCGCGGCTGCGACCTTGCTGACTTTGGCTGCCGTCGGTTTAATCTCCCCACCGCTACGCGCAGCGCCTGCGACGACTGTGCGCGTGATAGACCACTCAGCACCGCGTGCGGGCCAAGCGGGCGAGGTCGTCATCACGGCGCTTAGCTCGCATCGACACGCGTTGTGGCGTTACGCCGGCAGCAAGTCGTGGCATCGCTTGGGTACGGCGCTCCGCTTTGCGCACCCGCCTTCGGTATATGAGCGTCCGGGTCACTCGCTGACTTTCGTCGGCGCGGATAGTGCTGGCCATGCGTACGCGCGCGGTCTGCACGACCGTTGGCATTCGCTGTCCAGCACTCGGTGCTTCCAGCCGGCGGCCGCGACCAGCAAGTCGTCGGGTCTGGTGATCGCGTGTCGAAGCGGTAGTGGGCGACTCGAGCTCGCTGAGTTCAGCGGCCGCGGTCATGCTCTGACGGTGAAACCAAACCAATGGACCTTGTTTCACACCAAGCTTCGCGGAGGGCCGGCCATCCTGAGCGAGCCTGACGATCGAGTGGTGGCGGTGTTGCTGCGGACCACGCCCTTCACCAAGTCCGGGGATGACGTCAAGGTGCTGGACGTCGCTGGGTTCGAGGGCGGCGGCACCTATGAGAACCCGACTTATATCAAAGTGGGGCTCGAATGTTCGGGGTCGCCAGCGGTCGCCGGTCAGCAAAGTCAGGCCTCCGGTGCGTGTCGGAGCGGCTCACGTCAGATCCAGTGGCGGTACAGCACCTTCCAGACGAAGCTGCATCGGGTGCACACTGCTTTCTTGATCGCTGGTCGGGTGGGTCTGGTCCAGACGGCTCCGGACGACGATGTTGAGCTGTTCGCTACGGACCCGCACGGACGGCTGCGCGCCATCGACCTCGCGACCGCCAAGACGTCCACGCTGGGCAACGCAGGCCCCTACGGCGTCGACGCCGTATTGCTCTACTAATCGGTTGGCCTCAGGCTCTGTTCCGGTTCGTGCTGCTGGCCAGGTAGACCGACCAAACGACATCAAGCCCTACGGGCCGATGCAGGCGGCTAAGAGTTGCCGCCTTCGAGGCAGCATCGCCCGAGAACTCGCCGTCTGACCACAATGAACATCCGAAGATCACTCGCCGAGGTGAACAACAGTGGAGCCGCCGTCAGCGCACGGGAAGCGGTAGTTGCCATGACCGACGGACACACCTGACGATCCCATGTCCGGCCCACCCAGGCAGGGACCTGAAGTGCTCGGCACGTTATGCGATACCGAGTTGCCCGCGGACGCCACAACTACGATCACAATGAGCAGACCCACGGCTAGCCAGGCGCCCGAGGCGACCGCCCAGGTACGCAGTGTCGCGCGGCGAACCGGATTCGACTGCGAGCCTCGCATGATGAGAGCGGCCACCAGCGATACGAACGGAGCGACAACGGTCAGCAGCCCGGCTGCCACCTTGTACTCCGACGGGTAGTCGGCGTCGTCCGGTCGGACACCGCCCGGCAACGAACCGACCGCGGGAGCGCCGGTCGGCGCGCCAAGCGAGGATCCGCAGGCCGAACAGTACTGCTGGGCCGCCACCACAGGCAGCGAGCAACTCGGACAGGACTCAGCCACTCCCGAGCTGACGTCGACCTGCGGTGCATCAGTCACAGCTACTCCCGGCTCGGTCGTTGAGACGCCGTCATCATGGCGCGGCTGTCAAGTCGCGTCACGCCGAATGTGACCACTCAGGTGCCAGCGGCGCCCAGCTACCTGGCCGACAGCTGACCTGCCCGTGGCATGTCGGCACCGTGGTCACCTTCCCCTGGCCGCGGCTCGGAGGGGGCTGGCGGCGATCTATGTTCAACTCGATCGCATGTGTCGGTATCTCTTTCGAGTGCCGCCGCATGTCGGAGGCATCGCTGAGGGGGTATTCACGCAGGCTGTCGTCCGGCCCACCGGTGGAGCGTGATCTCAAGGGCCGTGCATGGGGTGGGTGGCCGGCTTGGGTCCGTAGGAGTGATCGGGGTGATACGGATGGACGGAACACGCGCCCTCGTAATCATGGCTGCCTCCTTGGCGGTGTCTAGCTGGTGGAGCCGATCGTGCCCGTGGAGCCGAATCACGTTCGTCGGTCGCACAACGCACGGACAGTCGCCCTGCTGACAGTTCGGGCCGCTTCGCGAATGCGCCAACCCCGTTGGGCAAGTACATGACATCGCGGGTTCGACAGCGGTAGAGATACCAGGTGCGGTGGGAACTGCTTGACGGGCTGGCACCCGAACAGGTCAACGACGTGCTCCGGGCCGCCCGACGGCGGCAGTTCAAACGTGGCGAGATCGTCTTCCACGAAGGCGACCCTGGTGACGCGCTTTACCTCGTCGAATCCGGACACGCCGCAGTTCGGGTCGGAACCCCGTACGGGGACACCGCGACACTGCGTGTCGCCGGGCCCGGTGAGTTCTTCGGCGAGCTCGCTGTCATCTCCGCCTCGCCACGTGCCGCGACCGTCGCCGCCCTCGAAGGTTGCGAGACGCTTGTCCTGCACCGCGAACCGATGAAGGCGCTGCGCCAGCAGAGCCCCGCTGTCGAACAGGCCCTGCTCGATGCGGTCGTTCGCGAGTTACGTCATGCCAACGGGCGGCTCCTCAACGCGATGTTCGTGCCCACCTCGAAGCGGCTATCGCTACGGCTCGTCGAGCTCGCCAAGACCTATCAGCCGGCGCCAGACGGCACCGTCACGATCCCACTTACCCAGGATGACCTAGCCGGCCTGTGCGGCGCGACCCGTCCCACCATCAACCAGCTGCTGGGCAAGCTCCACGACCGCGGGCTGCTCGAGGTAGGGCGCGGCCGCGTTCGGATCCTCAACTTGACGGAACTGACGCGCCTCGCGAGCTAGGAGGTCAGAGCACCGACAGCCAGGTCCTCCATTGCTCCATGCCCGGGCTCGCGCGCCAGCCGCTAAGGGCCGGTCCGGACCGGATAGATGTGCCGGCCAACTGTTCGTCGCGCGACGCACCGTTCGTCATGTGGCCGACCGTCGTCGGTTTCGCTCCGCGCCACGCTTTCGCTCACGGTTGGAACGGAGGTGATCACGATGGGAACAATGATCGATCCCGGTCGCGGAGTGCGGCTGATGCAAGGCGCCGCGTCCGGCATCGCCGTCCTCGCGCTCCTGGGAGCTGCGCCTTCCATCTGTGGCACGGCGCGTAGCCACTCGCCGCGCCAGGAGGCGACTGCCGAGCCGGCCATACGGGTCAGGCCGGCGCCGATCGAAACCCTCGACATGCCCAACTTCCGCGCACCCTAGAGCCGTTTCCGGGCCGGTGCCGACCGGCGCGACCAGGCTGTCGACTGACTGTTCCGGGCGCGCGCGGTTCACATCTCGGCCAGACGGACGCCCGACTGACCCAGGTTGGCCTGCGCGGACCTCTCCGTCGTTCCCGGCATCCGCTCTGAGCCGCTGTAGTCGATCGTTCGAAGGCGACGTCCAGAGCTCCTGGCGGTACGGTCACCGGGTGCGCGGGTGCCCGGCGTGCGCGACGCCGAACCAGGACAACTCGAAGTTCTGCGCAGAATGCGGAGCTCGGCTATCCGTGAACGCGATCGACAACGAGCAGCGCAAGACCGTCACGATCCTGTTCGCCGACATCACAGGTTCGACCGCCCTTGGCGAGCGCATGGAGCCTGAGGTGCTCCGCCGGATGCTCTCGCGCTTCTTCAAAACCGCACGGACCGTCGTCGAGAGTCATAGCGGCACGGTCGAGAAGTTCATCGGCGACGCGGTGCTGGCGATCTTCGGTGTGCCCGTCCTACATGAGGATGACGCGCTCCGGGCGCTGCGCGCCGCACTGGATCTGATGTCTGCCCTGCGGTCGCTGAACGACGATCTGGTGCGGGACCACGGCGCCGCGCTGCAGATCCGGGTCGGGATCAACACTGGAGACGTCGTAACGGGCACCTCGGACCGGCTCGCCACCGGCGACGCGGTCAACGTCGCCGCTCGGCTGGAGCAGCTGGCTCCGCCGGGCGAAATCTACATCGGTGAGCTGACGGTGCAGCTAGCCGGGACGCTGGCCACCGTCGAGGAGATCGAGCCGGCTCAACTCAAAGGCAAGTCCGCCCCCACCCGGGTATTCAGACTGTTGGCAGCGCACCAAGGCGAACGCCCGGCCGGGACGTCGCCGATGATCGGACGCGAACGGCATCTGGGTATGCTTCGCGGCTCCTTCACTCAGTCTGTTGCGGACGGTTCCTGCGTGCTGTTCACACTGCTGGGGTCGGCGGGTGTCGGCAAGTCGCGTCTGACCTCGGAGTTCCTCGATGACCTCGACGCCACGGTGCTGCGCGCGCGATGCCTGTCATACGGCAGCGGAATCGGGTTGTGGCCTGCCGTGGACGTGGTCCGCCAGCTGCAAGGCGACCCGTCCTTCGACGCGATCGCTGCGTCGTTCGCCGAGGACTCGGCGGTCGTTGCGGCGGTCCGCACGCTCGTCGATGGCGACGGAGTCGCGTCGTCGTCGGCCGAGGTCTGCTGGGCGGTGCGGCGTCTGCTGGAGGCCTCCGCGCGGGTGCGCCCGCTCGTGGTGGTTCTCGATGACCTGCAGTGGGCGCAGGAGCCGCTGTTCGACCTGGTCGAGCACGTCGTCTCGCTGAGCCGGGATGCACCCATCCTCATCGTCGTGCTGGCCCGGCCCGAGTTGCTCGAGCGACGGCCGAACTGGGGTGTCGGAGCGCTCAATGCCTCTACCGTGCTGCTCGAGCCCCTGGGACCGGACGAGACCGCCGACCTGGTCGACAGCCTCGCGACGACACTGGGCATGGCCGCGCGGCGTCAGGTGGTGGCGGCCGCCGCCGGCAACCCGCTGTTTGCCGAGGAGATGGTGGCGCTGGTCGAAGTCTCCGGCGGCGACGACGTTCCGGTGCCACCCACCATCCAGGCTCTGATTGCGGCCCGCCTCGACCAGCTCGACCCCGCCGAGCAACGTGCCCTAGAACGCGGATCCGTTGAAGGTCAGTCCTTCCACCGTCGGGCCCTAGCTGCTCTCCTCGGCGAGGAGGATAGAGCCGCAGGCACGGATCAGTTGCTCCTCGGTCTGGTCCGCAAGGATCTCCTTCGACCCGATCGGCCAACGCTCGATCGGGACGAGGCGTACCGGTTCCGGCATGTGCTACTCCGCGACGCGGCGTATGACCGGCTCCCAAAGTCAACTCGCGCCGAGTTGCATGAACGATTCGCGCGATGGCTCGACGAGCAGTCCACTCACATCGCCGACCGCGACACCCTGGTCGGTTACCACCTCGAGCAGGCGTACTACTACCTCGCCGAGCTCGGACCGCTCGACGAGGCCGCGCGGCGACTCGGATCACGGGCCGCCCAGCGACTCGACGCTGCTGGCCGCCGGCAACTTGCGCGTTCCGATCTGGCCGGTGCCATTGACCTGCTCGAACGAGCCAAGACACTCAGCCCGAGGCACACGCCGGACGTCTCAGGTGAACTCGGGATTGCGGTGGCGCTGCTGATGTGCGGGCGACCCGCGGACGCTGCTGCGCGTGCTAGTGCAACGGCAGCTGCGGCTGCTCGATCCGGGGACGCCATCGGTGAGCAGCAGGCGGACCTCGTCAACAGCTGGATCGGGTTGAAGTTAGGGACTAGCACCCTGGCGGAGATGCGGCGACGGTTAGAGGTCGCTCTACCGGCGTTCGAGACCGCTGGCACCGACGCCGCCCTCGCCTGGGGGTGGTGGGGCGCGATGCTGATCGCCCACATGGAGTGCCGGTACGCCGACGCCATGGAGGCCGTGGCCAACGTGAAGCGATACGCCATGCGTAGTGCTGACCCGTTCCTCGCCACGCACGTCGATGGTTTCGCGGGGGCCATCGAGCTTGGTCCGACGCCGATCGCGCGAGTGTTCGAGCTCGACGACGAACCGCGCGATCAGCCCGTCGGGCACAACCCGGGGAGCGAGCTTGGCCGCGCGACGCTGTTGGCCTACCAAGGTCGTTTCGATGAGGCCCGAGTGCTGCTCGAACACGCGGTGGCGGCGGCTCGCGACCGCGGAATGACTCTCACTGTGGCGGTTGCGGGCCAGAACGCATGGTCGATCGCGATGGCGGCTGGCGATCCAGAGGCGGCCGTCGCGGCTGGCCGCGAGAGCTGTGCGCAGCTTGAACAGCTGGGCGAGGCAGCGTGGTTGTCGACGAACGCCGCAATGCTGGCTGAGTCGCTGTACGTTCTCGGCCAAGACGAGGAGGCGCAGGAGTGGGTCGCGCGGGCCCTCGACCTCGGCGATCCCGACGATGCGGTCACTCAGGCGCAGGCCCGGATGGTCAGCGCGATGGTGAGTGCGCGACGAGGAGACGGCGAATCCGCACGCCGTGACGTCACTGACGTGCTCACGATCACCGCGGACATGCAGGCGCCGCAAGCACAGGGCGAGGCCGCCCTCAACGCGGCGCACGTTCTCCTGGTCCTCGACGATCAGTCGGCTGCCAAAGAACAGCTTCGTCGCGCGTTCGATCTGTTCACGGCGAAGGGATCGACCGTGTATGCCAGCCGGGCCGCCGCTGCCCTCGCGGCGATCACGCCTGGTCCATGAATATGGAGCCCCGCCCAAGACGATCGAGATGTTGCAAGCGATCACGCGGGAGAGGGTGCGTCGACCATCTATCTCGAGGTCGTCTTCTCAGAGACGATGACGTGAGAGTCGGCCCTGCCTTCGACGCGTCGATCCTCGACATGTGAGAAGCCGGCCTCACCCAAGTCATTGACGATCTCGCTGATCGGTCGAAGCGTGAACCCATGCTTGGTAAACGACAGCTTGGCCATCGCATCGGGATCGCCGACCCCAAGCGCCAGTCGACCCCCCGGGCGGAGCACGCGCGCACACTCGAGCAAGGCCGGACGCAGATCACTGATGAAGTAGATCGTGTTCGTGGACACAACCGCGTCCACGGCGCCGTCCGGCAAAGGTAGGGCCGTCATTGGTGCCTCATGAAGATGCAGAGTTCCGCTTTCCAGCTGTCGCCGAAACCGGCGTCGGGCCTGCCCGAGCATGGTCTCGGACACCTCAACGCCGTGAACGGAACCGGAATCCCCCACCAGAGCCAACAGAAGACTGAGGCCGACGCCGCCACCGAATCCCACATCCGCAGCCGCCGCGCCAGGCTGAAGCCCGGCGTGCTCGACCGCAGCCATCACCATCGACCGGTTGCCACGATTGAGCATTCGACCAACGACTCTGCCGCCAAGACCACTCGGTTTTCCGAGTTGCCTCGCGAAGGCGCGCGGCAAGCCGCTCACAAACTCCGCCAGAAGTCGGCAACGACCCCGGCCAGCTCGGCCGGACACTCAAGCGCCGGGAGGCCTCGCGATCCGCTGATAACCGCCGACCGTCCGCAGCTCATCTCGGCGGCCGTTTCGGCGCACTCGGCAGGGCTCCATTCACCCCGATCGTCCGTGGAAATCATCAAGGTGGGGCACGTGATGCGTGGCACGGCCCAGGACAGGTCGGCTCGGTTGAGGACGCCGGAGTGAACGGAGCGCGCGATGGCTCCGCGGTTGGTTCCGGACATCGGGGTGACGAGGGCATCGACGGACTCGGGGTCAGTACGCCTCGTGAGGTCGGTGAGCATCCCGTTCAGGAGCCCCTGACGCACTGGCCCGCGCATGCCGATGACCCGGTACGCCGGCAACAGCACCTGGACCTGACGCCGCATCGACGGGCTCGCCTGGCGTACCGGCGTACTCACCGTAGTCAGGCTGCGAACCAACTCCGGTCGGGTTGCGGCTAGCTGCAACCCGACATGGCCACCCCATGCGCTGCCCAACCAGTCGACGGAGCCCACAGCCAGCTCGCGCTGGACCTGTGCAATGACCGTGGCCGCGGCCCGGCCGCAGGCATCGATGAAATCGGGCACGCGACGGTCCAGTCCGTCACTGGAGCCGAACCCATAGCCGTCGACCAGGACGAGAGTGCGAGAGACTCTCAAGTCGCCCACGACTCGGTCCCAGCTCCGCGAATCGGTGAACATGCTGTGCCACAGCACCGCTACCTGGGGCGGCCCGCAGACGGCCCGCGCGGATAACTGCCCGAGCTCGGTATCGATGCGCATGATTCACTGTACTGCCTGTACAGCCAATCTGGCTAGAGTGGGCGGGTGGCCCGCAGCTATCAGTCGTCGCTACGCGCGCAGCGAGCCCTGCAGACCCGCGACCGGCTGGTGACCGCCGGCGAAGGACTCTTCCTCAGCCAAGGCTGGACCTCGACGACGATGACCCACGTCGCCGCAGCGGCGGGGGTCGGCCGTCCCACCGCCTACTTGCATTTCGCAACGAAGCTCGACCTGCTGACCGCCTGCATCGACGCCTCGCTGTCGACCGTCCCGGTCCGCGAGCGCTTCGACTATCAGGCAATGGGCAGCGGCACACTGGCCGAACGGGCGGCCACCGCAGCCCACTGGCTCAGCGATGCCTACCAGCGGTCGGCGGCCATTCAGCGTGTCCTGGAGCAAGCGGCGGTCACTTCGCCACAGGCAGCCCAGACGCGTTCTGCGATGGAGGCCCGGCGCCATGACGAGTTTGCGAACGCATGCCAACTGGTCCTCGGCGATCGGCCGCCGACGGACAAACTCGTGGACGAGGTGTGGGCGCTCGGGTCGCGCGCGATGTGGTTCATGCTCGCCGACTGTGGATGGTCACCGGAGGAATGGGAGGCATGGTTCATCAGCGAGATACTCCACGCCGTCAACCGGCACGACCCTGACCGGTGACGCGACGTGTTCGCCGTATGGTGCGCGTTCAGACGATGTTCGAGGCCAGCTCCCTATTCGGTTGGCTGACCCTTGAGGAATGTCAGGACCGCAAGACTCGGCGGTGGTCCTCTTCCGCGGTACTAGGGTGAGCTTGGCCAGGATGTTCTTGATGTGGGTTTCGACCGTGCGCTCGGTCAGCCACAGTCGCCGGGCGATCCCGAGATTGGCTCGTCCCTCGGCCAACAGCGAGCACCTCGCGCTCGCGTCCGTTCCTAGGCCGAGAAGGCGGGGGTCCGGTTCTGGGAATCGTTGGTGGCTACGGCGGCGGGCCGGCGCAGCAGGTAGATCGACATGACGGCGACCCACAGCACGAAGATGATGACGGGAACGAAGGTTTCACCGGCCAGGACGAGAATCCCGACGACGATGGTCGCGATGCGTAGCTTGGATCCGAACAGTCCCGCCGCGTATCCCTGCATGGCGATGCCGATCAGAGCGACCGACATTGACACCATCGCGCCGATGCCGACCATCAGGAAGCCGAGCTCGTTGGACATCCGCAAAAGCCCGGCGCTGGGCAGCGGATAGGCGCCACCGAGCTCGGTTCCGGAAACCCACCCCATAATCAGGCCGCCGGCCGCGAAGCAGGCCGCCGCGGCGGCCGAAGCGATGGCCGGTAGTGGACTCGGCGTACCGCTGGGTGCCTGCGCGGCGATGCGGCGCCACAAGCCGGTGATGAAGGCCATCAGGGAAACGCCACACACAACCAGAGCCAGACCGCTCACGAGGTGACCGACCTGGTTGGAGTGGCCGGTGTAATCCGCGATCCATTTGGCGTCTGGCGCGTCCGGGTTGGGTGGGCTGCTCGCAGCGACGCCGATCACGAAGACGACGGCGAAAACAAGGCCGGCCAGGGCCTCGTATCGTGCGACTCGAGCGCTAGGTGCAGCGAACATGGTCATTCCATTCGTCGGGGACGTCTCGGCACGTCCGGATAATGGAAGACTCTGCAACGCAGAGCGCCCGCTGGCATCGTCTGGGCGACGATTCCGATCATCCTCAAGAACGATTTCGTCCAGCGTTGGAATGGTTAGGCTCAGCCAATGGTCGGCGGACGGTCCGCGTTGGTGCGCGGCCAGGCTCTGATCGTCATCGCGTGCCTCTGCCTGCTCGCCGGTGGGCTCGTGGAGTTGGCCACGCTGCATTACTCGAGCCCGGTCTCGGTTGCTGTCCTCTCATGCGTGGTGTGCACGCTTGCACCGACTCTCGGCCGCCGGTACCCGGCCACCTCGGCTCTGCTCGCCGTCGGTGCGGTAGCGACGTACCAAGTCGTGACCGATGATCCCAACGGCGGCTTCGTGGTGGCCGCGACTGTCCTTGCCTGCTACTACCTCGGCCGCGACCATCCCGGGTCGGCGTCGGCACAACGAATCCTCGTCGTCGCCGGTCTCGCCTTTCCGGCTGTTCTGGTCGCTTCTTTGAGCGATCACGACGGCGCCGTCAGTGCGCTCGGCACCTGGTTCGTGCTCGTTGTCGTGCCGACGGGAGTGGGTCGGGTCGTGCGGCGGCGGCAGCTGCTGGTTACCCGCCTCGGGCAGGCCGCCGAGGCCTTGCAGGTCGACCAGCTCCGCGCGGCTGACGCAGCGTCCGCATTGGAGCGGGCCCGCGTCGCGCGCGAGCTTCACGATGTGGTCGCGCATTACGTCAGCGTGATGGTGATTCAGGCAGGCGCCGCTCGGACGGTCTGTACGACGGATCCGGAAGCCAGCCGTACGGCCCTCGACGCCGTCGAAGCGGCCGGACGGCGCGCCCTGGAGGAGCTGCGGCGGGTCTTAGGTGCGCTGCGACGTGGCCCGGACGACGGACCAGACAACGCCGTGGATCTGGCTCAGATCCGCGAGCTGTGTGAAAGCGTCAGCGCCGCAGATGTCGCAGTGACACTGACGGCGATGGAAGTCGGCGACTTGACGGTGCAATCCTCGCAAGCGGCGTACCGCATCGTTCAGGAAGCACTCACCAACGTTGCCCGTCACGCCCGAGGCGCGCATGCCACCGTCGTGATCCGGAGCCGTGACGACGAGATCGAGGTCGTCGTCACGGATGACGGGGGCCGTACCCACCTCGAGCCGTCGTCATTGCCACTCGGCGGCCACGGTCTGGTCGGCATGGCGGAGCGAGCTACCCGGCTCGGCGGGAGCCTGCAGGCCGGGCCGCGCCCCGAGGGCGGCTTCCGCGTCGCGGCCCGGCTCCCCGCCCGGCCGACGACAGGGCCGCCGCATGACGTGCTCGCCAACATGCCCTGCCCGCCGGCCGTAGACAGCGTTGACGTGACCCACCACCGAGGTTGGAGAGCGTTGCCGCGCTGGTCCGATCCCGCAGCGGCAGCAGTCGTCGCGGTCACTCTCGGCGTCGACGCGGGTTTGCGCGCCGACGGGAGGGCGCGAGTCCCGGCCATCCTGCTCGCCGTCCTTCTCGGTGTGCTGGTGCTGTGGCGCCGAGAACGTCCGATCGCCTATCTCCTTGCCACCCTCGCCGTGACCGGCGTCCTCACTGTCATCAGCGCCAGCGTCTCCGCCGACTCATTGTTCGGAGTGTTCGCCCTCGTCGTCCCAACGTACACAGCGGGGGCGTGGCTACCGCGGGGTCGCGCCGGGCTCGCGCTCGCGATCTGGACGGCTGGCGCGGCGGTGCATGCTGCGCGCGACCACAACCCGCTCGGCCAGTTCGTCGGTGCGTTGGTGATGGCTGTCGTGGTGTTCGCCGTGGGCCGGCTCACCCGCTCACAGCGGACGCTCGCGGAGGAACTCGACGCGCGGAGCGCCCTGCTGGCTGCGCAGCGTGACACCCGCGCCCGCGTCGCCGCTCTGAATGAGCGGACCCGGATCGCGCGCGACCTCCACGTCCTCATCGCCGAGACGATCACCACCATGGTGGTGCACGCGGAGACCGCCAGAGAGCTCGTCCGATACGACCGCGTTCGTGCCTACACCGCGGCCGGCGAGGTCGAACGATCCGGTCGCGAAGTGCTGACACAGATGCGGCGGGTGCTCGGGGTGCTGCGAGCCGACCGCTCGGTGCCCCTGCAGCCACCGCCAGCGGTCGACGTACCTGTGCCCGTAGCCGTTGCGCCGGCATGAGCATCTCTGTCGTCATCGCTGACGACCAGGAACTCGTGCGCGCCGGCTTCCAGATGATCCTGGACGCGCAGCCCGACATCGAGGTCGTGGGCCTGGCAAGCGACGGAGTGGAGGCGATCAGCCTCGTCGAACAGCTACAGCCCGCCGTCGCGCTCCTCGACATCCGGATGCCAAGACTGGACGGCCTCGAAGCGACCCGTCGGATCCGGACCCGCGGTCGCGCACCCGACACGCACGTGCTCATCGTCACGACCTTCGACCTCGACGAATACGTGTACAACGCACTGCAGGCCGGCGCGAGCGGCTTCATACTCAAAGACGTCCCACCAGAGCAGCTGGCTGCCGGCGTCCGCATGATCAGCCGCGGCGACGCGCTGCTCTCGCCCACAATCACCCGGCGGCTGATCGATCAGTTCACGCGCACGCACCCCGCTGCGCCGTCATTGCCCGGCGAGAAACAGCTCAGCGACCGTGAGCGGGAAGTCTGGCTCCTGGTGGCTCGCGGCATGTCGAACCAAGAGATCGCCACTCATCTGGTCCTGGGCGAGACAACGGTGAAGACTCACGTGGCGCACATTCTCGCCAAGCTCGGCCTCCGCGACCGGGTCCAAGCAGTCGTCGCAGCCTACGAGACGGGCGTGGTCTCGCCAGGCGAACGTGACATCTGAACGGCCCGCAGTTGTACGGACCCCGCACCCTGTATGGCAGGACTGCCACACCCATTCGGGCTCAGGCCGGGGTTCAGGGCGGGAGGTTACGAGTTCACGGTGTCCGGTAGCTGGCCGTTTGCTCCCAACTTGTAGGCGATGATCAACGGGTGCTGGCTCTTCGATAGCGGCGCGCCGGCTCCCACGAGGACATAGTCACCGTCGATGGTGACGGGGGCATTGGTCTCAGCGGAGAGCGACCTGTTCACAAGGATCTTGCCGGTACTTGCGTTGAACGCGTACAGGTGGCCATTGAGAGTGCTAGTGAACACCACGTTGTTGGTGACTGCGGCGGCACCGTCTGGCGAGGACGGGAGTTTGTCGTCCCACTCGAGCGTCCCAGTGTCCTGGTTGACCGCGACCATCTCGCCATGAGCCTTTGCAACGCTGGCGTAGAAGGTGGTGGCGCTCTCCCCCAGACCCTTGGAGGTGATGGGTACGGCGAGGTCGTTGATGGCGGCGAACGTCGTCGACCCGTTCGTGGCTAGTGGGGTCAGAACACCGCCGAACGGACCTGGCTCGAGGGTGAATCTGCTTGGCAGCGGGATGTGGGAGGTGGGCGTTGCTTGTTCGGTGATGAGCCCGTCGTTGTCCTGTCCGTTGTGTACGCCGACTGGACGCTTCCATAGCAGCTTGCCGGTTTTCGCGTTGAGCTCGATCAGGATGCCGGCCTTGCCGCCGTCGATCACCACTGACTTTCCGTGAGCCGTGGTGAGTACCGGTGAGTTCTGTAGGTCCCAGTCGAACAGGTCGTGCGGGGTCAGCTGGTAGTGCCAGACCAGGTTTCCTTGCGGGCTCAGCTTGACGACCGAGTCGGTGTAGAGATCCGGGCCAGGACGGCTGGTGCCCCAGGGATAGCCGGGAGGCCACCCGTCTGACGCGATCGGGCCAGGGTTGGCCACGCCGAGGTAGATATCACCGGCGCGATCGAAAGACGGCGGGTACCAAAGGCCCCCTCCGGAGTTGAGTGCCGGCTTTCCCCATAGGTTCTGCACCTCGTCCCAGCTCCACCGCGGCGTGCCAGTGCGGGCATTCAGGGCCCACAAGACTCCCTTGCCTCCGCCGAGATACTCACCGACGGTCGGGTTGACCGGGACGGTCGACACGTACACGGTGCCGTCGTCGTACCCCGGCGCCATGTCAATGCCCTCGTGGTTGTTACCGATCAGCGTACGGCTCCACAGCTGCTTACCCGTCGTGGCCGACAGCGCGACCGCGGCGTGGTTCGTGGCGGTGTACACCACCCCGCCGACTACGTTGACGCCGTCCGGCCCGCCGTTAGGTGAGTCGTAGTTGTGCGTCCAGAGGACCTGGCCCGTGGCGAGGCGGATCGCCATCACGTTCGACTTGAGATCCTGGGTGTACACCACGCCATGCACGACAACCGGCGTGGTCGCGTAGCCATCTGTCACACCGGCCGAGCTGGCCTCGATCGGAACGCACCATGCCACTCCCAGGGTTCTGACATTTGCGCTGTCGATCGAACTCGCGACATTGCGGGTGTTCTGCAGGTTGCCGCCCGGCAGCGCCCACGTCCCCGTAGCCGCGCGATCGGACGAGTCACCCGACGCGCTGCTTGCCGGCGTCGCCGACGCGTGGGTAGCGAGACATCCCCTGGCACTCGACCTGCTGGTGCTGCCACAGCCGGCGACCGCCACGCCGGTCGCGATCAGCAGCGCTGCTCCGGCGACTACGGGCCGGCCAACCAGACGTCTCATCAAGGTCCCTCTCTACCAGTCGTCAGTGACCGACGGGCGGGGTCCCGCGGGGGTTGCCTGCCTCACGGTTCAGACCAACAGCTTTCAACCGATCATGACCGCCCCGCTTGGCACAAGTGTCGCGCAAGCAGGTCTCGCTCGGGCTGAGCCGTTCGGCGCACTCGGTTGGGGCCTCACGGACGATCGGCCGGATGATCTTGGAGCCGAAGACATAAGTGGCTCTTGTGCGAAGGATCTATGCCTCCCTGAACCCTTCGCTGCCAGGGGCCGAGTCTCCTGCGCACCACGGGGGTGCGAGAGACCACAGAGGCCCATCTCGGCCGACTCGTGGGGAATCGGCCGGGGTGGGTTTCTCGTCAGCGCGGGCACGAACACGAAGTAGGACAGCGACGCAAGTCGGCCGGACGCGCGCTTGTCCCGTTCGCCCCATTGTGCGTTGACATGGCCGGTGACCTCACGAGCTCCGGGGGTTTTCAATCCGGCTCCGGAGTCCTAAATTGACGCCCATCTGAGGGGGTGCGCATGTCATGTCCGAGAAGACGAATGCCCTGATCAGTCGCGGGATACGGGGCGCGGGTCGACGTAGCGAGGCTGATCATGCAGATCGGTGTGATCCCGTCGTCCAGCACTTGAGGAAGCGCCGCACGAGCTCGCGCTATCGCGCCAGTCTCGTCGTGGGCCTGCTCAGCCTCAGTCTCCCGCTCGCTCTCACCGTGGCATCCCCCGCCACGGGAGGTAGCACGTCGAAGTGGCTGACGATCTCGAGCGGCAACATCGGTACGACGGGCACCACACCGTCGATTGCGAGGTTTGGCCACGGCTACGAGGTGGTCTGGGTCGCGAAGACCGGATCCAAGTGGTCGATCCAGGGCCGGGTCCTCAACGCCGCTGGGAAGCCGACCGGCTCGGTCGTCACGCTCGTGAAGAACTGGGCAGGGATCGCTCTCGACCCCACCATCCTTCGCGTTGGCAGCCAACGACTGCTGGCCTTCGGCGGCGATCGAACTGGCACCAGCGGACCGTATGAGTCTGACGCCGAATACTTCACGACGAGCAGCAACGGCACGTCGTGGACACTCAACAGCGGGAGCCTGTCGGCGGCCGACCTCGCCCGGGTAGGCAGCGCGGCCGTCGTCAACGCGGGCGGCACAATCATCACCGGGCTAGCCCGCCAGGACGGCGTGCAGTACCACGTCGGGGCTTCGACCCAGAATCCTGCGCCGGGACCAGATCCGCTCACTGCCACCACCGGCAACTTCTCCGGTGACCCGGGACTCGGCATCGACCGGAAGACCCACCAGGTCTGGGCGCTGTGGTACTCCGATAGCGGGATCAACGGGAAGGACGGCGTCAACGCGCAGGCCATCTACCCGACCAAGGGGTCGCGGGTCCACGCGCCCGGATCGTCGAACCCGAGCACGAAGTCGGCCGGCGTGGAGCAGGATCTGTCCGCTGCGGCCCGCGCGGGCGGCGGGTTGTACACGGCGTACCGGTCACCAAACTCGCAGTCGATCGTGGTGTGGAAGGTCGGTGCGAGCAAACCGGTCGTCACTATGAAGGCTGGCCCGTACGGCGTCGACGACATCGTGCTGACCGCCGCGCCCAAGGGGCGGCTATGGCTGTACTGGGAAGACCGCAACGATTGGCGCGCCGCCCGCAGCAACAAGGCGGCCACCCGGTTCGGCCCGGTAACGGTCCTTAAGCTGCCCAACAAGAACGACATCGAGAACATCATGATCGCGGGCAACGGCAGCGCGGGGCCCCTCGAGGCGATCGCGACGATCACGACGCCCTCCAACGCCAACCAGATCATTGGCCGGCAGGTTCGGCCCCGCCTGTCGATGACTGCGGCCCACGCCGTCAAGCGCGGCAAGAAGCTGCGCGTGAAGATCACCGACGCGGGCGACCCAGTGAAGGGTGCGATCGTTCACTTCGCCGGACACAAGGCGAGGACCAACGCCAAGGGCAAGGTGAAGTTCCGAGTCGGCAAGCACGCCAGGATCGGATCGACCAAGATCCGTGCGACGGTCAAGGGCTACACCCCGGTCATCAAGCGGGTGAAGGTCAAGACCTGAGCGCATCCAGGCCGAAGGCTAAGGGCCGACGAGCTGGTCAGCGCTGAATCGGCAGGCTCTCACCGTTCTCGAGCTTCTTCCCGCCCTCGATCTTCGCGTGATAGGTCGAGACGTTCCACAGCGAGGCGAGTTTGATCGCGTCATTCATGTCGTAGCCGTCAGCGAAGAACGTGCTGACCGCCTGATTGATTGGCGGAGCCGGTGGGCCGCTGGGCGGGACCGGGAGTTTGTCGCCGTCGAGCAAGTCCTGGCCCGCCTGGGCCTTGACGTGATCGATGTCGGTCTCATGCCATGCCGCGGCGAGTTGTTGCGCGTCGTTGTAGTCGTAGCCGGCATTGAAGTACGCCGTAAGCGCAGGGCTCATCGCGTCCCCCGCCGAGGCGGCCCCGGATGTCTTGCCTGGCTTCGCCGCCACCTTCTTCCCGCTGAGGATCAGCATTCGCTTGGCCGCGAGCTTGCTGGCTCGTGTGCCGGAGACAGCGGACGATGTCGTCGCACCGGACGGCCCGCTCGGGCGAATCGGAAGCGACCCGCCGTTCTCGATCGTCTTCCCTGCCTTGATCTTCGCGTGATAGGGGTCGACGGTGTGCCACAGCGCGGCGAGGGTGACCGCGTCGTTGTAGTCGTACCCGGCGTTGAAGAAGGCCTCGACGTCCTTGTTCGGGGCCGGGATGGGCTCGCCGGAGGGCTGGACCGGAAGGGTCTTGCCGTCGAGCAGCTTCTCGCCTGCCTCGGCCTTCACGCGGGTGATGTTCGTCTGGTTCCAGAGTTTCGCCAGCTTCTGAGCATCGGCGTAGACGTACCCGGCGTCGAAGAAGGCGCTCAGGTCTTCCGCCCTGGAGTGGTCAGCGCTCCCACCGCTCGACGCGGCACTAACGGTGACCGAGTGCTCGTGGGTCGCGCCACCGGAGACCAGACCAGGCAGCGCGATCCCGCCGGCGACCAGACCGACAGCAGCCAGCGAGGCGCCGGTCGCGTGCACCACCCACCGGTTGCGGCGGCGGGTTCGGGCAACCGCGTCGACCCGCGACATGATGTCGGCGGGGTCGACCTCCGAGTACGTGTGGGCGTCGAAAGTGTCGAGAAGGATGTGGCGCTCTTCAGACATAGGAGGTCTCCCGCGAGTAGGCGTGATTGCGATCCGAGTTGATCCGTAGCGTCTTGAGGGCTTTCGAGGCGTTACTGCGCACCGTGCCCGGCGCGCAGTTGAGCAGCGAGGCGATCTCGGTGTCGTCCAGTTGTTCGTAATAGCGCAGGACCAGCACGGCGCGTTGCTTGCGAGGCAGCGCGGCGAGCCTTGCCCACAGGTCGTCACTGTCAACCACGGCGTCGGCGTGGTCGCGGGTAGCGTCGCGCCGGTCAACGAGATCGATCATCTGCTCGCCAGCGGCCCGAATGTTGCGGACTGACCATCGGCGCCGCCACGACAGGTACTCGTTGAGGACGATCTGCCGAACGTAGGCGTCCGGCGAGTCGGCGCGTTCGACGCGGCGCCAGTTGACCTGGGTCTTCGCCAACGAGTCCTGGACGACGTCCTGGGCTAGATCAGGATCGCCGGTCAGTGCGATCGCGTAACGGAGCAGCGCAGGAAGCCGGGATGTAGCGAACTCCGCGAAGGTCACATCTGAAAGATGCCGCTCATCTGCGATCTGTGTAATCCGGATTCGGCAGTGGTCGCTTGCTTCGGCGGTACGGCGGTACGGCGAACCACTTCATCCGCTCACTCCTCAGCAAGCGCACGGGACAGCCGTCGCGGGAGGCTCTGAACCGCCAGCACGGCAGCCAGCGCGCCTAACCCGGTCCCGGCCGCGACGGCGCCGGCCGACAGGACCAGTGCGGTGCGCACCGGTTCATTGGTGAACGCGTTCATGGCCAGGACGCCCGCAACCGCTCCGAGCAGCGACCCGATGAGTCCCAGCCCGACTGCCTTCCAGGGTGATGAGACGAGCGACATCCGACCGGGACCAGCCGGTGGCCGTGAGGGTCGCCAGCTCGTTGGCGCGCTCGCGGATGTTGAGGTACAGCACGTCGGTGATCCCGAATACCCCGATCGCCAGCATCACGACGATCGCGGCGTAGTCAACGCCGCGCACGCGCACGGTGACCGCCTCACCGAGTAGGTCGCCGGCGAGCTGGCCGTTGAAGCTGGTGGTGATCGCGAGCAGCAGCACGGTGGAACAGATCCCGACCGCCAGCCCCGCGATCGCGATCAAGCTGCGGCCGCGGGCGCGGATCAGGTTGCGGACCGCGAGGCCACCGCGAGAGCGAACCGCGCGACGCGAAGAGAAGTGACCCGCCGCTGGCCGCAAGGCGTCCAGCGGATGCGCTCGCGAGGCCGACCAGGCAGGAACGAGCGCCGCGAGCACAGCCAGCGCCACGGCGGCAGGGACCGCAACACCGGCCCGCGCCCAGGTGACGTGGAGCCCGGCGCCGTGCGCGATCGGGACCGCCGCGACGACACCGATGACACCTGCGATCAGGCCCAGGCCGGCCTGCTCGCTGATCGCGGCCGCGAACAGTTGTCTTCCTGACCAGCCGACACAGGCGAGCACGCCCAGTTGCTGGCGACGAGCCCGGACCGCGGCGGTTGCTGCGTTGAGAACGAACAGCCCGCAGACGAGGAGCACCAGGATGAACAGCAGCAGGCTCTTTCGGTCGACCGCGCGCAGGATCTGCAGCGCGACTCCCTTGGCTATCCAACCCTCCTGAATCGCCAAGGCCGGCCGACCGAACTTGCCAGCAGGCAGGTCGGTGACCCGGGTGGACGGCGACGAGCCGGAGGTGATGTCGACTTGCAGGCCGGTCCGCTCGATGATGTCTTGCGCGACCAGGTTGACCCGGGCCCGGCTCAGCGGCCCGAGCCCGGTTACACCCCTGCCACCCGGATCCGGATCGCGCTGATCGGCTTCGTAGCGTTGAGGTTTCCGGCAAACGCCTGGGAGTTCTCCAGCGTCGACAACGACGACAACGTCGTGACCAGCTGTGGCGGCTGGGCCAGGTAGCCGGCCAGGTTGCTGTTCGGCAACAGCTCCCGCTTCTGAAGCAGCTCCCTGGACCGGGCGTCGGCTAGGCGTTGCCTTCGATGGCTCGTAGCCGCCGAGCGGAACATGGCTCAGCGGGTTGAACGGATCGATCTTCGCCGGGTCGAAGACGCCCACCGCGACCGGTGCGGGCAGTGAGTCGGGTGTCCCGTTCGAGGCGATGTGCTCGTGGACGGTCCGGTAGGCGGAGTCCCGGTTGTCCGGCGGGGTGCCGACGTACCCGTCGGACTGGAAGTGGGACGACCAGATCCGGGTGGAGTTGGAGGTCGTCGACCGGGTCCAGGATCCTGCGAAGACAGCGACTGCCGGTAACGCACGGGCGTGACCCGCCAGAGCCCGTCGACCGGGCTGAACACCCTGCGGTTGATCAGCCCTTGCAGTTGGCGGACCAGCTGCTGGTACGCCACGTTGATCCCGACCTGGCGCCGCTCCACCACCGGCCCGCTTCCCCGCGATGCGCTGTCGGTCGCGGCCAGCCGCGTGGTCAGCACCCCGTGCGCCGCCGATGACGAGAGCCGTCGTACCGCGACGTTGAAGGTGTCGTCGAGATAGTTGCGGCTCGAGACGATGACGGGGAACACGGGCGATCCCTTGTCGGCTCCCTTCCCGAGCGACGGGCCGTCGCTGACCGCAGATAACGGCCCTTGGTCATGCTGTGGTTCAACCCGTCGAGCTTCGCCTCGGCAACTGGGTTGATCGCCTCGATCAGTAGCGGCACGGTGATCTTCAACGGCACGGTCAGTTCCCGTTGAGGATGGTGGCTCGCGAGCGAGACGCACTCGTCGAACTCGCGGGCCTCAGCAACGTAGGGGCTGGGGTAATGGCCGCTTGCGCTGCTGCAGATCGGCACCGTGCGGCCCCCCGGCTCGACCTCCCGGATCGGCTGGTTGAGCTGGGCCAGTGTTCCGGATCTCGGCGGCAGCTTGAGCGGGCGGCGGGTGACGTAGACGTACGACGGCGGGCTCGGGATGTGCGACAAGCCCCGATCGGTCGTCGTGGTCGACGGCGACCGAGAAGAGCTGCCGACGGCCGGTTCCCACGACCGGCGCCAGGTGGACGGACAAGAAGATGGTCTGGAGCGTGTAGCCGACCATCGCGACCGGGGCGGCGATCGCGACCCCAGGCAGTTTCGCGATCTGGTGATACTGCGCGCAGGCTGATCCCGCCGAAGACGCCGTCGAGAAACCCCGGTCGCACCTCACCGCTGGCGCGTTCGATCGCGGTCTCGCTGCCGTGCGGCCGGACCAGGATGTCGTACGCGCTCGGGCCCGTCGAGGCCACCTTCATGGTCGGCGACGACTTTCGAGGTGTCGGCCGCGCCGGTGAGCACGGTGAATGCGGCTGTCGCCACCGCGACCGCCGCCAGGATCGTCACCGAGCGCGACGGGTCGCCCCGGACCTGCGCGCGGACCAACCGGCCGGGGCCGGTCGAGAGCGGCGTCGCATCAGCCCCGCAGCTCGTTGATCCGCGCCATCAACTCGGCCGGGCTGGCCGTGGGTCGCACGACGGTGTCGTCGGTGATCGAGCCATCGCGCAGATGGATCACCCGGTCGGCGTGGGCGGCGACGCCGGGGTCATGGGTCGCGACCACGACAGTCATCGAACGTTGCGCCCGCAGCTGCAGGATCAAGTGCGAGGACGTCCTCGCCGGTGGCCGAGTCGAGGTTGCCGGTCGGCTCGTCCGCCAGCAACAAGGTCGGCGAGTTGATCAGTGCGCGAGCTATCGCCACGCGCTGCTGTTCGCCGCCGGAGAGCTCCGCTGGCAACGCTGTCTCACGACCGGCCAGGCCGACGTCGGCGAGCAGCTCGCGAGCGCGGGCCGACCTTGTCGAACTCGACGCGGTATGGCAGCACCGGAGCGAGCACGTTGTCGAGCGCAGTCAACGCCGGAAGCAGGTTGAACCGCTGGAAGACGAAGCCGGTCCGGCGGCGGTGGGCGACCAACCCAGCCGCGCCCCAGCGTCGTGATGTCGACGTCGGCGACGACGATCGAACCGACGTCAGGGCGGTCCAGCGCACCCAACAACTGCAGCAGGGTCGACTTGCCGGAGCCCGACGGCCCCATCAACGCGACCATCTCGCCGCGCTCGATGGCAAGGTCCACGTCGTGCAGCGCCGTCACCGTGGCGGCGTCGCGTCCGAACCGTCGGGTCAGGCCGGTGACCGTGATCGCGACCGGGCTCACCATGACCTCGGGCCATGGACGCGATACCTGCCGGCCGAATACATTGTCGGTATGCAACCATGATCGCCATGAGTTGCCAAGCACTCATCGGGGGATCGTGACCATGCCGATACAACACGCGGTGCTGGCGCTGCTGGATGACGGTCCGTCGTATGGCTACGAGCTCAAGCAACGGTTCGAGGAGACGATCGGGCCACAGTGGGGGCGGCTCAACATTGGGCACCTGTACCAGACTCTCGACCGGCTCTCCCGAGACGGATTGGTCACCAGCGAGCGGGTGGCCGGCGACGTTCGGCCGGATCGCAGGGTCTATGCGCTCAACGAAGCCGGCCGCGCCGAGCTGGCCGCCTGGCTCGCCGAGCCTGCGGTACGGGGGTCGGGCTACCGCGACGAGCTGTTCTTCAAGCTGCTCGTCGCTGCGCGCACGGGAGCGGACGCAGTGGCAGGGGCCGTCAGCCGGCAACGGGCCTACCAGCTCGGCCAACTGCGCACCCTGACCGAGCTGCGTCGGGACCACACCGAACAACCGCTGGTGCAGCTACTGATCGATGCCGCCCGGCTCCACAACGAGGCAGACCTCAAACTGCTCGACCTCGCCCACGATGCCCGATCGGCCCTCGCCACCGCCGCCCGCAGCGCCCGACCCAGCGCACCCATCGACTCCGCGTCAGCCGACCAACACGCGGCGAGCTGAACCCCGGTCTCTCTGGGCCTTGGAACAGGTCGGTGACGACGTCGCTCACTCGGTTTTGACGAACTGCCGGGGGAATGGGGGTTTGCAATCGTGCGGGAACCGCAGCAGGTAGTCCTGGTCCTCGGGTCCCATCTCCCAGAGCACCGTGGCCTCGCTGACGCGGGTCGCCGTCGTACCGGGCCAATGGCCCGATGCGTCAACGTCGCGAATCATCTCCTCAGCCACCCGCCGCTGCTCCGGGCTGGTGGCGAAGATCTCGGAGCGGTACGGCGAACCAACGATGGCTTCGTCCAGGTCGGCTCGGTGTACCTGGAAGAACACCTCCAGCAGTCCTCGATACGAGAGCTGCGCGGGATCGAAGATGACTTCAACGACCTCGGCATGACCGATGTTGTCTTCCTCGGTCGGGTTGTCGTTGTCGCCACCCATGAATCCGGCCCGAGTAGAGATGACCCCTCGGGATGACGAAGCAGTTGCTGCATGATCCAGGCGCAGCCTCCGGCGAGAACCGCAGTCTCGGCGTTGTCGACCATCTCCATCGCCCCCAGCCCACGACTATGGGGAGGCTACGTCTGTTCGTCCACGCTGATCAACGTCAGCGTGCGGTGCGGTGCCGGAAGAGCCACGAGGCCGTGACCGCAGAGAGGATCAAGATGCCGGCGCAGTACGCGATGGCGTCAAGGGCGTCAGCTCCGACGCTGGTGCCGGTGGAGGTATGGCCCATCCAAAGCCCCCGCATGGTCTCGATGATCGGAGTGAACGGTTGATAACGGGCGATGTCGGCAAGCCCATCCGGCATGGTGTGCGCGGGGACGAAGGCGGTGCTGACGTATGGAATGAACATCAGGATCATCGAGATTGACGTCGCGGCTTCGACGCTCCGAGCGAGTAGGCCGAGGGCAGCGGCGAGCCAGGACAGGGCGGTGATGAAGAACACGATCATGGCGCTGGCCGCGAGCCAGTCGAGGGCTGAGCCGGTTGGACGCCAGCCGACGCCGAGCCCGACGCCGATCACCAGGGCGGTGGCGATCAGGTTGCGGGCCAGGCTGGCGATGACGTGCCCGACGAGCAGCGACGAGCCGGGTAGTGGCATGGACCGGATCCGGTCGACGATGCCGTTGGTCATGTCGGTGGCCACGGCGACCGCGGTGGTGCCAGCGCCGAAACCGGCGCAGAGCACGATGAGGCCGGGGACGACGTAGTTGACGTACGCGCCACCGGTCCGCAGCGCGCCGCCAAAGACGTAGACGAACAGCAGCATCAGCACGATCGGCAGGGTCAGCGCGGTGAAGAACGCTTCAGGGTTGCGTAGTGACCGGCGAACGCAGCGACCGGCCAGCAGCCGCGAGTCGACGAAGGTGTCAGCGAAAGACATCAGGCGACCTCTCTCGAGCAGGGAGGGGTGGTGGCCTCCGATGGATGATCGGTGCTGCCATGGTTGGTGAGGGAGCGGAAGACGTCATCGAGGCTCGGCCGGTGCATCGACACCCTTACCGAGGAATCGCCGACATCGTTGAGTCGATCGAGGATGGCGTGTACGTCAGCGGCGGTGGCAGTGGTGGGAATCTCGAGACTTCGCAGGTGTTCGTTGGCGCGAACCGTGCCGAAGACGTCGACGGCATCGTCGTAGGTGCCTCTGTCGGTGAACTGGAGCCGCACCACTTCGGCGCCGAGGCTCGACTTCAACTCCTCGGCGCTGCCTTGCGCGACGATCCGTCCGCTATCGAGCAGGGCGATCGTGTCGGCCAGCTGGTCGGCTTCCTCGAGGTACTGGGTGGTGAGCAGGACGGTCACGCCGTCGGCAACGAGGCGCCGGACCGTATCCCAGAGCTGTTCGCGGCTGCGCGGATCGAGCCCCGTGGTGGGCTCGTCCAGAAAGAGCAGCCGCGGCGGCTCGATCATGCTGATCGCCAGGTCGAGACGCCGGGTCATCCCACCGGAGTACGTCGCGACCCGCCGGTCAGCGGCCGCCCCGAGCTCGAACCCGGCCAGCAGCTCCTCGACCCGGGACGCCACGTCCCGGCGCGGGACGCGGCGGAGCCGGGCCATCAGCTCGAGATTCTCCCGTCCGGTCAGCAGCTCGTCGACCGCGGCGAACTGGCCCGTGAGGCTGATCGACTTCTTGACGCCAAGCGGGTCGTTGAGCAGATCGTGACCGGCGACGGTGGCCGTTCCGGCGTCGGGACGGATCAGGGTGGCCAGGATGCGGACCAGGGTGGTCTTGCCGGCCCCGTTCGGGCCGAGCAACGCGAGGACCCTCCCGTCCTCGACGCAGAGGTCGACCTGGTCCAGCACCTGATGGTTGCCGAACGACTTGGTGATCCCAACGGCATCAACTGTGTACGTCATACGCAGGACCGTATATAGCGCACACAGTTATAGTCAACCCGTATTCGAAGCGAAGGAGTGCGGATGCCGGACGAGCCACCGGCCCCAGCGGCCGATCTGCCGCCGGGCCTGGATCTGCTGTGGGGGCGGCGCCAACGCGGACAGCGGGGGCCGAGGCCGGCGCTGTCGATCGATGCCATCGTTGCCGCAGCAATCCGGGTCGCCGACGCCGAGGGACTTGAGGTGTTGTCGATGGCGAGGGTGGCGCAAGAGGTCGGCTTCACGACAATGTCGCTGTACCGCTATGTAGCCAGCAAGGACGAGCTGCTGCAGCTGATGTGGAACGCCAGCGCCGCCGGCGCCGAGAACCTCGTTCTCGAGGGGGACGATTGGCGGGCGCGGCTGCGAATGTGGTCGATAGTGCAGCGAGACGTGCTCGATCGCCACCCGTGGATCACCCAGATGCCGATGGCCGCTCCCCCGCTGGCCCCGAACTCGCTGACGTTCGTCGAACGCGGCCTGGAAACCCTCGACGACACCGGACTGACCGACGCCGACAAGATGCGCGTGATCGGCCTGATCAGCTCCTACTCCCTCAGTGAAGCCCGCATGGCCGCCGACGCCGCCCGCGCCGCGCAGGCCCAGGCAGCCTCAGCTGGTGGCGAGGCAACGCCCGCGTGGAGTTTCGAGGCACTGCTGCGCGAGCTCGTCGACGAGCAGCGCTACCCGCGACTGCACCGCCTCGCCTGGTCCGCCGATGCCGGCGACAATCCGCCCGACCTCGACGAACACGAAGAGTTCCTCTACGGACTCGAACGCATCCTGGACGGCGTCCAATGCCTTGTCGAGCAGGCACAACCCCCGAAGGGTCGATGAGGATCGCGGCGAGCGCCCGGCCTACCCGTCTAAGCCTCCAGAAGGTCGAGGTCGCGGACGCAGAAGCCGTGGTGAGCCCACTCTTCGTCGAGCACGGTGCCGAGGCACTGCCGCGTCGAGCGGCCCCGCGCATAGGGCGGCCACCCATCGCCCTCTGGAATGGGCGCCCTGGCGGCGAGCTGCGCGGGTGTCACGGTCTTTAACCATTCGTGGAGTTCTGCCGCCTGCTCGGCGCGCACTGCAACAACCTCGTCCAAGCTGGGGTCGGCCGTCGGATCAAGTCCTTGCCCCTCGCGGTCCGGAACGTCATCGATGGCGAGACCGATGGGAGTGAACAGATCGGTCGACCCGAGAACACACCGGCGGAACCACGAGTCATGGACGAAGACCAGGTGACGCAAGGTCTGCAGGGCCGACCACTCGCCGTTCACGGCGCGGTGCTCCAACCCTGGCGATGCCCGCAGACGGGCCGATCGTCGCCGACCAGTCGGCCTGCAGTTGCCGCCATCCTGCGAGCAGGTCAGCCGGGGCATCGGAGCGGATCAACAGCCGAACCGGATAGCGGCGGTCGAGTTCGGCCTCGACGTAGGCCGTGACCTCGACGCCATTCACTACGAGATTCGTGACGAGACCATCAATCTCGGCATCCTGCATGACAACCCCGATGAAGCGCGAGCCGTCGAGCATGCACTCACGGAACTCCGCTGCGCTGAAGTCCTCATCGACAAAACGTCGCATCGGGTCAGGTTACGCAGCGGGAACGACACTCCATGCCGCCACCACACGAACGGAGCGGCCCACATGCCTCGACCCCTGATCGGGTCAATAGTGGCCCAGAAAGAATCAGCTGACTCTGGCGGGCCACCGCCACTGCATCCAATCTGGCCACGAAGTGAAACCGGGGGGTGGGGCGTCGATCGGCTCGGTGCCCTCGAGCTCGCCGCGAGTCGGCACGTTGAACCCAGCCGCCCCGGCGAGGAGTTCTTCGTCTGACATCGGCCATGTCGAATGCGGATCCTCCGAGAGGCGGACGTTCTGACGTCTCCTCTGCTCGTCAAGGGTGATCGGGGCGAACCACATCACGAGGGAGGCACCAGCCTGGCCACCGGCATATCGCAGAGCCGACCGTTCGTCGCGGCTCCAGAGGCCAAAGTCGAGTGCAACGCTCACTCCGAGGGTCAGGGCGCGGAGCGCGATCGTGATGAGTCGACCTTCGATGACGTCACTCGCCGATGAGGGGTTCTCGGCACCATAGAGGGCCTTCATCCACTCGTCCTTCGTCAGCCGGAGCGCGGCATGCTCCGTCTCGAACTGACGCGCGGCGGTCGTTTTGCCGCAACCAGGCAACCCGACTGCCAGGAACAGGATGGGCCTCGACATGGAGATTCGATGATGGCATCGGTTCGCCGAATCGAAAACCGGGTTCTGCGGGACTTAGCGGAAGGCTCACGCAAATGAGAGGATCGGAGACCGCACTACTGCGCCGGCGATAGCTCACAGATCCGGCCGTTACGGAGCTCACGTGGGTCGAACCAACTTCCTCGTCGAAGGCGTTTCTTGCACTGGCAAGACCACGGTGTGCAAGGAGTTGCAGCGACGCGGCTACCACGCCATCAACGGCGACACGGAACTTGCCTACCAAGGTGACCCGGAGACCGGCGTACCGACAGAGGGCCACACGCACGAACATCACATCTGGTACGTCGAGACGGTCGAGGCCCTGATCGCTAACCGCGACGAATCGGTGACCTTCTTCTGCGGCGGTTCTAGGAACTTTCCCGCGTTCCTTCACCTGTTTGACGGCGTGTTCGTCCTAGCCATCGACGAAGACACGCTCATCCAACGACTGGGCGAGCGACCGGATGATGACTGGGGCGCAAGACCCAGTGAACGTGAACTCATCGTCCGCTTGCATCGAAGCGGGGAAGACACACCGACCGGCATACTCATCGACGCCACCCAACCGCTCCCGCGCGTCGTTGACGACATCATTCGTCAGGCCAGTGCGCTGCGCACGCTAGGTGCGGCGGTCGCTCACGCCTCAGCTAACAAGCGGAACTGGCGATCACCAGCGCTCGAGTGACGACCTCACGTCCGAGCTTGCGGTCGCCGGCGTTCTCGGCTGCGACATGCGGCAGACTGCGCACCGTGGACCTGAGGACCGAACAGATTCCTGACGCGATGGATACTGGCACTCGCGGTGAGCTCCTTGATCGGGTGTTGGCAGCAATCCAGAGCGTTACGGTCGCGCACCCGTTGCGTGTTGCGGTCGATGGACCTCCTGCGGCCGGCAAGACTACGCTCGCCGACGAGCTCGGTGATGCCCTGCGCGCGCAGGGCCGATATGTCATCCGAGCGTCGATCGAGAGTTTCCTCTTCCCGCGTGCCCAGCGGTACCGACGTGGCGAGCTGTCCGCCGAGGGCTGCTATCACGACAACTTCGACTATGACGCGCTCCATCGGGTCCTGCTTGATCCGCTTGGCCCGGGCGGAAACCGAGGCTTCCGGCGGGCGGTTTACGACAGGCAGACCGATAGCGCTGTGTCCGAGCCGACCACAGCCGCACCGTTCGATGCAGTGCTGATCTTCGAGGGCGTGTTCTTGATGCGCCGCGAGCTGCTCGATCGATGGGACCTGCGGATCTTCGTGTCCGCCACGTTCGAGGAGATCGTCGCCCGCGCTCGCATTCGAGACGCGGCGCTCTACGGGACCCCCGACGACGTCGAGCACCGCTTCCGCCGCCGCTACCTACCCTCACAACGGTTCTACTTCGACACGGTCCGCCCGACCGATCTCGCCGACATTGTCGTCCGCAACGATGACCCACAGTGTCCCGCCTGGAAGATTCGGCCACACTGACCAACACGGCGGCCAGAGACGTGCGGGCAACGAGCTAGCTGAACGAGACGGATGCGCCTGCTCAATCGTTCTCGTCGTCCTCGAAGCCGATCAGCCAATGCAGACCATGACGGTCGATGACCTGCCCGTCCGAGGCTCCCCACGGCCGCGGCTGCAACGCGTCCACGACGCGGCCACCGTCGGACAGCTTGGCGAACCACTCCTGCAGAGTCCCAGGCGAGGCGGTTCCTAGCAGAGACAGCATCAGGCCCTCGGCTCGGAACGACGCTTCGCCCGCTGTCCCGTCGGCGGCGAACAGCGAGACGGGTCCGTCGACGAGATAGCCGTGCGCGACTGCATTCGCTGGACCGTCCGTCCGGTTGAACTCGCCGAACGTGTGAATCTGCAGACCGCAACCGAAGACATCGCCGTAGAACGTCAAGGCGTCACGCGCGGTACCGGGGAAGCGGAGATAGGGAGTCGGGGCGGTCACGTTCGGAGAATATCGTCGGCGGCTGCCACGCGCGGGGCCGACCTTGCGCGAGTCCACGTAAAGTGAGCCAGTGGTTGGGCGACCGGTGAAGATCGGTGTGCAGCTCGCGCAGTACGGCGCCCCCTGGCGGGAGTTCCTCGCGGCTGCGCGCAAGGCGGACGAGATCGGCGTCGACTCATTGTTCAACTGGGATCACTTTTTCGGCCCGGGCCCGGACTCGAACGTCTCGCACTACGAATGCTGGACGATGCTCGCCGCGTGGGCAGCATCGACGTCCCAGGTCGCGCTGGGCCCGTTGGTAAGCAGCATCGGCTACCGAAACCCAGACCTGCTTGCCGACATGGCCCGCACCATCGACCACATCAGCGACGGGCGCTTCGTCCTTGGCATGGGCGCCGGGTTCAAGGAAAGGGACTACGTCGAATACGGGTATGAGTTCGGAAGCGTCGGGACCCGGCTAACCGAGCTCGACGAAGGCCTCGGCAGAATCCGGCGGCGACTGGTCGGGCTTCATCCGCCGCCGGTGCGATCGATCCCCATCCTCGTCGGCGGGTCCGGCGAGAAGCGAACCCTACGGATTGTCGCCCAGCACGCTGACATCTGGCACACCTTCGCCGAAGGCGATTCCTTCGCCCGCAAGTCGCTCGTCCTCGACGGCTACTGCCGAGATATCGGCCGAGACCCTGCCAGCATCGAACGCGCCGTACTCGTGGCGGGCGACCCCCTCATCGTGGGGCGGCCGCTGCGTGATCTCGGCGCCACACTGTTCGTGGTCCCGGTCCACAGTCGTCCCCATATCGATTTAGCGCCCGTCGGGGACTGGCTGCGGTGGCGCGATCAGGAGAACGGTTGACCGACCGACCGTTGCAATGCGCGCCAGTGGTCGCGGCGTGGGCTGACAACCGGTTGCAACCAATGGGGTCGGCGGCGTTCCCGAGCGGTATCGACTTCAGTCGAGGAGCGGCTCGTAGAGCGGACGCGTGAACGGCCACGCGTCGCTGACCAGCCACTCAGCGACGGCCTGTCGAAACACTTCGTCGTGTCCGGCCTCGGACTCGCGTAGCCACGACTGGACTCGGGTGTCATGAACCTCGTCGCTAGCCGGATAGATGTAGAGGCATCCCACGACGGCCTCGTTCGAGTCGAGAACGGTGTACGTGAAGCCTCTGCACTCAGTGAAGTCTTTGGCGTGGCGCTCCAGGTCGCTCAGGTTCTCCGCGAGGCTCATCTCTCGAGGCCAACGCCCGTCGGGGAAGCCCGGAAGGGAGCGGATGTACTCGATGCTCGACATCCACGCCGCGTAATCGCGGTCATTGTGTTCCGCGCCTAGGGGCTCCAAGCGGAAAGTTCCAACTGCGAAGCGAGTCGATGGCCGGAAGCCAGCCGGGACGAACGCGCGATCATCAGACACTGTGTCCCCAACCACCGTGAGAGAAACGCCGGCGTCAGGCTACTGCCTGGCGCCGGCACCTCCGAGCAGGGACCCGATGGCTGAACCCTGAGTCCGTAACGTGGTCACATGTCCTCGCCCGAGGTTCGGCAGAGGGGTGCCGTCCCCCGGATCAAGGCTGCCCGTCGACGGATTCGAGGCAGCCACGTCGGCCTGGTGGTCTGGCGCGGCGGGATCATTGTTGCGGCCACGGTGGTGATCCTGATCGGCATTGTTCTCTTGCCTCTCCCCGGTCCGGGCTGGCTCGTCATCTTTGCGGGACTGGGGATCCTCGCTACTGAGTTTGAGTGGGCGGCCCGGCTGCTGCGGTTCGTTCGCGACCAGGTGTCGCGCTGGACTCGATGGATCGCCAACCAGGGAGGCTGGGCAAAGCTGACGCTAGGTGTCGCGGGTTTGGTAATAGTCGTCGCCGCGATCGGCGCGGCTTGGTGGGTGTACTTCTGAGCGGGCAGCTTCTCGACAGGCGGGTGGTCTACACCGGCCGGCGCCGCACTGCCGCCGCGAACATCAGCATGACGCCGAGGACGATTGCGGTTGCGGCGGTCTCAAGGACAGGCCTGAGAGCGAAGCCAGTAAAGGGGACGGTCGGAGGGCTGGGCGGATGGTGCACCACGACCGCCGGCGCGTGCACGTCGACAACTGCCCGAGCCCGGGCCGAACGGATTGGCGAGGTGCCCATCACCGTTCCGGTCGCGATCGCTGTGTTGATGACTCGACCAGCGGTCACATCCGTCGCCGTCACGGTATGGGGGGCGACGGTGCAGTGCGTCGATGCGCCAGGAGTCAGGCGCGTGCTCGCACAGGTCGAGCTGCCCGCAGACGGGTCGGTCACGACGAGCCGGCTGATGGTCGTGGCGCCGAGGTTGGTTGCCACCAGGGTCCAGTCGATTCGGTCGCCTGCGTCGATCGACCCGTCCTTGTTGACGTCGACGGCATGAGCCGTCTTGACCAGACCGAGTTTGCTCGCGGCAGTCGAGAGCACCGTCGCGGTCGAGGGCGGTGAGGTCACGGGATCGTAGGACGGGTCCAGGCCGGACGCGGTTGCGGTGTTCGAGATCGACCCCGCGTCGATGTCGGCTTGGGTCACGCGGTAGGTCGCCGTGCAGGTGATGTGCGCGCCTGGCAACACGACGGCTGCGGCTATAGGGCAGGTGATCGTCGACGGCGTCCCGGTGCCGGTGAAGGACGACTCGAAGACAGCGACGTCGCTGACGGTGACGTTGCCCGAGTTCGTGACGAGGAAGGAATATGTCACCGTCTTTCCCGCTGCGGAGACCGTCGTCGGAAACGCGGTCTTGACCAAAGTGAGAGCTGGTTCCGGCTTCTGGGGTACGACGACCGTGGACGGCGGTGAGTCGACGGACCCAGGCACGCCGCCGGGCGGGGTGCCGATGGCGGTTGCGCTGTTGGACAGGTCGCCTGCATTGACGTCGGTTTGGGTCACGTCGTACGTCGCCGTGCAGGTGAGCTGAGCCCCTGGGGCGAGCGACGCGGCTCCCGACGGGCAGGTGACTGGCGAGAGCGATCCTGACCCGTTGAACGAGCCCTCGTCCACGGCGACGTTGGTGAGCGTCACGTTGCCGGTGTTGGTGATCACGAAGGAGTACGTGATGACATCGCCCGCGTGCAGCCCGCTGCCACCGGTCGATGACGCCGACTTGACCACGGTCAGCCCCGGGGTAGGCGTCGTGGTGAACGTGGCGCTGGACGGCGCGGAGGCCACCGGGTCGGTCGCCGGATCGGTACCGGTTGCGATAGCGGTGTTGTAGACCGATCCGGCGTCGAAGTCGGCCTGGGTCACGGTGTACGCGGCGGTGCAGAGCACGCTGGCACTCGGCGCGAGAGCTGCCGCACCCGGCGGGCAGCTCACGACAGGAGACGTGCCGGTGCCGGTGAACGACACCTCGTCCACTGACACTCCCGTGATCGTGACATTGCCGGTGTTGGTGATGAGGTACGAGTAGGTCACGCTGTGACCGGCTCCGGTGACCGAGGTCGGCGACACCGACTTGGCGAGGGTGAGCTCCGGATCCGGTGCGGTCGTCGGCGTGCTGGTCGATGACGGCGGGGAGGTGACTGTCGTCGAGCCGGTGCCGGCGACGCTTCCGCTTGCCGTCGCGGTGTTGTCCACCGAGCCGTGTGTCACGTCGCTCTTCACGATCGTGTAGGTCGCCGTACACGTCACGTGATCGCCCGGTGCGAGCGCACTGGCCGCCGCCGGGCAGCTGACCGACCCGACCTTGCCGTCCGTCACCCCGATGTTGTCGGCCTCGATATCGCCGGTGTTGGTCACGTCAAACGTGTAGGCGATCGTGTCCCCGGCATCGACCAAGCCGTCACCGTTGACGTCGACCGGGGTACCGGCCTTCTTGACGAGCGACAGTGACACCGGCTTCGCCGTGTTCGTGATCGAGCACACGACTAGATCGCCGACGCCCACGGTGACGGTGTTCGAGTTACCGGCCGCGCCACTGGGCAGTGAGGAGTCCGAGGCACCGTTGCGGGTGCAGCTCCACGAGGGGTCGTAGTTGGCAAGGGTGCCAGACGTCGCGGTCTGGGCGAACCTGAACTGCTCAGCAGTCGAGCTGGTGATGAGGCCGATCACGCCGGTCGACGCGGTCGTACCGCCTCCGGTGTTGCCGGACCCGACCACCGTGTTCGTGTCGTCGGTCGCGGTCACCCGGAACGCGTCACCGGAGAAGCCGTTCACGATGGTCGTGTTCAGCTCGACGCCGGCGACCAGGACCCCGAAGCCGAACGCCTGCAAACCGGTGCCATGCATCGTCTGGGTGAACGTCGTCGGCGCAACGGACGCGAGGATCGCCGCGCCGGTCTTGGGACCGTTGACGGCGGCGGTGCCCGTGCACGTGACCGAGTTCGTGTTGGCCCCGCTGAATCCGCCACTGCACGCGTTCCCCAGCGGCGCGAGCGAGGTGAGGGTGCCTGGCGCTGAGGACCACCCGATGCTCTCGCCGCTGTCGGTCGACTCAGCGTCTGCGCCGACCAGCGAGTAGTCGGTCACCGTGTGCCCGCCCGGGTCGGTCAAGGTGATGTTGCTCTCGACCGCCGTCGTCGTACCGCTGGCGGTTTGGTACAGCGCAGGGTCGCCGGCCACACCGGTGTAGCCGTTGCGACCCAAGAAGGCGGCAGAGTACGTCGGCAACGTCGCCGGCTTGACCGCGCTTCCTGTGACGTTGAGCGTGAACGACAGGGTGTATCCCGAAAGCAGATCGACCGTCATCGCCTGGCCTGCGGAGGACGTGGCCTGCGTTGCGTCGTACCCCGACATGTCGATCCAGCACAACGTCTGGGCGTATGTGCCGGAACCGGGCGTGGCGAAGCTGCAGCTCATCGGCGCTGCGGACGCAGCCGTCGCGCCCGCCACCGCACCGACCCCACAGCTGGCCAGCACCGCGAGCCCGGCGACGATCAACCGCGTTCTTTTCATGGATGCAACGCGGGAACGGCTCGTCACGGATTACACCCGTCAGGAAGGGGCAGCCGAAGCCCATCGCGGCACTATCTCGACTCGGCACAATAGCCCCGCGGCTAAACCACGCATCACCCGAATAACCGGTCAATCGCCACACAGCGCCCGATGGTTCGAGAACCGCCCAGTAAGGCTGATATCGGTCTGAACTGGCCCGCCCGGCACGACGACCATCCGCATCGCCGCGGGCGGATCGCCGACTAGGGATTGTCGGCCCGGGAACCACCGCCGGCGCGGTGGGGCGATCCTGGAGCGATCGACCGCTGCCCTTCTGAGGCGCCGAGTACGAGATCGTGCAGGTCGCCCCCGACCTCGAGTCGTCCGGACTGCTCGAGTCCGCCGACCTTCACCGGCGCGAAGCCTGCCGAACGGATCAACCGCTCGACCTCCTCGCCAGCGCGGTCGTCGTCGGTCACGTAGAACAGGACCGCCGGCTCCGGCGATCGATTGATGGCGGACTCGAACAGATCGGCAGACATGGTTCCGAACGCCAGGGCCAGGCGCGTCCCGGCCGGCAACCACCCGGCGACAACCTGGCCAGAGGACCTGCCTTCCGGCAGTAGAGGCACCACGTTTCCCTGAGCGTCAAGACCGACGGGGTTGCTCGGAACCACAACGAGCTTGTCGGTCAGTCGGTCGGCAATCCCGTCAATGACGCTCTTGAGCACGACAAACCGAAGCGCGAGGACGACAGCATCGGCGCCCTGCAACGCGTCGCCGTTGTCGACGGCCGCGACCGCACCCCTGCCGATGCTCTCGGCCAGAGCTCGCACTGACTCAGGATCGGCGCTCGAGAGCTGAAGGTCCTCGCCACCGGCAGCCAGCTGGCGGGCGATGACCGATCCGATGACTCCAGTCCCGATGATTGCCGTGGTCATGCGCCGGGGCTGCTCGACGGCCACTCAGCGGGTGTCCAGTCGCCTGATGGGTCGGTGGTCTGGCCAACTTCGATCAGGTGACCATCGGGATCCCGGATGTAACACCGGATCTCATACTCGTGCTGTTTGGGCGGCGTCAGGAAGTGAGCACCCCGAGCGCTCCATTCCGCGTACACGGCGTTGATGTCTTTGACCCGAATGTTGAGGAAGCTGCTCACCTCGTCCGGCGAGCGTGGCGTCCGCAGGGTGACCGTCGGCTTGTCGTCGGTCGGGCCCCCACCGACGTTGATGATGATCCAGGTATTGGACAGTGCGACATAGGTCAACCCGCCCGGACCGGAGAAGGCCACCCTGCCGCCGAGCACCTCCGTGTAGAAGCGGCGAGAGCGCTCGACATCGTCGGAGACGATGAAGTGGGCCAGCACGATCCCTTCAGGCGGTGATGGGAGCTCGGCCATCTGACACCTCCAGGAGACGAGTTCAGTCGGATGTCCCGTTGGTGCTGATCAGTGGCCAGCCATCGGGCCACCAGTCTCCCTTCGGGTCGGTGGTCTGCCCGACTTCGATGATGTAACCGTCGGGATCTCTTATATAGCAACGGATCTCGTACTCGTGCTGCTTCGGCGGCGTCAAGAACTCAGCACCCCGAGCGCTCCATTCGGCGTACACAGCCTGGATGTCCGTGACTCGGATGTTGAGGAAGCTGCTGATCCGGTCGGGATCGGCTGGCGTCTCAAGCGTGACCGTGGGCTTGTCGTCGGTCGGGCCGCCGCCGGCATTGATGACGATGAAGCTGTTGGCGAGCGCGACATTGGTGGGCACTGGGCCGAAGACCTCTTTGCCGCCGAGTACCTCGGTATAGAACCGCCGGGAACGCTCGACGTCGTTGGAGACGATGAAGTACGACACCAACATTCGCTCTGGGGCCTGCGTGGGCTCGGCCACTGCCACCTCCACTCGCATGTGGCTCATGCCAACCCAAGCCCTACCACAGCACCAAGCCTCCCGGTAGTTGCTGTCCTGGGCCCGACTGGATACTGCGGGAGGGAATGTCCGAATCGGGGCAACGATCGGTGCGACACTGACGCCGCCCAGCGCGCCTGGACCTGTCCGGACCCTCGCACCCTCACGGTCGGTCCCCTGATCCCCGTTCAACCGTCGCCGGCCCGAGAGCGGCAACACCCTGCCGGTGCCATCGCCGTGTCAGCCGCCCGCTATGCCGCCGCCGTCACCACGGCGGAGGCACCGTTGGTCGACGCCGTAAGGCCTTACGAACAGATCGCTCGCGACATCCGGCTTCTGGCGGAGCCGACCGGCGCCGCGGGTGGCTGACCGGAAGTTTGGCCAGTGCTGCCGTCAGAAACGCAGGAAAGCCCGCGCCGATGTCCGGCGCGGGCTGTTCCCAAGTGCTGAGGACGTACCTAGTGGGCGGCCTCGAATGCCGAGACGATGGCGGCCGGGATTCGGCCACGACCGTTCACGCTGTGACCATGAGCCACGGCCCAAGCCCGCACCTCCGCCGGTGACGCCAGGCGTCGGGCCGAACGACTTGCCGTGGAACGTCGCGACGACGACGATCGCCTGGACGTTCTTGCTGACCGCGTGGCCTCAGAATCAGGTCCGGCTGCGGTGATCGTGACGTTGAACATTGAACCGACGACACGGAGGACGTCGTCAAGGCTTTGACTGCTGTCGATCGTGAGTTGCATTGCCTACCTTTGTTAGTTGTGCGTGCAATTACGAGACTACATCGGGTGAACAAAGTCGACGGAATCGTGCTCGCGAGCTCCCCAGCAGTTCGGGTTCGAGGAGCTTCGCCGCGTGCTCTGGTGCCTCGCCGATAACCGACCGCGCGCTGTTCACGGCAAGCAGTTCGGTGGCGAGGGCCCAGCCCGCAAGGGCGCCGTGCAGCCGGTCCTGAACGTGCCACGCAGCGATCTCATCGCCGAGCTCGAACCCGAAACCGGCGCCCGCATGACCGATGGCGTCGTGGACGGCCCGGAATCGGTCGAAGGGCCCGCCGCACTCGCAGCCAAATACGGGATGAAGCCGTGACGCATTGGTGGCCGCGGTCGTGATCTCGAGGACACGAGTCGCACGCACCGCCGCGATGAGTTCCGCGTCACTGTCATACGGTTCACGACAACGAGTGAAGGCGACCCGCAGCGGGTCGGCGACGTCCCTATCGACGAGCGTGGAGAAGAGAGCGTCGGTCTCCGCCTGCAGCTGCTCATAGGCACTGACTACAAGCGCTCGGTCCCCGGCGCTCTCGGCACTCAGATATGCCTCGCCGACCTCGGTCGCAAGAGTGGTGATGCCGTCGGCCATGGTCAATCCCTCGTCTCCTTGACGACCTGATATCAAGGTGATATCACTTTAACCAGAGGTCGGGCGTGCGACCCCGCAGCCGATCAGGAGGTCCCGCGATGAATACACCGAACGATGGCACCGCTGCCAGCGGCCTTCGCGGATGGTGGTCAACTCCGCCACGACATGGCATGCAACGCGTCATCAATCCGATCGCCTTCCGCCACCTCATTGCCTTCGGGCGCCTGCATATCGCTGGCGGCCTGCTCGCGGCCCTCGCTGGCTTTATCTGCCTCGCGTACGGCGTCTACGGATGGGCGGCCTTTTTCTTGCTACTGGCAGCGGGAAATCTCGCAGGCGGCTCTTGGTACGTCAGCATCGCCCACTCGCGATCGGCTCGAGCCTGAGCTTTGGGTCCTAGCCGGGATCGCCGAAGACGTCGCCGCCTGACGGGGTGGGCTCGTTACCGCCCATCGCGTCCTGGCCCTCGAGCGTCGGCTCATCCCCGCCCAGGGCATCCTGCCCCGGCAAGGTGGGCTCAGGACCACCCATCACGTCCTGGCCCTCGAGTGTCGGCTCGTTCCCGCCCAGAGCGTCATCGCCCGGCGGGGTTGGTTCTGGGCCGCCCATCGCGTCGTACTGATCTGCTGGAGCCATACCCTCGACCACCTCTCGTCAAGTAGTTCCGGACCTTATCGAAACGACGGCCTCAGGAACACCCCTCGAGCTCGGTCAACCTCGACGCAGGCCCCGAGGTCGTCGGGGGCCGGGTGGTCGCAAGTAGACGAGTGCTCCGACGGCGGCGACGATCCCGGCAACGGTCCAGGCGATGACCGGCCCGGTCGCGCCGTGCCCGGTGACCCCAGTCGTGGCGCTGGCGATGAGCAGCAGGATCGCGATCCCGATTGCAGTGCCGAGCTGCGCGGCGGTGTTGAGGACGCCGGAAGCAGCGCTGCGCCAGGCGGTGGGTCCGGCGGTTCCGAGAGTCGTAGCGGCCACGGACGACAACCCGATGCCAGCACCTGCGACGGCGACAGCGACAGAGAGGGCGTGACCGACATCGGCGACCGCCGCCAGCGAGCCGTCGGCTACCGCGATCAGCGCCAGGCCCAACGTGACAGCTCGAGCCGGACGGACATGGCGGAGAACCGGAGCGGCAACGGTGGACCCGGCGATGACGGCAAGACTGAACGGGAGCAACGCCTCGGCACCGGCGACGGGCCTGAGGTGCCGGACGTCCTGCAGATACAGCGTCGCGAGTGTGAGCACCGAACTCGTCGTGGCGGTGTTGAGCAACGCTGCGAGCGCACCTCGTCGGAGAGTGGGAAGCCGCAGTACCGCGGCCGGCAACACGGGATCAGCGGCGCGACGTTCGATGGTGATGAGCACGGCGACCAACGCACCAGCCAGGACGATGAGCGCAACGCCTAAGGTCCACCTGCCCGGTTGAGGGACGAGCGTCGTACCGACGATGACGGCCATCACCGCCGCGATCAACGTGGCAGATCCGGCAATATCGAGCGACACGGTCGCCGCTTGGTCAACGTCGCGTGGCACTGCCCACAGAATGAGGGCAGCCAAGATCGCTACCAGCGGGAGATTCATCCAGAAGATGAGCCGCCAGCTGGCCAGCTCGATGAGGACGCCACCCACGACGAAGCCGCTAGCACCCGCCGCCGCTCCCGTCGCACTCCAAGCGGCTACGGCCCGCCGTCGGGCCGGTCCCTCGGCAGTGATCGTCGTGATGAGCCGCAGGGCGGACGGCACGGACACCGCGGCGGCCGCCCCCTGCAAGCAACGAGCAATGACCAGTACGGCGACCGAGCCGGCGGAAGCGGCGAGGAATGACGCCGCGGCGAAGCCGACGAAGCTCGCGATGATGGTCCGTCGATGGCCGAAGCGGTCACCGAGTCGCGCCCCGAGCATCAACAGGCCGCCGAAGAACATGGCGTAGCCGGTCGACACCGTGGTCGCCGACGATGCCGGTGCATGCAGGTCAGCCAGCATCGTCGGCAACGCGGTGACGACGACCGTCACGCCCATGACATCGACGAACTGGACCAGACACAGCGCCCCCACCGCGGCGATCTCGGACCTCATCACCACGAGATACCCACGGTTTACGGAGAGAAAACCGTCAGTTACACTCAACACTGTGGCGGTCGAGCAGTGGAGCTGGCTCGGTGACCACCTCGCCCTGGACTTTGCGAACACGGTCCGACGTCGCGGCATGCGCTACGTCGAGCTGATCACGTCTGCCGCCGAGCTCGAGGTGTGGCTGGATCACGAATCTGGCCGGGTTCCCGTGGAAGCCGAGGTCGACGACGATCTCGTCACCGAGTTCGTCGGCGCCCGAGACCACGCGTTAGAACTGTTGCGGGCAGCCGCCACTCACCGGTCACTTCCTGCCACCGACGTCACGGCCGTGAACCACCTCGTGCTCGCCGCCCCGGCCATCCGACTCCTCGGAGCTCATACCGACGACGTGGTCGTCCATTCAGTGGGCGAGGCCGATCCCCCGACCCGACTGCTCGGCTCTCTCGCTACGGCAGTCGTCGAGCTCCTCAGTGGGCCCGAGCTCGAGACGCTCGCGCTGTGCGACGCCCCCGGATGCGGGCAGCTGTATCTGCGCGGCCGTCCCAACCAGCAATGGTGCAACCCGCACTGCGGCACTCGCGCCCGTTCTGAAAGACACGCGGACCGAGAGCGGTCGACGAAGGTACGGTAATCCGGTGCAAGACGCAGCGTGCACCGCGTGCGGATCGGCGCTGACCGATGGCGCCCGGTTCTGCGCGGCGTGTGGCGTTCCGGTCGCTGCGGGCTGCCCGTCGTGCGGCGCGTTGTCGGCTGGTGGCCGGTTCTGCGCGGAGTGCGGTACGCCGTTGCATGACCTGGCGCCGCCGACCGAGGCAGTCGCGCCGGCCTCGCCGGTGCCGAGCCCAGTCGCCGAACGGCGCATCGTCTCCTTGCTCTTCGCGGATCTGGTCGGCTTCACCACCATCTCCGAGTCGCGCGACCCCGAGGAGGTCCGGGAGCTGCTGTCGGCGTACTTCGACCGAGCCCGCGCGGTGATCGAACGGTACGGCGGGTCCGTCGAGAAGTTCATCGGTGATGCGGTGTTCGCCGTATGGGGGGTGCCGGCCGCCCGGGAGGACGACGCCGAGCGAGCGGTTAGGGCCGGCCTCGACCTGGCGAGCGCTGTGACGGCGCTAGGTGAAGAGTCGGGCGTCGAGGGACTCACCATGCGAGTCGGAATCACGACCGGCCAGGTCGCGGTCACTCTGGGAGCCGTCGGCGAGGGCATGGTCGCCGGCGACGCAGTCAACACCGCTGCCCGCGTCCAGTCCGTGGCGGCGCCCGGCCAGGTCTGGGTTGACGACACGACGCGAGCTCTCACCAGCGCCTCGCTGGCGTATTCGCCGGTCGGGTCGTTCGAGCTCAAGGGGAAGTCCATCCACGTCCCGCTGTTCCATGCGGTTCGCACCACCGGCGTCGTCGGTGGTGACCAGCGCGTGGACGGGCTTGAGGCACCCTTCGTCGGTCGCGACCGCGACCTACGGATGGTGAAGGAGCTCTTCCACGCCACGATCGAGGACACTCGCCCCCGGCTGCTCCTGATTGCAGGCGAGCCTGGTATCGGCAAGTCACGGCTGGCATGGGAGTTCGAGAAGTACGTCGACGCGATCCCCACCCACACGACGTACTGGATGCGCGGCCGATGCCTGTCCTACGGAGAGGGTGTCGCCGGCCGCACCGTCGCCGAGCTGATCCGCTACCTGCTCCGCCTCTCCGACACCGACGACGAGGCCACGGCCCGTTCCGTTCTGGAGGCTCGGCTCGCCGAACATGTCACGGATCCCCGCGATCGGGCCGTGATCGCACCACGACTCGAGAGCCTGCTCGGTCTCACGGACCGCAGGTTCGAGCAGGCCGACCTCTTCGCCTGCTGGCGGTCCTTCCTCGAGTCGCTCCACGAATCCGGCAACTCGATCACGATCGTCATCGACGATCTGCAATGGGGCGACGAGGGACTGTTCGACTTCCTCGACCATGTGCTCGAAGCGGCGCGGGCACCCATCTTCATCGTGGCACTGGCGCGACCTGAGGTGACAGCCCTCCGGCCGGGGATCGGCGCCGGTCGGCGGTCGACCACGTTGTACCTCGAGCCACTGTCCACCACGGCGATGGAGCACCTGCTCGACGGCCTCGTGGAGGGTCTGTCGCCCGTGTTGCGGGACGAGCTGATCCGGCGGGCGGAAGGCACGCCGCTGTATGCCGTCGAGACGATGCGCGCGTTGATCGATCGGGATGTCGTCGTGCCGCGAGATGGCCGCTACACCGTCGACGAGGCCGCTGCCAGTCGGATCGACCTCGATGCGCTCGGCCCTCCCGCCAGCTTGCAGGCCTTGCTGGCGGCGCGCCTGGACGCTCTGTCAGATGCTGAACGCCGGACCGTGCAGGATGCGAGTGTTCTGGGCTTGACCTTCACTGTGGAGGGCATCGCGTGTCTGGCCCCATCCGACATCAACCTGACCTCAGTGCTAGAGAGCTTGCGGCACAAGGAGATCCTCACCGTCGAAGCCGACCCGCGGTCACCGGAACGCGGCCAGTTCCGCTTCGTCCAGGGCCTGCTGCGCACGGTGGCTCATGAGACGCTGTCGCGCCGGGACCGACAGAGCCGCCACCTGGCTGTCGCAGCGTTTCTGTCCGAGCAGCCCGATAGCGAGAGCCTCGCCGCGGTCATCGCGGAGCACTACCTCGACGCCGTCGCTGCAATGCCCGACACCCCGCAGGCCAAACAGGCAACGACGGAGGCGCAGCGGCTGCTCGAGCTAGCAGCGATCCAGGCCGCGTCGGTCGGTGCACCCCGCAACGCCATTGCGCTCTACGACAGGTTGTTGGATCTGGGTCCCCCGGATGACACGTTGATTCGTGTCACCTTGAGCCGAGCTGAGATCGCGCCTCAGCTGGGCATCGGACTGGCCTCATCGCTGGCACGGCTCACGACTGCGGTCGAGCTGGCAGAGCGACTGGGACGCGAGGACGAGCTGTTGGCGTTGCGATTGGCAAGTGCGACGGTCGAAGTCCTTGCCGGTCAGGCCGCCGCGGCTCGGGAAACGCTGGTCGACATCCAGCAGGCCTGTATCGGACGGCCCGAGAGGGTGCACATCCTGGCCCAGTGCACCCGGTCCCTCTGCCTGTGCGCGCAGGGTCTCGGAGACCCGGTACTCGCGCGTGAGGCCACCCAGGTAGGTCTCGACGACATCGAGCGGTACGGCGACGATGCCGACTTCGCGATCTACCTGACGTCGATGTCGATGCACTACGGACTCGCTGGATATCGACGACTGGCCACGTTGGTCCGCCGTGCCGTGGTCCCTCTCCTGGATGAGAGAGATCCGAAGGGCCTGTCCGCGTTGCTGAACCTCGCAGCGACGCTCGGCAACGACCGACCGCTGGAGGCATGGGACACCGTGGTCGAGGGCAACCGGCGGCAGCTGGCGCTCGGCTTGCACAGCGTCCCTCTGGCGGCCCAGCTTGTCATGGTCGCTGCTCAAGTGGGAACTCCCGAAGCGATCGCGCTGGCGAAGGACATGATCGAGCGGGCCCGCAGTGACGGGCACAGCCCGCTCCATGACTGGGAGGCCTACCTCGCGGCTGGCTCCGCCGTCCTCGCCTGGCGCCTCGGTGAGCCGGATCTGGCGCTACCCGCTGTTGCCGACGCCGAAGACTCGTCGGACCCCGTTGCAAGTGCCTGGTGGTGCATGCGAGAAGCGGTGGTCGGCGGGTTCGCCGGTGACGAGGAAGCCGCCGGCTCACTTGCCGAAACCGCTGTGAAACGGATGATGGTTCTCGGCTTGGCCCAGGAGGACATGCCATTGGCGTTTGCCCTCGCTGTCGACATGCTCGCGTCGTTCCACCAACATGACCGACTCCGTGGCCTGACCGGACAACTCGAGTCGCTGTCCATGGGGCAGCGCTTCGCCATCATCAGCGGGTCGCTTCTGCAAGCGCGCTCGGTACTCGACGAGGACACATCAGCCGCTCGCGCAGCGGTGGACGCTTTCGATGCTGCCGGGGCTGGTCTGCCGGCCGCCCTTGCCCGACTGGACCTCGCCGAGCGGCTCCTCGCCGACCACAATGTGGCGGCTGCTGAGGCGGAGCTGGCGATCGCCGAGCCGTTCCTCGAGGCGATAGCGGCAAGACCGGCGATCAGCCGAATCGCGGCGATGCGAGGTACGCCGGCCATGGTGGTCAGCGACTAGCGCGCTGTCCTACCCATTGAGCTCCACGCATAGAGAAGGTGCGGACTGATGAGCAGTCCGCACCGTCTCTAACCCCCCACACGCGATGCGCGCCCCCGCGGGCATCGCGAACCCCCAACGTTTAGGGCTCTGCGCGCTTGTGGCCCTGCACGTCATCGTCGTCCTCGAAGACCGGCGGCGTCCTGTGGTGACCCTGCACGTCATCGTTGTCGTCCTCGACGACCGGCGGCGTCCGGTGGTGACCCTGCACGTCATCGTTGTCGTCCTCGACGACCGGCGGCGTCCGGTGATGACCCTGCACGTCGTCGATGCTCTCGTCGCTCATGTTGTCTCCTTCGAAGGCCCGGTCCGGTTACCGGTGACATCAGATTGCCGTGCTGGCCGCGCGGTGTCTGTCGGTTAGCCGACATTTTCGGTGTCAACTCTCCGACAGGTCCTCGCCGCAGAAATGCGCAAGGCCCTCCGGATCACCGATCCGGACCTGGCGGCCGTCGACCTGGATCCAACCGCGGCGCTCGAAGCCTCGCAACGCCTGGTTGACGCTCTGCCGGGTGCCTACGACCAGGTGCGACAACTGCTCCTGACTCAAGGGCATCGTGATGAGTCCGTTCGCGTCGCGCTCCTGGTTGAGTAAGGCCTTGCCGACCCGACGCGGCAGGTCCAAGAAGGCGAGGTCCGCCGTGGCCTCCGTCAACCGGCGGAACCCGGACGACACCAGGGTGAGCAGTCCTTCCGTGACGCTGGGGAACCGCGCCTGCAATCCGAGCACGATCGGACGAGAGACGAGCAAGACATCGCCGGCGTCGAGCATGACGGCGTCTGCCGAACGGCTCCCCCCATCGATGACGCCCAGCTCGCCGACGGTGCCACCGCGACCCACCAGCGCGAGGACAAGTTCGCCGCCGTCGGCTGAGCGCACCACCACCTTGATGCGACCGGTCACGACCAGCAGCAGGTGCTCCGACGTATCACCTGCCGAGAAGATGACCTGCCCGCGGGCATAGCTCCGCCGCCTCGACGCAGCCACGACTTCGTCCAGCGCTTCGGCGGGGACACCCGCGAAGATCGGCGTACCCGCCAGCAGGGCGCTGATGGTGGACTCAGATGTCATCGTCACCCGCCTCCGCGTTGGTCGACACGGCACGCAACACCGTCTTCACCTCGTACGGCGTCAACCGCGGGTGCTTGCTGAGTATCCGCGCGATGAGCCCGGTGACGTGCGGCGCCGCGAACGAGTTCCCGGTGGCCACAATGGTGCCGCCTCCCAGCCACGGCACCGTCAAGTCGAGGCCAGGGGCGCCGAACTCGACCGGTGGGTTCGGGTTGACATCGATGCAGTACGGATCCTTGCCGTCGTGCGCCGCGACCGAGACCACCGACGAGAACTGACTGGGATATGTCGGGGCAGGGACGTTGTTCGTTGCGCAGACCAGCGTCACGCCCGCGAACGCGGCCTCGTCCGCTATCTCGTGGAACAGGCCGTAGTAGTCCTCGCGGCCGGTGCTGAGGGACAGGTTCACGACTTTCGCGCCGCTCGCCATCGCCCATCGCAGCCCAGCCGCGAACACCACGCCCTTGCCGGTAAGCCGCTGCCCGAGGACGCGCACCGACATGATCCTGGCGTCCGGCGCGACCTGCCGGACGATGCCCGCGCACGCAGTGCCATGGCCGTAGAGGTCGTCGTGGGGACCGACGTCGTAGCTCACCTCTTCCTCGTCCGGGTCCCAGGTGAGAGCCACCGCCTGCTCGACCGACCCGACCGCGGGGTGCGAAGCGTCGACGCCGCTGTCCACGATCGCAACATCAACCCCGGCGCCGGTCGCGCCGCCCCACGCCCACTCCTTGCTGACGGGTACATCGATCCGACGGACCCGGCGCAGCACGTCGGGCGCGAACGCCTCGGACCATGCCGGCCTCAGCGGGTCCGTGACGCCCGCCGTTCGACGTAGGAGGCGACCTCGTTCAGGACGCCGAGGGCCAGTCGCCGTTCCGCGGCACCCTGCTGCGCCAGCGCCGCGAAATGCCCAGCAAGTGCGGCCAGATCAGCGTCCGGTCCACGCCGGCCCGCGGCGACCCGCCGCGCCGCCGCGGCCAAGTCGCCGTCGTTGCCCGCCGCGTCCGCGAGTGCCTCCAGCAACAGCCCGCCAAGCCGCGAGAACGCCTGGACACTTTCCAGGGCGAGAGCAGCCTGATCCGCGAACAACGCCAGCAGCGCGATGTCCTGCTCCGCACCCGGCCGACGGGCATCGCGATCCAGCAGGGTGAGGACCCCGAGCGTGCGGCGCGCTGACGCCACCGGAACCGCGAGGATCGCGTCCGGCACATAGCCAGTCTGCTCGGCCGTAGCTCGCGAGAACCGCTGGTCGCTGGCGACGTCACTGATGGCGATCGGCTGGCCGGAGTGGACGACCCACCCCGCCACTCCCTGGTCGGACGGGATCCGCATCCCGGTCACGTCATCCGCGCCGGCTCCTGCGGCCGTCGTGTAGACGAGCTCGGTCTCGTCGTCGCTCAGTAACGCAAGCGAGCAGGCGGCGGCTCCGAACAGCTGTCGGGCGGTGTCGGTCAGCGAGCGCAGCAGCTCATCGGTGCCGACCGGACGCACGGCTGGCGCCAAAGAGTCCGCCAGCCGTACCAGCTCGTCGAGCAGATCTTCCGGACTCGTCACGGCTCACCCCCGCGCCGGAAGCCTAGCCCCCGATCATCAGCTCGAGCCGAGAGTCGGGGTGGTGCGCTCCCACCGGGCGCCGGTCAACGTGATGAACGACGTGCTCGGTGGCGCCGACTCGATGGCGGCGAGGAACCGGGCGCCGTCGATTCGCAGCAGCTCGCAATCGCTCGCCGTCGTGACGGTCGCGGTGCGCGGCACCTCTCTCACTAGACCGAGCTCGCCGACGTACCCAGGAGCCGCCACGGCGGGCAGTTCCTGCACTTCGGTATCCGTGTCGGCGCGAACGGCGAGCGACCCGACGGCGAGGATCCACAGCGAGTCCGCCGGATCGCCCTGCCGGATGATGTCGACCCCCGCCGGCACCCGCCGCTGCTCGGCCGACTTCGCGAGCCGCTCCAGGACCGGGCGGCCCGCCTCCGCGAACAGGTCGAGCCGGCCGAGCAGCTCGACGACGGGCTCGAGCCGGGCCACCTCGGCGGCGGAGAACCGATCGCCTCGGACCAGCAGCGGAAGCCCGAGGAGTGCAAGAGCGGGCGTTCCGAAACCGACCACCAGCAGCACGGCTGGGACGCCGAACCCGGACAGCACGACCGCGCCGATGAAGCTCCCGAGCATGACCGTCGCGGTGAACACCGCGTCGAACGCGCCCAACACACGACCGAGCACGGCGTTGTCCAGGTCCCGTTGCAGCGCGGTGATGGCGAGCACGTCCATGATGACCATCCCGACACCGGAGATCACCTGCAGGACAAAGGCCGGCGCCGCCGAGTGCACCCACGCCGAAACCGCGAAGGGAACCGCCTGGAGGGTGATGCTCGCCATGATGACCGGTGCGAGCCGAGGCAGGGCGGCCAGCCGGTTGGCAGCCGCCGCAGCAAGCACTCCCCCGAGTGCGCTGCCCGCGAGCAGATAGCTGTAGCCGTTGGCACCGGTGCCCAACCGCACGGACAGTGGCGCATAGATCACGGTGCTCGCGCCGTACACCATCGAGTCGAGCGCGCAAAAGGCCACCAGGGTCAGCGCCACTCGCTGCGCTGTGAGCGCCCGGATTCCGGTCAGCCACTCGCCCACCACGCTGTTGGACCGGTCGGCGGTTCCGCGGGAACGGATCCGTAGCCGAACCACGATCGCCGCTGCCGCGAAGAAGCTTGCGGCGTTCACCGCGACACCGACTGTCGCCGAGCCGGCGAGAAGGACCAGGCCACCGATCGCAGGTCCTAGTACGACGACCAGACTGTCCAATGTGGCGAACAACCCATTCGCCGCCGCCAGGTCCTTCTCCGTGACGGCCAATGGGACGAGCGCCCCTGCAGCCGACTGGTACGGGGAGGCCGCGGCGGCAGACAGGATCGTCAGCGCCAGCAACACCCAGGGGGGCGACCCGAGCCCGACGGCCACCGCCATGGCCACCATCACGATCCCTGACGACAGCGCTGACCCGAGCATCACTCGGATCCGCTCGTAGCGGTCCGCAATCACACCCGCGTAGCCGGACAACAGCAGCCTGGTGCCCCACCGGGCTGCAGAGAGCCCTGCCACCCACAACGGCGAATGCGTCTGCTCGTAGACGGTGACCACGATGACGACGCTGTAGGACCAGCTCCCGACCTGGTCGACCAGGGCGGCGGTCACCAGAAGTCTGAGGTCCCGAGAACGCAGCGCGTCTCGGTAGCGGCCGCGCGAGGCGCCGGTGCTTCCCGTCGTCATCCGGCCCCGTCCATCCGGGCAGGGTAGAGCGCCGGACACCCAGACGGAGCGAGCCGCTCGACGCTGCGAGCCGGGTTCATGACATACCCGCAGAAATCTCGCGGTGACTGCGCACTCCGCCTGAGATGACCGTTAAGGTTCCCCTTCAGTCGAGCAATCGCCCAGGGGAGCCATTCATGACCACAGACGCCGACGTACGGGACGCGCTTGCCGCCACCAAGCTGTTCGGCTCGGTAAAGCCTCGAGCCCTCGCCAAGATCGCCGGCACGGCGAACGTGGTCCAGCACGGTGCCGGCAAGGAACTCGCGTCGGAGGGCCGCGAGGGTGTCGGGTTCCACCTGATCCTCGAAGGACAGGCAGCGGTCACCGTGCGCGGCGTGAACCGGCCCTCGCTGGGCCCGGGCGACTACTTCGGCGAGATCTCGCTCATCGACGGCAAGCCTCGGTCAGCCTCAGTCGTGGCAGAGACCCCCATGACGACGATCTCCTTGGTGTCTTGGGACTTTGCGCCGCTGCTCGACGAGGAGCCGGAGATCACGAAGGCCTTGCTCTTCGCGATGTGCGAACGGCTGCGCGCGTCCGAACAAGCCTGAGACATCCTGGTGCAGGCGAGCCAGGTCCAGTACGCCTGGAACGGCGACGTGGCGCTTGCCTACCAGATCTTCGGTGCCCAAACCGGGACCGATCTCGTGTATTTGCAGGGTTTTACCTCGCACGTCGACCTGAACTGGGCGAGCCCCTACCTGGCGAGATTCCTCAACGGGCTGGGGCGACTGGCTCGAGTGATCCACACCGACCGGCGTGGGTGGGGGTGTTCGGACCGGTTCTCGCCGGGCGACGTGGCTCCGCTCGAGGTGCAGGTGGACGACCTGGTCGCCGTCTTGGACGCGGCGGAGTCGCAACGGGCGGTGATTTTTGCCTCGACGGTCACGGTGCCGGCCGCGATCCTGCTGGCAGCCTCGAGACCCGAACGAGTCTCAGGTCTTGTCCTGTGCGACCCCTTCGTCGCCTTCTACGACAAAGAGGACGCGCGACGGGACTGGGTGCAGCAGAACGAGCGGGCCCGTCACGAGTGGGGCACCCCGTTGTACTACCGAGAGATCTTCTCGGACGATCACGAGTTCCTGAACTGGTTCGTTCCGTGGTGCCGCGCCTCGGTAGCACCCGGGGCCCTGGTCGCCGAGGCGGACCGGTTCGGTGCCGTCGATGTCCGGGGTGTGCTGTCGAGCATCCAGGTGCCGACGCTCGTCGTCGGGCGCGAAGAGGATGGCCCGAACCGAGCCCGTCACGCGGATGATGCGGCCGTGGGCATTCGGGAAGCCCGGTTGGTCCGGCCTCCCAATAACCCCTCAGGGTCGTTGCATTGGTACGGACGGGCTGACTCGATTCTGGCCTCCGTCGGCGAGCTGATCGCGGAGATCGACGAAGAGCAGCGCTCCTTCGATCGGGTGCTCGCCACCGTGCTGTTCAGCGACATCGTCGGATCGACCACGTCGGCCTTGACTCTCGGCGACCGTGGCTGGCGTGAGCTGGTTGAGCGCCATCACAGCGTCGTGCGTGGCCTCCTCGCTCGTTACCGGGGCAGCGAGGTGGACACCGCAGGAGATGGCTTCTTCGCGACATTCGATGGCCCCGCGCGCGCGGTCCGGTGCGGCGAAGCCATCATCGCTGGCCTGCAGGACCTCGGCCTCGACGTTCGAATCGGCGTACACACCGGCGAGATCGAGACGATCAACGACAAGGTGGGGGGTATCGCCGTACACGTCGGCGCCCGGATCGGAGCGCTGGCGGGGCCAGCCCAAGTCCTCGTTTCATCGACCGTCAAGGACCTCACGCTGGGTGCCGGTCTCAGCTTCGCGGATGCCGGAGAGCACGAGTTGAAGGGCATCCCGGAACGATGGCACCTCTACTCGGTCGCCAACTGACGGCGAGGATACGGTCGCATCGACGGCTGTGAACTCCGAGCCGAGAGGGTTTGGCCATGGAACCGTTGGTGTTCATCCTGGCTGCCGACCACCGCAACAGCCTGGAGCGGGATCTCTACGGGTTGACGGCACCGCCGACGCCGACCGAGGCGGCCCGAATCACCGCCGACAAGCTGGTGATCTACCAGGCGTTGTTGGACGCCGCCGCCCAGCTGCCGGCGGGAGTTGCGCCCGGGATGCTGGTCGACGAGCAGTACGGCGCGAGTGTCGCCGAGCTCGCGTCGAGCTCGGGTGGCGCCATCACGCTGTGCATGCCGATCGAGGCGAGTGGCGAGGAGTGGTTCCAGTTCGCCTATCCCGACGGCTGGCAGCGACATGCGGAGTTCTTCGCGGCCGACTACTCGAAGGTCTTGGTACGCGACAACCCCGGCCTCGACCCCGGACTGAGGGAGCAACAGGCCGAGCGGCTGGCTCAGGTGTCGGCGTGGGCATCGTCAGCCAGCCGGCCTTTGATCCTCGAGCTGCTGGTGCCGGCGACCGACGCCGACAAGCGCGCGACCGCGGACAGCACCGACCGGTACGACGACGAACTGCGGCCACGCCACACCGTGACTGTCATGCAATACCTGCAGGACCGCGGCGTCGAACCGGCGATCTGGAAGGTGGAAGGCCTCGACCGGCACGACGACGCGGTGGCGGTGGTAGCGACGGCAGAGCGCGGTGGACGGCGAGCACGATGCGTCGTCCTCGGCCGACATGCTCCTCACGACAAACTCGACCACTGGCTGCAGGTGGCGGCTCCGATCCCGGGATTCATCGGGTTCGCGATCGGTCGAAGCATCTGGTGGGACGCGCTACACGCCCACTTGCATGACCACGCGACTGCAGCCGGGACCCGGCACCGCATCACCAGCGCATATCTGGATTTTGCTCGTTACTACCTCAGCGCCCGGCGCTGACCGGCGCCGCCTACGTGCCGAAGTCGGGGAGAATGAGCGAGCCGTCGTCGGTGAGCTCAAAGCCGGGGTTGTACGCGATTTCCCAGGCGTGCCCGTCCGGATCGGTGAAGTATCCGGCATAGCCGCCGTAGAACGTATCGGCGGGAGGGCTGGTGACGGTGGCGCCAGCGCGCTCCGCAGCCGCGATGACGACATCGACCTCCGCCGTGGAACGGACGTTCTGGGCGAGTGCCACGGCCCGAAAGCCGTCGGCCGCCCGTTCGCCAATGCCCGCGTCCGCTGCCAGCTTGTCGGCGCCCCAGAGGACAATCGCCATTCCGCCGGCTTGGAAGAAGACCGTCTTTTCGACCTCCTGACCCTGCCATCCCAGTTGCTCGTAGAACCGGCGGGCTCGTGAAACATCCGTCACGCCCAACGTCACCAGGCTGATTCGCTGATCCATCCGAGCAGCGTCCCACGTCGTCGTGACACGCATTAACTACTTGCCGGTGGGCTCACGGTGCTTGCACCCAGGCCAGCAGCAGGGACGACGTTGACCCTCTTCCAGCTCCTCGTTGGTCCGGCGAATCCGACGTTCCCGGGTCTTCTCCTGCTTGGCATCCTCGACCCAGCAGATGAACTCGTTGCGGGCGAGCGGCGTGATGTCCATCCACGCGTCGAGCGCCGTGGTGTTGGCAGTAAGCGCCTGGCGCAGGTCGGCAGGAAGCTTGTGCACCACCCCACCGGGCACTCGCTGGCTGTTCACCCAGTCACGCTAGCGGTCGACCGACCGCGCTCAGGCGATCACCGCGATCCGGATCGCCGATCGCGAGGACTCTGGCAGCCGCTTGAAGAGCCGGAACCAACTCAGCTGATCGGCGTGGGTTGTACACCGGTCCGGCGCCATCCGCGAGAAGAAGTCGGGCAAGCGCGATGCCTTGAGCGTTGACCCGGCCGGGTTGACGGATCAGCGCGACGAGTTCTCGAACATGGTGCTCGGCAGGCAGGATTGTCGTGGACGGGATCGACAGCCGAGGGCTTCGCGGGACGATCGGCCGACGAGCGGTCGTGAGCAGGCGCTCCCAGTCGTCGGCGAGGCGCTGTCGGCTTTGCCACCCAACGATCAGGTGGGCGCGCGCGGCAAGCAGTCGGTCCGACGGCGGGGTCTCCCCGGCCGCAAGCCGTCGATCCAACGACGTCGCCTTGATTCGGGCGAGCGCGCGGACCCATCCGGTGTCGGCGGGCACCGTCACCGAGATCGAGTGTGCTTTGCCCTTCAGGGATGTCGTGGTGTTCATGACTCGATCATCGGCTTGCCAGCGGGGAAGCGGAAGTGGCAAGATTGCCACTATGCACGCTAATACTGCCAAGCCTGGTCCAGGCAGCAAGAGAGCCCGCGCGGTCGCTGTGCTGGCGTACGACGGCGTGGCGATGTTCGAGCTCGGCGTGGCCTGCGACGTCTTCGGGTTCAGTATGGGAGAGCTGTTCGACAGTGCCTGGTACGACTTGTCGCTCTGCGCTGCCGCACCCGGACTGGTCAGCAGCGATGCCGGGTTCAGCATCGACGTGCCCTATGGAATCGACCGCATCCGGCGCGCCGGCACAATCGTCGTCCTGCCGACGGATCTGCCCGACCAGGTCCCGCCGGTGATCCTCGACGAGCTGCGAAGAGCCCATCGCCGCGGCCAGCGCATCGTGTCGCTGTGCACCGGCGCGTCCATCCTGGCGAGCGCCGGCCTGCTAGACGGACGCCGCGCCACCACCCACTGGTCCGAATGCGAGAGCGCCGCCCGTCAGTACCCGCTGGTGGAGTTCGACGCGAGTGTGCTGTATGTCGACGATGGCGACCTACTGACCTCAGCCGGTAGCGCGGCGAGCATCGACCTGCTGCTCCATGTCGTCCGGCAGGACTACGGCACCGAGATCGCCAACACGGTGGCCCGCGACCTCGTCGTCCCGCCGCACCGTGACGGCGATCAGGCTCAATACATCGACACGCCGATGCCGAGCTATGCCGGGGCCGACCTGTTCGCCGAAGCGCTCGGATGGGCGCGGTCACACCTCGACGAGTCGGTAACGATCCACGACCTCGCCGCCCGATCAGCCATGAGCCCGCGAACTTTTGCGCGGCGCTTCGGTGAGAGCGCCGGCACCACGCCGTACCGATGGTTGTTGCAGCAGCGGATCGAACGCGCGCAGCGGCTGCTGGAGACGACCGACCTGTCCATCGACCACGTCGCCGACCGGAGCGGCTTCGGTACGGCGGACAACCTCCGCAAGCATTTCCGACGTACCGTCCATACCACTCCGAACTCCTACCGCCGCACCTTCGCCGGCACGTAGCCGCGCCTGCCCTCAGATTCAAGGCGCGCGTCCGTGGCGCCGAATGAGGCAGGGGGATCCGGCCTCTCAGGGGCCGTCCGCGGAGGGAACTCTATGCGCATCGGATCGCGGGCTCATGTCGTCGTGTCTGGCGTTGCCAGCTTGATGATCATCGGCACTGGTGTTGGCCTGGCGGCATCCGGCGGGCATCCATCCAAGGCATCATCCCCGGGAGCCTCACAGCACGGGGTGATCCATGCCTGTGTCGCCCCGCCGCGGAAGGGTCGGGTTCTGCACTACCTCAAGTCCGGAGGTCAGTGTGCAAAAGGCCAGAGCGAGCTGCACTGGAACACCACCGGTCAGCGAGGGCCCACCGGAAAGCGCGGCGCGCGCGGCGAGACCGGGGCAACTGGCCTGGACTACAAGCGCATCATCACGGTCAGCCCTGCCGCCACGGCTACGGCCAGCGGAACGGCGCTGTTCCAGGCAGCCATCGCGCTAGCGAGCGCGAAACCGGCACCGTCGGCGGCCAACCCCTACGAGATCTTCGTCGAGCCCGGTGTCTACGACCTGGGCGTGCAGCATTTCCTCGTCCTTCCGCCCGACGTGGAGCTGAACGGCGCCGGTGAGAACGTCACCACCATCATCGGCACCAACGACGACGGCGTGATCGGTGGGCAGAGCGGATCCAATACGGTCAGCAACCTGACCGTTCAGATGCTTTGGACCACCTCGGGTCCAGGCTCCGGCGAGACCATCCAGGGCATCGACCCGGAGCCGGGTTGGACCGTCGATGATGTCCGAGTCGAGACCACGCAGACCGGTAATTCCGCGCCCGGCGAGGTCGGCATCGATGTCTTCGGTAGCGACGGATCAGCCAACATCATCGACACGACGGTCGACGTCTCGGGCAACTCCCCATCCCTCGGCGTCTTGACGCGAATCCCACTAGCAGTAACGGGAAGCACGTTCGCGGCAACCTCCGCGCTGAGCGGCGAACCCACGATCTCGCTGTCCGACGAGGGGGACCCCGGCGTGAAGATCGCCAACACCGAGCTCGACGCTCCCCCATCAGTCGGTGGGCCGATCGCCTGCGTCGATGACTACAACGCCGACTTCACCCCGCTCGACTCCTCCTGCAGCTAGCGGTCAGTTCGGGTCCACGTCGCCAACGTCGCGGTCCGGGCTAGCCCAGCTGATGGGCTTGGGCGTACCGAACAGCCGCCGCTCGATCTCGGGAGTCGGTCTTGGCAAAGATCCGGTTGATATGCGTCTTGATGGTGTGGCTGCTCAACACGAGCGCGTCGGCGATCTCTGGGTTTGTCATTCCTCGTGCAATGAGACTGAGAATCTCCGCCTCACGGGGAGTCAGGCCGTCCGGCAGCGGCTCGGCTCGGCTCGCGTATTGAGCGGGCGCAGAACCGGCCGCGGCCAACAACGCGGCCTGAACGCTCGGGTCGAAAACCGATAGGCCAGCTGCTGCGCTTCGCAAGGCACCAGCGATTTCCGCCCGGTCGGCGTCCTTCGTCAGGTAGCCGCGCGCACCGGCCCGCAGCGCCGCCATCACGTTCACGTCGTCCGCGTACGTGGTGAGAACCACGATCGCCACCTCGGGATGCCGTGCAGTAAGTATCTTCGCGGTCTCGACGCCGTCGAGGACCGGCATGTTCAGGTCGAGCAGGATCGCGTCGGGCTGGTGTTCGGCTACCAGGTCGACGGCTTGCTGACCGTTTGCGGCCGAGGCGACGACCTCGATGTCCGGCAGTAGGCCAAGCAGGACGACCAGTCCCTCGCGAACACTGTTCTGGTCGTCCGCGACGATGATCCGCAGGACCGGTACGGCGGCTGTCACTGGGGCACCACAGCGGTCACGATCCAGCGATCGGAGTTCGGACCGGCCGTCAACGAACCTCCCAAGAGCAGCAGCCTCTCACGCATCCCGACCAGCCCGTACCCTCCATCGATCGTGCCGACGGTCCGGGGTGAATCCCCAGGCGTCACCAGTGAGTTCGTGACGGTCAAGGTCGTCTGCGACTCCGCGTAGTGGAGGCTGGCATGGACGGGCTGGCCGGCAGAGTGCTTGGCCGCGTTGACGAACGACTCCTGTGCGGTGCGCAACAGAGCGAGCTCGGCGTCTGGCGTGAGTGGGCGGGGCTGCCCGCCCACGATGAACTGAACTGCCTCGCGCCGTCGGCCATCCCGACTGCCGGCCAGCGACGTCAGTTCGTCGACCAGCGGGCGGCTGTCCGTGCGCAGCGCGTGGACGGCACGACGGGCCTCGGTGAGCCCGTCGGTTGCCATCCGCTGCGCCGCCTCGAGCATCGTCAGTGACCGATCGACGTCGTGCTGATCCGATAGCACGGCGCGGGCAGTCTGGATCTGGATACTCAGCGCTCCCAACGAGTGCGCCAACACGTCGTGGATCTCACGAGCGATCCGGTTGCGTTCGTCGAGAACCGCCACTTGACGCTGCTCAGCACGTAGTTGCTCGGACTGCTCGAGGAGAGCCGACGCGTGCTCAGCCTGCAGCCGATACGACCTTCGGTTGTGACCGGCGAGTAGCCCGAAGACGAGCAGGACCGAGTAGCCCAGGGTCGCCGCCGTACTCGCGCCCACCACAAGGCCTCCCGCGACAATGGCCACGATGCCGGTAGCCGTCGCGATCCATCCCGTGGCCAGTCTCGACTCGGTGCCGGCACCGATCACCGCGATGAAACCGAAGGCGATCAACGCGCCGCCGTCTGTCGCCGTACACGGAGCGGAACAGGCGGCCATCGCGGCGAACAACCAAGGAAGCAGCCGTTCCACGCTGGGGTGATCGGGCCGCCAGCGAACCAACGCACCCCATACGAGCACCAACACCGAGCCGATCGCGAACGCGACGGCCTGGACGACCAGTGCGCTGCCGTGGGCCGTCGAACCGGTGAAGCACTCGACGCCCACCACGACGAGTACAACCACCCGAACCAACCAGGTTGCGGCGCGCAGCATGACGCCAGTGTGGCCTGTCGGCCTCCCGACGCTCACCGGTCGTCGTGTCGACCAGCGAACATCGCGCCGAGGAACGGCTCCCCGTCCTTCTCGGGCGCGAACGGGATCCCGGCGGCCACGGCTCGCGGCGCCACGACGGCGGCCTGGCTCAACCGGTTGATCCCCAGCATCAGCAGGGCCGCAGAGCTGGACGACGCGACGTGAGCGTGCGCGCTGACAGCCACCGCGATCATCGCGACGCGCGAGACCACCAGTCCGGCCCACAGCCACAGACCCTTGAGTGGCAGTTGCGCCCATAGCGACCCGTCTCGCGACTCCAACCGCATGACGCGGCCCTGTGCCAGGCCGATCCCCGCCGCGATGAGACCGCCGACGACCAAGCAAGCAACATCGACGGGGCGTACCGGGCGCTGACTCGAGTGCAGATCGACCGCGCCGATAACGGTGAGGACCGCGGGCAGGACGATCAGCCGTCTGCCGCGCTGCGGCTCTCCGACCAGCTGCCGACCGATCACGTATACGACGATCGCGACCACTACGAGAGCAACGACAATGTCGTGCATTGGGCGGTCCTTCCGTTGATGGCCAGGGGTTTTCCGGCCATTCGCAACGCTAGGAATCTGGGCAGCTGCCCGCGTCGGAGCACGGGTGGAGATCCGGTACGACGCTCGGCCATCTCTGGTACCAGCGTCTGGTACCAGACCTCATGCCGAAGCTCAGCCCGTGCACCGACGCCAGATCCCCTCGGAGCGACGAGTCTCGAGACATACCGCACCAGCTACCGAGGAGCCTCAAATGTCAGGTCTCACCAGCGCCATGATCGTCAATGCCGTCGTACTCGTCGCGGTCCTGGAAGCCGACCTCGGCTCGCACCGCAAGATCGGCCGGCTCCGCATCGCCCGGCCGCTGCTCCTGGCGGCAGGCATCGTGCCGCTCTACCTCAAGGCGTTTGCCACCCACGGCACCGGCCTTGGACTGGAGCTGATCGGCGCGGCGGTGGGACTGCTGGCCGGGATGGCTGCGGCCTCGCTCACCCACGTCTATCAGAGCCCGTCGACCGGCAAGCCGGTCAGTCGAGCCGGGGCAGCCTATGCGGCGCTGTGGGTCACCGTCATCGGCGCCCGAGCCGCGTTCTCCTACGGTTCGGTGAACTGGTTCAACGCACCGCTCGGCCATTGGATGGCCCGTCACGACGTCAGCGTCGCCGCCATCACTGACACCCTCATCCTGATGGCAGTCGGCATGCTGCTCGCCCGCACCATCGGACTCGCGGGCCGTGCCCTCAGCCTTAACCAGCGGGCAATGGCGCCGAGCCAATCCGCCGCCTAGGTCAGACTGTTCGCGGGTCTTGGCCGGATCAGTCGAAGTACTGAACGAGACAGAACTCGTTGCCTTCGGGGTCACGCATCCCGATGACGACACCCTCGTCGTAGTCATAGCGCTCGCCTGACCAGCTACCGCCGAGACCTTCGACGTCCTCGCGCCCAGAGTCGATGTCGTCGACCTGGATATCGAGGTGAATCCGGACCTTGCCTGCCTTGCGCTCCGGCACCTGCTGAAAGGTCAGCCGCGGCTGACCATCGAACCGAGAGCCCACAGTTGCCCAGCCGGGACCGTCGTGCTCGCCGCTTACCGGTACGTCGAGCAGCGAACTCCAGAACGCCGCCAGACGCGCGGGATCCGAGCAATCGATCGTGATGGCGGCCAACCGGTTCGGCATGAGTACATGCTGGCATCCCCCTCAAAGATGCACGGTTGGCGTTGGGCCACCCTTCAGGGTCGTTTGTACGCCGTAGACCGACAGCAGGTCGCGAACGTGGTGAGGGCGGCTGATCACGCAGCTCTCGAGTGGTGTCGTTCCACGCAGGCTCGGATACACCCCGGGGCGGAGCAGCGGGCCCCAGGGTTCTCCCTCTCTGTCCTGCACCAGCGGGCCGACCGGTGACGATGTCACGTCGATCGCGTCCATCACACCGCACGTCAGCGTGCCCCCGGCGATGGCAAATGTGTAGGTCTGGCGTTCGACCACGGTGCGGGAGTGAGTTCGGAGGTGGGTCCGCCGGTTGAGCTTGTCGTGACGACCGACCTTTGCCCATTCCCGACCAGTTGACCGCGCGACGCCGGTCCAGGTCACGCTCGTTGGCGGCTTGCTTCCGGACACCTCCCACCGTTGCAGGTACGCCGCGGCAGCGACGATGGGGGAACGCCGGTTGCTCACCCCCGTCGTGGGCGGGTGTGCCCGGGCGTGGATCTCCACGTTGTGCCCGTCGAGCGCGATCAGCCTCGCCTTCCAGATCCCCGCGGCCCGCGCGAGAACGACGGTATAGCCGGCGTGGATGCCGTTGCTTGCCGTCGCATCGAAGTGCGCAAGAAACACTGCCGACTGAGCGTCGGGGACTACAACGTTCACTCGGTTGAGGGTGTGCAGGTGTTTCGCTGGTTCGCATCCGCACCGGATGTGGATGGTCCAGGCTCGATCGACCCGTAGCGCGACGCCGGTCTCCAGCGTGCTGAGCGTGGCATCGTCGTTGTAATAACGCGCTACGTCACGGCGGAGGAACCAACGGCGAGCGATCCCGGTTGCCGCCGCGGCCGACAAGCCACCGCCTTGGGGCGTCACCGAGGTGCTCGCTGGCCGCCCTGAGGCGGCGGCAGTCGTCGTCGAGCCGGGCGCACCGCCGGCTGGAAACAGCTTGATGACGGCGACGGTCAGGACCAGGACTACGACGACCGCGACAGCGGCGAGCGGCCAGCGCTGCCCGAGTCCCGGCAGCGATCGGCGGTGCGTCGTCTGAGGTCGCGGTTCCTCCGTGCTGAGCGTGGCCCAGCACGACGGGCAGTTGGGGCGCGGATAGGGGATAAGCGAGGCGCAGTTGGGGCACGTCAGCATCAGCGATCCCTGTCTCACATCGGTCGTCAGCGTGCAGCGATACCCCCGTCAGGTTCATCGGGACATGACGATGAGCGCTTGAGCACGGCCTCGCCAGTCGCGGCGGGCTCATGCCGTGGCTTGGTCACGCGCCTCGTTGCGGATCTGGTGACTGCGGTCAAGCCCAACCTGGTGGGGGCGGACCGCGACGGCGTGAGCTTCTCGAATCCTCGGGTTTCGGTGTGCGACGAAATCGGGGACGCCGGATCATGTCGATTCCCGGCCGAGCACCACGTGGGCGATCCACTCCGATGACGAGGTGCGATGGGACAACTCCACCGACCGGGTTCAGGTGGTCGGCGCAACCGGGCGCCCGTGATGTACGACGCCAGATCAGCAGAAGCGGCGGGGTCATCACCGAGCACGAGACCGCACGCTCGGGCCCCCGGTCCGGACTCGCCGCGCCCACCCACCAGCTCGCGATTAAGTTTTGACATCGTGCCCGAATCGATCTAACTTCGAAACTGTACCGTTTCGTTTCGAAGTTGGTTGAGCCGTCGGGAGGTCGTGGTGACCACAGCCACAGCGACCGTCGCGCCGCCTCGACCCTGCTCACCGTCGCGCGGAAGCGCACGGGAGCAAGCGATCCTCGACGCCGCCATGGAGTTGGTCGCGGAGATCGGTTACAACCGCATCACCATGGACGCGGTGGCGACGCGAGCTCAGGCGTCCAAGGCAACGATGTACCGCAAGTGGCCCGGCAAGGCTGAGCTGGTCGCGGAGGGGCTTCGGCGCTGCTGTGACGCCGAGGCCAAGTGCGTTCCCGACACCGGGACGCTGCGAGGGGACCTCGCGGCAGTCGTGACGCAGATGTCCGATGGCATCGCAGGCGACAACGGCGCGCTGTTCCTCGGTCTGCTCGAGGCGTTCCGGGACGACGACGTCCTGCGCGGTCTGTTCAAGCAGCAGGTGACGCGTCGTTGCGGCGAGGTCGCGGAGGTTGTGCTCGCTCGCACTGTCGACCGTGGCGAGACGGTGCGAAAACTCAATGGCGAGAACATCATTCAACTGGCATTCTCACAGTTGTTCATGACGACGCTGCTCTCCGGGAAGCCGCCGACCGCAGCTGCTCAGCGATGTCTCGTCGATGAAGTCCTGATGCCGTTGCTCGTCGAGCCGCGTTCCTGACACACATCGGCGGTTGCCATTGACCGCCCGCAACACCTTCCTAGTTTCCCTGCAACGCCTTCCGAGTTTCATCGTGCTCTTATCGCTCCCTGAGGATCGCTATGTCCATGTCCCATGAGACCCATACCCACAGCCGCGACGCGGCCACCGAGCTCGACCCGCGCCGCTGGATCGTCCTCGGCGTCGTAGCGGTGTGCCAGCTGATGATCGTGCTCGACGCGTCCATCGTGAACATCGCGCTGCCGCAAGCCCAGCAGGCACTCCACATCACGACCGCCAACCGCCAATGGGTCATCACGGCGTACACCCTGACGTTCGGTGGACTACTACTGCTCGGCGGCCGCATCGCTGACTACGGCGGCCGCAAGCGCGTCTTCGCGATCGGGCTGCTCGGCTTCGCCTTCGCCTCCGCGCTCGGTGGCCTCGCCCCAGATGCTGGGGTTCTGTTCGCCGCCCGGGCACTGCAGGGGGCATTCGCTGCGGTTATGGCCCCGGCCGCGCTCTCGATCCTCGCGGTCACCTTCACCGAGCCGAAGGAACGCGCAACCGCGTTCGGCGTCTTCGGCGGCATCTCCGGCGGCGGCGCCGCAATCGGGCTGATCCTTGGCGGCGTCCTCACGGAGTACGCCTCGTGGCGCTGGTGCCTGCTGGTCAACACCCCGATCGCCATCGCGGCGGCGGCGGTCGCGCTGCGGGTTGTGAAGGAGAGCCGCGCGGAGGGTGAAGCCCACTTCGACCTCAGCGGCGCCTTTGCCGTCACGCTCGGCCTGTTCAGCCTGGTCTACGGCTTCACCAAGGCCGAGACCGCCGGCTGGTCCGCCGACTCGACGATTGCCTACCTGATCGTCGCCGTCGCGCTCCTCGTGTTGTTCGTGGTGATCGAGACTCGCGCCACGCACCCGCTGCTGCCACCACGCGTGGTTCTCGACCGCAACCGTGGCGGGTCGTTCCTCGTCTCGTTCCTCGTCGCCGCCGGGCTGTTCGGGATGTTCCTGTTCCTCACGTACTACCTGCAGGGCACGCTGCACTACTCGGCGCTGAAGACCGGTTTCGCGTTCCTGCCGTTCTCCGTGGGGATCGTCGTCGGCGCGACGTTGGCGACCAAGCTGATCGGCCGGGTCGGGCCGCGCAACCTCATGACCTTCGGCCTGGTGATCGCCACTCTCGGGCTCATCTGGTTCGCCCGGATCGGCGTCACCCCGTCGTACCTCGTCCACGTGCTGCCGGCCGAGGTGGTCGTCAGCATCGGCATCGGGCTGGCATTCGTGGTCTTGAGCAGCACGGCGCTGCTCGGGGTCGCCGACCACGACGCCGGTGTGGCGAGCGCGCTCGTCAACGCGACACAACAGGTCGGTGGCTCGCTGGGAACCGCACTGCTGAACACCGTCGCTGCATCGGCTACGGCGGCGTACCTGACGACTCACGCCCACGCCATCCAGCCCGCTTTGGTACACGGCTATCACGTCGCGTTCCTGATCAGCGCTGGTGTCCTCGCGTTCGGCGCAGTCAGCAGCCAGGTGCTGGTACGAGCCGGCGTCCAGGACTTGCCGTCACCTGAGGCAGCCGCCATCGCGGGCGCGGCCGAGTCCTCCTACCCCGGGGCGATGGACAGCGACCAGCTGCCCGAAGCGGCGCCGCAGCACGCCTGAGCGCTCCACCGCGGCAGGACCGGACTTGACCTTCGGGAGTCAAGTCCGGTCCTCGCCGGCCCGAAGCAGTACATATCCGGCAACAAGGCGGCCGGACGCAGCTCCGACAACGAGCCGCGCGTGCTACGAGACGGGGATCCTGTGGTCGGCATCGTCTGGCTCGCCATTCTCGGCAGCGCCATCTGGGTCGGCTTCGACGCCAGCGCCCTGGGCGTGCAGCGCGGACGGCTTGGTGGCGGCCCGCTCGACATGGGTGTCGCCTCGTGGGTCATCTGCTGCCTGTTCCTCTGGGTGATCTCGTTCCCGTGCTACCTGGTCGCGCGAGGTCGCTACCAGTCGATGCGTTCCACCGGCTCCTACGGCACGCTTCCCTTTGCCGGAGGCCCGGTCGCCGGATATCAGTACGGACAGGTCCCGCAGGCGCAGCAGCTCGCCGTCTACGCCGCACCGCCGCAGCTCAGTCCCGACGGTCAGTGGTGGTGGAACGGCGTCCAGTGGGTTCCGGCCGCCCCCGCCGTACCCTCTGCTACCCAGCCGCACTAGCCGCCCTAGCCGCACTAGCCGACTGGCCGTTCTGCAGCAGTGTCAGAGGGGATGGAACGTGCACTCGTTGCGCCGTATCGCGCTGGGCTCCAGCGTCATTGTTGGGGCTCTGACGCTGGTGACACCCGCCTTCGGGAACGCGGTGTCAGCGCCGCAGCACCCCGCCAGCGCGGCAACGCACTCGACGGGTACGACGGGAGGCCTTTCGCCGGATGTGACGTCCGTGGCGGGCGCCCTCGCCGCCATGAGATCGGCCGGCTCGGCTCAGGCGGCCGGCGCCTCGTGGCTCGCGGCGCAGCGGGCTGCGCTGACGTCCGCGCTGGTTCACGCGGCACCTGCGGCTGCGGCATCCGAGATTGAGGTATTCCTCGGCGGTGGCTGCGGGCTGGACGACGAGTCGTCGAGCGGATCGTCATCCGGCGCTGCCGGGGTGAAGACCGTCCGCCAGCTCGATCAGTTGCTGCCTGCCGGGAACCTCAACGGGCGAGGCGGGCCCGACGTCTTGGACTACCGACTCGGTATCGGCAAGCAAACCATCCGGAGTGCATTCACGGCGCGCGACGGTGCCACGGGAAAGACCTTGTGGTCGAGGGCCAGTCGGGCCGGCGATCTGCAGGCTCCGTTTGCCGATCGGGTGGGTCCTCGTCACAAGCCCGGTGTGCTTCTCATCGGCGAGTCCGACTCACTGTCCGGTGATACAGAGACGCTCACGCTGACCATCCGGGCGCTCTCGGGCGCAGGCTCAGTGCTGTGGTCACGTCATGCCGCGGGCCAGATCAGCTTCACCGACAGTACCGAAGCGCTGACCCACGTTCCGGAGCTCGGCGGCCTGATCCACGACGTCTCCGGCCGAGGATCCGACCTGCTGCTCGGTGAGACGAACGGCTCAGACGATGGCTCAACGGGCCACTTCAGTTTCCAGCCGGAGGTCGTCTCCTCCCGCGATGGCACCATCGCCGATCGGGGTGCGCTGCTCAGCTCGACCGTCGGACTCCCCATGGCGCAGGTCGTCCCGGGCGGCACGAGCCCGGACGACATCGCCATTGCCGTACCGGGCAAGCCTGGACATCTGGTCGAGCGGCGCGGCGACACCGGCACCACGATCTGGACGTCTGGCGCATTGCCGTCGTCATCATTGGTCGACGCGGCGACAGCCGTCGGACTGCTCAGCGGTGGACACCGCGAGGACATCGCAGTCGAGAGCCTGCGCGAATCGGGCGGACCCAGCGAGAGTGTGTCGCTGATCCGCGGCTCGGACGGACGAGTGCTCTGGACTCATCAAGCCGACTGCGTCATGCCGCTGCTCAAGGCCGGTCACCAGCTGGTCGGGGCCGTCGGGCTGGTCACCGAACACGCCAGCGGGGGCAGCAGGTCCACGACCGGGCGGGTCGTCGACACCGCTCGCGCAGCCGACGGTCGTGTCATCTATCGCCGGAGCTATGTCGGATCGATCCACCAGCACGCGGCCGCACACAGCACGTCCGTCGACGTTGAGGTCTCGGGGGTAGGTGACGTGCAGCCTGATGGCTCCGCCGATATCGGGCTGCAGATCACCGCGACGATCGGGAAGAAGACCGTGACACGCCGCGGCGTTATCAGCGGCCGCACCGGCGCACTCATCACTGAGCCCTCGGAATATCCCACTGACGGCAGCCTCCATCGCGGTCACGGCACAGACCTCGTCAAGCCGCATGCGACCGACGCCGGCCTGCAGCTCACGGGGTACGACGGCGCGTCCGGGCGCCAGCTGTTCACGACCATCCTGCATGGCACGAAAGGTCTGAAGGACGCCATCATCGATGGGCTGCGAATCAGCGGGGGCCAGTGCAGCGACCTCGGCGTGAGCGCTACCAGTCAACACAAGGTCGTGCTGGGTCTGTTCACAGCGAGCGGCAAGCCACGGTGGACGGTGACGACGAGAACGTCACGGCTGACCGGTGGCTACCGCAGGCGCCACACGGTGACCGGACCCGACTGCGTCTAACGCGGCTCGAGTCCGTAGCCGGTTGCGATCGCCTGGTAACCAGCAATCGGATCGTCACCCTTACCGGTGAGCAACTGGATCGCCACGTGGTCGGCACCAGCCGCCAGGTGATCGTTGATCCGGGCCACCGCTGCCGCGGCGTCGCCCTGCGCGACCAGCGCGTCGATGAGGTGATCGCTGCCCTCACCGGCGAGATCCTCATCGCTGAATCCCAGCCGCCGCAGGTTGGAGACGTAGTTGGACAGGCCGAGGTAGGGGTTGTTCACCCGGCGTCGGCCGAGCGCTCGCGCCCGATCGACATCGGTGTCGACCACGACCTTCTGCTCGGGAGCAAGGAGCACCCCATCACCGACCAGCTCGCGGGCCCACCGGGTGTGCTCGGGTGTCACCAGGTACGGATGGGCCCCCGCCGTACGCTCCGCGGCGAGCTGCAGGACCCTGGGACCCAAGGCCGCCAGCACCCGCTCATCCTGCGGGACACCCTCGGAGTCGAGGACGTCGAGGTAGTCGACCATTGCCTCATAAGGGTGCTTGTAGTCCGAGGTCGCCTCCGGGTGCCCCACCCCGATGCCCAGCAGCCACCGCCCCGGGTACGCCGCCGCCAGCCGATGGTGCGACGCCGCAACCGTGCGAGCGTCGTCCTTCCAGATGTTGACGATGCCGGTGGCGACCACGATGCGTTCGGTGCCACCGAGCAACTCGTCAACGATCGCCAGCTCCGCCGCCGGCGATCCGCCGATCCAGATCGCGCCGTAGCCGAGATCCTCGAGCTCCCGCGCGAACACCGGGTTCAACGTCGACTCCGGCGCCCAGACGCCGACCTGACCTAGCTCCACGCCCATCGTGACCCCTCATCGGCCGCCCCGTCTGTCACCTCGAACACCTCCGCGATCGGACTTATTCGATACCGCGGGCTTCATTCCCGGAGGGTGATGCGGCGCCGGCGTCGGCGTCGAAATGTTGCTGCGTGCGCGGTCTCGTTCGTCCTCCCTCGAGGGAAGCGCGATGACCGGAGTGGCGACGACGGTTGAGCCCGCCAGCATTGACAGACCTGTCTTGGACCGGCGCCAGATCAACGTGGTGTTCGCCGTCATCGTCGCCGGCATGCTGCTAGCCGCGCTCGACCAGACCATCGTCTCGACCGCACTGCCGACGATCGTCGGCGATCTTCACGGCCAAGGTCATCTGTCCTGGGTCGTGTCGGCGTACCTGTTGACCGACACCATCGCGACGGTGCTCGCCGGCAAGTGCGGTGACTTGTTCGGGCGCAAGCGGGTGTTCCAGTTCAGTGCTGCGCTGTTCGTGGGGGCGTCCGCCTTGTGCGGGGTTGCCGGCTCGATGACTTGGCTGATCGGCGCTCGCGCGGTGCAAGGATTTGGCGCCGGCGGGCTGACGGTGACGGCGTCCGCGTTGATCGCGGACATCGTGCCGCTGCGCGAACGTGGCAAGTACCAGGGGGCGCTCGGCGCGGTTTTCGGGGTTGCCACCGTCATCGGGCCACTGCTCGGCGGTGTGTTCACCGATCACCTGAGCTGGCGCTGGTGCTTCTACGTCAACCTGCCGATCGGCGTCATCGTGATCGTCGCCGCCGCCAAGGTCATGCCAACGATCGCGTCAACCGCCCGGCCCGTCATCGACTACCTCGGTGTTGTCTTCGTGAGCGTTGGCGCAGGTGGGCTCACGCTGGCCACCAGCCTCGGCGGTTCGGAGTATGCGTGGGGATCGCCGTTCATCGTGGGCCTGTTCCTCGGGTCGGTCATCGCGCTCGTCGTCTTCGTGCTGGTCGAGCGACGTGCGGCAGAGCCGATCCTGCCGTTGCGACTGTTCCGCAACCCGGTGTTCTCGGTGACATCCGTGATCGGGTTCATCGTCGGATTCGCGATGCTGGGCGCGATGACGTTCCTGCCCACCTACCTCCAGTACGTCAAGGGAGTGAGCGCGACATCGTCCGGGCTGCGCACCCTTCCGATGGTCGTCGGGCTGCTCATCGCATCGGTGTACGCCGGTGGTGTCGTCGGCCGGACCGGAAAGTACAAGGTCTTCCCGATCGTGGGGTCGGCGCTCACCGCGCTCGGACTGCTCTTGCTCTCCCGCATCGACGAAACGACCAGCGCCTGGACGTTCTCGGCATTCATCTTCGTGCTCGGGGTAGGCATCGGTCTGTCGATGCAGGTCCTGACGATCATCGTTCAGAACACCGCGGACTATCGCGACCTCGGCGTGGCCACCTCTGGAGTGACGTTCTTCCGCACGCTGGGCAGCTCGTTTGGCGCCGCGATCTTCGGCGCGATCTTCGCCAACCACCTCGACACCGCCCTACCCCGGGCTCTCGCCGCCACGCCGACTCTTCCGGCTCGCGCCCTTGCCACGCCGACCACTCTGCACTCGTTCCCTGCCAACGTGATTGCGCCCATCGTGCACGCCTACTCGCAGACACTGCACACTGTCTTCCTCTGGGCAGTACCGGTCGCACTATGCGCGCTACTGCTGAGCCTGTTCCTCAAGCAAGTGCCGCTGCGCGACGCCGCGAAGGCGAGCGCACCCGCGATGGGTGAAGGCTTCGCGATGCCGGACTCGCAGAGCTCCGAGGTGACCCTCGAGACGTCGATCGCGCGGCTCATGGTGCGCGAGGGGAGGGCGGCGCTGCCCGAGATCCGAGCACTGTCGGGCAGCAGGCTCGGCGAGGCTGACGGCTGGTGCGTCGCTCAGGTCCATCTGCGATCTCGCCACCACATGGCCACCACCCTGGAAGCCATCGGGCGTGCCGTACGGGTGCCGGCGGCAGTGCTGCTGCCGGCCTTCCGCGAGGCTGCCGCTCACGGCTACCTGACGGCCGGGACCGACGGGTGGAACGTGACGCCTGCGGCAGCGTCGGAGTTCGACAAGTTCGCGACCGCCTTTAAAGCCTGGCTGCAGCCACGACTACCCGCCCCGTACGCCGATGACGCGGTGGCCGTATCCGCGGCGCTGTCCCGGCTCACCGGTCGGCTGCTCGAGGAGGAAACCGCGGCGTCCCTGGACAACCGCATTCTCGCAAGCGCCGCAGCTAGCTAGCTCGGGTCGATGGTGACATCGGTGGAGCTCCCTACTGTGGTGCTTGAGTCCTTCGCTGGGAGAGGATGCCGCGATGACCACGCTGTCGGAACGACCTAACACGGCCTTGCTGGTGGTCGACGTGCAGAAGGGCGTCGTCGCCGAGGCGTACCAACGCGACACGGTGGTCGCGAACATCGGCACCCTCGTCGATTCTGCCCGTGCTCAGGGCGTCCCGATCGTTTGGGTCCAGCACTCCGATGAGGAGCTGGAGGCGGGCAGCGAGGCGTGGGAGTACGTCCCCGAGCTGACCCGTCAGGAGTCAGAGCCGCTGGTGCACAAGAGGTACGGCGACTCCTTCGAGGACACGGAGCTGGAGACCGTGCTGGCAAAGGGTGGAGTCGGGCGCCTGATCGTGACCGGCGCGGAGACGGACGCCTGCATCCGGTCCACGATTCATGGTGGTTTTGCGCGGGGCTACGACGTAACACTCGTGGGAGACGCCCACACGATGGGAGATCAAAGCGAGTGGGGCGCCCCTCCCCCGGATCAGGTGATTGCCCACACCAACCTCTACTGGCAGTTCCAGCAGGCGCCTGGCCGGGCCGCTGGAGTTATCCAGACCAAGGACGTGACCTTCGGCGACTGAGCCGGCCAGGCGAACGGAGAAGCGCGGTGGAATCGACCAGGGCAGTAATCGAGGAACACTGGCGGGCGTCGGAGAGCGGGGACAACGAAGCCGAACACGCCATGTACGCCGTGGACGCGATTCTCGACTATCCCCAATCGGGGGAACGCTTCCGGGGCCGCGCCGCGATCGCAGCGCAACGCGGCGGGCATCCGGCTGACCGGCATTTCACGGTGCGACGGATCACGGGCAACGGTGATCTGTGGGTGAGCGAGTGCATCATCACGTACGACGGCGTCCCCACCCGCTCGGTCTCCATCATGGAGTTCAGTGAGGCGGAAGTCGCGCACGAGACGCAGTACTTCGCGGACCCCTTTCCGGCACCGTCATCGCGGGCGGCGCTCGCGGAGCCGATGCCGGACAGCTAGGCCGTTCAGACGACATGCGCGAGTCGGTACACCGAGACGTGTGACCGCGACTCCGCGGTGAACTCGCCGCCGGCCCAGTCTGCACGCCGTGACTCCAGCTCGAATCCTGCGAGCTGCGCCATCAGATCGAGTTCAGCCGGCCAGATGTAGCGGTGCGGGCTGCGGGACAGGCGTGCCGGTCGTCCGTCATCGAACGAGAAGTGGTGCGAGACCACCTGTTGGTTGAGCACGTCGTACATGTCGAGGCCGATGTAGCCGGGTTCCACGGCGAAGACGGTCGCGAGTTGGCCCGGCGGCAGCGTGCGAAGCTCGGGCACCCACAGCTCGACGACGAAGCGGCCACCTGGCTCGAGATGCCGGGCAGCGTTGCGGAAGCAGGCGACCTGCTCGGCCTGGGTCAGCAGGTTCGAGATCGTGTTGTAGACGAGGTATACCAATGAAAACGACCCTGGCGCCCTCGTCTCGGCCATGTCGCCACGCAGCACCGGAATCGCAGACTCGTCAACCTTCGTCCGGAGAACATCGATCATCGGCTGGGAGAGCTCGATGCCTATGACCGGCACCCCGCGATCGTGCAGCGGAACAGCTACCCGACCGGTCCCGATCGCGAACTCGAGTGCTCGCCCGCCGTCGGCGAGTTCAGCGAGGCGATTGGTTGTCGCGCCCAAGACCTCGGGCGCGAACATCCCAGTGCCCGGCGTGTCGTAGCGGCGAGCTGTGTCGTCATCCCAGATCTCGTCCTGCCGCACCGGCACACGATGGCAGCCTCCTTACGGCGCGGTCCAACCCTTTCGACAGCCTTACTTGTCGAGCCTCGGCCGCATGGCGATGAAGACGAACTCTCGACCGGGACGGTCGGGTGCCTCACGGACCTCGAGCAGCGAATATCCAGCGCGATGCAGATCGGCTTCGACCTCGCCACACTCACGGAAACGTAGCGTCGAGGTAGAGGTCAACGTCGCGCCGTCGGACGCGAACTCGCAGGTCCCTTGAAAGGTCACGAAGGGCCACGCGACGGAGGTGACCTCCAGCCAGGAGATGACAACGCCGACGCCGGGGATGTCCGTCGTCGTCAGGGTCATCTCAGGTGTCCACTGCTCCCATGCCCGCGCGGCTGGTACTCGAGTTTCGAACACGAGATAACCGCCCGGCCTCAGCGCAGCCCACACGCCGCTTAGCGTCTCGACCCAGTCGTGCGGGTCAGCGATGGCCTGGGCGACGTTGCCCGTCAGGACGGCGATGTCGCGGTCAGAACACGAGAGCGACGCCGCATCACCATCAACCCACTGCACTCTGTCCGCGCCAGGCTTGCCTCGAGCGACCGCCAGCGACGCTGCAGCAGGATCCACACCAAGGACGTCGTAGCCACGATCGGCGAGCATCAACGCCAGCGTTCCAGTGCCACAACCAACATCCAACACCCGGATCCCGCCGAGCTCATCGATGAGAGCGACGTAGCCATCAAGGTCCGACCGGTCCGGGTCCAGCGCGTCGTAAATGGCGGCGAGCCGCGGATCTCGGTACCCCTCGTCGGCCATCCCTGAGAGCGTCCCGAAGCGGGTCGTCACGCGCAAACGGTTATGCGGCCCAAGGGATGAGTCTCGGCCACGCATCGCGTCGTACGGGTAGGAAGTCGGCCAAGAAAGGAGCATGCGGTGGCCAGATTCATCACGATCGGCTACGGGGACCAGGCCGGGTATGACCGCACCGATCCGGCAGTAAGGGAAGCGGCTCACGCTCATGACGCTGTGCTCGCCGAACGTGGCGCCGAGATGGGCATCGCGGGACAGCCGGTCCAGGTCCGCAACCACGGTGGGGCTGGCACGGTCACACAGGGCGGCCCATTCATGACGTCATCGCTACCCGTCGCGGGCTTCGCCCTGATCGAGGCCGCCACACTCGCAGAGGCGGTGGAACTCGTCTCGCTGACTCCGTGCGCGGTCGCCCGGGGAGTCGTCGAGGTCTGGCCGCTGCAGGACTAGACCAAGGCGGCATGTCGAACGGCCAAGCGCCGCGCTTCCCATCGAGGCCGCTCAGCCCTTGCGACCCACGAGATGGAAGACGCGACTGAGCTGGCGGTAGGGGTCTCGTCTGCTCGCTTCGAGCTCGACGGCGGCTGTTGCCTCAACCTGCTTGGAATCGCTGGCGTCCAGCTCCGTTCCACCGAACTCGAGCCAGTCGACGAACAGCCAGACGCCGTACCAGCGCACTGGCTCCACACCGTGGCTCTGCATCAGCTCGCTGAGCTCCTCGACGGTGTCGGCTCGAGTCGGCACTCCCAGCACCCCGACCTCCTGGGTGGCGTCGAACGCCGCCAAGGCCTCGTCCCACCGCTGTTCCAGCGCGGGGCGCACCGCCATCGTCGTGGCGTTGCCCGTCATGATCGAAACCAGGCCGCCCGGTGCGGCACATTCGCACAGCCGGTTGACCATCGGCTCCGGTGACTCGAGGTACCCGAGCACGCCATGGCACAACACCGCGTCGTACCGTTGGCCCTTCACCGCCTCGACGGCGCCCTCACCATCGGCCTGCACGAACGACACCCGTTGCTGGGCCTCAGCAGGCAGCCGCTGAAGTCGCTCCTGTGCTTTGTCCAGCATCGCCTGCGACGAGTCAAGCAAGGTCACGTCGTAGCCGGCGAGGGCCAGCGGGAACGACTGATGACCCGCGCCGCCGCCGACGTCGAGCACCCTGGCCGGTGGCTCGGGCAGGTGGTCGAGCAGCTGTTGGTGCAACACGAAGGTGCGCACGCGTCCCTTCACCGAGGCATAAGCCTCGTCGGCAAACAGGTCAGCCAAACCGGCCCAGGTGTCGTCGCCCACGGCGCCAAACGTACCGCCGCGACGAGCGCCGATTCGCGGTCATTGGACTAGGTTTTCTCGCATGCCGGCCTCGGTGGTAACGGGATCGCGGGCGCTCCCCTCTGGCTTCGATCATCCGCACGCGTCCGACGAAGCTCGCGACATCGCACAGCGCGGGCTGATCCTGCGCGCGCAGGTCGGGTCAGGGGTGCACGGTACGTCGATCACCGGCCAGGACGATCGCGACGAGATGGGCATCTGCCTGGAACCGTCCGAGTTCATCACCGGTCTTGCCCAGGTTCCCTCCGGTGTCGACGCCGCGACGACGGTGCCGTTCGAGCAGTACCAGCGGCACACGGTTTGGGACCAGCCTGGTGGTCTCGCGAACCGATCGGGAGCCGGCGATCTCGACGTCGTCGTCTACTCGGCTCGAAAGTGGGCCCGTCTGGCGTTGGCCGGCAACCCCACCGTCCTGCTCGTGCTGTTCGTCCCCGACAACGAGGTGGTGTTCCGGAACGCGGTCGGCGCGGAGCTGGTCGACAACGCCCACCGGTTCGTGTCCCGTCGTGCGGCGGACCGCTTCCTCGGGTACCTGCAGTCGCAGAAGGCGGCAATGACCGGTCAGGTCGGCGCCCACACCAACCGACCCGAGCTCATCGCCGTACACGGCTATGACACCAAGTACGCGATGCATGCGTTGCGGCTCGGCCGGCAAGGTGTGGAGCTCCTCACGACCGGCCGAATCACGTTGCCGGTTCCCGAACCGGACCGCGAGTACCTGCGCGCGATCCGGCGCGGGGAGGTTGGGCTGCACGAGGTCGTCGCGGCCGTCGCCGCCAGCGAAGCGGAGCTCATCAGGCTCCGGTCCGGCTCGGCACTGCCCGACGAGCCGGACCGGCGATGGGTCGACGAGTGGCTGCACCGCAGCCACCTCAACTACTGGTCAGCCAAGGCTTAGCCCAGCGCTCTCGCTCCGCCGTCTCACATCCACTTGACTTTGCACTGCAAAGCATGGTCTGCTTTGCGCAGCAAAGTCAGATGAGGAGTCGGATGATGAACGGAACCCGCGACATGGACGAGGCCGGGACAGTCGACGAGGGCGGCGAGCTGGACCCGCGGCAGGCAGCGCTGCTCGTCGAGCAGACCGCAGTGCGGGCTCGGCGCCAGTTCGAACCCTCGACTCCGCTGGGGGCGGTGTTCGGGGCGGCCATCTTCCTGTTCGGTTATGGCGCGGTGTGGTTCTCGATCCGGAACCAGCACCCCTACAAGCAGGGTCCAGCCGGTTGGTCCATCGGGGTGTTGTACGGATTGATCTTCCTGTCGGCGATCGTCGGCAGCCGCGTCACCAAGCGCGCAACCACGGGCGTCAGCGGCCGAGCCCGTCGGCAGCTGCAAGCCCAGTCCGCCGCCCTTGTGGCCGCAGGCGTCGGCGCATGGATCGTCGAGGGATCGCTGCGTTACCTCGGCGTGAGCTTCAAGATCGTCTACGGGGTGTACGGGCCGACGGTGCCGCTGATCGCCCTGGCCGCGGCGTCCGCCGGCTACGCCGCGGCACGGGAGAAGTGGCCGGAGCTCGGCCTAACGATCGCGCTCATCCTCATCGCCTCCGTGAGCACGTTCTTTGGACCACAGGGAGCGTGGGGTCTCACCGGACTCGGCTGCGCCATCGCACTCCTGGTGTACGCCGGCGTCTTGACGGTCTGGTTGCGTCGGCCGCCATCGGCCCAACCATGACGTCGGAAACCCTCGACCCGCTCATCCACGTCCCTGCCCGACTACGCATCTTGGTAACGCTGGCCGCGCTGAACGACGGCGACACGCTGTCCTTCACCCGGCTGCAGGACATGCTCGAACTGACCCCAGGCAATCTGATCACCCACCTCCGCAAGCTCGAGGACGCCGGCTACGTCCGTACCGCGAAGTCCGGCAACGGTGTCGCATCGGTGACGACAGTCACCTTGACCCATCGCGGTCGAGCAGCACTGGACGCCTACACCCGGGCGCTGCGCGACCTGCTCGCCGGCCTCGGCGAGCCGTAGTGTGAGGCGACCGCATCCGCGGACTCCAGGGGGCCTGCACATGACCGTTTCCGTCGTGACCGCCGAGCAAGGCGACTCCTTCACCATGGGCCCGCTGCGCGTTCGCGTCCTGGAAGATGGCACCGGCACCGGCAACCGCCTCGGCGTCGTCGAGGTGACGATCGCGGCGGGAGCGTCCGGGCCGCCCCAGCACATCCACCGCAAGCACGACGAGACCTTCTTCGTCGTTTCCGGAGTCGTCCGTTTCACCTCCGGCCCGGACGACATCGACGTACAGCCCGGTGGATTACTGACCGCACCCATCGGGGTGCCGCACACCTTCGGCAACCCTGACGGTGACCAGCCCGCCGTCATGGTGTGCACGGTCACCCCGGATCTGTACGTCGACTACTTCCGGGAGCTCGGCGCCGCGGCACGGTCCGGCCCGCTCGAGCCGGCCGCCATCCTCGAGATCATGAGCCGATACGCCACGGAGCCGTACCGACCCGCGTGAGTGGGCGACCCCGCACTCCGCGGCAGAATGTCGAGGCACTCGCGGCGGAAATCGGAAACAGCCTGGTTGTTGCTCGCTGCATCGACCTCCTCGGAGGTCGCGACGTCGAGCCCAAGGTGATCTTTGCTCTGGGTGGACCTCCGGCGCGCTGGGCAGTCGACGGGGGCGCAGCCGGCCCGGACTACTGGCTGCGAGTGTGGGCGCTACGCGGCTTGCTCTGGGTATGGGCTGACGAAGCGACCCCAGCCGTGCTTGCGGCGATGAACGACGAGGCGTGGCGGGTGCGCGAGATGGCCGCGAGGGTAGCCGCGCGCAACCGTGTCGACGATGCCCTTCCACGGTTACTGGAACTTCGGGATGACTCGGTGCCGCGTGTCCGGGTCGCTGCGACTCGTGCGATCAAGACTCTGACGTCGAGCGGTCACTAGGCGGTTCAACCCGCCCGTTGGCCGCCGGTACATTCGCGCACGTGAGTGGACTGCCCGAAGCCGTCACGGCATTGTCGGAGCGACTGACGAGCCTCGAGTGGGTTCCCGACCTCCTGGTCGGTGGCTCGTTGGCCACGGGTGACTACGTGCCCGGAGTCAGCGACCTCGACCTGGTCGCGATCGTCAACGGCCCGGTCGACCGGACACGCACAGCGCAGTTGATCCAGCTGCACGGCGAGCTAGACCGCGGGCTCGCAGCCGGCACCGACCTTGGCTGCGTCTACGTCGATGAGAGCAGGTTGACCGACGCGGCGATGCCGCACCCCACTTGGACGCACGGTGAGCTGGTCCACCGCACGCTTTCCGGCATCTCCCGAGCGGAGCTCGTGCGTCACGGCTTTGCTGTCTACGGCCGACGACCAGACGAACTGTTCCCGTCCATGACGGACGATCAGGTCCGCGCGGCCGCGCGGGACGAACTATGCGGCTACTGGGCGTGGGCATCCCGCCGTCCTTGGATGTGGCTGTACCCGGACATCGCCGACCTCGGTCTCACCGCCATGGCCCGCGGTCGCTCGGCATTGGAAACGGGGCAACTGCTGACCAAGACCGAGGCGATTGACAAGGCGCACGCGCCGGTCTGGCTGATCGACGAGCTACGGGCGCGTCGGCGTGGCGAGCCGGTCCAATCTCGACGAGTGCGCACGGGCTGGATCGCATGGCGGGATGCCCGCCAAACAGTTCGTACCGGCCGCAGATCGACCGTTCGATGACTGTGGCTCCGACTGGTCCGCCGCTTAGCCCGTCCGCTGACGAACCAGCCATCCGTCCAGCGCCTGGTCGACCTCTTCCACCTGATAGCCGTGGAAACGCGTGACAAATCGCGCCTGCTCGATCTGGTCGCTCGGCTTCGACCAGATCCCCGCGAAGAACTGATCGACCTGATGACGGTCGTAGCCGCGCAGCGTGCGGTGGAAGGGTGGCAGCGTCGCATCCGAGGTCGACGGCTCCGGAACCGACGGGTTCGCTGCGGGGCGTCGTACATAGCCGATGATGACCGCGAGGAGTACGAGGCCGCCCAACAACGCCAGAGCGCCGCCCCATCGAAAGCTCTGGTGGGCTCCGAACAGCACCGCTCCCCCGCAGTAGATCAGGCCGACGCAGAGGATCGACATCGTTCCGAGCCAGCCGTGCGGCTCCCAATCGCCCCACGAAAGCCTGCTTCGAGGCCCGCGGACGGCGAACTGGCGGACGGCGTGACCAATGAGCCAGACGAACACGAGGACGCCGATAACGTCCCACAGGCTCACTCGGACACGCTACCGATACCGGTTGCCGCCAGCTTTGGGGATACGGCTAACTAGCCGAACAGTCGAGCCGCTGCGACAAGGATGGCGACCACGGCCGCTGCGATGGCGAAGGGGGCAAGCGGTTCGCCGGCTCGCTTGCTACGAAGCGAGAGACCGAGCGGAAGAATGCCGAAGATCACGACCTGGCTCTCGAGCGCGATGAACACGTACAGCGCGGCTACGGCGAACGTGATCAGGGCGTACCGGTTGCTCGTGGTCTGGGCGTACGTCGGGACGTACGCCTGCTGCGGCGCGTATCCGTACGTCGCGGTGGCTACCGGCGCAACCTGCCCGGCCGTCGCCGCCGGTTGTGGCGAGGCAGGGGCAAAGTGGGCCGACCACGCGTGGCCGTCCCACCACCGGTGACCGGGCGCACCCGAGGGATCCGCATACCAGCCTGCGGGCGGCACCTGCGACGTCATTGCTCTCCTCGTATCGGACGACACGAGGGTCATCGGGTACGAAACCGGACGACTTGAGGCGGCGGGATCGAGAGAAGGCGACTACTGCCGGCGCGCCAGATGGACGGTGATGTCGGCCGTGACGTCAACCTGCTCTGGGAGGACCTGCGAGATCGCGGCGTAGGCCTGTTCTTGCGTCGAGGTCGGTAGCTGCAGGTACGCCGAGATGGTTGAGAGGTGGCCTATGTAATCGGCCGCAGTCATCGTCAAGCGCCGCTCGATCACGGACTGCCGTACATCGGTGAACCACTCAGAGTGTTCCAGCTCCGACCCGGGCCACTGCATGTCATCGCCGGCATCGGTTCCGTCGGGCGAAGGGATGTCGTCGCTGTCCAGGAACGGCGCCCGGGCCGCGCGCACGGCCTCCTCGACGGTCGGGTCAGCCAGCTGGACTGGCCCGCCGAACGAGGCAAAGACCCCACCCGGCTCCAGAAGCGCGGCCACGCGCGACCACCTGGTCTCCGGATCGGTCCAATGAAGCGCCGCCGCAGCGTACACGAGCCCATACGTTTCCTTGAGCGCCAGATCCTCCAACGCGGCCTGCACGGTGTTGACCGTCGCGGGCACGCGCTTGCGCAGCTCGGCGAGCATCACCGCATCGGGCTCGGTGGCCGTGACCGCGACCCCGGCTTGAGCGAACAGCCGGGTGGCTTTCCCTGTACCAGCACCGATCTCGAGCGCAGTTCGAATCGGGCGACCGGCGTACTCCATCACGGCGTCGACCAGCCCCATGGGGTACGCCGGTCGGAATCGCTCGTACGCCGCCGCCGCTGCTCCGAAGCTCAGCGCGCGTTCAGGCATGTCGCCATCCTGGCACCGTCGAGGTCGACAATGGGGCGGTGATCACGTTGCCCGAGGTTCCGCGTCTGGTGTGGCCCGTCTCGACCGTCCGCACGTCCTACCTCGTCGGAGAGCAGGCCGACTGCCTGCTGCGAGGGACAGACACTGGCTGGTTGGGCCCAGCTAGCGAGAACTTCGAGGACTTCGTCGAGGTCCGGCGCGGCGTCAGACAACGGTGGGCGGTCCCGACGACCATGTTCTGGTACGTCTCAGGCGAGTACTACCTGGGAACGCTCGTGATCCGACACGAACTCAACGGCGAACTCGCCGACGAGGCCGGTGGCCATGTCGGGTATCACGTCGTCGCACCCTGGCGACGACAAGGGCACGCTACGAACATGCTTGCCGCTGCGCTTGACCAGTGCCGGGCGATTGGACTGCAGTGCGTCCTGCTCTGCTGTGCCCCGGACAACGAAGCGTCACGCCGCGTCATCGTCACCAATGGCGGGGAACCAGACGGGCGCAGACACGACGAGGACCGGTACTGGATCGACCTCTGCTGAGCCCATCACAGCGTCTGGATCAGGCCCCCGTCGATGATGTGGTCGCTTCCGGTGATGTTCGCGGCGAGGTCGCTCGCCAGGAACACAACCAGGTCGGCGACCTCCTGCGGCTCGGTGAACCGGCCGAGAGCCGCGTCGCTGGCGGCACGGCTGGCGATGTCCCCGGCTCCGGTGCCATGGGCATTGGCGACGGTGTCCGCAACGCCGCCGTGTCCCAGCCACAGCGCCGTCGAGACCGGTCCCGGGCTGACCGTGTTGACGCGGACGCCCTGCGGCCCCACCTGCTTGGACAGAGCTTTGGAGAAGTTGCTGAGCGCCGCCTTCGCCGCGCCGTAGTCGATCACGAGGGGATCCGGGAGTCTGGCGTTCACAGATGCGACGTTGACGATACTGCCGTGTCCTGCCGCGACGAGATGTGGAAGCAGTGAGCGCGTCGTCCTGACGGCCGCCATCAAGGTCAGGTTGATCGACTGCCACCACTGCTCGTCGGTGACGGAGAGGAAGCCTTCGACGCGAGGGGTTACCGCGCCGGCGTTGTTGACGAGGATGTCGACCGGCCCGGCTTCGAGTGCGGCCGTCACCAGCTCCCTAGGACCGCTGGCCGTTGCCAGATCGACGTTGATCGCGAGGATGTTTCCCTGGGCCACGAGCTCCTCGAGCTCCGGCGACGTGCCCCGTGATCCTGTGACGACGTCGACGCCTTCGGCGACCAGAGTTCGGGTCACCACGAGACCGATCCCTCGACTGGCACCCGTGACGATCGCGCGCTTGCCGGTCAGGCCGAGGTCCACGAAGTCCTCGGACCGTGGTGATCGTGAGCGCTCATCAGTCTGCCCTCTCGGCGTGGGTGGTCCCAGCGAACCACGCGCCGCCGTGGTCCGGCGAGGCCGGGCGCGAACGGGCCACGCGCGCGGAGGCTCGTGCCGGTGATTACGCCGCGAAGACAGGCGAGTAGTGCGAGGCGTCACCCTTGCGGACGGTGCTGACCGACCCGTCGATCCCAACCGGGACGTCCCCGGCCAACGTGATCCGGTGCAGCAGCCGAGCCTGGTCGTCGTAGTCCGCAACCGCGTAGTGCTGGGTGGCGCGGTTGTCCCAGATCGCGATGTCACCGGGCTCCCAGTTCCACCGGACCGTGTTCTCCAGCCGGGTGACATGACGCTGCAACAGTGCGTAGAGATCGGCTGAATCCTGGCTGCTGAACCCGACGAACGACTTGATGAAGTGGCCCAGCAACAAGGAACGCTCGCCGGTCTCGGGGTGGACCCGTACGACGGGGTGCTCGGTCTCGAACTCCTGGCCGCTGAACTCGGTCCGGTAGCTCTGCTGCTTCACGTCGATGCCACCGATCTGCGGCGTCTCCTGGGCGTAGTCGTAGAGGTTGGTGTGGACGGCGCGGAGGTTCTCGACGAGGGCCTTGAGAGCCGGGTTGAGCCGCTCGTAGGCACGGACGGTGTTCGCCCAGACCGTCGATCCGCCGTACGCCGGCAACGTGATGGCACGCAGGATGGTGATCGCCGGAACCCGATCGACGAACGTGACATCGGTGTGCCAGCTGTTGGCCTTGCTGTAGTCGGAGTCGATCGGCAGGATCGCCTCGCCATCCCCGGAGACCGTAGGGTGCGGCTTCGTGATGGTCCCGAACAGTGACGCGAAACCACGCTGGTCGTCGTCGGTCGCGTGCAGCTGACCGCGAAGGAAAATCACCTTGTTGCGCAGCAACGACTGACGAACCTCCGCCACGACCTCGCGGTCGAGATCAGCTCCGATTCGCACCCCGCACACCTCGGCCCCGATGTCCCCGCCGACCCTGCGGACCTCGACGCGCTCATATCCGGACTGGACCGCGGCGTCGGAGTCGCGGACCTGGGAGTGCCTACCAAGGGTTGTGGTCATGTCACCCGAGGCTATCGGCCGAAACGCCACTGTCAAGTAACTCGCCCAACATGATTCAGTTAGCAGAAAACCGTTATCCCTCAACGGTTCCTGACGATGAGGTCTCGGCCGACCTCGCGATGGCGCAGGAGATTCTCGACACCAAACTCCACGCCGTGGGGCGCGTCGCCGACCCGAGTCGGCCCTGACACGTCTTCGGGAAAGCCGACGGCGGGCCCAACCCGGCCGGTAATGTAACGGCGTGCGGCCGCGCGGGGGACATCGCCAGAACCATGGGAACGATGGCTGACGTACACCTGTCACCGAGTCATGCCAGGCGGGATCACCGAAGTCCGGTGCGCCATGGCATCAACGAGTTCTGGCGCAGCCCCCTCACTCTGGTAGCGGTCGTCGGCGTGGCATACGTCGTCGTCAACACCGTCGTCTTCAATCGGGTTCACATCGATCGCCCCATCACGATGGCGTGGTGCGGGGCCCTCGCGCTGGCCATTTCAGCGCGGCAACCTGCCTCGCGCATTGTGGCCCTGTGCGCCGACTGGATCCCACTCTTCCTGGTCCTCACCGCGTTCGACTATGCGCGCGGCGCCGGTTCCCGGCTGGGTGTCGGCGTGAGCTACCTGCTGTCACCGCGGCTGGACCATGCGCTGACCGGGACGATTCCCACCGTCTGGCTGCAGCGGCATCTCTACGGCACGTCCGTGCACCACTGGTGGAACGTGTTCCCCACGCTCACCTACTTCTCCTTCTACTTCGTCACCTGGCTCATCCTCGCGGTGCTGTGGGGCCGTTCCCGGCCGCGATTCCGGGTGTACAGCCGCCGCTTCCTGGCCGTCACGCTCACCTCGCTGGTCGTGTTCTCGCTGCATCCGACCGCGCCACCCTGGATGGACTCGCAGCGCCACGTGATTCCTCACATCACGCGTACGACGGTCTACGGGCTGCAGGTCCTGCACCTGTCGTTCGCCCAGCACTCCTTCTACAGCGGTGCGGCACTCGCCAACCAGGTCGCGGCCTTCCCGAGCCTCCATGCCGCCTACTCGGCGCTGCCGCTGCTGCTGTTCTGGCGACAGTCGCGACCCGCCGTCCGTGTGGTGCTCGTGGCGTATCCGCTGGCTATGGGGTTCTCGCTCGTGTTGATGGGAGAGCACTGGGCTGGCGATGTCCTCGCGGCGTGGATCTTGACCGCCGTGGTTGCCCTCGGGATGCCGGTCCTCGAGCGTCACATCGCCGCGCGGCTGCGCAGACGTGACCCCGTGCCGGCCCGCTCACCCCTGGAGAACGACGCGGTCGGTGTCGACTCCGTGCTCAGATGACGTGTGTTCTACATCGTGCTGTTCTCCGCGCTTGCGGTCCTGCTGGTGGTGGCGGGAGTCACTGCCATGTCCCGCAACCGCAAAGAGCTATCTGACGAGCGCCGGAGCGAGCGTCCGAAGGACGCCGCCCGACGACAACGGAAGGCGAAGCGCACCCAGTCCCGCAACGCACGACGGCAGCGGCACTAGCCGGCCACCTCGACATCGGCCCGGGCCACGGCCCGCCGCGCGGGACGTCGGACGACCGTAGCCACGAGAACGATCGCTCCGAACAGCAACAGCGTCGCGCCCGTGAAGACCTCGTCGACCCCGTGGGTGAAGACGGCCGGGCTGGTTGTGGCTGCGCTCGCGTGGGAGGTCGCAGCGCCGAACACCGTCACGAGGATCGACACACCGAGGGCCGCGCCCAGCTGTTGCGTGACGTTGACCAACCCCGACGCGGCGCCGGCATCAGCCGGCTCGACACCGCTGAGCGCGGCACCGGTCAACGTGACGAACGAGATGCCGTTCCCGAACCCGAACAGCAGCAGGCTCGGCAGCACCAGGCCGTACCCGGTGCCGGTGGTCAACCGGCTGTCGATGAACATCCCCAGCGCCGACAGGCTCAGACCAACCAGCATCAGCCGATGGGCCGGGAATCGCGGGATCAGGACGCGAGTCGTCAGCTGTGAGACGGCGAACACCGAGAGTGGAATCGGCAGGAACGCGAGCCCGGTGGCCAGCGGCGACAACCCGCGGACGTCCTGCAGGAACTGGGTGAGGAAGAAGAACATGCCGTACCCACCGGCGTACAGCAGCCCGCGCGTCACGTTGGCACCGGTCCGGGTCGGATCGGTGAGCAGCCGCAACGGAAGGATCGGTTGCGAGGCCCGCCGCTCCGCCAGCACGAACAGCACGAGCAGGCCGATTCCGACGGCAAAGGCGACCAGGGTGCTGGGCGCCGACCAGCCGCTCGACGCCGCTTGGACGAACCCGTAGACGAGCGAGCCGACACCGAGAGTGGAGGAGAGTGCTCCCGTGAGGTCGAAGCGACCCGGTCGGTGCGGTGTCTCGTCGATGACCGCACTACCGATGGCGAGCACCGCGAGACCGATCGGAACGTTGACGAAGAACACCCAACGCCACGACAGGAACTGCACGAGCACACCGCCGGCCAGCAGGCCAGTGGCGGCGCCGCCGACCGAGACCGCAGCGAACAGACCGATTGCCCGGACCCTTTCCCGGCCCTCGGGGAAGATGCTCATCAGCAAGGACAAGGTCGCCGGGGCAGCGAACGCTCCCCCGATCCCCTGCAGCGCGCGAGCCGCGAGCAACAGCCAGGCGTCTGCCGCGAGCCCACCGGCCAGCGAGCCGAGGACGAACAACCCGATTCCGAGGAGAAAGGTCCGACGCCGGCCGAGCAGGTCACCGCAGCGAGCGCCGAACATCAGCAGGCCGCCGAAGGTCAGGCCATAGGCGTTGATGACCCACGAGAGGTGGGTCGGGGAGAACGCCAGGGATCGCTGGATGTCGGGAAGTGCGACGTTCACGATCGTGCCGTCGAGGACGACCATGAGCTGCGTCGTCAGGATTATCGCCAGCATGACGGCGGCTCGGCCGGGTCGCCGGAAGCGGCGACGGGAGGTCTCGAGCGCCTCGAGCCTGACGACCGGAGGCGGGGCGGTTCGGGTGGATGAAGGGGACAACAAGGGCATCGTGCGACCCATCTGATAGAAACGGAGGCTACCTCCGGAACTATACGGAGGTAGCCTCCGGTTGTCCAGTCATGTCACTATGGAGCTGTGAGCAGTGAGGCGATGAGCGTCGTGCGGCCGATGCGGGCCGATGCACGTCGCAACTACGACAGCCTGGTCTCCGCCGCTCGCGAGGAGTTCACCGAGCGTGGGAGCGAGGCGTCGATCGAGGAGATCGCCCGCCGGGCCGGGGTCGGGGTGGGCACGCTCTACCGTCACTTCCCGCGCCGGATCGACCTGGTCGAGGCGGTCTACAGCACCGACATCGACACGCTGGTCGCCGCTGCCGACGAGGCGGAGTCGCTGCCCGACGCCTTCGACGGGCTGCAGTCATGGCTGCTCGCCTTCGTGCGGTACGCCGAGAGCAAGCGGGTGCTGCTCAACGAGCTCCACGAAGCCTTCGAGCGCAACCCGGGCCTGCGGGTCCAGCTGCGGGAGCGACTGCTCGACGCGGCCGGTCGAGTGGTCGGCCGAGCCCGGGCGGCGGGCGTCGTACAGCCCGACCTGACTGCCGAGGACCTGCTGCACCTGATCGGCGGCATGTGCATGTCCGCGAACGCCACGCTCGGTCAGAACGAACGGCTGCTCACCTACGTCCTGGCCGGCATCCGCGCCGACTGAGCACCCGCCGATCTCCGGCGTACCGTAAGCAACCGTGACATCCGAGACGGATCTCCGCGCGGTCGTCGAAACCGCGTTCGAGCGCCGCCTCGAGCCGGTGCGGCGGCTGGTCGATGACGCCCCGGCGATCGCGAAGGCGTGCCACGACATGGCGGTGCGGTTCGCCGCCGGCGGCCGGTTGCTGGTGTTCGGGAACGGCGCCGGGGCGACCGACAGTGAGCACATCGCGGTCGAGTTCGTGCACCCCGTCATCGTGGGGAAGCGAGCCCTCCCGGCACTCTCGCTGGCCAGCGACGTCGCCACCGTGACGGGCCTGGCGATCCGGCGAGGCATCGACGACGTCTTCGCCCATCAGGTGTCCGCGCTCGGTCGCCCCGAGGACATCGCGCTGGGGCTGTCGGACGATGGGAACTGCGGGAACGTCCGTCGCGGATTGCAGGTGGCTCGAGACGCCGGCCTGCTCACCATCGCCCTGGTGGGAGGTGACGGCGGCGCGATCGCCGCCGAGCAGGTGAGCGATCACTGCCTCGTCACGCGATCGAGCGATCCCCACGTCGTCAAGGAAGCGCACGTCACGACGTACCACATCCTCTGGGAGCTGGTGCACGTCTTCTTCGAGTCGCCAGGCGCACTAGACGGCGACACCTCCACGGTGGCCGACGGCGGCGTGGAATCGCTGTATCCCTTCCTGTACGGCGGGGGCGGCGACCGATCGGCCGTGCTCGCGAGCGTCGCCACCTCGACGGTCGACAAGATCCACGAGATCGTCGGCCTGCGGCGGGAGTTCGGGGCGGCGCAGGCCGAGCAGCTCGCCCGGTGCTCCGATGCGCTGGCCGAGGCCTTCGTCGCCGGCGGGACGCTGTGGGCGTTCGGCAACGGCGGAAGCAGCACCGACGCGCTCGACGTGGTCCACACGTTCCTGGACCCGGCTGATGGTGCGGACGCGATGTCCGCGCAATGCCTCACGAGTGACGCGGCGATCGTCACGGCGCTGTCCAACGACATCGGCTATGACGTGGTGTTCGCGAGGCAGCTCAGGGCGTTCGGCCGGCCGGGCGACGTCGCTCTTGGCATCTCGACCAGCGGCGGATCGCCGAACGTGCTCGACGCCTTCGACGAGGCGAAACAGGTCGGGCTGCTCACCGTCGGGCTGTCCGGCTACGGCGGCGGTCGGATGGCGGAGCTGGCGAGCCTCGATCACCTGTTCGCGATCCCGTCGTCGTCGGTCCACCGGGTTCAAGAGGTGCAGACGACGATCTACCACGTGCTGTGGGAGGCGACCCGCCACGCCCTCAGCGCCGCCTAGCCCAACTTGTCAGGACGCCTGGGCGGGTGGTTGGGCCGAGCGGCCTGACACGTCGAACAGATCGCGGGCGCCGGCAACCGCTACCTGACCCAGGCTGACTCCCCCGTCGTTGGTCGGCACCCGACGATGGGTCAGCACCTCGAAGCCCGCCTGCTCCAGCCCGACGACGCACTGCCCGAGCAGCCGGACGTTCTGGAAGACACCGCCGGACAGCGCGACCACGTTCAACTCCCGCTCGCTGCGCACCTTCTGGCACACCTTGACGACCAGCCGCGCCATCGAGTTGTGAAACCGAGCCGCCACGACGTCCACCGGCGTACCGGCGGAGCGATCCCCGACGATCTCTCGCAGCAACGCCGGCCCGTCGACGAGCAACGGCAAGGTAGGACCGATGGGTACGTCGTACCAGCCCGGCTCGGTCGCGGCCGCAACCTGCTCGAGCTCGATCGCCGCCTGCCCCTCGTAGCTGATCTCGTCCCGCACCCCGAGCACGGCCGCGACGGCATCGAACAGCCGGCCGGCGCTCGACGTGAGCGGCGAGTTGAGACCAACCCGAGCCACCGTCAGCACGTCGCCCCACTGCTCGTGACGGGTGGCCACGTCGAGCGGCTCCGGAATCGTCCCGTCATACGCACGATCGAGGTAGGCGGCCGCCATCCGCCACGGTTGCCGGACGGCGGCCGGGCCGCCGGGCATCACCACCGGGGCCAGGTGACCCACCCGCTCGAAGTCGACCAGGTCGCAGACCAGGAACTCCCCGCCCCACAGCGATCCGTCGATCCCCATCCCGAGCCCGTCGAAGGCCACCCCGATGACCGGGCCGATCGAGCCGTTGTCGAACAGGCACGAGGCGATGTGGGCGTGATGGTGTTGCACGCCAACGAGATCCGCGCCGTCGCGCTCGAGCGCGTACTTGGTGGACAGGTACTCCGGATGCAGGTCGTGCGCGATCACTTCCGGGGTGATGCCGAAGAGACGAGTCAGGTGCTCGATGCCCTCGGTGTACGACATGAAGGTCTCGAAGTTCTCCAGGTCGCCGATGTGGTGCGACAGGAAGCCGCGGCTGTCGCGACCGAGGCAGAACGTGTTCTTCAGCTCGGGACCGCAGCCCAGGACACTCCTTCGGAGCCGCAGTGGAAGCGTGAGCGGATCGGGGGCGTATCCACGGCTGCGCCGAATCGGCATGACCCGCTCGCCGACGACGCGGACCACGGAGTCATCGACCCTGGTCTGGATCGGCCGGTCGTGGGTGAGAAAGGCATCGGCGATGGCAGCGAGCCGAGATCGCGCCTCGGCGTCATCGAAGGCGATCGGCTCATCCGAGAGGTTCCCGCTGGTCAGCACGAGCGGTCCACCGAACGCGGGCATCAGCAGGTGGTGCAACGGCGTGTAGGGCAGCATCAGGCCGAGCTCGTCCCGGCCCGGCGCGACGGCGTCCGACACCTGGCCGCGACTGGCTCGTCGCAGCAGGACGATGGGGGCGCTCGGGCTGCGGAGCAGCCGCTCCTCATCCTCGCTGACCCGACAGAGCTCGCGAGCTGCGTCGATGTCGGCGACCATGACAGCGAACGGTCGCTCTTCGCGATGCTTGCGACCGCGAAGCCCGGCAACGGCCTGCTCCGATGCGGCATCGGCCGCCAGGTGATATCCCCCGAGGCCCTTCACCGCGACGACTGCCCCTTCGCGAAGCAGGAGCGCCGCACCACGCAACGGGTCCGACGTCGCCTCGACACCGTCGCGACCGATCAGCCGAAGCTGCGGCCCGCACTCCGGGCAGCAGACGGGCTGGGCGTGGAATCGCCGGTCGCTCGGGTCGTCGTACTCAGCCTGACACCGAATGCACATTCGGAAGCCAGCCATCGTCGTACGAGACCTGTCATAGGGAATGTCGCGGACGATCGTGTATCGCGGCCCGCAGTTTGTGCAGTTGGTGAAGGCGTAGCCGTACCGCCGATCACCGGGGTCCATGATATCGCGGAGGCAGTCCGCGCAGGTCGCTGCATCGGACGTAACGAGGGCCTGACCTCCCGCCCCATCCCGACTGGCGACGATGGCGAACCCCGGAGCCTGACCGATCGGAAGACCTCGGTCGACGTGTACGGCGTCGACCCTGGCCAGCGGCGGTGCTCCGGTGACCAGGCTGCGGCCGAACTGCTCCAGTGCATCCAGGTCGCCCTCGACCTCGATGAAGACGCCGTCGCCGTCATTCCCGACAAAGCCATTCAGTCCGCCGGCAGCAGCCAGCCTCGCGACAAAGGGCCGGAATCCCACCCCCTGGACCAGCCCGACGACCCGCAACCCCCAGCGCGTTGGTGCCGAATCTGGCTCTGTCACTCGAACATCATCACTCGTCACGCACCGGTATTGACGACCACACTTTCGGAGGTATAGGACAGGAGCGCGGCAAGCAGAGCCTGCATCGCCGGTTCTTGTTGCCGTGGCCGGGCCTCCATGCGCAGGTCCACATGCCGGAGGCGCCGATGCCCACCGCAGCAGCCACAGCCGCCGAAGACACCCTGGTCCACGTCCTGTGGATCAACGCCGGACTGAGCTGCGACGGGGACTCCGTCGCGCTCACCGCGGCCACTCAGCCCAGTATCGAAGAGATTGCGCTCGGTGCGCTGCCCGGTCTGCCCAAGGTCGCCGTGCACTGGCCGCTGATCGATTTCGAGTGCGGTCCCACCGGCGGCGCCGACGACTTCCTCGAGTGGTTCTTCAAGGCCGACCGAGGCGAGCTCGAGCCCTTCGTCCTGGTCGTTGAGGGCTCGATCCCGAACGAAGCCCTGCACGACGAGGGCTACTGGTGCGGTTTCGGCAACAACCCGATGACCGGGCAACCGATGACCACCAGTGAGTGGCTCGACCGACTGGCTCCCAAGGCGCTCGCGGTCCTGGCCGTCGGCACCTGCGCCACCTACGGCGGCATTCACGCGATGGCCGGCAATCCGACCGGAGCCATGGGCGTGCCGGACTATCTGGGCTGGGACTGGAAATCCAAGGCCGGCCTGCCGATCGTGTGCGTGCCGGGGTGCCCGATCCAACCGGACAACCTGTCCGAGACGATCACCTACCTGCTCTACCAAGCCACCGGCCAAGCCCCGATGATTCCGCTCGACGAGGCGCTGCGGCCGACCTGGTTGTTCGGCAAGACGGTGCATGAGGGCTGCGACCGGGCTGGCTACTACGAGCAGGGCGACTTCGCGACCGAGTACGGCTCACCGAAGTGCATCGTCAAGCTGGGCTGCTGGGGACCGGTAGTGAAGTGCAACGTCCCCAAGCGCGGTTGGATCAACGGCGTAGGCGGCTGCCCGAACGTCGGCGGCATCTGCATCGGGTGCACGATGCCGGGCTTCCCCGACAAGTTCATGCCGTTCATGGACGAGCCGCCCGGCGGCAAGGTCTCCACGACTGCTGTCGGTCTTTACGGCTCGACGATTCGAAAGCTGCGCAGTGTGACCGCGACCACGCTCGACAAGGAACCGAAGTGGCGCAAGCCCGGGAAGCAGCTGCTGACCGGCGCCAGACGCACCTGGTAAGTCCATGAGGGCTGCGGCCGGCAGTCCCACCCGCAGGTCGAGAGGACTTCTCGCATGACCGCGACCATCCCGAAGGGCTCAAAGTCCAGCGAAGGCAACAAAGACCTCGTCGAGATGGCGTGGGATCCGATCACCCGGATTGTCGGCAGTCTCGGTATCTACACGAAGGTCGACTTCGCGAACAAGACCGTCGCCGAGTGTCACAGCACGTCGTCGATCTTCCGCGGCTACAGCATCTTCATGAAGGGCAAGGACCCGCGGGACGCACACTTCATCACCAGTCGGATCTGCGGCATCTGCGGCGACAACCACGCCACCTGCTCCTGCTACGCGCAGAACATGGCGTACGGCGTCAAGCCTCCGCACATCGGTGAGTGGATCGTCAACCTCGGCGAGGCCGCGGAATACATGTTCGACCACAACATCTTCCAGGAGAACCTGGTCGGGGTCGACTACTGCGAGCGCATGGTCGCAGAGACCAATCCCGGCGTACTGGCCCAGGCGGAGAACACGCCTTCGCCGCACGAGGGCGACCACGGCTACAAGACGATCGCCGACATCATGCGGGCGCTCAACCCGTTCACCGGCGAGTTCTACCGCGAGGCGTTGCAGGTCAGCCGATGGACGCGCGAGATGTTCTGCCTGATGGAGGGCCGGCACGTCCACCCCTCGACCCTCTACCCGGGCGGGGTTGGCACCGTCGCGACCATCCAGCTCATGACCGACTACATGACTCGGCTGATGCGCTACGTGGAGTTCATGAAGAAGGTCGTGCCGATGCACGACGACCTGTTCGACTTCTTCTACCAGGCGCTGCCCGGCTACGAGCAGGTCGGCAACCGCCGGATCCTGCTCGGCTGCTGGGGATCGTTCCAGGACCCGGAGTACTGCAACTTCAGCTACCGGGACATGGAGGCCTGGGGCCGCAAGATGTTCGTCACACCCGGCGTGGTGGTCGACAACAAGCTGGTCACGACCAGCCTGGTCGACATCAACCTCGGCATCCGCATCCTGCTCGGAAGCTCGTTCTACGACGACTGGCCGGATCAGGAGATGTTCGTCAAGAAGGACCCGCTCGGCAACGACGTCGACCGCCGGCACCCGTGGAACCAGCACACCAACCCGCAGCCGCAGAAGCGCGACTTCGACGACAAGTACAGCTGGGTCATGTCACCCCGCTGGTACGACGGCACGGACCACCTGGCGCTCGACACCGGCGGCGGCCCGCTGGCCCGGCTGTGGTCGACAGCGCTCGCCGGCTTCGTGGATATCGGCTACGTCAAGGCCACCGGCAGCAGCGTCGAGATCAACCTGCCCAAGACGGCCCTCAAGGGGCCGGTCAGCCTCGAGTGGAAGATCCCGCAGTGGAGCAACACGATCGAGCGCAACCGGGCCCGGACCTACTTCCAGGCGTACGCCGCGGCAAGCGCGTTGCACTTCGCGGAGAAGGCCCTCGAGGAGATCCGGGCCGGCCGCACCAAGACGTGGGAGAGGTTCGAGGTTCCGGACGAGGCGATCGGCTGCGGCTTCACCGAGGCCGTCCGCGGTGTCCTCTCGCACCACATGGTCATCCGCGACGGCAAGATCGCGAACTACCACCCGTACCCGCCGACCCCGTGGAACGCCAACCCGCGTGACAGCTACGGCACGCCGGGCCCCTACGAGGACGCGGTTCAGGGCCAGCCGTTGTTCGAGGAGAACGACCGCGACAACTTCAAGGGCATCGACATCATGCGCACCGTGCGCAGCTTCGACCCCTGCCTGCCGTGCGGCGTCCACATGTATCTCGGCGGCGGGAAGACCCTGGAGAAGCTGCACTCCCCCACGATGGCGGCCACACCGGAGTGACCTCGACCCTGGATGCCGAGCCGTCCCCAACCGCGGATCTGCAGTCCACGGGGGACCGGATCGAGCAGTTGCTGGGCGCCATGGAGTCATCAGGTCCGGTTGCCCGGGAACGCGCCGAGGAGCTGGTCCGTATCGTCGTCGACCTCTACGGCGCCGGCATCGAGCGGTTGCTAGAGGTGATGCACGACGCCGGCGCCCTCAGCGACGACGTCCTCGACCGCCTGGCTGCCGACGAGCTGGTCTCCGGTCTGTTGCTCGTGCACGGTCTGCACCCCTACGCCGCCGAGGACCGGATCGCTCGAGCCCTCGACGACGTCCGTCCGTATCTGGGCTCCCACGGCGGTGATGTCGAGCTGCTCGAGCTGACCCCCGAGGGGATCGTCAGGCTACGGATGCTGGGCAGCTGCGACGGCTGCCCGTCATCGGCGGTGACGCTGCAGCTGGCGGTCGAGGGCGCGATCACGGCAGCGGCGCCCGAGGTGGTCGGCATCGAGATCGCGGAGGCGCCAGCCGAAACGCCCAGCGGGCTGATCCCGCTGGACGCGCTCACCGTCCGACTGCGCGACCCCGCGATCCCGGGTGGATCGAGCTGGGAACCCGTCGTCGTCGAGGCCCTCCCCAGCGGTTCACTGGTCGCGATCACGGTCGCCGGCGTCGACCTCGCGCTGTGCCGGGTCGGCGCGGAGACCTACGCCTACCGGGACCGCTGCCCGGCATGCGCCACCGCGCTGGCACCCGCGGCCATCGAGCGTCGACTGGGCGATCCGGTCGGTACGGCGGTCCTGACCTGTGGGGGCTGCCGGCAGCACTTCGACGTCTGTCGCGCCGGTGCCGGCCTCGATGATCCGGGGCTGCACCTGGATCCGATTCCGCTGCTGGAACGCGAGGGCATCATCGAGGTCGCCGTACCGGCCAGCGCTGCCTCGAGCGGTGCTCGGTCATGACCGACGCCACCAGCCTGCTCCGTCGGATCACCGCCAACCGCCCCGCGCCATCCACCGACGAGCGCTGTGACATGTGCCGCGAGGTGATCGGCGACCAGCACTCCCATGTGGTCGACATCCGCAACCGCTCGATGATGTGCACCTGCCGTCCCTGCTACCTCCTGTTCACTCGTGACAGCGCGCAGCTCGCCTACCGGTCGGTGCCTGACCGGTACCTGAGCTTCCCGGACTTCGCCATCTCGTCGGGGCAGTGGGACGACCTCGCCATCCCGGTGGGCGTCGCCTTCTTCTTCACTCATTCCGCGATGGATCGGGTGGTGGCCTTCTACCCGAGCCCGGCAGGCGCGACCGAGTCGGAGCTCTCCCTCGATGCCTGGGGCACCATCGTCGACGCGAACCCTGCCTTGTCATCGGCGACAGCCGACGTCGAGGCGATCCTGCTCCGGAAGCAGGACGACGACGTGAGCTGCTACCTGGTTCCCATCGACGCCTGCTACGAGTTGGTCGGTCAGCTGCGCCGGCTCTGGCGCGGGTTCGACGGCGGCCAGGACGCGCACCGGATGCTTGATGAGTTCTTCGAGGACGTCGACGACCGGGCGAAGCCGGCATGACCGCGCTCGCCATCGAAGTCGTCGACGTCACCGCCGACCGCTACGCCGCGAGCCCTCACCTCACCGCCACGCTGCGCGTCGAGGAGTCCAGCGGTGCCGTCATCCATGCGATGGCGCTGCGATGCCAGCTGATGATCGAGCCACAGCGACGGGGGTACGACGGGGAGGAGACCGCGACCGTTGCTGAGCTGTTCGGTGGCCGGGAACGGTGGACCCAGACGCTGAAGCCGTTCCTGTGGACGCACGCCGCCACTGTCACCCGGGGGTTCTCGGGCAGCCTGGACGTCGCGCTGCCGATCGCGTGCACCTACGACCTCGAAGTGGTCGCATCGAAGTACCTGCACGCACTGGCCGACGGTGAGGTCCCGTTGCTGTTGCTGTTCAGCGGCACCGTGTTCTCGCGCGGCGAGTCGGGATTCAGCGTCGAGCAGCTCTCCTGGGACCTCGAGGCTCGGCACCGGATGCCGGTCGCGGTGTGGCGCGAGCTGATGGACACGTTCTATCCGGGGTCCGGCTACATCCGGCTCGACCACGACACCGTCAATGCCCTGCTCCAGGTCAAGGCTGCGAGGGGCCTTACCTCATGGGACAGCGTCGTCTACGCACTGCTCGACGACGCGGCGAGCCCGGCGGTGACGTGATGAGCAGCATCGATGCGGCCCGTAGGGTCGCCGACGCCGTGCTCTACGAGGGCTACCTGCTGTACCCCTATCGCGCGTCGTCGTGCAAGAACCAGGTCCGGTGGCAGTTCGGCGTGGTTGGTCCGATCGGCGCCGAGGCTGGCGGGGTCGGAGAGAGCTCGTCGATGTTCACCGAGACACTCGTGCTGCCCGACGACAGCCCCCGGATGGACGTGGTCCTCCGCTTCCTGCAGGTGCAGTGGCGCCGCGTGGAGCGGCCGATCCCGGGCACCGACCATTTCGAGCCCACCGACGAGCTCCGAGTCGGCTCGGCCCGGTGGATTCCGTGGCACGAGGCGGTCGAGCGGGAGCACGTCATCGCCGACCTGCAACTGGCACCGGACGGTCGACCCGCCCGCATCGACGTCGATGTTCCCGGCGGCGACGACATCGAGCTGCTTCGCGACGACGCCGGGCAGCTCGCCGGTCGGTTGGTCCGCACCCGCTGGCCGTTGACCGGCCGACTCACGGTTTCGGTCGAGAGCGTCGACGAGGGGCTGGGGCTGCTCGTCGCCCACGTCGAGCTCGAGAACACCGCGACGTGGGACGAAAGCACCGACGTACCCGATGTCACTGCCCGTGACGCCGCGGCCCGGCAGTCCTTCGTCTCGGCCCATCTCCTCCTCGCGGTCGACGACGGTCGGTTCGTCTCGGTCGTCGACCCACCCTCGTGGGCAGCGAAAGCAGCCCGCGACTGCTCGAGCTCACGGTGCTGGCCGGTGTTGATGGGAGACGAGGGGGCTCAGACCGCGCGGCTGCTGCTCGGGTCCCCCATCATCCTTCCCGAGCATCCGGCCGTGGCCGAGGAGAGCCCCGGTGACCTCTACGACGCGACCGAGATCGACGAGATCCTCACGCTGCGCATCATGACGATGACTGACGAGGAGAAGCTAGCCGCCCGAGGCACAGACCCGCGGGCCGCGGCCATCATCGATCGCAGTGACGAGATGCCACCCGAGACCTTCGAGCGGTTGCACGGCGCACTGCGTGGCTTCGAGGGGCCGTCCGGATTCGACGAGTCGGAGGTCCCGACATACGGCGACTCCGCACCGTGGTTCAACGAGGCGGCGGACGCGGAGATCGTTCCCGAGACCAACTCCGTGATTGTCAACGGCGTCCCGGTCGCGAAAGGCAGCCGGGTCCGGCTTGCGGCCTCGACGGCGTGCCGACGCGCAGGACATGTTCCTGGCCGACTGACTGCCGTCGTCGCCAGAGTCTACTTCGATGTCGACGGCAACACCCACGTCGCAGTGCTGCTCGAGGACGACCCGGCCAGGACCTCTACGACTGGCACGGCCGCTACTACTACTTCGGCGCCGAAGAGCTCGAGCCGCTCCCGCCAGTGCACGTCGCGAGGTGCCGTCATGACCAAGGCCGGTGCTCGTCGCCGGCATCGGCAACCTCTTCCTGTCCGACGACGGCTTCGGCAGCGAGGTGGCCCGCCGGCTCGCCGCCCAGCCGCTGCCCGAGACCGTGACGGTCATCGACTACGGCATCCGCGGCATGCACCTCGCCTACGACCTGCTCGACGGCTACGACGGTCTGGTCATCGTCGATGCGTTGCCAGGCAACGGCAACCCGGGCGATGTCGTCGTGCTCGAAGTGAGCCAGGACGATCTCGGCGAGGGTGACCTCGACGCGCACGGCATGGCGCCGATCGCCGTACTCGCCAGCCTCGGCCAGCTCGGCGGTACGCTGCCGCCCACCTACGTCGTGGGCTGCGAACCCGCCGACGTCGGCGAGGGCATGGGCCTCACGCCGGCCGTCGAGGCCGCCGTCGACACCGCCGTCGACGTACGCGGTGCTCGCACCAGTCGGCCGCACCAACTCGCAAAGGAGAACGGGCCATGAGACTCATCGGCTATATCACGGTGCTCATCGCTCGCTGCCGCAGCGGCTGTGGGGATCAAGACGGCTATCGAGTCGGTCCCCGATGTCAAGCGCTACCTCGAGATGCGGGACATGTAGGGCTCACTGCATGAAATGAGCTACTGCGAAGCGTGCTCGAGGCGGTCGAGCGCCGAGCGGCCGACCGCCCCGTCGCGCGGGTCGGCGTACGGATCGGCACGGTTCACCGGATCGTGCCTGACGCCTTCCAGCAGTCGTTCGAGATCGCGGCGGCCGGTGGTCCGGCCGCGGGCGCGATCGACCGAGGTCGTGACCGTGCCGGTTTCCGGCGCCTGCTGGACTGCCGGCATCGACTTCACCTCGGACGACCCCTCGCCCGGCCTGCCCGGGCTGCGGCTGGCTCGATGTCGCGTCGAAGGCGGCGACGAGGTCATCCTCGAGTGGATCGAGTACCGGCCGCGCCGATGCGGACGAAGGCGCATCAGCCGAGTCCGCGGACGAGCTCGTACCGGAGCACACCCACGCAACGACGGGAGCGCCTGACCATGTGCCTCGCCATCCCTGGCCGCATCGTCGAATTCATCGACGGAACAACGACCAGCTGGTTCTCGTCGATGTCGTCGGCGTCAAGCGGAGGATCAACATCGGTCTCATGGAGCCAGGCGAGGTCAAGGTCGGCGACTGGATCCTCATCCACGTCGGGTTCGCCATGTCGAAGGTCGACGAGAAAGAGGCCGCGGACGCCCTGTCAATGCTCGAGATGATGGGCCAGTCGTTCACCGACGAGCTGCAGGCCGTCGCCGAATCGAGCATCGAATGACGCCCGACCACTGCGAGGTCACCGACGGCTGCATCACCTGCGGCGACGTCGCGGTTCCGCTCACTGTCGTCGACGTCCACGGGTCCGACGCCCGCTGCCGCGACGATCTGGGACGCACCGAGGACGTGGCCATCGAGCTGGTCGATGCCGTCGCTGTCGGCGACCGTCCTGCTGGTGCATGCCGGGGTCGCCATCGAACGACTGACCACCAGGAGAGGTGAGCGCGATGCGTTTCGTCGACGAGTTCCGCGACCCGGAGCTGGCGCAGATGCTGGGCGGGCAGATCACCGCGCTGTGCGAGCCAGGCCGCCACTACAAGATCATGGAGGTCTGCGGCGGCCACACCCACACCATCTATCGCTACGGCGTGCAGGACCACCTTCCGGAGTCCATCGAGCTGGTCCATGGCCCCGGCTGCCCGGTGTGCGTCATTCCCATGGGGCGGGTGGACGACGGGATCGCGATCGCCGAGCAGGACGGGGTGATCCTCACCTGCTTCGGCGACATGATGCGGGTGCCTGGAAGCCACGGCTCGTTCCTCGACGCCAACGCGCGGGGCGCCGATATCCGGATGGTCTACTCGCCGCTGGACGCGCTGCGCATCGCGCGCAGAACCCCGACCAGCGCGTCGTGTTCTACGCGATCGGATTCGAGACGACGGCTCCGTCAACCGCGCTCACCATAAGCGGGCCAAGGCCGACGGGGCTGCGACAACTTCTCGGTCTTCTGCAACCACGTCACCATCATCCCGGCCATCAAGGCGATCCTCGACTCGCCTGACCTGCGGCTCGACGCGTTCATCGGACCCGGCCACGTCTCCACCGTCATCGGCTGCCGACCGTATGAGTTGATCGCGCGTGATTTCGGGATACCGTTGGTCTGCGCCGGATTCGAGCCGCTCGACCTGCTGCAGTCGATCTACATGATCATGAAGCAGCTCTCCGAGGGACGGGCGGAGGTCGAGAACCAGTACGGCCGGGTGGTGCCATACGACGGCAATCCAGACGGCGCTGAAGGTGCTCGCCGACGTCTTCGCGCTGCGTCCGTTCTTCGAGTGGCGGGGCCTCGGCTCCATCGCCCATTCGGCGCTGGCGCTGTCGCCGCGACTACGCGGAGTTCGACGCCGAGCTGCGCTACGAGATACCGGGCGTACGGGTCGCGGACCCGAAGGCCTGCCAGTGCGGCGAGGTGCTCAAGGGGTGCTGAAGCCCTGGGAATGCAAGGTTTTCGGGACCGCGTGTACGCCGGAGACGCCCATCGGCACCTGCATGGTGTCCTCCGAAGGCGCCTGCGCGGCGTACTACAACTATGGCCAGTACGCCAAGCAGCGGCTCCACCTGGAGGTGCTGACGTGCCGCGCACCTTCACCGAGGACCAGGTCGGCGAACGTATCGAGGCGATGCGTCGGCGCGCACCGAGGTTCCGCGACGAGCGGATCACGATGGCGCACGGCGCGGGCGGCAAGGCGAGCCGCGCCCTGGTCGAGGGCCTGATCGTCCCGCTGCTGGACAACCCCGCGCTCGCGCAGCTCTCCGACGCCGGCGCTGGTGACGGCGGGCGCTACGCGGCTGGCGATGACAACCGACGCCTTCGTGGTGCGACCGCTGCGCTTCCCGGGTGGCTCGATCGGGGAGCTCGCGGTCAACGGCACGGTGAACGACCTTGCCGTGTCCGGGGCCCGGCCGCTGGCGCTCTCCGCCGCCCTGTCCTCGAGGAGGGCCTGACCGCGGATGTCCTCGAGGCGGAGATCCGCGCCATGGCCGAGGCCTCGACCAGGGCCGACGTACCGGTCATCACAGGAGACACCAAGGTGGTCGAGCGAGGCAAGCTGCGACTCGATATACATCATCACGACCGGCATCGGGCTGCTCGACCCCGACGTCGCGGTCGCGCCGGACCGGGTGCGCCCCGGCGACAAGGTGCTCGTGTCGGGCACCATCGGTGATCACGGCATCGCGATCATGCTCGCCCGGGGTCAGCTCGACATCGAGGCCGACGTCTCGCAGCGACACCCAGCCGCTGTGGGCATTGACCGATGCGATGCTCCGCGCCGGCGGCGTCGGAGTCCACTGCATGCGCGACGCAACCCGGGGTGGGGTCGCGACGGTCCTCAACGAGATCGCGCTCAGCGCCGAGGTTGGTGTGGTGATCGCCGAGGAGCGGGTGCCGTTGCGCCCCGAAGTCATCGGGGCCGGCGAGATCCTTGGAATCGACCCGCTCTACGTCGCCAACGAGGGCAAGCTCGTCGCGTTCGTCGATCCTGCCGCGACCGACGCCGTCCTCGAGGCGATGCAGTCGCAGCCGGCAGGTCGTGACGCCGCCGTCATCGGCGAGGTGCGCGACGAACCGCCGGGCCGGGTCCTCGGCCGTACCGCCTTCGGCGGACACCGCATGATCGACGTGCTGGTCGGCGACCCGCTGCCGCGGATCTGCTGATCAGCTAGCCGCGGCCGACAGGACCGGCCGCAGGTCGTCGAAGTCGTCGACGCAGCGACCCGCGCCGCCGACGACGGTGCGCAACGGGTCGTTACAGACGCTGACACTGAGGCCCGTCTCGTGCCGGAGCCGCTCGTCGATGCCGGCCAGCAGCGCGCCGCCACCGGTCACCGTGATGCCGTGGTCGATGACGTCGCCCGCGAGCTCGGGTGGGCAGGCGTCCAAGGTGGCGCTGACGGTGTCGAGGATGCGGGTGACCGGTTCAGCGATGCCGCGACGGAGTTCGGCGCGATCGACGGTGACGGTGCGCGGCAGGCCGCTGACCAGGTCCCGACCACGGACGTCCGCGCGGTCGTCGTCACCGCCGGGAAACGCCGACCCGAGCTCGATCTTCAGCTGCTCAGCGGCACCGTCACCGATGGCGACGCTGTACTCCCGCTTGATGTGCGTGACGATCGCGTCGTCGAGGTCGTCGCCGCCGATCCGGGCCGCGGTCACCGAGACCAGACCGCCGAGGCTGGTGACCGCGGTCTCCGTCGTACCGCCTCCGATGTCGACGATCATCGAGCCCTGCGGCTCGTGGATCGGCAGCCCGGCGCCGATCGCCGCAGCCAGTGGCTCGTCGAGCAGAAAGACCTCCCGCGCGCCCGCCGCATGGCAGGCGTCGTTCACCGCGCGCCGCTCCACACCGGTCAGGCCACTGGGTACGGCGACGACGAGCCGCGGGCGTACTCCACGGCGGCGGCCGATGGCCTGCGCGACCAGGTATCGGATCAGTCGCTCGGTCGTCTCGAAGTCCGTGATGACGCCGGCGCGCAGCGGCCGAACCGTCGTCAGGCGAGGCGGCGTCCGGCCGATCATCGCCTTCGCTTCCGCGCCGACCGCAACCATCTTGCCGGTCTGCACGTCGAGGGTGACGACCGCGGGCTCGTCCACGACCACCCCCGCCCCACGGAGCCAGACGAGGACATTGGCGGTCCCGAGATCGATCCCGACGTCGCGCGTGAAGCTCATCGCGGTATCCAGCCAGAGAACGGAGACATCCGACAAGGATGCCAGAACCGGACAATACCGCGGCTGCCGGCGCCGCCCCTCCCTGCACTAGCGTGGATCAGGGGCAACAGAAACGGACCGGCATGAAACTCGGCGTGCACGTCTCCAACTTCACCTGGCCCGGCGGCCCCGACGCGATCGCCCAGGACCTGGCCCGGGTGGCGACGGCGGCGGAGGACGCCGGGTTCGCGAAGCTCAGCGTGATGGACCACGTGTGGCAGATCGGCCACATCGGCCCTCCCGAGCACGAGATGCTCGAGGCCTATACGACCTTGGGCTACCTCGCGGCCCGCACCAACAAGATCAACCTGCTCGCCTGGGTGACGGCCGTGGTCTACCGCGAGCCGGGCTTGCTCGCCAAGGCTGTCACGACGCTCGACGTGCTCTCGGAAGGCAGAGCCTGGCTGGGGATCGGCGCGGCCTGGAACGACGCCGAGGCGGCGGGCCTGGGGTTGCCGTTCCCCTCGACGGCCGAGCGGTTCGAGCGGCTCGAGGAGGCACTCCAGATCTGCCTGCAGATGTGGAGCGACAACGACGGTCCGTACGACGGGAAGCATTACCACCTCGGCCGAACCCTGAACTCCCCGCAGCCACTCACCCGGCCGCACCCGCCGATCATGATCGGCGGTGGCGGCGAGAAGAAGACGCTGCGGTTGGTCGCGCAGTACGCGCAGGCGTGCAACCTGTTCGCGGGTCCTGAACTCGAGCACAAGCTCGACGTGCTGCGCGGGCACTGTGCCGATGTCGGACGCGATTACGACCAGATCGAGAAGACCGTGATGGGGCCGCTGGATCCGGGCCCTGACAACGAGAAGGTCGACGGTCTGATCGAGGAACTGCAACGACTCGCCGGCCTAGGGATCACGCACTACCACGGCTCGGTGCCGGACGTCGCCACGATCACCCCGATCGAACAGCTCGCGGAGCATGTGCTCCCGGTCGTCGCCGAGTTCTGACTCAACCCGTGACGGTGACGAGGGTCCCGTAGCTGACCAGCCCGAACACCCGCTCGGCGGTGGGGATCGGCAGCTCCAGGCAGCCCACCGACTGCGGAGTCCCGTACGACGCCCGCGGGAAGCCGTGCACCGCGGATCCGCCGTTGAAGTAGTTCACCCATGGGACGCCGGGATCGCTGTAGTGGCTCCCGTCCGGATTGGTCCCGCTCATGGTCGTCGAGGTGAGTCGCTCGTAGATCGGGTAGGTGCCGTCCGGTGTTGGGGCGCCGGGGACCCCGCCATTGGTCGGCGACGAAAGCACGGTGCCACCCGCCCGCCACAGCGTGAGCGTCTGCGGACGGCTGGTCAGGTCGGCGTAGATGTAGCTGTACGGGTACGGGTTGCTGCGGTGGGCGCGGTCTGCCGCCAACAGGGCCTGCCAGGTGCTGGGCCCGAGCAGCTCGTCGGGTGTGAGCCCGGCCTGATGCTGGAACGCCAGGATCGCTCCCTGCAGCAGCGAGTTCGGTGCTCCGGAGTCCCACAGCCGCCGCAGCGCGTCGGGCGTCGACCGCCAACGCCAGCTGAAGTGACCCGCAGGAGGGGCGTAGACCGCGTCCGCGTCCGCCGCCGCCGTCTGCGGGCGGTGTGCCGTCGTACGCAAAGGGAGGTATTTCAGCCGGGCCAGGATCTGCTCGGCGAACATCACGCTGGGCGTCCGGCTGTGCAGCGTGACGCGTCGCGCCTTCCTGAGCCGGCCGCCGGCCGATCCGGCCACGCCCAACGATCCGGCCGGGACGGTGACGGTGTACGCCGTCTCGGGTGCGTAAGCCACAGCGGGGGTGAACCTCGACGTGTTCCCGGTCGTCTGCCAGGTGCCCGCGATGGCCGGGGTGATCGTCGGAGTGACGCTGGACGATGACAGCGCCGCGGAGAACCGCACCGTCACCGCGGAATGCGCATACAGGTGGTGACTCGGAGTGACCGTCCGGACGTGCAGTGGTGCGGGCGGCGGAGCCGGCGCCCGAGTGGCTGTTACGTCAGCCGCAGTCCGAGCTCCGGAGACCGTGGCTCCGGTGCAGCCGGCGGCGGCAAGAACGACCACGCCGAGCCCCGCGAGAAACGCTGGGGTTCGCCGGGAAACAGTCACACAACCAGTATGCGGGCGAAATCGGTGTCCTGCCTCCCGAAATCGGCGTCGTCGAAGCCACCGCCTTGCGCATGACCCACAGTCCTTTTTCAGCGGCTTCTCAGCCGACGAGTCGCCAATGGAGGTACGACATCCTGGCCCGGCAATCCGGTGGGAGGAGCGATCCGCACCCGGCAATTGCACTCCGTGCGTGGGGCCAAGTTCTGGCCCCAGGCCGTCGTCACGGTCGCCGCTTTGGCCTGCCTGAGCTCGTCGAGCACGGCCGGCCTGTTCTCGGTATCGAGCGTCGAGAACCACTACCTCAGCGCGCCCCAACTGCGCCCGCCGACGCTCAGGGTCCTCGACTCGAGCCGCCACGTCGCGCCGGGCTACCTGTTCCTTGGGCCGACGGGCATCGGCCAGCGAGGTCCGGAGATCGTCGACGACGCCGGGCAGCCGGTGTGGTTCCAACCGAGCCCGCAGGGCCAGCACGCGATGGACGTGCGGGTGCAGACCTATCAAGGGCATCGAGTCCTGACCTACTGGCAGGGCGTCACGCGCCACGCCGTCGGCTACGGCAGCGACCACATCCTCAACGACCACTATCAGCAGATCGCCGTCGTCCACGCCGGCAACGGACTACAAGCCGACCTGCACGAGTTCGTCATCACCAAGCAGAACACCGCCCTCATCACGGCGTTCCAGTCGATTCCCGCCAATCTGTCGGGCGAGGGCGGATCGACACACGACCGTCTGCTGGACAGCGTCATCCAGGAGGTCGACATCCGGACCGGGAAGGTGCTGTTCCAATGGCGGGCATCGCAACATGTCCCGGTTTCCGCGTCGTACCGATCCCGTGGTTCCGACGGATCCCAACCCTGGGACTACTTCCACATCAACTCCATCGACGTCGAGCCGGACGGCAACCTGCTGGTATCCGCGCGCAACACCCACGCGCTGTACGAGATCAACCGGCGTACCGGTGCTGTGATGTGGGTGCTCGGCGGCAAGGACAGCAGCTTCGCGATGGGCCCCGGCACGCAGTTCGCCTGGCAGCATGACGCGATCCGGCAACCGAACGGCACGGTCACACTGTTCGACGATGAGGCCTCGCCGAAGGTGATGTCACACTCCCGGGCGCTGACGCTTCGGGTGGACCTGACCGATCACACCGTCACTCTCGCCCGATCGCTGCTCAGTCCCGACGACCTGCTGTCGACGAGCCAGGGCAGCGTCCAGCTGCTGCCCAACGGTGACACCTTGGTCGGCTATGGAAATCAGCCATACGTCACCGAGTTCAACCGGAACGGCGCCGTCGTCTTCAACGCCCGGTTCGATGGACCGGGCGAGGACTCCTACCGGGCGTACCGCTTCAGCTGGAAGGGATTTCCGCGCGGCCGGCCGTCACTGGCGGTGCGATCAGCCGGACCGGGTCGATGGACGGGCTACGCGAGCTGGAACGGTGCGACCCAGATCGCTCGCTGGCAGGTGCTCGTGGGGCCCAGTCGGCATGACCTGAGGGTTGTTGGAACGGTTCGTCGCCGGTCCTTCGAGACGCCGGCCAGTTTCAACGCGCCGCCCGGTGATCTGGTGGCGGTCCGGGCCGTCGAGAGCAACGGACATCCGCTGGGGCGAAGTCGAGTCGTGCAGCTTCCCTAACGACCTCGGGAACCGTTTGGGTGACACGTTCGTCTATCGCATGAGGGCAGCGCCGCGATGTGCGATCGTGCCGGGGGACGAAGGGGCTTCGATGTCGACAGCCAGGATGACGACGCTTCGCCACGCAACGGCGATCGGCGTCGTTACCGCCGTGGTTCTCACCCCGCTGCTGCCGATGACCGCCGCTCAGGCGGCCGGGCTCTGCTCCCCTCCCGCTGACACGGTGCCACCGCAGGTAACGCAGGTGACGTTCAACCGGCAGTCGGTAAGCCTCGACAGTGGCTCTCGACGAGTCGTCGTCACCGCTGATGCCACGGACACCTCTGGCAACGGTGCCGGAAGCGGCGTTACCGAGGTCGACGTCTTCGTGTCGGGATCCCGCACGGGCACCTCGACGAGGTTGTCGCTCGCGAGTGGTACGCCGACCGACGGTGTATGGAAGGGCAGCTTCATGGTGCCGAAAGACGCGCAAGCTGGCACTTGGTCGCTACGCGCGGTCAATGCCCAGGACGCTGACCACAACTTCGAGAGCTACAACCACGACGGCACGCATGCGCAGTCGCCCACCGACATCGCGCTGCAGCCGGGATGGGACACGTCCGTTGCGGTGACTGGCACCGGAACCCCGAAGCCCAAGCGGCATCACGCGGGTACGGTCACGGCCTTCACGTTCTCACCCCAGCTAGTCGACACAATCCACGCCCGCCACACCGTCCACGTCGCGGCGAGGTTCAGCAAGCCGGAGCCCAAGCGAGTCAGTGTGAACTTCGACCGCAAGTCGGGAAAGGGTCGATCCTTCCTGAGGGGCCTGACCCTGAGGCACGTCCACGGCACCAGATGGTCCGGGCACATCTCGGTGCCTCGGTGGATGCGTGACGACAAGTTCGACGCCACGCTCTTCGCTCAGTACGCCGCTACCGTGACGCCGCGAAATCGGGAGTTCACCGCGGGCGCGCTGCGCAAGCGGCACTTCCCGACGCTGCTGACGGTGCACAGCGGCACCGACAAGACGAAGCCCAAGCTGCACACCCTGAGCTTCTCGCCGCCGTCAGTCGACACGACGACCGGCGCGGAGACTGTCACGGTCACCGCCACTGCGAGCGACACCCACTCGGGCGTCGCACGCGTACAAGCGAATCTGTACATCAACAACGGTGGTGGCGGTTCGGCGGCCGGCCTGTACCCGTACAAGGGCCTCGGCTACCAGGACAGCAGCTTCATCAACGTGATGCTCAAGCCAGTTGGTGACAAGTGGGTCGGCACGGCTCGGTTCCGCAGATGCGTGCCCAGCGGAAGCTGGAACACGAGCGTCTTCGTGTCCGACCACGCCGAGAACTCTGCCAACTACAGCTCGAAGAAGCTCGCCGCCAAGGGCCTTCCGGGACACCTGTCGGTCACGTCCACGCCGGGGGATGTCGAGGACCCAGAGGTCCGTGACGCCACTGCATCTGGAGTCGACCACACGATCACGCTGGACTTCACCGAAGGCGTGAAGAACGTCACCACCTCAACGCTCAGCGTGTTCGCACTGCGGCCGGCGGCGACGCGGTTCCAGCACACCGCGGCGGTCACCGCCGTCACGTGCTCCAACGGATCGGCTGACGTCGACTGCTCCGGATCCGGCGGCCTGGTCACGTCGGCCGTGCTCACGGTCACCGGTCTGACCGGAGGTGCGCCGTACCGGGTGTTCGCGAACCTCGACGCCATCACGTCGCAGCTGACCGACGGCGCCGGGAACCCGCTCCCCTGGAACTACCAGGCCGCGGACGTCACCGGCTCCTAGCCGCTGCGGCCGGGACGACCTCGACGGGCTTGTCGGAGGTTGCCGGGAGCAGGCGCAGATCGACTCGGTCGACGACGCCCGCAGCGGAGCAGCGAAGCACCAGATGCCAGCGCGACGTCGGACCGGTCATCAGCAAGGTCGCGGACCCGTCCGCCGCCACGGAGACCGGATCTGCCGCGATCTCGAACGGTCCACCGAGCCCGGCCGCGAGTGCAGCGAGCCGACCGACGCGCCCGGCATCGACCTGCTCGCCGATCGGCAGGTCGACCGGCCAGGCCCAGGGCACGGCGGCCACGCCGGCGACGATCCAACCGGCCGCCTGGCGGACCGAGTCGGAGACGTGCAGGATGACCTCGGCTGTGATGCGCTGGATCTGCGGCTCCCGCTCCGGGTGCAGCCGGACGCTGAGCTGCAGGTCGGCGTCGCTCCCCCGTCGTCGCCAGCTCAGATGTGCCGGAGAATCGGCAGTCACGTCGAGCGCCGCGTCGGCTGTCAGCGTGCCGACCTGTGACGTCACGGTGTCTAGCTGCGCCTTCCGTTCAGCCCTCGGTACGTCGAGATCCACGTTCATGGTGAAGACCGCGTCGGCGAGCGAGTCGTCGAAGTCGTTGACGAGTGATGTGACCTGCCCCCGCGCCACCTCGGTCTCCGGCCAGGTCGAGATCCGCCGCGCCGGAGGCGACATGGCATCCAACAGGACGTCGAGCGCCTGAGCGGCGGGTCGATCCGGACCGGCGTACGTGGCGTTGGCGAGCGCGATGACACCGAGACCGCTGACCGGATGCCACCTCATGTGCGAGCCGAATCCCGGATAGCCGCCGGAGTGGGAGACGACGTCACCACGTCCGGTGAACGCCTGCACGAACAGCCCGAAGCCATAGCCGTTCGCGACTCCGTTCAAGGCCGCCCGGCTGGCGCCGGCGTCCAGATCGAGGCCGGCGCTGACCACGTCCAGCCGGTGCATCCCCTGCATCTCGCGGCGCGACGACCGGCGCAACGGGCCGGTATCGCCGTCGTCGCGCGACGGGTAGGCGTCGAGCAAATGCAGCACCCAGCGGGACAAGTCGCTCACCGTGCTGAAGAGGCCACCGATGGCAGAGAACTCACCCGGCCCACTGAACGGCAGGACCTCCCACTGATCGTTGGATCGTCTATGGCCGGGAACCAGGCGGCCCGCATCAAGCGTCTTCGTGTCGTACCCCGTGTCGTCCAGGCCGAGCGGCGCGAGGATCGTCGCAGCGACGAAGTCCTGGTACGTCGTACCGCTGACGTTCGCGATCGCGCGGCCCAGGATCGCGAACCCCAGATTGGAGTATTCGAAACCCGACTGGGGCACGGACGAGAACCTGAATCCGGCCCGCAACAGGTCGCTCAACGCGGCGGCGGACATCGACTCCATCCGGTCTGCCCAGGGGTCGTCGGTGGGGAACCCGGCGGACATCGTGACGAGGTCGCGAAGCGTGATCTGCGGTGAGTCCGTCGTCGGGAGTGCCAGTTCGCTCAGCTCGGGAACGTACTCGCTGACCGGCGCATCCAGGGTGAGCAGGCCGCGGTCACGGAGGATGAGCAGAGCCGTCGCCGTGAAGCTCTTTGTCATCGAGGCGATCCGGAAGATCCGGCGCTCCGGTCCTACGCCGACCCCGCTGTCGCCGAAGCCGCCGACCTGACGGAGTGCGCCGTCGGCGATCACCCCGTAGACGACGTCGGGTGTTACTCCCGTCGCGTGGAAGTCACGGAAGACGGCTTCGACGGCGGCCAACCCATCGGTGAGTCGCCCAGCGATGTCGCTGCTCATCAGCGAACGCTATCGCTGCAGCTGTGCCGCCGGCTCCGCCTCCTCGGGTCGCGAGACGACCTCGTCGGTCGGCCAGTCGTCGGCGTCGCCGTCAGGCGCCCCGCTGTCTCGGAACCGCGCGGTCGCGATGCCGGCGATGAGCAGCAGCACCAGGGCAATCGCACCCAGGACATACGCGCGCCCGGCACCATGCGAGGCGGTCACCGCACCCGCAACCGACAGGGTGGCGGGCGACGTCGGATCGCTGACACCACGGAGGACCGTTCCGGTCGGCAGCAAGCCAGAGGTGCCAGCAATCCGGTCGACGTGGCGATGGCCCTCGAGCACGAAGCTCCCTTGGCAGCTGAAGTCGGTCGCTGTGATGCCCGTTCCGGTGGCAAGCCCGAAACAACTCGTCACCGTCACCCGGACCGCGACGCCATCGCGCGCCAGCCGATCGCTGCGCGAGTCCTGCCGGACGGCCTGAACCGTGAGCGCGAGGACCACCAGCGCGACCGCGACGAGGCACGAGATCAGACCGAGCCGCAGGACGTGTCGGTTGGCCGTCGGCCTCCCGTCGCCGCCTCGGATGTAGCCGCCGGGTGCGGTCATCGCATCGGCTGGCTAGATCGCATCCACGCCGCGCTCTCCGGTCCGCACTCGGACGATGTCGTCGACGGTCGTGACCCACACCTTGCCGTCGCCGATCTGACCGGTGGCCGCAGCCGCTACGACCAGGTTCACGACCTCGGGTGCATCGACGTCGTCGACGATGATCTCGACCTTGAGCTTGGGCACGAACTCGACGGTGTACTCCGCTCCGCGGTACACCTCGGTATGGCCCTTCTGACGGCCGTACCCGTTGACCTCTCCCACGGTCAGACCCTTCGAGCCGAAGGTCTCCAACGCCGTCTTGACGTCCTCGAGCTTGTACGGCTTGATGATCGCCGTCACGAGCTTCATGCTGCCCGACCTCCGCGCTTGCGGGTCGCTTCCCAAGCCTCGTCGTCGTCACGCACGTGCTTGCGCCACAACCACATCGAGATTCCGAACCACCCGGCCGCGATCAGGACCCAGGCGATGGCGAAGACGCGCAGTCCTTGGTCGGCGAACGAGATCGCAAGACCCAGCGCGACCAGCGACATGAAGAAGAACCCGCGCCACACCCACACCGACTGGACGGACTTGCTGCCGTCCGGAAGCTGAATCCGGGTAGTGCCCATCGCTCCGCTCATCTCGATTCCCATCCTCGACGATCACCAGACGATCCAGATCCACGTGCCATCTCGGCGCGCACCCTACGTGCCTACACCGACCGGCACCATGCCGTCGTCCGGCGGGTAGGCCTCCTCGCCGTGGACCGCGAGGTCACCGATCTCGAGCTCGGCATCGGACATCCGCAGGGACGTGAAGAGACTCATGACCTTCAAGATGATGAACGTCACGAGACCGTCCCAGATGATGATCGTCAAGGCCGCCAGTGCCTGGACGTAGAACAGATGCTTGTTGCCGTAGATCCACCCTTGAGCGGCGAACGGCACGCCGGTCTCCGTCTTCGGGTAGACCACGACACTCGGGTCGGCGAACAGTCCTACCAGCAAGCCACCGCACAGGCCGGCCAGGCCGTGCGTGTAGACCACGCCCATCGCGTCGTCGACGTGCCTGATGACGATCGGCTGGAGGTAGGTCCAGGCAAACCACACGATGGCGGACGCGATCGCGGCCTCGCACATCGCACCGAACCCGTTGACGTAGCCGGCGCCCGGTGTGATCGCGACCAGTCCGACGATCATGCCGTTCACCGCACCGAGGAAGGTCGGTTTCTTCTCCCGGCTCAAGAACATGTCCATGATGACCCACACCAGCAGCGCGGTCACGGTCGCGAGGTTGGTGTTCATGACGGCGGTCGCCGCGTTGGCACTCGCGAAGTAGGGGTCTCCGCCGTTGAACCCGTTCCAGCCCAACCACACGATCCCGGCGCCGATCGCGATGAGCGGCAGGCTGTGCGGGATGAAACGCGCCCGATCTCGGGCGAGCCTCGGCCCGATGACCCAGGCAGCGACGAAACCGCTGGTCCCGGCGGCCAGGTGGATCACGTAACCACCGGAGTAGTCGACAGCGCCCTCGTGGGCCCAGTAGCCGCCACCCCAGATCAGCATCGCGTTGACCGAGTAGACGAACGTGGTCCACAACGGGACGAAGATCAGCCACACCTTGACCTTGATGCGACCGAGCACACTTCCGAGGAAGAGCAGCGGCGTGATGGCCGCGAACACGAACTGGAAGTAGAACAGCGCGGCCGAGCCCTGGGTGAGCGGGAGCGACGTTCCCCCGTTGGCGAACAGCTTTGCCTGCGAGCCCTGCCAGCTCCCCTTGAGCGACGTCTCCGGATGACCCACGAAGTTGTTGATGAAGTTGTGGAAGAAGTTCCCGGTGTAGGTGAAGTTCTCGACCTGGTCCTTCGCACCACCGCCGATGGGTGTGCCGAAGCCCATCTTGTAGCCCCACAAGACCCACACGATGAGTACGGCGGAGAACCCGGTGAAGCACATGAACATCGTGTTCACGGCCCACTTCTTCGGCACCAGCCCGCCGTACAGACAGGCCAGACCGGGAAGGCTCATCAGGCCGACGAACGTCGCGGCGGTGAGCTGCCAGCCGTTACTGCCGGTGTCCAGCCACGAAGGCTGACACGCCGCCGGGGCGGCGGTAGCAGTGCAGGTGTTGGCCGCAAGGTGCAGCATGGTGGCCGTCTCAGCGAACAACGGAACCCCTCCCCGGGACAAGTACGCAGCCAGGCGGACGGTGCCGATGCCGCAACTGGGGGAAAGTTAAGAAGAGGGTGTTTCCAGAACCCGACGGAAATGTTGCCGGCGCGTAACTTCGCCGACATCGAAGCGCAGCGAAGCGGGCCGCGATCCCTTGGCTGTGAAGGGGTCGCGGCCCGTCGACCGGTATGGCTGGAGAGATCCGTTATGGGATCTGGAGCGGCCGGCCCGTGATCGCCTGGTAGTCGGCCGCGAGCTGCGCGACGTTAATGCCCGCCTCGAACTCTTTGGTGCCGATGTGCTCCGGCCAGACCACGACCCACGCTTCCTCGACCTGGTGGGTGCGGAACGCCTCGGTCCATTCCGTCTCCTGAGCCCAGGTGACGAACTTGTAGTGAGTCGGGTCGTACCCGACGCCGGTGATGGAGTGGCCGCCGTCGACCGGCGAGTCCTTGAAGTAGCGCCACGGCTTGCCCTCGCTGAACTCCGTCTGGTTCACGTCGAGGACGTTCACGCCGTACCAGACCTGGCCGAAGATGGCGTGTGCGGATCGCAGCTCGTCCTGGTTGGTGTAGTCCACCTTGGCGAAGGCGTACGCCTTCACGCCATCCGGGCCACCCTTGCTGGCGAGGCGCTCGAGTGCGGTCTGGATGTCCATGCCGCCGTCAGCGGAGGACCCCGGACCGTCTGTCTGCTGAGTGCCCTTGGGGTTGAAGTCGGGGTTCTGCGTCTTGTAGAACGTCCACACCTCGGCCTGGTCCGGGTACTCCGTGGCCTTCGTGAGCACCGTCGTCACGAGCGCCCGCTGGTTCGCCCAGGTGACAGCGACGCAGTCACCGGCGACATCGTTGCCGAGCATCTGCCAGCCCAGGAAGTCGTCGCCGTAGTCGATCCGGCTGGGCGGTGTCGGAAGGGTGCCGGTGAGTAGCGGCGTGAGCCTCAGCGCCGGTGCGTTCTTGGGCGGTCGGCGCCCGTACTTGTGTGCCATGGTGGTTCCCACCTCTCGGGTAAGCGGGGAGCGACGGTCTCGCGCCCCCACGTGAAGGAGCCCAGTCCGGGCCGGGTTGATACCTGAGACACTGCGGGCGTGCCGCTTCACGAGATACCGCTGCCGACGTCGGACGCAGCGCGGGGCGCTCGCGAGGTCGTCACGGCGTTCAGCTCGCCCGCGCTGGTCAACCACTGCCTGCGGTCCTACCTGTGGGCCGCGTCGTACGGGCAGGCGCACCAGATCGGCTTCGACGCCGAGCTGCTCTACGTGGCGGCAATGCTGCACGACCTCGGGCTCGAGGCCGAGTTCGACAACGTCACCCTCCCGTTCGAGACGGCCGGCGGCCAAGTCGCCTGGGTGTACGCCGCGGGGGCGGGATGGCCCGCGGCGCGACGGCAGCGAGCAGCCGAGATCGTCATCCGCCACATGGACGACAGCATCGATCCTGAGATCGACCCGGAGGGATACCTGCTGGCAACCGCTACCAGCCTGGACATCTCCGGCCGGCGACCCGAGGCCTGGCCGGACGAGCTGCGGCGCGAGGTCGTCTCCGAGCACCCGCGACTCGACCTCGGCACCGAGTTCCTGCGCTGCTTCGAGGACCAGGCCCGGCGCAAACCCGGGTCGGCCGCCGCGATGTCGGTCGACAACGGCATCGCCCACCGGATCGACACGAACCCGCTCGACGCCCATCATCCGATGTCCCCCCGGACGATCTGAGCTGTCTATCCCGCAGTACGACGAGACAGACGACTTCGTCCTCGGACCATAGCCCTGGGCGGATTCGACGGCAATGCCGCGGATCGACCGGGAGGGCTCGAGCATGGCCTACAGTTGGCTGAGAAGCCTGCCGCTGGCGAAGGGATGCTGACATGACGAGTCAGCCGGACGACGCCCTCGGGGTGCTACGAGCGGTGTGGAGCGCCGACGACCAGCCCGCCGAAGACCTCGAAGAGACGCTCATCCCCAAGAAGGCCTGCAAGAACATGAACGACGTGAGCTTCGATGGGATGGCGGAGCCGGGGACCGACCTTCGGCAGGCTTGGCGCGAGCGGCTCGAGCGCGAGGGCAAGCTGAGCACGTCCGGCGGAAGCATCCGCGATCTGGTCCTGGGTGCCGACACCCCCCGCTGAATCGACGATGGGTCACCCGACCACCGTCGCAGGGCTCACACAGAAGTTGCGCGACGGCGACTACCTCGCCGATCGAGGGCTCGCCACCGCCCTGTTCGTAGCCATTTCGCTGAACCGACCGCTGCTGCTCGAGGGCGAGGTCGGGGTCGGAAAGACCGAGGTGGCCAAGGTCTTGGCGCACGTGTTCGGCCGCACCCTGATCCGGTTGCAGTGCTACGAGGGCATCGACACCAACCAGGCGCTGTATGAGTGGGACTACGCGCGGCAGATGCTGGAGATCCGAGCCCTCTCGGAGCGTCACCTCGATGACGAGAACGAGGTCGACCAGTTGTTCGGCCCGAAGTTCCTGCTGGAGCGACCGCTGCTGCAGGCGGTGCGGGCGGGCGACCGTGCGGTGCTGCTGATCGACGAGGTCGACCGCGCTGACGACGAGTTCGAGGCCTTTCTGCTCGAGGTGCTCTCAGACTTCCAGATCACCATCCCCGAGATCGGCACGATCCGGGCCGAGAGCCCGCCCCTGGTGATCCTCACGTCCAACCGCACCCGCGAGCTGCACGACGCGCTGAAGCGCCGCTGCCTCTACCACTGGATCGGATTCCCCAGCCCGGAGCGCGAGGTGGAGATCGTGATGGTCAGGGAGCCGGCGGCCGCCGAGGCCCTGACCCGAAAGATCGTCGCCGCGGTGAACCGGCTCCGCGACCTCGACCTCGCCAAGCCGCCGGGAGTCGCGGAGACGATCGACTGGGTGCGGTCGCTGGACGTGCTGGGCGCGACCGATCTCGACCCGCAGGTCGCCGCCGACACCCTCGGCTCGGTGCTCAAGGAGCGCGACGACCTCGAGCTGGTGCACGACCACCTCGACCAGATCGTCTCCGGTGCCTGACGAACCCGACCTCGTCCCGCTGCTGGTCGACTTCGCCCACGAGCTGCGCGCGGCCGGCCTTTCGGTCGGCTCGGGTGACGTGCTCACCTACTGCGCGGCCATGGCTCCGCTCGACCCGACCGACCTGGCTGACCTGTACTGGGCGGGGCGCACCACGCTGGTCATCCGGCGCGACGACATCCCGGTGTACGACCGGGTCTTCCGCCGCTTCTTCCTGGCCGAGGGCAGCGACCTCCCCGAACCGTTGAAGCTCGCGATGCGCGTCACCGCCGAGTCGCAGTCCGTCCTGCAGATCCCCGCCGCCGAGCCGGGCACCGACGGCCACGACGAGGACGAGGCCCGACTCGGGCTGGTCGCCTCCGACGCAGAAGTGTTGCGAAACAAGGCCTTCGCCGCCTGTACGCCGGAAGAGCTTGCCGCGCTTCGACGGATCATGACCCGGATCCGACTGCAGCCGCCCCGGCGACGGACCCGGCGCACGGCACCGGCTCGCTCCGGCCGCACGCCCGATCTGCGACGTACCGTCCGCGAGACGATGCGGACGCATGGTGAGCAGCCCGCTGAGCTGTACTGGCGGCATCGCGGGCTCAGGCTCCGGCCGCTCATCCTGATCCTCGACGTCTCTGGATCAATGGCCGACTACTCCCGCAACCTGGTGCAGTTCGCCTACTCGGCGAGGCGCGCGTCGGCGCGGGTCGAGGTGTTCTGCTTCGGGACCCGGCTCACCCGGATCACCAGGTCGCTCGACCGACGGCGTGCGGACGACGCCCTCGACCAAGCCGCCCGGGCGGTCATGGACTGGGAGGGCGGAACCCGTATCGGCGAGTCGCTGGACGCCTTCGTCCGCGACTGGGGACGTCGCGGGGTGTGCCGCGGAGGGATCGTGCTGATCTGTTCGGACGGGTTGGACCGCGGCGACCCCAGCGTCCTGTCGAGCGCGATGGAGCGGCTCTCCCGGCTGTGCCATCGGATCGTGTGGATGAACCCTCACAAGGGCAATAACCTGGACTTCACGCCGAGCACGCTCGGCATGATGGCGGCGGCTCCGCACGTCGACCGGGTGCTCTCCGGGCACGACCTGCGCAGCCTGGAAGAACTCGCGGAGCTGCTCCCCGAGCTGAGCTGAACGAGGAGTCGCGGGTGAGGTGGAGCGTGGCCATCGAGGCCGAAGGCGACCGGGTCCTCACCCGCGAGGAGATCGTTGAGCTGGCCGACGCGGTCGCGGCCAGCAGCGGCATCGCGTCGGGGATTGGAACGACGCGCTACGGCGCCCAGCTCGTCGTCGTGGCAGACAGCGCGAAGGAAGCCGGCGACCGTGCCACGGCGGAGTTCGCGGCCGCCGCAGCCAAGGCGGGGCTGCCGGCGTGGCCGGTGGTGCGGCTCGACGCAATCAGCGAGGACGACGACAACGACGCCGACGCCGACGAGGCCGAATGATCCGGCTGGGGTCGCTCGCCGGCTACCCCTTCGAAGGTCCGCGGGTGCTGGGCGGCTGGACACCGCCGGCATCGCCCGCCGTCTATGCCATCGTCTACAAGCCGGATGCGGCGGCCAAGCCGGAGCGCTACGCCGTGATCTACGTCGGTCACTCCGAGGACCTGTCCACCGAGCGGTTCCCGTTCAACCATCCGGCGGCGCCGTGCTGGGTACGCCGGGCGGGCAATCGCTGGAAGGTCTACATCTGCACCTATGAGGTGCCCGGGGGGCTGCCCTCGCACCGCGAGCAGATCGCCCGTGAGCTCGCCGCGATCTACCACCCGACGTGCAACGACCAGCAGTACGACACCGCATGGAGGGACGAGTGGATCGGCGAGTACAACGCGCCGACCACCGGACCGCTGACGACTGGTCGCGAGCCGAGCTAGACCGGCGTACGTGGCTCCTGCGGCTCGTAGCCGACGCCGTCGTGCAGGCGTGACCGGCGGCGACCCATCGCCGGGCGGGCCGCAGGTCGCTCGACCGGCTGCTCAGGTCGCGGGGTGACGCCAGCGACGATCCCTTCGGCCATGCCGTACAGCAGCGGCAGCGCACCCGCCACGACGCCGCCGGTGCGGTTGATGTGCTGCACTCCCGGCACGATCGGCTCGGCGTTCGCCACGATCTCGCGGACCAGATCCGCGCACTCCTCGAGGTTGGTGGCGATTCGAGTGAGCTGGGTCCCGACCACGAACAGATAGAACGCGAGGCCCGCGATCAGCAGGACGATGTCGATGACCGACAACACGACCATGGCGTCAGGTCCTCACTTTTCCGAGGACACGACCAAGGAACAGATGGTGCTCGAGGCCTTCGGCGAGTACGGCGTCCACCCGGTCGGCGGTCTCGGCGATGAGCGCGGCATCGGAGGTGTTCTGAGCGGCCGCCTTCAACGTATCCCTGACCAAGACGACTCGCTGGTCGATCCGGCGTACGAGCAGGACGAGGATGGTCAGCAGCCCAGCGACGGCCAGCACGATGACGAACCCGCCGATGATCGCGCCCCACCACAGGCCGCGCTGGGTCGAGGTGAGCGCGAGATACGTCGCCTGCTGCCCCATGCCTAGCCTCCCAACCTGATGCGGCCGCGCTTGAGCCCGGCGGCGATGACCTCGGCGGCCTCGATGGTGGTGTTCAGCTCGCTGAGTGCAGCGGTGTTGTGCACCGACTCGGTGAGCGAGTCGTTGATCATGGTTGCCTCGTTGCCGATGGACCGGGCCAGCAACAGGATCGGCACCACCAACCCGACGACGACGAGTACGACGACGATCGTGATGATGTAGCCGATCGCCCACCCGGTGGTCGAGGTGCTGGCAGCGGCCAGGATGTCCATGGCGTCAGCCTGCCTTTCCGGTCGCGGAGACCTCGGAGATGCAGTTGGCCACGACGAACTCCACCAGCGACTTCGTCGGTGCGGGGATGCGGTGTTTCACGACCACATGACCGGCGACCTCAGGCATCAGCGCGTCCATCGTGGGAGCGCGCAGCCGCGTGCTGCACACTGGGCTCCCACAGTTGAACTCGTACATCTCAGACCGTTTCGCAGAAGTCGCGGACCGGCTTGAGGTTCGCATTGACCGACGGCAGCACCTCGGGCACTGTCCGGGTCTGGTGCGCAATCGTCCACACCCCGACCACGACCGTGCCGAGGGTGAAGCGGATGACCTTCAGATGCAGGATGACCCTCGTGAGTCCCAACGCCGCAGCCGCGATGATGAGGAACCCGAGGACCACGGTGACCCAGGCAACAGCTGGCATGACGGATCCTCTCTGGCTACGGAAGAAGCTTGGCGACGGAGCCGGCGTACCGAACTGCGCCGACCGCTACCTCGTTGATGGTGCGGTCGGTGACGGCGAGTGCTTCGGGCACGTCATCGAGCTCGCCGGTCAGAGCCACGCCACCCGCCAGGATGTCGTCAGCCGCACCGCGAATCCGCTCGAGCGCTGCGAGCACACGGTTGAGCAGCGCCACCAGGATGGGGACCACGGCCAGCAGCAGCAAGGCGTTGCCGATCCACCACAGCACCATGGTCGACCTCCTCAACTCGGAGTGGGTTGGTAGGGAAGGAAGAACCGACGGAACACCCGCAACAGGGCCATCCGCATCGCGCGCACACCGATCGCGAAGCCACTGGCGGGCGAGGCGGCAGCGAGAGCCGCGGTGTCACCGCGCTCGATCGCGTCGATCCGGCTCTGCATGTTGGTCGCGAACTGCCGCATCAGCACCTGGGTGACGTCCGAGATCATCCCGCGGCCGTACTGCGCGGCGGCTCCCGAGAGCTGCACGTCCTGAGCCACGTTGACCGTGGTGCCACGTCCGGCGGCGACCAGGGTCGCTGTGACCAACATGCTCGCCTGGCCCCGGCCCTTCTCGTCGGCACCGGCCGCGTCGATGACCATCCGCTTCGCCACGTCGTCGCGCTCGGTGATCGTCGCGTTGCCCGAGAACTGCATCTTGACCGGGCCCATCCGGATCGCGACCTTGCCGAGGTACTTGTCGTCCCCCAGGTCGTCGGTCAGCTCGGCGCCGGGCAGGCACGCCGCGACCTGCGCGACATCGCCGAAGAACTCCCAGACCTTGTCGACCGGTTGCGGCACCTCGAAGTCGCTCTTGATCAGCACGGCGCTTCCCTGGTCCGACCGGTCTCAGTCATCGGACTTCACCGGAGGTGCGCCGGAGACGTCGTGCTTCTGCGTGATCGCTTCGTACACCCGGTCGGACAGCAACGGCATGTCGACGTTGCGGACCCCGGTGTCCTTGATCGCGTCCATCACGGCGTTGACGAACGCAGCCGGACCGCCGACGGTGGCGCACTCGCCGACACCCTTGGCGCCGATCGGGTGGTGCGGACAGGGGGTGACGACCTCGTGCAGCTCGAACCCGGGCGTCTCCCAGGCGGTCGGAAGCAGGTAGTCCATGTAGTTGGACCCGACGCAGTTGCCCTCGGCGTCGAAGGTGATGAACTGCATGCTGGCCATGGCGTAGGCCTCGGTCAGGCCACCCATGATCTGTCCCTCGACGATCATCGGGTTGATCCGTACGCCGCAGTCGTCGACCGCGATCATGTTGAGGACATCCCATACACCGGTCTCCGGGTCGACCTCGACGGTTGCGATGTAGCAACCGAACGGCCAGGTGAGGTTCGGCGGGTCGTAGTACGACACGTTCTCGAGGCCCGGCTCCATGCCGTCCGGCATGTTGCTGTACGCCGCGATCGCGCACTCCTGGATCGTGACGCCGCGATCAGGCGCGCTCCGGATGTAGAACCTGCCGAGCTCCCACTCGACGTCCTCCTCGGACACCTCGAGCAGGTGGGCCGCGAGCTTGCGAGCCTTGGCCCGGACCTTGCGCGACACCATCGCGACAGCCGCGCCGGCGACCGGCGTGCTGCGCGACGCGTAGGTGCCCATCCCGAAGGGGGCGGTATCGGTGTCGCCCTCTTCGACGACGATGTCCTCGGCCGGCAGTCCGAGCTCGTGGGCGACGATCTGCGCCCAGGTCGTCTCATGACCCTGACCCTGGGTCTTCGCGCCGGTTCGCAGGATCGCCTTCCCGGTCATGTGCACCCGCAGCTCGGCGGAGTCGAACATCTTGATGCCGAGGATGTCGTACTCGCGGCTGTTGCCCGCCCCGAGCGGCTCGGTCATGCATGAGATACCGATGCCCAGCCGGCGACCGCGCGTGGCGGCCTCGGCCCTGCGGGCCAGGAAGTCGTCGTACCCCACGGCTTGCAGCCCGACGTCGAGGCACTTCGCGTACTGGCCGGAGTCGGTGAGGAAACCGAACGGCGTCCGGTGGGGGAAGTCGTCGTCCCGGACGAAGTTCAGCCGTCGGAACTCCGCCTGGTCGATGCCCAGGTCGTTCGCGGCCGCGTGGACCATGCGCTCCTGGAAGAACATCGCTTCGGTCACCCGGAACGAGCAGCGATAGGCGACGCCGCCCGGTGCCTTGTTCGTGTACATCCCGCGCGCGGTCAGATGCGCGACCGGTACGTCGTAACAGGCGAACGCCGAGTGCATCAGACCGATCTTGAACTTGCTTGGCTGGGCGTCGGCGAAGAACGCGCCGTGGTCGGCGTCGGTATGCATCCGAACCGCGAGGATCTTGCCGTCCTTGCGAAGCGCCAGCTCGCCGGTGAGATAGACGTCGCGGCCGAAGCCGGTGGAGATCAGGTTGCCGGACTTGTCCTCGATCCACTTCACCGGCCGCTCGAGCAGGATCGAGGCGAGGATCGACATCACGTAGCCGGGGTAGACCGGCACCTTGTTGCCGAACCCGCCACCGAGGTCCGGCGAGACGATCCGGATCATGTGCTCGGGCAGCTCCGCGACCAGCGCGACCGCTGCTCGGATGATGTGCGGGGCCTGCGTCGTCATGTAGACCGTGAGCTTCGACGTCGACCGGTCGAAGTCGGCGATCGATCCGCACGACTCCATCGGCGAGGGGTGCGAGCGCGGATAGTGCAACTCGAGCTTCGAGACGACGTCGGCCTGCGCGAACGCCGCGTCGGTCCCCGCCTTGTCGCCGACTTCCCAGTCGTAGACGACGTTGTCGGCCTGGTTCTCCTTGTCGTCGCGGATGATCGGGGCACCCTCGGCCATGGCCTGCCACGGGTTGACGATCACCGGCAGTGGCTCGTAGTCGACGACGATCGCCTCGCATGCGTCCTTGGCGATGTAGGGGTTGTCGGCGATCACGCAGGCGACTTCCTGGCCCTGGAACCGCACCTTGTCGGTCGCCAGGACCGCCTGGGTGTCGTAGGAGAGTGTCGGCATCCAGGCCAGGTTGCGGGTGGCCATCATCTCGCCGGTCAGCACCAGCCGGACACCGGGGATCTCCCACGCCTTGCTGGTGTCGATCGACTTGATCCGGGCGTGCGCGAGCGGGCTGCGGACGATCTCCATGTGGAGCATGCCGGGCAGCACGATGTCGTCGACGTAGTTGCCCTTGCCGCGGATGAACCGGTTGTCCTCGACCCGCTTGCGGCTGGCGCCAAGGCCGCCGATCTTGATTTCATCCAGTGCCAGCGTCACGTTCTCAGTCCTCTTCCCCGGCCTGCGCGCGCATCTTCTTGGCCGCCCACAACACCGACTTCACGATGTTCTGATAGCCGGTGCAGCGGCACAGATTTCCGGACAAGGCCCACCGCACCTCGTCCTCGGTCGGGTCGGGGTTCTCGGCCAGGAAGGCCTTGGCGGTCAGCATCATCCCCGGCGTACAGAAGCCGCACTGCAAGCCGTGTTCGTCCTTGAAGCCCTCCTGGATGGGGTCGAGCTCGCTCGCCGTCGCGAGTCCCTCGACCGTCGTGACCTCACACCCGTCGGCCTGCACGGCGAGCATGGTGCAGCTCTTGACCGGCGTACCGTCCACCAGAACGGTGCAGACGCCGCAGTTCGTCGTGTCGCAGCCGGTGTGAGTGCCGGTTAGCTTGAAGCCCTGCCGGATCAGGTGGGCCAGCAGCAGCCGCGGCTCGACCTCGGCCACTCGCTGCTGGCCGTTCACCGTGACCGTCACCCGGCGGGTCTGCACACCGCCGGCGGGTTCGGGGGCGATCTCCTGGAACAAACTCGTCATGTCAGGCCGCCCGGCTCTCGGACTCGTTGCTGATGCGGGTGAGGATGCGCTCGACAAAGGTGTGCACGATGTGGCGCTTGAACGACGCGCTGCCACGGTGGTCCGACCGCGGCATGGCCGCAGTGGCTGCGTGATCAGCAGCCTCGCCGATGGTCTGCTCCGTGAGCGGCTTGCCGACCAGCGCCTGGCCGGCGTCCCCGGCGAAGATGGTCGAGCCACCGACACCGGTGAGCGCGATGCCGGCGCGGGTGACCAGCTCGCCGGATGTCTCCAGGGCCACCGCGACTCCCGCGGTCGCGAAGTCGCCGACCCGTCGTTCGAGCTTGAGGTAGCCCCCTGCCCGGGTTCCTTGGGGTGCCGGGATAACGGCCTCGACGGCGATCTCATCGATCGCCAGCGTGTTCTGGAACGGCCCGGTGACGAAGTCGACGATCGGGATGCTGCGTCGGCCGTTCACCCCCTGCACGACGATGTGGCCGCCGAGCGCGGTCACGACCGACGCCCAGTCCCCCTGCGGGTCGGCGTGGCACAGCGAGCCGACCAGGGTGCCTCGGTTGCGGACGATCGGATCGGCGACCAGCGGGGCGGCGGCCGCCATCGTCGGCTGCTGCTCCGGGAGCAGCGTGGATCGTTCGAGATCGGCATGCCGGCACAACGCACCGATGCGGAGCGTGCCGTCGGGGTCGACCCGGTGGTAGCCGAGGTCCGGGATCCGGTTGATGTCGACCAGCAGGTCAGGCGAGGCGAACCGGAGTTTCAACAGCGGCACCAGGCTCTGACCGCCGGCGAGGACCTTCGCCTCTCCCCCACCCTTGCTCATCAGGTCGATCGCCTCGGCGAGCGAGCGCGGTGCCTCGTAGCTGAACCGGGACGGATACATGATTAGCGGTCGGCGTCAGGGTCGGCGACGGCCACCGGGAGCGAGTCCTCCTCCGGGTCCGGGCGCGGCTCCTGATGCGGGGGCCACGGACCCTGCACCGGCTGCCCGGCGATCTTGAGGTAGTCCATCAGCTCGGGGAACGCCCAGACGGTCGGGCTCTTCCCGGTCTTGGGAGAGTGCTCGACAAGCTCGAACAGACGCGGGTTGCCCTGGCTGTGACCGTCTGACTCCATGCGCATCGCGCGGTGCCCTTCCGTCGGACGGAGCCAGTGCGCAACCGTCTTGGCTGATGATGCCTCGCCGCGGACGTTGCGGCAACGTCGAGCCGTTGCGGCGATACTCGGGGCTGTGACGTTGCCGTTCCCGTTCGAGCCGATCGGCGTCGTGCGCAGCGCACGCACGACCCCCGAGCACACACCGGTCCAGGCCGCGCTCAACCGCGGCGAGCACGCTGCCGTCGAGGTGTTCGAGGCATACGCCGAGGGACTGGTCGGGCTCGACGGGTTCGACTACGCCTGGCTGATCAGCTGGCTGCACGAGCCGAAGGCGTCCGCGACCGGACCGGCGCCGATGATCCAGATCCCGTTCCTGCTGCGGCCCGAGCAGCGGGAGATGGGGGTGTTCGCGATGCGCGGGCCGCGCCGCGTGAACCCGATCGGGCTGAGCCTGGTCCAGCTGCTCGAGGTGGCGGGGCGCCGGGTGCGTTTCGCCGGCGTCGACCTGCTGGACGGTACGCCGGTCATCGACCTCAAGCCCTACGTGACGCGGTTCGACCGGCCGGAGGGTGAGCCGCGCTGCGGCTGGTTCGACACGGTTCCGCTACCCGACGGAGTCACTCCGTCGGATCTGGTACCGAGGCAGCAGGACCCAGCCGGATGATCTGCGGATAGACCTCCGCGACGCTCTCGTCATTCGTTGAGAGCACGACGATGCTCCCCGACGTCGTGGCCGTCCGCACGACCGTGAGCACCCGCGCCCGGCTGTCGTGGTCGAGCTCGCTGGTGGGCTCGTCGGCGATGATCAGCGGGGGCGCCGGGGCCAGCGCCCGGGCGATCGCCACGCGCTGGCGTTGGCCGCCGGAGAGCCGGGAGGACTCCCGGTCGGCGATGCCTTCGAGCGCCAGCGCCTCGAGCAGGTCGCTGACCCGACGGCGGATCGCCTCCGGCTCCCATCCGGCGGCCTGCAGGGGGATCCCGATGTTCTCCGCCACGGTGAGAGTCGCGGCGAGAAGGACGGGTGAGGTGACCACCCCGATCTGGTTCCGCGGCACCCGTCGTACGTCGGTGGCGTCCAACGTCACCGTCCCAGCAGCGGGCCGGAGCAGGCCGCCCAACACGGTGAGCACGGAGGTCTTGCCCGCGCCGCTCGGTCCGACGACGGCGAGGGTGTCGCCCGCGGCCAGCTCGAGGTCGGTCGGCGGCAGCAGGGTTCGGTCGCCGCCGGTGACGTGCAGCCCGGTGCAGCGCAGTGTCATCGCGGGTCGTCCTGGTCGTAGGGATGAAGCACGATGCCGTCCTCGGTGACCTCGACACGGGCGTACCGGCCGGGCGGCAGGACCTCCAGGGCCTCAGCTGTCAGCGCGATCGAGCCGTCGGCGCCGACGACCGAGAGCTCGGTGCCGTCCCGCCCCTCGCCACCGACTCGACCGTCGCGCATCGACAGCGTGCGCTCGAAGGTCGCCGCCACGGCTGGGTCGTGGGTGACCACGACCAGCGTGGCGCCGGAGCGGCGGGCCGCCCGGTGCAGCGTGGCGATCACCACGTCGCGCTCGGCGGGGTCGAGCCGGCTGGTCGGCTCGTCGACGAGCAGCAACCCGGGCCGTCGGGCCATGACGATCGCGAGCGCGAGCCGCTGCTGCTGGCCGGTCGAGAGCAGCCGGGTCTCGCGATCCGCCACCTCGGTGAGGCCGAAGTCGGCCAGCGTCGCGGCGGCTTCCGAGTCGCCGGCTGCCTCAAGCGCCAGCATCGGAGTCGCGTACGGCAGCAGGGCGCGCGAGGGCTCCTGGAGCAACAGGGCAACCGTGGTCTCCCGGAGCCGGCGACCAGCGGCGGGGTCGACGCTCAGGTCGTGCTCCCCGATCAGCAGCCGGCCGGTCGACGGGCGCTGCAGACCGGCCAGCAGGCTCATCAGGGTCGACTTCCCGCACCCCGACGGACCCAGCAGGGCGACGGAGCTGCCGGCCGGGATGGTCAGGTCCACGTCGCGCAGCGCCACGACCTGCTCGTCGTCGGATTGATAAAGGTGCGTGATCCGCTGGCACACCACCTCGACGCCACGACCGGTGACAACCTCGGGGGGCGCGGTCATGGGGTCACCGTCCGCAAGCTCGCTGCGTCCGCGCGTTTCGCGGCGTACCTGGCGATCACGATCTCGGCGAGCAGTGCCGGGACCAAGGTCGCCACGACGGCGAGCAACGGTCCCAGCACCGGGAGCGGGAGCAGCGGGGTCGGCACCGCCCCGTGCGGGGCCTGCGGGATCAGGTGGGCAGCGAGGTGCGCCGTGCCGATCCCGCACCCCAGGGCTGCCGCGGCCACGATCGCCAGCCGAGCGGCGGCCGCGGTCGCTCGCCCGCGGATCACGTCGGAGGGCGGGACAGCCGCCAGCGTCAACGCCAGCGTCTCGCTGCGCTGCCGGCTCAGTGCTGCCGCGCTGGTGCCGATCAACAGCCCGATCGCGAGGATCGCCGCGATGACGCCGACCGCCAGGTACCCCGACAGACCCGCTGTCTCGGCGCTCCCCTGCAACCGGCGCACCACGCTGGCCCGGGTGGTGACGGAGGTGACAAGGAGGCCGGCGGCGCGCAGCCGGGACAGCGCATCGTCCGGCGCATGTTGGCCGATCCAGACCTGCTGGGAGAGCTGGGTGGTGCCGAGCTGAGCCACCGGGATCGGCTTCGCCACGGCGATGAACGAGCTCAGGTCGGCCAGGGCTCCCTGGCCGAGCAGCTGAGGGAGCAGCGAGGTCTGGTAGACGCTGGCCCGAGGGAGGGGTTGGTTGTTGAGCCCGAACGTCGACCCCTCGACGTCTCCCGCGGTCATGAGGGGCACCTCGCTTCGCGCGGCGGCCGGAGATACGTGCAGGACACGCTCGATCCCCGCTGGTGTGAAGCCGTCGATCCGGCGGCTCCAGCCTGCAACGGCCGCGAGGCGAGGAGTGTCGATCGCGAGGGCACGCTGGGCCGGCGAGCCTAGCGGCGCGAGCAGCTCCGCAGCCATCGCCCATCGTCCCGATGGGTCGGCCTTGTCGACGGCCGCGAGCAACGAGCGGCCAGGCGGCACGAAGACGGTTGCCACGGTCGGCGCCCCGACGATCAGACCGGCCCGGTCCTCGCGGTCGTTGGCCGCGCCGCGGTTGACCGACACCGCGAAGGTCAGCAGGGTCAGCGCGAGCGCCACGACGGCGGTGACCCGCCAGGCGGCATGGTCGCGACGCAGCTCGCGGATCGCGAGGAAGCGGCCCAGCCGCCGCGACTGCGCCGTGGCGCGTACGACGGGACGCAGCAGCACCGGGATCAGCCGGCCGAGGGCCAGTCCGGCGGCCAGCCCGCACAGCGCGGGCGCGAGCAGCGACCAGGGCGTCGACGTACCGGAGTGGCTCGCGAGCAGCTCGGTGAGGCCAGCAGCCGCGAGGGTGATGGCGACGATGTCGATCCACGCACCACCCCGCCCTCCCGCCGACCGGGCATCCTCCGCCAGCTGGTCGGTCAGCGAGCGCGATGCGGCGACAAAACTGACGACAATGGTCACGAGCGCCGCGATCGCCGTCACCACCAGTGCCGCGACGACTGCGCTCAGCGTGAGCCGGACCGGTGTGCCCGACCGGAGCCACAGATGCGATGCGAGTGCGGCGAGCGGCACGCTGATGATCAGGCCCGGCACGACACCGAGAACGAGCAGCAGGATGGGCTCGGCCGACACGGACACAGCCGTCGATGCCGGTCGTCGACCTTGCAGTGTCGCGATCACGAGCTCCGCCCGACGGCGGTCCATGCTCGCGGCCAGGATCGCGATCAGGACCAGGCCGACCAGCAGCAGCAGCTGGAGCTGGGCGAGGGTGACGAGATGGCTGAGCTGTGACCGGTCGGCGGCGTCGGCGGCCAGCATGGCCGGGATGTTGGTGAAGACGCTGAGGTTGCGCTGGTGCCGCACCTTCAGGTGAGCCAAGGCCGACTGCACCCGCAGCGCGTCGGCGGGCGTCGCGTGGCTCCAATCCAACGGCTCGTCCACGGTGACGTTTGCGCGGTACGGCGGCGGAAGCGCCACCAGTGCCTGGTGCGGCACGAGGGCTGTGACGCTGGCGACCTGAGCGCCGTCGCTGCTGACAATGGCGGCGCTGATGTCTTGCCCGAACCAGTACGTCGACTCGCTCGGAGGGACATCGAAGATGCCGACGACCTTGTCCTTGAGGTCGAAGCCCTTCCCCACCTGCGATGGCGGCGTCGGGACGTCCTCGCCGGTGATGGTCGTGACATCACCGAACTGGGGCTGGTCGAGGTTCGACGCCACGATCGGCCCGCCGAGCTTCGCCCCGAGCACCCCTGCCGCGCTCGCCGGGAGGGCGATCTCGTTGGGGGCCGTGGGGCAGCGGCCCGACTGGAACACCACGTGCGCGCAGTCGTCCTTGCGCCAGGTGAGAGCCGCGAACTCGCCGAACTTCCCGGGCACCTGCAGCTGCGTCGTACGTCCACTGACCGTCATGCCCGGGATCTCCGCGCTGGACAGCGGCAGCCGCGGCACCTCGCGGGCGAGGATCTGGTCAGGTGAGTCCCCCGGCCACGAGGCGCCGGCGACCTCGACGCCCGAGTTCTGCGGAGGCGCGGCCGTCATCCGTGCGCGCAGTGCGGAGACCGTCGCCGCGGTCCGGTAGATAGGGGCGACCGCGGCCGCCGCACAGGCGACGACCGCGAGCAGCAGGATGAGGGCGGACAGCCAGCGGCGGTGGGCGACACCCCGGGCCAGCAGGCGAACCGCGACGCCGGCACGTCGCTGACTCGGCATTCCCACCCTTCCTTGAGCGTGCCCTCGTCAGAGGTCACCTGACCGAACTTGCGTTGCGCAACGATCCAGGTGGCGACGATAACGACCGGCCCGTGGACTGTCCGGCTGCGGGTGGACGGCGGCCGGGATTGATACCCAATCGTTGAGGTCTTGGCACTGGGCCAACCCGGTGACAGCGCGGGGAATCGGTTTCCCCGGCTGTCAGCTGGGTCATATCTCCCAACACAGGGGCGCCCACCCCATCAGCGAGCTGCGACCCGATCGGTGTGGGACATGGACCTGCTTGAGATCCTGCTGACCGAGACCGAGGACGAGGGTCTCGTCACCGAAGTGATCCGCCCGGCCGCAGTGCTCCCCGAGCGGGTCGCACGCACCGTTCTGATGGAGCTGTCACTGCGCGACGCGCGCACCGGCGGGGTCTGGATGACGGAACCCACGGTCTGGCGACGCTATGACCGCCCGTTCGACGGGGCCAACGGTGGACCCGGCAGCGCCGTACTGCTCGGCACCATGCAGGTCACCTACGGGATGCCGACCCGTTACGAGATCACCATCTTCCGCGCGACGATCACCCGTGGCGGCGCGTCGCTGGGGATGACCGTCCAGTCGCTGTGCGATGAGGCGCTCCAGCACGGTGGCCTGACTCTCGACACCTGCCCTCGCGCGGACCTCAAGCCGCCGCCGCGGCCGTTCCGGATCGGCGACCGGCCGCTCTAGCCGATCAGGCGAGCGGTCCGCGACACAGCTCGAGAACAGCCATGCCGATCGTGATGCCCGGTTTGCCGAGGCGCTCGCGGTAGGACGCGATCACCTGGTTCTCGCGGGCATGCGAGATCCGGGAGCCACCCTGGTCGACGCGCGACTGCTGGATGGCCGCGGACACCCCTTGGCGACGGCCGATCAATCGGCAGATCTCGGCGTCGATGGCATCGATTTCGGCGCGGGCCGAGTCGACGGGTAGCTGTGTCACACCACGATCGTCGCACTCGGGGTGCCTGAAATGGGACGCTGCAGGTCATGGCCGTCGGTCGAATCTGGAGGACGGGATGAGCCAGCCGGTCCTGACACCGCTCACCGAAGCCGCAATCTTCTTGACCGTGACGGTCGATGCGGGCGCCGAGGAAGACATCCGAGACCTGTTGGCGGACGTGTCAGGGCTGGGAAGGTCGGTGGGGTTCCGGATCCCTGACGGCGAGCTGCGTTGCGTCGCCGGCATCGGGTCGCGGTTGTGGGACCGGCTCTTCGGCTCCCCGCGCCCCCGTCACCTGCACCCGCTGGCGCCCGTAGTCGGTCAACGCCATACCGCTGTCTCGACGCCGGGCGATCTGTTGTTCCACCTCCGGGCCCGGCGGATGGATCTCTGCTTCGAGTTGGCCTCCCAGCTCATGAATCGGCTCTCCGGCCGGGTTCAGGTCCTGGATGAGGTGCACGGGTTCAAGTACTTCGACGAGCGGGACCTGATGGGGTTCGTCGACGGCACGGAGAACCCGGTGGGCGATGCGGCGATCACCGCCGCCATCATCGGCGTCGAGGACGACCCGACGTTCGCTGGCGGCAGCTACGTCATCGTGCAGAAGTACCTCCACGACCTGGCCGCCTGGAACGCCTTGGCCGTCGACGAGCAGGAACGTGTCATCGGCCGGAGCAAGCTGACCGACATCGAGATGGCCGACGACGTCAAGCCGGCCAACTCGCACCTGGCACTGAACACGATCACGGACGAGAACGGCGACGAGCGGCAGATCGTCCGCGACAACATGCCGTTCGGGCACGTGGGGACCGCTGAGTTCGGCACCTACTTCATCGGGTACGCCGCTGACCCCACCGTCACCGAACAGATGCTCACCCACATGTTTGTCGGCAACCCGCCCGGCAACCACGACCGGATCCTCGACTACTCGACCGCGGTGACCGGCAGCCTGTTCTTCGTACCCAGCGCGGCGTTTCTCGACGACCCGCCTGGACCGCCGGCCGGCGGTCAGCCGACCGGCGACGCTTCGTAGAGCTCGAGGTCGGAGACCGACTGGGCCAGCTCGCCGGCTCGCTTCACGAACGCTCCCGACTCCGGTACGGCGAAGTGGGCACGCACCGCATCCATGTCGGACCAACGCTCGAAGAAGGTCAGTCGCAATGGGTTCTCGACGTCTCGATGAACTCCGTGCGACAGGCACCCAGGCTCCTGACGCGAGCGATTGACGTGCTCGACCGAGAGCCGGAGCAGCTCATCGAGGGAGTCGTCGGAGGCAAGGACGCTGGCCGTGATGATGATCACGAGCCGGACCATATCCCTCGCCAACTGCGGCCAACCCGCGGTTAGGAGACGCGGTGGTCCTGTTGGGACGCGGCCGACGTGAGATAGCGGGAGTCATCTGCGACCGCCTCGGCCAGCAGGGTATGGAACCCCGAGCTCGGTTCGATACCCAGTTCCGCCAGGATCAGCTCACGGAACTCGCTGAACCGTTTGATGGCCTCGGCCACGTTGCGTTCGGCGAGGTGCGCACGAACCAGCGAACGCTGGGCGCTCTCGCGCAGCGGCTCGATCCCGACCGCGGTGAGTGCTGCGTCGATCGCCTCCGCGTGCCGAGCCTGTCGGGTCCGGAGCACTGACAGCGCTTCCAGCGCATGCAACCGCAGCTGTCGCTGTCGCTCACGATCGACGATCAGCCAGTCGTCGTCCCAGCCGGGGAGCAGCTCGCGTTCCAGCAGCCCGATCTCGGAGGATTCGTGTCCCGTGACGAGCCGGGTCGCGCACTCCCGCATCCGGTCGACGTCGACCGATACGCCCTCGACCAGCGCCAGCCCCGACCGATGGTCGACGACAAGCGCGCGGGCTCCCTGGAGTCGCCAGAGCGCCGTACGGAGCCGGGCCGCCGCGGCACGGTCGTCGTTGTCGGGCCACAACGCACCGGCCGCCGCAGAGCGCGCCACTCGACCGCGCAGCGCGAGGAAGCTGAGCAGTCGTTGACTGGAGTGCGGGGGCGTGATCGGCCCGCGGTCGAGGGTGAGGTGCCAGCCGCCGAGCAGGCTCAGCGCCGCGGCAACCGGCCGAGCCTGGGTACTTTTCGGCATAAATGTGACACCCCCCACCAACATGTGCTCGTTCGACCTTCTTGGGTCACCGGCGAACTGTCAATGCCGCGGGATCAGTTATGTCGCAGTTCACCCAAGTCAGTGAACGCCCTGGCCAACCACACGCCGACGAAGCGCTGGAGGTCCGCCAGATCCTTCGTGGTTTGCACCTCCTCGTCAGCGAGCACGAGATCCCGAACCGTCCGAACCCGTGCAAATACCGGCTCTGCACCGCCGCCGTAGAAGCGGACGACCAGCAGCGCCCCCCGACCCGCCACCTCCGATGCGAGAGGTCCGTCCCGCTCCACGGGCTACTCGTTCTGGGAACGCTGGGAGAGCAGGTCGGCGATGTCAGCGCTCGCCTTGGACAGCGCGTCCCGGGTCGCCGAGAACCCAGTGCGCAGCGCCGCCGCCCGGTCCTGCTCGGCCTGGTGCGACGTGCTCGCTGCGGCGCGACCGGTCGCACCGACGCGTTGGGTCCGGCTCGCAGAGCGAGCCAGCCGGATCCGATTCTCCGCATCGGCCGCGCGCTCCTTCTCCACCTCGAGAAGCTGCTCGTGCTCGGCCGACAACGATGCGGCCACTCCCGCGATCAGGTCGTTCCAGTCCGTGGTCGGCATTGGATCATCCCTCCGGTCAACTGAGTACGACGTTGAGTGGGCTCCACGGCAGGTCGATCGGAGCACCTCCCACGGTGATGATCGAGGACGTCACGTTGCCGATGACGGACAGCCGCGCGGGGTCGACCTCGATCACGAACGACTCGCCGGCCGCCTGTACGTGATTCGCGGACGCGACGAGCGAGTCGGCGTTGCACACGACGCCGCGACCGACCTGCTGATCGTCCAGCGTTCCTCGTTGAAAGACCCGGTTGTCGCTGACGAGCAACGGGCCACCGACCGTGGCTGCGATCCCGGTCGCTGGTCCGTTCAGGTCGAGTCGGTTCCCGCGCACGGTCGCCGCGGGGTCGGGCGTCAGCGGTCGCACCGTAAGACCCACGTCGTTGAACCGCACGAACTCGTTCTCGACGACGGCGTACGTCGCGGTCGACGCATCGATCGGCGCATCGAAGCCGTGCGGAGCCGACTGCTTGCGCGACATCGACTCACTTCCCACGGCTCGGGCCGTGAGAGCCCCCCATTGAGTCTCGTTGTCCAACGACTGCAGCCAGATTCCCAACCGCAGACTGGGTTCCTTGTACACGTCGATGCTGCCGCCCCCGACATCGATCACGTTATCGATGACGTCGAATCGGTACGCCGCAGGGAAAGCGAGGATGCCGACGTTGTCGCCCAGACCCAGCACCAGGCCGGTGATCTGGTTGTCGCTCACGACGACGCTGACGCAGTCCTCGGCGAAGACCCCCACCGTGTTGGTGCGCGAGTCGTCGGCGAGGTCGTGGAACCGGTTGTCGTGGACCTCGGTGTCCTTCGCCGCGACGAGCCAGACGCCGGCGCGGATCCGGGGCGCCTTCGTGGTGTTGCTGCTCGACGACGAGGGTTGCAGCGCGATGTCGTTGCCGCTGACCACGAGCCGCTCAGCCCGCGCCTCGCCTCCCATGACCAGCCCCCCGCTGCCGCCGAGCAGGCGGTTGTCGCGCACGACCACATCGGTGCACAGACCGCCGAGCGTGATGGCGCTGACCCCGCACGTGATCCGGCACTCTGAGATCTCGACGTCCTCGAGGATCCCCTTGGCCGTGGCGTCGGTAAGCAGGATGCCGGCCGTTCCGGCAAGCGTGCCGCGGGTGACGACACGGGTTGCGGACACGACCGTTCCGGACGCGCCCACCACGATGCCGGCTTCCCGACCGAACGCCACACAACGGTCGACCCGCATCAGCGCCGCGACCGGATGCGCGCCCCATGCGACCGCGGCGCCGGAGTAGCTCGCGAGGATGCTGTCCGACAACTCAGCGCTGCCGAACAGAATCGTGCGCTCATCGGCGTACACCGCCTCGACGACCCCGAGAGCGACCGACCGCTCCATATCGAGTCCGGCCAGCAGCAGGTAGTCACGCAAGCCGGTGACCGAGACGTGGGTGAGCGATGCCTCGCCACCCAGCGCTCGGTACGCCGGGCCGACACCCGTGCCCGCGGCCAGGACGCAGTCGCGGATCGACAGGCCGACCACCAGCCCGAGCGGAGCCACCGCGATGCTATGGGCGACCTCCGTCAAGGGGTTGGACCACAACGACTCGTCGGGGTTCGTGAGGGCCGACGTGGCCGGAGCGACGAGGGCAACTATCCCCACATCGAGCACGACGCACCGGCACAGCTCCATGCCGACCGTCATCGTGACCAGGACACCGATGTTCCCGACCTTGCTGTCGTGTTCCTTCGCGCCGACGGCGCTGTCGAAAACCACTGTGAAGTCCTCGAACCGGATGCCGCGGCCGTCGTTGACGATGATCGCCGGCCCGGACCCGCGGTAGATGAGCACCGAGAGCCAGCCGGACCCGTGGACGGTCAACGACTGGGCGCCGTCGACCAGGACCGGCGTCTTGAGCTCGTACCGACCCGGCTCCAGGCAGACGGTCCCGCCGCGGGCCCCGACCTCGGTGACCGCCATCTGGATCGTCAGCCGGCCCGAGGCGTGGGACTCCGGGGTGACGCACACCGTGCAGGCGCACTCATCCGACTCGCCACATGTCGGCGGCCATTGGCCGCGACAGTCGGTGGCCCCGTTCGGCAGGTCGATGACGGCGAGCCGGCCATAGAAGTGGATCGGCCCTTCCGGCGGCGCGGTGTCGAGTGGCTGCAGGCTGGCGTCGGCGGAACGCGCGGCGAAGGTCCAGTAGTCGCCGGTGTGCAGGTCACCGCCGGCCGGGTCGTCGCTGAACGTCACCTGGACGCCGTCCTCGAGAACGAAGCCCGACGTCGCATCCGCGACCGCAATCGTGCCGTCCGCCCCCACGCTCAGGGACTGGTCCCACTGCCGGAGCCGGGTACGCCGGTCCGCCGTGGTCGGGTCGAAGTCCGCGGGCAACGGCGCCGACAACGTCACCTGCTGCGTCATCGCATCCACGGCGTCCACCGCCGCCACGGTGGCCATGTAGCCCGGCGTACCGGACAGCTCGTGGTCGTCATCGAGGATCTCGACCCAGCTGCCCTCGGTGATTCGTTGCACGTCATCGTGACCGGTGCGCGCGACGTAGAGAAGTCGGCGGGTGCTGTCGATGTCGAGGACCGCGGTCGCGATCGACGCGTTGTCACGCGACCACGTGAAGGTCGCGCCGCCGAGCGGTCCCCCGGTGTGAACCTCGACCCGGTACAACCGATTGTCCCAGCCCAGATACCCACCGTCCGGCGTCACGCTGCACGGGTCGTCGGAGCCGGGTACGGCGACCGTGGCGTTGCTCAACCGACCGGCTGACGGTGCGGTCGCCTCGGCGTACCCCGGCACCTCACCATCGGGAGTGGCGCAGGTCAGCCCCTTGCCGGTCTCCGGAACGACCTTGACCTGCCAGACCGTCTGCATCCGCGCGGCGGTGTCGACTCCGACGCCGGAGTCGATGAGCAACGGGTTCTCGACGGCGGTGACCTCACGATCCCAGGCGTCGACGTAGACGACGTGCTGACCGGCGCTGATGGCCGGCGGATCCGGGTAGTAGGGCTGCTGCTCGTACGGCACCGGAGCGGCACCCCGCTCGTCGTCAAGCCCCGGCTCAAGGTGCAGCGGTGCGCCACCGTGGTTGTCGAGCTCCAGACCGTGCAGGTAGAGCCGACCCAGCCCGATCGTGAACGTCGTGCCACCAGGCTCGATCAGAAAGCCGGTCGACGACGGCGGCGACGAGTCGAGGTCCAGCGGGGCGGTGCACGGCCCGAGGACATCGAGCGCGAGCGCCCGCAGCCGGTGATCGAGCCCGTCGACCAGCTCGTTGACGTCCGCATCGAGCAGGACCCGACCCTGCTGCGCCCGCACCCTCGAGTAGTCCCGCAACGGGTCGAAGGTGAAGCGGGTGTAGTCACCCGACATGGCAGGTCCCCCTCATGTGATCAAGGTGCTGCCGGCGCGGATGCCGGCGGGTAGGAACTCCGTGACACGGCGGGCGAGATTGTCCAACCGCTGTGCCTGCTTCATGTGGCTGTAGACGCCGATCTCGCTGCCGTCCGCTGCGCCGGTGGCGATCTCCACCGGGCAGGTGCCATCCAGCTGTGCGAAGCCGGGGTCGCCGAACGTCCGCGACACGAACACCGGTCGCACCCGGACCCGCTCGTCGTCGGCGAGCACCTCCTGCTGGGCGGGCGTCGTCGCTTCCGGATGCGCCGCGAGGATGGCCGCGATCGCCAGGTCGGGCTGGCACGCGAACCGCCTCGGCGTCCGGCTGTCGCGCGATGGGTCGGCCGGGTCGTCCGGGACGATGTAGCAGTAGCGCAGACAACCTTGCTGGGCGCGCTCGGCAACGATCTGGTACGGGAACAGGCACTCGCTCGCCGTCATCGAACGGCACCGGACGTCGCCGAGGAACGTGGTGCGCTCGGCCGTCACACCGCTGATGGCCGTCGGGATCATGGCCAACGCGACCGGTGCTATCCCGGAGCCGACGACCACGGAATCCAGCAGCAGCAACGAATCGATCGGCTGGTCGACCGCGACGGTGCCGAGGATCGAGAACGCGATCTCGACCTGTAGTCCGAGCGCTTCGGCGCTCACCTCGACGCTAGGACCCGGCGCGACCGGGACAGCATTCTCGTCGCGCGGGCCGTCCGGCAGCAGGGTGCAGTGCAGGATGCGGAGCCGGTCGACCATACCGAGACTGACAATCCGGCCATCAAGAGCGATCCCCGACAGGGTCAGCTCGCCCGGACCGGTGACCGTCATCGCGCCGTCCGCCCCAACCGGCGCAACCACCGGCCGCTCGCCGTCCACGGCCTCGATGACGAGGGTGCGGCCACCGAGGTCAATCGCAGCCGGTGCGTCGTACCGGTCGCTGTCCAGCAGCTGGATCACGGTGTGCGGCGCTGTCGTCGTCAGCCAGTGGGCGATGGCGGCGTCGGGCCCCGGGAAGTCGGCCGCGGCCGACGCTCCGGCCGTGAAGCGGACACCTTCGTCGGGCTCAGCGACCAGCCAGCCGGATCGTTCGTAGTCACCGCCGCCGAGGTAGCCAGGCGTCCCGTGGAAGAACGATCCGGTCACGGCCGGAGCGGCAGCTCCCCAGCCATCGCCGACCGCCACGCGGCCGTTGCGCACATCCACGCAGACGACCGCCCCCACCGCCTGCGTCACGGGCCACGGATCGAGCCGGCAGTTGAGCACCCGACGCTGGTAGGCCGCTGCGGGAGCCGTCTCGTCGATAGCCGGCGTCACGAACGCCCCATCCACCCACAGCCCGAGGCATGCAACCGGCGCGCCCGGGGTGTCGTCGACGTCGGCGTACAGCGCGGTGTACGGCGGCCTCGCCCCGGTAGCTGGCGACAGCGGTGCCTGGACGTGGGCCCGCAGATCGGCCTCGAACAGCGCCGGTGAGAACGCGTCCGGCACCGCGGCCGAGACCAGCTGTCGCGGCAACCCCGCCTCGCTGCCACCGCGGGTGAACAACGGCCGGTCGAGGCCCAGCGGGTCCAACCGGAACTGCCAGGGCGCCGGCCCGAGTCGGGCGGTCACCGACCGGTGCCGCTCTGCGAGCACCCTGTAGACACCGAGCAGCTCGTGAGCCGGGTGGTACCAGCCGACGGCACCGGCGGGCCGGCGTACATCGACGAACCGGGTCGTCGTGTCGAACGGCGTGCCGACGAGGCTCGACGCCAGCCGGTTGCGGATCCTCGCGGTCTGCAGGTCGAAGCGCAGGTGGTGCCGGTCCTGGGTCCAACCGGTGCGGGCGAGTCCCTCGACGAGCCGGATCGGGTACCCCGACGCGTAGCGCGCGACGTCGGCAAGCGCCGAGACCGTGCCCTTGCGGCGGCGCATCTCGATGGTCTTGGCGACATCAGCGCGCGACGACGCGACACCAGGAGCGAGCAGCCGTGGGCCGCGCAGGTCGGTGAAGGTCGCGAGCGCCGTGGCATCGTCGGTGCTCCGGGACGCGTCGTAGAGCGGGACCGTTCCGACCAGGTCGGCAAGGTAAGGGACGACCCAGTCCTCGCAGGTCTCGATGAACAGGTCTTCGTACGCCGTGTCGATCGATGCCGCGATGCCATCGACCTGCTCCCCCACGATGTCGAGCAGTGCCTGCAGTGGGTTCCCGACCTCGGCGTCGCGGTTGCGGATGGCGGCCGGCAGCAGCGCAAACAGCCGATCACCCGCGGCCGTCACGTCAACCCTCCGGTGGTCGGCGCCGGCGGCGCCGGTACGAGCGTCGTGACCAGGTCATCGTCGGCGAGCGCGACGAGCTCGGCAGGAAGCATGGCACCGGATGGCCCCGGACGGGATCCCAGCAAGCGCAACCGTTCGGGAGTTGGATCGGTGCCTGCCCCGTGAGCATCCAGGAACGCCGACCACGCCGGGTCGGGGACGCCGTCAGGGCGGCGGAACGCGAGCGTCGTCACGTCGATGTTGCCAACACCAACAGCCGTGTAGGCCGCAAGATAAACATCCGACAGATGCACAGGTGCCGCCAGGGACTGCGCGTCAAAGCTGAACGCGGCAGTGATGGCGGCCCGGACCGCCGCCAGGACCGTCGGCCCGTCGTGTTGGGCATCCTGGGTGACACCGAGGCTGATCGTGAGCGGGACCGGCGCGTAGCTGTCCACGACGACGCGACGGTACGGCGGGCTGCCGGCCGTGACGACCCCGGCGAGCGTCACCAGGGATGAGCCGTCCAGTGATCCGCCGCCTTCTGCGGCAACTGACACCCCGATGACGAGTCCACGGGAATCCCAGAACGTGGTGGCGGACGCCTTGGCGACCAGCGCGGTGGCGACCAGCAGGTCCGCGCAGTCGCCAGCGCTAACAGCGCGGCCGATGACCCGGACCGTTCCCGGTGCACGCTCCCGCAGCCGGGTGCCGTTCTCAGGGTCCGAGCCCCCTTGTGCTGCAACCGGATTGGTCACTCGGTCGAAGCCTGGCGGCCGCTGCGCGGCTTGGGTGAGCTGGCCGGCCGAGACCTGGCCGACGATTCCGGCGCCATACCGGTACGTCGCCACGATGTTGCCGGCCCCGGTCGTCGGCCGTGCGCCGGTGACACCGTCGCCGAACTGGACCACGGTGGCGCCGCTGTCGTCGGTGCGCAGCTCCATGATCTCGTCGCTGCTCCCGGCCGCCAGCAGCGCCGGGACATCCGGCCAGCGAGCGGCGTCCACGGTGACGTCGATCGCCGGCACCGACCCTGCCGCGACCGCTGCCGGGACTCGCGTCAGCGGCGCCTTGGCGAGCGAAAAGCGTTGGAACGTCTGCGAAGCGTCGCCACTACCGATCACCTCGCCCGCCACGGTGCGCCCGTGGCTGGCGAGCGCGGCGTTGCCCCACAGCACCGCCGTGGTCGGGTCGACCCCGGCGAGATCAGTGTCGGCCGCGGCGACTGGGACGACGAGGTGTGCCCGCTGGCCCGCGAGCACCCCCGCCGGGTCCCGTCGTACCCCTGCGGTCACGGTGGTGGCGACGGCATTGCCGGCTCCGTCGCCCACCACGATGACGCGGCCGGCCGCGAAGTCGGTCGGCGAAAGGACCGGCGACGGCGTGCGAGCGCCGATCGGGAGCGCGACCTGGACGGCGTCGACGATCCCATCGTCAGCGGTCGCGATGCCAGGAATCCACAGCTCGTTGCCCAGTGTCGCCGCGTAGTCCTGGGTGTCGAAGAACAGCGGGCCGTCGGCAAGCTCGACGATACGGAGCGCGCGACGGTCGGTCATCGTGAACAGCGGCGATGACAGCCCGAGCACGGTGACCGCCTGCGCCGGCCCGGCGTGCCCCGACGCGTCGTTGATCGCCAGCAGCTGGGTGTCTGTGGAGCTCACCGTCACGATGCGGGTGTCGCTGCCGGCCGCTTGGAGCAACAGCTGCGTGCCCACGGCGATGTCCTCGTACTGGCGGTCGAGCGGCAGGGAGCTGCCCGACAGCGAGAGATCATTGGCCGAGCCCAGGCTCCACGTGACGCCACCCGCCGCGCTGGAGTCCGTCGTCATCGTCGGGGCGGATGTCGCGGCGGCGTCCTGACCGAACACCCGCAGCGTCCGCCGGGCGCGGTGCGCCGACGCCGACGTCGACCCGGCTGGCGGTGCCGTGAGCATGACTCGTACCTGCTCGGCGATGCTGGAGACCCCAGCCACCTCGCTGGGCGTCACGGCACCGGGTGTCCCGGCCTCGACCAGCAGCAGCGGCATGCCCACGGACAGTTGGTGGGCGAGGTCGGTCGCGACGGTCGAGTCGAGGAGTCCGCCGGCAGGATGGCGAAGCGGGTCGACGGTCGCGGGCGCAGGACGAGCGGGCAACGCATTGAGCCGCGCATCGCCGGCGCAGTCCTCAAGCGTCTCGAACGTCTGGGGCAGCTGCCCAGGCCCCGGGACACTCTGCACCGCGAACCCCTGGGGGACGTCGAGCACGGCGCCGTCGGTGAGCGAGAAGGTGAGGGTCGTGGTCGCCGACGTCCCGGGCACCGGCCGGTAGCCGATCAGCCGGACGATCCGGGCGGCGTCCTGGTCGAGAGTGGCAGTCCGCAGGTAGCTCTCGTTCGCGTACCGCTCGGAGTAGAACGTGAGGACGTCGGCCACCGCGGCCCACTGCTCGAGCACCGCGATCGCGTGGTCATCGGAGTCCCGGGTGGTCAGCCCGTCGAGCTCCGGCCGGCTGCTGATCCGGTCGAGCATGGTCCGCCGAAACGTCCCGAAGCTGCCGACCCGGGTGGCGATCCGGGGCAGGAACGGTCGATTGTCGACCGGGAGCGGGGTGTCGGGCGGGCCTTCGGCGCAGCCGTCGCAGCAGGTCATGGGGTGCCTCCGTCGATGGCGAGCTCGAGCACACCGCGGCCGGGCAGGCTGGGATCCGCGTCGATCCGCAGCACCTGCCACGGAGCGACGTCGAGCCGTCCCGCGGCCAGCTCGCCGTTGTCCGGCTGGTTGTAGACCGTCAGCTTGGTCGCCTTGACCGAGTCGACGCCGGGCAGCGCCGCGACGGTGGCGTAGACGTCGCCGAGCTCCAGCGGTCGGCCGAACGTGAGCGTTGTCGTGGCGAGCAGCCCAGGCGTCCCGTCCGGCAGCTGCAGCGCCAGGAGCGAGTCGCGAACGATCTGTCGCAACGCGGATCGGCTCTGTCCCGGCGAGGCACACACGTGCAGCCCGAGGTCGATGGCCACGAACTCCGGCGGCCGGATGTCGACGTCCTGACCGCAGAGCCGCACGGCATCCATCGCGGCGGTGACGGCCGTGCTGAGCTGGTCCGACAGCACCTCGTGGCTGCCGCCGTCGTCGACCAGGTCGTCGGGGTCGACGGGCAGCACCGAGACCAGCCAGGTGTACCAGCTGCCGGTCCAGAACAGCTCCGCGACGGCGGCACGCACACCCGCGACGGGAAGCACCGCGTTGACCGCGTCCTGCTCGGTGACGGCGCGCTGCTGGATCACCTTCCACTGATCGGGTGCGATCCGGCGGGCGTGCTCCTCGCTCTCGGGGTCGGTGCCGAGCTGCGCGGGCAGCGGGTTGCGGATGCCGGTGACCGCAGCGACCGACGGACCGGGCAGCGCGATGTGCGCCAGGGTCTCCGCGCCGACATTCCCAGCTGAGCCATTCCCGAGCCGGTACGTCGCCACGAACGATGCCGGATCGGTCGGCATGCGCCCGAGAACGCCGTCACCGAAACGCAGGCTGCCGAACCCGTGGTCGTCCACCTCGACAACGACGGCGAGATCGTTGGGGCCGCTGTCGAACATGTCGGACACCGGCACATAGATGTCGGTGCGGCCAGCACCAGAGGTGGCGGCCACCTGCAGCGCCGGGATCGCAAGGTTGGCGTCGCCGTCGAGGTCGAGCCGTTCGGTGCCCAGCATCCCGATCTGGAACGTCAACGGCCCGGCCGGCAGGTGCAACCGCAGTGGCGGCTGGACCGCACCGCTGCCCGGTGAGCCGGCGTCATCGTCCGGGTCGACGAAATCGAGCGAGGAGCTGATCGTCACGCCGTCGTCGACCAGCACGATGTTGCCCCGACCCAGCGACACGTCGGCGATGTCGTCGCCCTCGGGTGACTGGGTGCGGATGCACAGTTCCCGGGTCGGAGCGTCGGCGCGCGCCCACCGCACTCCCAGTAGCGGAAGCGCCGGGTCCGCGGCCACGGTGCGGTCCGCGAGCGTCGGTGGTGCCCCTGGTGTCGAGATGAAGGCCGAGAGGTACGCCGGATCGGTGCCCGCCTCGACGGCGGTGATCCGGACCACCCACCGCTGCGCCGGGTCGGCATCGGTGGCCGCACCGGTTGTGGGCGATCGAACCTCTTCGAGGACAAGCAGATCACCGACGTCGAGCGCGGGCTGCTGCGCCACGCCGGAGCCGTCGGGCGGCTCGGCCCATAGCCATACCGTGGTGGCGCCGGCGTCGAGCCAGCAGGTCTGCTCGCCCCAGTGGTGCAGATGCAACACGTCGTTGACGGGGTCGGCGTCGAGCTGGAACGCGGTCTCGAAGATCCGGCCCGCGGTCAGGACCGGCGAGCTGGTCACCGCTGCGTCGGTCAACAGGCTCGCGTTCACGGCCGGCCCGGCCGGAGTCGACGTTCCCGGAAGTGGCGCGGGGAGCCGGGTGAGCACTCGCGAGCCGGTCGGGATCGTCACCGGCTCACGCACAGCGACATGCAACGCGGCCATCGCGTTGCGGCCCTCACCCAGCACGTAGTCGACGAGCCGGGTGTGACGCCGGATGGACATCCGCCGACGGGCGGTGTCGAGGTACGCCTCGGCGGCCGCAGCGTCCTGCGCGTAGGACAGCTCGTCGCCGGCGAACGCGAGCAGCTCGAGGATGGTGATCGCGAGGTCGGCGGCGTGGTCGTCGGTGAGCGACGGGTGACGCTGCGCCTCCAGGTCGAGCAGCATCTGGCGGAAGCTCGCATAGTCCTTCGCCAGGCTGTCGATCCGCGGTTGGGGCTCCAGCCACGGACCGGGCTCACAGGTGCCGCGGCAGTCCTCATCGGACGGACAGGACGCCATGAACGAGAAGGCAATCCGTGACAGCACAGGGTCGAGACCCGGGATGTCGATGGAGAGCTCGTAGGTCGACCAGTCACCGGCCACGTCGACCTCGAGCGCGAGTGTGTGGCTGTCGACGACCGTGACGTCCACCACGCCGATCCCGCGTACCTTCTCGCCGCCGTCGATCTGGATCAGGTGGGGCTGCGTGTGCAGCTGCCACGGGTCGCTGCCGCCCGGCAGCGGCAGGATGAAGCCGACGGTCAGCTCGGTGTGGTCAACCGGCGCAACCTCGACGTAGTCGATGCCGTTGTTCTGACCCTCGCCGAGCAGCAGCTCGGCCCGCCGCCGGGTGCGGGGTGCCGGTGGGAGGATCGGTGGGGACGGAGTCATCGCGGTCATACCGTCACCACCACCTGGGTCGTGTCGGACGTCCCGTCCACCCGGATCCGGTAGGCGACGGTGACCGTGAGCTGGCCGACGTCGCTGGATTCGGCCTGAACGCTGTCGATGCTCACCACGTCGTCGAGCCACTGGGTCAGCTGCGCGTGGATCAGCGACTGGGTCGCGGTGGCGAGCACGTCGTCCATCGGAGCGAACACGAGCGACTTCACCCCGCACCCGAAGTCCGGCCGCATGACGCGCTCACCCGGGTCGGTGAGCAGGACCAGCTCGACCAGGTCGCGGATGTGGGAGTTCCGGTCGGCACTCGCGGCACGGCCGGTGCCGTCGAGTCGCAGCGGGAACGACAGCGGGCCGCTCATGACGTGTCCACGTTGATCTGCAAGGACAGATCTAGATCGTCGCCGACCACTGAGAAGCCGTCAGAGGCGTGCCGTTGCAGGTGCTCGCAGACGGCCTGCGCAATGGCGACGAACAACGCGCGACGTGCGCGGGTCGGGGCAGAGTTGTCCGCCATGATGTAGGGCTCCGTGCCGCTCTCGGTCTCGATGAGGTCGTGCAAGGTCTGGTCGATGAGGCTCGCCAACGAGTCGGCGAACGCCGCGGGCTCAGCGTGAGCATCGTCGCTGGCCAGGCCCATGGCTCCGGGGTGCAGTCCGCTCATCCCGTCACTCCACGAAGTTCTTGGTCGACAGCAGCGACGGCGTCGGCGGAACCATCGGCGCCACCGCAGGCGCCGGGGTGACAGGGAGTACGCCGAGTGCCAGCTCGCCGGGATGCAGGTGACTGTTGAACGCCGTGACGATCTCATTGAGGTAGGCGAGGAGCAGGTCCCCGAGGACGGCCGACTGTGCCGCCGCCTTGCCGTGGTTGATGAGCGGTGCCTCGAGCACCACCTCGGTAAGCGCGGTGACGGAGATCTTCCCGGTCGTCGCCTCGATCGTCATGAGGTTCTGGCCGGCTCCGTCGCTGACCGTGAGAGTGCGTGCATCATCGTCGAGTGACACCCGCAGCCCGGTTTCGCTGACGATCTCCCGCCGGCTCGGGTCAGCTGTCGGAGTCGACGGTGTTCCGGGACCTTCCATCGGTCCCCACCAGCCGCCGGACCAGATCGGTCGCGACGGGTCCCCGGCCTCGAACTCCACCCACACCGGCGCTCCCACCGGCGGGATCGCGTACAGGCCGCTGTTCTTGCCGGCGTACGGCGTGCAGGGCAGTGCCCAGCCGGTGTCGACAGTTCCCAGCACCTCGGGGACGCTGACCCGCACCCGGCCGGCCTGGATCGGATCGTTGTTGTCGGTGACGAGCCCCCGGTACTTGCCGTAGAAGCGATCCAGGTGGGTGCCGATGTCGATCGTCTGCGCAGTGGCCATCACATGCCACCTGCCGCAACACCCGCGGCGACCGCAGCCGCCGTGAGACTCGGGTCGAAGTTGCCGACCGCATTGCGGACGGCGGAGAACCGCTGGGTGTACCCGTCCGGCGTGAGTCGGTGGGTGACCGAGCGGATCGCCCACGGCCCGGAATACGCCGCGCCAGCGCCGCTGATCGCCACCAGGTCGCACGGGTGCAGCGGGCCGACGCTCCCGCTGACCACTCCTTCGGCGCGCAGCGCCAGGCTGGCCCGGTCCACCGTCGCCTGCGCCGCCGTCGTGAGGTCCGTCGCGTTCGACAGCCCGGTTCCAGTGAGCCGGATGACGGGCGGCGGGCTGATCCTCGATAGCGCGCTCGTCAGACCAAGCAATGCACTCTCGCTGGTGATCGTCGCCGACTGCTGGGAGTGGCGGTAGTCGAGCGCGTCGACGGTGGCGGTGGTGGGGCCCAACATGTCCTGGGCCACGCGCAGGCCGGTCAGCGTGGTGGAGGTCCCGGCTCGTACGGCCAGCGTCGCCACCGGCGTCCCCGAGAGCGGGAACGGCTGGAAATAGCCGATCTCGACACCGGTCTCAGGCTGCGGGGCCACAAAGACCTCGTAGCCGTTGCGGCGGGCGAGCCGCTTGAGGAACCGGATGTCCGACCCGCGCTGGATCGTCGTCCCCTCCGGATCGGCGAGGACAGGTCCGCCGGGCGGCGGTGTCGAAATCACTTGGTAGGACTGGAAGATCTGCATGGCGATGGTGGCATCGGGCAGGTTGGGCCACGCGACTGTCCGTTCCTGCAGGTTCATCAGGACCGTCTTGTCCACGCCACCGATCTCGACCGAGGAGCCCCCCGGGCCGTCGCCGTACACGACCGACTGCGAGGCGACGTACCCGACGAAGAAGAACGACGGCAACGGTGTCGCACCGATGGCGACCCCGATCCGGACACTGGCGCCGGGCGGGAACAGTTTCGGGTCCAGGAACGGCCAGTCGCCGGTCGCCGTCTGCCGGGTGCCGAGCTTGAGGCGGAACGACCCGGCGACGTCCAGCGCGGTCTCGACGACCAGTTCCTGCAGCGCGGTCATCACGTCCGCGGAGGCAGGGCTGTCGTTGATGACAACCGTCAACGTGACACCGCTCATGGCATCACCTCGGGCAGCACGGGCTGCGGCAGTTCGATCCGCATCGCGACGTACTCGACCAGCCCGTCCGGACCCTCGCTCACGTCGTCGGGATTGGCATCCGCGATCCGCCACCAGGTCGACGGATCTCCGTACGCTCGCTGCGCGAGCGTGTCGACCCGGTCGCCGGCCCGCACCAGATACCCGATCGTGGCGCCGGTCGCGGGCGGGATCCGGAGCGTCACCCAGGCGCGCTCGCGGCCGGTCGCATCCACATCTGTCTGGACCGGCAGCCCGGCGTACCGGCTGTTAGCGGCGAACATGACAGCTCCTCATGGCAGGACCGATGGCGCGTTCACGAGCGACTGCGCGGTGTTGACGAGTGAGAACGCTTCTCGGGTCACCGCGTGGACGGTGACGAGGTGCTGGATGCCGGTCGGCGCGTCCTGCAGTTCGTCAGTGGTCAGCGTCCGCAGCTGCAGCTCGGCTCGGGCGGAGATGCAGTTGAGCAGGTTGTCGAACGCCTGCTCGGTGATCGTCAGCCCCGAGACCTTGACCGGCATGATCTTTCCGGTCCCCCACGCCAACACCGTCCACGGCGTGACGTACGGCGTGATCTGGTTCCCGCCGAGCCGGGCCAGCAGTTGCACCAGCCGCGCGCTCGCAGTCGACGGATAGATGAGCTGTTCGAGTGCAGAGATCACCGGAAGCAACCCGCTGACGACCGTCACCGCGTTCTCCGCCGGCTTCTCAAGTGCGTCGGTCGCGTCCAGGACCAGCGTGACCGTGATCTGCTCGTCCGGCGGGGTGACCGGGTTGGTCGGCTCGTGACTCGCGGGAGCCGCCCGGCCGGTCGAGCCGGCGGCGAGGTCGAACCGTCGCGTCATCGACTCGGGGTTGTATGGGAAAACGATCACCTGGGTCGGGACCGGCACCGGCGTACCGAAGACGAGCAGCGCGCCCTTGGTCACGCGCGGGCGCCCCGGGAACTCCGCCATTACAAACCCACCTCGTCCCGGACCGCGTCGATCACGTGATGGGCGATGTCGCTGATGCTGATGTGGGGGTAGGTCCACTCGATGTCGTCGACGCTCGGGAAGCGCAGCGGCCGGTCGGACGCGTAGTGCAGCGGCACAGCCATGCCGAACTTCAAACCGGTGCCCAGCGAGAAGCTCAACAGATCCAGGCTGAATGTCTTGCTGCCGACCAGCCACGCCGAGGCGATGATCTCGCCGGTGACCTGCGCATCGAGGCCTACTTCCTCTAGCAGCGCAGGCTTGGCGTCGAACGTCACGACATCCTTGGAGTAGCCGACGGCGGCCGGCACACTCACGCCACCGTGCAGGTTCGGTCCCACGCTGAGCCGGAACCCGCCTGTCACCTTTGCGACCCGAGCGGATGCGCCGGCGGTGGCGTCAAGGAACACCTTGAAGTCGGCCCCGGCCTGCACCACCACACGCGCAGAGCCCTTGACGGCGAGGTCGGCTTCGGCTGCCAGCGGATCGAAGCCGCCCTCGACGGTCAGGTCCTCGAGCGACCCCGGGCCGTAGAAGTACGAGACCTTCAAGCCGCCCCCGACCACGGCGACCACTCCCACATGGATCACGGGGACCGAGAACAGGTCGAACGTCTGGTCAAAGGGGAAGAACGTGTAGTCGTTGGGATGGCGGTCAAGGAAGTGGTACGGCGGGAACTGCACCGAGCCAGTAACCCGGAGCAGACCCTCGGCCGAGTAGTCGACCCCAACCGCCGCGACCAGGTCGTGGATCCGGTACGAGCCCTTGCCGCTGCCCGAGAGCTTGCCGTGCTCGTCCAGGTGCAACGTGAGGGCGCCGTCGAACCGGTCTCGGTGCAATGCCAGGCTGCCGTCCCCGGTGAACGTTCCGTTGTGGTAGGCCACGGCGATGGTGCCGGTCGAACCCAACAAGGTGAACGTCGTGTTGCCGGCGCCGGTGACGTGCTCGCCGTCATAGGCGAGGTCCACGTCGAGTGGGTTCAGTCCGGGAATGGTGACGTGACCGCGGCCGGAGTACACGATGAGATCGGCCTTGCGCGCGACGTCGAGCTTGGCAGTCGTGCCGCCGGGAAGCTGGACCGACACGTGGCCGCTGACCGTCCATCCCGCCGGGCTGAATCCCAGCGTCACCTGGCCCTCTCGCACCGGGCCTGCGTGGCGTGATGCGCCGGCTGTCACACTTCCTTCGAGACCGGTGTGTCGTTGGTACAACACGTGCGCCCGCGCCACATCGAGACCGGGCAGATGTGCCGTGACGTCACCCTCAGCCTGGAATCCGGTCGCGTCGACGGTCGCCTGCAGCTGACCTCGCACCACGTGACCTAACGCGAAGTCGACCGAACCGCCGCCGGAGGGCTCCGCACCGAGCGTGACAGCCAGCGTCGTACCGGTGACCTGGAAGGGCGGGAGGCTGAGCTGGCGGGGCGAGGCAGTCACCGTGCCCCGCAGGCCCTGATCGTCGAGAGCGATGGCGATGGGGACTCGGGACAGCACCGGAATGCTCGGCGTGATGTGGCCGCTCCCGGTCAGACCTTCCTCGGTGAGGTCGAACTTGATCTCGCCGGCGCTCAGGTACGGGTAGGTGAAATGGATGGCTGGGGTGGCCTTGGGAATCGTGAGCCGGCCGGTGTTGCCCACGTCCTTGACCAGAAAGTCGATCCGCTGGCCGGCTTCGCCCTGGAGAACCAACGGGATCCGGGTCCGGGACCGCACCGGATGTTGCCGGCTGTTGAGCCAGCCCACGATCGAGTGGCGACCCTTCTTCGGCCGGTTCAGTCGTTCCAGCACCAGGCCCGGGATGAGCTCGCGGGCCGCTTCGTTGGCGCGGATCTCGCTGTTCTCGATGAGGTCGGTTGTCGTGGCTGGGTCGACATAGAGCAGATGGTGCGCGGCGCCGGCAGAGATCGGATAGCCGGTGAGCGCCTGCTCCTTCGCGTCCATGGCCTCCCGGTCCTTCGGGCTCGGCCGCCTGCCTTCTCGTTGGTCGACGATCGCCGTCATGTGCACCTGCAAGGAGCTCTCCGCCTGCGCGCGGCGACGCTCCAGGACCGGCTCCTGCCGGGTCAACGGCAACAGCTCCAGCGGCTCCGTCTTCTTGGCGTACGGGACCGGCATCAGGGCGCTGGACCACTCCAGCGTGAGGTTCGTCAGTCGCTTGCCGCGGCGCCGCCCCGCGATCTGGCTGGCGACCTGGCGGGCGGCACCGCTCACGTCCAGCCAGATCGTGTTCCCGGAGTCGGTGTTGTCGTCCGCGTCGTGCGGTGCCAGGTTCTCCGGGACGTTGCTGCCACCGAGCTGCAGCTCGACGATGTGGTCGATCTGGGACTCACTGTTGGCAACCCGTGGCAGGAACTCGGGCTCGGGCGCTTTGCCCCGGGTTCGACCGGGGCTCTTCGGCTCCAGCCCACCGGCGTCGTACCACCACTGCCCGGCGTTCTCCTGGGGCCAGTCGACCTGGAGCAGCCAGAGCCGGCGGAGCTCTTTCGTCGGTGCGCGCTTCTGCCACAGCCCGGCCCGCATCGCCGCCCGGTCCTTGACGTGCAACGTGGCACGGAGCGCCCCAGCGCGCGCGATGTCGTTGTAGGGGTCGCGCCACGGCCCTTTCCTGCTCGGGACGATGAAGGCGCCGAGCCTGACAGCCGCCACTTCCGGCTCGTCCTCGAGCCACCACTCCTCGGTCACTTCCCGGTCTTGACCGGCGTACTGCACGGTGTAGGGCTTAGGCGGCGGGCGCCAGTCACTCGGAGCTGTCGCGACGAATGGCTGGGTGGATCGCTCCCAGGTCCAGCCGGCGGGCAGCGGCCGCTCGTGATGAGCGGCCGCCAGGTCTGCCTGGGCCTCGAGCCTGCGATCGGCGCGAGGCAACGACTCGGATGTCATCGCCGGTCGGAAGTTCGGCGCGCACTCGCGGTCGTCGTGCTGGGCGACGTGCGCCAGCTCGTGAGCGATCAGCGACCGACCCCTCGCGGACAGCGGGTCGTAGGCCCCTTCACCGAACACCACGTCGTTGCCGACGGTGAACGCCTTGGCTCCCAACCCTTTCGCGGCCTCCGCGGCCTCGCGGCCGGCATGGACCCGGACCCGCGAGAAGTCGCGGCCGTAACTCGACGAGACCAGATCCCGAACGCCTGGCTCGAGCGGCTCAGCCGGGGTCGCGAGGCCGGCCACGGTCGGCGTGCTGCGGCCCCGGGTCATCGTCGTACCGCCCGCGCGACAGCGGCCGCGAGCTCGCGACCGATCCGGTCAGGCTCATCGGCGCCGGCTGCGGATATCGGGAGCGGATCGGCGTCGTTCCCGGCCAGCTCGGCTGCTAGGTGCTCGCGGAACGCCCGCACCACCTCGGGCGCGTCCGCCTCGTCGACACCACCGAGGACGAGGTGGTCGATGACGACATCAAGCGGCGCGGTCACAACCAGCCCCGGGTTTCCTGCGCGGCCAGCGGCCGCTCGAGCTTCTCGGACTCGATCCGGGCCGCCGCCAGCAGGTGCGCCATCCCCACCGGCTGGTCAGCGTCGGCGGCGAGGAATGCGGCGTGCAGCGCGAGCGCCGCGATCGTGCCACCGCTCACGGCCAGCTGTGCCAGCCGACCGGCGTCCAGGCCCTCGGTCGGGACACCGGCCGGGAAGGCGCGTTGCCACAGCAGCCGCCGCTGCTCGGCATCCGGGAACGGGAAGTTGATGACGAAGCGCATCCGCCGGGTGAAGGCAGGGTCGATGCCGTCCCGGTTGTTGGTCGTGAGGATCGCGATGCCGGCATAGGTATCGAGGCGCTGCAACAGATACGACGTCTCGAGATTGGCGTACCGGTCGTGCGCGTCACGCACCTGGGTGCGACGGCCGAACAGCGCGTCGCCTTCGTCGAAGAGCAGCACCGACCCGGCCTCCGCCGCGTCGAACAGCTCCGCCAGGTGCTTCTCGGTCTCCCCGATGTACTTGCTGACGACCTGGCTGAGGTCGACAACGACGAGGTCGAGCCCGAGCTCGGCGGCGACGGCCTCCGCGGCGGTGGTCTTGCCGGTGCCGCTCGGTCCGGTCAGCAGCGCCGTGACCGCGAGTCCACGACCGCGGGCGGCGTATCCCCACTCGCCGTGGACCCGGCGCCGTTGCCGGACATGGGCGAGCAGCGACTCGATCGCTCGCTCCGCGGACTCGGCCAGGACCAGGTCGCTCAGCCGTGCCACCGGCCGACGGATTACGGCGAGACCGTGCAGCGGCCGATCGGTGGCGGCGCGACAGGCCGCGTCCACCTCGGCGTGACCCGCCGGTCGCGACGCCCGCGCAGCACGCTCCACGGCCAGCGCGATCGCGGCCGGCGTCAGCAGGTGAGCATGTGCGAGCTCGTCCGTGTCACCCGATGCGCCCCACTCCGACATCGCCGCGAGGAACAGCTCCCGCCGGTCGGCGAAGGTGAGCGCCGGCAACCGGATCGTGGGTGTCCCGTCCGAGGGTGGCCGGTCGTCGGCGGAGACGATCGTCGGGACCCCCCACGAGGCGGTCGCGGCGGCCAGACGCTGGACCCGGTCGACCGCATCGTCCGACTCGACCAGGATGAGGCGGCGGCCGAGCCCGGCTTCGCGGGCGAGCAGCCGCGACAAGGTGTCCGCCATCGCCGCGTCGTCGGGGATGACGCTGCCGTCGACGACGAGCACGGAGAGCCGGCTCTCGGTGGCGCGGTTCAGGACAAGCTGACGGCGGGTCAGCCGGTCGTCCCCGATCAGGATCGCAGTGCCAGTGACCGAAGCCAGATCCACCGTCACGCAGCGGTACGACGCAGGCAGCCGACAGACCCCCCGGGCCAACTGGGCCCGACCGGCCAGCCGGGCGTCGACGGTGTCGGCGCCGACCAGCGCGTGAGCGACACGTTCGTCCACGGTCAGCGGAAGCTGGAGCAGCCCCGACTCTCCGGCCGGCCCGGGGAGCGGGTCCAGCAGTCGCCAGCCCCGCAGCGGCCCATCCGGGAGGACTGCACTCCAGTGCGCTGCCGGGATCGTGGCCAGCGCCCGGGCGAGCACCACCGGTCCAGTGGCGCATGGCAGTCCGAGCCCGGGCGCCGCGGCGGCCACGAGCAGATCGCGCTCGAACCCGGTGAGGCCGAACAGTGCGGTCAGCCGATCGAGCGCCGTGGGGGCGCCGGTCGTGTCGAGCAGTCGTCGAGCCAGCTGCCCCGCGTCCTGCGCCGGCGCGGTCGCCTGGTCGGGATGTCCGTCGAGGTACGCCGCGACGGACTCGGCAACGAGTCGGAGATGACGCTGGTTGTCGGCCGCCCAGGCTTCCGCCACGTCGATCAGTACGGTCTCGCTGGTGGTGCTCACAACGTCACCACGGTCGCGATGTAGTGGCCGGACGCGTCCAGCGCCGGCAGGCTGCGGACCTCGTCGACCTGGAGGATCGCCCGATACGTGCCCGCTTCCACGTCGGCGACGGGGAACGTCACAGTGGTGGACGGTGCCGCCGGGGTCGCCGGCAGGGCCAGCGAGACCGGCGGCGTCAGGGACTGGCTGTCGAGCAGCAGGACCACGCGCTGCCCTGCACCGAGTGCCGGGATGACGTCGGCGGTGACCGACCCGGAACGGTCATGCGTCGTGCCCGATGTCGTTGCCGTTGCTGCGGTGAGGGTGGGTGTCACCTGGATCGTCTGGACGTCGCTGCCGACCGGGATCGTGGTCGTGGACAGCGCCGGATCGGGTGGCGGCTGGATCCGGTTCACCTGCACTGTGTGGACTCCGGGCGCCAGCCCGTCCGAGGAGATCGTGAGATGGGTGTCGTCGATCGACGTGAACGGCACCGCAGCGCCGTCGACCAGCACCTGAGCGGTCTCACCCGGGCGAGGCGTGAGTCCGGAACCCAGCAGATCCAGCTGCGGCATGGGTGACGCGGACCGCACGGGTGCACCGGCACCGTCCGGCCCAGCCACGGTGTCCAGCCGCGGGCCGGTGAGCGGCCGGGCAGCCGACGCCACCGCGTGCACCGGCAGGACGACGGGAGGCGTGCCATCCGCATCAACGATGACCGGGCCGGCGACGACGCTCAGCGTGACCGTGAACGATCCCGGCGCGTACAGCGTCCAGAACCTCACCACGTCGTCGAAGTCGGCGCAGTCCGCGGACAACCGGACCGGCTCGTCGGCTGCGGCGAGGTCGTTGCCACCAACCTCTGGGTGCTCGACGACCGCCTGCTCCAGCCAGGCGGCGGTCAGGATCGGTGTGGCGTGCAACGTTGCGGCTGCCCGGGCCAGCAGCTCCGCCGTCTCCCACTCGGTGGTGCCTCGGAACGTCAGCAGGTAATGGAGGTCGAGCGCGACCCGGGGCGTCTGACGGAGGTCACCGGTCGACGACCTCGTCGGTAGGTCCTCCTCGTACCGGGACGGCTTCCGGCTGACCCGGTAGAGCGACACCCCGACCCGGGCGCCGTCCGCCTCCTCGTCCGGTGGCCCGGGCGTGACCTGGGGGCCCGGCGACAACCCGAGCTCGCTCACGCCCTGCTGAACGATCGAGGTGATCGCCGCGGTCACCGTGGGAACGGCCATCGCGTTGCTCATGTCCCGCTCCCTCGCTGCAGGTAGCTGCGATGAGCTGACAGCAGGTCGGGGTGCGTCACGACGGGGCGTGACGAGGCAACTGTCGCGGGGTTCGGTGGCGCCGGGGGCGTCGGTGAGGACACGGTCAGCTCGACGCGACCGATCCGCACCATGACGGGGTCGGGCCGGCGGTCACGACGACCCTCGCTCGGTCGAGCCGGAGCCTCCCGCCGAACGACGACCGCGGGGCGGGGCGCCGCGTCCATCGCATCGTCCCGCCGGGACCGGAATCGGGAAACCTCAGCGACCGCAGGTCTCGCGGTCACCGGCTCGGCGGGTTCACGGGTACGACGTGGTTCACCATCGACCCGGGCCTGGTCAGTCTCACCGCTGTGCGGGCGACCGACCGACATCCGGTCCGCGGTTTGCGGACGCGAGGCAGCTGTGCTCGCACTCGCAGCCGGTGCCGGCCCGGGCTGGGCGCCGATAACGACGTCGCGCTCTCGCCTCATTGCGGGCGATGCCGGCTGGGACGAATCGTGGATGCCGGGCCCGCGTTGCGATCGCGGGTCGACCCCGGCCGTGGTGACGGCCTTCTGTTGCACGACGAGTCGGGCGAGCGACAGCGGCGTCACGCCCCGGGCCGCTAGGACCGGCGGTGGGTTCCAGGCGCGCGCCGCGACCCGGCGCAGGTAGCCGCTCATTCGCCGGCGTCGGCGATCAGCAGCAGGTGATCCGCTCGCCGCGGACGGGGAAGCGACAGAACGTCCGGCTCGGACCAGCCGTAGGTGAGCGCCAGCGCGTGGACGTCGTACAGCAGATCGGACCAGCTGGCCAGCCTGGCCGCGAGCTCGACGGCGGGGTCGAGCGTCAGCGATACGACCGCGTGGCACTGCCAGCAAGTGGGACGCAGTGTGATGTCGGCGAGCGGGTCGGCCGCAGCCATCAGGTCCTCGACCAGATCGAGCTTGTCGACACTCGCAGGCGGGTCGCCGGCACAGCGCGCCACCAGGTCCGCCCATGCCGCATCGACGTCCGCGGCCTCGGCCACCGCTTCAAGGTCGGCGCCGGTCGGGAGCCGGGCACCCTCCGGAAGCATCGCAGGGCGGTCTGCGGGCTCGCGCCTGAGCAGCTCCCGCAGATCGACCTCGACGTGGAGCGACTCACCACATTCGCAGTCGATCTGCCAGGTCAGCCGCGGGCCGTAGGTCGCCAGGATCACGCCCAACAACAGTGAGTTGCGGTCGCCGACGGTCAGGCCACGGATGGTCTCGATGGCCGGCTCCGCACCGGATAGCGACACCACAGCGGTGCCCAGCAACGCCGTGACCCACGGCTGGGTCGCGAGGTCGGCCGACTCCTGGGCCGCGGCCTCCTCTGCCCCGGTCAGCGGCCGCACCACCGCCGGTCCGTGACTCGCTGCCACCGGGACCTGTACCCGCGGCCCGGCGGCCACCGACGCTCGCTGCGCGGCTCTCACGGCGAGAACGACGGCTCCGCCGGCTCGACGACGGCGACGTCCCGCGCCCATCCCTCGTTCTCGAGCTTGAGGTGGGAGATGGCGACGGCGTTCGCGTTCGCGTCGAGGTCCGGCATGGCTTGGTACTCACTGACCCAGCACCGGAAGATCTGGTAGGCGATGACGAGCTGGCCGGCCTCGTTGTACAGCTCGAGCACGATGTCCTTGCGGAAGTCGGCCAGGCTCACCTCGGCTCCGAGCCCGGCACCGAGCTGCCACACCTTGCTGGCCCACCGCTCGAACTCGAGGTCGTGGGTGACTCCCCGCTCCATCGTGATCGCCTCGAACTTGGTGCGGCCCGGGGTCCGGTGCGGGCTGGACGGGTCGCCACCCTCACGGAACTCGACGACCTCAGTGAGCCGCCGCAGCGCGGTGACCCTGCTGATCCCTGCGACGTACCGGCCGTCCCACTTGATCCGGTACTTGAAGTTCAAGTACGGCGTGAGCCGCTTCGTGGCGAGACTGAACTCCACCATGGTGTGCCTCTCAACTCTGGGTCTGGCCGGCGAGCTGCTGGATCTGCAGGACCACGAACTCGGCCGGTCGTAGCGGCGCGAACCCCACGAGGACGTTCACGACCCCCAGCGCCTGGTCCGTCGGTGTCGTCGTCGTGCTGTCGCACTTGACGACGTACGCGTCCTTCGGTGTGGCACCAGCGAATGCACCCTGCAGGAACAGGCCCTGCAGGAACGAGCCGACGTTCAGCCTGATCTGCGACCACAGCGGTTCGTCGTTCGGTTCGAAGACCGCCCACTGCAGGCCGATCAGCAGACTCGACTCGAGGAAGTTGGCCAGTCGCCGGATGGCGACGTACTTGTAGTCGCTGGACGCCGCGTCGGATCCGTCCAACGTCCTCGCTCCCCACGAGACCGTTCCGTACGCCGGAAATGTCCGCAGGCAGTTCACCGCGATCGGGTTGAGGACGCCGTTCTCCGCGTCGGTCATCAGGTAGTCGAGCTGCTGCAGTCCTACGAGCGTCGCGGTCGTCCCGGCGGGCGACTTCCAGACGCCGCGGTCGGCGTCGGTCCGGCCCATCAGGCCGGCGATGGTGCCGCACGGCCCGATCGACCGCGGGACGAAGTTGCGGGTCGGATCGGCGATCGTCAGGCGTGGGTAGTACAGCGCGGAGTACTCGCTGCGGATGAAGCTGTTCGCGGTGAGCCAGGTCCGGAGCTGGGACGGCGCCTGCGTCGCGGCGGTGTCGGGTGGGTCGAGCAGCAGGACGGCGCGCTTGGACTCGCAGTAGGCGATCGCGTTCCCGATCACGGTGCTGTAGTCCGCCGCCGGGAAGGTATCGAGCTCGTCACCGATCTGGTTGCCGATGCTGGGCAGGCACAGCAAGGTGAAGTCGGTGTTCTCGAGGGCATGCATGCCCGTCCCGCCCGCTTCGCTGCCGACGATCTCGAGTGCCGTCGGCGGGCCGCCGTCATCGCCGGTGGCGAGCCGGATCGCGCTGGCCTCGCTGTTGTCGGGCGGGTCGAGGCCTAGGTCGCCGAGCGTCGCGCTGTCGGTGGCGGAGACCGCGACGGCGACCGACCCGTCGTCTGCGCCCCCGCTGAGGATCTGCAGGGCCTGCGCGGCCGGCAGCGCACGCACGGTGGCCTGCGACCACGCGGAGTCGGCGCCGTTCGCGGCGCGGATCGCACCCTGCAGCGCTGCCGCCGTCTCCTCGAGGTCGATCGTCGTAACCAACGACCTCGACGCCGGGAGGGTCACGGTCGACGTGGTGGCGTTTATTGTCACGTCGAGACTCCGGACCACGCTCACGTCGAGCGCGAACCCGGACCCCAGCGCCGTCGACAGCAGGCCGGTCGGCGCCGGCTGCTCGCCGCTCCCGTCCGCCACGGTGATGAGCTGTGACACGCCGTTCACTGCGGTAGTGATGTAGTTCGGCAGCAGCGCGTCTGCCGTGGCGGCCGTCAGCCCGGGGAACACCTCCTGCTGCTGAATCGCCGGCAACGACCCGTCGGCACCGACCAGGCTGACGACGAGGTCGAAGGTCGCGCTATCCGGGCCGATCACCTGCACCTGCAGCCAGTTTCCCCAGGTCCCGGGACTCAGCGCTGTAACGGTGAATGCCGTCCCTGCGGACAGATCCGGCACTGGGCTGGTTGCCGGTGCCGGCGTCGGGGCGGCCACCCGAACGACCCACGCCCTCGCCCCTCCGTTGAGGAAGTACTGGGACAACGCGAAGGATGCGTCGCTGTCCGAGGTGAGACCGCCGAACTGCCGCTCCACATCGGCGAAGGAGAGCACTTCGACGGCGGTGTCCATCGGCCCCATCGGAAATCGCCCGATGACCGCCGCCACCGCGGTGGGAACACCGGCGATGGGATGCACGCCGCTCGGGATCTCTTCGACGTACACACCGGGATAGCTGACGGCGACGGGCATCGCTGCTCCTTTGTCGGACTCGCCCGTACCCTGCCGCCCGTGCGTGCCTGCGGCGTGCCCGTCACTGTCGTAGCGGCATGACGCCCCCGTCACAGGTTCATGTCAGCCCGCGTCACGAAACCGTAGCGACCGGCGTCAGCAGCGGGCCAAGGTCGTGGTCATGGTCATGGTCGTGAGCAGCAGCCGACCATGAGACCTAGCGATGTTCCTGCCGTAAGGACGGCCGAGAAACAAACCACGATCGACGATGTATCAGGCGGGCCCGCTCTCGACTCTTGATGCTGCACGGTCGAAGTGACCGCACGGGGGTCACGGGGGTCACGGGGGAAGGGCGCGATTGCTCAGTCGTCGCCCAGGTTTGGCCGGGGGCGTCGCCAAGGCCGGGGGGCCGGGGGGCGGCGGCGCCCCCGCTGCCACGGGCAGCTAACCCCAGCCGAGCTCGTGCAGCTTCTCGTCGCCGATCCCGAAATGGTGGGCGACCTCGTGGACGACGGTGACCGTCACCTGCCGCACCACGTCCTCACGGGTCGCGCAGTGCCGCAGGATCGGGATCCGGTAGATCGTGATCCGGTCCGGCAGCATCCCGGAGTACGACGTCGTGCGCGCCGTGAGCGGCACCCCTTCATAGAGCCCCAACAGGTTCGGCGACGCGCCCATGTCCTCGACCAGCACCACGACGTTCCGCATCTGGTGGGACAGCCACTCCGGGATCGAGTCGAGTCCCTGCGAGACCAGCTCCTCGAACTCCTGGCGATCGACGTTGACCATGGCTAAGGGATCCTGACGTCCCGGTGCTCGGCCGCTTCCCGCTTCTCGGTGTCGCTCAGCACGCCGTCCCTGACCGGGACAACCAATGACCAGTGGTTGCCGACCGGGCACCGCTGGAACCGCGCCGGCCCCAGCCGAATCGACTTCAGGGATGCGCCGGGGATCCAGATCGTCGTGAACAGGTGCCGGTGTCGACAGCGCACCACGACGTTGCCACCGAGACCCGAGTAACCGAGGCGTCTCGCGGCGATGGTGGCCAGAGCAAGCCCGGCAACGGCGATGGCGATGGCTCGGCGGTCGGACAGTCGGCGCAACATCAGACGATCATCTCGCCACGGGGCGGGTTGCGTCATTGCTGTACTGCGACCACGACCCCGGGTAGAGCCGCCCCGGGCCGAGACCGGCGTACTCCAGTGCGAGCAGGTTGTGGCAGGCGGTGACGCCGGAGCCGCAGTAGGACACGACGGGTACGCCGGCTGCGGCACCCACCGCCTCGAACCGACGGCGCAGCTCGGCCGGCGGCAGGAACTTCCCGTCGACATCCAGGTTGGTGCGGCACGGCAGGTTGCGGGCGCCCGGGATATGCCCGGCACGCGGATCGACTGGCTCGACCTCGCCGCGGTAGCGCTCCGCGTCCCGGGCGTCGAGGACGACGGAGTCCGGATCGGCGGCGTCGTCGATGTCGGCGAGCAGGTACGCCGGCCAGGGCCGGGCGGTGAACGTCGACGCCGGTCGCTGCGCCGTGGCGGTCTCCAGCGGGCCGTCGTACCCGGCCATCCCGCCGTCGAGCAGCGCCGCCGGGTGGCCGGTCGCCCGGAGCAGCCACACCAGCCGCGCCGCGATCACCCCACCCGCGTCGTCGTACCCCACGACCACGTCCCCGTCGCCGATCCCCAGGCCGGCCATGCCGGCCGCGAACACCCTCGGGTCGGGCAGTGGGTGACGACCGGCCGACGGGCTGCCCTCGGCAGCGAGCCAACGGTCGAGGTCGACGAACACAGCGCCCGGCAGGTGCCCGGCCTCGTAGCCGGCTCGGCCGGAGCGACCGTCGAGATACCAACGGACGTCGGCCAGGACCACGTCATCATGCCGCTCGCATAGCCACGCGGTGTCGACCACCGGGAGCACGCGTCAGCCCCGCGGCTTGATGGCGTGGGCGAACACGGTGTTCGCCTCGTCGCCAGGGTTGCGGTCGAGCCGGGCGCACACGTCGGTCACCGGCACGGACAACAGCCGCAGCGGAGTCGGGTGCTCGAGCCGGGTGTACACCTGGTGCGCCAGGGCACCCCAGCGGCCCAGCCACAGCTGGATGTCGACGACCCTCAGGCCGGCGCCTTCGAGCAGTTGCCTCATGCCGTCGGGGCTGTACCCCATCCGGACGTGGCCCGGGTTGATCTGCCAGGCGTCCTCGTCCGCGACCCGCTGGACCTCGCCGGCCCGGGTGGTCCACTGGTCGCGGGGCACGTGCACGAGCAGCGAGCCGCCGGGTCGCAGCGCGGCGGTCAGGTCGGCAACGGCCGACCGGTCGTCGGTGATGTGCTCCAGGACGTCGAAGGCGGTCACCAGGTCGAGCGACTCCGGCTTCAGGTCCGCAAACGAGCCGACCCGGAACTCCACCCGAGCGTCGTACCGGCGGGGTCGGACGACGAGACACGCCTCGATCGCGGCTGCGTCGATGTCGACCGCCAGCACCTGTGCCTGCGGGTACTGGTCGGCGAGCCAGTAGACGAAGGTGGCGTCCTCAGCTCCGGCATCGAGGATGTCGCGCGGATCCAGCGCGAGTGTGGGCATCACGCGGTTGAGACTGTGCATCTTCAGGCGTTTGCCGACGTACGGCTCACCAATGGTTCGACGGGCGACCTGCTTGAGCCGCTGCTTGGCCGACAGATCCATCAACTCAGCATAGGTAGCCGACGAAGGTACGGCGGTCTGCCTCAGGCCCGAGAGCTGACCGGCACCGGTTGGAGCTGCTCCACCCAGGGACCGTCGACCCGGCCGGCGCTCGCGATCGGCAGCGCGGCCTCGATCGGCGCGGGGCGACCGAACAGGTAGCCCTGGCCGAGCTGGCATCCCAGGCCGCGCGCCGCCAGCGCGCTGTCCCAGTCCTCGATGCCTTCGGCCACGACGAGCGCGTCGAAGGCCCGGGCCATCGCCGCGATGGAGTCCACGAGCGCTCCGCTTCGCGGGTCGGTGACCAGACCGGCGATGAACGACCGGTCGATCTTGACCGCGTCGATCGCCCGGAACCGGTGCAGGTAGTCGATCGAGGAGTACCCGGAGCCGAAGTCGTCGAGCGAGATGGCGGCGCCACATCCGTGCAGCCGGTCGAGGACCGCGATCGCGGAGTCACCCTCGATCAGGGTGTGCTCGGTGAGCTCCAGCACCAGCCGGAGCCGCGGGTCTTCGGCGTACCGGGCTGCGAGCTCGATGAAGCGGTCGTCCTGCAGCTGCTCAGGAGCGACGTTCACCGCGATCGCGAGCGGTCGACCGGCGACCTCGGACAGTCGGAGGCCGTCTTGCATCGCCTGGATGAGGATCCACCGGCCGAGGGCCGGCATCAGACCGATGCGCGATGCGATCGGCAGCAGGGTGTCGGGCGGGATCGGGCCGAACTCCGGATGCGTCCAACGGATCAGGACTTCGAAGCCATCGAGCTCACCGTCGGCAAGGTGGACCACCGGCTGCCAGGCGAGCCACATCGTCTCGTCGGCGAACGCGGTGCGCAGGCCATCCTCGAGGATCAGCTCGCGCTCGATCGCACGCCGGCTCTCGGGATCGAACAACGCGGCGCGGCCCTTGCCCGCCGCCTTCGCGGTGTACATCGCGGTGTCCGCGTCCTGCAGCACCGATTCGGCGGTGGCACCCGCAATGACCATCGCGACACCCACGCTGACGCCGACCCGTAGTGGTCGACCGCCGACGTCGAGTGGCTGCTCGAACGACGCCACGATCCGCTCCGCGAACCGCAACGCACTCGCGCGGTCGACCCGCTCGAGCAGCACCGCGAACTCGTCCCCGCTCAGCCGGGCGGCCAGGTCCTTGATCCGCAGGGTGGACTGCAACCGTTCGGCGGTCGCGATGATGGCGCTGTCACCGATCAGGTGGCCGAGCCGGTCGTTGATGCCCTTGAACCCGTCGACGTCGCAGTAGACGACCGCCGCGGTGACGTCGATGCCTTCGGGCATGGCCGCAGTGACGGTCTCGAGCCGGTCGACGAGGGTCGCGCGGTTCGCCAGCCCGGTGAGGGCGTCGAGCCTGGCCATCCGCGCGAGCTCGTCGAGCAACCGGCGGCGGTCGAGCATCTCCATCGACACGCTCGTCAATGTCTCGAGGCCGATCCGGTCGTCGTCGTTGAAGGCGTAGCCGGTGCCGGGCGCGACGACCACCCAGGTCTCGTGGCCGGGCACCGTCGAGAGGGCGGCACCGATCTCCGAACTGTTCGGCGGCCGGGACAGCACCTGGATGTCACGACCGGTGAGCAGCTGTCTGAGCTCGGTGAGCAGCACCTCGGTCATGTCGGTCGCGGCATCGACCGACGTCGTCGCCCGAGCGATCGAGTACACCGCTGCGGTACGCCGCTCCGAGCCCCGCGCCCGACGCTGGGAACGGGTCGCGCCGTAGATGGTGGCCAGTGGGGCGATCAGCAGGGCGAGCATCCAGTGCGGCGCGGTCACGTCGATGACCGCGCCGAGGTAGCCGAGACTGTCAATGCCCACGAAGCAGATGAGCGGGATCGCCATCCCGACCGGCATCAGCGCCCATTTCCGTTGTCCCTGACGGTGCGCGAGGGTCGACGTGGTCAGCCACATGTCCATCACGAAGTAGACGGCGCAGGCGAGACCGACCAGGCCCACCGTGCTGGGCTCCAACACTGGGCCGTGCAGGGACAGCACCAGGATCACGGCAACGCCGCTGCCGGCGACGCACCCGACGTTGAACAGCCGGTCGGTGAGCGGCTTGCCCTTCTCGGTCAGCCGATGCGCCACCGTCACGGCGAACCACAGCGTGCACGCCTCCCCGGGCGACACGAGCAGCGCGAGGAAGACCAGCGCGGCCGGAGCGAAGGAGATCTCGACCAGCCCGTGGCGGCCGGGCAGGTCGGCGGGCATCTGAGCGAGAGCCAGAACGGCGACGAAGAAGCCGACGGCATAGCCGACGTGGAGGTGCGGGTGGACCAGCCAGGACGCGCTGAGGGCGATCGAAGCCGCCACGCCTGCCACGCAGACGGCGACGTCGTCGTTCCGAACGCCACGCAACGACATAGATCCTCCCAAAAAGGGTCATCGGCGGGTAGCGGCTCCCGCTTGACGACCTGCGGCAATGCCTTTCTCCGAGCCAGTCGAGCGCGTTCAACTTTCGGGGCATCTCGACCGATGAGATGTGCGTGAGCGCTCCGCGGGAGTCCGGCGCGTCCCTGGGGGGACTATGCCTGGGTCTCGCGAGCGCCCTGGTCGTCGTGAGCACGGTGTGGTTGCTGCCGGCCACGGCTGCAGACCGGCGTACCGCGGTCTGGTCCGTCGGCGTGCTGGCGATGGCCAGCCTCCTGTTGTGGGTCTCGACGCTGCCGGCCCGACACCGCGTCGCGCTGGCCGGATACCCGTGCCTGGTGTTCGTGACGTTGGCCTACCTGGGGTCTAACACCGAGTCGCTCGGCGCGATCTACGTCGGACTGTTCACGGTCTCCTTCGTCTTCGTCGGCCTCTCGATGCCCCGCAACACCGCCGTGCTCTTCACGCCGCTGGCGGCCGTGTGCTGGTGGGCCTGTAGCAACAGCGCCGGGGTGGCCAGCCACAATGCCCTCGTCGTCCGCGGCGTCATCGCCCTCACGATCTGGGTCGGTGTCGCCGAGCTGCTGGCCGGCCGCGCCCGGATGGCACGGGCGGAGTCAGGTCGGCTCCGGCTCGCGGCGGGCCGGGATCCGTTGACCGGCCTGAACAACCGGCGCAGCCTTGATGCGTTGCTCGACGCGGCTGACCCCGGTGACGCGCTGATCCTGCTCGACCTCGACCACTTCAAGAACGTCAACGACTCCCACGGCCACGCGATGGGAGACCTGGTCCTCACGGAGTTCGCCAACGTGGTGACGGGCCAGCTGCGGGCGCGCGACACGGCCATCCGGTACGGCGGCGAAGAGATCCTGCTGCACCTGCCCCACACGCCGATCACTCATGTGGGCATCGTGCTGTCCCGGCTGCAGGAGGCCTGGGCGGCGATCGCACCGCTCACGACGTTCTCTGCCGGTGCCGCGGTCGTCACCGAGCTCGGTACCGGGCGGGACGCGTTGCTGGTCGCCGACCAGAAGCTGTACCAAGCGAAGGCCAACGGTCGGGACCAGGCGGTTCTCTAGGCGGGGACCGCGGCGCCGGACGGCAAGCCATCGGCCACCGCCGCCTCGTAGTACGACTGCCACGACTGCGCCGAGCTGGCATGCGGCCCGTTGGCGCGGCCGGTGGACAGCACCCCGTCGAGCTCGGCCAGGCAGACATTCCAGCCGGCCGCATTGCGCGCCGCCTCGTCCTTGGCGCCCAGCACGTCGACCAGCGTCAGGATGCAGGCAGCGTCGCCGTCCGGCTCGACGCTGAGATGCAGCTCGTTGTCGCCCCAGCTGAAGCCGAGCCGGTGCGGTGGATCGAAGCTCAGAACGGTCCCGGTGCTCGGTCCGACGTTCGGGTCGCCGGAGAACCGAATGGTGCCGCCGGTCCGCGGTTCCAGGTCCACCCGGGACGGGAACCACATCGGGAGCTCCGCCGGCGAGGTGATGGCCTGCCAGACCCGCGCGACCGGGTGAGAGAAGCGGCGTTGGAAGCGAACGGCTGGCCGGCCGTCGTACTCGAGGTAGCTGCCGCGATCCATCAGGCCTCCTTGTTGGCCTTGTCAGCGTCGAGGTGGCGCCCGAGGGCATCAAGCCGGTCGTTCCACAACTCCCGGTACGGCGCGAGCCAGGCGTCGACGTCGGCCATCGGTGCCGGTGTGACGGCGTAGACGCGCCGTTGCGCGTCACCGCGGACCTGCACCAGCCCGGCCGTTCGCAGCACCCGGAGGTGCTTCGAGGTGGCGGACTGGCTCAGCCCAAGCGCCGCCACGAGGTCACCGACCGAGCTCTCGCCCCGCCGCAGCAGGTCCAGCAGCCGGCGACGGTGCGGGTCGCCGAGTGCGGTCCAGATCTCAGTCGCCATGACGCCACCCTGGCAGCGACCTTATATTCCTGTCAAGGCATACACAGCGCGCGTTGACGCGGCTGCGACCAGCCACGCATGCTGCCACGTGTGAGGGGATCGACCTGGCTCGTCGACGTGATGGCCGCGACGATGCTCGCCACTGCGGGCTATTGCGCCGCCCGGGTCGTGATCGCGAGGCTGCGGGCCCGCGCGACGCAGGCCGACGTCGACCTGGCTCACGTCGCGATGGGCCTGGGCATGGCAGACATGCTGCTGCGACCGCCGGGGGCGCTGCTGAGCCGGGTCGGCCTGCTCGGCTTTGGGCTGATCGGCGGGTACTTCGCTGCGCGCAGCCTCCAGCACTACATCGACGGGCGAGGCGCGGTTGCCGCCGGCCAGCACCTGCAGCACGCGGTGGGCTCCGGCGCGATGCTCCTGATGTTCGTCCCGCTGTCGCGGGCTGCGTCGGGAGGCCACGGGATGGTGGGAATGGCCGACGGATCGACGCTCGAAGCATCGACGGCTGTGGCGGCTGTCGCGTTCCTCCTGCTGGGCCTGGCTGTCGTCAGCGTGGGTCGACTGGTTATGGCTCCGACGTCCGCCACCCAACTGGCCGGCCCTGCGGCGCAGCGGCCGCTCACACCACGGCTCGCGGTGTGTTGCCAGGCACTGATGTCGGCGGCGATGTGTTACCTGCTCATGGCGGTCTGACGGCACCTCCCGAACGGTTCCGCTTGATAACCTGGAGCCAAACCAGGGAGGGTCCATGCGCGAGCTGCGGGACGCTCTCTCCATGCGGGCTCAGGAGCTCGCTCGTGACCGGGTACCGTTCGTCCGCGCCACCGTGGTCCGGGCGAAGAGCCCGACCAGCTCCCACCCGGGCGATATCGCTCTCATCCACGCGGACGGCCAGATCGAGGGCTTCGTGGGCGGGAGCTGTTCCGAAGCCTCGGTCCGCGAGTACAGCCTTCGCGCCCTGACCACCAACGAGCCGTTGCTGCTGCGCATCGTCCCGGGCCACCCGTCCAGCCAGTACGACGAGGGTGCGATCACCGTCGCGAACCCGTGCCTGAGCGGAGGCGCCATGGAGATCTTCCTCGAGCCGCAGAACCCGCTCCCCCGGGTCCTGGTGGTCGGCGAGACGCCGATCGCGCAGGCTCTCGCCGCGCTGGGCGGGCCGCTCGACATCGAGATGGAGCTCACCGACGGCGCCTCGGCCGGGCCACGGTCCGACCATGCGGCGGTCATCGTGGCATCGCATGGTCGAGACGAGGAGCTGGCGCTGACCGCTGCGCTGCGGGCCGAGGTGCCCTACATCGCCCTGGTCGCCAGCCAGAAGCGTGGGGCCGCCGTCCTCGCCTCGCTCGACGTCGACGACGCCCAACGAGCACGGGTGCACAGCCCCGCCGGCCTGTCGATCGGCGCGCGGACCCCCGGCGAGATCGCCCTGTCGATCCTCGCCGAGCTGGTCGCGGAGCGGGTCAGCGAGAAACCCGCCGTCCTCATCGCGGTACCGGCCACTGCCACCGACCCGGTCTGCGGGATGACGGTGAGCGCTGTGGCCGCCACGATTCACATCGAGCACGGCGACCAGACCGTGTACTTCTGCTGCGAGAGCTGCCGCGCCTCCTTCATCGCCGATCCGGACCGGTATGCCGCCGCGTCCTGAGGCGCGGGTGGCCGGTCTGGTGCTGGCCGCCGGCGGCTCGCGGCGACTCGGCCGGCCCAAGCAGCTGCTGCCGTACGGCGACGGCGTCCTGCTCGACGCGGCCCTGTCCACCGCGCGCAGCAGCGGGTTCGACCAGCTGGTGCTCGCTCTCGGCGGCGCCGGCGAAGACGTCCGCCGCCTCGTCGACACCTCGGGGTTCGACCTGGTCGACAACCCGCACTTCGGCACCGGCTGCTCGTCGTCCATCGCGGCCGCGATCCCGGTGCTGCATCCCGACACTGAGGTGATGGTCCTCATGCTCGGGGACCAGCCGGGTGTCCGCCCGGAGAGCGTGCGCGCCTTGCTCGACGGCCGCGGCGCCGCGGACCTCGCGGTCTGCCGGTACGACGACGGGGTCGGGCATCCGTTCGCCTTCGCGGGGTCGGCGCTGGCAGCCCTGACCACGCTGCACGGCGACAAGGCGGTCTGGAAGCTGCTCGAGCAGCGGGCCGCTGACGTCGTCGAAGTCGCTATTCCGGGCCCGGTGCCGGTCGACGTCGACACCGAGGCCGACTACCAGCTCGTGCTCGGGGCGCTGCAGCGATAGACGAATCCGGCTGCATCCTCGCCATCGATCAGGGGACCTCGTCGACGAAAGCGCTCGTGGTGGCGCCGGACGGCTCGGTGCTGGCGTCCGCCGAGTCGATCGTGCGACCGAGCCAGGTCGCGGGCGGCGGGGTGGAGCAGAACCCGACCGAGCTCTACGACTCGGTGGTCCAGGCCGGCCGGCGGGCCCTCGCCGAATCGGGCGCCCAGGTCCTGGCGATCGGCCTCGCCAACCAGGGCGAGACCGTCCTGGCCTGGGACCGGCACAACGGGGATCCGCTCAGCACAGCGTTGTCCTGGCAGGACCGTCGATCGGCCGGGATCTGTGACCGGCTGGCGCCGTACGCCGAACGACTGCAGCTGCTGACCGGGTTGCCGCTCGACCCGTATTTCGTCGCGCCGAAGCTGGTGTGGTTGCGCGAGAACCTGACCGACGCCGGCGTCGCGACCACCACGGATGCCTGGCTGGTTCATCGGCTCACCAGCAGCTACGTCACCGACGTGACGACGGCGTCACGCACCGGCCTGCTCGACCTCGACCAACGGCAGTGGTCGACCGAGGCGTGCGAGCTGTTTGGCGTGTCCGCCGCCGACCTGCCCGAGATCGTGAGCTGTACGACGGCCGTCGGCACGACCGAGGTGTTCGGTGGCCGGATCCCGGTCACCGGGCTGGCGGTCGACCAGCAGGCCGCGCTGTTCGGCGAGGGCTGCCTTCGTCCAGGTGACGCGAAATGCACGTACGGCACCGGGGCATTCCTGCTCGCGAACTCCGGGAGCCAACCGAGGCGATCGGGATACGGGCTGTCCGCATCGGTGGCCTGGGATGCGGCCGGCGACGTCGCGTACTGCCTCGATGGCCAGCTGTACACCGTGGGGTCGATGGTCGACTGGCTGATCGGCCTGGGAGTGCTCCGTGATGCCGACGATCTCGACCGGCTCGGAGCGAGCGTTCCGGACGCGGGCGGCGTGATCGTCGTCCCGGCGCTGGCGGGGCTCGGCGCGCCGTACTGGCAGCCGAACGCGCGCGCCAGCATCGACGGCCTGACCTTGAGCAGCACCCGCGCGCACCTGATCCGCGCCGCGTTGGAGGGAATCGCAGCATCGGTCGTCTTGCTGGTGCGGGCCACAGAACAGGACCTCAACGCGTCGATCGGCGTGCTTCGGGTCGACGGCGGTCTCACCCGCTCGCGGCTGCTGATGCAGCTGCAGGCCGACCTGCTGCAGCGGCCGGTCGAGGTGTTCGCCTCTCCGCACGCGACCGGCCTCGGTGTCGCTGCGCTGGCACGGCTGGGCAGCGGCGACATGGAGCCACCCACGCTGACGGCGGGGCAGCGGTACGAGCCGGCGATCGACTCGGACGAGGCAGCCGCCCGGCTCGACGCGATGGAGGCGGCCGTCGCGCGCGTCATCGGGTCGGCGTGATGGCCGAATCCGTCGATGTCGCGGTCATCGGCGCCGGCGTCGTCGGCACCGCCATCGCCCGCGAGATCGGACGCAGCAACCGCTCATGCCTGCTGCTCGAGGCCGGGTCGGACGTCGGCGACGCCACCAGCAAGGCCAACACCGCGATCCTGCACACCGGGTTCGACGCGCCCGTGGGCAGCCTCGAGGCCGGGTTGGTGCGACGAGGGCACGCCAAGCTGCGGGAGTACGCCGAGCAGACCGGCATCCCGGTGGAACGCACCGGTGCCGCGGTGGTCGCCTGGACCGAGGCGCAGCAGGCCGAGCTCCCGGGGCTGCTGTCCAAGGCCCTCGCCAACCGGTACGACGCGGCCGAGCTGATCTCCGCCGAGACGCTGTACCGCCGGGAGCCGCACCTGGCTCCAGGGGCGCGTGGCGCCCTCGTCGTACCGGACGAGTCGATCATCTGCCCCTGGACCACCACGCTCGCCTACGCCACCGATGCGCTGGCTGCGGGCGTCACGATCCAGCTGGACACGACCCTGCAGGGCGTTCGTCGCGACCCGGGCGGCGCCCACCTGCTGGACACCAGCTCCGGCCCGGTCCGCGCCAGCTGGTTGGTGAACGCGGCCGGGCTCGCCAGCGACGCCGTCAACCGGATGATGGGGCACGACGAGTTCACGATCACGCCCCGCCGAGGCCAACTCGTCGTCTTCGACAAGTTCGCCCGGCAGCTGGTGACGTCCATCATCCTGCCGATCCCGTCCGGCACGACCAAAGGCGTGTTGGTCGCGCCGACCATCTACGGCAACCTGCTCGTGGGGCCGACGGCTGAGGACCTACCCGACCGCACCGACACCGCCACGACCGCCGATGGCCTGCGGTCCCTGGTCGCCGCGGGTGTCACGATCGTGCCGGAGCTCGCCGGCGAGGAGATCACCAACAGCTACGCCGGATTGCGGGCCGCCTCGGAGCACCGTGACTACCAGGTGAGCTGCCATCCGGACAGCCGCTACGTCTGCGTCGGAGGGATCCGGTCCACCGGTCTGAGCGCGTCTCTCGCACTCGCCGAGCACGTCGCCGAGCTGATGACCGACGCCGACTACCCGGTCGTGGTCCGGGACGACGCGCCCGCACCGGCGCGTCAGCCCAACCTCGGCGAGGCATTCCCGCGACCGGTCACCGACCCCACCGCGGTGACCGCCGACCCGGAGTACGGCCGGGTGGTCTGCTTCTGTGAGCGCGTCAGTCGCGGCGAGGTGCGTGACGCTCTCGCCTCGAGCCTCCCGCCCCGCGACCTGGCGGGCGTCGCTCGTCGTACCCGGGCCACCAACGGCCGCTGCCAGGGCTTCTACTGCGCCGCCGAGGTCGCGTCGATGCTTCGTCGCGGCAGCACGTCATGACCGAGCACGTCGACGTCCTGGTGGTCGGTGCCGGTCCGGCCGGCCTGGCGGCGGCGCGAACGCTGGCCGCTGGCGGTGTCCGCGACGTGCTGGTCGTGGAACGCGAGAGCCAACCGGGCGGGGTTCCCCGGCACTGCCACCACGGCGGGTTCGGGCTGCACGACCTGCATCGGGCGATGAGCGGCCCTCGGTACGCCGAGACGCTGGTGCGCCGAGCCCTGGCGGCGGGAGTCCGGGTGCAGACCGAGAACATGGTGACCGGATGGTCAGGGCCGCTGACGGTCGCCGTCACCTCGCCGGCGGGCGTGCGCACCGTTTCGGCGGCGGCCATCGTCCTGGCGACCGGAGCCCGCGAACGACCCCGGTCGGCGCGGCTGGTGGCCGGGGACCGGCCCGACGGCGTCTTCACGACCGGTCAGCTGCAGCAGTGGTGGTACCTGCGTGGACTTCCGGTCGGCGAGCGAGCCCTGGTCGTCGGCGCCGAGCACGTCTCGTACTCGGCGGTTCTGACGTTGCGGGCGGCCGGTGTGAAGCCGGTGGCGATGGTGACCCCGCTGGCCCGGCACCAGACGTTCGGCGGTTTTGCCGCGACGACGCGGTGGGGCCTGCGCGTCGCGCTGTGGACCGGCACCGACGTCGTCGCGCTGCATGGTCACGGTCGGCTCGAGGCGGTGGAGCTGCGCGATCGCGAGACCGCGGCCAGCCGCACCGTCGACGTCGACACCGTCGTTTTCACTGGCGACTGGGTCCCGGACCAGGAGCTTGCCCGCAGCGCCGGAGCCCGGCTGGACGCCACCTCTCGGGCGCCGCTGGTCGACCAGGTCGGAGCGAGCAGCATCCCCGGGCTCTATGCCGCCGGCAACCTCGCTCACCCGGCCGAGACCGCGGACCTGGCCGCGCTGCGCGGCGCGACTGTCGGTGCCTGCCTGGCGCGACGTCTCCGCGAACCGGAACTGGGAGGGGGAGCGCGGACCCGGATCGAGATCGTTGTCGAGCCGCCACTGCTGTGGTCCTCGCCGTCCTCTCTCGACATCGGGTCACTCGCAGATCCGACCGGGCGGCAGCACGGCGTCGTGCTGCGGACCGGTGAGTTCGGCGGTCGCGCTGCCGTGATCGTCGAGCAGGGCTCCCGCGAGCTGTCGCGGTTCCGCTGGCGACAGCTGGTCCCCAACCGGTCGCTACGGATCCCGCTGACCTGGGCGACGGCCGTCGAGCCCGACGCCGGGCCGGTGCGGATCAGGCTGCGTTGACCGCGACCCGCGGTTGACTAAGTCAACCTCGTCCGCAAGAGTGGCCGTGATGACCTCGGACCAGCTGCTGCGCGAGCGCGGGCTGCGGGCGACCACTCATCGGCTCGCGGTCCTCGACGCCCTCGCCGATCACCCGCACGGCACGGCCGCTGACATCACCGACCGGCTCGACACCCGCCGGCGAGCCGACCGGCTGTCGAAGCAGGGCCTGTACAACGTGCTCGACGACCTGACCCGGGCCGGTGTGCTCCGGCGGATCGAGCCGGCCGGGTCCGCGGCCCGCTACGAGCTGCGCGTCGGGGACAACCACCATCACATGGTGTGCCGGGAGTGCGGCGCCGTCGCCGACGTCGACTGCGCGACCGGCTCCACCCCCTGTCTCGACCCCAGCGACCTCGAGCCCGGATTCGTCGTCGATGAAGCCGAGGTGGTCTGGTGGGGCACCTGCGGCGAGTGCACGCGAAGCGATGCATTGCCCGCCAGTTTTCATGACGTGAACACGACAACGGTGTCCAGCAAAGGAGAACTGCTATGAGTGACAGTCGCCCGACCCTCACCAACCGTCAGGGTCACGCCGTCCATGACAACCAGAACCAGCGGACGGTGGGCGACCGTGGCCCGGCGACGTTGGAGAACTACCAGTTCCTCGAAAAGATCTCGCACTTCGACCGCGAACGGATTCCGGAGCGGGTGGTGCACGCCAGAGGCACGACGGCCTTCGGCTACTTCGAGGCCTACGGCTCCTGGGGCGACGAGCCGATCGCGACGTACACGCGGGCAAAGTTGTTCTCCCAAAAGGGAAAGCGCACCGACCTCGCGATCCGGTTCTCAACCGTCGCTGGTGGACGTGACTCCTCGGAGGTCGCTCGCGACCCACGTGGCTTCGCGGTGAAGTTCTACACCGAGGACGGCAACTGGGACCTGGTCGGCAACAACCTGGGTGTGTTCTTCATCAGGGACGCCATCAAGTTCCCCGACCTCATCCACTCGCAGAAGCCTGACCCCGTGAACTTCGAGCGGCAGCCGGCGAATCGCGTCTTCGACTTCCTCAGCCAGACGCCGGAGTCGATGCACATGATCACGCTGGTGTTCAGCCCGCGCGGGATCCCCGCGTCGTACCGGACGATGCAGGGCTTCGGGGTCAACACCTACAAGTGGGTCAACGCCGCGGGTGAGACAAAGCTCGTGAAATACCACTGGATTCCGAAGCAGGACGTGGTGTCGCTGACCGCAGACGAAGCCGCGTCGGTACAGGCGACTGACCTCGGCTCGCACACCGCGGACCTCTACCGCGCCATCGAGACCGGGGAGTACCCGGAATGGGAGCTACGGGTCCAGCTGATGGACGACCACGACCACCCGGAGCTGGACTTCGACCCGCTCGATGACACCAAGGTCTGGCCCGAAGAGCTGTTCCCGCCCAAGCCGGTCGGGCGCATGGTTCTCGACCGGGCACCGGAGAACTTCTTCGCGGAGAACGAGCAGATCGCGTTCGGAACCGGCGTACTGGTCGATGGTCTGGACTTCAGCGACGACAAGATGTTGGTGGGTCGGACCTTCAGCTACAGCGACACCCAGCGTTACCGGGTCGGCCCGAACTACCTGCAGCTCCCAGTGAACCAGCCGAAGAACGCGAGGGTCCACACCAACCAGCGCGACGGTCAGATGACCTACGCCGTCGACAACAGCGGTGCGAACCCACACGTCAACTACGAGCCGTCGATCGTCGCCGGCTTGCGGGAGGCGGACTCACCCAGCCACGACGAGCAGGGGCCCGAGATCACCGGCCGGCTCACCCGCAGGCGCATCGCGCGGACCAACGATTACGCGCAGGCCGGCGAGCGTTACCTGCTCAGCGAGCAGTGGGAACGCGACGACCTGGTAGCCAACCTGGTAGGTGCGCTCGCGCAATGTGATCGGCCGATCCAGGAGCGCATGGTCTGGCACCTGCTGATGTGCGAGGACGAGCTGGGTCAGCGAGTCGGCGAGGGTATCGGAATCACGGCCGACGACGTCCGTCATCTCGGACCGTTGGCCACGCAGACGTTGTCGGAGGCAGAACTGGAACGCGCTGCGAACCTTGGGAAGAACTCGCCTCGCGACGTGTCCGGTCGGAGCATGACGCACTGCATTCCCAACGGACGACAGTTCGCCTGACCGAGATAGGTGAGCATTCTTCCCGGCCCAGTCAGGTCGCGGGCCGGGAAGAATGCCGTTTTCGCGACAGCACAACGAATCCGCTCGCCCTTAGGCACAGCGAGACGTGCATCACGTTGACGGGTACCCTTCAGGTTCTTCGACGTGTGCAGGAGTAACCGTGCAGCTCACCATCGACACCAGCCAGGACCTCGACGATGTCATCCGTGTCGTCGGTGCGCTGTACAACGTGCAGCTCGGCGTGGTCGAGGCCGCAAAGCCGACAGCCGTGATCCCACGGCCTCGGGGCCGCGGCAGGTCCATCTCGTCGCATCGTTCGTCGCCCCGCCGTTCGGGTCGCCGACCGAGTGCCGGATCCGCGTCGACCGCAGAGGTCCGCGCGTGGGCACAGACCAACGGGTATGAGGTCAACAGTCGCGGTCGGCTGCCGGCGAGTGTGAAGACGGCGTTCGACGCCGCATCGTCCTGAGCCCCTGAGCCCCTGAGCCCCTGAATCCCTAGGGCTGGCGAATCAGGTCGAGCAGCTCCTGCTGCGACCGCACCTCTAACTTTCGGAACGCCGAGGACAAGTAGTTGCGCACCGTGCTCTGGCTCAGGTAGAGCCGGCGTGCGATCGCGGGAACCCGGTCACCAGCCTGCAGGAGTCGCACAACTTCGAGCTCCCGGACCGAGAGCTGAGCCTCGCCCTGGAATCGAGGACGGCCGGCCAGGTCCAGCACCTCACTCGCAGACACCATCCCGGAAAGCCGGCCGAGCCGGCCGAACGCCACGGCCAGCTCGGCCCCGCCGATCGGCGTACCGAGACTGTCGTCGGCGACCGCGGCGAAGCCGAAGCACGGCGAAGGCAGCAACGGCGCGACGGCCAGCGCGGCACGCACCACGCTGCCGTCCGGGCGCTGCAACCCGAGCCGGGCAGTGCCGCCGACAGCGTGCTCGGTGGCTCGAGCCAATACCTCCAGGAGCACCCCCAGCTCGTTGGGAGGCGCCAGGTCCAGGAGCGAGGAACCGAGCACCTGCTCGGGCCCGACCCCGAGTAGCGACGCCACGTCGCTACTGATGCGGTCGATAATGAGGCGGGTGTCGGTGGATCCGGCCATGGTGGCGACCACCGGCTGCGCGACGTCGTACTTCGCCCGACTCGGCCCGTCGTCGACCTCGGCGATGACGGCAAACGCCGGCCCGGACCGTTGGGCGGGAACCACCGGCCGGATCCAGAGTTGGTAGGCCGCCACCTGGCCGGCGAGGTGGACCAGCCGCGAAACCGGGAAGCCGGGCAATCCGTGGATCGGTGGGTACGCCGTCTCGCTGGCCGGGATCCGGTACGTCACGCTGGCCAGGGAGTCGCCGATGAGCCTCCGGCGCCCGTTGCCCGAAAGCAACGAGATCGCCGGCTCACTGGCGGCGACGATCCGTTCGGCCGGCGACTCCAGGATCAGGACGGGCAACGGGCTGGCGGCGGCGACCTCGACCGCCCAGGCCCGCGAGGTGGACTGCCAGGAATCGGACTCCGCTACTTGCAGCGACATCTGCTGGCCGCTCCCCTCGACACCGGGCGGTCGCCTGACCGTTGACGCCTCGCAGCACCCGTGGTCAATGATTGTGTCAGAAGTTGTCACATAGCGTGGGCGTTGCCGCGAGTCAGTCCACCGCGAGCAGCCCGGCCATCATCTGATCGACCAGCCGGTCGGCCAGATCGCCGCCGAGTCGATCATGTCCGAAGATCAGCCGGTAGTAGACCGGGGCGAAGACCTGGTCGGCAGCGACAGCGACATCGATGTCGGCACGAATCTCCCCGCGGGCGACCCCGGCTCGGATCGTGTCGACGGCGACCGCGCGTCGCGGTGCCAGCCACTGCTCCCGCAACGCGGCAGCGATCTCGGCATCGGACTGCGCCTGGCCGATCAGCCCGCGCATCAGCGGGCCGCAGACCGAGTCCTGGAACAGCGCAACCAGACCGCCCACCTGGAACCGCAGCGCCTCGCCCGTCGACAGACCGGTCGGGATCGCGATGGACTCACTGGTCTGTGCGAGGAGGCCCTCGAGCGCGACCGCACCGCGCGACGGCCACCACCGGTAGATGGTTGCCTTGCTCACCCCGGCGCGCCCCGCGATGGCCTCCATCGTGCAGGCGCCCATCCCGCCCTCGAGCATGAGCTCACCGGCCGCAGCCAGCACGGCGGCGCGGGCCTGCTCGCTGCGCGGCCGGCCCCGGCGGCGCGGCGGCTCGGGCTCCATCGCGTGCCTTTCGGAGTGTGGGCGGAGTCACAGCCTCGATCGGGCCCGCCGGCTATATACTAGACGGCGCGACTACTTATTCGAGGGAGATCCGAACCGCCGTCCGTGACGCTTTCGACACGGCCCGGCATGTGATGGCTATGTCTGTTCCCGTTGCTCCCCCCGACGACCTGACGACGGCCGGCTCATCGACCCCGCACCGGCTGCGCCGGTCCCTCATCGATCCCGCGCTTCCGGGGCCGGACCCGATGCTGCCGTCGATCTCGCGCCCAAGCGGCGCCGGGTGGGCCTGGCTGTTCCGGCAGGCTCACACCCATCGCGGCTTCGTGCTCAACGTGGCCCGGTCCGCGCTCGCGACCTCAGCGGCATGGGTACTTGCCCGCGCGATCGGTGACCCGCAGCCGGTCGTGGCCGCGATCGCCGCGCTGCTCACGGTGCAGGCCACCGTCTACCAGACCGTGGTAAAGGGCGTGGCCCGCGTTGCCGGCCTTGTCGCCGGCGTGGGGCTCGCATCCCTGCTCGGCGGCATCGGCGGTGTCCACCTCTGGACTCTGGTCCTCGCCGCCGGTGGAGCTGCTTTGATCGGACGCGCCCTCGGCGGCACCGAGGTCGCCGCCCAGACCGCCGTGACGGCCCTGACGCTGATGAGCGTCGCTGCCCACGGCCCCGCCGTCGTCCTCCAGCTCGCCAGCTCTTTCGTCGGAGCCGTCGTCGGTGTTCTCGCCGGCGCGGTGGTTCTGCCGACCACGAACGCCGGTGAGGCCGCGTTCGCCGTCAAGGACTTCGCCGACGACATCGTCGACGTGATCCGTCGCGTCGCCGACGACCTCGTCGACGAGGACCTGCTCCTCCTCAGCGCAGGGTGGGGTGGCCATCTCGCCCGGCTCGACAGCAGCCGGTTGCATGCCGATGCCGCACTGTCCGAGGCGTCGGAGTCGCTGCGCTGGAACCACCGGGGAGCCGGCCGCCGCGAAGCGGTCGCTGCGTACGTCGACGTCGACGAGCGGCTGCGTCGGGCCGCGAACCACACCGCGCACATCATCGACACCCTGCGAGCGGCCGCCACCGAAGGCGCGCGGCAGCAGCTGACCACCAGCCCGCGGTTCCGGACTCGGTTCTCCAACCTGCTCGCCAGCGTCGCCGACTCGGTCGAGGCGCTCGCCGGCCCGTTGCAGGACCGAGTCGGCCGCCGCGGCGCCTATCGTCCGGTGACGGTCGCCGAGGCGCTCCACGAGGCGCGCGCCGGTGTCCGCGAGCTGACCGACGACGTCCGACGAGACCTGGACGACCCCACGCTCTTCCTGCTGTACGGCGCCCTGCTGTCGGCGATCGACGCACTGATGGCCGAGCTGGGCGGACCGGTGCCGCTCACCTCGCCGGCGGCCGCGCCGCAGCCCCGTCGCAACGCCGAGGACCGCTCCGCCGTCGCGTCGTCGCCATAGCCGTCCCCGGGCGAGCGTCCGCACCCGCGACAATGGACGGGTGAACACCACACGGGTCAGCCGCGCCGACATCGAGGCGGCCGCTGCGCGGTTGGACGGGGTCGCGAGCACCACCCCGTTGCAGCTCAACGTGCGGCTGTCCGCGCTCACCGGAGCGGCGGTGTATCTCAAGCGCGAGGACCTCCAGCCGGTCCGCTCGTACAAGCTCCGCGGGGCGTACAACTTCATCTCCCAGCTCGCGACCGACGTCCGCTCGCGCGGCGTGGTGTGCGCCAGCGCCGGGAACCACGCCCAGGGAGTTGCGCTCGCCTGCGCGCTGCTGGGGATCGACGGCTGGGCCTATCTGCCACGCACCACCCCGCGACAGAAGCGAGACCGGATCGAGGCCCTGGGCGGCGGCCGGGTCGAGATTCGCGCCACCGGCGACACCTACGACGAGGCCAACGAAGCAGCCGCCGCATTCGCAGGCTCCAACGGCGCCGCACTGGTCCCGGCCTTCGACGCCCCGGACACCATCGCCGGTCAGGGCACGGTGGTCCGGGAGATCGAGAGCCAGCTCGGGCGCTCGCCCGACGTGCTCGTCGTACCGGTCGGGGGTGGCGGCCTGCTCGCGGGGTCCGCGGCCTGGCTGTCGGGCATGGCGACACCGCCCAGGCTGGTAGGGGTCGAGCCGGCGGGCGCGGCCAGCATGGCCGCGGCGGTGCAAGCAGGCACTCCGGTGCCGCTGGACACCCTCGACACCTTCGTCGACGGTGCGGCGGTCAGACAGGTCGGAGCCCACACGTACGCGCACGCCGCCGCGAGCGCCGTCGAGCTGCTCACCGTGACCGAAGGCGAGCTATGCACCGAGATGATCGCGCTCTACCAGGCCGACGGCATCATCGCTGAGCCCGCGGGTGCGCTCTCGTCGACCGCGCTCGGTCGGCTCGGTGACCTGGGCGACCAGACCGTCGTGTGCGTGCTCTCGGGCGGCAACAACGACCTGTCGCGCTACCCCGAGATCCTCGAGCGCTCCCTCGTCCACCTCGGGCTCAAGCACTACTTCCTGGTGGAGTTCCCGCAGGAGCCGGGTGCGCTGCGCGGCTTCCTCGACCACGCGCTCGGCCCGGACGACGACATCACGCTGTTCGAGTATGTGAAGCGCTCCAACCGGGAGACCGGCCCCGCCCTGGTCGGCATCGAGCTGGCCCGCCGCGAGGACATCGGCCCGCTGCTGGCCCGGCTGGCCGGGATGTCGCTGGTGGTGGAGCAGGTCCAGCCGGACCACGCGCTGTTCCGGTTCCTCGTCTAGCCACTATTGACAACGGTTTCCACTTTCATCCAGACTGGACGCGTGTCGTCGCGCCGCGGAATCCGCTCCCGCTCGGCCGTCGCGGCGCTCGGCATCGCCGCTGTCGCGACGCTCACCGGCTGCGACTCGGCCGGCCACGTGTCGGCGACCGCCTCCGGCCAGATCACCGTCACCGCCGCCGAGAACTTCTGGGGCAACATCGCCCAGCAGATCGGTGGGTCACGGGTGAGCGTCCACTCGATCATCAGCGACCCCAACACCGACCCGCACCTATATCAGAGCGACCCGCAGGCCGCCGCGACGATCACCTCGGCCCAGCTCGTGATCGAGAACGGTGCCGGCTACGACGACTTCATCGACAAGATCCTCGCGACCTCCCCGAGCTCTTCCCGCCGGGTGCTCTCGGTCCAGAAGGTGCTCGGTGTCACCGGGAGCAACCCGAACCCTCACCTCTGGTACTGGACCCAGCGCCTCCCCGCCGTGGCGACCGCCATCAGTCGGCAGCTCACGAGCCTCGACCCGTCCGGCGCCCAGGCATTCGCGGCCGGTGCCGCTCGCTTCGATGCCGGCCTCAAGCCGCTGCTCACGGTGATCTCGACCATCAAGTCGCGGTACGCCGGAACTCCGATTGCCTACACCGAGCGGGTGCCCGGCTACCTCGTCAGCGCTGCCGGGCTGACACTCGGCACCCCGGCGTCGTTCTCGCAGGCCATCGAGGACGGCACCGACCCCAGCCCGCAGGACACCGCGACCTTCGACCGCGACATCACCCAGCACAAGGTGAAGGTGTTGCTGTACAACTCCCAGGTCGTCGATTCCCAGACCACGGCCATCAAGGGACTCGCCACCGCTGCCCACGTCCCGATCGTCGGCGTCTCGGAGACGATGCCGCCGCAGTACGGCAGCTTCCAAGCCTGGCAGCTCGCGCAGGACCGCGCGCTGCTGTCCGCCCTCGGTGGCTGACATCAGCGGCTCACCCCGCCCCGCCGCCGCCCTGCACGGCGCCACGCTGCGCTTCGGCGAACGGACACTGTGGAGCGATCTCGACCTGGTGGTCGCTCCCGGCGAGTTCGTGGCGGTGCTCGGCCCCAACGGGGCCGGCAAGACCAGCCTGATGCGCGTCCTGCTCGGACTGCAGCCGCTGTCGTCGGGATCCGTGACCATCGCGGGCCGGCCGCCACGGCGCGGGAACAGCGACGTCGGCTACATCCCGCAGCAGAAGGGATTCGACCGCGACCTCCCGCTGCGTGGTCGAGACCTGGTGCGGCTCGGGCTGGACGGGCATCGATGGGGGCCGCCGTGGCCCTCTCGCGATGCACGACGGCGCGTCGACGACGCCATCCGATCCGTCGGCGCAACGGCATTCGCCGACGCACCGATCGGCAGCCTGTCCGGCGGCGAGCAGCAACGGCTGCGCGTCGCCCAGGCGTTGTTGAGCGAGCCGCAGCTACTGCTGTGCGACGAGCCGTTGCTCTCCCTCGATCTGCACCATCAGCAGGCGGTCACCGAGCTCATCGACGAACGACGCCGCGAGGCCGGCACCGCCGTCCTGCTGGTCACCCACGAGATCAACCCTGTCCTCCCGCTCATCGACCGGGTGCTGTACCTCGTCGGCGGCAACTGGGCCATCGGGCGACCCGAGGACGTGATGACCAGCGACCGGCTGACTGAGCTGTACGGCGTACCCATCGACGTCCTCCGGGTCCGTGACCGGATCGTCGTCGTCGGCACCCCGGACGCCGGCCACGGTGATGCGGGTGGCGGCCATCACCACCACCCCGACGACGTCCCTCCTCCCGCGCCCAGTCGGCGGCTGCCGTGACCGGTCTCTGGTTCTACCTCCAGCAGCCGTTCGCGGTGCACGCGCTGATCGCCGGCGCGCTGATCTCCGTGGCCTGCGGGCTGCTCGGACCGTTCGTCGTCACCCGTGGGGCCGCGTTCGCCGTCCACGGCACCGCCGAGCTCGCCTTCACCGGCGCCGCCGCCGGGCTGCTCATCAACGGGAACGCGATCGCAGGCGCGTTGGTCGGATCGATCGTCGTGGCCACGTCGATCGGCCTGCTCGGTGCGCGGTCGCGCGAGCGCGACTCCGCGATCGGCGTCATCCTCGCGTTCGGCCTCGGCCTGGGCGTGCTGCTGCTGAGCTACTACCACGGCTTCGCGACCGAGGCCACGAACATCCTGTTCGGCTACATCTACGGCGTCAGCACCAACCAGCTGATCCTGCTGCTCGTGATCGTCGGTGTCGTCATCGTGGTCACCGCCGTCATGTTCCGACCGCTGCTGTTCGCGAGCGTGGACCCGGAGCTCGCGGAGGCGCGGGGAGTACGCACCCGCCTGCTGGGCCTGCTGTTCCTGTACCTGCTCGCGCTCACCGTCACGGAGGCGGCGCAGATCGTCGGGACCCTGTTGGTGCTCAGCCTCACGATCACACCAGCGGCCGCGGCGACGAAGCTGTCCGCCAACCCGATCGTCGTGACCGCCATCTCGGTGGCTTTCGCCTTCGTCGCCGCGGACGGCGGTCTCGTCGCGAACCTGCAGTACCCGTCCGTGAAGGCCAGCGTGTTCGTGACGTTCATCAGTTTCGGGCTCTACCTGCTCTCCCGGCTGGTCGGTCTTGGGCTGGCGCACCGCGGGCGCCGGATTACGGTGGGCACGTGACCAGCGCGGACACCGGTCGGCTGCGCTCCACCCGGCAGGGCGCCGCGCTGGACGCCGTCCTCGCCGAGGCCGACGGCTTCCTGACGGCGCAGGCCCTGCACGATGAGCTCAGGCGTCGCGACCAGGCGATCGGGCTCACGACGGTGTACCGCCACCTCAAACGGTTGGCGGAGCAGGGCGACGTCGACGTCGTGGTCCGCCCCGACGGTGAGGCGAGCTACCGCAGGTGCGGTCAGGGTCACCCCCGGGACGACTCGGACCATCACCACCACCTGGTCTGCCGGCAGTGCGGCCGCAGCGTCGAGGTGGCGGGGCCCGAGGTCGAGCGCTGGGCAGCGCGTGTCGCCGACGACGCAGGCTTCACCGAGGTGACCCACACGGTCGAGATCTTCGGTCGCTGCGACCGCCACCCGCCGGCGACGGGGCGCTAGCCGGTCAGCCGATCCGGCCCTTGGCCGTCACGGTGTACCAGAAACCCTTGAAGGCGAACAGACCCTCGCCGGTTGCCTGGCCGGCCTTGTGGTCGCCGATGTAGTAGTACAGCGGGTGGCCGTGGTACTTGACCTGGTCGTGAGCGATCCGCTTGAGGCTCGCGCGCTTGATGCCGTGACCGGCCTTGGGCGCCCGCTCGCTCTTCACCGGCTTCCACACCGCGCGGCAACTCTTGCCGCAGTTGGACTTCTTCGACGTGTCGATCGAGAACATGTAGACGGTCCGACCGCCTTTCGCCGCGACTCGCTTGCCGACCGACGTCTTGTGCAGGCTGATCGTGACGTGTTTGGCCGTCGCGGGGGCGGACGCCGTTGCCGATGCGGGTACGACGGAACCGAGGCCGGCCACGACAGCCAACGATCCACCGACGGCCAGTACGGACAATGCGCGACCTCGTGCAGCCATGCTGTGCTCCCCTCGAGCGTGGTGTGGCACGCAGTTGTGCGCCCTGCCCTAGGTCACGGCCGGCGGAGCAGCCCGGTTCAGCCTTCGCGTCGGGCATGATGCGACCGTGATGCGACCCCGACTGATCGTCGCCGGACTGGCACTGGCCGCCGGCGTCCTGGCCCTCCCCGGTCCGGCCGGCCACGCGGCCGCGTCCAACCCGACGATCCCGACCGCGGGCCAGCCCGGCTCCCTGCGGGTCGGCACCGTCACGCTGCACCGTTGCCGGCTCGGCATCGGCCGGGCCACCTGGTGCGGCTCGCTGCGGCTGCCGGTGAACCCGGCCGCGCCGCACGGAAGAGCCGTCACGGTGTCCTTCGGCTGGCTTCCGGCCAGCCACCCGCCGGCCAGCGGCGCCCACACCGTGATGGCGCAGGAGGGCGGCCCTGGCTATCCGTCGATGGGCACTGCACCGGACTACGCCGCCATGCTCGGTCCGACCCTGCGCACCCACAACCTGCTGGTCGTCGACCAACGTGGCACCGGCACGTCGAGCGTGATCGACTGTAAGGGTCTCCAACACCTGGGCAACCTGACGACCACGGCAACGTTCCGCAAGGACGTCGCGGCATGCGGCGCTCAGCTGGGCAGTCGATCGGACCTGTACGGCACCGGCTATGTCGCCGAGGACCTCGCTGCCGTCGTGCGGGCACTCCACGTCGGCAAGGTCGACTACTACGGCGACTCGTACGGGACCTACCTCGGCCAGTCGTTCCTGGCCCGCTACCCGCAGCTGCTCCGGTCGGTGACCCTCGACTCGGCGTACGAGGCCCGCGACCTCGACCCGTGGTACCGCACGACACCGAGGACGGCTCGCCGCGCATTCGACGCGGTGTGCCGTCGCTCGCCGGCCTGCCGCGGCGCCACGTCCGGGGTCGCCTGGAAGCTGATCACTCGGCTCGAACACCGGCTGGGACACCATCCCGTCACCGGGTGGGCGGCCGGACTCGACGACCGCAGGCATCACGTCACGGTCAACACCACGGCACTGGTCAACCTGGTGAACGACGCGGGTTACGACTACCAGCCGTACCGCGACCTCGACGCTGCCGCCCGGGCCTACCTCAACCAGGGCGACCGAGCGCCGCTGCTGCGACTGTGGGAGCAGGACATCGGCTGGGACGACGGCGACTACGTCGCGCCGGCCAGCTACTACTCCGACGGCAACTACTACGCCGTGGCGTGCACCGACTACCCGCAGCTGTTCGACATGCACGCCAGCCGGGTGACTCGCGTCAAGCAGCTACGAGATGCCGAGGCAGCCCTGCCGCGCAAGATGTTCGCGCCGTTCACCATCAAGCAGTGGCTCACCGTCCAGCCGTACACCGAGACCTACGACTCGTGCCTCGACTGGCCGGCCCCCACTCACCCGGCTCTGCCGCCGGTGCCGTCCGGCCCGATGGATCGCACCCACGTCCCGGTGTTCATCCTCAACGGCTCGCTGGACTCCCTCACCCCGGCGGCCGGCGGTGCGCACATCGCGCGGCAGATCGGCTCAGCGGCGCGCGCCATCGTCGTACCGAACACCGTGCACCTGGTGGCGCTCGACAACCCGCACCCGTGCGGCGAGGACCTGGTGCGCCGGTTCATCGAGCACCCGTCACGGCTGCACACGATGTCCGTCTCGTGCATTCACCAGGTGCCCGCTATCGATGTGATCGGGCGGTACCCGCGGACGGTGAGTGCGGCGCAACCCGGCACCGGGTCCGCACCGCTGCGCCTGCGCAAGCTGGCGTCGGTCGCGACCGCAGCGGTCGGTGATGCCGCCATCCGGTTCGACTTCATCGACGGGTTCCACGACCACGGCCTGCGCGGCGGGACGGTCAGCTACAGCCACTCGCACGGTCAGTACGTCGGACACCTGCACGCGGTCCGCTGGACTAACGACAGCACCGTGTCGGGGCAGGTTCGGTTCCCCGAGAACGGCCTGTCGGGAGTCGCCCACGTCCGCATCACCGCGGATCACCACCGGTGGCCCACGACGATCCGATGGTCGGCGACACGACCCGGTCGACGGGCGGTGGTCCACCTCGAGGGGTGGGTGATCGACGTACCCTCGCCGTAACTCGGCCAAAGGAGTGCAAACCTCGATGATCGAGGCAAACGCCCTGACAAAGCGGTATGGCGACACGCTCGCCGTGGACAACCTCAGCTTCACCGTGCAGCCAGGCGTCGTCACCGGATTCCTCGGCCCGAACGGCGCCGGCAAGTCCACGACCATGCGGATGGTGCTGGGACTGGACCACCCCAGCGGCGGATCGGTCACGGTCAACGGGACGCCGTACGGCGAGCACCGATGGCCGCTGCGGGAAGTGGGCGCGCTGCTCGAAGCGAAGGCGATCCACGGCGGCCGCAGCGCCTATCAGCACTTGCTGTGCGTCGCGCAGAGCAACCACCTGCCGCGCCGGCGGGTCGACGAGGTGCTCGAGCTGGTGGGCCTCACGTCGGTGGCCAAGAAGCGGTCGAAGGGGTTCTCCCTCGGCATGGGTCAACGGCTCGGCATCGCGAGTGCCCTGCTCGGGGACCCTTCGGTCCTCCTGCTCGACGAGCCGGTGAACGGCCTGGATCCCGAAGGGATCCTGTGGATGCGCACCCTGCTGCGACACCTGGCCGGCGAGGGCCGGACGGTGTTCGTCTCCAGCCACCTGATGAGCGAGATGGCACTGACCGCCGACCACCTCATCGTCATCGGCCGCGGCGCGTTGATCGCGGACGCGCCGACGCGCGAGGTGCTGCAGATGAGCACCTCCAACTACGTCAAGGTGCGCTCGCCTCAGGCGGCAGAACTTGCCGACCTGATCAACCAGGCGGGGGGTGCCGCGACACCGGACGGCGAGTCGACCCTCACCGTGACCGGCTTGACGACCGAAGCGATCGGCGAGCTCGCCGGCGGCAATGGCGTGATCCTGCATGAACTGTCCAATGTGGAGGCATCGTTGGAGTCCGTGTTCATGCAGTTGACCGAGGGTGCTGTCGACTACCGGGCAGCATCATGAGCGCCGCGACGAGCACCGCCATCATCAGGCCAGGCGGCGGCCAGGTCCTGCTTGACGTCATCCACTCCGAGTGGACCAAGCTGCGGACGGTGCGCTCGACGTACTGGTCGGCTATCGCTGCCGTCGTCATCGCGGTCGGGCTCGGTGCGCTGGTCTGTCTCGGCAACTCGACCGGCAACGCCACCCAACCGTCCGATCCGGCCGGGACCAGCCTGGCCGGCATGTTCCTCGCTCAGGTCGCCTTCGCGATCGTCGGCGTGCTGGCGATGAGCGCGGAGTACAGCACCGGCATGATCCGGACCACGGTGGCCGCGGTCCCGCAGCGCGGGTATGTGCTGGCCGGCAAGGCCATCGTTCTCGGGGTGTCGGCGTTCGTGCTCGCCACCGCGACGGCCTTCGTGTCGTTCTTCCTGGGTCAGTGGATCCTGTCACGTCGCAACTACGACATCGGGCTCGGCGCACCGGGCGTGCTGCGGGTGATCATCGGTGCCGGGCTCTACACGACGGTGCTCGTCCTGCTGGCCATGGCGCTGGCAACGATCCTGCGCAACACGGCCGGAACGATCACGGCGGTCATCGGCATCATCTTCGTGCTCCCGATCATCGTCGCGTTGGTGCCGTCGCGCTGGCAGGACGACATCGGCCGCTACACCCCCGCCAACGCGGGATCAACGATCGTCAACATCACCCAGCAGAGTCACTCACTCGGGCCGTGGGCCGGGTTCGCGGTGTTCTGTGTCTGGGCAGTGCTCGCCGGTGCCGTCGCGTGGTGGACGCTGCGTCACCGGGACGTCTGACCGTTTAGAGGTGCTCCTTCTTGGAGCAGACCGGCCACGGGTGCCAGCCCTGCTTCGCATGCAGCTTCTTGGCCGCAGCGTCCTGGGTCTTGGCCTTAGCGTGGCTCGGCAGGCCGTGGTAGCCCAGGCCATGCCAGGTCGACTTCGCGAACTGGTAAGCGCCGTAATAGCCGTTATGCGTGTTGATGTGGTACCTGTCGCCAGACTCACAGGTGCGCAGCTTGCGCAGCTTGTGGTTCATGACACGGGCCGCCTTGCGATGGCTGGCTGCCGAATGACGGCTCACCACGGCATGCCGCATCGTGGCCGACTGGTGGGCCGCTGCCGTCGCGCCGACAGGCGCGGCGCCCATCAGGCCGCCAACGACAACACCCGCTGCGAGCACGGAACCAGCCGCAGAGCGGCGAGCAGAAAGGGATAGAGACGGTCGCACGAAAGCTCTTCCTCGGACGCCTGCGAAGTTAGCTGTCGGGTTCGGGCGCGGGAATCGCCCGGTCGCTGTTGCGACTTCACCCCGAGGACGTGAGCGCGAACTTCGCGCCGTTGTCCGAGGACCTGGGTCCTCCGCTCCCGCCGGGCCGATCGTTCGTACGGCGTACCCCGGTGGCGGGACTCGGCGTCCAGGGTGCGCGGGCCCCCGATGGCGCCCGATGTCGATCCTATGTCCCACCGTTATCGTTTCGAAACCCGGCCCCGGTTTTGTGGACAACCGTTCGCGATGCGAACGCCTCGGACTGCCGTGATGTCCGAATCGGAGCCCTCAGCCGACCGCCGCGGCGGCGGCTCGCCCGGCCACCCGACCCGAGAACACGCACCCGCCCAGGAAGGTCCCCTCGAGCGCGCGATAGCCGTGAACACCGCCACCGCCGAACCCGCTGACCTCGCCGGCGGCGTACACCCCCGGCAACGGCTCCCCGGTCGACGTGAGCACCCGGGCTGACAGGTCGGTCTCGAGGCCCCCGAGGGACTTGCGGGTCAGGATCCACAGCCGGACGGCGATCAGCGGGCTGTCGCCCCGGAGCAGCCGGTGCGGTGCGACGACCCGGGTGAGCCGGTCGCCGAGGTAGCGCCGAGCCGCCAGGGTCGCGACGATCTGGGGGTCCTTGCCGTACTCCGCGCTCACCTGCAGGTCGCGGGCCTCGACGGTGCGCCGCAGCTCGGCCGCGTCGATCAGGTCGTCCCCGGTGAGGTGATTCATCGCCCGCACCAGCCCCTCGAGGCTGTCGCGGACCAGGAAGTCCTCACCGCGGTCGAGGAATGCCTGCACCGGCCCGGTCGGGCCGGGACGGGCGCGACCAAGCACCTGTCGGACGTCCTTGCCCGTCAGGTCGGGGTTCTGCTCGGAACCGGACAGCGCGAACTCCGGGCCGATCGTCTCCCGGTCGAGCAGGAACCAGGAATGGTCGTAGCCGGTGCCCGTCACGTGCCGCAGCGCGCCCAGGGCGTCGAAGCCGGGGAACAGCGGCGTCGGGAGCCGTCGGCCGCGGGCGTCCAGCCACAGCGGCGACGGGCCCGACAGGATCCGGATGCCGTGCCGGGACCACACCGGCGAATGGTTGATGACACCCTCGGGGTAGTGCCACATCCGGTCGGGGTTGACGACCCGGCCGCCGGCCTCGGCCACGACACCCTGCATCAACCCGTCGACGCTGTCCGGTACGCCGGAGAGCATCCGGCCCGGGGGTTCGCCGTACCCCGTCGGCCAGTAGCGACGGACCAGGTCGTGGTTGGCGCCGATGCCGCCCGAGGTGACCACCACCGCCTGCGCCCGCAACGCGAAATCGCCCACGACAGTGCGCGAGCTGGGGACGCCCCGCTCCACGCCACTGTCTTCGAGCAGCTCACCGGCCACCCCGTCGACGACGCCAGCGGTCGAGGTCAGCTCGGTGACGCGGTGCCGGAACCGCAGGTCGACAAGGCCACGCGACGCAGCATCACGTACCTCACGCTCGAACGGCGCGACGATCCCCGGGCCGGTGCCCCAGGTGACGTGGAACCGCGGCAGCGAGTTGCCGTGACCGGGCACTTGGTAGCCACCCCGCTCGGCCCACTGGACGACCGGGAAGTAGCGGACGCCCTTTGCGTGCAGCCAGGACCGCTTCTCACCGGCTGCGAACCCGACGTAGGCCTCGGCCCACCGCTTGGGCCAATGGTCCTCGTCGCGGTCGAAGCCGGCGGTGCCCAGCCAGTCGGCCAGCGCGATCTCGTAGGAGTCGTGGACCCGCAGCCGGCGCTGCTCGGGGGTGTCGACGAGGAACATGCCGCCGAAGGACCACCAGGCCTGGCCGCCGAGCGAGGCCTCGGGCTCCTGGTCGACGAGGGTGACGCGGCGGCCGGCGGCCGCGAGCTCGGCAGTGGCGACCAGGCCCGCCAGCCCGGCGCCGACGACGATGACGTCCGCGTCGAGAGCAGCTGTTGCCATCGAACCTCCAGGTGCCGAGGTCGGCAGGCTACTGCGGCAACGTCAGAGCGCGCGGGCGGCACCCAGCTCGCGGGACACCTGCAGCAGGGCGCAGACCCGCGTCACCTCGGTGGCCGTGAACCGCAGTGACAGCGGCCGCGCAGCGAACGCGACGGCGGCCGGATGGCGGTCATGGTCGGGTACGGCGAGCAACCACTGCGTGGCCCGGTGGGGGCCACCGAGCCCGGCCGGCAGGTCGCCGGTGCGCACGACGACCGGGCCACCGCGCTCGAGGGCGGTTCGGCCGGCCTCCACCTGCCGCGCGGCCTCGACCGGCAGGACGACCGCGGCTGCGACGTGGGCTAGCTCGAGCATGGCTTCGACCAGGGACTCTCGCGGGTCGTCGGCGTCGACCATCGATGCCGACCACCGCAACGCCGCGGCGACCGGGTCGCCCTCGGGTTCGCAGCGTGCCGCCGACACCAGTCCGGCATCCACGCTGCCCAGGTCGGCGGCCACCGCGTCGGTGTTCAGATGGGTAGGGCCGCGCACCACGATCTCGTCGACGGCCCGCTCACCGTCGACCTCGTGAATCGCCACGTCGACGATGTCGAGCGCCCGCCGCGCGAGTGCCGAGCTGACGTACGCCAACGCGCCCGGACGGTCCGGGAGCTCGATGCGTAGCCGGTAGAGGGCGGGCATCTCGGAAGGGTCGCCCCCGATCGTTGCGGGCGGGTTTCGTCGACCTGCACGCCAGGTAACGTCCGGGGGTCGGGGCCAGCCCCACCCCGGTGGACCGGACAGGGTCAGCGTCGTACGGTCGAGGGTGCCAGGCCGGACGACGCGAGTTCTGCGAGGAGAAGCCGTGACCGATACCCAGCGCCCGTACACCACCACCGATGCCGGGATCCCGGCGAGCAGCGACGAGTACTCCCTCACCGCCGGCCCGAACGGCCCGATCCTGCTGCAGGACCACTACGTCATCCAGAAGATGCAGGCGTTCAACCGGGAACGAGTGCCGGAGCGCGTGGTGCATGCCAAGGGAGGCGGCGCCTTCGGCTTCTTCGAGACCACCGAGGACGTTTCGCAGTTCACCAAGGCCGACCTGTTCCAGAAGGGTCGTCGTACCGAGATGCTGGCGCGGTTCTCGACCGTGGCCGGCGAGCGCGGGTACGCCGACACCACTCGCGACCCTCGTGGCTTCGCGCTGAAGTTCTACACCGAGCACGGCAACTACGACATGGTCGGCAACAACACCCCCGTCTTCTTCGTCCGTGACCCCACGAAGTTCCAAGACTTCATCCACTCGCAGAAGCGGCGCGCGGACAACCACCTGCGCGACAACAACATGCAGTGGGACTTCTGGACGCTGTCTCCGGAGTCGGCGCATCAGGTCACCTGGCTGATGGGTGATCGCGGCCTGCCTAAGTCGTGGCGACACATGAACGGCTACTCGAGTCACACCTACATGTGGATCAACGCCGGTGGCGAGCGGTTCTGGGTGAAGTACCACTTCAAGAGCGACCAGGGTGTCGAGCACCTCACCGCCGACGAGGGCGACGCGATCGCCGGCCAGAACCCCGACCACCACCTGCAGGACCTGAGCGAGGCGATCACCCGCGGTGAGCGTCCGTCGTGGACGTTGCACATGCAGGTGATGCCGTTCGCCGACGCGGCGGACTACCGGTTCAACCCGTTCGACCTGACCAAGGTGTGGCCACATGGTGACTACCCGTTGATCAAGGTCGGTCGGATGGTGCTGGACCGTAACCCCGACAACTACTTCGCGCAGATCGAGCAGTCGGCGTTCGAGCCGAGCAGCCTGGTGCCGGGGATCGGCGCCAGCCCGGACAAGATGCTGCTCGGTCGGCTGTTCAGCTACCACGACACCCACCTGTACCGGATCGGCGCGAACGCGATGGAGCTGCCGGTGAACCGGCCGAAGTCGCCGGTGAACTCCTACAACCGTGACGGCGCGCTGCGGCACACCAACCCGCCGGACCCGGTCTACGCCCCCAACTCCTACGGTGGCCCGGCCGCATCGCCCGAGCTGTTCGGTGAGGACGCGTCCTGGCATGTCGAGGCCGGCGAGATCATGCGGACGGCGTACGTCGCCCATGCCGAGGACGACGACTTCGGCCAGGCCAACGCCATGGTCAACAAGGCGATGGACGACGGCGCCCGGGCTCGGCTGGTGTCCAACGTCGTGGGGCACATCAAAAAGGGCGTCGAGGAGCCGGTGCTCTCCCGCGTCTTCGACTACTGGCGCAAGGTCGACAAGGCCATCGGCGACAAGATTGAAGAAGGCGTCCGCGCCTAACGTTCACGTCGAGTGCGACGCTCTGTCCCTTCACGAACACCCGCGAAGGGACGCATCGTCGCACTCGACGTGTGATCGGCTCGCTAGGGTCCGGCCATGACCTCTCCCGAAACGGTGGCCGGTGCCGGCCTCGACGCCCCGACCCTGGCGCGCAAGGCCTACCGGACGCTCGAGCCGCTCCATGTCCTCGGCTACTTCGCGCCGGAGCCCACGGAGCGGGTGGCAGCGCTCGGCGTCAAGGGCGGCATGCGGGCCTACTTCGCGATGCGGGCGGCCCCGATGGGAAAGGTGCCGGCGGAGGTCGTCGTCGCCACCTTCTTCAACTTCGCACCGGAACAGGTCGCGAAGGCGATCCCCTCGGTCTGGGACGTCACTACCCCCGAAGCGGCGACCGCGGCGCGCTACGACGGGATCGACGCGGCCTACCGCCGGGTGCTCGGCGAGCAGCTGCTCGAGTCGGAGGACATGGCTGAGGGCGCCGCGCTCGCCCGCGAAGCGACCACGGCCTGCAACCCGGTGGGCCGGCCGCTGTTCGCCGCGCACGCATCGCTGCCCTGGCCGGACCCGCCTCACCTGCAGCTGTTCCATGCCCAGACCCTGCTGCGCGAGCACCGGGGCGACGCTCATGTCGCAGCGCTGATGCTCGCCGGCCTCGACGGGATCGAGGCGCTGGTGGGCTACGTGCCGCTCGCCCAGGGCCTGCCGGAGGAGCTGCTGCGCGCAACCCGCGGCTGGAGCGACGAGGCGTGGGACGCCGCGGCCGCCCGGTTGCGGGACCGGGGACTGCTGGCGGCCGACGGCAGCCTCACCGACGCGGGCCAGCAGCAGCGCAAGGCGATGGAGGCGCAGACCGACGTCGCCTCGGCGGCGCCGTACCAGCAGCTTGGGGCGGCGCGCACCCAACGCTTGCGCGAGCTCGCCCGGCCCTGGTCGCGCACCATCACCGAGTCGATGTTCGGCGGCGGCAAGTGACGGCGGACCTCGCCGGCAAGGTCGCGTGGGTCACCGGGGGTGCTCGGGGATTCGGTGCCGGTACGGCACGCCGGCTCGCGGCGATGGGCGCGAAGGTCGTCGTCTCCGACGTACTGGACGAACCAGGCCGCGCGGTCGCCGAAGAGATCGGCGGGGTATATGCCCATTGCGACGTGACCGACCTGGCGGCCAACCAGGCGGCGGTCGCGACCGTCCTCGAGCACTTCGGCCGGCTCGACCTCGCCTACCTCAACGCCGGCATCGCCACCGGCTGCGGCGTGGCCGAGGACTTCGACCTTGCGACCTATCGGCGGGCGATGGGCGTCAACCTCGACGGCGTGGTCTTCGGCGCGCACTCGGCGTACGACGCGCTGCGGGCCGACGGTGGCGGCGACATCGTCGCGACGGCCAGCCTGGCCGGCCTCACCGGAACCGGCTTCGACCCTCTGTACGGCGCCAACAAGCACGCCGTGGTCGGGCTGGTCCGCTCGCTCGGCGAGGACTGGCCGCGGCAGGGGATCCGGGTGAACGCGGTGTGCCCAGGCTTTGCGAACACCGCCATCGTCGACCCGATCCGGGGGCTGCTCAGCGACAGCGGCATCCCGCTGATCGACGTCGAGACGGTCGTCGACACCGTGCTGGCGGCGGCCACCAGTGGCCGCTCCGGCGAGTGCTGGTTCGTCCAGCCCGGCCGCGAGAGCGAGCCGTTCCGGTTCCGCGGCATCCCGGGGCCCCGCACCGACTGACCTGTCAGGACGGCGCACGCTCGCGCGTGGGCCGAGAATCCTGACAAGTCGAGCGGTGTGCGGTACAAAATCCAGATCGGTCACCGCCGCTGCGAGGTCACCATGTCCGTGTCCCGGGTCCTTCACGCTCCGTCCGCCCGCTCACTCCCTGACGGGCTGCCGTTCCTGTCCCCCGGCAAGCACCGGCGCCCGACCCAGGGTGCGTGCCTGATGGAGTACGTGTCTGTGCTCGCCGGCCGGCGCTTCTCGGCGAAGCCGGCCTGCACCGACCGCACCCTCGCTGCGATCGCCCGCGCGGTCAACGACTACAGCAGCGATGCCGGCCGCCAACGGCTTACGCAGTACGCCGGTGAACTGGCGAGAGCCGGGCGGTTGGACCTGGCCGACCAGCAGGACCTGGCACGCCGGGTGCTGCTGACGGCGATGCCCCACGTCACCGGCACCCGCCGTCGCACCCTGCTGGTCGCGTTGTTCGGCCTGGAGCGCGCGGCATCCGGACGCACCCACGACGTCGACACCGTCACACTGGATCTCGACACCGAGCTGGCGCTGCTCGGCGGAGCCGGGGACATCGATCGCGCCCGTCGCATGGTCGCCGAGCTCCCGGTGGCGGTACGCCAGTACCACCGCACCGGCATGGCGATCGCCGTGGAGTTCGCCATCGCGATGATCGTCGACGAGGCGCCGGACCCCGACGCCGTGCTTTTCGCCCTTCTCGGAGCCTGTCTGGACGACCACCGACGCGTGCAGGTGCGCTCCCTCATCCCCTCCCAGGCGCAGGCACCGGTGGGAGCCCCGAACCGGGCGGGCTGAGCGTCAGGGCGTGACGGAGAACTTCGCCGCTGGACCGTTGCCGGCCGCACTGCGGGCCCTCACCCGCACGACGTACCGGGTGCCGCTGGTGAGCTTGCCGATGGTGACGGTGCGCGCGGATGCGGCCACCCTGCGGTGCTTGCCCGACGGCGACAGCTTGATGAGGTAGCCGGTGACGTGGGCGGCGCCACTCACCGAGCTCGGTGGCTGCCAGGTCACCGTCACCGTCTTTCCGGACGCCTTCGCGGCGACCTGTTGCGGCGCTGCCGGGGTCGGGATCGGGCGCCACCAGGTGCTTCGCAGCCCGAGGGCGAACTGGAACGTCGTCGGGTCGACGATGGCGGATCCAGCGCTCCCGACCAGCCGGATGCCGGTCACCCGGCCACCCCACAGCCCGTCGCCGTTCCGACCGGTCACCTCGAGGTCCTTCAGCGTCCCGATGGACGGCGCGAGCGACTCGACTGCGGCGGCCGACACCGTGGTCGTCCAGGCGTGCGAGGAGTTGGCGACGAGGCCGTCGTACGGATCGCGCTGGGCCGGTAGGTACGACGCTCCGCCGGCACTGGTCCACCCGCCGTCCGCCGCACTGAACTGGGCGAGGATCGGCGACCCGCCGGCGGTCTCGAGCACCTGCTGGGCGGTCGCCCGGACCGCTGCAGTGCTGGCCGCAGCCTCCCCGCCCACCCCGCCGTACGCCTGGTCGCGGGTGTCGCCGTAGATGTCGAACCACGAGGCGTGCGGGAAGGCCATCGCGTGCTCGGCATAGGTCCGGGCTGCGATCGCCTGCGCCTGCAACGCTGCCGCCGTCCACGACGCCGGCATCTCCATCGGGACCACCGACTTGAGATAGCTGGTCACGCTGACCGTGTTGACGGTCTCGACCACACCGGACTCGAGCTCGGCGGTGACCCGACCGCGGTAGGTCCGGGTCTGGCCACCCGGGACGACGACGGGAATCGCGACCGCAGTGTCGTGGAAGGTCGCGGCGGCTCCCGGTTGGCGCATCCGGTGCCACGCCCCGCCGGCTCGCGCCTTGAGCCGGAGCACCGTGTCGGACACCTTGACCAGCCGCCACGCGGTGACCGGCTGCTTGCGGCGGACCGTCGGCAGCGCGTACTTCGTCTTCCCCCACGTCACGGTCATGTCCTTCGCCGGCGCGACCTGCAGGTACCCGGTGTCGAAGGACTCAGCGGCCGAGAGGTCCACCCGGATCGCGCCGACTCCCGTGCGGGCGACCAGCTTGGTGTGCGGGTAGTAGAAGTGCACGATCTGGGCGCCGGTCATGTGTCGGACCGAGGCCGCGCCGTACGCGCCCCATTGCGACATCCCGTGACCGTGGCCGTACCCGCGGCCGTGCAGCGTGAAGTCGCCGCTCGGCGTGACCGGGTACACCTCGACGGTGGTTCCGGACGTCGCCCGGGCCGACGGTACGGCGGCGACGACAAGGCACCCGCTGGCCACCGCAACCGCGAGCAGGGCCGTGGCGCGCCTCGTCATCGATGTCACATCCGTCACTTTCGACCCAATCGTCCGTCGTCTTGAGGGAACCCGGGCGACGCCGAGGCGGCTGACTTTCAGGCGACCTTCAGGTGAACGGCACCTATCATGGCAAAAGGATCGGGCGGGTACCTCCGCGCGACGACAGGAGCCCTTCACGTGACGACGCCGACGGCGTCCCCCCCATCGAGCCCACCACATTCCCGGTCGCGCCGACGGAACATCCTGAAATGGACCGCGCTGAGCCTCGTGGTGATCGTCGCGATCGCTTCGATCGGCGGGTACCTCACTTACCGGCACTTCATCGGCAACATCGCGACCAACCCGATCGTCACGGTGGGCAAACAGCCGGCGAAAGCGCCCACCGCGACCAAGGCGGAGAACTTCCTGCTCATCGGCTCGGACAGTCGGGCCGGTGCGAACGGCAAGGGCACCGGCGGTGGCGACATCCAGGGCGCCCGCTCGGACACCACAATCCTCATGCACATCGCCGCCGGCGACGGCAAGGCGACGCTGATCTCGATCCCGCGCGACTCCTGGGTGCAGATCCCGTCGTGCTTCGAAGGCGACGGGAAGACCAAGTCGGCTCCGCAGATGAACAAGTTCAACACGGCGTTCTCGATCGGCGGCGCGAAGTACGGGCCGAGCTGCGAGATCGCGACGTTGGAGTCGCTGACCGGCATCAAGATCGACCACTACGCCGTGGTCGACTTCGACGGGTTCAAGCGGATGGTTGACGCGATCGGCGGCGTCAAGATGTGTATCGCCCAACCGCTCAACGACCCGATCGTCGACGTCGACGGTGCCTTCCACGGCAGCGGCCTGAAGCTGCCCGCGGGGAAGAGCGTCGAGATCGATGGCGACCAGGCGCTGGCCCTGATGCGCGCCCGCTACAACCTCGGCGACGGCAGCGACATCGAGCGGATCAAGCGGCAGCAGCAGTTCATCGGCGCGATGATCCGCAAGGCCACCAGCACCACGCTGCTGATCAACCCCTTCAAGCTGCTGCCGTTCCTCAACGCCACCACCAAGTCGATCACGACCGACGGCTTCGGCATCGGGACGATGAAGAAGCTCGCCACAGCGCTGCACAACGCCGGTGCCGGCAGCGTGCAGATCCTGACCGTGCCGCTCGCCGACCCGCTCCCGGCCGGCGTACCGACGGCCGACGTCGCGTGGGACCCGACCAAGTCCGCAGAGCTGTGGAAGGCGATCAAGGACGACACCGCGATCCCCGGCACCCAGCCGACCAAGTCACCCTCACCGTCATCGTCGCCGTCACCGTCGAAGGCGGCGGCTCCACTCAGCGTGCCGCCGAGCGACATCACCGTGACCGTGCTCAACGGCTCCGGCGTCAACGGCGCGGCCGCCAAGGCGGCGACTGCGCTCGAGGCGCAGGGCTTCCACGCAACGGTCGGCGGTGACGCCGACTCCTCGACCTACGCCTCCACGGTCGTGAAGTACGGCAGCAGCAAGGTGCAGTCCTCCCAGACCGTGGCGGAGTCGATCCCGGGCTCCAAGCGGATGGCCGACGACACGCTCGGATCCACGATCACCGTGATCGTCGGGGCCAACTACTCGGGCGTGCACTCGGTGACCGTCGGATCGGCTACGCCGACCCCGACGCCGACCGAGTCGCTCAACGTGACCACCGCCAGCAAGGAAGGGTGCCTGCAGTAGCAGGCTGGCCCCTCAGCCGCGCCGCAGCCGGCCCAGTCGCCACGACGACAGGAAGCCGGAGCCCCACGACATGTGCATGGTCACCAGCACCGCCGGGAGCAGCGCCCGAGCCTTCGGCGCGAGACCGCGGCTCGACGCCAACGACCCCCCGACCACGAGGGCCAGGTAGCCGCCGGGCAGCACGAAGCCAGCCGCCAGCGACGGCTTGCCGAGCCCGAGCCCGACCAGCCCGGTGACCGTCCCGGCAGCGACCCCCACGACGGCCACAGGGGGCGCGAGGTAGCGCAGGCTGACGGAGCTTGGATGCGTGCGCATCACGTGTCGGCGCCATCGGCCGTAGTGGAAGTACTGCTTGGCGACCGCCTGCAGCGACCCGCGCGGCCGGTAGGAGACCGACAGCTCCGGGGAGAACCACACCAGGCCGCCGGACGACCGCAGCCGGAAGTTCATCTCCCAGTCCTGGGCCCGCTTAAAGGTCTCGTCGTACCCGCCGACCCGCTCGATCGCGGTACGCCGGAACACCCCGAGGTAGACCGTGTCCGCGGGCCCCTCGCGTCCGCCGACGTGGAACGGCGCGTTTCCCACGCCGAGCTTGCTCGTCATCGCCCAGGCCACCGCCTGCTCGATGTCGGTGACGCCCTGTGCGGACATCAGGCCGCCGACGTTGTCCGCCCCGGTGCGCTCGAGCAAGGAGACCGCCGTACGCAGGTAGTCGGGCGGGATGACCGCGTGCCCGTCCACCCGGGCGATCACCGGGTGCCGGCTGGCAGCGATCGCGGCGTTGAGGCCGTTCGGGGTGCGACCGGTCGGGTTGGCCACGATCGTCACCCGCGGATCGTCGGCGAGTCGCTCGGCGACCAGGTCGGTGTGGTCCCTGGAGGGACCGAGCGCGAGGACGACCTCGATCTCGCCGGGGTAGTTCTGGCCGAGAATCGCGCCCACCGAAGTCTGCAGATGCCGCTCCTCGTTGAGCACCGGCAGCACCACCGACACGGCCGGCCAGCTGCCGTTCGAGGCGGCATTCACGAGCCGGACGTTACCGCGTGGCACTCAGCCGACCTTCAGGCCCTCGCCTAGCATTGTTGCCGGTTCTGTTCCCTCTCACGGAGGTTTGTCCCGCATGACCGGGCCGTTCGACGGCAGCGGGTCGTCCGGTTCCGGGCATGAGCGGCGCCAGTTGCCGCCGGAGCTCGATCCGCGTCGTCCCGCTCCTCGGCGTGGCTCGCGCCGCCCGAAGTCGAAGTCGGGGTCGGGGTCGGCCGGCGCGCCGGCGAGCCCGCGCGGGAGGGCCGGGAGCAGCCGACAGCGCCGGTGGCAGCCGACGGGCGTCATCACCCGCTGGTCGAACGGCAAGATCGCCGGCGTGCTGGCGGTCACGATGGTCGTCACGCTCGGGCTCGGTGCCGTGTTCGGGGACATGACGCTGAACGCGCTGATCGGCGGCATCAACCACATCAACCCGTTCTGCAACACCTGCAACCGACCGAGCGGCGGAGCGTCCGGGGACCTCAACATCCTAGTGGTGGGGTCGGACTCCCGCGCCGGGCTGACCAAGGCGCAGCAGCGTTCGCTGCACGTCGGCCACGATCCCGGGCAACGCTCGGACACGATGATCTTGCTGCACATCCCCAAGGGCGATGGCAAGGCCACGCTGGTCAACCTGCCCCGTGACTCCTACGTGACGATCCCGGCGCACCGGAGCTCGTCCGGCCAGCTGGTCCCGGCGGCCAAGAACAAGCTCAACGCGGCGTACTCCCTCGGTGGCCCGAAGCTCACCATCGAGACCGTCGAGGCCAATACCGGGGTACGGATCGACCACTACATCGAGATCAACTTCCTCGGGTTCGTGAAGATGGTGAAGGCGCTCGGCGGAGTCAGCATCTGCAGCCCAACCGCGATCAACGACCCGATCGTGCGCAACCCGGTCACCGGCGCCTACAGCGGGAGCGGGCTGGTGCTGCCCAAGGGCACGTCGACGCTCGACGGCGACCGCGCGCTGGAGTACGTGCGGGCCAGGGAGTTCGATCCCGCTCAGGGCGACCTCGGGCGGATCCAGCGGCAGCAGAAGTTCATGGCCGCCATGATCGACAAGGCGCGAAGCGGCGGGGTGCTCTTCGACCCGCTGAAGCTGGCGAAGTTCCTCGGCGCCGTCACGAGCTCGATCACGACCGACAAGGGTCTCGGCAAGGCCCAGATCCTGCGGCTCGCCGAGAAGCTGCACTCGATGTCACCCAAGAACGTGACGTTCCTCACGGTGCCGCTGTCGAACACGGCGTACGCCACGCCCGTCGGCTCCGCGGTGCTGTGGGACCCGGTGAAGTCCAAGGAGCTGTTCTCGGACTTCACCAACGACAAGCCGATCACCAACGTGACCCGCAAGGCCAAGGTCGTGGTGCCGCCGAGCGACATCTCGCTGAAGGTGCTGAACGCGAGCGGCACCAACGGGGCCGCCGCTGCCGCCGCTCAAAAGCTCGCCTCGGTCGGCTTCGGCATCAGCTCCACCGGCGACGCGCCCAGCGGCTCGAGCCCGAGTGCCACCGTCGTGGTGTACGGGCCCTCCCGGGCCCAGTCGGCCGCGACCGTTGTCGCGGCGGTTCCCGGCGCGACCAAGCGCAAGGACCCGTCGCTGGGATCCGGCATCGAGCTGCTGGTCGGCTCGAGCTTCTCCACCGTCCACGCCGTGAAGATCCACTCGTCCTCCGGTCCGACCACGACGGTCACCACCGCCGCCACCAACCCCTGCCATTGACCCGGCGCTGGGCCCCCCTTCCCCACGTAACCTAGGAGTCCCGTGACTGCCATCCGCGTTCGTACCCGTGCCCTCGCGCCGCTGGCTGCGCTCGCCGTCATCGCGGTCGGCCTTGCCGGCTGCGGCACCAACGGTTCCACGGCCGCCCCCGCCGCCGCCTCGCCCAAGGCCTCACCGAGTACGCCGAGCACCCAAGCCGCTGCCAAGGCGGTCCCGACCTGCCCGCTGACCGGCGAGAAGCCGCGCAAGGGCCAGCAGATCAAGCGGGTTCCCCTCGCGGTCAAGATCGACAACGTGGCGCCCGCCATGCCGCAAGCAGGCGTCAACTCCGCGGACGTCGTCTTCGAGGAGCTGGTCGAGGGTGGCCTCACCCGCCTGATGGCGGTGTTCGGCTGCAGCTCGGTCGCCAACGTCGGCCCGATCCGGTCGGCCCGAACCAGCGACGCCGACATCCTCGCGCTGCTGCACGGCAGCGTGTTCGGGTTCTCCGGAGCCAACCCCGAGGCGCTGCCGCAGATCGACGCCCACGGCCACACCGTGCAGATCTCGTACGACGTGGAGGGCAACGACTTCCACCGCGACCTCAGCCGGCCGGCACCGCACAACGTCTTCTCCTCGACCGACACACTGATCAAGGCCGGACTTGCGAAGCAGAAGCACCTCAAGCCCGCTCACCCGCTGTTCAGCTACGGTGCGCTCCCCACATGGGCGAAGCCGGCACACTCGTTCTCACTGGCATGGCCGGCCACCACCGCCAACTGGGCCTGGTCGGGCGGGCACTGGTTGCGTACCCAGGACGGTGCCGTGGACCGCGACACCGGTGGCAACCAGCTGAGCGCGGCCAACGTCGTGGTCATGAAGGTGACCATCGGAAGCACCGGCCTGCACGACGTACTCGGCAATGCCTCTCCGCTCGACATCACCACCGGGTCGAACCCGGTCTGGATCTTCCGCAACGGGAAGGTCATCAAGGGCAGCTGGCACCGCAAGAACGTGACGTCGCCGCTGACCTTCAAGGGCTCAGGCGGTAAGCCGCTCACGCTGACCCCCGGCCGGACCTGGGTGGAGCTGCTCCCGACCTCGGAGCACGATCCGAACATCGGCTGAAATCACCTTCGGGGGGCCGTCACTCCCGCCGGGATTCGTCGTTGTGCAGGGTGACGCGGACGACGAACCCGGAGGCTCCCGTGCTGCCTGTGCCACGCACACTCACCATGCCGCTGACCCTCGCTGTGAGCGCGGCCACCGGGTACGCCGAGCTCGACGCCGAGCTGCACTACGACATCGGTGACCCGTTCGCGGTCACGCTGCACATCGGCACGGACTGTGACGAGCCGGTGGTCTGGGTGTTTTCCCGCGACCTGCTGTCGGCGGGCATCGCGGCTCCAGCGGGTGAGGGCGACATCACCGTCGAGCCAGCCCGCATGGACGGCGAGCGGATGCTGCGGATCACGCTGGCCACTGACTGCGTCGCCACGATGCTCGCGCCGAGCGACACGGTCGTGGAGTTCCTGGTCGAAAGCTACGCGCGGGTCCCGACCGGAACCGAGAGTGACCAGGTCGACTTCGAGGCCGAGATCGCGTCTCTGCTCGGCTGAGCGTCAGACTCGCTCGGACTGGTGCCGGGCGGCCAGCGCCTTGACGTTGCGCGGCAGCTTGCCGGCGGCCAGGTCGCCGACGGTGACGTTCTCGAGGACCTCGCGCAGGCTTCCCCTCACCGCCATCCACACCTCGCGCAGCGACTCCGCCGCACCCGGGTAGGACAGCTCGGACAGGCTGAGGTCCCGGACGTTGGCCAGCGGGCCGTCCACTGCCCGGATGACGTCCGCAAGCGCGATCTCCGATGCCGGCCGGCTGAGCACGTAGCCGCCCTCGCGGCCACGCTGGCTCCGGACCAGATGAGCGTTGCGCAGCTCTCGGAGAATGCCGAGCAGGAAGTTCAACGGGATGTCCTGAGCGATAGAGATGTGCTCGGCCTTGACCGCGACCCCCTCAGGCGCAGCCGCTAGCTCCGCCATGGCACGCACCGCGTAGTCAGATTTCGCCGAGATCCTCACAGCCCGCAGTCTGCCGTACAACAGGCTGGGCGCGCAGGATCACCGACGACGTGTTCGCCAGAACCCGATCCCGGCGGCGACGGCGGCCACCACGCCCACAACCATCAGAACCCGGTCCCGACGTAACTGCCGCACGGACGCGACCCGGGTCTTGACGGCCCGACCGCCGCGAGCCGCGGCCCGTTTCGGGCTCACTCGGTCGGCAATCGCATCGATGGTGTCGGCCAGCTCGGCGCGGGTCTGCTCGATCTCACGCTGGATGGCGTCCGGATCGCGCGCCACGTCTCCTCCATCGTGGGGCCCGGCGGCCCCGTCTCGACTCGCATTGTGCTCCGGCTGGACCGACGTCATACCCCGATCCTGCCCCGTGCACCATGCCGTACCCACGAACCCTACGGGTACGACGACGCCGGATTGCCGCAGCGGGGCGGCGTGACCTAGCGTCGCGCCATGCGCCTGTCCCCTGGAGATGTCGGTCCCGACTTCACGCTCGAGGACGCCGACGAGCAGCGTCGTACCCTCTCGGAGTTTCGTGGCTCGCGGGTTGTTGTGTACTTCTACCCGGCGGCCGGCACGCCCGGCTGCACCAAGCAAGCCTGCGACTTCCGCGACAACCTTGCGGTGCTCAACGATGCCGGGGTCACCGTGGTCGGGATCTCGCCGGACTCACCCGCCAAGCTGCGGAAGTTCCGCGACGCCGAGGGGCTGACCTTCCCGCTGCTGTCCGATCCTGACCACCAGGTGCTGGAGGCCTACGGCGCGTGGGGCGAGAAGACCCTCTACGGCAAGAAGGTGACCGGCGTCATCCGCTCGACCGTGGTGCTGGACGGGCGGGGCGCGGTCGAGCAGGCGTTCTACAACGTCAAGGCCACGGGTCACGTCGCCAAGCTGCTCCGCGACTTGAAGCTCACCCCGGCCTAGGCCTCGCTCCCGGTCGCCAGTTGATGCCGGGGTCAGGCGGAGGAGTTGCTCGGGTTGAGCGCCGTACCGACGAGCCGGAGGGCCTCGTCTGCGCCCAGGCCGACCTCCCGAGCCAGCGCGGCGTAACGCGAAGCGGCGGCCTGCAGGCGTTCCCGAGCCTGGTCGCCGCCGGCGGTGACGACGGTGCCGCCCCGGCCGCGGGTCTCGACCAGTCCCGCCGCCTCGAGCTCGCGGTAGGTGCGGGCGACGGTGTTCACGGCCAAGCCGAGGTCGGCGGCGAGCTGGCGGACGGTCGGCAGCCGGGTCCCAGGGACGAGCGCGCCGTCGGCGATCTGGGCAGCTAGCTGGGCCCGGACCTGCTCGTACGGCGGAACCGGCGACCCGTCGTCGACGGCAATCACGGCCGACTGCGCAGCGATCGGGCCACCGAGCGGACGAGCGACGGATCGGTCCACAGCACCGACAGCGCCCACCAGGGGCTGAACGCACTGGCGAAGACCGCCGCTGCCTGCCGAGACGTCAGCTTGTCCATCCGCCGGATGACCCGGTCCCAGTCGTCGTCACCGAAGCGGACGATCCGCTCGTTGACCGCGTAAGAGATCCGCAGGTTCCGGCCGTTGCGGCGCTTCCACTCCCGCGGGTACGACGCCATCCCGCGCGGTGTGTAGTCGCCGCCGGCGGCGACGATGGCATCGCCGGCCGCCCGGCCCGCAACCACGGCGTACCGGATGCCCTCGCCCAACAGGGTCGATCCCTGGCCAGCAGCGTCCCCAGTGACGAGGATGCCGTTGCCCACCAGCGTCGTGGCCTGCGGTGGCAGCACCGGCATCAGGCCGCTGTGCAGCTCGAGCGGACCGCTGCCCGACGAGGCGCCCGTGAGCCGGACGAACTCCTCGCGCAGCTTGTCGAGCAGCACCCGCGGCTCGGCGTCGCTCTGCGGCCGCACAACGCCCACCCCGAGCCGGACCCGGCCGTCCCCGCACGGGAACGCCCAGCCGTAGCCACCGGGCGCGATGTCGTCGCCGAGCCAGAAGACGACCTCGTCCTGGTCGTACTGGGGGGCGTGGAGCTCGAGCTCCATGCCCACCGCGCTGCGATCGTTCGCCGGCCGCATCCCCCGGTCCCGGGCGAGGAACCCGGTGTGACCGCTGGCGTCGACGACGACCCGCGAGCTCAGGTCGTACTTGCCGTGGAACGGGTCGCGGACGCTCAGGCCGCGGACCTCTCGGCCCTCAGCCGCCTCGATCGCCGCCTCGACGTGGGCCCGCAGCCGGATCTCGGCGCCGGCCTCGACCGCCTGCTGCGCCAGCCACTGGTAGGTGCCGCGCACGTCGATGACGCAGCCGAGGGCCTGTCGGTAGGTCTTGACCGCTTGGGTGTTCGGGCCGATCACCCGGATCCGGTGGATCGGGTGGTAGCAGCGCCGGGGGATGCCGAGCGCGCGCAGCGGCTTGACGAAGCTGCCGCCGCTGGTCCGCACCGGCTCGCCGATCGCGTGGCCGCGCTCCAGGATGACGGTGTGCAGCCCGCCGCGCGCCGCCACGGCGGCCGCGGACAGCCCGGCCGGGCCGCCGCCGACAACGGCGACGTCCACATCTGTCGTCACGACTGGAAGAGCCTACGGCCGAACCAGTCGCCGACCGCGTGCAGGCCGGGAGGTACGGCGAACAGCCCGCTCGAGGTGTGCGTGATGTATTCGTTGAGGGCGTCGTTGCTCCCGAGCCTGGTCTGCAACGGCACGAACTGGCCGTGGGCGTTCTTCTGGAACGCGATGAAGAACAGGCCGGCGTCGAACTGGCCGGTGCGGGGATCGATCCCGTCCGTGAACGAGTAGCCGCGTCGCAGGATCCGGATGCCCTGATTGGTCGCGTGGCTGGCCAGCCGGATGTGGGCGTCCAGCGGGATCACCGGCGTACCGGACGCTCTCTTGGCGGCCAGGTTGACGGTGTCGAACTCGTGGTGACCGGTCAGCGGGGCGCCGGTGTCCTTGAACCGGCCGAACACGCGCTGCTGGTCCGCCAGATAGTCCGCATCCCACGACTCGAGCGACATCCGGATCCGCCGGGTCACCAGGTACGTGCCGTCGACCATCCACGGCTGGTCGGTCTCGTTGCCGACCCACACGTAGTCGGCCATCTGCGCGGCGTTCTCGGCCTTGATGTTGTTGGTGCCGTCCTTGAACCCCATCAGGTTGCGCGGCGTGCTCTGGCTGACGCTGGTCGTGGAGGTCCGACCGAAGCCCAGCTGCGACCACTTCAGTACGACGGTGCCCCGCCCCATCCGCGCGAAGTTGCGGATCACGTGGAACGCGACCTGGGGGTCCTCCGAGCAGGCCTGGACGCAGATGTCGCCGCCGGAGATGCTGAGATCCAGCTGGTCACCCGGCAGGGCGGGCAGCGGCGCAAGTGCGGCCGGCCGCTTGTGGGCCAGGCCGAACCGGTCGTCGAAGAGTCCCGGTCCGAAGCCGACGGTCACGGTGAGCTGCCCCGGGTCGAGACCGAGCGCCTCTCCGGTGTCGACCGGCGGTGACTGCGAGGCGGACTCGGTGGGGCCGACCAGCTCGCCGCGGGTCATCCGGGCCGCGGCCGCCGCCCACAACCCGAGCATCCCCTGCAGCTGCTGGCTGTCCTCGGTCACGACATCGAAGGCAGCGAAGGCGAGCCGGTCCTGCGCCGGGGTCGCGACACCCGCCTGGTGGGGGCCGTAGAACGGCACCGGGCCCGCGGTGAACGGGGGCGCGTCGGACGCGGCACTGTTCGCGGCGTACCCGACACCGGCACCGGCCACCGCCAGGGTGGACCCACCGAGCGCGGCGACCCCGAGCAGCCTCCGGCGGCTCATCCCGCCAGTCGGCGGGTCGGTGTCGCTCACGCGGGTCCTCCCTGGGCATGCGAAGTAAGGGCATCCTTACCGTACATGCGGCAGGTCGCCGCGCCGGCGCCGCCGTGAGTGGGGTCGGCGGGACTCGAACCCGCAACACCGTGCACCTAAGGCACGTGCCTCTGCCAGTTGGGCCACGACCCCTTGCCCGTACCATCGTCGCAGCCGGATGCCGAGCTGGGAACCGGTATCCGCCCGGGCGCGTCTGATGGTCATGAGAAAGCAGCTCGCCACCGTGATCCTGGTCGCGGCCGCTGTCGCCGGTTGTGGCTCCGCTAGCTCGAGCGTGACGCTCGGATCGAGCGGTTCAAGCCCCGCGCCCGTCCCGAGCGGGCTGCCCGCTCCGAGCGGATCGCCGTCACCCGACCCGCTCATCACCCATGCGCCGTCGGCGATCGTCCCCGGCCGAGTGCTGCCGACGACTCCCCCGGCGTCGGTGGCCGACCGGAAGCGTCTGATCAGCCTGCCCTGGGAGTTCATGAGGCTGGCCAACGGCGGGAAGCAGATCCAGATCTCGCTGGACGTCGGCGGCTGCACGTCGTTCGACTTCGTGGAGGTGCAGCAGGGCAGGAGCTCGGTCGAGATCACGACGTGGGGCACCAACGCGGCGACCACCCACACTGTGTGCCCGGCGTTCGAGGCCATCCTGCGGGGCACGGTCACTCTCGACGCGCCGCTGGGGTCTCGGAAGCTGTTCCACGGGCCGGTCAGCCGAGGCCGGATCATCCCGATGGTGCAGATCAGTCCGATGAACTAGCGAGCTCGGCCAGCAACGGCGCCAACGCTCGGAACGCCTTGCCGCGGTGGCTGATCGCGTTCTTCTCATCGGGGGTGAGCTCGGCCGTCGTACGGTCCGAGCCGGTCGGCACGAACACCGGGTCGTAGCCGAAGCCGTTCTCGCCGCGCCGAACCCGGAGCAGCGAGCCGACCAGCTCGGCCTCGACGACCCGCTCCCGACCGTCCGGAGACGCGGCCGCGGCGGCACACACGAACCTCGCCCCTCGGCGCTCGTCGGGCACGTCGGCCACCTGCGCGAGCACCAGCGACAGGTTGGCCTCGTCGTCGCCGTGCCGGCCAGACCATCGCGCCGAGAGGATCCCCGGCATGTCGTTCAGGGCGTCGACGGCGAGGCCGCTGTCGTCCGCGACCGCCAGCAGGCCGGTCGCCTCCGCCGCGGCACGCGCCTTGAGCAACGCGTTCTCGGCGAAGGTCTCACCGGTCTCGGCGACGTCCGGCGCGTCCGGGAACTCCTCGAGACCGACGAGGTCGACGTCGTACGGCGCAAAGATCCGACGAAGCTCCGCGACCTTCCCCGGGTTGCGGGTGGCGACGACGACACGCTGCGTGGTCACCGGGCGAGTGCCTGCTCCTGGAACCGGGTGAGCTCGGCGCAACCGGTGGCGGCCAGGTCGAGCAGGGCGTTCAGCTCCGAGCGGTCGAAAGGCTGGCCTTCCGCCGTACCCTGCACCTCGACGAACCGGCCGTCGCCGGTGCAGACCACGTTCATGTCGGTCTCCGCCGCGACGTCCTCGACGTACTCGAGGTCGAGTCGCGGGCCGCCGTCGAGGATCCCCACGCTGACGGCCGCCACGGACGTGATCAGCGGTTCACCGGCGAGGGCACCCCGGTCGCGCAGGTAGCTGACGGCGTCCGCTAGCGCGACGTAGGCGCCGGTGATCGCGGCGGTGCGGGTCCCGCCATCGGCCTGCAGCACATCGCAGTCGATGACGATGGTGTTCTCGCCGAGCGCCTTGTAGTCGATCGCGGCACGCAGCGAACGGCCGACCAGCCGGGAGATCTCGTGGGTGCGGCCCCCGATCCGGCCCTTGACCGACTCGCGGTCGCTGCGGGTGTGGGTGGCTCGCGGCAACATCGCGTACTCCGCGGTCACCCAGCCCAGACCGCTGCCCTTGCGCCACCGCGGCACGCCCTCGGTGACCGACGCGGCACACAGCACCCGGGTGCGGCCGAACTCCACGAGAACCGAACCCTCGGCGTGATCGAGCCAGCCACGCGTGATGGTGACCGGGCGCAACGCGTCCGTGGCACGGCCTCCGGGTCGTCCGGTCCCGGCTGAGTCGCTCACGTCGTACCTCTCGTCATGTTTCGTCAGAGTTCGTAGACGGCCAGTGGCCGAGCCACGGCGATCTCGCTGTCGAAGCCGTCGTGAGCCTCAGTGAGGGTACGGGCCTCGTCGCCCCACGGCACCAGATGGGTGAGCAACAACCGGTCGACCCCGGCCTTGGTCGCGTGCTCCGCAGCCTGCCGGCCGGTGAGGTGGATATCGGGCGGGTTGTCCTCACCGTCGAGGTAGGACGCCTCGCACAGGAACATGTCGGTCTCGGTCGCCAGTTCGATGAGGGCGTCGCACACCCCGGAGTCGGCGCTGTAGGTGAGGGACCGACCGCCGGCGCCGACCCGCATTGCGTAGGTCTCGACCGGGTGGTTCACCTCGGCGAGGTCGACCGTGAACGGCCCGACCTCGATCCGCTGGTTGTGATCCAGGCCGCGGAAGTCGTAGACCTCATCGAGCGTGTCTGTCACGTCCCGTCCGAATGCGGCGGCGACCGACCGCTTGATGTCACGGGGGCCGTAGACCGGCAGCACCGGGGCCGCTCCGTCGGGATGGTAGCGGCGGGCATAGGTCCAGGTCACCAGGTCGAGGTAGTGGTCACCGTGGAGGTGGCTGACGATGACGGCGTCAGGGCCGAGCAGCCCGCAGGCGGTCTGCAACGCCCCGATCGACCCGTTCCCGACGTCGAGCAGCAGCCGGAACCCCTCGTGCTCGACGAGGTACGACGAACAGGCCGAGGCCGGGCCGGGGAACGTGCCGGCCGACCCGACAACGGTCAACTTCACGCGCTGAGGTCCGCGCGCCCGGGGCCAGCCTCGGTGCGGGAGGCGTGCGCGACCGCGGCCACCTCTGGCCCGAGGAACCGCCGGCCCAACCGCTCGAACGGCTCGGGGTCGCCGGTCGACAGGAACTCGTGAACCGGCGCCGGCAGGTCCTCGTCGCGAAAGCCCTGGGTGCGGGCGAGCTCGCGGTAGACGTCCTTGGCGGTCTCCTCGGCGCTGGAGACCAGCGTCACCGAGTCGCCCACCACGTAGGAGATGACTCCTGTCAGCAGCGGGTAGTGGGTGCAGCCGAGAACGAGGGTGTCGCAGCCGGCGTGCACGATCGGCGCCAGATATTGCTGCGCGACCTGGAGCAGCTCCGGGCTGTTGGTATCGCCGCGCTCGACGAACTCCACGAACCGGGGGCAGGCGACGGTCGTGAGCTCGACATGCGGCGCGGCGGCGAACGCGTCGTCGTACGCCCTGCTGTCGATGGTGGCGCGGGTGCCGATCACGCCGATCTTGCCGTTGCGGGTCGCGGCGACGGCCCGGCGTACCGCGGGTTGGATCACCTCGACCACACCGATGTCGTAGCGCTCGCGGGCGTCGCGCAGACAGGCGGCGCTGGCGGAGTTGCAGGCGATCACGAGCAGCTTGACGCCGTGCTCGGAGACGAGAGCGTCCATCACCTCGAGGGCGAGCCGGCGGACGTCGGCGATCCGGCGCGGGCCGTACGGCTGGTGGGCGGTGTCCCCCACGTAGACGATCCGCTCCGCCGGGAGCTGGTCCAGCACAGCGCGAGCGACGGTCAGGCCACCGACCCCGCTGTCGAAGATGCCGAGCGGTGCATCCACGCCGCACAGGCTACCGGCCAACCCCCCACCGATCTGTGAACCGCCGCTGCCCGCCGGCGAGCAGTAGCGGTTCACAAACCCGGCGGACAGTGCGGGCAACGGCGAAATCGTCCCCGCCACCCCTGCTGCCGAAGAACCTCCGCTTGCTCGAGTGCGACCTGGCAGCCTCGGTCGACCAGATCCGCCCAGCCGTAGCGAAGGTGCCGGTAGCCCAGCAACTCGCTGCGGTTGTCACGGCGCATGTCACGCCAGATCTCTTGGGCGCGGTCATGTCCGAGCCGCCCATCGTTCTCGACGTGTAGCCGAAACTCATCGATAAGCACCGAGGTACTCCGCTCCTTCCCCGACGCGTTTGAACTGACGACTGCCAGCCTGCAGGCCATGCCTGCGACGCAGCTCCGCGTCGCGCAGCTCCAGCACCGACTGCGCCCCAGCGTGCAGATCAGGAAGCGCCGCAGCGACGACCTTCCGCCATCTGGTGCGAGGACGCTCGGCCAGCGACAGCCGCAGCCGGTCGGCTGTCGTCCCAGGGGTACGCAGCGCGCTGGCGACCAGAGCGAGCGCCGCGGTCGCCGTGGGCTGGCTGGCCAGCAGGTCGAGGACCGTTCGTTCCACGGTCGTCCGTCGCGGCGCGAAGACTGGATGCGAGTCCTCGCGCCGCAACGTGCGGGAACGATGCACGCGCAGCCCGGTTGGTCATCAGCGTCCCGGGCATAGGGAACCGTCACGTGGATGACGGGCGACTCCGGCGTGAGCCGCCACAGCTGGCCGGCAGTCACATCGCTAAGTGTTGCGTCGGTGCCGGCGTACATGATTGCCGCCCACAGAAGCGTCGCCCGTGGAATCGGCCCGCTGAAGGTGACGAACGCGCGCGGGTACGGCGACTGCCAGCGCCCAGTAGCGACAAGATCACACAGCCGACGATCGCTGAGGCCTGCCTCACGACAGTCGTTGAGGCTGGCCGCACCTGAGGTCGCCGCTCCCACGCTCAACAGGTGGGAGTCGCGGCGCGGATTGAGCATCCGCTCAGCGTTGCCGTACAACCGCGCGCCCTCAATGCGTCCCCGTGATCTGTGGATGATGCAGTCGTGGAGACGTTTGTGAACCGCCGCTTACCACCGGCGGGCAGCAGCGGTTCACAAACCGAGGTCCGGGCTGCTCAGGCCCAGAGCTGGCCTTCGAGCCGCTCGGTCGCCTGCTCGAGCGTGCCGGTGTAGGCGCCGGTCGACAGGTACTTCCAGCCGCCGTCGCACACGATGAAGGCGATGTCGGCCCGCTCACCGGCGGTCTCGGCCCGAGCCGCCTGGGCCAGCGCCGCGTGCAGGATCGCACCGGTCGAGATCCCCGCGAAGATGCCCTCCGCGTCGATCAGCTCACGGGTACGACGAAGCGCGTCGGCCGGCCCGACGGAGAACCGCGAGTCCAGGATGGCCGGGTCGTACAGCTCCGGGACGAAGCCCTCGTCGATGTTGCGCAGGCCGTAGACCAGCTCGCCGTAGCGCGGCTCGGCGGCCACGATCCGTACGCCGGGAGCCTTCTCACGCAGGTAGCGGCCCACGCCCATGAGGGTGCCGGTAGTGCCCAGGCCGGCGACGAAGTGCGTGATGGTCGGCAGGTCTTCGAGCAGCTCGGGGCCGGTCGTCTCGTAGTGCGCGAGCGGGTTCGCCGGGTTGCCGTACTGGTAGAGCATCACCCAGTCCGCGTGCTCGGCGGCGAGCGCCTTCGCGACCGCGACCGCCTCGTTGGAGCCACCTGCCGCGGGTGAGGAGCGGATCTCGGCGCCGTACATCTCGAGCAGCTGGCGACGCTCGACAGAGGTGTTCTCGGGCATTACGCAGATCAGCCGGTAGCCCTTGAGCCGGCACGCCATCGCGAGCGAGATGCCGGTGTTGCCGCTGGTGGGCTCGAGCACCGTGCAGCCCGGTGACAACCTGCCCTCGGCCTCGGCCGCCTCGATCATGCGCAGCGCCGGGCGGTCCTTCACCGAACCGGTGGGGTTGCGGTCCTCGAGCTTGGCCCACAGCCGGACGTCCGGCGAGGGCGAGAGGGTCGGCAGCCCGACCAGCGGGGTGTGGCCGACGGAGTCCAGGAGCGAGTCGAAGCGAGCCATGTCGGGGCGGTCAGCCGCCGGCGACCGCAGGGAGGATCGTGACGACGTCGCCGTCGGACATCGGGGTCTCGATTCCGCCCAGGAAACGCACGTCCTCGTCGTTCAGGTAGACGTTGACGAACCGGTTGAGCGATCCGTCCTCGCCGACCAGCCGGCCGCGCAGTCCCTCGTGGCGGGAGTCCAGGTCGCTGAACAGATCCCCCAGGGTCTCGCCCTTGCCGGACACGGCCTTCTCGCCGCCGGTGTAGTTACGCAGGATGGTCGGGATGCGCGCTTCGATCGCCATAGTCACATTGTCGCAACGCGAGCCGGCCGGAGGCGATTCCGGGTCAGCCGCTGATCTCGACCGGCTCCTCGCTGACCTCGCCGTCGAGGATCCGGAAGCTGCGGAACTCGGTCTGGTCGGGTTCACGGGTCGACACCAGGACATAGTGGGCGCCCGGCTCCTGCGCGAGCCCGATGTCGGTGCGTGACGGGTACGCCTCGGTCGCGGTGTGCGAGTGGTAGACGACGATCGGCTCCTCATCGCGCTCGTCCATCTCGCGCCAGACCCGCAGCTGCTCCATCGAGTCGAAGCGGTAGAACGTCGGCGACCGCTCGGCGTTGAGCATCGGGACGATCCGCTCGGCCCGGTCCGACCCAACCGGCCCGGCGATGATCCCGCACGCCTCGTCGGGGTGGTCACGACGCGCGTGCGCGACGATCGCGTCGTACTGCTCCTGGGTGACGGTCAACACGGCTGCGAGGGTACGACGCCACCGACCCGGCGGTGACTACCGTGACCGGGTGGTGCTGAGCGTGGTCTTCGAGACCCACGCGACCACGATCGACAACGAGACCGGCCGGGCGACCGGCTGGCTGCCGGGCGAGCTGTCGGCGACCGGGCGCGAGCAGGCTCGCCAGCTGGGCATCCGGCGGCGGGACGACGGCATCGAGGCGGTGATCAGCTCCGACCTCCGGCGCGCCGTCGAAACGGTGGAACTGGCCTTCGGCGACCGCGCAGTCTCAACAATCACCGATGCCCGACTGCGCGAGTGCCTCTACGGCCGGCTCGACGGCAGACCGGTCAGCGAGCTCCGGCGTCCCGACCACCTCGACGTGCCCTATCCCGAAGGTGAGAGCTGGCGGCAGGCTGCGGACCGGGTCGCGGCATGGCTCGTCGGCGCCCGGGTCAGGTACGCCGACCAGCGCATCCTCGTGGTTGGTCACTCGGTCACGAAGTGGGCATTCGACGAGATGGTCCATGGGATCCGCCTCTCGCACTCGCTAGCGCTGCCACTCACCTGGCAGCCCGGCTGGGAGTATCGGGTCGACTGAGGTGGGGTACGACGGTCAGTCGCCGGAGACCGCGTGCACCAGCGCCTCCTGCAGCCAGGCCAGCCAGTCGTAGAGCGCGATCTCGTCGAACCGCGTGGTGCCCGGCTCGACCGCCATCCGTTCCTCGTCGATGTCCTCGTCGATCCCGAGCCGTGAGGCGAGGACGAGGCGGACATCGGTGAGGGCGGGCAGCCACGCCACGGCGGTCGGCTCGTCCAGCGAGAACCGTGATGCACCTGACCGAGTCGACTCGCCCGCCGCGAGCGAGTCGACGATGTGCTGCAGGGCACCACGTTTCGCGCCGCGCAGGTCCGAGTCGGTGAGCCGCCGGAACTCCTTCGCCGACTCGTCGTCCCCGACATAGGCCTCGGGAAGAAGTCGCTCCACCGCCGGATCGGTCGGCGACTCGACCGGCTGTGACGACATGCCGGTCAGCTCCTCGAGCGGGTCGGCCCCGGCCTCGGCCGCGCCTGGGTCGAGAAGCCGAAGCACCTCGCCGACCAGAGCTCGGAGCAGAACGATCTCCTCCGGCTCGAGCTCGACGCGAACGGCGGCGCCTTTGCGGCGTACCGACCCCATCTCAGTCCTGCTGCAAGGTCGCCCACAGCCCCGCGGTGTGCAGCCGCGTGACATCGCGCTCCATCTGCTCACGGGTACCGGAGGAGACGGTTGCCCGGCCCTTGTGGTGGACGTCGAGCATCAAGGTGGTCGCCTTCTCCTTGCTGTAGCCGAAGAGCTGCTGGAACACCCACGTCACGTAGCTCATCAGGTTGACAGGGTCGTTCCAGACAATCGTGACCCAGGGGCGATCGGGTTCGACGACGTCATCGGTGTCAGGTCGCTCGATGCGTTCGACGGTAGGCGCCGACATGACGCGATGATCTCACCTCCAAAGGCACCCGTGGCGCCGACTAGGGTCGAGGCGTGGGCACATCCCCTCCGGATCGGGCGGGCTCGACCGCGCTGCTCACCGACCAGTACGAGCTGACGATGGTCCAGGCCGCCCTAGGTAGTGGAGCGGCTGACCGGCGTTGCGTCTTCGAGGTCTTCGCCCGATCGCTGCCCCGCCGGCGCCGGTACGGCGTAGTGGCCGGCCTCGGCCGGCTGTTGCAGCTGCTCCCGGAGTTCCGTTTCGACGACGACACCCTTGACTTCCTCGGCGCGCACGAGGTGGTCGACGCTGATACCCGGCAATGGTTGTCGTCGTACCGGTTCTCCGGCTCGATCGATGCGTACGCCGAGGGCGAGGTCTACCTGCCGGACTCACCGGTGCTCACCGTCGAGGGCGGGTTCGCCGAGTGTGTGGTCCTGGAGACGTTGGTGCTGTCGGTCCTCAACCACGACAGCGCGATCGCCAGCGCGGCCGCGCGGATGATCGTGGCGGCGGGCGACCGCCCGTGCATCGAGATGGGCTCCCGTCGCACCCACGAGGAGTCGGCGGTGGCCGCCGCCCGCGCCGCCTATCTGGCGGGTTTCGCCACGACCTCCAACCTGCAGGCGGGACGGATGTGGGGGGTGCCGACCGCCGGAACCGCCGCCCACGCGTTCACGCTCGTGCACGACGACGAGCTCAGCGCGTTCCGGGCCCAGGTCGCGTCGCTGGGTCCCGGCACGACCCTGCTGGTCGACACCTTCGACGTCGAGCAGGGAATCCGTCGGGCGGTCGAGGCGGGCGGCCCGTCGCTCGGCGCGGTGCGGCTGGACTCCGGCGACCTCGCGCTGCAAGCCCACCAGGTCCGCCGGCTGCTCGACGAGCTCGGAGCAACCGAGACCCGCATCGTGGTGACCGGCGACCTCGACGAGTTCGCGATCGCGGGGCTCACATCGGCACCCGCCGACGCCTACGGGGTAGGGACGTCGATCGTCACGGGCAGCGGCGCTCCCACCGCTGGGTTCGTCTACAAGCTGGTCGCGCGGGAGCGTAGCGACGGCACGATGGAAGCGGTCGAGAAGCGGTCACCGGGAAAGATCTCCCATGGCGGCCGCAAGTACGCGACCAGACGGCACGACGAGTCGGGTACGGCGTTGCTCGAGATGGTGCGGACCGGTCCGGCAACAGCCCCGCGAGACGACGAGCGGCCTCTGCAGGTGCCGGTGATGCGCGACGGCGAGCCGCTCGAGATCGCCGCGCTCGCGACCGCCCGGAAGCACTGCCGCGCCTCGCGCGATGCACTGCCACCCGAGGCCCTCAAGCTGTCGCAGGGCGATCCCGCGATTCCGACGGTCCACGAGGAGGCTCGGCCATGACCCGCGCGCTGATCGTCGTCGACGTGCAGAACGACTTCTGCGAGGGCGGGACGCTCGCGGTTGAGGGCGGGGCGGCCGTCGCAGCGGGAATCAGCGCGATGCTGGCGGCCAGCGACTACGACGCCGTCGCCGCCACCCGGGACATGCACCTCGACCCGGGGAGCCACTTCTCGGACCACCCCGACTTCGTGGACAGCTGGCCCCCGCACTGCAGGGTCGGTACGCCGGGCTCCGAGCTGCACCCGGCGTTCGACACCCAGCGCGTCGACGCGGTGTTCGACAAGGGGCGGCACGCCGCGGCGTACAGCGGCTTCGAGGGCCGCGACCCGCAGGGCACGTCGCTCGCGGACTGGCTCCGTCACCACCATGTCGATCATGTCGACGTGGTCGGCATCGCGACCGACTACTGCGTGCGGGCGACCGCTCTCGACGCGACTCGAGAAGGCTTCGAGACGACGGTGCTGCTCGACCTCACGGCGGCGGTCTCACCGACCACCGCCGCGACCACGGTCGAGGAGCTCCGCGAGGCCGGTGTGCACCTGGTCGGCACGCCGGCCTGACGACCCTCCGTCCGGCTCAGGATCCGCCCGCCGGGACGAAGGCGATGCAGTCGATCTCGACGGCGGCGCCGAGCGCGAGCCCGTTGCACCCGATGGTGATCCGTGCCGGCGGGTCGTCGCCGAAGATCGCGATGTAGGCGTCGTTCATGGCGGGGAACGTGCTCATGTCGGTGAGATACACGTTGACCTTGGCCACGTCGGCCAGCGAGCAACCGCAGCCCGCCAGCACGGTCTCGGTGTTGCGCAGCGCCTGCGTGGTCTCGGCGCCCGTCCCGCCGTCGGTCAGATCGTCTGACCCAGGCGGGATGCCGAGGGTGCCGGAGACGAAGACCTGGTCACCGACGACCGTCGCGTGGCTGAAGGCCGGGAGTCGCTCGAGTCCGGGGACGTTGACCTTACGGATGATGGGCATGTTCCTCCTCAGCGGCCGGCGCCAGCTCAAGGGTTTCCCGCAGCAGCTCTCCGACCGCCTCGGTCTCGACCAGGAACCCGTCATGACCGTACGGCGACCGAACCGTCCGGAGCCCGTCCGAGGTCGGTGTGAGCGAGGCGATCTCCTGCTGCAGGTGGATCGGGTAGAGCCGGTCGCTGTCGATCCCGGCGACCACGACAGGCGACTCGATGCGTCCGAGCGCGGCAGCTACACCACCTCGGTCGCGTCCCACGTCATGGGTGTTCATCGCCTGCGTCAACACCATGTAGCTGCCCGCATCGAAGCGGCGGGCGAGCTTGTCGGCGTGATGGTCGAGGTAGGACTGCACGGCGTACCGACCACCGCGGAGCACGTCCTCGTTGCCTTGCGGCGACCGGCCGAAGCGCTCGCCGAGCTCGAACTCACTGCGGTAGGACAGGTGCGCGATCCGGCGGGCGACCCCCATCCCACCGTGCGGCCCCTCTCCGTCGGGAGCGTCGAAGTAGTCACCACCGGCGTACGCCGGATCGGTCATGATCGCGTGTTGCTGCGTGGTCTGCAGCCCGATCTGGTCGGCCGTGCTGTAGGCGCCCACGGCCAGCACCAGCCCGGAGTCGACCCGGTCGCGGTGGCCGATCAGCCATTCGAGCGCGCGCATCCCACCCATCGAGCCACCGACGACTGACGCCCAGCGCGGGATGCCCAGCGCGTCCATGAACAAGCGCTCGACCGTGACCTGGTCACGGACGGTGATCTCAGGGAACCGTGAACCCCACGGCTTCCCATCCGGGGCCGTTGACGAGGGGCCGGTCGTGCCCTGGCAGCCGCCGAGCACGTTGGGGCAGACCAGGAACCACCGGTCGGGGTCGAGCGGGCGACCGGGGCCCACCATGTCGGCCCACCACCCGGGCGCCCGATGCGCTGGCCCGGCCGGTCCGGCGAGGTGGCTGTCGCCGGTCAGCGCATGCAACACCAGTACGGCGTTGTCGCGGTTGGCGGACAACGATCCCCAGGTCTCGTACGCGACCTGGACACCGGGTAGCTCGCCGCCGGCCTCGAGGGACAGTCGACCGGGAAGGTCGACGAACCGACGGTCGCCCGGCGGATCGCCGTCCCGCCAGGCCCCGGTGGCGGGGACCGGCGGCAAGGGGTCGGGCACCTGAGGTCAGGCGCCCTTCGCCGCGCGGAAACCCGCGTCCAGGTCGGCGAGGATGTCCTCGATGCCTTCGAGCCCCAGCGACAGCCGCACCAGCCCCGGCGTCACGCCGGTGCTGATCTGCTCGGCCGGGTTGAGCTGCGAGTGGGTCGTCGATGCGGGGTGGATCACGAGCGACCGGACATCGCCGATGTTGGCCACGTGGCTGAACAGCTCCAGTGACTCGACGAACTTCTTGCCGGCCTCGACGCCACCCTTGATCTCGAACGCCAGCACCGATCCCGCGCCCTTGGGTGCGTACTTCTTGGCGGCAGCGTTCCACTTGGACGACGCCAGGCCGGCGTACTGGACCCGCTCGACCTCGTCCCGTCCCTCGAGCCACTCGGCAGTGCGGACCGCGTTGGCCACGTGACGATCCATCCGCAGGCTCAGCGTCTCCAGGCCCTGGGCGAGCAGGAAGGCGTTGAACGGCGAGAGCGCGGTGCCGATGTCGCGCAGCCCCTGCACCCGGGTCTTGGCGATGTAGCTGCCGGCGCCGAGTGCGGGCCAGAACGCGATGCCGTTGTAGCTCGGGTCGGGCTCGGTGAAGCCGGGGAACCGGCCGTTGGAGTAGTCGAACGTGCCGCCATCGACGATGGCGCCCGCGATCACCGTGCCGTGCCCGCCGATGAACTTCGTCGCCGAGTGCACGACGACGTCGGCGCCGTGCTCGAACGGGCGGATCAGGTACGGCGTCGCGATCGTGTTGTCGACGACGAGAGGTACGCCGATCTCGTGCGCAACACCGGCGACGCCCTCGATGTCGAGGACGTTGCCGGCCGGGTTGCCGATCGTCTCGGCGTAGAAGGCCTTGGTGTTGTCCCGGGACTTCGAGCGCCACTCGTCGAGGTCGTCCTGGTCCTCGACGAACTCCACCTCGACGCCGAGCTTCGGCAGCGTGTAGTGGAACAGGTTGTAGGTGCCGCCGTACAGACTGGCCGAAGACAGCACGTGGTCACCGGTCTCGGCGACGTTGAGCAGCGCGAGCGTCGTCGCCGCCTGGCCCGAGCTGACGAGCAGTGCACCGACGCCGCCCTCGAGCGACGCGAGGCGCTGCTCCACGACGTCCTGCGTCGGGTTCATGATCCGGGTGTAGATGTTGCCCGGCTCCGCGAGGCTGAACAGGTTGGCCGCGTGCTCGGTGTCGCGGAAGACGTAGGACGTCGTCGCGTAGATCGGGAGCGCGCGGGCGCCCGTGGCGGGGTCCGGCACCTGCCCGGCATGGATCTGGCGGGTCTCGAAGCTCCAGCTGCTGGTATCGGTCACGGCTACTCCTCGGCAGGACGGTCGATCCGGTTACGACTTACATTACTCGGGCGAGTTGGCCGAGTTACTCGTGCTAGTTGGCCATGCTGGTCGAGAAACTGGTCGAGAAATCGGAATGCCCGAGTTCGTCACGACTGCAGGTCGGCTGCGAGCTCTCGGACCGTCGAGACGGCGACGGCGTCGTCGCCGAGAGCCGGGGCGAGCCAGCTCAACACCCGTGCCGCGGCGCCACCCAGGGATCCGGCCGCCAGGTCGGTCAGCTCCGCGGCCTCGGGATCCATGATCGGTACGCCGAAACCACGCAGGTGGCACAGCCAGCCGGCGAGGATCCGCAGGCCACCGACCGGAGTTCGCCCGAAGGCCCGCTCCGCCAGCACCACCGGCACCACCCTGACGGGCAGCTTCTGCGACCCGTCCGCCGCGATCTGCGCCAGCTGGTGACGGATTCGGTCGTTCCCGAACCGATCGAGCACAGCCTTGCGATAGTCGGCGATCTCGGACTCCGGTAGCTCCAGCTGCGGAGCCGCTTCCTGCCACCATTCGTCGAGCCAGCCGAGACAGGTCTCGTCGGCGACTGCGTCGGCCACGGTGCGGTGCCCGCGCACGCTGCCGGCGTACGCGAGCAGCGAGTGACCGCCGTTGAGCAGCCACAGCTTGCGGTGCTCGAACGGCTCGATGGTGTCGGTGAACCGCGCCCCGGCGTCCTCCCAGGCCGGCCGCCCAGCGGGGAACGAACCGCGCAGCACCCACTCGCTGAACGGCTCGGTCACGACGGGCGCTCGATCCGCGCGACCGGTCGCGGCGGCTACCAGCCCGAGGTCAGCCGGGTCGAGCCGCGGCGTGATCCGATCCACCACGGTGTCGACGAAGCTGACCGACTCCTCGATCCAGCCGGCCAGCGAGGGATCGACGCGGTCGGCTGCCTGGTGCACGACCCGCGCCAGCACCTCACCGTTGCGAGGCAGGTTGTCGCACGGGACGACGGCGATCGGCCCGGCATCGGCCGTCCGGCGAGCGGCGAAGCCGGCAACCAATCGCCCCGGCACGGTCTGCCGCTCGTTGCCCGTCAGTTGATAGCCCGCCTCCGTGACGGTCAGCGTCAGCAGTCTCACCTCCGGCGAGGCGAGGTGGGCCTCAAAGCTGACCTGGTCGGTCCCGGAATAGCAGGCCGACAGGCTGCTCACGACCTCGAACCCGTCCTCCGACGCGGAGCGGGTCACCATCGTGTAGAGGCTGTCCTGGCTCGCCAGGGTGTCGGCCAGGTCAGGGCGGCGTCCGGTGAACGCTGCGATCCCCCACTCGTCGCGATCGGGGCTGTGCTCGGTGTACCAGGCCTGATGGGCGCGGAAGAAGCTACCGAGCCCGAGATGCACGTGACGGACCGGCGCGCTCTCGCGGCCGTCGCCGGCGCGGCGTGACAGTGGCGGCGGCCCGGCAGGCGACTGGCTCACAGCTTGAAGACCGCTCTCGGGTTGTCAACCACGAGAGCGCGAGCGGTGTCGAGCGCCTCGTCCTCATCGAGTCGGTGTTCCGCGACGAGGCCGGCGAGATAGCCGGCGTCGATCCGGCGTGACATGTCGTGGCGGGCCGGGATGGAGCAGAACGCGCGCGTGTCATCGACGAAGCCACTGGTGCGGCTGAACCCCACGGTTTCGGTGACCGCCGCCCGGAACCGCCGGATCGCATCCGGCGCATCGAGGAACCACCACGGTGCACCGACGTACACCGAGGGGTAGAAGCCTGCCAACGGCGCGATCTCGCGCGAGAACGTGGTCTCGTCGACCGTAAACAGGACCAGGTGCAGGCTCGGGTGGGTGCCGTAGCGCGCGAGCGTCGGCGCTAGGGCCCGGGTGAACTCAGCCTGCACCGGGATGTCGTTCCCGGTGTCGGGCCCGAACTGCTCGAAGGTCGCCGGATGATGGTTGCGGCGCACGGCGGGATGCAGCGTCATCACCAGGCCGTCCTCGCACGACATCCGGGCCATCTCCCCGAGCATGTGGCGACGGAAGGCGGTCACCTCCGCCGTGGTGGCCATGCCGCGCACCGCCGATCGGTAGATGCGGTCGGCCTCCGCCGGGTCCAGCGGATCGGTCCGGACGTCGAGGTGCGCGTGGTCGCTCGACACCGCACCGTGGTCGATGAAGTAGCGGCGCCGGTTCTCCAACGCCGCGACGAATCCGGGGTAGCTGGCGGTGTCGATGTCGCTGACGCGTCCCAGGGCAGCCACCGCCTCGACCCACCCGGGCGAGTCCGGCTCGAGGTAGCGGTCGGGACGGAAGGTCGGGATCACGCGGCCGGACCACGACGGATCGGCGCGCAGCGCGGCGTGAGCGGCGAGGTCGTCGCACGGGTCGTCGGTCGTCGCCAGGACCTCGATCCCGAACCGCTCGAACAACGCTCTCGGACGAAACTCCGGCCGGCCCAGGCAGTCCGCAACCTGGTCGAACACCGCGTCGGCGGTCTCGACGCTCAGCCGTTCCGTCACGCCGAAGATCTCGGCCAGCGCCACTTCCAGCCAGTAGCGGACCGGCGTACCGCGGAACGCAGGCCAATGACTGCACAGCAACCGCCACGCCGTCCGCGCCTCGTCCTCGGTGAGCGCGTCGCGGCCGACGCCGAGGCTCTCGAGCGGTACGCCGGAGGCGTGCAGCAGCCGGAACACGTAGTGATCCGGCGCGATCAGCAGGGTGGCCGGATCGCTGAACGCAGCGTCGTCCAGCAGCACGCGGGCGTCGACGTGCCCGTGCGGCGAGAGGATCGGCAGATCTCGGACATGGTCGTGGATGCGCCGAGCAACGCCACGCACTCCGGGGTCGGCCGGGAACAGCCGGTCGGGGTCCGGCGGGCTGGCTGAGGACGGCGTCATGTCACTAGCGTGGCCTGGTGCGGGCACGGAAGGCCAACCGGATGCCGACCGGCTACGTCACGAACCCGCTGGACCGCGATGCCGGCGGCGCGGAGTTCGACGCGGTCGTCGGCGCTGCCCACGCTGCACTCAGTGAAGACCAGGTCGTGGAGTTCGTGCGGGAGTCGTTACAGCCGCTCGATCTCGACGGTCGCAGCGTCTGCATCGTGGTGCCGGACGCGACGCGCAGCTGCCCGCTGCCGCTGCTGCTCAGCAGCATCCATCGCTGCCTGCATGGCCGGGTCTCGAAGCTGACGGCACTGGTGGCACTGGGCACCCACGCGCCGATGTCCGAGACCGAGCTCGCCGACTGGCTGGGTTACCGGGTCGGCCGACTCGACGAGACCTATCCCGGGCTGCAGGTGCGCAACCACGACTGGCAGGACCCGCGCACGTTCGTCGACCTGGGCACGATCTCCGCCGAGCGGGTCGGTGAGCTCTCCGGCGGTCTGCTGCACCGGGCCGTCGACGTGACGCTGAACCGCGCCGTGGCGGAGCACGACATCGCGCTGGTCGTCGGACCGGTGTTCCCCCACGAGGTGGTCGGGTTCTCGGGCGGCAACAAGTACTTCTTCCCCGGCGTCGCGGGTCAGGAGATCATCGACCTCTCACACTGGCTCGGTGCGCTGATCACCAGCGCCAGCATCATCGGCACGCGTGGAACGACGCCCGTCCGCGCGCTGATCGACGAGGCGGCGGCGCTGATCCCCGCCCAGCGACTTGCCCTGTGCGTGGTCGCCCAGACCGGCCGCGACGCGCTGCACGCCGCCGCCTTCGGGACACCGGAGCGGGCCTGGGCCGCTGCCGCGGACATCGCGGCGCTGACCCATGTTCGGTACCTCGACGCGCCAATGCGGCGCGCCGTTTCCCTGATGCCGCAACGGTACGACGACATCTGGACCGCGGCGAAGGGCTTCTACAAAGTCGAGCCGGTAATCGCCGACGGCGGCGAGGTCGTGATCTATGCGCCGCACATCACGCGAGATCGCACCGATGCACCCGGAGATCAACCGGATCGGCTACCACTGCCGGGACTACTTCGTGAAGCAGTGGGACAGCTACCAGGACATCCACTGGTCCGTGCTGGCACATTCGACCCACCTGCGCGGCGCCGGCACCTGGGACGACCGCGATGGTGAGCGCGACCGCGTGACGGTCACCCTGGCGACGGGGATTCCCGAGGCGGTCGTCCGATCCGTGAACCTGAACTATCTCGATCCAGCGAGCGTCGACATCGCAGCGTTCGAGGCCGACCCGGACACCCTCGTCGTACCGGACGCGGGTGAGGTGCTCTACCGACTGCGCTGAGCCGGCGGGTCGGTCAGGTCAGCGGGTTGGAGCCGGCCGACACGCTCAGGAAGCTGAGGGCTCCGGTTGCCTTCACGTGACCGTGGAAGTGCGCCGAGGCGCCGAAGGCGCTGTAACCGGAGTGGCTGCCACGCAGTCCCACCTGGTGCGAGCCCGACGACGACCAGGTGACGATGAGCTGCTTGCTGCTCGTGGTCGTTCCGGAGAAGCGAGCTGCGTACACGTCGGCCTTGCCGGTGTGGATCCACCCGACGAAGTGGCGGTGAGCCAGCAGAGTGGATGCCGCGGACAGCGCCATGGCTGCGGGCTTGACGCCGTGGTTGTAGTCGATGATGTCCCAGTTCTGATAGCCACCCTCGATCAGGTACTCGCCGGAGTCGACGCCGAGGGCGCGTTCCAGGACGTACTTGCGGGAGACGTAGTCGGCCTGGGTGGTGAGGGTGGCGTGGACGCCCTGGTACGACGAGGAGTAGGCCGACTCGGTGTCGAGGATGGCCTTGTGCGAGGCGCCGTGGGTCTTCGCGAGGTGGCGGACCAGCCGGAGGTCGCCGAGCAGACCCTTGGTCTCGGGAGCACCGAGGTAGGAGGTGTAAGGGTTGACCGCGATCGCGTCGCTGTCGTGGAACCCACCGAGTGCCGCGAACTTGTTCCACCAGGGCGCGTCGTCACCGATGGCGGATCCGCCGACGACCTTTGCCTTCGGGCTGACCGCGTGCACCGCGTGGTCGGCAGGCACGAGAACCCGGTCGATGTAGGTCTTGACGCTGCCGTAGAAGAACTCGCCGGCGTTGGGCTCGTTCCAGGGTGACCAGTAGCGGACTGCGGGGTACGTCGTGGCGATCCGGCGGACCAGGTGTCCCCAGGTGCCGTTCTTGACGGCGGCGGTCTCGTCGGGGGCGCCCTGGCCGATCTGAACGACGAACCGGAGCCCGAGCCTGGCGGCCTGGTGGGCGGCCTGGGTGAGCTGCGGGTCGGCGTAGCCGGGGTTCGCCAGATAGTCGGCAACGTTGAGCTGGACCCGGACGACGTTCAGTCCGAGCTGCGCGTTGAGCGCCACGTCACGCAGCGGGCTGGGGCCGCCCCAGTCCTTGCCGGCGGGCAGGGTGTCGAGGTTGAGCGAAGCGTGCGGCATTGCGACGCCGTACCAGAGGCAGCTGACGCCGAGGACCTGGCCGCCGCTGACGCGCTCAGCGCGGATCTGGTACCAGCCCGGCCGGTTCGGCACCGTCACGGACTTCCGTGCGGTGGTCGCGGCGGCCTTGGCGGCGGGGCGGCTCACGGACGCCTGAACCGTGCCCACGGACTGGCTCTGGTTGCTCACCTGCAGCCGGACCTGCTGGGTGGCGGGCCCGCTGGAGGCGTTGGTGACCTGCAGCCGAGTCGAAGTGCCGGCGGGGAACAGGTTGCCGTCCTGGCCAGTCGTGAGGCTGACACCGGCGCCGAGCCGGGCGACCGAGGTGCTGGTCGCCGCCTTGCTGGAGCAGGAGGTCGCACGGGCAGCGCTCGAATGCGGCGCGGCGTTCGCGGCAACCGCCATTACTGGCACGAGCAACCCAGCGGCAACGGCTGCTCCGCCGATCCGCTGAAAGGTCTTGGACACCGTGGGCATGGCGTCTTCCCCCCATCAGCGAGTGAAACTAACTGTCTCGCTGTTGATCCCCTGGGCGTTTGACCGGAAACCGCCCGTTCGGGTGACAGCCCTTGACTATCAACGGTTTATAGGCATCTGCCGACGGCGGCCCTGTTGTTTGCCCCCGATGGTGGGCGGTTAAACCACCCACCGCGACCGGGTAGGACATCAGGACTGTGATGACCTCGAATGAACCCACGCCGCCCCAAGGTCCGAGACCCCGCTGGGTCCGGGTGCTGCGCTGGACGGCGCTCGGTCTCGCCGTCGTCGTCGTACTTGCCGGAGGCACCATCTTCTTCGTGGCGCGGCACATCGAGGGCGGCATCACCGTCGCCCGCCCAGTTCCGGCCGGGCCGCCGCCGCCAAAGCCGGTCGCGAACGCCGAGAACTTCCTGCTGATCGGGTCGGACAGCCGCGCGGGCGCGAACGGCTCCGGCACGGGCGGATCAGACGTGCCGGGTCAGCGCTCGGACACCACGCTGATCCTGCACATCTCGGCCGGCGGCAACCACGCGACGCTGGTGAGCATCCCCCGCGACTCCTACGTGTCGATCCCGTCATGCAACCTGCCGCACGGCAAACATTCCCAGCCGCTCACGGCGAAGTTCAACGCCGCCTTCTCCGAAGGCGGGGCCAGCTGCACCATCACGACGATCCAGCATCTGACCGACATCCGGATCGACCACTACGCCGTGGTCAACTTCGTGGGCTTCGAGCACATCGTCGAGGCACTGGGCGGGGTCCGGATGTGCGTCGCTCAACCGCTGAACGACCCGAAGCGCACTGATCCCGCTACCGGCCAGCCGATCGGGAGCGGTCTCAAGCTCCCAGCTGGCAAGAGCGTCGAGATCAATGGTGGCCAGGCGCTGGACCTGATGCGGGCGAGGTACGGCATCGGTGACGGCAGCGACATCGACCGGATCAAGCGGCAGCAGCAGTTCATCGGCGCGATGATCCGTAAGGTCACCAGCGGTGGCCTCCTGCTCGACCCGATCAAGCTCACCAAGGTGCTCTCCGCGGTGGCCCACTCGCTCACGACCGACGGGTTCGGCTTCTCGACGATGCGCCAGCTGGCGTCGGCGCTGCACAACGTCGGCTCCGGCGGCGTGCAGCTGCTCACCGTCCCGCTCAACCCAGCGCCGTCATCCGACGTACCAAGCGCGGACGTGCAGTGGGATCCGGTGAAGGCCCCGCTGCTGTGGAAGGCGATCCTGCACGACCGGCCGATTCCCAGTACGTCGACGACCGCTCATAAGTCGATCCACGCGAGGACCGCCTCCAAGGAAGGCTGCCTCAAGTAGCCGGGGCCGGTTCGCGCAACTGATCGCATGTGCGCTAGCCGAACGCACGTGCGGCGTACTCTTCGCTCGTGAGGGACACGGCTCGGTGTGCCGGTCCGCACGACCATGCGGCCGGTTTCTACGACCGCGACAGCCACCTGGTTGCCGAGGTCGCCGGTTTCGTCGCGGACGGGTTGGCGGACGGAGAGCGCGTCATCGTCGTGGCAACGGCCGAACACCTGGACGCCCTCGACGACGCGCTGCTGCTCGCGGCCATGGACCCGGAGCGGGCTCGCTGGTCGGGCCGGTACATCGCGATGGACGCACGCGAGACGCTTGCCCGGTTCACCGTGAACGGCATCCCGGATGCCGATGTGTTCCTGCGAACCGTGGGCCCGGTCCTGGATGGGGCAGCCGCGGACGGATCCCCGCTACGGGTGTTCGGGGAGATGGTCGGTCTGCTCTGGAGCTACGGCAATGTCGTCGGTGCCCTTGAGCTCGAGAAGCTGTGGAACCAGCTCGCAGTCGGTCGGCAGTTCCGGCTGCTGTGTGGCTATCCGGCCAGCATCCTGACGGGCGGATCGCTCGACGCGACCCGGCGTAACTGCGCGCTGCACTCCGAGGTTCTCGCACCCGCGAGCTACTCGACCCTGGACGCCTACGACCACCCGGCGGTGAGTCCGACGGCGACGTCGGCGGTGTTCCTGCCGGTGCCGGGAGCCGTGCCAGCTGCCCGCAGATTCGTCGCAGGCATCCTCGCGTCGTGGGGCAAGGACGACCTTCTCGGTGATGCCTCGCTCATCACCTCGGAGCTGGCCACCAACGCGGTGGAGCACGCGACATCGCCCTTCCGGGTGACGGTCGAATGCGGTCCAGATCACATCCGTGTCGCTGTCGAGGATCTTGGCCCAACCCGCCCATGGCTGCGCGCCGCCGCGTCGGAGGACCACAGTGGCCGGGGGCTCGCCATCGTGCAGCACCTGGCGCAACGTTGGGGGTGCGACCTGCTCCCCGTCGGCAAGGTCATCTGGGCCGAGCTGCCTGCCGCCCGTAAGTAGCCGCCTGCCGATGCCACTGTTGCCGAACCGGTTGCCGATCATCGCCGCGCCGATGGCGGGAGGGCCGTCGACGCCCGTGCTCGCGGCCGCGGTGAGTGACGCCGGAGGGATGGGGTTCCTCGCCGCGGGTTACCTGACTCCGGATGCGTTCGAGGAGCAGCTCAGCCTCGATCGAGGCCCTCACCCACCAGGCATACGGCGTCAACCTGTTCCTGCCCTCACCCCGGACCGCCGACCTCACCGCCGTCGAGGCCTACCGCGCGAGCCTGGTGCCACTCGCCGAACGACTTGGGACCGCACCGGGGGCAGCGAGGTGGGACGACGACGGGCTGGCCGCGAAGCTCGACGTACTGTCCCGACATCGACCTGCAGTGGTGAGTGTCACCTTCGACCGGCCAGGGGTCGAGCTCTGCGAGCGGTTGCGCCGTGACACCGGGGCGCTGGTGGCGGCCACGGTCACCTCCGAGGCGGAGGCTGCCCTGGCCACCGAGGACGGCGTGGATCTGCTCGCGGTGCAGGGCGCCGAGGCCGGCGGCCATCGCGGCCTGTTCCGGGATGACACATCGCTTGCCGCCGGCGGCCCAGCCGTCGGCGTCCTCGACCTGCTCGAAGCGGTCGCGAAGGTCAGCGCCGTACCGATGATCGCGGCGGGTGGCATGGCCAGCGGAGCCGACATCGGCGCGGCGCTGGACCGCGGCGCCGTGGCTGCGGCGTTGGGAACCGCGTTCGTGTGCTGCCCGGAGTCGGGCGCGGCTGCGACGTATCGGCGGGCACTGCTCGAGGCGCCGTTCGCCGAGACGACGTTCACCCGCGCCTTCACGGGCCGCCCGGCACGAGCGCTGGTCAACGAGTTCGTCCGGCTGCGGGGCGACAACGCGCCGGCCAGCTACCCAGAGGTCCATCACGTGACCCGACCGATCCGCGCAGCCGCTGCGGCTGCGGGGGACGTCGACAACCTCCACCTGTGGGCGGGGGCTCGTTGGCGGGACGTCACCGAAGAGCCGGCAGCGGCTCTGGTGAGCCGGCTAGCGCGGGAACTCGCCGAGGTGCGAGGTCAGGCGCTGTAGGTGATGGTGGCGGAGAAGTCGATGCCCTCCGCGCCACCGCCGGAGTTGTAACTCGACGAAGTAGAGGTAATGCGTGCCGCAGTTCCACCCAGCCGTGCCGTTGTAGGTGAACGTTGTCGCAGTGCCGTTCCAGGCCCCGACCGTACCGATCTGAGTGCCACCCAGTGCTGTCGTCGGTGCATTCAGCCAGACCACGGCGGAGTCGTCGGTGTAGCCAGTGAGGGTGATCGACGCATGGTTGAAGCCGGTCGGCAAGGTGAACGGGATCCGGTAGTAGTAGTGCTGGTTGAGGCCGCTGCCGCCATTGTTGAAGCTGACCCAGCCGGTGCCGGCCACCGTGGAGTACGTCGAGTTGGTGTAGGCGTAGGCCGCGATGTACGTGCCGGATGCGCTGTCGCAGGCCTGGATCGCGGGATCCCGCTTCCCAGCTGTCTGCGCGGTGCTCTGCAGGACGATGGTGTGCATCGTGCTGGCGTGGGCGGCGACGACCGGCCCCACCAGGCTGGTCACGGTCGGGATGACGATGACTCCGGTGCCGACGGCGGCGGCCCGCGCCAGCATCGTGCGGCGGGAGATGCCGTGCGAGAGGACCCCGATCTCCTCGAGCCGGCTGAGCGCAGCGTCCACGGTGCGACTGTCGGCGGCCGGGTCGATCTCGCGGACGGCCGCGACCAGCTGGCCGGCGGTGTGCGAGCACCCGTCACAGCTGTTCCACACCACGGCGGCAAGCGGGTCCAGCAAGTGGACCTTGTCGCTACGGGTGTCGTAGAGGATCGTCTCCTCACCGAGCGACCGATCGATGACACCGGACGCGCGGGACGGCAGCGTCATTCCACCTGGTCCGGCCATATAACGAGAGTACGGCGCGAAACCACCGATAACGCGTCACTCGATTGGGCCAACCGGCGTCACTTTTCCGCGCATTCGGTGCATCTGGCTACGTTGCGAGACGTTCCTGCTCGGTACGGGCCGACTCCAGATCCGTCAACGCGAGCACGCCAGCGCCGGTCACGAACAGGATGAGCAACGACAGGATCGCCTGGTGGTAGGAGCCGGTTGCGTTGACGACGAGGGTGAACAACAGCGGCGCGATCCACGCCGTCCCTTCGTTGGCCACCTCGAAGATCCCGAAGAACGCGGCCTCACGACCCGGCGGGATGAGCTGCGACCACAACGAGCGGGCGAGGGCCTGTGATCCGCCGAGCACGATGCCGATCACGACGCCGGCAGCGACTGCCTGCGCCTTGGAGTTCAGGGCGGCGTAGGTGTAGAGGATGACGAGGCACCAGACCGCGAGACTGCTCAACAGCACGCGCTTGGTGCCGAAGCGCGCGGCGAGGCGGGCGAACGCCACGGCACCGGCCATGGCGACGAACTGGATGAGCAGGATCAGCGCGAACAGGAACGTGGCCGCCCGCGAGGCGCTGTTGCCGAACAGCTCATGGGTGATGAACGTCGATGACAGACCGATCACCGCCGAGATCGCATCGGAGAACAGCAGATACGCCAAGAGGTATCGCCGGGTCTGTGGCATCCGCCCGACCAGCCGGATCGTCTCCCGCGTGGACGATCGCGGCCCGCTCGGCCCCGAGAGGTCGACGGGTCGAGGCTGGTCGCGCAGCCGCCGCAGCGACCACAGGCCGAAACCTGCCCACCAGGCACCTGCCGAGACGAAGCAGATCCGTACGGCGGTCGGCTTGCTGAGGCCGATGTCGTGATGTGCCAGCAGCAGCCCGAGATTCGCGGCCAGCAGGATCCCGCCTCCGACGTATCCGTAGGCGAAGCCGCGGCTGGAGATGGAGTCCCGCTCCGTCGGGGACGCGATCTCCGGGAGGTAGGCGTTGTAGAGCACGTTCGACCCGCCGTACGCCAGGCTCCCGACGATGAACAGGGCGCCAGCCACGACGTACTGTCCGCCCGACGTCGCGGCGAGCAGGACAGCTATGGCCGACCCCGCGACGCAGGCGCCGGACAGCCAGCGGCGCCGCGCGGCCAACCGGTCGGATGCCGCCCCGAGCGAGGGCAGCACGACGAGTTGCGCCAGCGCGGCCAGCGTGACGACGAAGGACGGAAACGACTCCGCCTTGAGGTGGAGACCGCCGACGCTGAACAGCGTCGCCGACCCGGGGCGGTGCTCAGTGGCCAATGCCAGCAGCCACGGACCGATCAGGACGGTCGAGACCGTTGTCTCCCAGCCGTGGTTGGCCCACGAGTACATCGACCAGCCCGAGACCTCCCGCCGGTCGCTCACGAGGCCGAGGGTTCCATAGATTCGCGGGCGTCAGGTCGGCTCGGCGGGGGGATGATGAGTCGGTGACCTCGCCGGTCGCCTACTGGGTCGCCGTCACACTCGGCGTCGCGGCCGGCGCTGCCCTGTGCCTCGCTGCCAGGCGTCGACCCGGCCGGTGGGTCGGGTACGCCGGTCGCGCGATCTCTCTCGTCCTGTTTGCCGACGCCTTGGTGTTTGTTACCGCTCCGTGGGTGAACGGCCACTGGAGCGTGCAGTCCTCGCTGCCGCTGGCGCTGTGTGACGTGGCCCTGGTCGTTGCCGCCGTCGCGTGCTGGCGACCGCAGCTGCAGCTCGCGGTTGAGCTGACGTACTTCTGGGGGCTCGCCGGCACTCTCCAGGCGGTGGCGACGCCCGACCTGTCGGTCGGCTTCCCACACCTCGAGTTCTTCGAGTACGTCGTGGGTCACGTCGGAATCGTTCTGGCGGCGGTGTTTCTGGTGCTCGGCGTGCGGAGGCGGCCGCGGCGCGGGTCGGTGCCACGGGTGTTCGCCATCACGGTGGGCTACACCATCTTCGTCGGCGGTTTCGACTGGCTGACCGGCTCGAACTACATGTTCCTGGCCGCTGTGCCGCCGCACGCCTCGCTGCTCTCGGTCCTGGGACCGTGGCCTTGGTACGTCGTCAGTGCCGCGGCGCTGGCGATCGTGCTGCTCCTGATCCTCGACGCGCCGTTCCGCCATGGCTCGTCGCGGCCGGCGTCCGGATGATCAGGGGGTCGGGCCCTCGAGTCGTGCGACGAGGGCGCTGAGGCTCGCGCCAAGTGGTGCGTCGACGCGACACCTGGCAAGCGCATCGCCCCGCGTCGTCCCCTGGTTGATGATCGCGACCGGTATGCCGAGCTTGGCCGCGTGCCGGACGAAGCGGTAGCCAGACGCCACCGTCAGCGAGGACCCGAGGACCAGTAACGCGCCCGCGGCCTCGATCATCGAGTAGCACTCATCGACCCGGGCGCGAGGCACGTTCTCGCCGAAGAACACGACGTCCGGCTTGAGCCAGCCGCCACAGCTCTCACAGTCCACGACCACGAACTGCTCAACGTCACTGTCCGAGAGCAGCACGTCGCCATCCGGGTTGATCTGGGTCACCAGAGCGTTCCAGTCCGCGTTCGCAGACCGAAGGCGCGCGTCCAGCCGGTCACGCCCGGTTCGCTCATCACAACTCAGACAGACGACCCGGTCCAAGGCCCCGTGCAGCTCGACGACACGACGCGCGCCAGCCGCCTGATGGAGCCCGTCGACGTTCTGCGTGATGATCCCGCTGACGAGTCCTCGGCGCTCAAGCTCGGACACCGCTTCGTGTCCCGCGTTGGGGGCCGCCCGGACGATGTGGCGCCAGCCCAGATGACTCCGCGCCCAGTACCGCTGTCTGGCCGACGGTGCGCCGATCAAGGCCTGATAGGTCATCGGCTCCGCCCGGCGGGCCTGCCCCGTCGGGCCTCGATAGTCCGGTATCCCGGACTCGGTGGACAGCCCGGCCCCGGAGAGAATCACGACGTCGCCGTCGGCTACGAGATCCGCCACCACATCCAGGCCGCCCAGCTCGGCGCCCAGCACGGGCGACACCGTGGCCCAGTCCTCGAGCGCGTACGTCACCCCTCCATGCTGCATCACACCCACACGCATGGCCCATGGGTGGTGCCATAGCCCCACCAGTGGGCCATGGGTGGTGCGATAGCCCCACGGATGGGCCATTGGTGCGGATCGGCGGGCGGGTGTGACGGGGAACCGGGGTTATGGTCACGGGATGCCCACTGCTCTGTCACGAATCGTGATCGTCGCTGCCACGATGGGCGGCCTTGTCCTGACCGGCCTCCCGGCGGCCGAGGGCGTGACCGACAGCCACCCGGCCGCCGTGCATCACAAGCCGAAGATCGGCGCCCACTGCCTGATCGGCACCTGGCATGACGACGCGATCAAGACGTCGACCTACTTCGAAGGGCACAAGGTCCACATGCGCTACGGCGGCGGGGACGTCGACCACATCTCCGCCAGCGGCATCGACCACAACACCTGGATCCATGCCAAGCCGCTGATCGGCCGCTACCGGGGCCACCGGCTCAAGCAGGTAATCCACGGTTACCAACGACTGCTGTTGAAGGTGACCGGCCGGCATCGGTTACGAAGCACCGAGAAGGGCTGGACCAGGAGCAGCACGAACAGCTATCACTACCGCGGCAAGCACCATCGGGGCGCGCTGCCCCAAAGTGGCGTCACCCACGAGGCGTTCCACTGCACCGCCAAGACCCTCACCCTGAGCACGCTGAAGGGCACCCTTCTCGCGCGGGAAACCCGGATCGCTCGCAAGGCCTAGGCCCACACTCGCGCGTCACCCACTCGACGAGCCCGGCCGGGCACCGGACCACGCGTCACGGAGCAACGCAGCCACGTGCTCGCGGCTGACCGGCCGCGGGTTGGCATACGGGTTGTCGGTCGCCTGGGCGGCGATCACCTCGATGTCCGCGGCGACCATCCCGAGTTCGCGGAGCGACCGGGGCGCGCCCAGATCGCCGGCCAGCTGCCAGAGCGTCAGCGCCGGGTCATCGGTGTCCAGGGCAGTGACCAGCGCGCGCCGAGCCGCCGGAGCGCTGGCCTGGTTGTAGGCCAGGACATGCGGGAGTACGACGGTATGAGTTTCGGCATGCGGCAGGTCGAGGGTGCCACCGAGGGCATGGCAGAGCTTGTGGTGCAACGACATCGTCGTGGCTGCGAGACACGCGCCGCACAGCCACGCACCGTACTGGGCAGCCGATCTAGCCTCCAGATCGGTGGGGTCGGCCGCGATGTCCGGCAGCGCCGCAACGACCGCGCGCGTCCCCTCTCCGGCCATCAACGAGATGATCGGTGTGGCGTCCGGCGCGTACAGCGCCTCGACGGCGTGCGCCACCGCGTTGAAGCCGCTCGTCACCGAGGTGGCCACCGGCAGAGACACCGTCAGCTCCGGGTCGTAGATGACGCTGCGCGGCAACACCCGCGGGTCGCGGCCGGTGCGCTTTCCGGTGTCGTCGGTCAGGCCCCAGACCGGCGTCATCTCCGAGCCGGCGTACGTCGTGGGGATGGCGACCACGGGCAACCCGAGGTCCAACGCCACCGCCTTGCCCAGCCCGATCGCCGAGCCGCCGCCGACGGCGACGCACCCGGTCGCACCGACCTCCCGCGCCAGGTCGCGGGCGCGCTCGGCTACCGCAACCGGTACGTGCATCCGCGCCTCGGCCAGCAGCCCTACCGACACCTCGCCGAGAAGGTCCGCGACGGCGCGACCCAACGGCGCCTGCCCCGGCGTACACAGCACGAGCGCGCGGGTGACGCCCAGCCGGTCGAGCTCGCCTCGCACCCGCGTCACAGTGCCAGGGCCAACAACGACCCGCATCGGAAGCGACTCGTAGACGAAGTCGGCCGGCCCGGTCATCACGGCGCTCGCTGCAGGATCACCTCGAAGTCCACCGCCCGGAACGGGTTCGGCAGCCCCAGCTCTGCGGCACGAGCCGGGTCATCGACCTGCGGGAACTCCCGGACCAGGCTGTCCTTCACCCCGAAGACGGCATCGGAGTCCAGATACGGGCTGTCATCGACGAACAGGTGCGTCGTCACCGGACGGTGATCGGGAGCCGACACGATCAGGTGCAGGTGCGCCGGCCGGAACGGGTGTCGACCGGTCGCGGTCAGCAGCTCGCCGACCGGCCCGTCGGTCGGGATCGGGTAGTAGCGCGGTACGACGGACCGGAACCAGAACTCCCCGTTGTCGTCAGCCGTGAACAGGCCGCGGAGGTTCAGCTCGGGCTGGACCCCGGGCTGCTGGACGTCGTAGAAGCCCTCGTCGTTCGCCTGCCACACGTCGACGATCGCGCCGGGCAACGGCTTGCCGTCCAGGTCCACGACGCGGCCGGCGACCAGGCATCGTTCGCCCTTGCCGTCGAGCGCGATGTCGTCGCCCAGCTCACGCGGCGGCGACGCCACCACATGGAACGGACCGAGCACGGTCGACTCCGTCGAGCTCCCGCCGGTGCGGTGGTTGATGGTCTCGACAAGCATCGAGACGCCCATCACGTCCGACAGCATGATGGTCTCCTGCCGGGTCTCGTCGCTCATCTGGCCGACCCGCGTGATGAAGTCGATGCCGGCTGCCCACTCGCTCTCGGTCAGCTCGACGTCCTTGACGAATGCGTGCAGGTGACGGACCAACGACGTCATCACCTGCCGAAGCCGCTCGTCCGGCGTACCGGAGAAGCTCGCCGCGACGACGTCCGCCGAGCCACCCTCGCTGAAGCGCTGCGCGCTCACCCGGTCGCCCCGAGAACGGACGTCACAGCCGCATCGCAGCCATTCAGTCGCGAACCCCTCGGAGGCGGGCGCCCCGAGATGGCGGGCCGCCACGTAAAGGTCCGGACGGACCAGGAGCACCCCGCCGTCGTCGATCTCGCGCAGCTCCGCCCAGGTGCCGTAGGGATCCTCGTACGCCTGCTTCGGCCCGATCTTCACCGCCGTGATCGGCAGCCCGGACTCAGCCGTCAGGGCGTCCGCGGCGGCCAGCCAGGCTTCGCCGCCGATGCCCGTCCAGACACTGAACGCGCCGTGCCCGGCAAGGTCCAGCGTCGAGACCCGGTGCCCGGCGCGGGTCACCCAGGTGTGCGGCAGCTTCGCGCCCGGCCAGGTCGTGGGCTGGGCGTACAGCTCCGGATCTCGCTGGTACGCCGGCATCGGGGTCCCGTCGGGGACCACGGCGCGGGAGGCGTACCGATGGTTGTGCTCGACGCCGTGGGCATTGAACTCATAGGACTTGTAGGCGATCGCTTCGCGCAGCGCCGCTCGGATCTTCTCCCCTTCGGGGCCGGGCGCGGTCCGCAACGCCAGCTGCCGCTCGAGGGTGCCAGCTTCGGTGGTGTCGGCGACGTCGAGCGCGGCCAGTATCCGACCGGTGTCGGCGATGCTCTGGTTGGCCCGCTCGACGATCTGCCGAGCCACCGGCGCGCGCTCCTCGTCATAGCTGTCGAGCAGGGACGGCGAGGCCAGTCCGGCAACCACGTGGTGCAGCTTCCAGGCCAGGTTGTACGAATCCTGGATCGAGGTGTTGGAGCCGAGCCCGTTGGTAGGCGGGTGGCGGTGCACCGCATCGCCCGCACAGAAGACGCGGCCTTTCGCGATGGTGGTCGCGAAGTGATGGTTCACGGTCCACGGCGACGTCGCCGTCACATGCATCTCGAAGTCCTCGGTGCCGACCAGCTTCACGGCCAGCTCACGAACGAACTCCTCGGTGAACTCCGGTGGCCCCGCAGCCGCCTCGTAGCCCCACATCAGCATCCACTCGTGCCACGGCTTGATCATCCGGAGTACGCCGAGACCGACGCCCTTCTTTCTCGGCGCCCGGCTGCACCATCCAGTACAGGACCGAGGGCCGGTGTGCCACGAAGCGCGAGAGGTCGGCCTCGAAGATGATCCCCAGCGCCCCGCCGACCGCTCCCGGCCCCTCGAACGGGAGGTCGAGGTCAGCGGCAACCTTGCTGCGGGCGCCATCCGCACCGACCAGGTACTTCGAGCGGATCGCGTATTCCGAGCCGGTCAGCCGGTCTCGCACGGTCGTGGTGACGCCGGAGTCATCCTGGACGTGGGAGAGGTACTCCGTGTCGAAGCGCACCTTGGCGCCGCGCGCCTGGGCCGCCTGCATGATCACCGGCTCGGTGATGGTCTGCGGCGCGTCGAGCATCGTGCACGGGCTCTGCAGCTCGTAGTCGGCGTGGCGACGGGTGTCGGTCCCCCACGAGGGCACCCGGCCGAGCTCGTCGCCGGCGAGGCTGGTGCAGAACGTCGTGTTGCTCATCAGCGGCCATGGCGTGGCTTCGCGCATCAGCCGCTCCTCGAGGCCCATGTCGCGCAGCGTCTCCATCGTCCGCTGGTTGGTGATGTGCGCGCGAGGGGTCTCGGAGAGGGTGCCGTACTTGGTGACGATCAGCGTCTTGGTGCCATAGCTGGCGAGGAACAACGCCGCGGAGGCGCCGGCCGGCCCGGAGCCGACCACGAGGACGTCGGTCGTCACTGCCCACTGTGCTGTGCTCATGCTCGATGTCCCTCTGAGGTTGCCTGGATCTCATCGAGCCAGGCTCGGATGGCTGCCGCGTCCCCGTCGAGCTGTGGCGGCGGGTGACGGTAGGTGACCGGAGACGCGGACATCCGGATCGGGTTGCGGACTGTGGGGATCCCGTCGATGACCACTTCAGGGGCGAGCCCCAGCTGTTCGGCCAGCTTCACCCCGCCTTCGACCGTGTTGATCGGTCCGCACGCCACGCCTGCCCCCGTGAGTACGTCGAACCACTCCCCCGCGGTTCGATGGGACAGCAGCTCTTCGAGCTCCGGGCGTAGCAGCTCCCGATTGTCGTTGCGGCTCGCGACCGTGGCGAACCTAGTGTCGTCCGCGAGCTCGGCGCGGCCGAGCGCGGCACACAGATTGCGGAACTGGCCGTCGTTGCCGGCGATCACGATCAGCTCGCCGTCACCGGTCGGCATCGGCTCGTACGGGAACAGGCTCAGGTGCGCGTTGCCCATCCGGTGCGGCACCACCCCACCCGCGACGTACGCGGACGTCTGGTTGACCATCGACGACAGCGCCGAGGAGAGCAGGTTGGTCTCGACGTGCTGTCCCTCGCCGGTGGCATCCCGATGGCGCAGCGCGGCAAGGATGCCGATCGCCGAATGCAGTCCCGTCATGACGTCGAACACCGAGATCCCGGCCCGGTACGGCGGGCCCTCGGGGCTGCCGGTCAGATCCATCAATCCGGAGACTCCCTGGACGAGCAGGTCGTAGCCGGGCAGCCTCGCCCCGGCGCCCGCGCCGAACCCGCTGATCGAGCAGTACACGGTCCGCGGGTTGAGCGCGAGGACGCTGGCGTAGTCGAGGCCGAAGCGCTCGAGGCCGCCCGGCTTGAAGTTCTGGATGACGATGTCGGCGCGGGCGGCCAGCCGATGTGCCGTCTCCAGGTCGGCGGCGTCGGTGAAGTCGAGGACGATGGAACGCTTGTTGCGGTTGATCGCGAGGTAGTAGGTCCCTACGCCTTCACGCGTCGGTGGGGTCCAGTGCCTCGTGTCATCGCCGGAGGGTCCTTCGACCTTGATGACGTCGGCCCCGAGGTCAGCCAGCAGCATGGTGCAGTACGGACCAGCGAGAACCCGCGAGAAGTCCGCGACGACGAGCCCGTCGAGGGGTCCCGTCGACCCCGATGAGGAGTCCGGCACTACGCCTCCTCGTCCGGCGCGACGTAGACGGCGTTCGACTCGACCTCGCGGAAGATCGAGTTCGCGATCGGGTTGCGGATCTCTTCCGCGATGTGACCCAGCAGGCCGGCGCAGCGTGCGAGCAGGACTACGCCTCTGAGCAGTTCGAGCGGGATCCCAAGATCGGCGAGGGCGGCGCCGCACGCACCGGCACCGTTGAGCGGCAACGACTTTCCGAGGATCGACGGAGCCACCCGGCCGACCGCCTCGAACAACGCGAGGTGGGCGCCGTACTGGTCTTCGGTGTGGGCGATCTCAATCAACACCGCGGTCCGCGGATCGCCGAACTTGTGAAGGTGATGACCCAGCCCGGGAACGAACCGGCCGGCGTCCTTGGCCGCCTGCACGGCGCGGGAGGCGAGTGCGTCCCACTCCTCCGGCCGACTCGGGAGCGGGTCGACTCCCCTGAGCGCTTCGTCGAGGAACCGGCCGGTGTCCTCACTGACACCAAGGAAACGCGACCCCCCACCGAGCAGGCCCGCGGCGAGCGCGCCCTGGATGGCGTCGGGCGCGCTCAGGTAGGTGAGGCGGGCGGCTATGGCGGTCGGCGTGAAGCCATGATCGGCCAGCGCCACGAGCACCGCCTCGAACAGCCTGGTCTGTTGCGGGGTCGGTTGCCGCAGCGTGACCAACTGGTAGGCGAGCTCGCCGAACGTCACCTTTCCCATCAGCTCGTCCGGCAGGCTCCGTCCCATCAGCGTGATGGTGTCAACGGTCGAGATGCCCAGCGCCGTGGGGAACTCGGGTTGGCTCACGGTGTCCTTCCGATCCCCCCACGGAGCGCGGGAGCTAGGTCGACCGTACGACTGTTCCCCTACCGCCTGACGGACGGTTGTCCGTACCCTGGCTGGGTGGGTGGAGGCTGTCAAGCCGGCCGGTCAGCTACCGACCGACTGGTCGTGGTGGACGTGGATCTCGGCATGGGGCCGGGACTGCCACAGTGCCCACTCCTCGCTGATGTCACTGGCCGCCCGCATCAACAACGGAAGGCTGTCCTCGACCAGCGACTCGACCGAGGTCTCGGCCGCGTGCACGGTGACGTTCATGGCGGCCCGCACTGCCCCGGTGCCGTCCCGGACCGGCACCGCGATCGACCGGACACCGCGGGCGAGCTCTTCATCGGCCAGCGCCCACCCGCGGGCCCGAACGGTGGCCAGCTCCTCCGTCAGGTCGGCGAGCTCGCGGTGTGGCACGTCGCCGATGTCAGCCCGGCTGGGCTGCGACAGCGTCCATGCGAGCTCGGGCTCGGACAGTGCGGCGAGCAGCACCTTTCCCTGCGACGTACGGAGAGCAGGGAACTTGGTGCCGATCTCGACCCGCAGCGCGATGATCTTCGGCACCGAGACCCGCGCCACATACACGATGTCCGAGCCGTCGAGTTGCGTCATCGACGTCGACTCCCGAGTTCTCGCGACCAGCGCCGCCATGTGCGGGCGGGCGATGTCCCACAGCCCCATCGACGACACGTAGGCCATGCCGAGCGCCATTACCCGCGGCGTCAGCCCGAACATCCCGTCGACGACATTGACGTAACCGAGCTCCTCCAAGGTGAGCAGCAATCGGCGCGCCGTGGGGCGGGCCAGTTCGGCGGCTTCGGCGACCTCGGTCAGGCTCATCGCACGTTGCGACGACTGGAAGCACGTCAAGACATCCAGCCCGCGAGCCAGCGCCTCGACGAAGTCGGGCCCGGTGCCTCGTCCCGCCACGCCGTCCTCCCCACTCGAACCGTGTGGTCACCTGGACGTTCGCTGCTCTTGACAGTGCCCACCTAGTCAAGCATCGTTCGGTCATTCGCCGCCAGACGGACATATGTACGTCACGAGCTCACGCTGGCCGCGGGGCTGGGCGATGATCGAAGGACACCCTCACACCAGCGAGAGGAGAGCGCCATGGCCGCGCTGGTGGCGATCCTCGCGACGACTCATCATCCCTTCTTCTACAAGACCAGCCAGCTCCCGCCCGACTCGGCGCCGCCGTTCGCGGCGGAGTGGGTCCGCAAGGTGGCGGCGTACCGCGAGACGTTGACCCGGGCCCGGCCGGACGTGTTGGTGATGGTCGGCTCGGACCATTTCCACCAGCTGTGGCTGGACAACATGCCGCAGTTCCTGGTCGGCAAGGCGCCCTACTACGACGCCAACTGGTACAACGAGGAGCGCGAGTTCGGCCTGCCGAAGCTGCGCCTGCAAGGCCACGAGGAGCTCTCGGCGTACCTGCTGCGCGAAGGGCTCGACAAGGGCTTCGACCTGGCCTTCTCCAACGAGCTGCGGATCGACCACTCGATCACGTGCCCGATCTTCACGGTGCGGCCGCAGAATGACCTGCCGATCGTCCCCATCTACACGAACATCTTCGCTCCGCCGCTTCCCCGGCCGGAACGCTTCGTGGCGCTGGGTCGGGCGATCCGGGACATGATCGACGCCTGGCCCTCGCAGCTGCGGGTCGCGATCATCGGGACCGGTCACCTGTCGTTGGAGCTCGGCGGGCCGCGTCAGTTCGGTCCCCACGGGCCGGATCCGGAGTTCGACGTCCGTGCCGTCGAGTGGATCGCCAACGGCGACATCGACGACTGCCTGAGCAACGTCACGCTCGACAGCCTGCATGCGCCGGGCAACGCGACCCACGGGTTCATGGACTTCATGCTGATGATGGGGATCGCCGGCCACAACAAGGCCGACTACGCGGACCACCTGGACCTGTTCCACACGATGGAGGCCTACTTCACCTGGTACCCGAACGGTGTCGACGTATGAGGCGCGGATGAGTAGATACCTGGTCAACAAGTTCCTCTACACGATCGACCGCGACCCCGAGCTGGTCGAGCGCTATCGCGACGACCCGGCAGAAACCGTCTCCTGGTGGGAGCGGGAGCGCGCCGGTCAGCTCCTCAACTCGGTCGAGGGCGAGGCCACTACCTGGCTCGCCTTCACCAACCAGGAACGGCGGGCGCTGACCAGCCACGACCACGTCGCCCTGTTCGAGATGGGGGCACACCCGTTCCTCACGCTCACGTTATGGATCGCGATGTTCGAACGCGACCACGAAGAGCCACTTGCCATGCAGCTCGACTACGCCGCCAAGCTCGCCCACCTCGGTCTGCCGTACCCGGACATCGCCACGTGAACGCGGGGCCGTTCTTGCTCACGCCTGGGACGGCCTCCGCCCCGTAGGACCATCCGCCACAACCACGAGGTGACCATGAATCCCGACGACATCAACAGCGTCAACGGCGGACGGCCGGTCGTGTTCCGGCACGCCACCATCCTCACGATGGATGGCGCAGGAGTCATCGAGGACGGCGACCTGCTGATCACCGGGAGCACCATCACCGCCGTCGGGCCATCGCTGGACGCGCCGCACGACGCCGTGGAGGTCGACGCGAGCGGCGGCATCCTGATGCCCGGGATGGTCGACACCCACCGGCACATGTGGCAGACCGCGCTGCGCGGACTCGGGGCCGACTGGACGCTCACCCAGTACTTCGTCTTCTACTACCTGACCTGGGGCAAGATCTTCCGGCCGGAAGACATCAATGCAGGCAACGCGCTGTCGACAGCGGAGGCGCTCGACGCCGGGGTGACCACGACGCTCGACTGGTCGCACGGGTTGCAGACCGTCGAACACGCCGAGGCCGCCGTCGACGCCTTGGAAGCCTCCCCCGGCCGATTCGTGCTCGGGTACGGCAACCTGCTGGGTGCGCCGTGGGAGTGGTCCAAGAGCCTCGAGTTCCGCAGCTTCGTCGAGCGTCGGTTCGGCAGCCGCGATCCGATGATGGGGCTACAGCTGGCATTCGACGTCACCGCGGATCCGGCGTTCCCGGAACGCGGCGCGTTCGAGTCGGCACGAGAGCTCGACCTCGCGGTCACCACCCACGCCGGCGTCTGGGGCGCGACGAACGACGACAGCATCCGGTTGATGTGGGAGAACGACTGCATGACCCCGCGGGTCACGTATGTGCACGCCGCGACCCTCAGCGAGGACTCGTACCAGCGCATCGCCGCCACCGGCGGGAACGCGTCGGTGTCGACCGAGAGCGAGCAGAGCGCGGGCCAGGGTTATCCACCCACCTGGGACCTTCGCAAGCACGGCATCCCGGTCTCGCTGTCGATGGACACCAGCGTGTGGTGGAGCGCCGACCTGTTCTCGGCGATGCGGGCGACGCTGTCGGCCGACCGCTCGCGGGAACACCTCGAGGCGCACGCGCGGGGCGAGACCGTCGTTCACAACCAGCTCCGCGCCGAGCACGTCGTCGAGATGGCCACGATGGGCGGCGCACGCTCCCTGGGCCTCGACGGGCTGATCGGCAGCCTGACCCCCGGCAAGCAGGCAGACGTCGTCCTGCTCAAGAACGACAGCTCGCCCGCGATGTACCCACTGCTGCATCCGTACGGCAGCGTCGTGTACCAGGCCGGCCGTGGCGACGTCCACACCGTCGTCGTGAACGGCCGCATCGTCAAGCACGACCATGCGCTGGTGGGCATCGATCTGCCGGCCGCCAAGGACGCCGTCGGCAGGACGGTCGAGTTCGCCCGCTCCACCATGGGCGACGAAGCCTGGCGAGAGAGCCTCACGCCGGAGCTGCCGCCGGCCGACCGGATCCCGAACCCCTACACCTACACGTCGTACGACGGTGGTGAGTCGCGGCACCGAGCCGCCGCCGAGGAACCGGGTGCGGAGTAGCCAAAGCGGCGGTTTCGTGGACGCGGTATCGCCCGACGGTCCATGATCCGAGCATGAGCGTGTCGCCGTTACCGGAACGCGGCGGTGTCCAGTGGGACAGCCGTCAGGAGGGGCGCGCGCTCCGGGTGGCCGCCCATCCGGAGCTCGGCATCGTCACGCTCAGCCTGTGGCGCGAGGACGGCTGCGTCGCGACGCATCAGATGGCGGCCGCCGGCGTGGCCGGTCTGATCGGGCTGCTGGCTGACGCATTGCGCGCGCTCGCGGACGAGCCTGGCGTCGGCAGCTCGCACGCCTGCTGAGGCTGGTCGAGCGAGCGGGCCTGACTACCCGACGCCCGACTGCCCGATCGTTTGACCGATTTGTCGCCGGTGCGGCAGACTCCGCGGGTCGTCCCGCATCGACTGAGAGGTGTGCTTCGTGAAGCGAGTCCTGATGGTGGCCGTGTCCATAGCAACGGGAGCCGGCCTGCTCACCGTAGGACCCGCGATCGGGACAGCGGCCGCGCACTCGGCCGCGCCCTCGGCCCGGGCCGTTCCCGATACGGTCGAGACCGCGCTTCCCTGGGGAGCCTGCCCGACAGCGAAGTACCCCGACCTCAAGGGCACGACGGTGCAGTGCGCGCCGCTCAAGGTGCCCCTGAACTACGCCCACCCGGCGGGCCCGAAGATCACGCTCGAGCTGTCGCTCGTCAAGCACACCAGCTCGACTGCCGACTACCAGGGCGCCATGCTGAGCAACCCGGGCGGCCCGGGCGGCGGCGGCCTCGACCTCGGCTACTTCCTGCAGCCCGCGGTGCCGAACCACGTGGGCGACCAGTACGACTGGGTGAGCTTCGACCCCCGTGGGGTGGGGGCGAGCAAGCCCGCACTCCACTGCCAGAACAACTACTTCAACGCGCCGCGCAAGGACTACACGCCGACGACGAAGAAGATCCTGAAGTACTGGGAGCACCGGTCCAAGAAGTACGCCGCGGAATGTGAGAAGAAGCAGCCCGCGCTGCTCAACAACATCACGACCGAGGACTCGGCCAAGGACATGGACTCGATCCGCGCGGCGCTCGGCGTCTCGCAGATCAGCTACTACGGCTTCTCCTACGGCACCTACCTCGGCCAGGTCTACTCGACGCTGTTCCCGACCCACCTGAAGTACATGGTGCTGGACAGCAACATCGACCCCCGCCACGTCTGGTACAAGGCCAACCTCGCGCAGGACGTCGCCTTCAACCGCAACCTGCACATCTACCTGAAGTGGGTCGCGAAGTACCACTCCGTGTACCACCTGGGAAAGACCCAGAAGCAGGTCAGCAAGCGGTACTACGCGACGCTGCACTCACTCGCCAAGCACACCAAGGGCAAGGTCGGTCCGAGCGAGTGGACCGACGCCTTCAGCGGCGCGGCGTACTACCGGTTCGGTTGGGAGGACCTGGCCTCGGCCTGGGTGAAGTTCACCAAGGGTCACTACGCCCCGATGCTCGCGCAGTACGACAGCGCCGAGGGTCCCGGCAACGACAACGAATACGCGGTCTACAACGCGGTGGAGTGCAGCGACACGAAGTACGCGGGTCTGCACCGCGTGCTCAAGGACTCGAAGCGGTACGCCAAGAAGTACCCGTTCCTCACCTGGGACAACACCTGGTTCAACGGGCCCTGCGAGTACTGGAAGAGCAAGGTCCACCACGTAGTGAAGATCAATGGCAAGAAGACGACGAGCGCCCTGCTCATCGACGAGACCAAGGACGCAGCGACGCCGTACGAGGGAAGCCTCGAGGTCCGCAAGCTCTACCCGCACTCCAGCCTGATCGGCGAGCCGGGCGGCGCAACCCACGCTGACTCGCTGCTCGGTGACGCCTGCGTGGACAACAAGATCGCGGCGTACCTGAAGTCGGGGACGCTACCGAAGCGGGTTTCGGGGAACCGGGCGGACACCAAGTGCAAGCCACTGCCCGACCCGAACCCGAAGGCGCCGACGTCGAGTTCGGCAACGCCGAACTCGGTGCGGCCAGCGCCGGCTGCTCGGCTGCCTTTCGTGCTCCTGCACTGAGCGTCGCCTACGACTTCACGTTCAGCCGAACGTGAAGTCGTAGGCGGACAGCCCTGGCGTGAATCGCAGGTCGAGGATGCCGGCCCGGATGTTCTGACCGGACAACAGCGTGTAGAGCGCGGGCACGCCGGATACCCGCTGGGTGGGCAGGACTTTGCCGTCGAGGGTGGCGGTGACGGTCCCGGTGCCGGACAGGACCAGATACACGTCGCTGGCCGAGAGGTGGATCCGCAGCTGCGCTCCGGCCCCGGCGACGATCTGCTGCTGGCCGACGGTCCACTGCCCCGAGTAGCTGAGCTGGCTGGCCATCAGGCTCGGCGCGAAGGCGTACGTCGCCTTCCTGTCCTTGACGATCGGTGTTCCCTCGTAGCGCGCGAGGCGCTGGTACCCGAGGTAGCTCTCGGCCGTCGACGGCTGTTGCGGCGTCGTGTCCGGCACCGACGTGGGCGGCGGGAGCGTCGCGCCCTTGGACGTCAACAGGGCGCGGATGGCCGCCTCCATCTGGCCGTAGTCGCCTTCACCGATCGAGCCGTACCGGACGTTGCCCATCGCGTCGATCAGGTACTCCGCTGGCCAGGAGTTGTTGCCCCAGGCGTCCCAGGTGCCGTAGTCGTTGTCCATTGCGACCGGATACGTGATGCCCAGCCGCTTGATCGCCGCCCGCACGTTGGACGCGTCGTGCTCGAAGTCGAACTCCGGGGTGTGGACCCCGATGACCTCGAGACCGGCCGAGTGGTAGCGCGCGTACCACGCCTTGACGTGCGGGAGGCTGCGCAGGCAGTTGATGCAGGAGTAAGTCCAGAAGTCGATGAGGACGACCTTGCCGCGCAACCCGGCCAGGTTCAGACCCGCGCCCGCAGGCGTGTTGAACCACCGCGTCACCTTGGCGAAGTTGGGAGCGGGGCCATAGCTCGTCAGCGACGACGCGTTGATCGCCGGCACCTTGTCGACGGGGTCATTCGTGGTCGGGACCGCGGGCTCGGTCACCGACTGCTGCACCCGCTTGGCGGCCTGGGACTCGTGCGCGTTGCCGATCCGCCCCAGATCCGAGGACACAGAGCGCCCAGCCGTGAGGTGGTCCTCGATCTTGCTGGTGTACGACGGGACGTGGGTCTGTAGCGAGGTCGCGGCACCGAAGGTGATCGCTAGCGCGCTCACGGCGAGCAAGACGCCGCCGGCGCGACGCGCGGCGAGGGCGTGGCTCCGCAGCCAGGTCGTCGTTCCCGTCAGCTGATCGGTGGCCAGGACGAGACCGAAGATCGGCAGAGCGATGCCGAGCGAGTAGGCCGCCGTGAGTGCCACGGCGTTCGCGCTGATGGACCCGGACGGGCTCCCGACGGCGGCGATGGTGGCAAGGATCGGGCCGCCGCACGGGAGGTACAGCAAGCCGAGGCTCGCACCGAGCACCAGCCCGCCACGGTCCTTGTTCGGCCCGCGGCCGGCGCTGAGCCGGGTGAACGGCTTCTCCAGCAGCTCGCCGAACTGGGGAACGATCAGCCCGGCCGCGACGATGAACAGCGCGACGATGGCGAGGTCGTACCGGAGCCCGAGCGGAAGGTGCAGCGCCTGCAGGATCCGGATACTGAATAACGCGGACAGGCCGAACGCCAGCGCCAGACCGGTTGCGATCGCGAACGCGCGGCGCCGGCCACCGGCGGTGACACCCGAGGCGATGACCGCCGGAAGGACGGGCAGGACGCACGGGGAGACGATGGTGAGAAGCCCAGCGACGAACCCGATCGCCAGCAGGACCGCCATACCTGCATCCTCCGCCAAGCTTCGGTCCCCGACCCAACCTACGTTGCCGGGTTCACCGAACGGTAAGACCTCAGGCGTGGATGTCCAGGAGCTCCTCGTAGAACCCGCCGATCTGGCGATCCCGGTCGATCAGATGGATCTCCAGGATCCAGTGACAGCGGCGGCCCTGGTCGTCCAGCCGGCGCATCGGTTGGTCGTTGCCCGGAGCGATGTACGACATGATCTCGTCGCCCGCGAGCTTCTCGTGCGGGAACTCGCCGAGCAGGTGACCGGCCATGGCTCCGCCGTACTCGTAGCCGGCCTGCGTGGTCAGGTCGATGACGTGCTCGTACAGCTGCTCGCCGGTGACATCCGGCCGGGTCTCGAAGAACTCGCGCCCGGACTCGAAGAGCACCGGCAGCGTGTCGCGAAGCCGGTGCTTCGCGGGGTCGTCGCCCAGCACGAAGGTGCGGCCGAAGTCGGCCTCCCACTCGGCGAAGATCGGCCCGAAGTCAACGAACACGATGTCGTCCTCGCCGAGGGTGAGGTCGGGGGGGTTCTTGTCGTACGGGTGCAGGGTGTTCGCCGCTGCCCGCACGATCCGCTTGTGCCAGTACCGGCTGACGCCGAACATGTCGGCGGCCAGCCCGCGGATCTCTGTGCTGGCCTCGGACTCGCGGACACCAGGCGCGATGACCTGGCGGGCCTCGACCGCCTCGAACAGCTCGGCGGCCTTGGCCTGGGCGTCGAGCAGCCGACGCGACCGGACCGCCTCGTCATCCCTGATTTCCGTCATGAGCCGGAACCTAGCGGGCCCGACTGTCAGCAGCACACCGGGCCATCGCCCGATGTGCTGCTGACAGGTCGGCGGGTAGGGGCCTAACGGATCAGTTGGATGGGATCCCGTTCGCCGGCGCAGTCGGCTGCTGCGTCGTGTACGCCGTGATGGCCCCGCTGCCGTCATCGGTCACCATCGGCTGGCCCTGCAAGTGGATTGCACTGCCCTTGATGACACCGATCTGAACGCCGGTGTAGCCGGCATGCGACGAGCTGGAGTAGCCGAACGGCACCAGACCCGGACCGGTGAAGTGGCTCGACTGGATCGCCGACACGATGCTTGCCCGGGTCGGGTTCTGACCAGCTGCCTTCAAAGCCTGGACGAAGGTGTACGCCGCTGCCATTCCGTACTCCACGTTGCCGTCGAACGGCAGCTTCGGGATGTACTGCTGATGGATCTGCTGGAACAGCTGGATCCACGAGTTGCTCGTGTCCGCCGGCGAGGACAGGTAGCCGTCGGTGATGATCCCCTGGATCAGCTGCGACCCTGGAGCCTTGCCCTTGGAGAACGACGTCAGCAGGCCGGACAACGTCTTCGGGTCGGACCCGACGTTGCTGACCACGAGCTGCGGCTGGAACTTCAGCTGCAGCGCGGTGAGCTGGAGCAGCGCGGTGAACGCCGGAACGGAGAACGAGACGACGATCTTGGCTCCGGACTGCGCGAGCTTCTGCACCTGCGGCGCGACGTTGGTGTTGGTCGGGTCGTAGTACTGGATCGTCGCGATCTGGCTCGAGGGGACCTCGCGCTGCAGACCGGCAACGCCGTTGTGACCGAAGTCGTCACCCTGCGCGAAGACGGCGATCTTCTGCCCCTTGAACTTCTGGCTGATGTAGTGCCCGAGGATCTTGCCCTCGATCGTGTAGTCGGGCTGCCAGCCGAACGTCTCCGGCTGGGTCTTCGGCTGGTTCCAGCACAGGCAGCCGGAGGCCACGAACAGGTCCGGGATCTTCTGCGAGTTGAGGTATGCCACGACCTGCTGGTGAGTCGGAGTCCCAAGCCCGTTGAAGATTCCGAACACGTGGTCCTGCAGCACCAGCTTGTGGACGACGGTGACCGTCTGGGCGGGGTTGTACGCGTCGTCGAGGTACTTGTAAATGATCTTCCGGCCGTTGATGCCACCGTGGGCATTCACCCACTGGAAGTACGCGTTAGACGCCGGCGCGATCTCGTCGTACCCCGGTGCTGCGACACCGGTCAGCGGCTGATGGCTTCCGATCGTGACGGTGGTCGCGGTGATGCCGGGCGCGGACGCGGTGTTGGGGCCGCCGCTGGCCGACGAGCCACTCGAAGGGCTGCCGCCGCTACTACTCCCACCACATGCGGCGACCGCGATGGCGAGTAGCGCGCCGCCCGCAAACAGGCGAATGGATGTTCTGGTCATAGCTCCTCCGAGGGTCAGACCGGGGCGATCTGCGAGCAACATAGACCGAATCTCGTTCTATGACGAGTTACCGGTGAGTATCGTGTCCGCGGCGTTACGAAGCCCGCCGCGCGACCATTCCCCAGCCCCGGCGTAGCAGTCCCTGCACCCCAGACGGGAACGCCAGCATGGCGACGATCAGGGTTGCGCCGAGGATGACCAGCGGCAGGTTGTTCTGTACCCGCATCGACAGCGACAACGAGTTCGCGATGTCGGTGGACCAGTTGGGCAGCAAGGTAATCAGGACAGCGCCGTACACCGCCCCGGCCAACGAACCGAGACCGCCGAACACGATGGCAGCCAACAGATAGAACGACAAGGACAGCGGGAACGACGCCGGGCCGACGCTGCCGACGACGATGGCGAACAGCCCGCCGGCCAGACCCGCACAGGCCGCGCTGACCACGAACGCGAGCACCTGCACGCGGGCCACCGACAACCCGGCCAGGGACGCGGAGATCTCGTCGTCGCGGACGGCACGGAACGCGCGTCCGACCCGGCTCCGGCTCAGGTTGGCCAGCAGGAAGATCACGATGACCGCGGACAGGCAACAGATCCAGGCCTGGAAGCGCACGTAGTCCACGCTCGTGGGCGGCGCAGGTGCGTTGACCGGGAGCCCGGCGTGCCCCCCGAGCGGACCTTCCAGCTTCGTCCACAACGGCAGGACCGGGATGCCGATCGCAAGCGCCAGCGTGAGCCCTGCCAGGTAGGGGCCGCGCAGTCTGGCGGCCGCGATGCCGACGACGCCACCGACAACGGCGCAGACGAGAACCGCCGCGAGCAACACGATGATCAGGCCGTAGTTGGCGTTGCCGGTGTGGTGCAGCAGTCGTTCGGCCAGGTCGTGCTTGAGGAACAGCGCCGCGGTATAGGCACCCACGAACATGAACGCCCCGTTGCCGATCGACACCTGGCCGGACAGGCCGGTGAGCACGGTAAGCCCGGCCGTGGCGCAGGCGAAGTAGGCGATGTTGGCCAGCTGGGAGTTGCGGTACTCCCCTAGTTCATGAGTGAGCAGGAACAGCGCGGCCCCGCCGATGACGGCGAGCAGCAGGTGGCGCAGCAGCGTCGAGCGGCCCAGGACACCCGGCACGGTCACACCCTTCTCGTCGCGGTGCGGCTGAACAACCCGGCGGGGCGGGCCATCAGAACGACGGTCAGCAGCACCAGCGCATAGAAGGTGTCGATCTGGTTGCTGACGTAGTTGTCGAGGAATGCGAACGCGATTCCGAGCAGCAGCCCCCCGACGACCGCACCGATCGGCGAGTCGAGCCCTCCGATCACGGCTGCCGTGAAGCCATAGATCAGCAACGCGTCGAAACCGTTGGGGTTCATGTAGTTCGGAGCCGTGCCGGCGATGAGCACACCGGCTAGCGCACCCACCACCGCGGCCAGGGCCCAGCCGAGCGTGAGCATGCGCCCGACCCGGACGCCGAGCAGCCGAGCCACCTCTGGGCTGAACGCCGATGCCCGCATCCGCAGGCCGATCGAGGTGCGTTGGAACAGCAGGTACAGCAAGACCACGACGGCGGCCACGGAGACGACGACGAACAGGTAGTTGGGCGAGAACAGCAGCTCCTGGTGACCGACGCGGTAGAAGATTGTCGAGAACGCCGGCGGATACGACGCGACCCCGTTCCCCCAGATCATCCCGGCGCCACCCTGCAGCAGGAGCAGCAGACCGAGGGTCAGGATGACGGCATTGAGCGGCGATCCCCCCTCGACCGGCCGGACCAGCACCCGCTCGACGACGGCACCGATCACCAGGCCGGAAAGCAGCGCCACCACGAGGCCGACCCAGTAGTTCGCGCCGTGCTCCTGCACCAGCGTGTAGGCGATGAACGTCGTCACCATGAGCATCCCGCCCTGCGCGAAGTTCACGATGCGGGTGGAACGCCAGATCAGCACCAGAGCCAGGGCCACGGCCGCGTAGATGCTTCCGAACGCGATGCCGTTGAGGATGAGGTTGATGGGTGTCATGGTCAGAACCCCAGGTAGGCGTGTCGAAGTTTGTCGTCGGCGGCGAGTTCGGCGGCGCTGCCCTGCGCGACCACCTTGCCGAGGTTGAGCACGACCGCGTTGTCGGCCACGGACAAGGCGCTGCGCGCGTTCTGCTCGACGAGTACGACGGTCAGCTGCTGCTCGTCACGCAACCGCCGGAGCGTCGCCATGATCTGCGCCGTGATCCGCGGCGCCAGCCCGAGCGACGGCTCGTCCAGCAACAACAGTTTCGGGCGGCTCATGAGGGCCCGGCCGACCACAAGCATCTGGCGTTCCCCGCCGGAGAGAGTGTCGGCCGCCCGGTTCCGGCGTTCCGCCAGCGGCGGGAACATCTGGTAGGTCGCCGCCAGGTTCGTGGCGCACTCGTCACGGTCACCGCGCCAGAGCGCGCCCAGTCGAAGGTTCTCCTCGACGGTGAGCTCCGTGATGACACCGCGCCCCTCGGGAACGTGAGCGATCCCGAGGCCGACGACGTCTTCCACCTTGGTACGCCGCAGGTCGCGGCCGTCGTACCGGATGCTGCCGGACCGCGCTCGCACCAGGCCGTTGATGCTGCGCAGCAGGGTGGTCTTGCCCGCTCCATTGGCACCGAGCACCGCGAGGATAGTTCCGTCCGGAACCGACATCGAGACGCCGTCGAGCGCGTGGACGGCACCGTACGTCGTCACGACGTCGGTGAGCTCAAGCATCGCCCACCTCCTCGGTCGAGGCGTCGACCGCTTCGCCGAGATAGGCCTCGAGGACCTTCGGGTCCTCGCGAATCTCCTCCGGCGTACCGATCGCGATACAGCGACCGAAGTCCAGGACGCAGATCCGGTCGCAGACCGACATGACGAGATCCATGTGGTGCTCGACCAGCAGGATTCCCATCCGACCCGACAGCTCCCGGATCAGCGTCGCCAGGTCGTCCATCTCCGCGCTGGAGAGCCCGGAGGCCGGCTCGTCGAGCAGGAGCAACGCCGGGTCGGCGACGATCGCGCGAGCCAGCGCGACCCGCTTCTGCACGCCGTAGGGGAGCTCGTCGGGCATCCGCGCCGCCGAGTCGGCGATGCCCAGCTCCTCGAGCGTGCGCCCGGCGCGCTCGCGGAGCGCGCGCTCGTCACGATCACCCCGCGGCAGCGCGAACAGCCCCGACCCGAACCAGGTGCGGGCGTGCCGGTCGGCGCCCACGACCACGTTGTCGATGACGGAAAGGTGGGGAAACAACCCGAGACTCTGCAGCGTCCGCGCGATCCCGAGCCCGGCGAGCTGGTGGGGGCGGTGTCGCGACAACGTCTGGCCTCGCCAGCGCAGCGACCCCTCGCTCGGGCGGACGAAGCCGCAGACCACGTTGAACAGTGTCGTCTTCCCGGCGCCGTTCGGGCCGATGATCCCGACCACCTCGCCGTCGGCCACCGACGCCGACACTTCGGTGAGCGCGGTCAGCCCACCGAACCGGACGCTGATGCTGTCGACATCAAGCAGCGCTGGCACGTGAGAGAACCTCCGCGGTCGTAGCTGCGGGCCCGTCTAGAACCGGGTTCGGGCGAACCTTAGCGCCACGATGCCGACTCGGCACGTCTGGACCTGTCGGCGCTCTTCGACTCACCGGACGCTGCCGGTCGCCGGCTAATGGGTGGTGATGGTCCCGAACTGGAACGTGCACGTCTGGGTGCCGTCTGGTTTGGTCGTCACGTTCGTGATCGGATAGCCGTACGTTTTGCCGGTGGCCCCGCCGTTGTCTTGCCAGGTTTTGTAGATCGGGCCCCACACACCGAAGGCGGTCGAAGCCCCTGGCGCCAGCGTCACTGAGCCGCTGAGGGTCGGCGAGCGGTTGACGAAGGTCGCGAACAGCGCGAACGTCGCCGGCTCGGACGAGCCGTTGCCGGTCTCGACGTCGGTCGTGGGATAGCCCAACGCCGACTTGTTCGCCCCCAAGCCGATGTAGGCGCTGGCCACCTCGGCCCACAGCGCACGCACCTCGCCGGCAGGGTCCAGCTCGATGATGCCATCGACGAACCGAGCGTGGCTGCCGACACCGTCGGCGTTCGCGAGCACGTCGCTGCTGGGATAGCCGAGCGGCCCCGCCTGTTGCTCCAGCCCGGCGTACTTCGTGTAGATCGGTCCCCAGATCCCGTGGGCAGCGGTCTGCGGGCCGTTGTAGATCGCGCCGTGCACGAAGGACGCCCGCAGGCCGCCGTCCTGGATATCCACGACGTCGCTGGTCGGATACCCGAGCGGGCTGTCCTGGTCACCGAGGCGATGCCACTTGGTGTAGACCGTCCCCCACAGCGCGTGCGCGTTGCCGTTGGGTCGCTCGTAGATCGCTCCGTGCTGGAAGTGGGCCTTCAGTCCGTGATCCGGGAGCTTCTTGGTGTCGGTGGTCGGGAGACCGAGCGGAGAGTGATTCGCCCCGATGGTGACGTACCGGTGGACCACCCTGCCGGTGAGGTAGTGCGCACCGGTGTCGTGCGACCAGTACATCCGGCCGTGCTGGTAATGCTGGATCCTCACGTGCCCGGAGGTGTGCTCGCCGCCGACGGTGGCACCGAGGACCGACCCCTGCGATCCCAGCGCGGTGTAGTGCTTGGCGATGTGGGTCCAGCCGGACAGGCATGATGCGGAGTGAGTCCGGGTCGCGTTGTCCGTCGCGCTGGCGGAGCTGCAGTCGGCCCACTTCCACGGCGGCGTACAGGAGATCGCCCGGCACAGCACCGGGCCGGAGCAGTGCCGGTTGCGGTCGCACTGGCCGTACCGGAAGACGTTGTGGCAGACGTGGCGCTTGTCGCACGAGCCGTCGGCACAGTGGCTCCGACAGTTCAGGCAGTGCGAGGCGCAGAACGCTCCGCCGCCGCAACCGCAGTGGGTGCACTCACCCTGGCAGTCGATGTAGTACCGGGCTTTGCCGCCGCACAGGCTGGCGCCGTCGGCCTTCCACCAGCCCCCGGCGAAGCTACCGGGCGGGCACTGGTTGACGCCCTCGTGGATGGTGCAGCACATCGCGGTCCACCCGGACGAACAGGACGCGCCGCTTCCGCACACCGACGCGTACGCGCTCTGTGGCTTGAGAACGTAGTCGAGTCCGGACGTCGCGAGTGCTGAGCCGACGACGGCGGATCGCACCAGGAACCCGCGTCGTCCGATCCGGTGGGACAGCAGCTCGGAAGCCTTGGTGACCAGGCGTTCGGTGACCACGTTCGTCCTCCTAGTGCACGGTCAGGCTGTCGAGCAGCCGGTGGACGTCGGGAAGCAGCTGGGCACGGCGGGTGTGACCGCCCATGACGACGTAGAGGCAGAACGGGCGGTTGCGCTCGGTGAAGAACCACTGCGCACCGCTTTGTCCCGCGACGGTGCGTTGCAGCTGTTGCGGCCGGAAGTCGTGCGCCTGCGGCCGCGGCCGCCGGGTCACCCGGAACAGCGGGGTGTGCGCGGCGGCCGGCTCATACTCGAAGAGCACGACGAGGACATGGTTCCTCGACATCCGCTCCACGGCGCCGACACCGAAGTCGCCGCGCAGACGCGGCAACGGGAAGTTCGAGGCATGCACGATGGGGTACGCCGTACTCCCGTCGTCGGGCTGTCGCCGGTAGACGTGCACGTCCCACCCGGTCAGCTGCTCGACCGACAGGCCGTAGGCATGCACCTGCGCCATCAGCGTGCCGCCACGGCAGCGGCGACGCCGACCAGCCCCGCGATCGACAGCTGCGCACCGATCGCGAGCCGGCGCGCGACTGGGAGTGCGGTGACGATCGCGGCGTTCCGACGACGGAGCTCGGTCGCGTCACGGACGCCGGCCATGGTGAGCAGCGGCAGGCCGCGGGCCAGGCCGAAGCAGCCACCGATCACCGCTCCCGCCGCTGGCGAGCCCGTGGCGGCCTCGAACCACCAGGTGAGGTACGTCGACGCGGAGGTGACGATCGTGACAGCTCCGGCACCGAGCTGGACGCCGAACCCGGTCCCGATCACCCAGTCGCGGTAGGTCGACAACCAGGTCTCGTCGACCTGCCGTCGCCGGCTCGGAACCCGGCCGGCCAGGTCGGCGAGCGCCGCGACGACGGCCAGGACAGCAGTCACCGCGGCGAGGGCGACCCACGAGTGGCGCAGCCGCATGACCTCGCCCACGGCGCCGAGCACTGCGCCCACAGCCGCGCCGCCGAGGACTGATCCGACCAGGTACGAGCTGGTCAGGCGCCACCATCGGGTTCCGGGTGCCCGCTCAACTAGCGGGCTGATGCTCGCCAGCATCGACTCACCTCAAGGTGACCAGGTCGCGCGGAGCCCGGCCACCACGGCCGCCGCGACGCCCAGCACCAACGTGATGACAGCGCCGCTCACCCGTTCTCCGGCGGCCGCTGGTCGTGCAGACTCGGATGCCCCGGCCCTATCCCGGCCGCTGCGAGCTCGGCGTCGATCCGGGTGGCGTTGTCCCGGTCGTCGTCGACCGGCTCCGCCGGGCTCGGTCCGCGGCGGCGGGCATCGTCACCGTGATCGAGCAGGTCCATCACCTGCTCCCAGGTCTGGCCGGTTCCCTCGCCTACCACCCGCCCCGTAGGCCCGTGTACCTGAACGATGTGCGGCGAGCCCGGGACGCCGTAGTCGGCCCAGGCGCGTGACGAAGCGATCACGTCGAGATCCGGCCCCGCGAGCTGCTGCAGCCGACCGCGGTTGTCCTCGTCCTGCACGACGACGACGACACGGGCGTCGCCGCCCGGTGACCCGCCGGCACGCAGCGAGTCCCAGAACGGATGGCACGTGGCGCAGCCGCTGGAAAGGAAGGCCAGCACCGAGTCGTGTGGTGCGCCGACCACTCCGATCGCTGCGGCGCTGCCATCCAACCGCTGCCCGGCGACGTCGTGCGCCACGTCTTCGGCGCGCAGCGAGGCGACTCGACTGGCCGGGATGACCGGTGTGCGGCTGTCAGGATCGAGGTCTGCCCCGAGGTCGTGCAGTGCGCGGAGGATCTCGGCGTGGCTGCGCAGCAGCCCGGCGACCAGCAGCCCGAGCAGCGCGACGGCGAGCCCCTCCGCAATGACGAGTGCCAACACGTGAAACCCCTATCAGGCAGCAGAACGAACGATGGCCCGCAGCCGCGGCAACTCCGCCAGGGAGAGCCACGCGAGCCAGGTGAGAAGAACGGCGAACCCGATGACGGCCACCTGGTTGATCGTCGACGCCGACGACGTGGTCAATGTCAGCACGCCGGTGGAGCCGACCGCGGCTGCGACACCTGTCAAAACCGTGAATGCGGCCGTGACCAGCACGTGAGCGAGGGTGGGCGGGGTGTCGGGCCGACCGACGCACCCGCACGACGCGATGACTCCCCCGCTGCGCAGCGCGACGATGACGAAGATCGTGAATCCGAGGTACGACGCAGCCACCAGCCCGTCAGCGACCCGGCCACCCTGCACCAAGGCGAGCGTCCCGATGGCGACCTCGGCGAGGCCACCGGCTCGCACCACTACCGCGGGAACCGGCAGTCCGACGGATCCAAGCGCGCGGCGGGTGTCGTGCGGATTGACCACTTTCGGCGCGCCGGCCAGGACGAGCAGGAGGGCGGCCGCGAGGGTCGGTGACACGAGCGGATCCACCTAGGCACGGTAACCCCCGATGAGCCCGGGTCGCGGCGTTTGCGGGCATCCGGGGCGCTCTGAACCGGTCTGGCGCAACAAGGGGCGCGGCGGGACACTGCACGAATGGCAGTGACCGAGGTGCGCCTCAGTGGTCGCGAGGCGCAGCCCGAGGACTACACCGGCCCTGGATTGGCGCTGCGCCGAGCGGCAGTGATCTTCAGCGGCACGTTCAGCGCTCGCGTGCTCACGCCGCTCGTGCTGGTCTTTGCCGCCGTACGGTTGGCGCTCGGTGGCTGGTCACGCTGGGACGCCGTGGTGCTGGCGGCGATCCTGGCCCTGCAGCCGTTCACCGAGTGGGTCATCCACGTCACCATCCTGCACTGGAAGCCGCGCACGATCGGTCGGTTCACGCTGGACCCGCTCGGGGCCCGACGGCATCGGCAGCATCACCGGGACCCCAAGATCCTCGGCCTGGTCCTGGTCCCGCGCCCGGTCCTGGTCGGCACCTGTCTGGTCCTGGTGCCGTTCTACCTGGTGGTCGCGCCCACCGTGCGGCTCGCGCTGACGGCGATGCTCGTCTCGTCCGCGATGTATCTCACCTACGAATGGACGCACTTCCTCATCCATTCGACCTACCGGCCACGCAGTCGCTACTACCGCTACGTCTACCGAGCGCATCGGCTTCATCACTTCCGCAACGAGAAGTTCTGGTTCGGGGTCACCGTCCACGTCGCCGACCACGTGTTCCGGACGTTCCCCGCCAAGGACGCCGTCCCGGTGTCGGACACCGCCTTCACCCTCGGTGTCGACGTCAGTCCGGCTTCTCGGCCAGCTCCGACTTGACCACCTTGCCGGTCTCGTTGCGCGGCAGCTCGTCGTGGAAGACGACCTCGCGCGGCACCTTGTAGCCGGCCAGGTGCTTCTTCACGTGCTCCCGCAGGTCGTCGCCGCTCGCCGAGCCGCTGTTCCGCAGGACCACATGAGCCACCAGCGCCTGGCCGAACTTCTCGTCATCGACTCCGAGCACGACCACGTCAGCGACGCCTGAGTGCTGATGCAGCGTCTCCTCGACCTCGGCCGGGAACACGTTCTCACCGCCCGACACGATCATGTCGTCGTCGCGGCCTTCGACGTACAGCCGGCCGTCGTCCCCGATCCGGCCGACGTCGCCGATGGACGCCAGCTTCCCGAGCCGGCTCTTGTCCTCGCCGCTGGTGTAGCCCTCGAACGACATCGCGCTGCCCGCGAAGATTCGGCCCGTCTCGCCGGGAGCGACGTCGTTGTCGTCCTCGTCGACGATGCGAACCGTGACGCCGCGTACGACGTGACCCGCGGTGCCTGGTGCCTCGCGCAGATCTCGCGGCTGCGCGACGCTGACGTAGGCGACCTCGGTGGACCCGTACAGGCTGTACAGCACCTCACCGAACCGGTCCATGAAGGCGGCGGCGAGCGTCGGGGCAAGCGCCGACCCGGACAGCGACACGACCTTCAGCGACGAGGTGTCGGGTTGGGCCTCTACCTCGAGAATCCGTTGGCACATCACAGGAACGGCGGCCAGCGTGTCCGCGCGGTAGGTCTCGATCAGTTCGAGCGTCGCCTCGGGGTCGAACCGCCGGCTCATCACGAGCGTGGACTGCAGCAGCATCGCGATCGTGAGGTTCGCGAGTCCCCAGGCATGAAAGGCCGGGGCGGCGAGCACGGTCACGCCGCGACCCCGGTACGGGATCGCATCGAGCACCGCGATGCCCTCGATCAGGCCCGCGAGTGCGCCCGGGGCCGCCCGTGACGCCCCCTTCGGTTTCCCGGTAGTGCCGCTGGTGAGGATGACGTGCCGGCTGTCCCGGCCCGGGGATGGCAGCGAGGGTGCCGCACCCGGCGCGGCTGCGACCAGCCCGGCGATGCTGTCTGACGGCTCACTCGCATCGTCGACCCAGGCGGTGAGCCGCGGGATCGAGATGTCGAGCTCGTCGATCATGGCCGCGAACTCGTCGTCGGCGATCACGGCGGCGGCCTTCTCGTCGCCCAGCACGTCGCCGAGCTGGGGACCAGCGAAGCCGGTGTTGACGTAGAGCACGTCGGCGCCGAGCTTGCAGATCGCGACCTGCGCCACCACGAACGCGGCGGAGTTACGCGCCAACAGCGCGACGGCATCCCCCGAGCCGACGCCGACCTCGGCGAGCGCGGTCGCGACGACGCTGCTGCGCCGGTGGATCTCGGCGTAGCTCACCGACTCGCGCTCGTCGATCACTGCGAGCCGGCCCGGATCGCGCGCGGCCCCGATCGCGTACGCCGTCGCCGGGCTCATCCCCCACCGGCGGTAGCCGTCGGCCATGCCGATCAGCCGGTCCGGGCGAACCGGTCGGATCAGCCCGCTGCGGGCTCCGACTCGAACCGCCGCGACACCGCCGTGCACGGTCTCGCTGAGCAGTCCGGCGACGCGGCGCAGCACCACGGTGTCCTCTCCCGATCGTCAGACCGTCGCCACCCAGCCCGAGCCGGGCAGGACGTACGCGGATGTAGAGGTCCCCTACCCCGCAGCGATCGGTTCGATGCCCCAGGTCCCACGCCACGACTGGTCAGGCTCCAGCCACACCACTGACTCGCCCGTCACGAGCGCATTGGGCGGGGCGCTCATCGGCTCGATGCCCAGCCCCTGCCGCCGCCGCGCGGGGTCAGGCAGCGCGTCGCCGGTGAAGACCTCGACGTAGGGATAGGCCTCGTCCATCCACACCGTCACCTCGTGCTCGCCTGCCAGCCGGAGCCGAAACCGGCCGTCCGCATCGCGCGCCAGGTCGGTGAGCGTGTGGTCGATCTGCAGGTCGCCGACCGGATGTGCCTCGCGGAAGTCGTACGGCGTATCGGCCACGCTCTCCCGACCGGTCGGGATCTGCTGCTCGCCGGTCGGGAAATAGCTATCGGCCCGAACGTGCAGGGTCGCGGTGTCCACCGTCGGCGTGCCCGCCGTGAGGTAGGGGTGGAACCCGCACGCCACCGGCGCCGGCCGGTCTCCGATGTTGGCGATCGTGGTGACGACCTCGAGGCCGGCGTCGGACACCGACCACGCATTGGTCACGTGGATCGTGAACGGGTAACCCGGCTGGGGGTACGACGAGCAGCTCACAGTCACCGCGGCGTCGGAGCGCTCAACCACCATCCAGGCCGACCAGCGGACCAGGCCGTGGATGGCGTTGTGCTGCTCCGGCTCGGTCAGTGCCAGCTGCATCGGCTCGCCGTCGTGATGCCATACCCCGTCCTGCACCCGGTTCGGCCACGGCACCAGCGTCTGGCAACGCGCGCCGTCCGCCATCGCGGTGACGTCGTACCCGTCCAGCACGTGCCGCTCCCCGACCTGGTAGCTGCGCAGACCGCCGCCCACCTCGACCACGACCGCCTGCTGGTCGCCATGCCGGATCGGCCACTGCTGACCGCTGGGCGGGCTGGGCTGGTTCATTCGGGCGGCCTCAGTTCTGCGTCGGGTCGAGCGGGAAGTGGGCGACCGCAGACAGCGGCCACGGCTGCCGGCGCAGGACGGCGGACCACAGCCGCTCGGGAGCCGGGAAGAACGGGTCGAGCGGCAACGAGTCCACGACGTACCAGGCTCCCTCAGCGATCTCGGACTCCAGCTGGCCCGCGCTCCATCCGGCGTACCCGGCGAAGACCCGTAGCTCGCGCATCGCGGCCGCCAGGACGAGCGGGTCGTGGTCGAGGTCGACGGTCACCAGCGGCGGGACCACGGTGCGCCAGCCGTCGTCCGACCCGACCGTCGCGGCGCTGCCGGCCGGGACCATGCCCAGGGCGATGGCAGCCTGCGGCTCGACCGGGCCGCCGGCGAACAGCACAGCCGGCTCACTGGCGAGGTCCGCGACCGAGGGCACGACGTCGCTGAGCGAGACGTCACCCGGCCGGTTGACGACGACCCCGAGCGCGCCCTCGTCGGTGTGCTCGAGGATCGCGATGACGGTCCGGTGGAACGTCGGCTCACGCAGGGTGGGTGAGGCAACCAGCAACCTTCCCCGCGCCGGCTCCACCGTCATGCCTCCATCCTGCCCGAAACTCAGTGCAGCGACTTTGGCCGGTTATACTTGACCATCTTAAGTGATTCGGTACGCTTTAGTCATGACGACTTCCCCGAGTCTCCAGGTGGCTCGTTCACCGCTTCCCACCACGCAGCTCGCCGCCATCGTCCGTGAGGTCGCCGCCGACACCGCCTCCTGGCGCCCGCTGGTCCAGTTCGGGACCGACGAGCGATGGTGGACCCGGCTGCGCTCCGATGACGACGTCGAGGTCTGGCTGCTGACCTGGCTGACCGGCACCGGCACCGACCTGCACGACCACGGCGGATCGGCTGCCGCGTTCACGGTCGTGGCGGGGCTGCTCAGCGAGCTGCGCGCCGACCGGCGGAGTGACGCAAGGACGGTGACGACCCTGCGCGCTGGTGGCACCCGCGAGGTCGCGCCCAGCGTCGTCCACGACGTCAGCAACCCCTCCGAGCTCCCCGCGATCAGCATTCACGCGTACTCGCCGCCGCTGCAGTCCATGACGTTCTATGACGTCGCGCCGTCAGGGCTGCGAGTGCATCACACGGCACTCACGAACGAGCCGGAGCCGACGGCATGACAGCCCCCTCGATCGAGGACGTCCTCACCGACGCCCGGCGTTTGATCACGCGGCTGCGGCCTCGAGATGCCTTCGCAGCCAGCGCAGCCGGCGCGATCCTGGTCGACATCCGACCCGAGCTCAATCGGGTGACGGAGGGCGAGATCCCCGGTGCCCTCGTGATCGACCGAAACGTCCTGGAGTGGCGGCTCGATCCGGCCTCCGACGCGCGGCTTCCGATCGCGTCGTACGACGCCTGGATCGTCATCGTGTGCAACGAGGGGTACGCGTCCAGCCTGGCCGCCGCGTCACTGCAGCAGCTGGGGATCCACCGCGCGACCGATCTCGACGGCGGCTACCGCGCCTGGCGCGCCCAAGGGCTCCCCACCACAGTCCCGCGCTGACCGCCGCGACCCGTCATGTGCGCCGGACGCGGCAGGTCGCAGGCGTTGAGCGGGGCTTGGCATTTCGGGAGGCGCAGCCTTGGTCGCGCAGAAGCCGGCAGTCACTCCGTGCGCTGCCTTTGGTTTGTGAACTGCTGCTGCTCGCAGGCGGTAAGTGGCGATTCACAGACCTGCGACCCGCGACTTGTCAGGTCGCTCGGCCCAAACGCACAGGCCCAAAACCACGCCCGCCCGTCCTGACAAGTCGGCGACAGACCCAGGGTTTGCGTCGACGTCAGTCGGACTGGGCGAGGTCATCAGCGAGTCGACGCAGGGCGTGGCTCGCCTTGACGAGTGCGTCCGCTTCGATCGGGCTGAGGCGGCCCACGGCTTCGAGCATGGACTGGCCCCACGACCTCTCGCGGCGCGACCGTGCCTGCAATGCGGTCTTGGTCGGGTAGAGGCGGGTGACCCGCCCATCTCCTAGATCGCGGTTCTTCTCAAGGAGACCGCGATGTTCCAGCGCTTTGACGGCGGTGCTGACGTTGTTGGCTCGTACGCCGATCTCCCGCGCCACGTCGTTGACAGAGAGTCCCGGTCTTCGGGTGAGCAGCCGCATCACCTCAAGGGCCGTCGGCGGCTGGGGCTCGGCCTGCATCGCGTTCGCTCCGATGGTTCGCGGCAACAGCCACGCAAGGTCGTGCAGGACAACCGCCAGCTCACGAGCGGACGCTTCGTCGAGGCCGTCACCTCGAGCCATCGCTCCTCCTCTTGACCGCTGGCACAACTATCTCTAATGTCAGAGCCACTTACCTATGACATCAGAGGTATGTAACCACGGCCTGACCCCGGAGCGGACCATGTCGCGCACGTCCACGCTCGCGCCCATTGCCGGGTTCGCCGGCGCGGTCGTGCTGCCCGAGGATGCGTCCTACGACACGGACCGGCGAATCTGGAACGGGATGCACGACCGATTCCCAGCCCTGATCGCCCACTGCACCGACACCGGGGACGTGGTCGCCGCAGTTGCATACGCACAGGAGCACGGACTCGAGGTGGCCGTACGCAGTGGCGGTCACAGCATGCCCGGCTTCAGCACCGTCGACCGTGGGATCGTGATCAGCCTGGACGGAATGCGAGCTATCACCGTCGACCCCAGCACCGGACGAGTGGACGCTGAGGCGGGAGCGCTGCTCGGGGACGTCGACAGGGCGACGCAGGAGCATGGGCTCGTCATACCGGCAGGGGTCATCTCGCACACCGGAGTAGCCGGACTAACCCTGGGCGGCGGCGTGGGCCGCCTGATGCGTCGCTTCGGCCTGACGATCGACAGCCTGCTCGAGGTAGAGCTGGTGACCGCCGACGGGCGAGTCGTGATCGCCAACGGTGAGGAGAACCCGGATCTGTTCTGGGCGGTGCGAGGTGGCGGCGGCAACTTCGGCATCGTCACCCGATTCAGCTACCGCACCCACAGGCTGACCACGCTCCCCATCCTGGCCTGCTTCCACCGGCTCGAGGAGACACATTCGGTCCTCGCCCGCGCCCACGACCTGATGGCCAACGAGGCCACCCCGCGGGAGCTGTTGTGGACCAGCTTCTTCCGCAAGGGCCAGCCCCTCCCGTGGATGCCCGACGACCTGATCGGCGTTCCCGGCCTCATGTCGATGATCGAGTGGTCCGGAGACGTCGAGGAGGGCCTGGCACTGCTGCACGCTTTGGCCGACGAGATCGAGCCGGTCGCATTCTCTATCGAGCCAGTGCCCTACCTGACCATTCAAACGGCGGGCGACGAGATGTTCCGGCACGGGCTACTCACCTACGTCAAGGCCGGGTTCGCAAAGGCCCTGACAACCGAGTTCGTCGATGACCTCATCGAGCGCGCGCGGGCGATTGGATCGGAGATCAGCCAGGTGGAGATCCTCGCCCAGGGCGGTGCCATCCGCGACGTTCCGGTCGACGCCACGGCGTACCCGCATCGCACGGCGACCTGGTTGATCAATATCCCGGCTTCCTGGACCGACCCCGCGGACAGCGAGCGTGAGATTGCCTGGGTGCGCAGTACCTACGCGGCCGTCTATCCCTACCTGGACGGCGGGAGCTACAGCAACTTCATGGACAGCGATGAAGCCTCGGACCAGGTGACGGCTTACGGCTCCACCCTGCGCAGGCTCAGCGAGATCAAGACCGCCTGGGATCCCAAGAACGTCTTCCACCTCAACCAGAACATCCTCCCGGCGGAGTCGCCGTGATGCGGCGTCAGGAGGCTTTTCGGAGCCGGTAGCCGACCGAGAACAGCCGTAGGCCGAAGCCGCAGCAGTCCGACTTGCCAGATCAGGCGGCGCCGGAGACGATGCGGCCACTCACACCGTTCGTATGCCGACCGTGTGTCCGCCGGTCGACCCCGCATCACGTGGAGATCCCATGACGCTGCTCAGCACCGACACTTGGACCGACCGCATCAAGCTGGCCGAGTGGCAGTCCGGGGACGGCCAGAGCTACAGCGTGACCGAGCCGGCGACGGGTGACGAGCTGGGCCGGATCGGGACGGCGTCGGTCGAGGACGTTGCGCGAGCGGCGGACGTGTCGTCGCAGGCGCAGAAGGAGTGGGCGCAGGCGGGGTACCTGGCCCGCGCGGCCGTGCTGCGTAAGGCCGGAGACCTGTGGCTGGAACACGCGCCGGAGATCCACGACTGGCTGGTCCGCGAGGCTGGGTCCATCGTTCCGAAGGCTGAGTTCGAGACGTTCACCGCCGCCCAGGAGTGTTACGAGGCCGCCGCCTTGGCGTCGCACCCGTACGGCGAGCTGCTGCACTCCGCGCAGCCACGACTCTCGATGGCGCGCCGCCTCCCGGTCGGGGTCGTGGGAGTGATCGCGCCGTTCAACGTGCCCATCGTGCTGGCAATCCGAGCGGTGGCTCCCGCTCTGGCGCTCGGCAACGCCGTGATCCTCAAACCCGACCTGCGGACGGCGGTGTCCGGCGGCGTCGCGCTCGCGCAGGTCTTCGAAGCGGCCGGGCTGCCGGCCGGCCTGCTCACCGTGCTTCCGGGCGGGGTCGACGTCGGCGAGGCGCTGGTCGTCGAGCCTCGGGTCCGCGTCATCGCCTTCACCGGATCGACCCGGGCCGGCCGGGCGGTCGGTGCGCTGGCCGGGCAGCACCTCAAGCGTGCACACCTCGAGCTGGGCGGCAACTCGGCGTACATCGTGCTGCCCGACGCCGACCCGGACCAGGCCGCCTCGGTAGGAGCGTTCGGGTCGTTCTTCCACTCCGGTCAGGTCTGCATGGCGGCCAGTCGCCACCTGGTGCACGCCGACGTGGCCGACGCCTACGTTGCCTCGCTGGCCGGCCGGGCTGAGCATCTTCCGGTCGGCAACCCGCACACCGAGCGGGTCGCGCTCGGCCCGATCATCGATGCCAACCAGCGTGACAAGGTCCACGGAATCGTCACGACCTCGGTCGACGCGGGCGCCACCCTGGCAGCCGGCGGCACCTACGACCGGCTGTTCTACCGGCCGACCGTGCTGACCGACCTGACCGTCGACTCCCCGGCGTACTCCGAGGAGATCTTCGGGCCGGTCGCGCCGGTCATCACGTTCACCGACGTCGACGAGCTGATCGAGCTGGCCTCGGGCACCGACTACGGACTGTCGCTGGGGATCATCGGGCATGACCTCGGCAAGGCGATGAAGATCGCCGAGCGGGTGCCGTCCGGGCTGGTGCACATCAACGACCAGACGATCAACGACGAGGCCACGATCCCCTTTGGTGGCATCGGTGCTTCCGGTGTGGGTCGCCAGGGTGGCCTCGCCAACCTCGAGGCATTCACCGAGACGCAGTGGCTGACGATCCGAGCGACACCGCCGGATTACCCCTTCTGAGTGCCGCCTTGCTGAGCGCCGCTGACCTGCATCCCGAGGTCGGCCTCGACCGCGGCCGCAGACTCCTGCAGCAGCGGCAGGATCTCGCGCCGGGCCGCCTCGACGCTGCCGCGGCTGACGTGCAATGACACGTTCATGGCGGCGAGGAACGAGCCGTCCGACCCCCGGATCGGGACGGCCATGGAACGCAGCCCGATCTCGAGCTCCTGGTCGACCACGCAGTACCCCTGCGCCCGGACCCGCTCGAGTGCCTTACGCAACGGCGCCGGGTCGGTGATGGTCTTGGGCGTGATCGGCTCGAACGTCGCGTCCTTGAGGTAGCTGTCGAGCCAGGAGTCCGGTTGGCCGGCGAGCAGAACCCGGCCCATCGATGTTGCGTACGCCGGGAACCGGGTACCGACGGTGATCGCGACGGTCATGATCCGGCGGGTCACGACCCGCGCGACGTAGACGATGTCCTCGCCGTCGAGGACCGCGATCGAGCACGACTCGCGGATCTTGCCGGACAGCGCCTCCATGTGCGGATGTGCCACCTCAGGCAGCGACATGCTCGACAGGTAGGAGTAGCCGAGCTCCAGCACCCGCGGCCGCAACGCGAACAGCCGGCCATCGCTGCGGACGTAGCCGAGGTCGACCAGCGTGAGCAGGAACCGGCGAGCCGCGGCCCGGGTCAGGTCGGTGGCGCGGGCGACATCGGAGAGCGTCAGCTCGGGATGGTCCTCGTCGAACGCCCGGATCACCGCGAGTCCCCGTTCGAGTGACTGCACGAAGTCGCTGGACCGCGGCTTGACGGCGTCATCGCTCATGGGGAGCCGGCCTGTGACGGGGCCGGAGACTCGTCGTCGAGTGCGGACCAGGCGAGCTTCAGGGCATGGTTGGCGACCGGTACGCCGGCATACACCGACGTGTGCAGCAGCACCTCCGCGATCTCCTCGCGGGTCAGGCCGTTGCGGATCCCGGCGCGGACGTGCATCGCGAACTCGTCCCAGTGGCCGAGGGTGGCGAGCAGCGCAATCGTGAGACAGCTCCTGGTACGACGGTCGAGGCTGGGCCGGGCCCAGACGTCCCCCCAAGCCACCCGGGTGATGAAGTCCTGGAAGTCCCGGCTCTCGGGTGGCGACGTGGCCTGCGTGCGGTCCACGTGCGCGTCGCCGAGCACCTCGCGGCGGACCTGCTCGCCAATCCGGCGCCGGTCATCGTCATCCATCGGTGTCCTCTCGGCCGAGGTGGTCCAGCAGCAGCTCGACGGTCGCGGCGGGCTGCTCGAGCGGCGTGAGATGCGCCGCCGGTGCGATCACGTCGTACCGGGACGATGTGATCCGCTGCGCGAGGTCGGCGAGCAGCGCGGGCGGCGTGGTCGGATCGTCCGAGCCAGCCACCACCAGGGTCGGCGCCGTGATCGCAGGCAGTCGGTCGGTGAGGTCGGATCTGGCCAGCGCGTCGCAGCAGCTCGCGTAACCCTCGGCCGGGATGCTCGCGATCTCGTCGCGCCAGCGCGCGACCTCGGCGGGGTTTGCCTCGGCGAAGCCGGGGGTGAACCACCGCACGACCACCGCATCAGCGATGGCCGCGGTGCCTCCGGCCCGCACCGCCGCGGCGCGCTCCTGCCACGACTCCGGCGTCGCGATCTTCGCGGCGGTGGACCACAGCGACAGCCGGCGGATCCGGTCCGGCACCTCGGATGCCAGCCAGATCCCGACCTGGCCGCCTAGGGACAGCCCGACGTAGGAGAAGTCCTCGATGCCGAGCGCGGCCAGGGTGACGAGGGCGTCGGCCCCCAGGTCGTCGATCGTGTACGGCCCGGGCGGCTCCGGCGAGCGGCCATGTCCCCGGGTGTCGAGGACGACGACCCGATAGCGGGCGGCGAGCTTCGCGGCAGTCGCCTGCCACATCCTCGACGTGGAGCCGAGCGAGCACCCCATGACGACCGCGGCACCGTCGGGCGGCCCACTGACCTCGGCGTGCAGCCTGAGCCCGGTCACGTCGCCGGCTTGGCTCGGCGACCGTAGCGGCGGATCGCTTCGTCGACGGCCGCACCGGCGATGCCCAGCCGGGTCCTGGGATCGAGCGCGGCATCCACGGTGGCAGCGTCGAGCTGCTCAGTGACAGCCGGGTCGGCGAGCAGGGTGTCCCGCAGCGACGTGCCCTGCTCGGCCGACCGTCGGACCAGGGCGGCCACCAGCTCATGCGCCCGGTCACGACCCATCGCGCCGGCGAGCCGGGCTGCCACGCTCTCGGCCATCACGGCACCGCCGGTCAGCTCGAGGTTGTGCTGCATCCGCTCCGCGTCGACGCTCAGACCGCCCAGCAGCTCGGCGCCCCGCGCCGCCACGCCGCCGACTGCGCTGACGAGCTCCCGCAGCGTGAGCCATTCGGCATGCCACGCGCCGTCGGCTCGTTCATGGGCGTGGATCGACGCCGCATACAGCGTGGCAACCAGGCCCGGCACCCGCACCACGCCCGCGGTCGCGAGGATCGCCTCGACCGGGTTGTGCTTGTGGGGCATCGCCGACGAGCCGCCACTGCCCAGCGCCCCGACGCGGACCTCGCCAACCTCGGTGGCCGTGAGCAGCCGGACGTCCAGTGCGACCTTGCCCACCGATGACGCAACGACCCCGAGCGCTGACGCCAGGTCGAGCCACGGCGTCCGGTCGGTGTGCCAGGCCAGCGGCCGGTCACCGCCGGGCAGCCCCAGCCGGTCGGCCAGCGCGAGCCGGACGTCGAAGCCGTGCCCGTCGTACCCCGCCAGCGTCCCGACCGCGCCGCCGAGCTGGACCGGCAGCCGGTCAGCGGCGGCACGCAGGGACGTCGCCGAACCCCGCATTGCCCCGAGCCAGCCGGCCGCCCGCAGCCCGAACGTCGTCGGCGCCGCGTGCTGGCCGAGCGAGCGCGCGATCATCACGGTGTCGCGATGTTCGGCCGCCAGGTCAGCCGCGCGGTCTGCGGCCACCTCGACGCGGTCGGCGATCAACCCGGCGGCGATCCGGTGGGTGAGCACCAGCGCCGTGTCGAGGACGTCCTGGCTGGTCGCGCCGAGATGCACCCACGGCCGCGCAGTCTCAGGGACCGCGGCACCGAGCCGGGTGACCAGCGGCGGAACCGGGTTGCCGGAGGAGACGGCGTCGTGTCCGAGTTCACCGATGTCGACGTCCAGGTCACGGGCCGCCGCGGCAATCGCGGCGGCGGCCTCATCGGGCACCAGTCCCACGTCGGCGGTGGCCAGGGCCAGCGCGGCCTCCACCTCGAGGCAGGCACCGACCAGGGCGGTGTCACCGACGGCCGCGTCGACGGCCGGGTCGGCGAACAGCTCGCCGAACAGCGTCTCAGAGGTCGAAGAAGACGGTCTCATGCTCGCCCTGCAGATGGATGTCGAAGCCCAGCCCGCCATCCACCTGGGCCGCGATCAGCGTGGCGCGGCGAGCGGGATCGACCCGGCTCAGCACGGGATCGGTGTCGTTCGTGGGGTCGCCCGGGAAGTAGATCCGGGTCACGACCCGGTCGAGCAGGCCACGAGCGAAGACCGAGACGTCCAGATGCGGCGCCTCGGTCGCGCCGTCGGGCGTCGGCAGCCGGCCGGGTACGACGGTGAACACCGACCATCGCCCCTCCTTGTCGGTCGCCGATCGCCCGAACCCGCGGAAGCCCGTGGGCGTGGGGTCCGTCGTACCGCGCGGGTCGTCGGGGTGGACGAACCGGCCGGCGGCGTCAGCCTGCCAGGTCTCGACGATTCCGTCCGGTACGACGGCCTCCTTGCCGTCGAAGAGCCGGCCGCTGATCCGGATCGCGCCGGGTGTGCCCTCCGGCACCACCCACTCGCCGTCGTCCCAGGGCAGCGCGATCGCGAGGAACGGACCGACGGTCTGTGACGGCGTCAGGCCGAGCCGCGTCGACGCCGCCTCACTCATCGTCGACCTCGTCCTCGAACGGCGTGGCGTCACGGCCGCGGAGCACGATGTCCCAGCGGTAGCCCAGCGACCAGTTCTCGCGGGTGAGCTCGTGGTCGTACGTCGAGACCATGCGGGTCCGGGCCTTCTCGTCCCGCACCGAGTTCATGATCGGGTCGAGCGGGAACAGCGGGTCGCCCGGGAAGTACATCTGCGTGATCAGCCGCTGGGTGAACGCGCGACCGAACAGCGAGAAGTGGATGTGGGCAGGTCGCCAGGCGTTGGGGTGGTTGCCCCACGGGTAGGCGCCGGGCTTGATCGTGGTGAACGTGTAGTTGCCGCCGCTGTCGGTTACCACGCGGCCGCAGCCGCCGAAGTTGGGGTCGAGCGGACCGGGCCACTGGTCGACGATGTGGCGATAGCGCCCGGAGGCGTTGGCCTGCCAGACCTCGACGAGCGCCTCCGGGATCGGGCGCCCATCGCCGTCGAGGACCCGGCCGGTCACCGTGATCCGCTGGCCGATCGGCTCGCCGGGGTACTGCCGGGTCAGGTCGTCGTCGTGCGGGGCGACGCGGTCGTGGCCGAACAGCGGCCCGGTCACCTCGGTGAGCAACTGCGGGAGCACGACCGGGGGCTGCTGCGGGGCGCGCAGCCCGGTGCTGCGGTACTCGGGGCTGTCCAGCGCGGGGTGGACGCCGGCGTCGCGACGGTACGCCGGCAGCCGCAACCCGGGCTCTTGGCGCTGGTCTGTCATCTCAGGTCGCCTCCTTCAGGGCCCGCAGCGCCGTCAGCTCGCGGTCGCTGGGTGGGTCGGTCTCCCCCAGGTCCGCAGACACGGCCAGCTCCCAGCCGGTTGCCTCGCGCGCAGCCTCGACCGTCGACCCGGGGTGCAGCCGGGTCAGCGTCAGCTCGCAGGTGTCCGGGTCGGGCTCGAGCACGCCGATGTCGGTGATGACGAGCTGCGGACCGCTGCCGCGCAGCCCCAGCCGCTCGCGGTCACCTGACCCGCTCCCGAAGCCGACCGAGGTGATGAAGTCGACCTTGTCGACGAAGGTGCGCCGGCTCTGGCGAACCACGACCACTCCTTCCCGACAGGAGGCGGCGATCTCAGGGGCGCCGCCGGCCCCGGGCAACCTGACCTTGGGGTCGTCGTACGGTCCTATCACCGTGGTGTTGATGTTGGCGAAACGGTCGAGCTGGGCGGCGGCGAGGAAACCCACGTCGATCCGGCCCGGCTGCAGCCAGTAGTTGAAGATCTCGGTCACCGAGACGACCGCGACGGCGGTGTCGGCAAGGATCCCGTCCCCGATCGACAGCGGCAGGCGGGACGGCTTGGCGCCGATGCAGCCGGACTCGTAGATCAAGACCAGCCGGGGCGCGTGGGTGGCCCGGGCAAGGTTCGCCGCCGTACTCGGCAGGCCGATGCCGACGAAGCAGGACGAGCCGTCGCGCAGCCGGCGGGCGGCCTCGACGGTCATCATCTCGTCGGCGGTCCAGTCCTCGCTCATCCGGCGCTCATCACGTTTTCGTCCATCCAGCTCTGGAAGCGCTCCCGGTCCCGCGCGATCGGGTCCCAGTCGACGTACCACTGGTTGTCGCGGTCGTAGTAGCCGTGGGCGTACGACGGGTGCGCCCCCCGGGAGCGACCGCGACCGCGTTGACCACCCACTCGGGCAGCACCACCTGCCCCGGCACCGGCTCCAGCTCGTCGACGATCTCCTCGACCGTCACCAGCGAGCGCTCGGCGGCGAGCACTGCTTCCTTCTGCACGCCCGGGATGCCCCACAGCTGGATGTTCCCGGCACGGTCGGCGCGCTGAGCGTGCACGATCGCGACGTCGGGGTTCAGCGCCGGAACGGCAGTCAGCACCTCCCCGGTGAACGGGCACGTGATGGGCGCAATGTTGTCGGTCTGCTTCTGCAGGTCGGTGCCGCGGTAACCGCGCAGGATCGCGAACGGCAGGCCCGACGCGCCTGCCAGGTACCGGTTGGCCATGCCCGCGTGACTGTGCTCCTCGATCGCGAGCGGCACCGGCCACCCGGTGCTGACCGCGTCGCGGAAACGATGCAGCGAGCCGACACCGGGGTTCCCGCCCCAGGAGAAGACCAGCCGTGACGCGCGTACCCATCCCGATCATCTGGTCGTAGATGACATCCGGCGTCATCCGGACCAGGGTGAGCTCACGGCGCTGCTGCCGGATAATCTCGTGACCGGCCGCGAAGGGGATGAGGTGCGTGAAGCCCTCGAGGGCGACGGTGTCCCCGTCGTGGACCAGGCCGGCGACCGCCTCTGACAAGGAGACGATGTCCGCCACGTCAGCTGCTCCTGCCCTCGAGGAACGGGTCGGGACCCGCACGCGCCGGTGGCCACCAGTGTTCGCCATACGCACTAGCGTGCTGTCTGCGAACCTAGACGGCAGACTAGTCAGCGTCAACGTCCCGCGCGCGACAAGGAGCACGTGATGCGAACCCAGGTCGGCATCGTCGGCGCCGGGCCGGCCGGGCTCGTCCTCGCGGCGCTGCTCGACCGCGAGGGCATCGACACCGTCGTCGTCGAAGCCAAGGACCGCGGCTACATCGAGAGCCGGGTCCGGGCCGGAGTCCTCGAACATGCCACCGTCGACCTGCTCGACGAGCTGGGCGTCTCGGAACGGCTCCACCGGCAGGGCCTGGTCCACGAGGGCATCGAGCTGCTGGCGGACGGCGTCGGCCACCGGATCGACATGACGGGTCTCACCGGACGCCATGTCACGGTGTACGGCCAGCAGGAGGTGGTGAAGGACCTGCTCGCCGATCGGCTGGCTCACGACCTGCCGCTGCTGCTGGAGACCTCGTGCACAGCGATCGACGGGTACGACGGCGACCGGCCCGTCATCCACCTGGCCGGGGCGGATGGCACCAAGCAGGCACTGGAGTGCGACGTCGTCGTCGGCGCGGACGGCTTTCACGGTGTGAGCCGGTCGACGCTGCCGCCGGGCGCGCTGCGTAGCTACGTCCGCGACCACCCGTTCGGGTGGCTCGGGATTCTCGCCGCGGCGAAACCGTCGAGCGAGGAGCTCATCTACGCCCAGCACCCGAACGGGTTCGCGCTTGCCAGCATGAGGTCGCCCGAGATCACCCGGCTGTACGTCCAGTGCGATCCCGCCGACGACGTGGCGCAGTGGCCGGACTCTCGGGTCTGGGACGAGCTGCACCAGCGGCTGGCGCGCGACGGCTGGACCCTCCACGAAGGCGAGGTGCTCGAGAAGGGCGTCACGGCGATGCGGTCGTTCGTCTGCGAGCCGATGCGTCACGGTCGGCTGTTCCTGGCCGGCGACGTCGCGCACATCGTCCCCCCGACCGGGGCCAAGGGACTGAACCTCGCAGTCGCCGACGTCGCGGTTCTGGCGCCTGCCTTGACCGCCTGGCTGCGCGATGGCGACGAGCGGCTCGCCGACGCCTACTCGGACACCGCGCTGCGACGGGTGTGGCGTGCGCAAGACTTCAGCACCACGATGACCGCGATGATGCACCGGCACGAGGACGAGTTCGAGAACCGCAGGCAGCGAGCCGCGCTGCGCACGGTCGTCACTTCGGAGGCGGCGTCGCGGGCGTTGGCTGAGAGCTACGTCGGACCCCCGCTGCCCGGCCGGTGACCTCCCCGACCGTCCGTCGGGCCGGGGTCGGCCTGGCGATCGGGCTGGTCGCGATCGGGGTGAACCTGCGGCCGGCGATCGCCAGCGTCGGTCCGGTTCTCGACGATCTGAAGCAATCGCTCCGGCTCTCCGACGCGGAGACCTCGGCCGTCACGTCGCTGCCGGTCGTCTGCTTCGGGCTGTTCGCACCGGTCGGTGCCTGGCTGTCGCGGCGGGTGGGACTGCGGCGCGCCGTGGCGGTCCTGGCACTCGCCCTGATCGCCGGCATGTTCCTGCGGCTCGGGCCCAATGTCGCGACGTTCGCCATCGGCACGCTGATCGCGGCCGCTGGGATCGCAGCGCTGAACGTCGTGACGCCGGCCCTGGTGAAGCTCGACTTCCCACACCGCACCGGCCTGATGATGGGCGTGTACACGACCGCCCTGACTGGAGCGGCGGCCGCGGCAGCGGGGCTCACCGTCCCGGCCGAGCACTCCATCGGCCACGGCTGGCGTGGTGGCCTGGCGGTCTGGGCCGTGCTTGCCGTCGTCGGCCTAGTCATCTGGTTGCCCCAGGCAACCGGGACCGGGGAGCCGCCGCTCGACCAGCCCCACATCGGAGCCTTGCTTCGAGACCGGGTGGCATGGCTGGTCACGTCGTACTTCGGGCTGCAGTCATTGGGGTTCTACGCCATTCTCACCTGGCTGCCGACCCTGTTCACCGACCACGGGTACTCCGATGCGCGTGCCGGCGCGCTGCTGTCGGTCAGTGCGTTGGTGCAGGCGCCGGTCGCGTTGATCACGCCGACGCTCGCCGCGCGGAGCCGGCAACAGGGACCGTGGGTGCTCCTCTCGACCGGGTTCGCCGCGGCCGGGCTGCTGGGCCTGCTGATCGCGCCGACCGCGGCGCCGTGGCTGTGGGTGACCATCCTCGGCATCGGCCAGGGATCGTCGTTCCCGCTGTCACTCACCATCATGGTCATGCGCAGCCCCACCCCCGATGCCACGACGGCGTTGTCGTCGATGGCACAGACCATCGGCTACCTGGTGGCGGCGTTGGGGCCGCTGCTGGTCGGCGTCCTGCACGCCGCGACCGGCGGATGGACCGCGTCGCTGTGCTTGCTGCTCGTACTGCTCGTCCCGCTAGCGATCACCGGCGTTCTGGCTGGCCGACCCCGGCCATTGCGCGCATGATCGACGCGGATCGAGCAGCCTCTACCCTGACCATGCCGCGATGAGCCAATGAGGAGACCGACCATGCCACGCAGCGAGCCACCGTTCCGCGCCGATCACGTCGGAAGCCTGCTCCGGCCGCCGGGGCTGCTCGAGGCCCGCGCGCAGCACGCAGCGGGCACGATCGACGATGCCGCGCTGCGGGCGGTCGAGGACGACGCGATTCGCGAGGCGGTCGCGCTGCAGGAGTCGGTCGGCCTGCAGTCCGCCACCGACGGCGAGTTCCGCCGGGCGTCCTGGCACATGGACTTCATCTACTCACTCGGCGGGATCACCCAGGCCGAAGAGCGGATGACCGTGAAGTTCACCAACGCCGAGGGTGACATCGAGTTCGCGCCGGCCCAGCTACGGGTGAGCGACCGGATCACGTTGCCGCAGACCATCTTCGGCTCGGACTTTCAGTTCCTGCAGCAGCAGGTGACGACCGCCGTACCGAAGCTCACCATCCCGTCGCCCAGCATGGTTCACTACCGCGGCGGCCGGGCCGCCATCGACAAGAACGTCTACCCCGACCTCGACGGCTTCTTCGACGACCTGTCGGCGGCGTACCGCGAGGAGGTGCGCCGGCTCGGTGAGCTCGGATGCACCTACCTGCAGCTCGACGACACCTCGCTGGCGTACCTCAACGACCCGAGCCAACGCGAGATGATCGCCGCGCAGGGTGGCGACGCCGAGCACCAGCACGAGCGGTACATCCGTCAGATCAACGCCGCGCTAAAAGACCGGCCGGCGTCGATGCGGGTCACGACCCACATGTGTCGCGGCAACTTCCGCTCCTCATGGGCGGCCAGCGGCAGCTATGACTTCGTGGCAGAGGCGCTGTTCAGCTCGCTCGAGGTCGACGGGTTCTTCCTGGAGTACGACGACGAGCGGTCCGGAGGCTTCGAGCCGCTGCGGTTCGTCCCGCCCGGCAAGCTGGTGGTGCTGGGTCTGGTGACCACCAAGAGCGGCGTACTGGAGTCCAAGGACGACCTGAAGCGGCGGATCGACGAGGCGGCGAAGATCATCCCGCTGGACCAGCTCTGCCTGTCCGGCCAGTGCGGCTTCTCCTCGACCGTGGAGGGCAACAACCTCACCATCGACGAGGAGATCGCCAAGCTCCGCCTGATCGTCGAGACCGCCGCCGAAGTCTGGGGCTAACCCGACCCACGTCGAGTGCGACGTACCTCGCGCCCTATCACGTTGAGAGCGACGTACCTCGCGCCCGATCACGTTGAGAGCGACGTACCTGGCGACTGATCTCGCCGAATGCGACGTCCTCGACCTGTGGACAGCCGCAGCGAAGTCATCGCAGACGGCCCAGCCTGGTCCGATGCGACCCTTCGTCCCGCCTCAACTTGTCGGCTCCCCATTCATCACTTCTCGAGCGCGCGCCGCGGGACTGAGTCTCTCCGCGCTTCGCAGCGGACCGTGGCAGCACGTGTACCGCGACGTCTGGGTTCACCGATCGGTAGCCGACACTCGCGAGCTGCGACTGGCCGCCGCGCGGCTGATCCTGCCAGAGCGAGCAGTGCTCTGCGGCGAGACAGCCGCCTGGCTATACGGCGTCGATGTGAGGCGGCAGGCCGATCTTGACGTGCACGCGTCGTTCCCTAAGGGCGGCCGGATCCGGCCACGCATTGGCCTGAAGGTTTGCCAGGAGACATTGGACACAGACGACGTCCAACTGGTTGACGGCATGTTGATCACGACTCCACTGCGTACCGCCTTCGACTGCATTCGCTGGCTTCGGGACGTCGAGGGGATCGTCGTTGTCGATGCACTGGCGCACGCGGCACTCATCACGATCGACGAGGTTCGCGACTACTTTCAGGAAAAGCGGCGACTCCGCAACCTACGCATCGGCGAGCGGCGGCTGGACGACGCGGACCCGGGCGCCGAGTCGCCGATGGAGACACGGAGCAGGTTGGTGTTCGTGCGCGGCGGCCTGCCCAGACCCGAGACCCAGATCGAGGTGCATGACCCGTCGACAGGACGTCTCATCGCCCGCCTCGACATGGGGTGGCGAGAGCTCATGACCGCCGCGGAGTTCGACGGCGAGCATCACCAGTTTCGGCGCCACGCCGATGACATGCGACGGGCCGCCGCCGCCGCTGTGGGCTGGAAGATCTGCGTCTTCACAGCAGACGATCTCTACGGCCGGCCGACAGAGATGACCAGCGAGATGGCCGCGGCGCTCCGGCGCCGACGTACCGGTCGATGGGACGCCACCGCCGGATAAGAGCGGGCCGGTACGAGGCAATCGTCGTCACACTCACTGGGATTGAGGCGCCAGGTACGTCGCACTCAACGTGATCGGGCGCGATCTACGTCGCACTCAACGTGGATCAGTGTCGGGTGACGACGACTTTCTGCTTCTTCGTATGGCTGCGGCCGTAGTTGTCCGTCACCTTCACCCGGACCGAGTAGGTCCCCTTGCGATGGAACACGTGATGCACTCGGCCACCCTTCGAGTGGTGGGTCCCGTCACCCCAGATCCACACCCGGCGCACGATGTGGCCGCCAGGGAAGGGATCGCTGCCATGCACGGTGAAGGTGGTACGCCGATGCGCACGGGCCTTCGAGTGCTGGAAGGCCGCTGCGGGGGACAGTGGCAGCGAACCCGCTCAGCCCGACGGGGGCTCCGACACCGGACGGGCCGTCGAATCCGACCCTGGCCTCGCAGGAGTAGTGCCGGGCGCGGATGTTGCCGGCGCCGTTGTAGGAGCAGTCGAGGAAGTGGCGTTGCGAGGCGCCAACGCCCAGGGCCGTCATCGCCGACGTGCAGCTCGCCGCCGACGTCGCGTCGCAGAACCCGTTCCCACCGGCCGTGACGTCGTAGAACGAACCGACCTGCTTCGCGAGGTGCCCATAGAGCTCGAGGGCCGGATGCGCCCCCTTCGCGCCGCCGGCCAACGCCCACATCGCGGCGACGACGGGCGAGGCCAGCGACGTGCCGCCGATCGTCGCCCAGCCGCGAGGTGACTTGCCGTCTCCGGCGTAGCTGTCATAGATGTCGAAGCCCGTCATCGGATTCGCGATCGCCGAGACGTCCGCGTCGACCCGACGGCCACCGCACCCGGTGCCTTGGTAGCCGGCAGTGTGCCGCTGCCACCCGGGCGCCGCATGTGCGCGGCTGCACCCGCCGTCAGACGCCGCCTCGACGGCGTCCTTCGCCAACCCGGTTGCGTCGTTGGGGCCGTTGGCGTTCCACACCGTCTCGGAGCTGCGGGTGCCGGACGAGCTGAGCGTCAACGTGGTGCCGCCGACCGCGACGACACCGGGGAGCGTCGCCGGCTGCTCCGGTGCGTTCATCGGCTGGCCGGCGTTGGCCGTGTTCCAGCCGTACCAACCGAAGTCACCCGTTGAAGCGGTGACGACGATGCCCTTGTGGTCGGCGTACTTCTCGAACCGGCGGTTGGAGCTGCTGACCTTTCGCGGCTCCGGTCCGCCGTAGGAGTTCGAGATCTCGGTGGCGCGACGATGCACGGCGGTCTCGACCGCGCGGGTCAGCTCGGTGGACCCTGTGTTCTTCGCCTCGACCAGCAGGATTCGGCAGGTGTGGCAGACGGCGCGCACCGACTGCACGTCGAGCGACTCCTCGACCGACCAGCCTTGCCGCGCGTGTGGCGGCAGCTTGGAGCGCTTCGTGCTCCCGAGCTCGTTGACCTGGCGGAACGAACCAGGGAACTCGTGGAGCCCGTAGTGAGCGTCGAAGTGCTTGAGATCCTTGCGGGCGTTGGGGTCGTTGAAGGCGTCCACGATCGCGACCAGCTGGTGGTGACGGTTCAACGACGGATTGAACCGGTACGCCGATGCCAGGTCGGCCGGGGTGTAACCACCGGCCGGACCAGTGGTCTTCATCGCGCCGGCTCGAACCACGTACGGGCGGGCACCGGGTGTCCCTGCCGGCACCACTACCCGGCGCATCGCGAAGCAGGTCACGTGCCCGGGCTTGACGTCCACTGGACAGGACGGCTCGACCAACGCCTCGTGGACTCCGGTGCGGCCAGCGGCGAGACCTGCAGGCGCGGCGGTCGATGCCGGCGACGCAGCCGACGCCGGACTGCCGGTTGTGAGGGCGACCGGCCCTGCCGTCAGTACGGCGGCAACCCCTGCCGCAGCGACGAGCGCACGACGCTGACGTGCCCGCAGCCTGGCCATCCGCTAAGCCGGCGTGACCGGTGTGAACACCTGCAACCCAGCGGGTGCACCGATGCCGGACGGCCCGTCGTACCCCTTGCGGGCCAGGCACTGGCTGTGGTGCGCCTCGGCCTTGTTGCGGGCGTTGTTGGTGAACCGGCAGTCGATGCGGCCATAGACCCGCGGCCGGTTGATCGCCACCTTGTTGTGGTGGCTGCACGTGGTCCGGGTCCAGCTACCGCAGAACGCGTTCCCGCCGTGCTTGACGTCGAAGACGCCTGGGTGGTCATGGATCGCGTACCGCTGGTAGAGCGTCTGCGCCGGTTGGGTCGAGCCGGCGGCGCCGCCGGCGAGCGCCCACATCGCGGCGATCAGCGGCGAGGACAGTGACGTGCCGCCGATCTGCTGCCACTTCGGCGGCGCCTGTCCGCGCACGACGCGGCAGGCAGCACCGCAGTCGTAGCTGTCGTAGACATCGAGGCCGGTGTTGGGATCGGCGTCGGCGGAGATGTCGGCGGCGAGCCGCTTGGTGCCGCAGCCGGTCGCCCGATACCCGGCGACTGCGCGCTGCCAGGCCGGGGCTCGGGTGACGACACTGCAGCCGCCACCCGTCGCGCCCGACTCCGGGTAGTTGCGGTCGCGGGGACCGTAGCTGTCCCACACTGTCTCGCTCTTGCGGTGGCCCGTGCTGGTGAGCGTCAGCGTGGTGCCACCAACTGCCACGACGCCCGGCAGGGTCGCCGGCTGGGAGGGTGAGTCCTGCGACCGACCCGACCGTGAGGTCGCGAAACCCCAGCCGTACCAACCCTGGTCGCCGGTCGACGCGGTGACGACCACACCGGGGTGCGCATACCGCGCCCGCTGGGTGGCGTTCAGCGGGTTGACCCGCTCCGCGCCACCGTAGGAGTTGGAGACCTCGGTCGCGCCGAGCTTGATGGCTTCCGCGGCGGCCGCAGAGAGGCTCGCGTTGCTCGGGCTGTTGGCCTCCACCAGCAGGATGGTGCAGGTGTTGCACACCGAGCGGACGGCGTCGATGTCAAGCGACTCCTCGCCGGACCAGCCGCTGCGGTCCCTGGCCGGAAGCGTACCCAGCGGGCCGTCCTGACCCACCTTGATGAACGCCGCCGGGTTGTACGGGATGTCGTTGTGGGCGTCGAAGACCTTCAGGTCGGCCGCCGCGTTGGGGTCGTCATAGGCGTCGACGATGCCGACGACCTGGCCGGTGGTCGGCGTGGCGGGGTTGTAGCCGTAGGCGGCTGCGAGCGCCGCCGGTCGATAGCCGCCATCCGGGTCGATGAAGGTCGAGTCGGGCCGCGCGACCATCGGCTGCGCGCCGGGCGTGCTCGGCGTCGCCGGCGTCACTCGCATGGCGTAACAGCTCATCTGCCCGGCCCGGGGTGCCGGGCACTCGGGGCGGACCACTGCGTAATGCGTACCCGTCGTGGGGGCTCGGCCCGGCAGGACTGCGCTCGGTGCACTCGGTACGACGGCGGCGGCAGGCACCGCCGGAGCCGCCAGCGCCATCGCGGCAACGACCGCAACCCCCGCAGCCATGATTGCGGGCAGTCGGGACGAGCGCATAGTTGTCCTCACACGAGCAGTCATCACGGGACGATCATCGCTTATGTAGCGATGTGATACCTGAATGCTACGGCGTGCTCACCCGTTCGGCTCACCCATTTGGCCTACGTCGTGCGTCGGCGAGTCGGGCGGAGGCGCAGCGACGTACACCGGGTCTGACTCGAGCAGCCAGGCGTCGACCCCAGTGGCCTTGCTCCCGAGTCGCCGGATTTCGACGTGGTCCGTCGTCGCGGTCGCGACCTCCTGCCGTACGTCGGCAAGGATCACCTCGTAGGCCGCCTCGTCGAGATCGTCCGGCACCAGAAGCCCCAGCACCGACCAGATCCGGGCATCCGGCTCCTCGAGCGTGGTCAGGCCGCGATGCACGGCCAGCAGCTGCGGCTGACGAACGGCGGCGCGCTCCGCGGCGGCCAACAGCTCGACTGGCTCGTCGGCCGGCGCGCCGATCTGTTGCGCGGTCGCCGGTCCGGCCAGGAAGGCGGCGGGCACGTCACGCCCGGCGTAGAGCTCGGCCACGTCGTGAACCACCGCGGGGCTCAGGACGACGTTGACGTCGTCGGCCGGGTTGATGAACACCGACATGGTGGGAGGGAGCGCCGCGAACAGCTCGCCGGCCATCAGTTGTGACCACGGCTGGTTCTCGGGGTCGTCCGAGTGCCAGCGGAGCAGCGCCGGCAGGCTGGTGAAGGCGAGCAGGATCGGATTGCCGTCCCGACCTTCGGCGATGGGCAGCGGACGCTCCGGCAGCTGGGCGACGACCAGCTCGGAGCGCGCCAGGGCGCGGGTCAGCTTGGGCTCGTCCGCTGCCGCGGCGGCTTCTGCGAGTGCCGTCTCGAGCTCGGTCAGCAGCTCGGGACGCGACCGCGCCGACCGTCTCCTCATGCCCGCCAGCATCCCTTACGTCATCACCCGATGGTGCGTCTACCCTCAGCGGGATGAGCGAGCCGCTGACCGATGAGGAGCTGGCGTTCCTGCACTCGATGTTCGACCTGGCTCGCGACGGTCACACCGACGAGCTCGCGACGGCGATCGGGGCCGGCGTACCGGTCAACCTCACCACGAGCAGCGGCGACACCCTCCTGATCCTTGCGGCGTACCACGACCATCCGGACACGGTCGCGATGCTGCTGGCGCGAGATGCCGACGTCGCCCGCGTGAACGACCGGGGTCAGACCGCGTTGGGTGCCGCCGTCTTCCGGCGCGGGACGGCAAGCGTCACGGCGTTGCTGGCGGCAGGTGCCGATCCGTCGGCCGGCGGCCGGAGCGCGACCGAGATCGCCCAGTTCTTCGACCTGCCGGAGATGACCGCGCTGCTCGAGTCGGCAGCGCAGCCGTCTCCGCGCGGCTAGCTGGCCCGCACCTCGAACCACACCGTCTTGCCATACGCCTCGTCGACCACGCCCCATCGAGTCGCCAGCAGCTCGACGATCGCGAGGCCGCGCCCGTCGAGGGCATCGTCGTCCTGATTGGCGCGGTGCGGATGCCGCGAGTTCTCGTCGGCCACCTCGACGAGCAGCCGTCCCGGTACGGCGTTGACCCGGATCTTCGCCTCGCTGCGGCCGTGGGTGAAGGCGTTCGTCACGGTCTCGCTGGTGAGCAGGACCGCCGTGTCGCAGGCGTCCTCGTCGAAGCCGATCGCCTGGCAGTGCCGCTTGACGAACCGTCGCGCCGAGCTGACCGCCGCGAGGTCGGGAGGGAGCACCAGCAGCGTGGCCAGCGGATCGGCGTCACCGGCAGCGGTGAGGCCATCGCTCATCCGCACTCCTTCGTGACCCACAGGGCGGCCGGTAATGATCATGGCGAATGGTGATCATGACATTGATATCGGACGATAACCACCTGCCTCGCACGGGGCGACGGTCACCGTGGTCAACTGTGGTAGGTCACTTCAGTAAACGGCCACTCGTCGAAAGGAACCGCCATGTCCGTCACCGATGATCTGCTGGCCAACAACAGGGAGTACGCCGCGTCGTTCTCCGGCCCGCTCCCGCTGCCACCCGGGAAGGGTGTCGCCGTGGTGGCTTGCATGGATGCCCGGCTCAACGTCCACGCGCTGCTCGGTCTGGAGGACGGTGACGCGCACGTGATCCGCAACGCGGGCGGCGTGGTCACAGACGACGCGATCCGCTCGCTGGCCATCAGCCAGCGGCTGCTGGGTACGACGGAGATCATCCTCATCCACCACACCGAATGCGGCATGCTCACGTTCACCGACGACGAGTTCAAGCGCGGTATCGAGCAGGAGACCGGCATCAAGCCGGCGTGGGCCGCCGAGGCGTTCCCGGATCTCGACGACGACGTGGTTCAGTCCATCGCGCGGATCAAGGCATCGCCGTTCATCCCCCACACCGAGGCGGTGCGCGGCTTCGTGTTCGACGTCGCGAGCGGCTCGCTCACCGAGGTCCTCGCCGAGGCCTGAGGGCTCGAACGCGAGGTCCGTAAGCCGCCGGTTCGGTCACCGGATCTCAGCAATGATCGGGTCATGGCCACGATCACCGTTACCGACTGGAAGATCCACCCAATGGCGAGCGACGCGCTCGAGCTCGCTCGCTCCCACGGACTCGACGCCTCGGGGAACCCTGTCGTACGGCTGCGGGCGACCGGCGGAGAACCGCTGCGTTGTTGTCTGCGCGACGCCCGGCCCGGCGAGGCCTGCCTGTTGTTCGGGTACGAACCAGCGCTTCCGGAAGGAACGCCGTACCGCGAGGTCGGCGCGGTGTTCGCGCACGCGGACCGATGCCTCGGCCCAGCGAGTGATTCCGACTACCCAGCCGACTGGCGCGGCCGACCGCAGGTGCTGCGGGCATACGACGACCGCGGGTGGATCCATCCGGCTAGCCGAGTCCACGACGGGTCGAACCCGCAGGCCGAGATCGCCCAGATGCTGGCGGATGACGAAGTCGTTGAGATCCACAGCCGCAACATCGCCTACGGCTGCTACATGCTCACCATCACGCGTTGACGCTCGTCCCCGGCTGTGGACCGCCGGTCGTGCTCATGGCCGATGAGGCGAGGCGGCCGCCCGCGGCTGTGGCGACCGCGATCGTGACGAGCGCACCGAGAATCAGGGCCGCCGGCTCTCCCGGCTTGAGCAGCTGCAGCTGGGTCCCGAGTGTCACGGCCGCCACGGGGACACCGAGCTGAGCGGACGCGAGGCAAGCCACGGCCAAAGGCTGACCGGTCAGCCGGGCGACGGTATGGCAACCGGACGCCGCGATTCCCAGAACGACGCCCAGCAGGATGAAGGACGGGTGCGCGCCGAGGTCGCGGAGGTCGAGTGATGCACCGAGCCAGACGAAGAACAACGGCGCGAGAAATCCCTCGGTCACGGCGAACAGCTGCCGGGCGAGCCGCCGCGGCTCGCCGACCGATGTCACGGCGACGCCCAGGCTGAACCCAGCCAGCATGACCGAGACATGGGTGCGCGTCGCGACCGCGGCCACCGCGAAGACGACCGCGAGACTGACCCGCAGCTCGAGAGCGAACCCGCGCCGCTCGGAGATGTCGTGAGCCCGCTTGCGGATGCCGTTGCCCTCGACGTAGCGGAGCAGCAGGAACGCCACCACTGCGCAGGCGATGACCGCGAGCGCGCCGAGCGCTGACCGGCCGGCATGTGACGGCTCGATCGCCAGCGGAAGCGCGACGATGCAGGCGGCATCCGCGACGGCGACCTGGGGCACCAGCTCGACCACCTTCGGCCCGCTCAGCCCGAGTGAGTCGATGATCGGCAGCACCAGCGCCGCCGACGACGACGCCATCAGGACGACGTAGAGCGCGGTGTGCCCGGTCCCGAACCCGTGCGCTATCACCAGACCGACCGGAACCGCGATGACCGCGACGAGCACGACGCGCAGCAGGCCTAGCCGCAGCGCAGGGCGCAGCGCCGGATCGCGCATCGGGACGTGGGTGCCGGCCACGAACATCACGAGGGCGAACCCCACGTTGGCGATGAAGGCGAATGACGGGTCGTGGGCATTCAGGGTCGAGCTTCCCGTCGGCCCGAGCGCCACGCCGGCGAGCAGCTCTCCGAGGACGACCGGAATGTGCCACTTGGAGTCCAGCGCGAGCAGCGGGCCAAGCAGCCCTACCGCGGCGACGAGCGCGAGTGTCGTGAAAGTCACCGGAGCGAGCCGAGGCGACACGGGATGTCGGTGTTCTCATCGACGTGGTAGCTGGCGCAGACCCGGTGGTAGCCGTCGGCGATCTGCAGTCGGCTGTCGCTGCGCAGGTCCCCGCGGACCAGCAGCACTGGTGACAACGGCTTGCCGTCCTTGACCTTGTCGAGGTCGGTGGCCACGTGCGGGTTGTCAGGTGGCAGCATCGCCAGCCGCGACGCACGAAGGATGTCCTTCGCCTTCTGATGGGTGATCTCGGCCGACCGCAGCGTCTCGACGACCGAGGCGACCTCGTCATCGGGCAGCAACAATGACAGGTACGCCGTAGCCGCGGGGAAGTCGTGGTCGTCGGGCTCGTCTTTCCAGGTAACAGCGCGCACTGTTCCGCTCCTCGAACGTGGCCGGTCTGCAGCGGAGCATGTCACCAACGGCTACAACCCGACTGATGATCGGGTTGTGCAGGCCCAGCCGCCACCGGTAGCCGCTGGATCTGCACAAACCGAAAGAACCACGCGCGTGATTGGATTTGCCGGGCCACAACAATGACGCGCGAGGAGTCGAAGTGTCCTACCAAGCAGCGCCCGAGCGCTACGACCGGATGACGTACCGCCGCGCCGGCCGAAGCGGGCTCGAGCTTCCGTTGTTGTCGCTCGGCCTGTGGCAGAACTTCGGCGACGACCGGCCGATGACCACCCAGCGCGCGACGATCCGCCGCGCCTTCGACCTCGGCATCACGCACTTCGACCTCGCCAACAACTACGGCCCGCCGTACGGCACCGCCGAGATCAACTTCGGTCGGGTGCTGCGCGAGGATCTCTCGCCGTACCGCGACGAGATCGTGATCTCGACCAAGGCGGGCTGGGACATGTGGCCCGGACCGTACGGCGAGTTCGGCTCGCGGAAGTACCTGCTGGCGAGCCTCGACCAGAGCCTGCAGCGGATGGGAACCGACCGCGTCGACATCTTCTACTCGCACCGACCCGATCCGAAGACGCCGCTCGAGGAGACGATGGGGGCGCTCCATACCGCCGTACGTCAGGGAAAGGCGCTCTACGTCGGCATCAGCTCCTACGGCCCGAAGCGCACGCAACGCGCGATCGAGATCCTCAACGACCTGGGTACGCCGTTGCTCATCCACCAGCCGTCGTACTCGATGCTCAACCGGTGGATCGAAGCCGAGCTGCTCGACGTGCTGGAGAGCAACGGTGTTGGATGCATCGGCTTCACGGCGCTCGCGCAGGGGATGTTGACCGGCAAGTACGTGGACGGCGTCGCGGCCGGATCACGAGCGGCGGAGCCTGGCGCGACCCTGTCGGCGGACCAGCTCAACGAGGCCACCCGCGCTCGAGTTCGAGCACTGGCCGACATCGCGCGCAGCCGCGGTCAGAGCCTGGCCCAGCTGGCGCTGGTCTGGGCGCTGCGCGACCCACGGGTGACGTCGCTCGTCGTCGGCGCGAGCAGCGTCGCGCAGCTCGAGGAGAACGTCGCGGCGCTTGCTCACCAGGCACTGTCGGTGGAAGAGCTCGCCGCCATCGACGAGCACGCGATCGACACCCCCGAGGTCGACCTGTGGCGCTCTCAGTCGGCCGAGAGCTGATCCAGGCGCTCAGCTGGTCCAGCGGGGTCGCGGATCAGCCCCAGCCGAGGGCACGAGTGGCCGCCGCGGCGGCGGCCGCGACGAAGACGACGACGAGGAACGGGGCCCGTAGGACCAGCGCGACCGCGGCGGCCGCCAACCCCACCGCGCGAGCATCGAGCGTCAGGTGATGCCCTTGGGTGAATGTCTGCACCACAACCAAGGCGGCGAGAAGGCACACGGGAAGCAGGGCGCTCGTCGTCGCCACTCGGGGGTGCCTGGTCCACCGCGCGGGCACCAGGTAGCCGACCAGCTTCAGGGCGAAGGCGATCGCCGAGGAGGCCAGGACCGCGGTCCACACCGTCATGAGTCAGGCCCCCTCGTCAACGGCTGGCGGCATCGGCTGCGGACGCGTTGCACCGACCACGATGGCGACGCCGGCGGCCGCGACGACGGGCAGGCCGACGGGCAGCACGGGCACGAGGGCTGCCGCCACCAGAGCAGCGGCGACCGCCATGGCGACGGTACGGCGATCCTTCAACCTCGGCCACAGGAGCGCGAGGAACGCACCAGACGCCGCAGCGTCGAGGCCGTAGTTCTTCGGGTCGCCGAGGGCGTTGCCGGCCAGCGCGCCGACCAACGTCATCAGGTTCCAGGTGATGTAGATCGCGACGCCGGTGGTCCAGAAACCCTGACGCGCCAAACCAATCTCTGGCTGAGCGACGGCGACCGCCGTCGACTCGTCGATGGTGATCTGGGCAGCAGCAACCCGCCGCAGACCCCGCGGCCGCAGCAGGGCGTTCAGCTGCACGGCGTAGAAAGCGTTGCGAATGCCCAAGAGCGACGATGCCGCGATGGCCGATCCCGCGCTGCCGCCGCCGCCGATGACGCCGACCAACGCGAACTGGGATCCGCCGCTGAACAGCAGCAGGGAGGTGAGACAGGTCTGCCACACCGTGAGGCCGCTGGACACCCCGAGCGCGCCCAGGCTGATGCCGTAGACGCTGGTCGCGCCGGCGACCGACAAGGCCTGCCGACGTACCGCCCGCTGCTCGTCGGAGAGCTGGCCGCCTCCCGAGGTCGTCACCGGCCGCGCACTCGCTCGCGAAGACCTGCGGCGAGCCCGACGATCGTGAGGCCGTCGATCAGGTCCCCGGCGGTGTTGGCCAGCCAGACCCGACGCACCGGGCCGAGCCGGAGCCGCAGGTGGACGCGGGTCGCCTCGGTACCTTCGCTCGGCACCGCGGCGGCAACCGGGCGCAGGACGATCGTCCAGGTCAGGTACGTCCGGCCGCGTCGCGAGCGGTAGACCACGGTTTTCGGCGGGTCGATGAGAGCGACCTCGAAGCTCGCCTCCCGACCACCCCAGTCGGGGATCACGTCGCCCACCTGCAACGGCGGGAACGCCGGATCCAGCCAGCGCAGCCCGCGGCGAGACGGCGGGATGAACCGTTCGACCGAGCGCGGGAAGTACCAGCCGGCGCGGCGCTTTCCCAGCTGCGCCAACCACGGCCAGGCCACCTCGGGCGGGGCGCCCACGGTGAAGGCCCGATCCATCACGACATCCGCGTCGGCGACGATGTCGTCCCCTGGTAACGCTGCTGCGACCTCGGCCGGAGTGGGGGCAACAGCTACCAACGGACCGCGCACCGCCCCATCATCCCTGGCTCGAGGTGCCGTGCGAGAGGCTTGCCCCCATGAGGCACATCGTGCAGCGCGGGCTGTGGTTCGAGGAGTTCGAGCTGGACGTCGTCTACGACCACACGCCAGGGCGCACAGTCACCGAGGCGGACAACGTGCTGTTCACCACCTTGACCATGAACACCCAGGCCCTGCATCTGGACGCCGTGGCCGCGGCGGCGTCACCGTTCAAGCGGCCGCTGGTGAACGGCATGTTCACCCTCTCAACGCTGGTCGGGTTGTCAGTCGCGCAGCTCACCCAGGGAACCCTGGTCGCGAACCTCGGCTTCAGCGACGTCCGCTTCCCTGCGCCGATGTTCCACGGCGACACGTTGTTCGCCCGTACGACGGTGCTCGACAAGCGGCTGTCGGACAGCCGCCCCGGGCAAGGCATCGTCGAGCTCGAACACGTCGGCGCCAACCAGGAGGGTGTCGACGTCGTCATCGCCCGGCGCGCGACGTTGGTCCGCTGCGCGCCCGAGGATGCGACGTGAGCTTCGACCTCGGCCCCGCCCTGCTGTTCTGCCCCGCGGACCGCCCGGACCGGTTCGGAAAGGCCGCCGCCGTCGCCTCCGCCGTGATCCTCGATCTCGAGGATGGCGTCCGAGCAGACAACAAGGAGGCGGCGCGCGACGCGGTGCGCGGATCCGGCCTGGACCCGTCGCGGACCGTGGTACGGGTCAGCGCGGTCGGGACACCGGAGCACGTCGCCGACGTCGAGGCCGTGAACGCCACTGACCTCCGCGTCGTGATGCTCGCCAAGTCGGAGTCGCGGGCTCAGGTCGAATCGCTCGCGCCGCATCCCGTCGTGGCGTTGTGCGAGACGCCGCTCGGCATCCTCAACGCGCGTGAGATCGCGGCCGCCGACAACACCATCGCGATGATGTGGGGCGCCGAGGACCTGGTTGCGGCCATCGGCGGACGCTCCAGCCGGCTCGCGGACGGCGGGTACGCCGACGTCGCACGACACTCACGCAGCCTGGTGCTGCTGGCCGCCAGCTCGGGCGGCCGGGCGGCCGTCGACTCGGTCTATCTCGACATCCCCGATTTGATCGGGCTGCACGAGGAAGCGGTCGCCGCCGCCACCGTCGGGTTCGCGGCCAAGGCCTGCATCCACCCCAGCCAGGTGGCGACCGTCATCAACGCCTTTGCGCCGACCGCGGCAGACATCGCCTGGGCATCACGCGTAGTCGAGGCAGCTGTCAACGAAGCCGGGGTCTTCGCCCTCGACGGCCAGATGGTGGATGCCCCCGTGGTCGCGAGGGCGTGTCACATCCTCAACCACCCCAGCGTGCGGTCGACGTCAGGATGAGCCCTATCGTGGCGTGCCGGGCAGTGTCCGAACTGTCGTCGACGACGTGAAGCTGAGGCTGTGATGGACAAGGTCGTGGGGTCCGCGGCGGATGCGGTCTCCGACATCACCTCGGGCGCGGCGCTGGCCGTCGGGGGCTTCGGGCTGTGCGGCATCCCGGCCGCGCTGATCGATGCCCTGCTCGAGGCCGGCGTGACCGAGCTGGAAACGGTCAGCAACAACTGCGGTGTCGACGGGTGGGGCCTCGGCACGCTGCTGGCCGCCAGGCGGATCCGTCGTACGGTCGGCTCGTACGTCGGGGAGAACAAGGAGTTCGAGCGACAGTTCCTTTCGGGCGAGCTCGAGGTCGAGCTGGTGCCGCAGGGCACGCTCGCCGAGCGATTGCGCGCCGGCGGCGCGGGGATCCCGGCGTTCTACACCCCGGCCGGCGTGGGGACCCAGGTCGCCGACGGCGGCCTGCCCAGACGGTACGACGGCGACGGCAGCGTCAGTGAGGCCTCGCCGCCGAAGGAGGTTCGCGAGTTCGACGGCCGGCAGTACGTGTTGGAGCTCGCCATCCGCACCGACTTCGCCCTCGTCCACGCACGGTACGGCGACCGGCACGGCAACCTCGTCTACGAGAAGAGTGCGCAGAACTTCAACCCGCTGTGCGCCGCGGCCGGCCGGATCACCATCGCGGAGGTCGAGGAGCTGCTGGAGCCCGGGCAGATCGACCCGATGACGGTGCACACGCCGGGCATCTTCGTGCAGCGCGTGGTCCACGTGCCGGATCCCGAGAAGCGGATCGAACGGCGGACCACCCGATGAGCCTGACCCGTGAGGAGCTGGCCGCCCGCGTCGCGCTCGAGCTGCCGGACGGTGCCTACGTCAACCTGGGGATCGGCCTTCCCACGCTGGTCCCGAACCACCTTCCGGACGGCGTCCACGTCGTTCTGCAGTCCGAGAACGGAGTGCTGGGGGTCGGGCCCTACCCGAGCGAGGATGAGGTCGACCCCGACCTGATCAACGCGGGCAAGGAGACCGTCACGGTGCTGCCGGGAGCGTCGTACTTCGACTCGGCCGACTCGTTCTCCATGATCCGGGGCGGCCACGTCGACGTCGCCGTCCTCGGCGCGATGCAGGTCTCGGCCGTCGGTGACCTGGCGAACTGGATGATCCCCGGCAAGATGGTGAAGGGCATGGGCGGCGCCATGGACCTGGTCCACGGCGCAAAGTCCGTCATCGTGATGATGGAGCATGTCGCGCGAGACGGCACCAACAAGATCGTGGATGTCTGCACGCTGCCGCTCACCGGGAAGGCGTGCGTGCAGCGGATCATCACCGACCTGGCCGTTATCGACGTCGGTGCCGACGGCCTGATCCTTCGCGAGACGGCACCCGGCGTGTCAGTGGACGACGTCCGGGCCGCCACCGGGCCGACGCTCAGCGTCGACCTCGCCAACACCAGCTAGCTCGTCGTCTGCCCGCTGTGCGGCTTTCGCGCTAAATGCGCGTTATGTTCATGACACGGCCATCATGTCCGTTCAGGATCGTCCCGAAGCCGCTTCCGGCTCGCCGTCGCCTCGGAGGTATCTGTCGTGCGTCACTCTCGAGCCCGCTCCGCCACCGTCATCGCGTCGGTCGCGACTGCCGCCATCATCGCGCTGGGTGGCGCAATCGCCTTCAGTCCGTCGGCCGGGGCCACGCCCTCGACCGGTGTCGTCCTCAACGAGGTCTACGGCGGCGGTGGCAACAGCGGCGCCACGCTACACGAACGACTTCATCGAGCTGGCCAACCGGGGACCGGCGGCGGGCACGCTCGACGGCTGGTCGGTGCAGTACATCTCCGCAAGTCCGGGCGCGACCACCACCTGGCGGTCACCCCCCTTACCGGATCGGTCGCCTCGGGCGACCGCTACCTGGTCGGTGAGGCCGCCGGCGCGGGTGGCACCACGCCGCTGCCGGCGACCCAGGCAACCGGAACGATCAACCTCTCCGGTACGGCGGGGACCGTTGCCCTGGTCGACAACTCGACCGCGTTGACCTGCAAGACCGCCGCCGACTGCGCCGCCGATCCTGACATCGTCGACCTCGTCGGCTACGGCACCGCGGTCGTCCACGAGGGCAGCGCCGACGCCCCGGCCACCACCAACACCACGTCCGCGCAGCGCAACAGCACGCCGGACACCGACCAGAACGGGACCGACTTCACTGGCGCCGCGCCGACCCCGGGCGCGCCGAACACCGGCGGCGGGGGCGGCGGACGGCGGCGGCACGCCAGGGCCACTGCGCATCCACGACATCCAGGGCACCAGCTGGCTCTCGCCCCAGGCCGGCAACACGGTGACCAACGTCCCCGGCATCGTCACCGGCGTCCGCGCGGTCGGCTCCAGCAAGGGCTACTGGATGCAAGACCCCGACCCCGACACCAACCCGGCGACCAGCGAGGGCATCTTCGTCTTCACCGGCAGCGCGCCCACGGTCGAGGCCGGGGACAGCGTGCTGGTCACCGGCAAGGTAAGCGAGTTCTACCCGCTGGCCAGCGGCGACACCGTGGCCGCCACGTCGAACCTGTCGATCACCGAGATCGACGCGACGTCGTCGACCACGCTGTCCATCGGCAACCCGCTGCCGGCGCCGATCGTGCTGACCCCCTCGACCGTGCCGGACACCTACGCGCCGGATCTCGGCGGCGGGAACATCGAGTCGACGTCCATCACGCCGTCCCGGTCGGCACTCGACTACTACGAGTCGATCGAGGGCATGCGCGTCGAGGTCGACAACGCCCGGGTCGTCGGACCCTCGGACTCCTTCGGCGAGCAGTACGTGACGACCAAGCCGGACCAGCTGACGAGCTACCGCGGCGGGACCATGCTGCGCGCCGAGAACGCCACCCCGTCCGGGCGGCTCGAGGTGGTGCCGGTCGACGGCAGCAACCCCGAGGTGAGCGTCGGCGACGTCTTCCAGGGCGCGACGATCGGGCCGATCGACTACTCGCTGTTCGGCGGCTACCTCATCGCGGCCACGACGCTGGGCGCGGTCCAGCACAACAACCTGCCGCCGGTCGTCGCCACCGGACCGGGCAAGAAGCAGCTCTCGGTGGCGACGTACAACGTGGAGAACCTCGCGCCGACCGACCCGGCGAGCAAGTTCGATGCGCTGGCGCACGGCGTCGTGACCAACCTCGACTCGCCCGACGTCATCGCGGTCGAGGAGATCCAGGACAACGACGGCGCGACGGATGACGGCGTCGTCGCCGCCGATCAGACGATCGACAAGCTGACGTCGGCGATCTCCACAGCCGGTGGGCCGCGTACAGCTCGCGCGAGATCGACCCGGTCAACGACCAGGACGGCGGCGAGCCCGGCGGCAACATCCGCGTCGTGTTCCTCTATAACCCGAAGACGGTGTCGTTCGTCGACAGCGGCTCATCGAGCGTCGACCGCTCCACGACCGGCACGCAGGTCGTGAAGCAGCACGGCGAGCCGGCGCTGACGCTGTCCCCCGGCCGGATCGACCCGACCAACCCGGTCTGGACCGCCAGCCGCAAGCCGCTGGTCGGCGAGTTCCGGTTCCAGGGCAAGGATGTCTTCGTCATCGCCAACCACTTCGACGCGAAGCTGGGCGACCAGAACGCGGATGGCCGGTTCCAGTTCCCGGCCCAGAGCTCCGCGACGCAGCGGTCCGGCCAGGCACAGGTCGAGCACGACTTCGTCGGCAAGCTGCTCGCGATCGACAAGAAGGCCGACGTCGTCGTGGTCGGGGACCTCAACGACTACCAGTTCAGCCCGGCGCTGTCGGTGCTGAAGACGGGTACGGCGGACGGCTCCGGTGCGTCGACGTTGACCGACCTGATCACCACGCTGCCGGTCAACCAGCAGTACACCTACGACTTCGACGGCATCTCCGAGGTGCTCGACCACATCCTCGTCACCAAGGGGATCTCGACGTTCGACTACCAGGTCGTCCACGTGAACTCGGAGTACGCCAACCAGGTCAGTGACCACGACCCCCAGGTCGTCGACATCACGCCGTAGTCCGGATCAGCCGGCCTCACCGAGCTGGCGGCGGATGGTCTCGCGTCGCTGCTCGAGCACGTCGAGCACGGCATCGTTCTCGCCCTCTGTCGTGAGATCGCTGGCCTGCTCCTCGGTGTCCTCGACGCCGCCCGCTTGGGAACCCGCCTCGGCCCGCAGGTCACGAGTCGCCGCCCGCAGCTGAGCGATCTCGGCATCAAGGTCGCGGAGCTCGTTCCGCAACTGGTCCGTCGTGCTGTCGTCCGCCATGTTCTCGACGTTATCGCGCAGCCTCGTCGATCTGGACGGGGTAGCCAGCGCGCAGCACCGCGACGGTCGACGGCGGCGTGACGACGAGGGCATCCCCACGTGGTGGCCGGCGACGATGTCGTCCGTAGCCAGCCGGCGTCCACTCCACCAGGTCGTCACCGATGACCAGTGCGGGAGCTCCGTCCTCGGAGACGAAGGTCCCGTCCGGAAGGTCAGTCCACGGCGTCGGATGGAATCGGCGGCGATGCGTTCCTCGCACGATCCGTTCGCCGTGCAGCTGACGGTTGATGTCCTTCGCCGAGGGCTCGGCCACCGCGAGGCCGTCTGCCCATGCGTGGCGGTAGGCGTTGTAGCTCTCGCGGCGACACTCAGCGCAGGGGCGATGGCCGGCGGCGAACGAGACCGCCTCGTCGTGGAAGAACAACGCCGTCCAGCGCCGCGGGAGCCATTGCTCCCGCCAGCGGCCGCGGAACTCCAGTGCACACGTGATCCACAGGTCGCTGGTGTGGAATCTCACGATCTCCCGATCGCGGTGCAGGATGCCGCGGTTCCCGGTCCACGCACCGCGCAGCGGAAACGCCTCGATGTCGCCCGTCGGCGTGACCCGGTTGCGGTCCGGCATCTAGAACAGCACCGGCTGTGCAGCCGGCGCGGGTTGGACGGCCGGAGCCTGGCGGGGGCGCGAGCGGGCAAATCCTTCGGTCCCGCCGCGGCTGAAGCCATGTCGGGCCTGCAGCGCCCGCATCCGGATTCGAAGGTCGTCCTGGTAGCCGCGCGGCGTGTACGCACCGGCGCCGTACAAGCTCTCGTAGGCCGAGACCTGCTCCGGGTAGCTCCGAGCCAGCCAGGACATGAACCAGTCCTTGACGCCGTCACGGAGGTACAACGCGGTGTAGAAGACCCGGGTGGCGCCGGCGGCCTTGAGCTCGGCGAGGGCGCGATCGAGATGCTCGTCGCCGTCGGTGAAGTACGGCAGGATCGGCGCGAGCAGCACGGTGCAGTTCAGGCCGCGCTCGCGGATCTCGCGGACCGTTCGCAGCCGCGCTGCCGTGGTCGCCGTACCTGGCTCGATCGACTGCTGCAGCGGCTCGTCGAAGATCCCGATCGACATCGCGAGGCTGACGTCGGTAACCGCCGCGACCTTGGCGAGCTGGGCTAGGTCGCGGCGGAGCAAGGTCCCCTTGGTGAGGATGGAGAACGGCACGGCTCGCGCGGCGAGCGCATCGATGATCCCCGGCATGAACCGGTACTTGCCTTCCGCTCGCTGGTACGGGTCGGTGTTGGTGCCCAGTGCGACGCGAGGCGGCCGCTTGGTGAGCAGTTCCTTGGTCAGCAGCGCTACGACGTTGGTCTTCACGACGATCTGGCTGTCGAAGTCCTCGCCGGTGTTCAGATCGAGGTAGCGATGCGTGCTGCGGGCGAAGCAGTAACGACATGCGTGGGAGCAGCCCCGGAAGGGGTTGAGGGTCCATTCGCCGGCGAGCATCCGGCTCGCCTCGGGCACCTGGTTCAACGCGGACTTGGCCAGCACCTCATGGAACGTGATGCCGGCGAACTCCGGGGTGCGGACGGTACGCACCAAGCCGGACAGCTGGGTCAGACCGGGAAGCGCATCCTCCCGGTCGCCCCTGATCGACTGACCGTCCCATCGCATAGCTCAGCGTAACCCATTTCTCGAACAGGTGTTCGAGCGGCAGACTTTGGCGCATGACACACTCCATCGCCGAGGACCTGGCGCCCACCGGCGCCCTGCGGGTCGCGATCAACCTGGGGAACCCGGTGCTGGCGCACGGCACCCCGGAATCGCCCGGCGGCGTGACGGTCGACATATCCCACGAGCTCGGCACCCGACTCGGCGTGACCGTCGAGCTGAAGTGCGTGGACGCGGCCCGCAAGTCCTACGAGGCGATGGTGGCCGGAGACGCCGACATCTGCTTCCTGGCCATCGAGCCGGCCCGAGAAGCCGACGTGGCCTTCACCCCGCCGTACGTCGTCATCGAGGGCGTGTTCGCGGTCCCCGTCGAGTCGTCGCTCCGGTCCGTGGTGGACGTCGACCGCGAGGGCGTGCGGATCGGCGTGAAGCGTGGCTCCGCCTATGACCTGTACCTCACCCGCACCGTGGGTCACGCGACCGTCGTACGGGGAGATGAGGGAGTCGAGGAGTTCCGTCGCCAGGGCCTGGAGGTGGCGGCCGGGATCCGTCAGCCGCTGACCGCGTACGTCGAGTCACATCCCGACGTACGGCTGATCGACGAGGGCTTCATGCAGATCCGCCAGGCGGTCGGGACAACCAAGAACAGACGCGACTCGACCAAGGAGTTCCTGTCGGACTTCATCGAGGAACTGCGGTCGAGCGGGTTCGTGGCCGACGCCTTGCGCCGAGCCGGCCAGCCCACCACGCTGGTGGCACCGCCCAGGTAGCCCTAGGTGGCTACCGACCTGGTGGCCTCGTCGAGCGTGGCCTCGAGGTGCTTCTCGTCCACGCGTAGCTGCTTCTTCATGGTCTTGCTGCTCCTGGTGATCGCCGCATCAACCCTGGCCTCGGTGTCCTGCGCGGCGATGACCAGCAGGCCGGACTGACCTTCGTCAAGGTGGGTGCCCAGCTCCTTGAGGTCGCCCCGGCTCATCCCGGCCGCCACGTGCCCGGCCAGCACACCCAGCCCCCAGCCGCCCGCGCCGCCGAGGACGAGCCCAGCGCCGATGCCGATCGCGGGGAACAACGCGGTGAGAGCACCAACGGCCAGGCCGGTGCCCAACCCGAGGGCGCCGAGTTGGCGAGTCGGCTCCTCGTGCTTCTTGACGATCTTCACCTTGCCGTCGTCGTGATGACTGACGACTGCCGCGTCGTAGGTGTCGGCAACTCCGGCCCGGTACAGTCCCGCGACCGCGTCGTAGTCAGCAATCGCGTCGTCGACGTCGTCGTACACGTTGGCAATGACGATCAGCGTGTCGAATGCCATAAGTCTCTCCTTGTTGTGGCGATCCGACTCCGAAGCGTGCTACCGCAGCGTCGGCGTCACCTCACCTGGACAGGGTGAGCGACGCGACTTACTCACCGACCGATGAGAATGTCCGGTGACCGGGGTCAACCTGATCAGGCCGGGTCACCGGGCCGGCCCGCACCGATGGAGGAACGCAGATGTCACGCACCCGGATCCACAACCTGTCCATCTCGCTCGACGGCTTCGCCACCGGAGAGCCGCAGTCCCTCGAGGCGCCCTTCGGCCATGCCGGCCATCGCCTGCACGACTGGATGTTCGCTACCCGGTTCTGGGCGCTGGTGGGACCCTCAGCTGGCGACCCGGACGCGGGCGGATCAGCGGGCGTCGACGACGCCTTCGCGGAGCGCAACAGCATCGGCATCGGGGCTGAGATCATGGGCGCGAACAAGTTCGGGCCGCCGGGCTGGCAGGACGACCCGGACTGGAAGGGCTGGTGGGGCCCGAACCCGCCGTTCCACACACCAGTCTTTGTGCTCACCCACCATCCGCTTCCCCGGATGGACATGGACGGCGGCACCACCTTCCACTTCCTCGATGCTTCCCCGGCCGATGCACTCGAGACCGCCCGCGCTTCAGCCGATGGCCAGGACATCCGGATCGGCGGCGGCCCCACCGTTGTACGCGACTTCCTCGCCGCCGGACTCGTCGACCACATGCATCTGGTCCAGGTGCCGATCGTGCTCGGCCGCGGCGTCCGGCTCTGGGACGGCCTCGAGGCCCTCGATGATGCCTACGACGTCGAGGCCGTCTCGTCCCCGAGCGGCGTCACCCACCTCACATTCACACGCAAGGCCGTCTCGTGAACGCGGACCTGCGCCGTTGTCAGACCACATGACAGAGCCTCCGCGAACGAATCGCGAAGGCTCTGTCTCGTAAGGCTGTCTGTCTGTGGAGGTGCCGGGAATCGAACCCGGGTCCTCCGGCGTGTCATCAAGGCTTCTCCGGGCGCAGCCTGCTGCAGTTTTCTCGGCCCCGACGGTGGCACAGGCACCCCGTCGCAGGCCCAGTCACTGTTTGATTTCCCTCGGGACCCCGTGACCGTGTCCCTCGGTGGAGCCTCCTAGCGATGCCAGGTCCTAGAGCGGAGGCGCCCCTAGGCTGACAGCTTCGCTACCTATCAGGCAGCGAGAGCGAGCCGGTTATTATCGGCATTTATATATTTTGCCGCGGTGGTTGATGAGATCACGCGACATCCTCAGCCCGCTTCCCTTCAATCGACGTCCGAAGTCGAAACCGTTCACCCCCTGGTTGGGTACTGCTTGATCTTGCCGTGCATCGGTAACGGTAACGCCTGACGGCGTCACGATGATTCCATCGCGTCCGTTCCACCCGGCGTCCAAGCGATACCCCTTAGGGGTATCGTGCCTGGGTGGGAGTGCTCGACACGATCGGTCGCAGCCTGGACGCGGCCTTCTTCATGCTGTGGGAGACGCTCTGGGCCTTGATCCTCGGCTTCACCCTGTCGGGGATCGTGCAGGCGTTCGTGTCCCGACGGCAGATGCATCGGCTCATGGGCGACCACCGACCGGCATCGCTGGCCCGCGGCTCGCTGCTCGGGATGGCGTCCTCGTCCTGCTCCTACGCCGCCAGCCGCCCTCGCCAAGTCCCTGTTCGCTCGGGGCGCGGACTTCACCACTGCCATGGTCTTCATGGTCGCGTCGACCAACCTCGTCATCGAGCTGGGCATCGTGCTCTGGCTGCTGATCGGCTGGCAGTTCGCCGTCGCTGAGTTCGTTGGCGGCGCCATCATGATCGCTGCGCTGGGTGTCCTGCTCCCTCGCGTGGTTCCCGCCGCTCTTGCCGCCCAGGTCAGGGCCCGCGACTCTGTCGCGGGCCACGATCATGGCGAACCGCCCGATGACGGCTCCGACGGTGGCTTCCGCGCCCGGCTCCGGCAGCCGAGTCGTTGGGTCGCGAGCGCCGGCTACACGATCGCCGACCTTCGGATGGTCCGGCGGGAGATCGTGATCGGCTTCGTCCTCGCCGGCTTCCTCGCCGTGGCCGTGCCGATGCACGTCTGGAGCGACCTCTTCCTGACCGGGCACGGGCCGCTGACGACGATCGAGAACGCCATCGTCGGCCCGTTCGTGGCCATCATCAGCTTCGTCTGCTCGATCGGCAACGTCGCGCTGGCGTCGGCGCTGTGGACGGGCGGGATCAGCTTCGGCGGTGTCATCGCGTTCCTCTTCGCTGACCTCATCACCATCCCTTTGTTGCTGATGTACCGCACGATGTACGGCGGTCGCATCACGCTGCGGCTGGTGGCCGTGCTGTGGCCGGTCATGAGCGCGTCCGGCCTCATCACCGAGTTGCTGTTCCGCGCCGCCGGCGGCGTACCGACCCGCAGTCCGACCGTGGTCGCGACCGAGCATGTCACCTGGAACTACACGACCGTCCTCAACCTTGTGTTCGTCCTGGCGTTCGCCGCGCTGCTGTGGCTGCACCGCCAGCACGACCGGTTCGACAATGCCGACGCGCACGCGGTCGACCCCGTCTGCCGCATGCAGGTGGAGAAAGTCAACGCCGCCGCGACGATCCCCCTCGGAGACGAGACGGTCTACTTCTGTTCAGAACGCTGCCGCGACCGATTCGCCAAGAACCCAGCAAGGAGCTCCCGATGACGCAGCCCGCCACCACCGCCCGTGGGTACGCCGAGGACAAGGAGAGCTACCAGCGGCGGCTCCGCCGCATCGAGGGGCAGGTGCGCGGCATTAGCCGAATGGTCGACGAGGACGCCTACTGCATCGACGTGCTCACCCAGGTCTCCGCCGCCACGAAGGCGTTGCAGGCGGTGGCACTCGGCCTGCTCACCGACCACCTCGGACACTGCGTTCGAGAGGCGACGCAGGCCGGTGGACCGGAGGCTGACCTCAAGCTCAAGGAGGCGTCGGAAGCCATCGCCCGGCTGGTCCGATCATGAGGCCGGAGACGGCTCGCTGATCTCGAACAGATCGGCGGCGTTCGACCAACAGACCGACCGCATCCAGTCATCGCCCAGACCGAGGTCGGCGAGCACCTCGAGCTGATGGGCGTAGGCATAGGGGATCGTCGGAAAATCGGTGCCCAGCAACACCTTCTCGCGCAGCGGGGCGAGTCGCGGCGCTACCCGCCGACCGGTCTCGTGGCCGCCGGTGAAATCCGTGAAGCACATTGTGGTGTCGAGATACACCCGCTCGTACTGCTCGGCGAAGCCGATGAACTCGTCGTACTCCGGCATGCCCATGTGAGCCATCACGAGGCACAGCCGGGGATGCCGGGCGAGCACCTCGCCGACCGGGCCGGGGCCGGTGAACTCGCCCGAGGTCGGGCCGCTCCCGGCATGGAGGACAACCGGGACTCCCGCGTCGGCCAACATGCCCCAGGGTTCCTCGAGCATCGGGTCGCGAGGATCGAAGCCACCCACCTGGACGTGCACCTTGATGACACGGACACCGGCGCGAAGTGCGGTGTCGAGGTACGACGCGACATCTGGCTCCGGGAAGATCGTCGCCGTCGGGATCACCTCCGGCGTGGCTGCCGCGAACTCGCGGGCCCAGTCGTTCAGCCACGCCGCCATGCCGGGCTTATGCGCATATACCAACGACGGGAATGCCCGCACTCCCATCCGCCGGAGATAGGCGAGCCGTTCCGCCTCGGGCCAGGCGTAACGGATCGGCCACTCCCGTCCGATCAGCGGGCCGACCGCCTCGAAGTACGCCCACACCTTGCGGGTGACCGATTCCGGCATGAAGTGCAGGTGACTGTCGATGAGGCCCGCCAGACCCAAGGCCTGCCAGTACGCCGGCACATCATCGTCGGTCGGCGGCCCAGGCGTCACGCGCCCAGCCTAGGCAATGCCTTTCCGACCCTCATCCGAACCTATGTGCTTCAGACCCGGCCCTTGGCGCGGCGGCCGGCCGTGCGGGCGATCTCCTTGGCGGCATCGCGCTTGGCCATGTCCTGCCGCTTGTCGTACGTCCGCTTGCCGCGCGCCAGCGCGATCTCGACCTTGGCCTTGCCGTCCTTGAAGTACAACGACAGCGGAACCAGCGTCAGGCCGCTCTCCTTGGTCTTGCCGATCAGCTTCTCGATCTCGGACTTGTGCAGCAGCAGCTTGCGGGACCGGCGCGGCTCATGGTTGGTCCAGGTGCCCTGCGTGTACTCCGGGATGTGCAGACCCTCCAGCCACACCTCGCCGTCGCGTACTCGACCGTAGGCGTCGACGAGCGAGGCCCGGCCGAGTCGCAGCGACTTCACCTCGGTGCCCTGCAGCACCAGCCCGGCCTCGTAGACGTCCTCGATGGCGTAGTCGTGTCGGGCCTTGCGGTTCTGGGCGATGAGCTTGCGACCGGTCTCCTTGACCACAGCTCAGCCTCGGCCGGGGCTGCCGGCGTCGGCGGTGAGACCGGAGAGCACTTCGACCGCCCGGGCGTCGAGCTGGCTGACCGGGGTGCCCTCTGGAACGTAGACGTCCGGCGTGATTCCCACACCGTTCAACGAACGCCCCGATGGCGTGAGGTAGTGCCCGACCGTGAACTCCAGAGCGGAGCCGTCCGAGAGCCGGCTCGGCGCCTGGACACTGCCCTTGCCGAAGGTCTGCGTCCCCATCACGACCGCCCGGTTACGGTCCTGCAGCGCACCGGCGACGATCTCGGCGGCGCTCGCCGTGCCACCGTCCACCAGCACCACCAACGGGATCGCCGTGTTGCCGCCGCCCAACGCCTGCAACGTCGTAGGCGCCTCGCCGCGCTGGACGTAGGAGACGACCGGGCCGCCCTTGCCGAGGAACGCCGAGGCGGTCTCGACCGCCTCGTCGAGCAGGCCACCCGGGTCGTCGCGCAGGTCGAGCACGATGCCGCTGTCGCCATGACTCTGCGCGACCGCCACCTGCTGGCGCACCCATTGGCCGACACCGCTGGTGAACGCGGTGATCCGCAGCTGCACGATGCCGGGCGCGATCGTCGAGACGTGGACGTCGTGATCGGCGACCCGGGTCCGGCGCAGCAAGGCGGACATCAGCCGGCCGCCCCGCCTTACCTGGAGCGAGACCGTCGCGTGCCGGCGGCGCCCGCGCAACCCGCTGACCACATCGGAGACCGGTCGACCCGTCACCGCGCGACCGTCCACCGCGACCAACGTGTCGCCTGATTCCACGCCGGCTCGCGACGCGGGCGAGTCGCGCTCGACGCTGACCACGCGCAGCCGACCGCCCGCGGTCCGGCGTACCCAGACGCCGACGCCGGTGTAGGCGCCGTTGAGCACCTGCCGGAACTGCGCGTAGTCCTTCGGGTCGTAGTACGACGAGTACGGGTCCTTCAAGCGCCTTGAGCATGCCCTGCACCGCGGCCCGTTGCAGCGCCGTGCGCGACACCGGCTTGGCGGCGCGGTCGGCGATCGCCCGCTCGGCCTGGTCGAGAACGCTGTCGTCAGACGCGGCGCCGAGCGGCGGTGTGGTCGGGCGACGTGGTGACGTGACCGGCGACGACACCGGCGCCGAACACCGCGACCGCCAGTGCGGCCACGGCCGCTACCCCATTGCGTCGCCGCACGGCTCAGACTCTCAGGTGCCGCTGCAGCGTGAGGTACGACGCGATCGCCGGGAACAGGATGCCGATGATGGCGACCGCGGGGACGACACCGAGGAACGTCGACCACTCACCGAACGGCTTCAGCGTGGCCGTGCTCAGCGTGCTGCTCAGGAACTCCCGGACACCGAACAGCAGCAGCAGGGCGATCCCCGAGCCGGCGACCCCGGCGAACGTTCCCTCGAGCACGAACGGCGCCTGGATGTAGAAGTCCGAGGCGCCGACGAGGCGCATGATGCCGGTCTCGCGGCGTCGGCTGAACGCCGCGACGCGCATCGTGTTGTAGATCAGCAGCCCGGTGGACACCAGCAGCAGGACCGCGATCGCGAGTGCACCGAGGGTGATCTTGTGGAAGAAGTTGAACAGCTTCTTCAAGGCCGAGGAGCCGTTGTCGACCTCGTGGACGCCGGGCGCCTGGCTCACCGCACTGTTGATCAGCGCGTACTGCTTGGGGTTCTTCAGCTTGACGGCGAAGGACTCCGGGAAGCGAGCCGGGCGGGACCTCCTTCAGCAGGGCGGGCTCGTTGGCGAACTCGTCCCGGAACCGCTGCATCGCGGACGCAGCCGAGATGTAGGTGACCGAGTCGACCTCCGGCAGCGCGTCCAGGGTCTGCTGCACCGAGGTCCGCTCGGCCGGGGTGAGGCAGTCGGTCGGGGCGTTCGGCGTACCGCACGCCTGGTTGAGGAACACCGACACCTCGAGCTGGCTGAGGACGTCGTGCTGCAGCCGGTCGGCGCCGTTGCGGATCATCAGCGCGCCACCGAGCAGCGTCAGGGTGATCGTGATGTTCAGGATCGCCGCGACGGTCATCGTCAGGTTGCGGCGCAGGCCGGAACCGACCTCTGACAGGACGAACTGTGCACGCATGCAGAAGGCTCCGAACCTAGCGGGAGTAGCCGTAGACGCCGCGGGACTGGTCGCGGGCGACCACGCCGGCCTCGAGCTCGATGACGCGGCGACGCATCGAGTCGACGATATGGGCATCGTGCGTGGCCATGACGACGGTCGTGCCCGTGCGGTTGATGCGGTCGAGCAGCTTCATGATGCCGACGCTCGTGGTCGGGTCGAGGTTGCCGGTGGGCTCGTCGGCGAGCAGCACCCGCGGCCGGTTGACGAAGGCCCGCGCGATGGCGACGCGCTGCTGCTCACCGCCGGAGAGCTCGTCCGGTCGACGCTTCTCCTTGCCGGTCAGCCCCACCAGCTCGAGCACCTCGGGCACGACCTTCGCCACGGTGTGGCGAGGCTTGCCGATGACGTCGAGGGCGAAGGCGATGTTCTCGGTCACGGTCTTGTTGGGCAGCAACCGGAAGTCCTGGAACACGACGCCGATCTGCTGCCGCAACGCCGGGACCTTCCAGTGCGAGAGCTTGCCGAGCTCCTTGCCGGCCACCCAGATCGAGCCCTTGGTCGGGCGTTCCTCCTTGAGCACCAGCCGCAGGAAGGTGGACTTTCCGGACCCCGACTGGCCCACGAGGAACACGAACTCGCCCTTGTCGATGTCGATGGAGACGTCGTCGAGAGCGGGACGGGAGTTCGTCGGGTACACCTTCGATACCGACTGGAACCGGATCACAGATGGCCAGTCTAGACGTGGTCAAGGTCGCCGTCCGGTACGTCGACACAGTGAGTACGCGCATCGGCTGTGCCCAGATCGGATTTTGGGGGCAGACTAGAGGGGTGCGACGAGGAGGCACGACGTGACAGCTGAGCATCTGGTGTGCGCGAACTGCGCCCACCCTGTCGACGAAGGCCGGTGCAGCGTGTGCCGTGCCGCCCGCTCCCAGCTGCAGGCCAACCGGATGTCGTCCTACATCCTGGCGCTCGCGATCACGACCATGCTGTTCGCGCTGCTGGCCGTGCTCAAGATCCACTTCGGCTGATCCGGGCGCGGAGAACGTCGCGAGGTCAGGCGTCCTGCTGGGCTCGACGCCAGCGGATCTCCGCTTCGATGAACGCGTCGATGTCACCGTCGAGCACCGCGCCGGTGTTCCCGACCTCGAGCTCGGTCCGAGCGTCCTTCACCAGCTGGTAGGGGTGCAGCACGTAGTCGCGGACCTTGTTGTCACCGGCCCCGAAGCTCGCCGACTGGTGGGTCCCTCGTAGCTTGTTGATCTCGTCCGCCTGCTCCTGCCGGCGTACCTCGAGCAGCTTGGCCTGGAGCACCTCCATGGCCCGCGCCCGGTTCTGGATCTGGCTCCGTTCGTTCTGACAGGTCACCACGATGCCGGTCGGCAGGTGGGTGATCCGCACCGCCGAGTCGGTGGTGTTGACCCCCTGCCCGCCGGGGCCGGAGGAGCGGTAGACGTCGACCCGGATCTCGTCGTCGGGGATGTCGATGTGGTCGGTGTGTTCGACGACCGGGGTCACGTCCACGTCGGCGAAGGAGGTCTGGCGTCGGGACTGGTTGTCGAAAGGCGAGATCCGTACCAGCCGGTGGCGGCCGTGCTCCCCTGCCAGCGTCCCGTACGCGTACTTCGTCTTGACCACGAACGTGGCCGACTTGATCCCCGCCTCCTCGGCGTACGACGTGTCGTAGACCTCGGTGGGATAGCCGTGGCGCTCCGCCCAGCGGACGTACATCCGCATCAGCATCTCGGCCCAGTCGGCGGCGTCGGTCCCACCCGTGCCCGAGTTGATCGTCATGAGTGCCTCGCGGGCGTCGTACTCACCGGCCAGCAACGTCCGGACCTCGAGGGCGTCGATCTCGGTCCGCAGCGCGGGCAGCTCCCCTGCCACCTCGGCCAGCAGCTCGGGATCCCCGAGCTCGAATGCCGCCGCCAGGTCGTCGAGCCGAGCCCGCAGTCCGTCGAGCCGGCCCAGGTCAGCCCGCAGCTGCGCCATCTGGCTGGTCACCCGTTGGGCGCGCTCCTGGTCGTTCCACAGATCGGGGTCGGTGGCGGCCTGCTCCATCTCGGCCAGCGACGCCCGCATCACCTCGGGCTCGAGGACGGTCTCGATCGACACGAACGTCGCTTCGAGCTCCTTCAGCTCCTCGATCGGTTCCTGCGCGGCCACGGTCAGCGAGGCTACCGGGGCGACTCCCGAGCCCGATGGCATCAAACGCCCATTCCGGGGTAAAACCAAAGGGGATGACCGGCGCCACCTGTCGCGTCGGCATGGTGCGTCACGCTCCGATCGGGAGGTAGCACGGTGGGTCTAGTCGCCGTCGACACGGGGGACGTCAGCAGCGCCGCCGCACCGCTGGGCAGCGCGTCCACGACGATGGGCAACGCCCAGGACAACGCAACCGTGGCGTTGAACTCCGCCAGCGCGGCCGCCGGCGACCCGGGACTGGCGGCAGCCGCGGCGGCGCTGTCAGGAACCATGTCCGGCCAGCTCGAGCTCGGTGCCTACGCGTTGTCGATGCTGGCCAAACGGCTCCAGACCGCGGCCGTGGACTACACCACCACCGACCTGGCGATCGCGCGGGCGGAGTGAGACGTGCGGATCGATGACGGCGGAGCCGGTTACAGCATCCCCGGTGACCCTGGCGCGATTCGCGCCGCGGTGGCGCAGCTGCAGGCAGTAGCGGGCTCGCTGGGTCACGTTCAGGCCACCACGACCAGTGCGGCGGGTGGTGTCGAGGGCACCTGGCGGGGCGAGGCCGCAGCCGCGTTCCAGGGCACCGCGCGGTCCACGACCGTGGGCCTGCACTCCTTGGCTGCCGGTGCCACCACGGCGGCGACCGCGCTCGCGACGTTTGCCACGGTCCTCGAGCAGGCCCAGGCCAAGGCGGCCCAGGCGACGTCGGCACTGACCGGTGCGGGCAGCGCCTACAACCAGGCGATGCAGGCCACCACGAACCTCACTGGCAATGCCGTCACGAAGGCGACCGACGCGGCCCAGAGCGCCTACACCAGTGCCGTCGGCCAGGCCGACGCGCTCGCCGCGAGCGCCCGGCTCGAGGTCGCCAACGCGGCCCGGATCGCGGGCGCAACCCTCGCTACCGTGGGCGGCGACGTCAGCCGGAGCAGCCTGCACGAGGTCGCCGACGAGCTCGGCGGTCCAGGCACGGCCTTGTCGGTCCTCGGCCTCGAGCAGCAGGGCATGAGCTGGGCCAAGATCGTGCAGGCCTACAACGCCGTGAAGAGCGTCGACCCGGCGAAGCTCAAGGCCGCCGACCCCGAGGAGTTCGAGAAGTTCGAGACCATGACCAAGGATCTCGAGGACGGTGACATGACCGGCCTGCACCAGTTGATCCAGATGCAGGACAACGTCATGAACAACGCGCTCAACGGTGCGAAGGACGCTGCCGTCCCCGGGGCCGGTGACAGCAGCGCGGCGAACGCCGCCGACGCAGCCGAGGGCGGGAACTCGCTGCTCGACACGCTCGGAAAGGTGGGTCTCGGTCTCGCCGTCGTCGGCGACGTCGACACGCTGTTCCTCAACAAGGACGCGAACGGCCTCGACAAGGGCATGGCCGGGGCCAACCTGGCCGGGATCGCCGCGGTGGAGGGCGGCAGCGAAGTGGCCGCGCTCGTCGGCCTCAACGCGGCCGCCGACGCGATTCCGATCGTCGGCGAGGTTGTGATCGCCGGCACCGCGGTCTACTTCGCACAGGAGTGGGCGCGGGCCCACTGGGATGACATCAAGAACTGGTCCGCCGACGCCGTCAACGGGATCGAGGACGCGGGGAAGTGGACCGAGACCCAGCTCAACAACCTGAACAACCTGGTCGACCACACCGTGACGACCGGCGCCAAGGACCTGGTTCATGTCGGTGAGCAAGCGGGCCACGACATCGCGAGCGCGGGCTCGACACTGGTTCATGTGGGTGGCAACTTGGGCAAGACAGCCGTGCACGACCTCAACCCGATGAACTGGTGACCGTGACCGCAGGAGCGCTGAACTCCACCGAGCAGCACACGCTGCGCGAGATGCAGGAACGCCGCGACTTCATCCTGCAGGGACAGGCGAAGTTCGTCCGGCTGTTCAAACACCCCGTCGGCAAGGACGAGCAGGTCAAGATCTCGCCGCCCGTCGTCGACGTCACCGACGCTCCGGCGGCGACCTGGCCCAGCATCCTCGGAACCCACAAGCACGGCGATGGTCAGCTGTGGGTGACGAACCGGCGGGCTCTGGTGGACAACCGCGGCACGATATTGCGCGAGTGGGCGTGGGACGAGCTCGCCGACGTTCGGCTGATTCCCGGTTACGGCGGCGTCGTCTTCACACCACGGGCAGGCGACAGCGTGACCGTCCTCCGGCAAGTGGTGAAGGACCGGGCCGCGCAGTCTCGGTACGCGCCGTACTACCGCTGGCTGACCGTCGAAGCGACGTTCGCGGCCGCCACCGGTCGGCTCGACCAGTGGTACGCCGACCTGCCGGGCCGGATGGGACGCGCTCGGTGAACCAGCCCGAGCGCATCGCGGCGATGATGGAGGACCTGCTCGTCTGGTCCGAGAAGTTCGAGGCCGGGGCGATCACCGACCCGCTCATCGACCCGCGGTCCGGTGAGCGGGTGGCAATCCGGATCCCCGAGGCCGCGGCCGTCGGGGCGTTCGTCCGCCCCACCGAGCTCGTCATCAAGAAGGTGTACGCCAAGGGGGACCTCGTCGTCACCGATCAGCGGGTGCTCGTCGTCGACGGGACGACTGTGCGCCACACCTGGGTCTGGGAGCAGGACACCGGTGCCGACTCGACCCTTGCCAGCGACGGTGAGGGTGCGCTGTTCCTGCCGTCGGAGGCTCAGCACGCGGCAGGTGCTCGACACCTGCTCGGCACCGTCCCGGGCGGCCTGCTGCGCCGCCGCAAGCCGCCCGCCGGGCTGTACTTCCCGATGATCGCCGCCTGGTCGCAAGTGATCGCGGCTCACGAACTGTCGCGCGGCGAGCTGGAGGCCTGGCGCGACCGACAGCGCACCATCGTCGCGAACAACCGTCCCGCCGGCTGAGCGATGAGCCGGCCGCCGACCCCGTGGTCGTTCACGGTCGAGGAGCTGGTCGCGGCCGGGATCGACGAGGTCGGCGTCTTCCAGCCGCTGCTGCGGCGGCTCGCGGACGACGAGGCATGGCCGGCGCGCCGCCGATCGGTCATCGACGACCTGGTGGCCCGCGGCCTGTTGACCGCCGAGGGCCGCGGCTGGTCGCCGGCCGGTGAGCTTGCGACGGTCATGGTTGCTCGGGCGGTGGCGACCTCGATCGCCGTACTGAGCGTCGAGCCGACTGCCGGTCCGTCGACGCGGAGCTATCTGCTCGGTCGGTTCGCGGGCGACGAGGGACTGATGCGCCTCGATGAGGCGGACGAGGCCGTGTCGGTCGACTTCGTGGACCGCGGCGACCTGAGCCGGTGGGTTCTCGACCAGGTCTGGGCCGGTGCGCGGGCGGTCATCGACCTGCAGCGACTGCTCGACCCCGCGATTCCGATGCGGCGGATTCGGCTCGTGCTGGGGCCGAGCGACACCGGCGACACCGTGGCGGTCGTCGCCGGCGTACGCGCCGGCGAGGACACGGACTCGTGGGAGTCGCGCCTCGACGACGCGACGGCGCTGGCGGTCTGCGCCGCAGCCCTGATCGGGGACGACCTGCCCGCGGCGTGACCGCGGTCGTCAGCGCCCGAAGCTGGAGGCGATCTGCTGTTCGTTGGAGTCGTAGGCGGTCCCGGCCTGGTTCATCAGCTGGCCGATGTCGACGAGCGCCTGGTGCAGCGACCGCGAGGAAGACTGCCACTGCTCCCACAGCGCCTGGAAGCGCGCCTGCGCCGTACCGGCCCAGTCGCTGCCCAGCGGCGCGACATTCCCGCGCAGCTGCGCAAGCGTGCCGTCAATGGTGCTCGCGCCCGCGTTCAGCTGCCCCGCGACGGAGTTCAGCTGCTCGGGGGTGACCCTGATGAGCGATCCAGCCATGACGTCTCTCCTCGTACGACGGTGGGTCTTCTCCCAAGAGCGTGCCCGCTCGGGCCCGAGGCTCAAACCTGCACATATCCACTTCACCCGGCCGAATGCCCGGCGCCCACGATCCCCCGAACGGGCAGGTTCAACGCCCACGAACCGTGGAAGAACACCTGCTAACGCGTCCCGCTCGCGACGGGCCGCGGCAGGCAGGCTTTCGGGGAGGCGAGATGGCGACCGAGGGTGACGGCGTCGTCTGGCACCGCCCCCAGCGGCTGTGGCCGGTCCCCCCACCCGCCACCCCGATCCGGCTCGCATCACCGCCGCAGGCAGCTGCGGACAACGGCAGCGGCCTGCTCCAGGTAATGCTCCCGATGATCGGCACGCTGTCCGTCGTCGCGTTCGCGTTCGTCGTCCGGTCCAAGATCTACCTGGTCGTCTCCGGCTTCATGGTCGTGGCCATGGTCGGCGGGAGTCTGCTGACCCGGGTCAGCCAGAACCGCCGGGCCCGGCGGCAGCGCGTGCGGGAGCGAGCGGCTTACCGGCGCCATCTCGACGACGTACGGCGACGCGCGGAGGCGGCGGCGGAGGTACAGCGGGCCGGCCTGGACGGCTTGTATCCCACCGTCGCCCAGCTGCCGGACCTGGTGGGGACCGGCGGCGCCTGCTGGGAACGGCGCCCGGACGACCCCGACTTCGCCACGGTGCGGCTCGGGTCCGGTCACGTGGCCGCCACAGCGCCGGTCCAGCTGGACGTCGAGGCCAGCCCGCTCGAGACGCCAGATCCAGTGCTGGCCGACGCCGCGGCGTCACTGGTCGAGCAGTTCCAGACCCTGCCGGACGCGCCGGTCACGATCCCGCTGGCGGACCTAGGAGTCGTCGCCATCGTCGGCGACCGGCAGCGCGCCCGTGACCTGGCCGGAGCCTGGGTCGCCGCGCTCGCGGCGCTGCACGCGCCGGGCGACCTGCGGATGCTCGGCATCATCCCGGCCGAGAGCGTTGCCGGCTGGGAGTGGGCCAAGTGGCTGCCGCACCTACGGGATCCGCTCGGCGGCGACGGATTCGGTCGGGCGTCACGGACCCTGGTGACCGACGCGACCAGGTTCGCCGAGAACGTCGAGGGTCTGTTGGGACCCCGGCTCGAACAGGCCGCCCGGGCCGAGCAGTCGATGAGTCTCACCAAGACCCTCGCGGTCGAGCACGCCGTGGTGCTCGTCGACGGCTACACCCCGAACGGCCCGCTCGGCACGATCCGGCCGCTCGACAGCATGTTGCGCGCGGCGGCCCGGCTCAAGACGTCGGTGATCGTCCTGGTGGACTCCGACGCCGACGTGCCGAGCGTCTGCGGCGCCCGGGTGGACCTGACACCGGACGGCGGATGCACCTACCGGGAGACGACCCAGGGCGGCCGGATCGATCTTGCGGTGACGCCGGAGCGGCTCGATCGCGACGCCGCCGAGCGCCTCGCGCGGTTCCTTGCACCGCTGCAGCTCACCGGCGAAGACGCGCATGCCGACCTCGTCGACACGCTGCGGCTGGCCGACCTGCTGGGCCTCGAGCACGCCGGTGAGCACGACCCGGCGGCGGCATGGCTGCGGCTGACCGACCTCGCGACACCGGCCCAAGAGCCGGCGCGGCCGGAGACCGACGAGCGTGACGAGGCGCCGACCCGACCGAGTCCCGGAGCGCTGTTGACCGCACCGATCGGCGTCGCCGCCGACGGGACGACGGTCGTCCTCGACCTCAAGGAGTCGGCCGCGGGCGGCATGGGCCCGCATGGCATTCTGGTCGGCGCCACCGGCTCCGGCAAGAGCGAGCTGCTGCGGACCCTGACGGTCTCGCTGGCCGGGAGCCATGACCCCGAGCTGCTGTCGTTCGTGCTCGTCGACTTCAAGGGCGGCGCCGCCTTCGCCGGGCTCGAGCAGCTCCCCCACGTGGCCGGCGTCATCACGAACCTTGCCCACGACCTGGCCCTGGTCGACCGGGTCCGGGCGGCGCTGACCGGCGAGCTCGAGCGCCGGCAGGAGATCCTGCGCGAAGCCGGCAACTTCGACTCGATCCGGGCCTACCACGCACAGGCGGCCGCGGGCGCCGACCTGCCGCCGCTGCCCTACCTGGTGGTGATCGTCGACGAGTTCGGCGAGCTGCTGGCCGCCCGGCCGGAGTTCCTGGACACCTTCATCGCGATTGGCCGGCTCGGCCGGTCGTTGGGCGTCCACCTGATGCTGGCCACCCAGCGGCTCGACGAGGGTCGGATCCGCGGCCTGGAGCCGCACCTTCGCTACCGCGCGTGCCTGCGGACCTTCTCTGCCGCCGAGTCGCAGACCGTGATCGGCTCCTCGGCGGCGTTCGAGCTGCCGCCGCTGCCGGGGCTCGGATACCTGCGGGTGGACTCCACGATGCAGCGCTTCAAGGCCGCCCTGGTGTCAACGGCGTACCGGCCGCCGACGGAGCAGACCTTCCGCCGCGCGGTGGCCGCCGAGCTGGTCCGGCCGTTCCGGCTGGCCAGTCCCCCGCAGCGTGCCGACGAGACCGCCGACTCGCTGCCAACCGAGGACGCGCGGCGTACCGACCTATCGGTGCTCGTCGGCCGCATGCAGGCCCACGCCGGCGACCGACGGGCGCACCAGGTGTGGTTGCCGCCGCTTCAGGCAGCGCTCACCCTCGGCGACCTGATGGCGGCGCTGCCCGAGCCGCCGCGACGGCTCGAGCTGCCGGTCGGCCTGCTGGATCTGCCGGAGCGGCAGGCGCAGCAGCCGTTGACGCTCGACCTGACCGGAAGCGGTGGCAACGCAGTGGTCGTGGGCGCCCCCCGCACCGGAAAGTCCACCGCCCTCTCGACGATGGTCATCGCCCTGGCGAGCCTGCACACCACCGCCGAGGCCCAGGTCTACGTGATGGACCTCGCCGGCGGGGCGCTCAATCCGCTCAGCGAGCTCCCCCACGTCGGCGCGGTCGTCGGGCGGCACGAACCCGACATGATCGGGCGGTTGCTGCGCGAGCTGCGCGCGCTGATCGAGGAACGCTCCGCCCTGGCCCGCAGACATCGCGCGGGCACCCTGGAGCTGCTCCGCGAGCGCGTCGCTGCGGGTGACGGGCACGATCTGCCGGACACCTTCCTCGTGATCGACGGCATCGGCCTGCTCCGCGCGAACCATCCCGAGCTCGAGCAGGAGGTCGGCGAGATCGCTGCCACCGGGCTGCAGTTCGGGGTGCACGTCGTGGTCGCCGCGGGTCGCTGGCTCGACATCCGCCCGTCGTTGCTCGACGCCCTGGGCACCCGGTTGGAGCTGCGGCTCAACGACCCGATCGACAGCATGGCCGGCAAGGCGAAGAGCGCCGCGCTGGCCGATCTGCCCGGTCGGGGTCTGACCCGGGCCGGCGTGCAGTTCCAGGCCGCGTTGCCGTCCCTCGCGCGCTCGGCCGGAGTCGGCTCGCCCGACTCGGAGCTGCGCCGGGTGGCCAAGCTGATCACCGACCAGGAAGGCACCAACCGGGCGCCGCGGATCCTGCCGCTGCCGGACAAGGTCGCGCCGGGTGACATCGCGGCGCTCACGTCGGTGTCAGGTGGCGAGGTCAGCGAGGTCGGTGACGACGGAGGGTTCCTGCTCGGCGTTCAGGAGTTCCGCACCAGCCCGGTCCGGCTCGATCTGCTGGCACCGGGCAGCCATCTGATGATCTTCGGCGACGGGCAGTCGGGGCGTACGACGGTGCTTCGGCGGGCTACCGAGACGCTGCTCCGCGCTGGCACCGAGCGGGTCAGCGTGCACATCGTGGACCTCGGTCGCGGCCTGTTGGAGCTGGCGGAACGGCCGGGCGTCGACGACTACGCGTTCACCGTGGACCAGGCGGCGCAGCTTGCCGCGACGCTGAGCAAGCAGCTCGAGGAGCGGCAGCCGCCGTCGGACCTGTCCTTCGAGCGGTTGCGAGCCGGCGACTGGTGGTCCGGGCCGCAGCACGTCCTGGTCGTCGACGACTACGACCTGCTGTTGGGCCCGGCCGGCAGCCCACTGGTCCCGCTGCTCGACGCCATCGGTCAGGCCCGCGACATCGGGCTGCACGTGCTGCTGGCCCGGCGCGCGTCCGGCAGCCAGCGCACCGCCTTCGAGCCTTTCGGGCAGCGGCTGCGTGAGGTGGGCGCCACCGGGCTGGTGATGTCCGGGCCGACCAACGAGGGCCCGCTGGTCGCCGACGTCGCAGCCCACCCGCAGCCGCCGGGCCGTGGCTTCCTGGTCCGAGCCCGCGAGCGCACCGCCTTGGTGCAGTGCTGCATCGACGAGGCGGACGACGCCACGGCGTACCCGTCTTCGCACGCGGCGGCGACGGGGGTGACCACGTGAAGTCACGCAGCGTCGTTCTCGTCACCGTCGTCGGGCCGGGCGGAACCGAGGACGTCGTGGTCGCCTCCGACGTCGCGGTCTTCCAGCTGCTGCCCGCACTCACCGCGCTGGTCGGCGGCCAGCAGGCCAGCACCGCCGCCGGCTGGGGGGCGAGTGCCGCGGCTCGCTGGCACCTGCGGCACGGCGGCCGCACCCTGCCGCCGACTCGCTCGCTGCTCGACGCGGGCGTGGTCGACGGGCACGAGCTCCGACTGAACGCGGAAGGCTGATCGCGATGACCATGACCGATCCCGACGTGGCGGTGGCCGGCGAGCGGTTCGGAGCCGCCAGCCCCGGCAGGATCCAGCCGACGATCTCGCCCCGACGCGTGACGAACGAGGACGACGAGTCCCCCCGCGGCCGACGCTGGTGGGTCTGGTTGATCCTGGTCGCGGTTGTCGCGGGCGTCGGGGCCGGCTGCTACTTCCTGGGCCGGCACCTCGCCCCCGGGCCCGGGCCGGAAGCGGTGGGCGTCCGGCAAGGTCTCGTCGCCGGGTCTCCGATCACGGCGGCCGACCTGACCGTGGTGCACGTGTCGACGGTGCCGAAGGGCGCAGTCACGGCGACCGGGGCGGCCGTCGGGCACACGGCGCTCAGCGACGTCCCGGTCGGAGCGATCCTGACCCGCGCCGAGATCGGCGGCACCGCACAGGCGTTCCCGCAGGCCCACCAGGTACTCGTCGGGGTTTCCGTCAAGCCGGGTCAGGAGCCTTCCAGCGGTCTTAGCACCGGAGAGTTCGTGATTGCCGTCGAGCAGCCTCCGTCGCAGAACAACCGACCGGTGAAACCCGTGCAGCTGACCTTCCCGACCGAGGTCGTCGCCGTCAGCCCAGGTTCTGACGGGACCCAGTCGGTCACCTTGTCGGTGCCGGACAGCGAGGCGACCGAGCTGGGCGTCCAGGCGGCCGCCGGCAACGTGGCGCTGATCCAGGTGGCGAGGCCCTGAGCCGTCCGGCGACTGACCACTTGTCAGGCCCCTCGGCCCAAAGCCACGCTCACGAGTCCTGACACGTCACGTCGGCCGAGTAGGTAAGGCAAGCCTTAGTTACACTGTCGGTATGACGATGACCGCGGTCGACTCACCGATCGACACCATCCTGGGTCGGCGCAGCGCGACCCGCCTCCTGGAGCCGGCCCCGACGCCGGACCAGCTGGACACAATCCTGCAGGCAGCGACCACGGTGCCAGACCATGGCGCGCTGCACCCGTGGCGCTTCGTCGTCGTGACCGGCGATGCCCGTCGCCGCTTCGCGGACGCGCTGGTCGGCTCGGCCGCGGCCGGTGGGGCCCCGCTCGACGCCGACCGCGCCGCGAAGGTGGCCGCCAAGGCCTACTTCGCACCGACCTGCGTGGTCGTGCTCGCCGCGCCGGTCGAGGGCCACAAGGTGCCGGTCTGGGAGCAGGTCGCGTCGGCGTCGTGCGCCGGCTACGCGATGACGCTGGCGGCACACGCGATCGGCTTGGGCGCGGTCTGGAAGTCGGTGCCGTTCCTGGACGCCGAGGAGCTGCGTGCCTGCTTCGGCGCGACCGGCGCCGAGCGCCTGCTGGGGTGGGTCAACCTGGGGAGCGTCGAGGGCTCCGAGCCCTCACGTCAGGTCCGGCCGGCGCTCGCCGACCACGTCACCTACCTCGAGCTCACAGCCTGATCCGGTCCGACAGGATGACGAACGGCTTGCTCGTCTTCGTCGAGCCGCGGCTGAACGAGTCGCTCTCGGCCTTGAACTTGACCCGCATCTCCAGCGAACCCGGATTGCCCTTGAAGTAGATCCGGGCGCCGTACTGGTTCTCGTAGCCCTTGACGTGTCCGACGACGTACCAGTGCCTGCCGCGCTTCTGCTCGATCCAGCCGACGTTGGCCCGCCGCTGCTCGGCCGGCGTCGTCCGGAACAGCACGTTCACCTTCTTCCAGGACCGGAAGTAGGTGACACCGCGGCGCTTCTTGAAGCCACCGACCAGCCGGGACCGGGTGATCGACCCAACCGTGAACTTCGAGGTCGCCGTCGACGGGAGCTGGGTGGAGCTGCCGAGAAACGTCGCCCTGATGGTGCCGTTCGACGACGCGTGGAAGGACCGGGAAGCGATGCCGGTGCTCGTCGACGTCGCGCTGCCCTCCGACCTGTTGGTGTTGGTGAAGTTGGTCAGCGCGTAGTCAATGGTGGCTCGAGGCGCGCCCGAGACCACGCTTCTGGCCGTCAGCGGCTTGCCGTGCTTCACGTTCGGAGCCTTGACGCTGATCGTGGTCTGGGTCGGTGCCAAACTGCTCGCGAACAGGTAGAGCCCACTGAGGTTCTCGCGCTTGACCAGGCCGTACACCCGGCTGCCGTCCGAGGAGAACGTGAGCGTGCCAGGCTCGACCTCGTCGGCGCTCACATTCGGCTTCCATTGCGTCGGGTTGGTACCGGCGGTGAAGCGTGACCAGTCGACCGACTGGTTGCTCAGCGTGTACAGGCTCACGGTCGTGGTGTACGAGGAGAACCCACCGGCGATGTGGGTGCCGGTCGGGTCCACGGCTACGGCCTGGGGGTAGGCAACACCCGGGTACGGCGAGCCGGCGGTGAGCGACGCGGTGTCGAACGTGTCGATCTGGTACGGGAATCCAGTAGCGGTCAGCAAGGTGTGGCCGTCCGGGGTGAGCGCGATCTCGTTCGGGCGCTCTTCCAGAGTGGTGTTGTTGGTGGCTGTGGGGGTGGTGCCGCCATCGGTCGCCGCCGAGTAGGTCCGGAGCGTGCCGCCGTTCGCCACGGCGAGCACCGAGCCGGCTCCGGCGATCAACGGAGCTCCGGAGTCGCCGGTCTCGACCGACACCGGGGTGCCGCCGCCGGTGGAGATGCTGGAGACGCCTCCCGTCGATGAGTCGCAGCCGTAGGAGTAGAACAGCCGCCCGTTGCTGAGCGCGAGATCGGCCGGGCAGGCCTCGACCGGGAACGGAGTCGACTCGACGGTCAGCGTGGATGTGCTGATCGCCGCGATCGCGCCCGCCTGGTTGAGCGCGACGTAGAGGGTGCTGCCGTCAGGCGAGGCGACCATCCCGTCGGCGCCGCTCTGGCCACTGAGTGTCTTGACCACCTGGCCGGTGCTCGACAGCTCCGTGATCGTCGACCCGCCCGATCCGCTGGAGACGAACAGATGGCCGTTCGCTACGACCATCTGGCCCGCGCTCGACAGTCCCGCCACGGCATGCGCCATGGGATACGGGATCGGGGCGGGTGTCGTTGCGGCATCGGCGGTGCTCGCGGCGACCGCGGACATGGCAGCCAGCCCGGTGATCGCGGCGACGGTGGCGAGAACGAGACGGGCAGGCTTTCCAGGCATGCGCAGGCGACCCTTCAAACGATCCGGCAATCCCCCACTTCCCCAGTCGGCTGGCCGTCCGCGCGACTTGAGGTCATGGCGTTGTCGGTCGCTGACGCGAGGATGGAGAGGTGAGCGACGCGTCGGAGCCGATCGAGGTCGCGGCCGGCGACCCGCTCTGCCTCGTCGTCGTACCGGGCCTCGGGCTGGCCCTGGCGTGGAACGGCGGGAGTCGCGAGGTCGCGACGGAACGGCCGCAGGACGTCGTGACAGAGCTGGCCAGGCAACGGCCGCGGTGGACGTGGTGGGCAGCCGGCACGACCGCGATGCCGTTGGTGGCGGCCGGCGTGCGGTTCGAGGCCTGCTGGGACCTCGGCGCGGTCGGCCGGTTGCTGCACGGCCTGCGTCGGGACGACCCCGCCGCCGTGTGGGCCGCGTCGGCCGGCCTCTCAGAGCCAGCGGCGGCTTCATCCCGGATCCAGTCCGGTGAGCCTGCGCTGTTCGGGTTCGACGGCTCGGACCTCACCTCGGTCGACGACCAGGAGCCCGACGAGCCGATGCGAACAGACGGGCAGCTGCGCGCTGACTGGGCGGCCGGAGGGTGGGCGACGTCGCTCACCCTGGCGCGTCGCTGGGCGGAGCTGGGCATCGAGCTGCAGTCCCGGCAGGCCAGCCAGCTGGACGCCATCCCCGATCCGCGACCGACACTCTCCGATGGCGGGGTACGGCGTACCCCGCTCGCAGTGCTGAACGCGCATGCCGAGTCCTCGACGGCATTGCTCGGCGTCGAGCTCGAGTACGTCGGGCTGCCGCTGGACCGAGCGCATGCGACCTCGATGCTGCGCGCGGTCATCGGGGACCGCCCGACCGACGCGGCCGACGAGGCGTCGATCCGGCAGCGGCGCGATGCTGAGGTGCTGGGTGAGTTCCCGGCGGCGGACGGGGTCGACCTGCGCAGCCCGCTGCAGGTACGCGCGCTACTGGCACGGGTCGGGCTCGACCTGCCCGACACCCGGTCGTGGCGGCTCGCGCCGCACGCGACAGCCTCACCCGGAGTTCGGGCGTTGCTGGCCTGGCGCAAGGCCGAACGCGTGGCCACGACCTACGGCTGGCGTTGGCTGGACACGTGCGTCGGCACCGACGGCCGGCTGCGCGGCACCTGGGGTGCAGCCGACGGGGGCGCCGGCCGGATGACGGCGTCGGCCGGGCTGCACAACCTGCCCGCCGAGCTGCGTGAGGCGGTCCGCGCCCAGCCGGGTCATCGGCTAGTTCGGGCCGACCTGGGCCAGATCGAGCCGCGGGTGCTCGCGGCGGTCTCCACCGACGAGGCTTTCACCGTGGCCGCGCGGGAGTCCGATCTCTACGCACCGGTCGCCGAGCGGCTGCACTGCGACCGGCCGACGGCCAAGATCGCGGTGCTCGCGGCGATGTACGGGCAGACGACCGGTCCGGCAGGCGAGGCGCTGAAGCAGATGGACCTCGCCTATCCGCGCGCGATGGGCTACCTGCGAGCGGCGGAGCGCATCGGCCAGCAGGGTGGCGAGCTGCGCACGTACGGCGGGCGGCTGATCCGCTTCGGCGGCGCGTCGGCAGCGGCGGAACGGGTGACCGGTGACTGGGTGCCGGACGCAGATGAGGCCGGACCGGCGTCAAGCTCCGACGCGACGAGAGCTCGTGGTCGCTACGCCCGCAACGCGGTCATCCAGGGCGCGGCGGCCGAGCTGTTCAAGGCATGGGCAGCGACCGTGCGCGTCGGCCTGCCTGTGCTGTCGGGCCAGATCGTGCTGTGCCTGCACGACGAGCTGCTGCTGCACGTGCCGGAGGCGCAGGTCGACGCCGCGACCGAGCTGCTTCACGCGTCGCTGGCGGCGACCGCCCGCTGGTGGGCGACCGGCAGCGAGGTGCGGTTCGTCGCCGAGGTCAGCAGCGGAGTGTCCTGGGCCGACGCGCACGGCTAGCGGTTCAGCTCCGTGCGTCAGCAGCCGACTCCGGCAACCGGAGAGGAGGCATGCGCTGCCTCAGTGACGGGCACCCGGCCGTCCGGGTATCTGGGATCCAGCCAGCCCAGCAGCTTCCCGAACGGCACGGACACCTGGCCAGACAGCTGAACCTCGACGTCGCTGCCCGTGACGTCAGTCTCCGGCGCTGCCAGGAGAGCGAAGGTGCGGCTCAGGTCGTCGCTCTGGTCGTCCACCGCAGCGGCCGCGAGGCCAGCTGCCTTGTCCTGGTCGAGCGGAAGCGTTGTCCCGCAACGGATTCCCGGCCCGGCGTACACCGCGCGGGTGTCGACGCCCTCGGCAGCCGCCAGTGCGGCCGAGTCAGCGGCGGACGACAGGGCACGTTGGGCGAGGAACACCTTCGACGCGTCGATGCCGGCGACGATCAGAACGAGAGCGATGGATACGTAGCCGATCACGAGCAGGGTGATCTGACCGCAGTCCCGCGGCGCCTCGTCCGATGGGTTCAACATCCGGAGTCCGGGGCGGAGGCTCCGGTTCCGGCGAAGCAGCTGATCCGCTCGGTGTGGCGAGCGCTGACGCCAATGCCCGCAATGCAGGTGTGCCCGCACAGCCACGATGGGACCAGCGGCAGCGTCACCCGGCTGTGCAACTCCACGGTGAACGTCGAGCCTGGCGCGTAGGTACACGGACCGCACTCCACGACCCGTCCGCTCGGATGCCACAGGACGCCCTGGTCTCGCATCGCCAGCGCGACAGCGTCCTCCGCGCGTTGCTCACCCAAGGCGTCCGACCCGGCAGTCGCGTAGGCGCGGCCGGCATCCCTCGCGGCGGCGGTTAGTCCGAAGGCATCCCGCTGCACGGACACCGCGCTGAGCACGATGTACACGAGCGGGATCATCAGCAACAACGCGAGCCACACGAACTCCACCAGAGCACTTCCGCGGTCCGCTCGATCGTCGCGAGACTCTGGTGCGGAAACCCTTGTCATTGTTGGGGTTCCAGCAGAGCATGCCCGGTGGCGCGGACGGTCGGACCCTTCGGCAGGAACCAGGCGAGCAGCGGCAGCCGCACGCTCACTTCGACGGTGACGACCGGGGCACCGTCGACCTCGGACTGCTCGGGATCGGCTACAGCTTTGGCGTACGACGACCCGAGCGCGTGACGAATCTCCTCGTTGGCCTGCGCTGCCCCTGCCGCGGGACTGGCGACGTCAGCGTTCGCGCCGTACCGAGCTCCGTCGGCGACGCAGGCAGCCATAACGTTGCGCACGTGGTAGTCGATGCCGAGCTGGAGCAGGGCAAGGAACAGCAATGTCACCAACGATCCGACGAGGACGAAGTCGACGGGCGCCGAGCCGCGGTCCGCACGAGCGTCCGCGACCCGCCTCACTTGTTCGGGTCGCCGGAGATGTTGAGTGCGTTGGTCAGCAAGTTCTTCAGGGTGGGCTCCGCGACTACCCAGAGCGCGGTGACGATGCCCGCGGTCATGAGGGTGATCAGCACCCAGCCTGGTACGTCGCCGCGTTCGCGGTCGTCAGGCTGCCGGGCCCGCATCCGGTCGCCGACAACCCGCAGGCAGAGATAGAGGGAAACCAACATGTCCGATCCTTTCCAGTGGTTCCAGTGGTTCCAGTGGGCGTGATGGGCCGCGAACGTTGCGCGGCGATGTCAAGGCACGGCGAGCTGTAGCGAGTAAAAACCTGGGAAGAGAGCGAAGACGATCGTCACCGGGAGCACCAGGAAGACGACTGGGAACAACATCGAGATCTCTTTTCGACCACCTGCCTCGAGCAACGCCCGGCGACCCTCCTCGCGGACGTCGCTCGCCTGTGCGCGCAACACGTCGGCCAGTGGCGTGCCGCGCTCGACCGCAACGGCCATCCCGTCGACGAAGCGTGCCAAAGCGGGGAGCGACGTGCGACCGGCCATCGTCTCGAGCGCCGAGACAAGTGAGGCGCCAGCGCGGGCCTCAGCCAGCGCTCGTCCCAGCTCACGCGACAGCTCGCCGCTTGAGAGCCGGGTCACGCGTTCGAGCGCTCCGACCGGACCCTCGCCCGCCGTCACGGCCAGCGCGAGCATCTCGGCCACGGTCGGGAACTCGGCGAGCATGCGCACCTCGCGCCGGTTGACCTCGACGGTGAGCGCCCGATCGCGCAGCAGTACGCCGGCAAGCACCAGAACCGCCGCGACGATGAGGTAGCCAACCGGGTTGGCCCGCGATCCATGCAACTCGGCCAGGATCGCGATGACCACGCCCACGACCAGACCACCGGCTCCCCACAACACCTGCTCGACCCGGAACTGCTCGAGCGTCAGGTCGGCTCCGGCCTGGTCGAGCCGCCGCCGAACCGACGCGGCCCCACCCAACACGCGGTCGACGCGAGCAGCGAGGTCGCGCACCACCGGTCCCAGCAACCGTTCGAGGGTCGGGAATGGTGTGACACCTCGTTCTTCGCCGAGCAGCCGCGACGGTTGCGCGGTATCGCGCAGGTAGGGCGCCAGCCGATCGTCGAGGCGAGGCCGTCGCATCGGTGGGCTCGACATCACCGCGAGCCACAGGCCGCTGACGGCCAGCAGACCGAGCAGGGCACCCTCGACGCCGGCGCTCATCGCAGCACCCGTTCCTCGGTCGGTAGTCGAGCGATCCGCAGCATCACGCGGTAGGCCGCGAAAGAAACCGCGGCACCCACCGCCAGGACCGCTGCACCTGCGGCGCTGTCATAGGCCGCGACAGTCTCGGGTCGCAGCGAGAGCAGACCGACGACGATCCACGGCGCGGCCAGGCCGAGACGGGCGGCGTTGATGGTCCATCCCTGCCGCGTCTCGAGTTCGGCCCGGGTGCGCGCGTCCTCGCGCAGGAAGCTCGAGAGGGTGCGCAACAGGCGCCCGAGATCGGTGCCACCCACTTCTCGGGCGACGCGCATCGACTCGATGATGCGATCGGCGGTCGGGTCGCCGAGGGCCTCCTTGAGCCGGTCGAGGCACTCTCCGAACCGGCCGGTCGCACGGTGGTCCGCGGCAAACCTCGCGAACGCGGGGCGCAGCTGCTCGGGCCCTCTGACCGCGATCTGAGAGACCGCCTCGGGCAATGACAGTCCGGCTCGCACGGCGGAAGCCAGGTTGTCGACGACGTCCGGCCACAGCTCGCGCAGCTCGGTCGTGCGCTGTCGCTTGCGCATCCTGACCAGCGCGAACGGTGCGTAGCCGGCGAAGCCCGCAAACGCGATCCCGATAACCGGCGCATGGCTGATTCCCGCCGCCAGGATGAACCCGACCACCGCTGCAACGACCGACACGGCGTACAGCTGCTGCGGGCTGACCGATACGTAACCGGCGGCTGACAGCAGCTCGGCGACCCGCTCGGTCAGCCGAGGACCACGGCGTGCGGTGAGGTCGGGCCTCGGTGTGCCTGAGCGCCAGATGAGCAGTCCCCCGATGCCGGCCAGCAGGCCGACCAGCGCACCCATCACCCATCGACCTCGCCAGGGAGGTCGAGCTCGGCAGTCGTGAGCAGGCCGGCGAGGTCGAATCCACTCCGTAAGAATCGCTCCGGATGCGGGGGCCAGCCCTGCGACCGGACCAACCTCCCACCACGGGTCACGAACAGCTCCGCGGTCTCGACGACATCGCCCTTCCACTCTGCCCGGAACCGCGACGATCTCACCGACCCGACGATGGCCCTGGCCGTCGCGCTCGATGTGCACGACGAGGTCGATGCTCGAGGCGACCGTCGGTACGACGAAGCCGTGGCTGACGTTCTCCCCCGCGAGCAATGGCAACGTGCACAACTTCGTGATCGCCTCGCGAGCGGAGTTCGCGTGAATGGTGCACATGCCCGGTAGCCCGCTGTTCAGGGCGATGAGGAGATCGAGGCACTCCTCCTGCCGCACCTCGCCGACGATGATCCGCTCCGGCCGCATCCGTAGCGCTTCCTTGACGAGTCGACGCAGCCTCACCTCGCCGGTGCCCTCGAGGTTCGGCTGCCGGGTCTGCATCGCGACCACGTCAGGCAGCGGCACCCGCAGCTCGAAGACCTCTTCGCAGGTCACGACCCGCTCCCGCGCCGGGATCGCGGCCGCAAGGCAGTTCAACAGGGTCGTCTTCCCGCTGCGCAAATAGAGGCACCCAGCCTCAGCGTGATCTAGATGCGCTTGAGAAGCTCAGCCTTCTTCTCGTTGAACTCCTCGTCGGACAGCACCCCCGCGTCGTGGAGCTGACCCAACTGGGCGATGGCGGCCATTGGGTCCGCCGCCTGTGCCGGTGAGTCCTGCCGTGCGGGCTCCCTGCTTGGAGCCGGGTACGGCGACGAACCGGCGTGTAGCCGCTCACGGGTCTCCTCGACGAGGTGCCGTCCATCCACGTTGTAGACGTCCTCGATCTTGGACTTCTCGCCCATCGCGAAGATCGTGATCGTGCCGTTGATCATGCCCTGCTTCCAGTCCACGGACGACACCTTGTCCAACGGAAAGTCCGACGTGTGGACCCGGCCGATCTTCCGGTTGAAGAAGAGGAGGCGGCGATCGGTCAGCACCAGCAGCCCGCCGCCCTTGAGCTTTCCGCCCGCTATTCGGATCACTGTCTCTGAGTCCAACAACTGCGAGTCGACCGTTTTGAACTCAAGCACATACGTCGTGCCCTTAAGCGGGACCTCCATCTTCGCCCGGCCCTCTTCGACGTCCGGCCGTTTGGTACGAGCCATGTCTGCCCCTCTCTCGACCTTGCGCTTACCCCGTCACGGACTGCCGACGTGATCTAGACGAGGACGACGGCGGGACCCTCCATCGGCGCGCCCCGTCGAAGGACGGCCGCTCTCGCTACAGGTCGCCGTCCACAGCGTGGACACCGGAGCTGCACCGCCTTGCCGCGATGCGGGCTCGGTTGCGGCTGGCTCGGGTCTGGATAGAGCGCGGACACGTCGATCTCCATCCGGCGACCCTCGTCGTCTAGGACGTCGCGGTAGTCGAAGCCGAGGATCCCGAGATGTTTCCCGCACCTGCAACAGACATCCCACGTCAGCCGGAGGTTCAGCGCGGCCTCGGGGACCGGCGGGACCGGCGGAATCAGCGTCGATGGCATCCGATCACCTCTTGCGTGTCGCCGGAATCGCCACTACCGCAGTTCACTGAAAGTACGCACCGTCAGCTCCGATCTGACGTCTCGGCGCCATCCAGGCGAGGACCGAGGGGCGATCGGTTCCCTCCGGGAGCCGCGCCGTGCCAGGAGTCATCCGAGAACCGTTCGATGGGCGCGTCCTGCGCCGCTACCGCACCATCGCCGGGCTGTCCCTGCGCACCGTCGCCGAGCAGACCGGCTGTCGCTGGACAGCCTGCGAAAGCTCGAAGCCAACACCTGGCGCCCGTCGATCACGACGCTGTGCGCCCTCGCCGATGCCGTCGGGGTCGAGCCGGGTGACCTACTGCTCGGCCCCGCCATCCCTTACGATCGGCTGACCGAGCTGGCGCTGCGACGGATGCCTCGATCGCCGAGATGCTCGCGAAGGCCCCGCCGCTGACTAAGGCGTCGGCCCGTCGAGTCTCGTCGGCGCTGTTCAAGGTGGCGTCGTGAGGCCGCCAGACGGTGAAGCGGCGGCCCCGGACAAGGCCGCCGCCATCACACCTACCGAACCCGAGTCCGCCGTCGCAGTGAACGAAATCGGATCTCCAGCGTGACGACCAGGCCGGGGCTACGTCCAGCCGTCACCGCCGAGGTCGGGTCATGACCTGGACCAAGCTCGGTGACGACTTCACCGACAGCCCGCTGATGCGGCGGCTCTCCCGCGACGCCCGCTACCTCCGGGTCGAGGCCCTGGTCTGGTGCAACCGGCACGGCACCGACGGGGCCTTCGAGCCCGGCGACCTGCACTGGATCACCGACTCGCCAGCCGTCGAGGCGGCCGTCGCCTCGTTGGTGAATGCGGGGTTCTGGGAGGCCACCGCTACCGGCTGGCAGATCGTCGGCTGGGGCAAGGAGCAGAGGCTCGCGGAGGACGTGGCTCGCAGCAACGCTTTCGCGGAACTCCGCCAGCGCCGGAAGCGGCAGCACAACTCCGGCGACCACATCCTGTGCGATCCGAAGTACTGCCGAATGGCCGGGCTGCGTGACACCGCGCGTGACGACTCGCGTGACGACTCACCTACCCGACCCGACCCGACCCGACCCGACCGAAAGGGAGGGGAAAGGGAGGGGAGGGCCGACGCTCCACTTCGCTGCGGCCTTCGGCCTCGCTCGGTGTCGCTGGCCGGGAGGGTGGAGGGCGATTGCCAGAGCCAGGCGGCGAGGCTCGGCTTCGGTTCCGTGAGCCGGGCGCATTGTTCATCGAGGCGCTGGGCCTCGACGACCCGTCTGAGCCGACCGATCTGGAGTTGGGCATCAGTTACCCCCACGCGGAACACGTCCTGATCTACGTGTCGAAGGCAGACGTCGACGCCGACATCGACGAGCCGATACCAACCCCCGCCTACCTCGCAGCGAAACAGCAGCTTCATCGGCTGGCTGGCGAGCTGGCCATCGACGTCAAACATGTGAGGCAGGCCCACGGCTGCCCTCGCCGCGCCAGCAGCACCAGCGACTGCCACATCACCAATCACACCGCCTTGGGCGAGCCCCGCGTCGTCTTCGCCATCCCTACGAACCGCTGCGACACCTGGCTCGACCTCATCGCCTACGAGCTGGTCCGGCTCAATCCCCACGCCACGGAGAGCACGCCATGACCACCACGGATCCCGACTACGGCCCGCTCATCGAGTTCATGCAGTCTCGTGCGCCGTGGTTCGTGATGGGCACGGTCCCGGCGATGTCTGGCTGCAAGGGGACCGACGTGGTGCTGCGGGTCGACGGCACCTACGCCCTCGGCTGGGCCGAGCCCGGATACCTCGCCCGCTGGTTGCGCGAGGTCCTGGCTGCCGCGCAGATCATCGATGACACCGCCGACCCACCCGAACCACCCCAAGTCCCGGTGGCGGCGAAGCCCGTCGTTCGTTGTGACGAGTGCAACAGGCCGTTGCGTGCCGAGGTTTCCCGCGCCCGAGGAGTCGGGCCGGTGTGTCGAGCCTGGCGCAACCGACGAGCCCAGGACTACGAGATCGAGGAGACGTCATGACCGACCAGGCCCGCGACAACGACGGCAAGTTCATCCCGATGAAGCGCAAGGACAAGGCCAGGGCCGTCGCTGGCCGCCTGTTCGGTGATGACCAGCCCGACGACGCCAAGACCGACGAGGAGTTCAGCGACGAGCTGCGCGAATCCGCGCGTCGAGGCCCCCGCCGACCCCGCACCTAACCGAGAAAGGACACCGCCATGCCACTCGTCATCAATCGTCGCGTCGGCCCCGCCGGGACCGCGCGGACCATCGACGGCCTGTTGGAGAAGACCGAGGCCGTCATCCCGCCGACGATCGTCGGCGCACGGTCCCGCTGGCAGAACCTGGAGCTGGCCGAGCCGGTCGTGGCGCCGACGATCGACACCGCGATGAGCGAGGCGGTCGACGTCTTGTACCGCTCGGTGCCGGTGAAGCCGAACGGCGTCGTACGAGCGAAGTCGACCGTGCTCGTCGACCCGACCGGCGTCGAAGCGGCGAGGCTCGCCGATGACCGGGCCGACCTCGCTCACGTCGTCTGGGCGCGAGCTTTGCAACGGGCGACCGCTGCGTTCGTCAGGGCCGTCGATGAGAGCGAGGACCAGCTCGTGACGAGCTGCCAGCGCCGCGCCGAGGTCGTCTACGCCGAGCTGTACCGGGCGGTCGCTGGCATCCCGATCGCGTTCACCGCCGAGAGCCTGCCCTTCGCCGCATCGGAGATCCGGACGCCTGGGTCGCGGCGAGTCAGGCCTGGTCGGAGATCGAGGTGCTGCGCTCACTGCTCGATGCCTTCACCGATCCTCGCCGCGAGCAGGCGACCAGCTACAGCGCGCAGCTCCGGTACACCAGGACGAAGGCCGTCGAGGACAAGCGGATCACCTCGACCGGGCTGGCCTTCGCCGTCGAGCTGTGCCGAGCGATCACCGGACCCGGCGAGCTGTGGATGCCGACGGCGGCGCAGGGCAGCGAGCTGGCAGACCGACTCTGGCCGCCGGTCGGGATCGGCGCCAGGCAACAGGGGGCGCTCGCCCACAACGAGCTGTAGCACTCCGAGCTTGGCCGCGCCGTTCCTCGTCGTCCGGCGCGGTCAGGGCCGACCGGCGTCGTGGTGCATGAGGTTGGGGACCGCCTCGCGAGGACCATCACGGCGCCGGGATCGGCCGGTCAGTCGATGTCGACGTACTGGGTCCAGTCCACGACCGAGAGGCCGTCCTGGGCGCGCACAAGGTCAGTGACCGCCCGGTACTCAGCCAGGGCCTCGCGCAGCTCATCGCGCCACGGCCGAGGATCGAAGACGTACCGGACCGCCAGCAACGCCTCCAGCAACTGCGTCGTCGCGAACGGCACCTGCGAGCGCGCCGCTCGGGGACCGGGCATCACCTTCAAGGTGCCGGAGGAGATGTCGCAGTAGGCCACCGCCGACTCGTAGCTCGGATGCGTCCTGCCCAGCTCGGCGAGGTAGCCCGGGATCTCATGGCCGTCGCCGTACGCCTTCACCCGAGCTGCGAACTGGAGCTGGTTGTCGTTGCTGGCGTCGCGGGGATGGCCCTCGATGTCGTCGATGATCGCCTGGAGAGCGTCGAGGTTCACTGACTCCCAGCCGACCGCCTCGCAGGCCTCGATGCGCCTCTTGACGTCGTAGGCATGCCCACCCGCCAGCGGGTCGACGATCGCGTCGCCTTCCACGGCGAGCCACTTCAGGGCGAGGACGTGTTCGATGATCGAGCGCCGGATCGGCGCCGCCTCCTCCGAGTAGCCGTCCCGCTCCAGGATCAGGGGCGGCCTGGATGCCGCGACGACACCGCAGGTACCAGCCGTTCGCGAGGTGCAGGGTCTCACTATGGCTCGCCGCAAGCTGCGCAGGGGTGCGCATCAGGTCCGGGTACAGCGGCCACAGCGAGTCCAGGATCGGTGCGTATCGGTCGCGGGCATCGGCCATCCGCGCAACGTACGGCGCAGGGTGATGGGGATCTCAGCGACACGCGGTGCGATGACTTCGGCGGCTGTACCTGCCAGGATCGCGCGCATGAAACGGGGGTATCGGCGCGCTGCTCCTCATCACCGCGCTCAGCCTGGCGGGATGCAGCAACACCTCGTCCGGCTCCGGGGTGACGGCGCAGCAGAGCTTCGCCGCAGCTCAGCAGACGGCGTCGCGCTGGCCATACGCGGGCGCCAGCATCGACTGTACAACGACGCCATTCGGTCGGGGGACACCGAGACCAGGCTTATCACCGCGTCCATTGCCAACACCGGCAACTACGGGGCTGCGGCGATGAGTCCGTGTGTGCGCCGCTCGTGATCCAACCGCCAGCCTCACCCAAGTTTCCAGGCTGCCGTCAACGTCGCCGAAGGCGGCGACCTCCTGTGGGGCCGATCTGAACTACGGCCCTTGACCCCGGGTGTACCCGCCGAGCCCCATGTCGGCGGCGAGTGGCTTGCAGCCCGACGTGTGTGCGTCCAGGTTTCCGCGATCTCGGTGCGGCGAAACCCAGCGATAGCGCCACTTCTGCTCTGGTTGCGTGAACTCCATGGTCAGCCATCAGACCTCTAGAACGAGTACCGACCGTTCACCCATCCCCACATGAACGCGAACAGCAACCAGCCGAGCAGAATCACAACCAAGAGGCCGGGAAGCCAGCGGGGCCAGCGACCGGCCTCAACCGCCCTGTCGTGCCTGCCACGAGCCTGAACGCCATTTGGATCGAGAATGCTGACACTGTCGCTAGGATCCGTCGCTGCCTCGCTCTCGGATGCGCGCGTGCATTCGCGGCACCGGTAGCTACCACTGGTAGGCCTTCCACAAGATGCGCACAGCAAGGTCGTCCCGTTGTCTCCCACTTGGGCTACATCGGCCCAGCACTTGCCCCGCTTGATCTTTGGCCAACCGTCCGCGAACGCCGGTTACGGTCGTTTCATGGCTACCTGCCCGCGCTGCGGGGCCGAGCTGGCCCGCAAGCCTGTCGGGCGCCCGCCGATCTGGTGCAGCAAGCGGTGCCGGACCGCCGACAGCGACGCACGCCGGGCTCGGCATCGCCCGCCGCTGGTCCCGGTGACCGTGGAGACCCTGCCGCCGTGGGACGTCGAGCAGATGCTCGCCGAGCTGGCGGCGATGCCGAGCTAGGGCTTGGTCAGGCCTCATTCCTCAGCACAAGCGCTCCCTGGCAGTAGTCGCGAAGGAATGTCGCGGCACCGTGCAACTCCCTGATCTCCTCGGTCGTCAGTTCAGTCACCGGGCACTGCGCCGATACGGCCGACACCCGGCGCGACCATTCGGTGCTGCCGCTGCGCCGTGCTCGGATGTCGCCGTCGTCTTCGCCGGGTCCTGTCATGCCGGGGGACGCTAGCGACGCTCGGGGTTCGTTGCAAATAAAGGGTTTCTGGTCACCTGCAGTGGACACCACGAGTAGACAGTGATCGTAGCAGCTGGGCTTGTCCACTTGCTGCGTCCACTGAGAGTGGACAAAGCCCTTTATTTGCAACGGATTCCGAGTCTCGGTACGGTCCGGGCATGACCGCCAAGCGCCGGGTCTCGGCGAAGGACCTTCCGAAGGTTGCTATCTGCGACCGCTGCCGACGGCGGCCGGGCAAGCGGGACCTCGATCGGTGGAACGCCGTCTTTCGCGATGGCGTCGTCGTCGGTTTCCTGTGCCCGGACTGTCAGACCCCCGAGGAGAGCACCGAGGCGGAGATCAACGAGGCGACCATCGACTACGGCAAGCCCATCTCGCTGTCCGACGGCAGGCTGGCGCATCGCGACCCGTTCGGTGGCGACCACCCGGCCCTGTGTCGTCTGCGGGCAGGACACCACGACGGTGATCGCCTCACGGGGCGAAGCCGAAGCGCATGAGGCGTTTATCCGGGTGCTCGCGAGTGGGCAACGACGAGGCCGCCGTGATCGCCCGAGCCCTGCACTGGCCGGACAGCCCCGTTGATCAGGTGCCGAGCGGCCGGTTCGACGCGATCACCCACGTCTGCTCCGCTTGCTTCGCCGGGACGGTGTTCGCCAAGCGAGGCATCGCGCCGGTCGAATATCTCCCCGGAGCAAGCATCCCGGTCATCGAACAGCCGGACGGGGAGGCGCCAGGCGCTAGCCAGCGGCCCCGAGCGGGCCGTGGGCGGCTTGGCAGGTCCCGCCGTGACTCAGGGGGCCGGGTCTCGCCAGATGATGTCCACGCCGTGCATCGGCTGATCCTGCGACCGCCGGTCCGGCGCCGGGCGGCCGACGATGACCTCCTCGACGTTCTCCTTGATCACCACGCGCTTGCCGGGGACGTCCAGCGCCTTCCAGGCCTTGGCGACATCGCCGGTCTTCACCAGCGCATGCGTCGCCGGTCTCCCGGCCGCCTTCACGACCTTCGCCTCAGCCGTGGCGAGCTTCGCCCGCAGATCCCGCAGCACTTCGGCGAGGTCGTCCGGGTCGAACTCCGTCGCGCGGGCTCGGTAGGCGTCGATCTTCGTGCGCAGCATGGCCGCCTCCTCGATCGCCGCCGCCACCTGCCGGGTCGGCTTCGCCACGGCTGGCGAGGGACCCGGCGTCGCGGATGATCCGCTCCACGATCAGCTCGGAGATCGGCGGGTCGAGCAGGGACTGCCGTCGATGGGAGTGCAGGCCGGTCGTCGGCCGGTCGGCTTGCTCCCGGCCGGTCTGGCATCGGTAGGTCTTCGCTCCGCGGAGTGCTTCCCGGCGCGCATCTTCCCGCCGCAGGCGCCGCAGACCACGATCCCGGTCAGCAGCGACACCGCCGGTCGGCCGCGCGTTGTCCGTCGAGCTGGATCGGTCAGCAGGGTCTTGACGGTGGCGTAGGTGTCTGGGTCGATGATCGCGGGCCACTCGCCCTTCCCGACCACGTCGCCCTTGTGGGTGCTGATCCCGGCGTTCGCGGGGCGCAGCAGGATGCCCTTCACCGCAGTCGGGGTGAAGCCCGCCCCGGTCGTCCCAACCATCCCCGTGACCGCCACTCCCTAGTGACCTCGCGCAGACTGCCGCCGCTGGCGATTCGCCGGTAGCCCCAGGCGATCGCGTCGGCCTCCTCCAGCACCAGCACCAGCGGGCCGGAGGGACGCAGCTCCTCGGTCACCTTGCCGAAGTCATCCATCGTCCGAGCGGTCCGCGTGTCGGTGTGTGCGTAACCGAACCGTCGGGTGCCGCCAGAGAACCGGCCCTTTTTGGCGCGGTCAACGGCGGCGAGCTTCACCCGCTCCGCCTTCCGTCGGACTCATGTCCGGACACTGATCCACGGATCTCCGCCGACATCTGACCTTCGGACTGGGAGAGGTCGAGGTCGGAAGACTCGACGCAGCGAATGAGGATCTTGCGTGGGCCGAACGTGCGCGCCAGCCGGGGCACCTCGTCAACCCCTCGATAGACCCGGTCATCCGTCAACGCCCACACCGCGCCGATCGCGCCGTGCTCGGCGTCCTGAAGCAGCCGTTCGTACTCGTCTCGGACAACGTTCTGCTTGCTGGCGCTCTTGTCCTTGTCCTCGTACCACTCGTCGATGACCTCACCGAGCGTCGCGGCGTAGGCCTCGACGGCGATCTTCTGACGCTTGACGGAGGCGTTCTCCCCTGTCCGGTCGTCGCTGATACGGGCGTAGCCCACGTTGCGTTTGGCGGGTGCTGGCATGGTGCCTATATTAGTGGACCGTCTTGCCGGCCTGGGTGCCACCCGCGACGATGACGTTGAGACCCGAGACCACGGCGGCCTCGAGGAAACGCCCGGCCGAGGTCGACAAGGTGCCCAGCCCGATCAGCTCCTCGAGCGAATGAGCGGTCAGCACGAACTTGCGGATGTTGACCGCCCAGTGCTGCCGAGTGATGTCCGGGATGACGACGTGCAGCCGGCTGCCGTCCGGCAACGTCGCGTCGACGAACGGCGTCGACAGATCCACTCGCCGGCCGGATGACTTCAGCATCTTTTCGACCAGGTCGCGGATCTCCTCGGGCCGCAGGATGGTCGTCGTCAGCTCGCTGCGTCCGCGCCGTGCGATGAACACCCGACCCGGGTCGTTCACCCAGATCTCCTCGACCTGCGGGTCGTCGAGGAAGCGCTGCAACGGACCAAATCCCGCAACCGCGTCGTACACACTGCGGGCGGCGACGCCGCGGTCGACGAGGGCAGGCATCGCACCGGTCAGGGTCCGCTCGTCATAGTCCGCGATGACGTCGTCGACGAGCCGGCGGATCGCCACCACATCCTGGGAGGGATCGAGTCCACGGCGACGCACCAGCTCGCGGACCTCGTCCTCGACGACGGTTATCGCGTCCACTCGTCACAGCCTTCACGCGGGGTCTGGGCAAACCTGACGCTGCAAGTGCGGGCGGTTCAGCGCGGACGTTAGCCACGTCAACAACCCTAGACAAGGGACTTGACACATTTTGTGGATAGCGGCTGACCCCATCGACCACACCATGATCAACCTGCTCTACCGCCTCATCCGGCACGACCCGGAGGCCAGGAAATTAGGCCGATTGGGGGAATCGAAAGCATCAAGGATCGGCAGGTTCCCGCCGAAGAGGATTGGAGCCCGGATCGCCGGGAACGTAAGTCAGCGACCACTGCCCAACGGGGAGCGCATCATGGCGAACACCGCGATCGACGAGACGCCCGTCAGCACGGACGAGGACGACTTCCTGGCGGCCTTCATCGCCATCGTGCGCGAGAACGAGCTCGCGCGAGCGCGAGCAGACCTCGCAGCGCTCCTAACCCTCGCTCCACCGCTCCACCGCCTTCGACCGGCCGGCACCTGAGCCCCCGGTCGACCGGCGACGTCGTCGCCACCGGCCACCAGTTGCCCTCATCACGCATCCGCCTAGGCTTGGCACAACGGATGACAAGTGAGACGGGGCGCGTCGTGACCGAATCAGTGCTCGGCGGTCACATCCCTGACCTGTTCGACCGCCTGAGCCACCGATGAGCGCCCCCGCCGCGACGGCCGCTCCGCCCGAGGAGACCGGGTTCACCCACCGGCAGATCCTCGTGATCATGTCCGGGCTGATGCTCGGCATGTTCCTCGCGGCCCTGGACCAGACGATCGTCTCGACGGCGCTGCCCACCATCGTCGGCGACTTCCACCGCAGCGACCTGTTGTCGTGGGTCATCACGTCGTACCTGCTGGCCAGCACCGCCTCCACGCCGCTGTGGGGCAAGGCCGGCGACCTCTACGGCCGCAAGCGGGTGTTCCAGCTCGCGATCGTCGATCTTCCTGGTCGGCAGCGCGCTGTGCGGCGCCTCCCAGAACATGTACCAGCTGATCGCCTTCCGCGGCCTGCAGGGCATCGGCGGCGGTGGCCTGATCTCGCTGGTGTTCGCGATCATCGGCGACGTCATCCCGCCTCGGCAGCGCGGCCGCTACCAGGGCTACTTCGGCGGCGTCTTCGGTGTCGCCAGCGTGGTCGGGCCGCTCGCTCGGCGGCTTCGCGGTCGACAGCCTGAGCTGGCGCTACATCTTCTACATCAACCTGCCGCTGGGCATCGCGGCGCTGATCGTGACCAACCGCGTGCTGAAGCTGCCGAAGCGCACCCGGCAGGTGCTGATCGACTGGTGGGGAGCGCTGCTCCTGGTCGCCGGCGTCTCGTCGATCCTGCTCGGCGACCCAGTCCGGCGGCACCGACTACCCGTGGGGCTCGTGGCAGATCGTCGGCCTGTTCGCGCTCGGTGCGCTCGGCCTCGCCGGCTTCGTCGCTGCGCGAGGCTCTCGCGCCCGAGCCGATCCTGCCGCTCGGAGCTGTTCAAGATGCAGATCTTCACCGTCTGCCAACATCGTCTCGTTCGTCAGCGGCGTCGCGATGTTCGGCGCGCTCGCGTTCCTGCCGCAGTACCTCCAGCTCGTCCATGGCGTCTCGGCGACCGAGTCGGGCCTGCTGCTGCTGCCGCTGCTGATGGGTCTGCTGGTGATGAGCATCGGCTCCGGCCGCTACATCTCCGCGACCGGTCGCTACCGCTGGTTCCCGCTCGCCGGCACCATCCTGGTCACCATCGGCCTGATCCTGCTGACCCAGCTCGGCGCCCACACGTCGCTCACGGTGATCAGCCTCGACATCCTCGTCTTCGGCGCCGGGCTCGGCCTGTTCATGCAGGTGCTGACCCTGGTCGTGCAGAACGCCGTGCCGATGAGCCAGATGGGCGTCGCGACCTCGTCGGTCACGTTCTTCCGCTCGATGGGCGGGGCGATCGGGGCGTCGGCGCTCGGCGCCGTGCTGACCGCGCGGATCGCCGACGAGTTCGCCAGGTTCCTGCCGCCGGCCGCGCTGGCCCAGGGCGACAAGGTGTCGCAGCTGGTGTCCAGCCCCGACGCGCTCCGAGCCCTGAAGAAAACCCACCCCGCTACTGCACGAGGGCATCATCCAGGCGTACTCCCACGCCATCGACCGGCTGTTCCTGGTCGCGGCGTTCGTCTCGGCGTTCAGCATCGTCGCCGCGTTGTTCATCAAGCAGGTCCAGCTCCGAGGCAGCAACAGCTCCCCCGCCGAAACCGAGGCCGGGGCCGAGCGCCGACGCCGCGACGCTCCCCGCGGCCGGGGTGCACTAGATGCCCGGCGTCACGATCTCGGCCGGATTCGGCGCGGGCGGCAGCGTCGTCGCCCCCGCGGTCGCGGAGCGGCTCGGCCTGGCCGCTGCTCGACCGGGCGATCAGCTCCCGGGTCGCCGCACAGCCTGCGGGTCTCGCTCAAGGAAGCCGAGACCGGCTGCGTCGAGCGCTCGCTGGCCGGTCGCCTGTTCGACCTGCTGGCTCCGCTTGGCGACGGCGCGCTCGAGGCGGGAACCGACGCGGCGCCCCCGAACGCCGAGCCGGCGCCGGACGAGGCGGCGCCGTTCCGCGACCACGCCGAGACCATCATGCGTACGGCGATGCAGTCCGGAGCCGTGATCCTCGGCCGAGCCGGCGCGGCAGCGTTCCGCGACGCGCCGGATGTGTTGCGGGTACGGCTGTTCGGCCCCGTGGAGGCCCGCATCGAGCAGGCCCGCGAGATCGAGCAGATCGACGAGGAAACCGCCCGACGCCTGCTGCCCGAGGTCGACCGCGCCCGTGCCCAGTACGTCCGACGGCTCTACGCCACCGACATCGACGACCCAGCCCTGTACCACTTGCAGCTCGAGAGCACGGCGATCCCGCTGAGCTCCTGCGCGGACATCATCGCCGCCACCTACACGTCGTACGTCGGGATGGCGGAACAGCCCGTCCAGCAGTGAGTCATGCTGGACGCCCAGCCCACTCATCCAGGAGATCAGCGTGCCCGACGACACCACCCCCGCCGCTGCCGGCGCCGCAACGGACCCCGGCCCGACGGTCTTCGTTCTGTTCGGCGCCACCGGCGACCTCGCGAAGCGGATGGTGCTGCCCGCCTTCTACCAGCTGGCCCAGCACGGGCTGCTGCCGCGACAGTGGCTGCTGGTCGGCAACGGCCGGGGCGACGTCTCGCACGAGGACTTCGCCGCCCACTTCCACGAGGTGCTGACGGAGTTCGGTCCGAAGCCCGACGAGGACGGCTGGAAGGACTTCGCGAGCCACCTGCGGTTCGCGGGGGGTGGTTTCGACAAGACCGACCCCGGCTGTCTGCTCGACGTCCTCGACGAGGCCCACGACCAGCTCGGCACCGACGCGCAGTACGTGCACTACCTCGCGATCCCGCCGGTGGCCTTCGCGAAGGTGACCGAAGGTCTCGGGGAACACGGGCTAGCCAAGAACGCCCGGGTGGTCTACGAGAAGCCCTTCGGTACGTCGCCGGAGAACTTCCGTGAGCTCGACAAGGCCGTGCACGCGGTGCTGGACGAGAAGCAGGTCTTCCGCATCGACCACTTCCTCGGCAAGGAGGGCTCGCAGGACCTGCACGCGCTGCGATTCGGCAATGGGCTGTTCACCAGCGTCTGGAACCGCGAGCACGTCCGGGCGGTCCAGATCGACGTCCCGGAGACGCTCGACATCACCGACCGGGCCGAGTTCTACGACGCCACCGGTGCCCTGCTCGACATGATCGTCACGCACCTGTTCCAGCTGGCCGCCGAGGTTGCGATGGAGCCGCCGACCTCGATGTCGGCAGATGACCTGCAAGCGGCTCGGGAGAGCGTCATCGCAGCGTTCCGCCCACTCGCCAAGGACGACGTGGTGCTCGGGCAGTTCGACGGGTATCGCGACACCGAGGGAGTCGCGAAGGACTCGACCCGGGACACGTTCGTCGCCGCCCGGCTCTGGATCGACACCGACCGCTGGCGCGACGTCCCGTTCCTGCTGCGGACCGGTAAGCAGCTGGCCAAGAGCGAGCAGCAGGTGAGCCTGATCTTCCGGCACCCTGAGGGGCCGCTGCGTCGGCAGGCGCCCGCCCTCGGCAACGTGCTGACGTTCAAAGTTTCTGGCTCGGGAGAGATCGACCTTCGGATGGTCGTGAAGCAACCAGGCCCGGAGTTCACCTTGACGGCGTCGACCGCCGATCTCTCGCTGTCAGCCGTTGACGGCGCCGACCCGCTGCCGCCGTACGTCCGGTTGATCCACGACGTGATCATCGGCGATCGCACCCTGTTCACCCGGCCGGACGGCTTGGGCTACGCCTGGGACGCCATCACGCCGCTGCTCGAGGACCGGCCGGAGGTGCAGAGCTACCCGCGCGGGTCATGGGGGCCGGCTGCCGCCTCCGCGCTGGCCGCTCCCGACCGCTGGCTGCTGGGCCAGACCGACTGACGTCGAGCGGCAGACCGTCGGGCTAGTGCGAGAAGACCCCGAGCCCCAGCGGCATCGGCCGCTCCTCACCGTCGGCCGGGTAGGTCCGCAACGTCAGTGACCGGGCTCCCTTCGCGCGGGCCAACAGCTCGGTCGATCCCGAGCCGTCGAAGGAGAACGCCGACGAGACACCGAGCTGCACCATCAACGCTGACATCTCGTCGTTGTCCAGACCGTGTTCCGACGTCCCTAGGTGGTCGCTGACGAAGCCGATGACCAGCTGCCGGCCGCCGTCGGCGAAGCCGACCGCGGTGCGAGCGGGCGTCTTGGTGTTCGCGCTGTCGCAGCTGAAGCCGGCCAGCGGTGCCCCGCGCTGCTTGACCAGCTGGGTGCCGACTCCGAAGGCCTGCACGAACCGGTGCGGTGCGGTCGTCTTCACCGCGTGGCGCAGCGTCAGCCTGGTGCCGGACGGAACACCGGCCAACCACCGCTGAGCCGCGCGGCCGTTGGGAACCAGGAGGTCGCCGCCGGTCGGAATCGCGGTGCCGCCGCTGGTGTGGGCGTGGATCCGGCCCCCAGTCACCGGTCGGGTTCCGGAGCCGCTGCGCAGGTAGACCCGGCTCCCCCAGGCGCGGGTGTACACACTAATCCCGAGCGGCGGATCGAGCTCGTTGATCGCCGCCAGCGGGTACGACGATGCCGGGGTCTTCACAGTGCCCGAGAGCCAGACGTCGCCACTTTGTCCCCGGCCCGTCGTACCGACGCCGACCACGGCCTGATGCGCGTGCGAGAGCATCCGCGGCGTGGAGCGGGAGATCAGCGGGCCGGCCGGAGCGCCGGTGCGGAAGTCGAAGTAGCCAGTGTTGCTCGCCGCAACGAGATGGGGGTGGCCGGCCGCGAGGTACGAGAGCGGTGAGCGTCGCGTCAACGAATGCACCAGTGGCGCGATCGACACGTTGCGATCGACGAGCCGCGCCCGCAGCACGTGGATCACGACGCTGCCCTCGGCGTCCTTCGCGGTGCCGACGGACACGGTGACCCCTCTGGCGAGGGTTCTGGTGACCAGGTGCGCCGGTCGGACGAGGGGCTCGGCCGGCGGACATTTCCCGCTTGCCTGGTGGTCGCCGGCAGCGGCTGGGCCGGTAGCCAGCAGGGACACGGCGACGGCGGCGGCGCTGACGGCAATAGTGCGGGCACGAACCACGGGTGGTGCTCCTTCACGGGCATGCGCCCCCGAAGGGGTTGCACTGAGTTCCATCGGTCGTAACCCGCTCGCTCCTTAACTTGGCGAGCGGGTGGTCCGCCTCGAGCTGTGGACAACGCCCTCGGCGCGGTGGTCGCCGTGCCTACTGTTCGCGCGTGGAGGTCACGGTCACGGTGGAACGTCGGTCGAACGGTGCCCGTGCCGATGTCCGGCTCGATGTCGGAGCCGGCGAGCCGGCCGGGGCGCTGCTCGATGACCTGCGGCGGCTGGTGGGCGGCACGCCGGGTGAGCCGGTGGCGGTCGGACACCAGCTGCTGGACCCGGCCGGCACGGTGCGCGACTGGGAGCTCTGCGACGGTCAGGTCGTCACGGTCGGAGCAGCGCCCGAGCCATCCCGGACCGACGATCCGCCGGGGGCCAGCGGACCCGTCCTGATGGTCGTCGGCGGGCCGGCCGCCGGCTCCGTGCTGCCACTCACGGGCGCGCGCGCCATCGTGGGGCGCGACGACGACTGCGACCTCAGCCTCGATGACGCCGCTGTGAGCCGACGCCACCTGGCGATCTGGTACGAGGGCCAGCGCGGGTACGTCGAGGACCTCGGCTCGCGCAACGGCACGGCCGTCGGGGGGCAGCGAGTGAGCAGTGGCGAGCCGGCCAGCCTGGAGCCCGAGGTTGCGGTTCGGCTCGGCAGCAGCGAACTCACAGTGCGCCGGCCGACCCCACCGGCCCGAGTGGTGCCGAGCCCCGACGGCCGCCTGGTCGTCCACCGATCACCACGCGGCCCGGACCTGGGCGTGCCGGTCGAGATCCAGCTGCCTGAGCCACCGTCACCGCCGACGCCTACCCGACTGCCGGTGCTCGTCAGTGTCGCGCCGGTGGTGCTCGGGTTGCTGCTCGCGCTGCTCCTGCATCAGTGGCAGTTCCTGGCCTTCACCGCGCTGTCCCCAGTGATGATCGGTGGCCAGGCGATCAGCGACCGGTGGGCATCGCGACGCACCCACCGGGCGGCGATGGCAACCTATCGACGCCGACGTGACGCGGCCGAGGACCGGATTGCAGCCGCCCGCGCGGCCGAGCGGGTGAGGCGGCGAGCGGCCGCACCCGACCTGTCCGAGCTGGTGAGCGCGGCGGTGCAGCGAAGCGCGACGCTGTGGCAGCGGGCTGCCGACGACGTCGATGCCCTGGTCCTCCGGGTAGGGTGCGGCAACCCGCCGAGCGAGGTGACCGTCCCCGGGCGGTCCCAGGACGCGGCGGTGGATGTTCCGGTCACCGTCCGGATGCGGGAGCTCGACACGGTGGGGATCGTCGGGCCGACCGCGACCGTGACCGGGTTGGGGCGTGCCCTGCTCGTCCAGGCGGCAACACTTCACGGACCGAGCCAGTGCCGGATCGTGGTCGTCGCACCCGCCCGGGGCGAGGAGTGGAGCTGGGTGCGATGGCTCCCCCACACGCTGCCGGGGTCGGGTCAGGACTGCACGGCGCTGCTCGCGGTCGACGAGCGGCAAGCCGCCGCGCGGCTCGCGGAGATCGAGCACGCCGACTCTCCCGGTACGCCGACCCTCCTGCTGGTGGATGCGACCGCCGCCCCTGGCGCCCGCCCGCTCTCGGGCGCCCTCGAGGCGGTCGCGGGACGGGCCTCGACGATCTGGCTGGCCGGACGGTCGGACGAGCTCCCGGCCGGCGCTCGGACGCTGATATCGGTCGGCACCGACCCGACCCGCATCGTCACGATGTCCGGCACCGGTACGACGGCGAGCACGGTCCGCCCCGACCTGCTGTCGCGACTCCTCGCCGAGACCGCGGCGCGCGCGATGGCGCCGCTGCGTGACGGAAGCCTCGACGCCGCTACCGCGCTTCCGGCGGTGGTGCCCTGGGCGGGCCTCGCCGGGCTCGACTTGAGCAAGCCCGAGCGCGCGGTCGCGGGCCTCACCAGGGCCTGGGCCGCTGGACCCTCGACCGTCGTACCGCTCGGTCTCGGGCTCGATGGTGAGGTGGCCGTTGACCTGGCCACCGACGGTCCGCACGCGCTCGTGGCCGGAACCACCGGTTCGGGCAAGAGCGGCCTGCTCCAGATCCTCGTCGCCGGGCTGGCCGCCCGGAACCGGCCGGAGGACCTGGCCCTGCTGCTCATCGACTTCAAGGGCGGTGCGGCGTTCGGTGGCTGCGAGCGGCTGCCCCACACCGTCGGGGTGCTCACCGACCTCGACCCTGGGTCGACAACGCGGGCACTCGTCTCGCTGGACGCCGAGCTACGGCGGCGCGAGCGGGTGCTGGCCGACGCCGGGGCAGTCGACCTCGACGGGTACGTCGTAGCCGCCCAGCGATCCGGTGCCACCGCCACGGCGCCACCTCGGCTGGTCATCGTCGTCGACGAGTTCGCGACGCTCGTCGACGAGCTCCCCGACTTCGTCACCGGGCTGGTCGGGATCGCGCAGCGAGGCCGCTCGTTGGGGGTCAACCTGGTGCTGGCTACCCAACGGCCGGAGGGGATCGTCTCCGCCGACATCCGGGCCAACACGGGGCTGCGGATCTGCCTGGCGGTCACCCGACCGGCTGACTCCCGGGACGTAATCGACGGGCCGCAGGCTGCCGCGATCGGCCCTGGCCGGCCCGGCCGGGGTTATCTGCGCGCCGGGCCAGGACCGCTGACCCTGCTGCAGACCGGGCAGCTGAGCGGGTGTGCCGCGGGCTCTCGCGGGCCGCGTATCCGGCTGTCACCCAGCAGCGGGCTCGGCGAGCCGCCCGCTCCGACGGATCCGCCGGACCGGGCAGACACAGACCGGGAACGGCTCATCGATGCCGCCGTCGAGACGGCCCGCCGGCTCGGTTGCGTTGACCCGGTCGCCCCCTGGCTGCCGCCGCTGCCCGACGCGCTGGCCCTCAGCACCCTCCCGCCGGTGCCACCTGGGCGGGCGGCGTGGGGGCTCATCGACCTGCCGGCCGAGCAACGCCAGGCACCGATGGAGCTGGACCTCACCGAAGGCCGAACCCGGCTCATCGTCGGAACGGCACGCGCCGGTCGGACCACGGCGCTGCGCTCATTGGTGCTCGCGGCGGCCGCCGCCCTGCCGCCCGACCGACTGCACCTGTGGCTGGTCGACGCGGGCGACGGGCTGGCATCGCTCGACGCGCTGCCGCACTCCGGCGGGGTCGTCCCGGCGCACGACGTGGACCGCCTCGAACGGCTGCTGCGTCAGCTCACCGACGAAGTCGGCCGGCGCCGACGCCGCGGCTGGGCCGGGCTACCGCTGCTGCTGCTCGGGGTGGACGGCTGGGAGCCGATGCTCGCCCAGGCCGGCGACGTCGCGGGTGGTGCACTAGCCGAGACGCTGCTCCGGCTGGCAGCGGACGGCCCGGCAGCGGGGCTGCAGCTGATCCTCACGGCTGCCCGCGGCGGGTTGACCGGCCGACTCGGGGCGGCCACTGCCGACCGGCTCGTGCTGCGGATGTCGGATCGCAGCGACATCGCACTGATCGGCGTTGCTGCCCGCGACGTGCCGCGCGATCAACCGGCCGGCCGCGCCATCCGGACTCCCGATCTGACGACGGTCCAGATCGCCCAGCCCGATCCATCGACCCTCGCCCGAGCGCTGGCGTGGCCTCCAGGCCGACCTCCGACGGCCCGTCGGGTAGACCCGCTGCCCGACCCGATACCGCTGGCGGCCGTCCCCGCCTCGGTCGACCCGCGACTCCTACGGCTCGGCCTGACCGTCGACGAGCATGCGGCCGTGAGGCACGACCCGCGGGACTGCGGCTCGCTGCTGGTTGCCGGCCCGGCACGCTCGGGACGCAGCACCGCGCTGGTGTTGCTGGCGCACCAGCTCGGTCCCGGGCCGATCGCCACGCTCTGCCCCCGACGCTCGCCGCTGCAGGATCTGGCCCTGCCCCGGTTGGTGCAGCTCCCCGCCCACGACCCGGAGCGTGCCCTCGCCTGGCTCGACGAGCTGTCCGATCCGGGACGGGCGGTCCCGCACCTGCTGATCGACGACGCCGAGCTGCTCGAGGACGGGCCGCTCACCGAACGTCTCTGCCAGCTCGCCCGCCGCGCCCGCGACGGTCACAACGTCGTGGTCATGGCGGGGCTAACGGACGTCCTGGCGGCGGCGTTCCGCGGTCCGGTCGCCGAGGCACGACGGGGGCGAGCCGGGCTGCTGCTGCGGCCGGCCGGGCCGCATGATGGCGAGCTGCTCGGAGTGCGGCTGCCGCGCCGGGACTCCCGGCGAGACCCGCCGGGGCGAGGGTGGTGGGCGCTGTCGGGCGAGGCGACCGCGGTTCAGCTGGCGCTGCCGCCAGGGCTCAGCCGGTCGCCGCTGCCGGCCGCGGGATCGGCACGGCACGCGCCTGCTCGGCCGACCGGACCGTGTTCCGTCCGGCCCGCTTCGACGCGTACAACGCCTGGTCGGCCGCGCTGAGCAGGCCCGCGATGTCGATGCCGTCGTAGGGGTACGTCGCTACCCCCGCGCTGGCGGTCACGGGGATGTCGGTCGAGGCCTCTTCAACGGCCTCGCGCAGCCGCTCCGCGACCTGCATCGCGAGCCCGGACGAGCAGCCCGGCAGGACCGCGGCGAACTCCTCACCGCCGTACCGCGCGATGGTGTCGTACTCCCGGCCGCACTCGCGCAACGCCGCCGCGACCTGGCGCAGCACGCCATCACCGGCCACGTGGCCGTGGCTGTCGTTGAGCAGCTTGAAGTTGTCGATGTCCAACAGCACCACGGACAGCCGACCGTCCATCCGGGCCGCGCGGCTGAGTTCGCGGTCGAGCGAGCGGTCGAAGCTGCGGCGGTTCGCCAGCTGGGTGAGGCCGTCGGTCACCGCCATCTGCTGCACCCGCTCGAGCAGGTTGACGTTCCGGATCGCGAGCGCGGCGTGACCGGCGTACCGCTCGGTGGTGGCGATGACCCGCCGCTCGATCCGGCTGCCGGTGCGCTGTCCGGTCTCGGCCACGAGGACAGCGACGACGCCGTCGGCCAGCAGCGGGACGACGGCCAGGTTGCGGGCGTCGGGCATGATCGCGGCGAGCCACGGGTCGACCGTGGGGTCGAGCTCGGCCACCAGCAGCGTGCTGCGACGGGTGTCGGAGACCTGCAGCACCGAGCCGTCGTTGAGGGTGAAGTCGCTGACCTCGGCGTCGAGGGTGTTGCGCGACGTGAGCAGTCGCGGATGCGGCCCGCTGACCTCGAAGATGGCCATCCTGCGGAAGCCGAAGGTGTCGCCGAGGGCTTCGAGCAGCACATCGCCGACGGAGAGCGGGTCGCTGGCGTCCTCGAGCAGCCGGCCCATCTGCGCCAGCTGCTCCATCTCGAACCGGCGCCGGCGAAGCTCGCGTTCGTTGATGGCGGCCAGCGACGCGATGGTGATGGTCAGCGCCCACATCGCGAGCAGGAAGACCACCAGCCGGTACCACGCGGCATCGCGCGCGACCGGCCCGCTGAACGGCTGAAGCACCAGACCGGCGCGCTGCAGGTAGAAGATCGACAGCTGCACGAGCGACTGCCACATCGCCATCTTCAGGCCGGTCCGGTACGACCCGAGCAGCGTGACCGCTGCCATCTGCACCATGATCAGGTAGCGCACCGGACCGGTGCCACCCCCAACGAAGTACGTCGCCCAGCCCAGCCACAGCCCGTCGAGGATCAGCAGCGCCCCGAACAGCCAGGCACCCCCTCCCTTGGTCGCCCGCCACGCCAGCTCGAGCAGCAGACACCCGGCGAGGTAGGCACCGGTCACCTCGACGACCTCGACGAAGGACGATCCGCGGGGCAGCAGCGCAGCGTCGAGCACGCAGATGACGGCCATCACGATGCGCAGGACACGCAGGTAGACGAGCCGTTCCGCCAGCGGCACCAGGTCATGGCGCTGCGCTGTCGTGCTCATGCGCCATCCTCCTGACTTGGTGGCGGCTGGAACTCCACCAGGTCATCGGCAGCAACGGACACGAAGGCAAGTTTCGGATCGCGTCGGTCGATCCGGTTCTGCACGATCAGGAACACGATCACCAATCCGACAAGGATCAGCGGGAAGCCGGTGCCACCGCCGGCCTGGCCGACCGCGCTCACCGCGGACTGAACTGCGTGCGCCACCGGCCCCGGCACCGGGACGACGTTGTGAATGACCTTGCGGGCGATCGGGCCGGGGTTCTTGATGGCCTTGCCGAGCTTGCTGATGACGTGCTGCACCAGCTTCGGCAGCAGGGCGACCGGCGGCACCACGTGCTTGGGCGGGTGCGGGTGACTGCCGCTTCCGGTGCCCGGCCCGGTCCCGCCACCGCCCGGGTTCGGCTGGCCACCACCCGAGCCATTGATCCACAGCCAGGACGCGGTGCCCGGCGGGCTGGTCGCGCCGAGCGCATCCGTCTGCGTCACCGACAACGTGTAGGTGCCGCTGGGCAGCGATCCCATCTGGTACGTCGGGTGGCTGTCGCACGTGCGCGCGGACGCGACGACCTGGTGACCGCTGAGCAGGGTGCAGCTCAGGGTGTCGCCGGAGTCGCCGTGCACCGTCCACACCGCCGCCGCCGCGCCGCCAGAGGGCGGGTCCACGTCAGGTCGGCCCGGCGGGTTGCGGTCGAGGATGTGGGTGATGACGAGCGGGAGGCTCCGGTTGCCGGCCGCGTCGAACGCGTAGACCCGCACGGTGATCGGCCCGTCGCCCAACCCGCTGAGGGAGAACGTTGTCTCCGACTGGCAGTGCTGCTGGGTGAACAGCACGGTGTCGCCGCGCGACCACACGCAACGCCCGGTCGCGGCGTCCGGCGGGAGCTCGAAGGTCCACTCAGGAGTGGTGTCCGAGGAGATGCGATCGGTGCCGTGCAGCAGCCGCGGCGCGTGCGGCGGGGTGGTGTCCAGCGTGTACGTCGAGCCCACCGGCAGGGCCGGCGTACCGTCCGGCTGGAAGCCGGTGACGACCAGCGTGTAGTCGCCGTCAGCGAAGCCCGCGAAGTTGTAGGTCTTGTTCCCCGCGGAGCACGGCGCCTGGGCGGAGATCGGGGTGCCGTGCTGATCGTCGCCGCGGAACAACTGGCACTGGATCGTGGTGTGCGGGCCAGGGATCACGGTCCATATCGGGCTGCGCGACCGTCCCATGTTGCCGGGGCTCTGGACGAACACGGTTGGTTCGAAGAACGCCTTCGGGTCCAGCGTGTAGGAGACTGCCGCGCTCGCCGGACTGGCGTTGCCGGCGAGGTCGCTGATCGTGACGACGAGCTGGTAGGTCCCCTTGCCACTCGTCAGAGGGGTCTGGAAGGTGGGCTGAGCAACGCTCTCCGCGCAGGGAACGGTCGTGGGGTGGTTGTGCGGGTCGATCAATGTGCAGGTGGCGGACACCGGGAACTGCTCCGAGGTGCCGCCGGTCCACTCCCACGTCGGGTCGGGGTTGCTCGACGGCGAACCGCTGAGCAGGGCCACGGTCGGCGCATTGAGCGTGGTCGTGTTGAGGATGTAGGTCACGGTGTTGCTGACCGCACTCGTGTTTCCCGCGGCGTCGGTGACAGTGACCGACAGCGTGTAGGACAGCTGGTCAGTGAGGATCAGCTGGACCTGGTGCGTCGGGTCGCAGAACTTGACCGTCACGGCCGGGAACACGGTGCAGTTGTAGGTGAGACCCGGATCGGAGTCGGTCGCGACCGTGAACGTCGGATCGGGGACGTTCGACGTCCACTCGTTGGCGGCGACCTGTCCCGCGGCGCTCGACAAGGAGAGCACCGGCGTAGCGGGCTTCGTGGTGTCGAGCAGATACGTCGCGGTACCAGGCGAGCTGATGTTTCCGGCAGCATCGGTGGCCGTGACTGACACCGTGTACGAGCCGTCCGATGCCCCACTCAGGTTCAGCCCGGTCAAGGCGCCGCAGGACGTGATCGGCACGGTCGGTGGGGCGACCGAGCACGCGAAGGTCACTCCGGACTCGGTGTCGGAGACCGTGAACGCCGGGGTCCGCGAGTTACCCGTCGAGGTCGCCGGCGAGACCGACGGCGTCGGGGGCGGTGTCGTGTCGAGGGTGTAGTTGGCGTGGCCGGGGGCGCTGACGTTCCCGGCGGCGTCCGTGGCAGTGACCGCCAGGCTGTAGACACCGTCACCTGAGGAGCCGACGGTGAAGACGCCCGGGCTCGAGGGACACACCGACGAACTGAGGACGGTGCCGTCGGAGTAGGTCAGCACGCAGTTCAGCACGGTGCCTGACTCGTGGGCGGTGTAGCTGAAGGTGACCGAGTCACTGTTGCCCGGGCTGCCGCTGACGTCGGTAACGGTCGGCGCGGTCGGCGCCATCGTGTCCAGCTGGTACGACGCCGACGTGGAGGCGGTGTTTCCGGCACCGTCGGTGGCCGTCACGGTGAGGACGTAGGTACCGTCGCCGTCGTCGGAGGTGTCGAAGCGACCGGAGGCGGGGCAGGTCCCGGAGAAGATGGTTGCCGCGCCGGGGCCGACCAGCACACAGCCGAGGGTCACGCTCGGGTCCGTGCCCGGCTCGTTGATCACGAAGACGGGCTTCAGGTTGTTGGACGGCGACGGCGGGGCCGTGACCACCGGGGTGGCCGGTGCCGTCGTGTCGAGGCTGTAGGTCGTCGTCCCCGCGGTGGACACGTTGCCCTGGGCATCCGTCGCGGTCACCGACACGGTGTAGACCGCGTCGGCGTCACCCGCGAGGTTCAGCTTGGTGGACGTGGGCCCGCACCGGGTGACCGCTCCGACTGGAAGGACCGAGCAGGTGTAGGTGACACCAACCTCGGTGTCACTGACCGGGAAGACCGGCGTCAGCTTGTTGCTGGGCGACGCCGGGGAGGTCACCACCGGAGCCGGAGGCGGAGTCGTGTCGAGCAGGTACGTCCCGGATCCCGGTGCGCTGACGTTGCCCGCTACGTCGGTCGCCGTGACGGTGAGCTGGTACGGACCGTCCGGCACCCCGGTCAGGTCGAGAGCGGAAGTCGGGCCGCAACTGCTCACCGTGACCGTCGGCGACGTCGTACAGGTGAACGTGGCCGTGGTGTCAGCATCGGTCACCGTGAACGCCGGGTGCGTGAGTTGCCGATGAGCTGAACCGGGGTTACGACGGGCGCAGCCGGCGCGGTCGTGTCGCGAACCCACTGCACGGTCGTCGACGTGCTGTTGCCCGCGGGGTCGGTCGCCGTGACCACCAGGACATAGGTTCCGTCGATGTAGCCGGTCGTCGTGAACATGCCGTTGGCCGGGCAGGCGCCGTTGACCACGGCGTGATGCCCGGGCGACGTGAACAGGCAGGTCAAGGTGGTGGTGGCGTCGCCGTCGGAGATCCCGAAGGTCGGGGTGGTGGTCTTGCCGGGGGACGCCGGCACGACCACGACGGGAGCCGGCGGCGGAGTCGTGTCGAGCGTCCACCCCACGCTGGTGGTCGTGGCGTTCCCGGCCACATCGGTCGCGGTGACAGCCAGGGTGTAGAGCCCGTCCGATGTCGTCGTGAACGTCCCGCCTGCCGGGCAGGAACCGTTGAGGAGCACGGTGCTGTCGGGCGCGGTGAACACGCAGCTCAACGTCACGTCGCTGTCGCTGTCGCTGATCCAGAAGGTAGGCGTGGTGTCGTTCGAGGGCGACGTCGGTGCGACGACGGTCGGCGCCACCGGTGCGGTCGTGTCCAGGGTGTAGGACGCCGAGTGCGCCGGGCTGGTGTTGCCAGCCGCGTCGGTCGCCGTGACGGAGACGGTGTAGGTGCCATCGGCCGCCCCGGTCAGGTCGAGCACGGGCGAGCCGTTGCAGTTCGCGATCGTCTCGGGCGTCGGGCCCGGTGACAGTGCACGCGAACGTGACCCCCGACTCCGTGTCGGTCACGGTAAAGGTCGGCGTGCGTCCCTGGGCCGGCGACGCCGGCGCGGTGACGGTCGCCGCAGGAGGCGAGACGGAGTCGAGCAGATAGCTGTCCGACCCCGCGGCGCTCGTGTTGCCGGCGGCGTCCGACGCCGTGACCGACAGCGTGTAGGTGCCGTCCTGAGCGAGGTCAGGTCGAGCACCGTCGTGCCGTTGCAGGCCGCGCACCGTCTCCGGTGTCGGCCCCGAAACGGAGCAGTGATAGGTCACACCGGGCTCGGAGTCGGTCACGGTGAAGGCCGGGCTCCGGCTGTGACCCGTTGTTGCCGGAGCAGTGACATCGGGAACCGGCGGAGCGATGGTGTCGAGGGTGTAGGTCGTGCTGCTGGCGTCGCTGACGTTGCCGACCTCGTCGACGGCGGTCACCTGCAGCGTGTAGGTCCCGTCACCGGTGCCGTCGTGGAGGGCGCCGGTGTTCAGCGTCCCGTCGACCGGGCAGCTGCCACTCGAGACGACCGTCGTACCGTCCGGGGCAAGCAGGACGCAGTGCAAGGTCGCGCCCGACTCCGCGTCGGCCAACTGGAAGGTGGGGGTGAGGTCCTGGGACGGCGACGCCGGCGCGGTGACGGTGGGTGCGGGCGGCGGGGTGGTGTCACGGGTCCAGGTCACCGTCGTCGTGACCGTGTTGCCGACCGCGTCGGCAGCGGTGACCGAGAAGGTGAAGGTGCCGTCGACGAAACCGGTGGTGTCGACGTTGCCGTCGGGCGGGCAGGTTCCGTCAAGTACGACGGTGCCATCGGATGCGGTCATCGCGCAGGTCAACGTCGCAGTGCTGTCGGTCTCGGTGACGGTGAACCCGGCAATGACGTCGCTCGACGGCGACGCCGGCGCGACGACAACGGGCGCCGGAGGGGGCGTTGTGTCACGGGCCCAGGTCACCGCGGTCGAGGCGAAGTTCCCGGCGTGGTCCGTGGCGGTGACGACCAGGTCGTAGCTGCCGTCCGCCGACCCCGTCGTGTCGAAGCTGCCGGATCCCGGGCAGGTGGCCGAGAAGATGGTGTTGCCGTCAGGGTCGATCAGGACGCAGCTCAGGACGACGCCCGACTCCGAGTCGCTGATCCCGAAGCTGGGTAAGACGTCGTTCGACGGCGACACCGGAGTCACGACGTCGGGCGTCGGCGGCGGGACGGTGTCGAGGACGTAGCTCGCCTGGGTCGACGAGCTGGTGTTGCCGGCTGCGTCGGTGGCGGTGACCGAGACGGTGTACGTGCCGTCGACGCCGCCGGTGAGATCGAGGGTCGTCGTCGCGTCGCATCCGCTGACCGACACGGGCGACGGCCCGTCGACGGTGCACGCGAAAACCATGCCCGGTTCGGCATCGCTCACCGCGAAGTCCGGGTGACGCGTGGAGCCCGGCGAGTCCGGCGGCGTGACCACCGGGGGTGCCGGCGCCGTCGTGTCGAGCACGTACGTCGCAGTTCCGGCCTGGCTGTCCTGACCGAACGAATCGGTAGCAACGACGGAGAGCAGATAGTGGCCGTCCGGCGCGCCGGTGAGGTCGAGAGTGGTCGTTGCGCCGCAGTCGGTCACCGTGACGGTCCCGGGTCCGCTCACGGTGCAGCCGAAGGTGACGCCACCCTGGGTGTCGGTGACGGAGAAGGACGGGCTTCGTCCCTGACCGGTCGCGGGCCCGGAGACGACCGGGGCAGGCGCCGGGATGTCGAACAGGTACTCCGCAGTGGCCGCGGTGCTGACATTGCCGGCGGCGTCGACCGCGGACACCGACAGCGTGTACCAACCGTTGTCGGCGCCGGCCAGGTCCACCCTGGCCGTCGCCCCGCAGCTGGTGACCGACACCGTCGAGGGGCCGTCGACCGAGCACTGGTAGCTGACGCCGTGCTCGGTGTCCGTGACGGTGAAGGTGGGGGTCCGGTCGGCGCTGGGGTTCGCCGGAGCAGTGACGTCGGGGGCCGGCGGCGCCACCGTGTCGAGCAGGTACTCACCGGATCCGACCGCGCTGACGTTGCCGGGGACGTCAGTTTGGCTGACCGAGAGGGTGTACTCGCCGTCCGGGCCGTCGGCCGGGATCTGGACGGTTGGGGCAGAACCGAAGCAGTTACCGACGGGGACGGCGGTGCCGTCGGGGTCGGTGGCGGCGCAGTTGAGGGTCGCACCCGACTCGACGCCGGAGACTCGGAAGGTCGGCCGTCGGTCGTTGCCGGTCGGGGTGGGCGGGGCGACCGTCGGCGCTGCCGGAGCCGTTGTGTCCAACCGGTACGTCGCCGAGCCCGAGGCACCGGACACCCCACCGGCGGTGGCCGTCACGGACAGCGAGTAGTCGCCGTCATCGCGACCGGACAGGTCCCCGACGTAGGGCGACGTGCACGGGTCCTGGGTGTCGACCGCGTGCCCGTCCGGGTCGTCGAGCTCGCAGGAATCCGTCGCACCGGTCGGGGTGTCGAAGGTCCAGGCAGGGGACCGAGTCGTGCTCGGGCTGGGGGTGGTCAGGGCCACGGTCGGTGCCACCGGCGCAACGTCGACCGTCGAGGTGTCCGAGTCGGTGCTCCCGTCGACGTCGGCGGCGGCCGCGTCGAAGACCGTGAACGTGTAGCTGCCCCCGGGCTGGGACGACACGTCGAACGTCGTCGACGGATCGCCTGACGTGCAGTCGGCCAACGCGGACACCACGGTGCCACTGCGGTCCAGCTCGCAGCTCGTGGCGGTCGCGGTGCTGGTGAAAGTCCAGGTCAGCGGCGACGCGGTGGTGGGCGACGCCGGCGAGGAGGTGATGGTCGGGCTGGACGAGCCGCCGGCGTAGGCCGGGACCTCGGTCGTACCGACCAGGGTCAGCACGCTGAGGCCGAGCAGCACGGCACGAGACCAGGTGGGCCGCAGCCCCCCCAGTCGCCTGCTCCATACCTTCTTAGCCATCAACGCGCCATCGGCCAGATCAGGTCGGATCTTGACCACCGTTTGGCGGCATTTTTTCTTCGTCAAGATGCATTGACAAACGACGGGATCCTGCGCACACTGGCGCCATCCGTGTCAAGGTATCTTGCGCACCGCAACGGGAGCTGCAATGGCCGCCTCCATCTGGCCCTATCCGTCGTACTCCGATCGCCGTTGGCTGGGCGGAGAGCGGGGCGGCGACCGGGCCCTTGCCGCCGTCGTGACGGCGGTCAGGGCGACCGCGAGCCCCCCCACTGAGCCGGCTGCTAACGATCACGAACAGACCCTGCTCGCCGGCCTGGGGCACCTGGCCGCGATCGCCGAGCGGGTCGACTGGGCACTGCTGTCGTTGGTGGGGGAGGCCCGGGCCGAGGGTGCGACCTGGGCCGACATCGGTCGGGCGCTCGGCGTCAGCCGGCAGGCGGCTCAGCAGCGGTTCGCGCCATGGGTGCAAGAGGCCCTGCGGCGGCGCCCCAGGCCCTCACCGTCAGGCTGACGGTGAGCCGGTCAGTCGCCCGACCCCATGTGCGGATAGCGCCAGTCGGTGGCCGGCACGAACGTCTCCTTGATCGACCGCGGGCTGGTCCACCGCATCAGGTTCACCGGCGACCCGGCCTTGTCGTTGGTCCCACTCGCCCGGGCACCGCCGAACGGCTGCTGCCCGACCACCGCCCCGGTCGGCTTGTCGTTGACGTAGAAGTTGCCGGCGGCATAGCGCAGCAGATCCGATGCCGCGGTGATCGCGGCCCGGTCCTGGGCGAAGACGGCGCCGGTGAGGGCGTACGGCGTGGCGTTGGCGGCCTGCCGGACCACCGCGTCGAAGTCGCCGTCGTCGTACACGTGGACGCCGAGGATCGGACCGAAGAACTCGGTGGTGAAGATCTCGTGGGTGGGGTCGGTCCCGGTGATGACCGTCGGCGCCACGAAGTAGCCCTCGCTGTCGTCCGCGGTGCCCCCGGCCACGATCTGCGAGGCGTCATCTCCCCGCGCGCGGTCGATGACGCCGGAGAGCCGGGCGAAGGCCCGCCGGTCGATGACGGCGCCGAGGAAGTTCGAGAAGTCCGTGGGGTCGCCCATCGGCAGCGACTCCACGTCGGCGACCAGGTCGTCGCGCAGCCGCGACCAGACCGACTTCGGAAGGTAGGCCCGCGACGCCGCAGAGCACTTCTGGCCTTGGTACTCGAACGCGCCGCGCACCAGCCCGACCCGTAACGCGTCCACGTCGGCAGACGGGTGCGCGATGACGAAGTCCTTGCCACCGGTCTCGCCGACCAGCCGGGGGTAACTGCGGTAGGACGGCAGGTGCTCGCCCACCGTCTGCCACAGATGCCGGAAGGTCGCGGTCGATCCCGTGAAGTGGACGCCGGCCAGGTCGGGGTGAACCAGCGCCACATCGCTCACGGCGGCCCCGTCGCCGGTGACCAGGTTGATGACACCCGGCGGCAGGCCCGCGGCTTCCAGCAGTCGCATCGTCAGATGGGCCGAAAACCCTTGTGTAGGCGAGGGTTTCCACACCACTGGGACACCCATCAACGCCGGCGCCGTCGGGAGGTTCGCGGCGATCGACGTGAAGTTGAACGGCGTGATGGCGAGCACGAAGCCCTCGAGTGGCCGGTGGTCAGTGCGGTTCCAGATGCCGGGAGCCGAGATCGGCTGCTCGGCCAGGATGCCGCGGGCGAAGTGCACGTTGAACCGCCAGAAATCGGCCAGCTCGCAAGCGGCGTCGATCTCGGCCTGGAAGCTCGTCTTCGACTGACCGAGCATGGTCGAGGCGTTGATCCGGTCGCGCCACGGGCCGGCCAGCAGATCCGCGGCGCGAAGGAACACCGCCGCTCGCTCGTCTGCGGGTAACGCCCGCCACGCCGGACCCGCCGCCAGCGCGGCGTCGACCGCGGCCCCGACCTGCTCGCGGCTGGAGTTCCAGGTGCGGCCGAGGACCTTGGCGTGCTGGTGCGGAACGACGATGTCGACGGCCGGCCCCGAGCCGACGACCTCCTCGCCCCCGATCGTCATCGACAGGTCGACCGGGCCGGCGGCGGCGAGCTCCTTGAGGCACGCCTCGAGCGACTCACGCTCCGGCGAGCCGGGGGCGTACTGGCGGACCGGCTCGTTGACCGGCGTGGGCACTGAAGTCAGAGCGTCAAACACAGGTCCATCCTGCCACCGGCGTCCATGGGCGGGCGGCTACTGCAGGCCCAGCAGGTGGGGCAGCTCCTGCACGGCGTACCAGCCCAGCTCGGTGGCGGCGGCCTCGTCGAGTGCGAACCGCGCGTCCTCGTCCCCGATCGCGGCTCTGGCGAGGTTCGCGACCGCCGTGGCCACCACGACCTCGGCAGCGGCGTCGTCCACCAGGGCGCTGGCCCACCCAGACCGCGGCACCGCCGTCGACACCCGGACCGCTGCCCGCTCGGGGATCGGGATCGGCTCCACCTCGGTGTCGGCGACGTCGGCCGCGAGCACGACGCGGCGGCGCGGCGCGGTCGGGTCCGAGGCGAGCAGCTCGACCGAGCCGCCGGCCGCAGCGACCTGCGCGACGTGCTCGAGCTCGTCGATGTCGCCCTCGCGGTACCACTCGCGTAGGGAGGGGGTGACGGCGTACGCCGGCCCGCCGGGCACTGCGACGCCGGCGACCAGCCAACGGGTGATCAACGGAAGAGTGGCCGGGAGGTACACGCGCATCGCGACGCCCGATCAGCCGGCGGCGGGCATCCGCGCGACGCCGGGTCCGTCGAGTGCCGCAGCTGTGGTCCGAAGTGCGACGTCGAGCACGTGGGTGCGGCGCCGGTGGTCCATCAGGTTGATGCCGATCGCTTCCAGGTCCTCGCGACCCGGGCCGAGCAAAGTGACCGCCGTCCCCTGCCGTCGCACCTTGCCGGCCTCGTGCAGCACGCGCTTCGTCATTGCCCGCCGGAACCGCCGCTCCATCCGGCCCAGCACCGACGACGGGTCGTCGTAGTCGAAGGAGATCATCGGCGCCAGGACGACAACCTCGTCGAGGCGCTGCCCGGCAAGCAGGTCCAGCGAGGTCGGTGAGCACGCGCCACCGTCGACGTAACGACGGCCGCCGATCGTGATCGGGGTGTACCAGCCTGGGATGGAGCACGAGGCCATGACCGCGTCAGCGAGCGGCGCGTCCGGGGCCGAAGGCCGCCCGAACGCCACCCGGCGGCCGGTGTCGTAGTCCATCGCCACGATCCAGGTGGCGGGGTGCTCCGCCCAGTCGCCGTCCGGGCTCACGGTGCGGATCAGGTCGCCGACCGGGGTCAGCGACCCACGGCCGCGCGGGGCCAGGCCAGCCAGCGCCGCGAGGATCGGCATCCGGCTCGGGTGCCGGACCGCGCGGCCGAGCAGCGCCGCCGATCCGATCCCCGGGCGGGGCAGCGGCGGCAGCGCGCCGCCGCTCGCGGTGTCGTGGTCGAAGTCGATCCTCGGGTCACCGGGCGCCAGCACGCCCCGCTGGTGGTTGAGCAGCGTGTCGACGCCGAGGCCGGACCCGAGCAGCGCGGACAGCACCGATCCAGCCGAGGTCCCGACCAGGACATCGGCGTCACGGGGATCCCAGGCGTAGGCGTCGGAGAGCGCGCTGAGTGCGCCGATCATCCAGGCGGCGCCCAGCACGCCACCGCCGCCCAGCACCAGTCCCCGTCGTACCGGGGGCTTCGACCGTGCCGGGGCGTTCGACGCCGTCATTTCACCGTCTCCATCAGCTCACCGAGCGCCTCTTCGATGCACTGCGCCAGGACATCGACATCGGGCATCGCGTCGCGGTCGGCGTTGAGGCCGTAGTAGACGCCACCGTTGTACGACGTCAGCCCGATGGAGACGGCCTGGCCCTTGGCCAGCGGCACCACGGGGTAGCAATCGAGCATCTGAGCCCCCGCGGCGTACAACGGGAACTGCGGGCCCGGCACGTTCGTCACAACGACATTGAACAGCCGCCGACTCAGCCCGGACGCCAGCCGCGCCGCGGCCGAGTGGATCGTCGGCGGCGCGAAACCGGACAGCGAGATGAGCGCGTCGGCCCCTACCGCCTGCCCGGACTCCTTGTGCGCCGTCATCGCGTAGCTGACCTGGTGCAGCCGGACGACCGGGTTCGGCTCGCCGACCGGGAGGTCCACGAAGTACGACGAGACCCGGTTGCCGAGCGAGCCGCCCTGCGCGTCGCTGCGGACGCTGACAGGCACCATCGCCCGCACGGTCGTCGCCGGGACGACGGCCTCCCCGCGGGTCAGCAGCCAGGCACGCAGCGCCCCCGCGACCGCCGTGAGGACGACGTCGTTCACCGTCCCGCCGTGGCTCTTGCGGATCCGCTTGTAGTCGTCGAGCGAGGTGGCGGCCATCCCGTACCGTCGCTGCTCGCCGATCTCGGCGTTGAGCGGGCTCTCCGGCGCCTGCCGCAACGACGAGCGGGCGACCGCGGCGACTCCTCCGACGGTCTCCAGGGCGCGCTCGGCCGTGGCCCGGACGTCAGCGACCCCACTGCGCAGCGTGTCGACCAGCTGCGTCGGCCGGCGCAACGTGTCGGTGATCGCGTCGGCGACCAGACCGAGCCGGCTGGGTTCGTGGTTGGGGGTCCACTGATCCTCGGGCAGGTCGCGCGGGGTCCGCGACGTGTCGAGGATCAGCTGGCCGATGTCGATGGCACTCACGCCGTCGACCATCGCGTGATGGGTCTTGGTGATGATCGCGAAGTGGCCGTCGGCGAGGCCCTCGACGAGGTAGATCTCCCACAACGGCCGGTGGCGATCCAGCTGGCGCGACTGCAGCCGGCCGACCAGCTCCCGGAGCTGGTCGTCGCTGCCCGGGCGCGGCAGCGCGCTGCGGCGGACGTGGTAGTTGATGTCGAAGTCCTCGTCATCGACCCAGACCGGGTTGGCGAGGTGGCCGGGGACCCAGCGGACCTTCTGTCGGTACCGCGGGACCAGTGCGATCCGTCGCGAGACCAGCGCACACAGTGCCTCGTAGTCGAACGGCCCGTCCGGTGGCGGGACGAACCTGGCGACACCGCCCACATGCATCGCCGTCGTCGGCGATTCCAGGTACAGGAAGGAGACGTCCAGCGCGGTGAGCCGTTCCGTCATCCCGAGCGCCGTTCGGTCACGACACAGTCTCGCACTTCGGCCGGGATCAGCGCAGCGCGAGCCCGAACAACGCCTCGAGCTTGCCGACGGTCCGCTCCGCATCCACGTGGTGGACCGCGACCATGCCGGCCGCCTCGGCGCCCCGGACGTTCGGCGAGAGATCGTCGACGAAGACGCACTCGCCGGGTTCGACGCCGAGCCGGCCGGCGGTCAGGGCGTAGATCTCTGGCTCCGGCTTGCGCAGCCCCACCTCACCTGAGATGACGACGGCGTCGAACAGCTCGTCCCAGCCCTCACGGGGGTAGTCCAGCCCCCAAGAGTTCGACAGCAAGGCGGTGAGTACGCCGGCCGACCGGGCCCGGCGCAACGCGGTCAGCATCGGCAGCTGGCCGGCGTCGAAGCCCGCGAACATCCGCGTCAGCAGTCCGGCGGCCACGACCGTTCCGCCGTCGACGCCACGCAGCCGCGCTGCCAGCTCGGCCTCGAACTCCGATGCGGCCAGCTCGCCGCGTTCCAGCGCGTGGAGCGGGTTGCCGGTGTCGGTTGCGTCGTACTGCGGCCCGAGCCATTCCTTCATCACGCCCCGGAACTGCGCCACGTCGATGCCGTCGGCCGCGCACCACTGCGCCATCGCGTCCGCGAGGGGAGCGGTGAGGACCCCGCCGTAGTCGACGACGAGGGCTATCGGCTCAGCCACTCGAGGCCGAGGCGGGGCTCGGCGAACAGGTCGGGGCCGGCGAGCGCGAGGCCCGATCGGCGCGTTCCGCCGCCCGCACCGCGGTCGGGCTCGCCAGCGCACGCCACTTGCTGCCGAGATCGAGGTCCAACACGCCCTTGCCGCTCACCTTGACCAGCACCGGACGGTCGACCTGGGCGGCGACCGACTTGGCCTGCTGGGCCCGGTCGGCTGAGTAGCGGACCGTCGCCGTGCCCGTGACCTTCGCCGAGGTGTTGCCGACGCCGTGGACGTGGAAGCCGCGGCGGTGCAACGCTGCCGCGACCTCTGCCGCCAGCCCCTCCCGAATGGTGGAGTTGCGGACCCGCAACGAGACCGTCCGCGCCGCCGGTATCGGTGGGGGCGCACTGACTTTCGGGCAGACCGGCGGTGCGGTCGTGGCGGTCGAGGACCGCAGGTGGGGCCAGACATACCGGTCACCGACGTACCCCACCGCCGCCAGCACGACCAGAACCACCAGGACCAGCGGCCAGCGTGGACTGCCGCGGCGTCGCCGCGGCACCAAATCCCCCCGCCCGAGGATGCTCACGGGTGACGATGGTAGGAGACTGGGCGCCGTCAACCCGCCAGGAGGTCATTCGTGGATTTCGCCCTGTCCCCCACCGCCGAGGACTATGTCAAGCGGCTCAATGACTTCATGGACTCGCACATCTACCCGGCGGAGGCGGTCTACCGGGATCAGCGACGGGAGCTCGCGGCCGAGGGACGCACCCACCACGTGCCGCCCGTGATCGAGGAGCTCAAGCTGATCGCCCGGGAACGTGGCCTGTGGAACCTGTTCCTGCCGGATGTATCAGGGCTGAGCAACGTCGACTACGCCCACCTCGCGGAGATCACCGGCCGGTCGGTGCACATCGCGCCCGAGGCGATCAACTGCGCGGCGCCGGACACCGGAAACATGGAGGTGTTGCACCTGTTCGGCACCTCCGAGCAGAAGGAGCGCTGGCTGCAGCCGCTGCTCGACGGCGAGATCCGGTCCGCATTCGCGATGACCGAGCCGGCGGTGGCGTCGTCCGATGCGACCAACATCTCGCTGGAGATCCGGCGCCAGGACGACGAGTACGTCATCAACGGCCGCAAATGGTGGATCAGCGGAGCGGCCGACCCGCGGTGCGCCCTGATGATCGTGATGGGGAAGACCGACCCCAACGCGAACACCTACACCCAGCAGTCGATGGTGCTGGTCCCGATGGATACGCCGGGGGTCACCGTCGTACGACCCTTGCCGGTCTTCGGTTACCAGGACCAGCACGGTCACTGCGAGATCACGTTTGAGGACGTGCGGGTGCCGGTCACGAACCTGATCGGCGACGAGGGCAGCGGCTTCATGATCGCCCAGGCGAGGCTCGGACCCGGCCGGATCCACCACTGCATGCGCGCAGTTGGCATGGCCGAGCGTGCCTTGGAGCTGATGTGCCGCCGGGCAGTGTCACGGGTGGCCTTCGGCAAGGAGCTGGCCCGCCAGGGCGTGGTGCAGCAACAGATCGCGGAGTCACGGATGGCGATCGAGCAGGCCCGACTGATGACGCTCAAGACCGCGTGGCTGATCGACACGGTCGGCGCCCGCGGTGCTCGCAGCGAGGTGGCGGCGATCAAGGTGATCGCACCGCGGATGGCCTGCGAGGTCATCGACCGAGCCATCCAGGTCCACGGCGGCGGAGGGGTCAGCGACGACTTCCCGCTGGCCGAGATGTACGCCGGCGCCCGGACGCTGCGCATCGCGGACGGTCCGGACGAGGTGCACGTCCGCTCGGTGGCCCGCCAAGAGCTCGGCCGCTACCTCCAGGGCTAGCCCACACCAGTGGGCCATGCGTGGGGTGGTCAGAGGCGGCCGACGAAGCGGCGGCGGGTGGGAGTGCTGCGGCGACCCACCAGGCTCGCCGCCAGCTCTCGGAGCGCCTTGCGCGCGGGCGACGACGGGGCAGCCTCGGCCACTGAGCGCCCGGCCGCGAGGGCGGCATCCAGTGCGGCCGGATCGTCCGGGATGATGTGCACCGCTGCGACGCCGGCGTAGCGCTCGAGCGCCGCGGCGATCTCGCGGCGCGGGTCGCCCGGACCGACCACGCCCTTGCGCAACCGGTTGACGACCGTGAGCGGCACCACGCCCGGCACTGCCTCGGCGAGTTCCGCCAGCCCGCGGACGTAACGCTGCAGCCCGATCGGGTCGGCGGCACTGACTCCCAGCACAGTGTCGGCCGCATCGAGAACGGCCAACGTGGCGCCATTGCGGCGCGGCGCCGCCGTGTCATACGCGAGCTCCTCATCCTGCTCGAGGCAGAAGCCGCAGTCGGCCACCGTGACCGTGGCCAGCTGCCGCCCCAGGCGGAGGACCTGGTCGAGAGCCGCTGGCCGCAGCTCCGGCCAGCGATCCGATCGCGAGATGCCGGTGAGCACCCGCAGGCCGGGCCGTACTTCGAGCGCGAGCCGCCGCAACGCGGCGACGTCGAGGGTTCCCGCGTTCGCCTGGCGACAGGCGGCCGCCAGGCCCGGGGACTCATCGAGTAGCCCCAGCGACTGGGCAACCACACCGCCGTAGCTGTCGACGTCGACGAGCAGCACGGTCTCACCGAGCTCGGCCAGCTCGACGGCCACGTTCACCGCGACCGTCGTACGGCCCGGCGCACCGGTCGGCCCCCACACCGCGACCAGCCGGCCACCCGCGACCAGGTCGTCCCCTTCCAGGGCGGGATCCTCCGGCAGCTGGGGCAGCGCGGTCGCGGGGTCGGCGTGGTCCCGTGCCGGTCGACCGGGCGGCGGCTGCGCAGCCAGCTCGGCCACTGCAGTCATGACGGCGGCGGTGACTGCGGCCGGACCCGCGTCGTGCGGCAGCACCTGCCCGACGCCGAGCTGGCGAAGCCTGATCTCGGCCGGCTCGTCCGCGGTGGGCACCAGTCCGACGACGGCCACCCTGGCCAGGGCGAGCCGGGCCAGCGCGTCCCGGTCGAGCCGGCGTAGGTCGGCCGACAGCACGACCGCACGGGCCAGTCCCGCGGCGGCTGCGGCGAGCAGGTCCGCCAGGTCGACGCAGCGCCGGACCACGATGACGCCGTGCTCGCTCCCGTGCAACGCGGAGACCAGGTCGGCCTCCCACCGGGCGTCCGAGACCGCGGTCAGGACGGGTACGCCGCTCATCGGCCGTCGGTGCGATCGCTCGCCGGTGAGGGGACCACGCCGGTCGGCGCGACCGGAACCCGGGCCAGGTCGATGGTGCCGGCTTCGGCGGCGTGCACGACGGACCGGACCAGACCAGCCGGGACAGAGAGCACGACTGACTCTGCGGCGGTGCCGGAGAAGCCGCGCGCGCCGGAGTCATAGGAGTCGACCGGTACCGCCGAGGCCACCAGATCCGGTGCCGGTACTCCGGAGCCAGCCGTCGCCTTCGGGGTCAGGTACACGTCGACCAGGTCTCCGTGACCGAGATCGTCCGGCAGGTGGCCGGGCTCCACCGGGACGGTCACGAACCGGCTGGCTCCCATCACGGGGGTCGACGCCGACAGCGCATTGCGAGGCACCAGCTCGTGGGCGCCGACGTACCGCGTGACGACGTACCCCACCGGGGCGGCGCCGTCCGCGGCGACGTAGGCGGCCCCGTCGCCGTCGAAACGGACATGCCCCACCTGCAGGTCGCCCGAGGCGAGGTGCTCACCGGGCACCAGCGGATGACTGGCGACGTACACCGCCGTCTCGTGGCCGGCCGAGGCGAACAGCCTGGCGCCGACAACGACGGCGACCAGCACGAGCAGTACGCCGAGGACGAGTCGGCCGTCGCGCCATCTCGGCGTGGGCAGCCGGGCAGCCCGGGGCGACGCGTCAGTCCCCCGTGGTTGCCGCATCCGGACATCTTGCCCGACAGGGTCAGTCATCGACCACGGTTCTCCACAACCTCTACCCGGCCGGGTGACGGGCTGTGGACGGTCGCCGTCGATCCGGGTCGGAAATGGCAGACTCGGCTGCCATGGACGGTCCCCGGTTCCTCCAGCTGACCGACGTCGCCGAGATCCTCAACATCTCTGCCGCCCAGACCTACGCGCTGGTCCGCAGCGGCGACCTGCCGGCCATCAAGGTCGGAGGGCGCGGCCAGTGGCGGGTCGAGCGGGATCAGCTCGAGGCCTACATCGCCAGGGCGTACGACGAGACCCGTGAGTTCGTCACCAAGCATCCGCGCGGCCGCGGCGAGGAGCCAGCCACACCGGCCGGATAGCAGCCACTCGGCAGCCCGGCCGACGGCGTCAGGCCGGGCGGACCATCGACAGGCCCGACACCGCGACACAGCTGACCGCGCGTACCGCAGCGTCGCGCCTGGGCTCACCCGTCGCGTGGAGAGCGACGTCGATGAAGTCCGCACCGACCCGGTCCACCGTGCCGTCCAGCTGGCCGCCGTCGCGCAGCAGCACCGAGACCGGGGAGCGGTCGCGGGCGATGGCCCGAAGCGCGTGGCCGAGGTCGAGCCGCGACAGGACCGGTCCCTCGCTGCCGGGCTCCGCGGCAGCCCGCGGGAGGCCGGCGACCGCCTGCACCGCGTCGCGCACCACCAATGCGGGCGGCCCCGACGGCGGGAGCAGCAGCAGCCAGTCCGGCCCGACCCGTTCCAACCGACCCGTGAGCGCTCCGGTTCCCGTAACGGTCAGCGTCAGTTCAGCACCGAGGCTTGCCCGAAGCCGGTCGACCAGGCGCAGCCGAGCCACCTCGCGCCGGGTCCGGTCAGCCACCTCACCGGCCAGCTCAGCCCGCGCCGCCGCCTCCAGCTGCCCCTCGACATCGTCGAACAGCCGCTCCCAGCGCATCGCCACATCCTGCCACGAGGTCTATCCACAGGTAAACGCAGGCTATTGACATCAAACGGCAGATAAGCGCAGGGTGGCGGTATGCCAGCGACGGCCGTGGGTTCCCGCCTCGAGCTGGCGCGCGCCCTGGGAGTCGCGGCACTGGCCCTGGTCCTGGCCGGGCTCACCTGGCGGCTGCGGCCCGGGACCAGCGGTCAGGATCCGGTGGGCGAGATCGTCCTGGGCTGCGCATGGCTCGCCTGGCTGGTCGCGGGATGGCTGGCGCTGTCCATCGCCGGATGCGCCCTGGCTCATCTGCGGCGTCGCCCACCGGCCCTCGCGACGGGCAGAAGCCGCCGCTGGGTGCCCCGGCGGCTCGGCGGCCTGGTGGACCTGGTGATCTCCGTGGGTCTGGTCAGCCTCCTGCTGAGCGGCACCGTCGTCCCTGCGTCGGCGACCGGCACCGGCGCGTCGGTGAGCGCAGCCGCCCACCCGGCACCCGGCAGCCCGCTGCAGTGGCCGGGCCTGCCGGTAGCCGGCAGTGACAGCCATCACGACCCGCATCCGCACGCCCGGGTCCCGCGCATACGGCGGCACGCTCAGGCCCCGGTTCGGCTCGTCGCGACGCCTGGCCGCCGGGCGGTCGACGTCGACGACCTCGTGACGGTACGACGCGGGGACTCGCTGTGGTCGCTCGCCGCCGCCCGGCTCGGCCCTCGGGCCACCAATGCGCGGATCGCCGCCGAGTGGCCGCGCTGGTACGCCGCCAACCGTCCGGTCATCGGTCCGGATCCCGCCGTGATCCTGCCGGGCCAGCAGCTTCGGCCACCACCACCACATCGCCTACCCGGGAGCAGCGGATGACCGTTCCAGCACTCACCCGGCCCACCGACCGGCTCCGGCTCCGACCGGTCCCTCGGATCGACGGGCCTTACGACGACGAGCTCCCCGAGCCGGCCGCGACGGTCCGGGGCAGCCTCGCCCTCGCCTTCCCCGCCCCGAGCCGACCCGGCGTCCCGCTGCGGCTGGTGCCTCCCGCCGATGGGCAGGGGGCCGGCACCGACGCCACCGGCCCCACACGCCGCGACGCGCTGCCCGACCCGCGACCCTGGACCGGGCGGCTGGCCCAGGCCGTGGCCGAGGTGCTCGCGGGCGCGCGACCGGCCGCGCAGCTTTCCCGCGTCGCGACCCTGGACGTTCTCCGCCTGCTGGAACGCAGCTCCGGGCGCCTGGGCGCCCGCCGCGATGCGCCGACCCGACGCCCGGTCGTGAGCTCGGTCCACGTCAGCGAGCCCACCGACGGCGTGGCCGAGGTATGCGCTGTCGTCGACACCGGTCCACGACGGCGCGCCCTCGCGATGCGCCTCGAGGGCGCCGACGGGCGTTGGCGATGCACCGCCTTGCAGGTCGGCTGACCGGTTCGGTCAGCGGTTCTGCGGTGCCCCGTGACAGCGCTTGAACTTCCGCCCTGACCCGCAGGGGCACGGCGCGTTGCGTGAGACGTCGTCGAACGATGCCGCATGGCCGGCCTGCGGGTTGGCCTCGGCATGGTGGTCCACGCCGGCCTCCCCGTCCACGGTGGGCGCGGAGTACTGCAGGTTGCTGGGACGGGACGGCTGCGCGAACGCCCGGCCGAGAACGTCCGCCACCTTGTCGTGGTCGCTGCGCTCGGCCGAACCGGGGACCGGCTCGCCGGCCACCATCCCATTGCCGGCGAAGGCCGGCTCGGACTCGTCCTCGGGCGCCTCGTCCTCGTCGCCCTCCGCTTGGATGTCCACGTCGGCGTAGAACAGGAAGCCGACGGACTCCTCCTTGATGGCCTCCATCATCGCGCCGAACATGTCGAACGCCTCGCGCTGGTACTCCACCAGCGGGTCGCGCTGCCCGTAGCCGCGCAGCCCGATGCCTTCCTGCAGATAGTCCATCTCGTACAGGTGCTCGCGCCACTTGCGGTCGAGTACCGAGAGCAGCACCCGACGTTCCAGTTCCCGCATGATGGGCTCGCCCGGCACGACCTCGCCGTCCTCGTCGACGGTGTCGGGGCTGACACCCAGCGATTCCTCGCGGCGGTCGTAGGCGTCCTGGGCGTCGGCGACGAGCTCGTCGGCGAGGAACTCCGCCGACAGGCCACCGCCGGAGCGCTCGGTGAGCTCCTCGATGGTGACCCCGACCGGGTAGAGCTGCTTGAGGTTGTTCCACAACCCCTCGAGGTCCCACTCCTCCTCGTAGCCCTCAGCCGTGGCCCCGTGGACGTAGCCCTCGACGGTGTCGTCGACCATGTTCCGGACCTGCTCGTGCAGATCCTCACCCATCAGCACCCGTCGCCGCTCGTCGTAGATGACGGTGCGCTGCTTGTTGAGGACCTCGTCGTACTTGAGGACGTTCTTGCGGATCTCGAAGTTCTGCTGCTCGATCTGGGTCTGAGCCGAGCGGATCGACCGGGACACCATCTTGGACTCGATGGGGGTGTCCTCGGGCAGGCTCAACCGGTCCATAATCGACTCGACCATGTGCGCGTTGAACAGCTGCATCAGGTCGTCACCGAGCGAGAGGTAGAACCGGGACTCACCCGGGTCGCCCTGCCGGCCGGACCGGCCGCGCAGCTGGTTGTCGATCCGACGGGAGTCGTGCCGCTCGGTACCGAGGACGTAGAGCCCACCGAGACCCACGACCTCCTCGTGCTCGGCGGCCACTGACGACTTCGCCTTCTCGAAGGCGTCCGGCCACGCCGCCTCGAAGTCCTCGGGGGTATCCGTCGGCGTGAGTCCGCGCGCCGCCAGCTCGGCCACGGCCAGCACCTCAGGGTTCCCGCCGAGCATGATGTCGGTGCCGCGACCGGCCATGTTGGTCGCGACGGTGATGGCGCCGCGCCGCCCGGCCTGGGCGATGATCGCGGCTTCCTTCTCGTGGAACTTGGCGTTGAGGACCTCGTGAGGTACGCCGCGGCGCAGCAGCAGCCCGGACAGGAGCTCGCTCTTCTCGACGCTGGTGGTGCCGACCAGGACCGGCTGGCCCTTCTCGTGCCGCTCGAGCAGGTCTTCGACCACCGCGGACCACTTGGAGTCCTCGGTCTTGTAGACGACGTCGGGTTCGTCCTCGCGGATCATCGGCCGGTTGGTCTGGATCGGGACCACACCGAGCTTGTAGACCTGGTCGAACTCGGCCGCCTCCGTGGCCGCCGTACCGGTCATCCCGCCGAGCTTCTCGTAGAGCCGGAAGTAGTTCTGCAGCGTGATCGTCGCCAGGGTTTGGTTCTCCTGCTTGATTTCCACGCCCTCTTTGGCCTCGATCGCCTGGTGCATGCCCTCGTTGTAGCGACGTCCGGGCAGCATCCGGCCGGTGAACTCGTCGACGATGAGGACCTCGCCGTTCATGACCACGTAGTCCTTGTCGAGCTTGAACAGCTCCTTGGCCTTGAGCGCGTTGTTGAGGTAGCCGACCAGCGGAGTGTTGACGGCCTCATAGAGGTTGTCGATGCCGAGGTAGTCCTCGACCTTCTCGACGGCGGACTCGTTCACGCTCATGGTCCGCTTGCCCTCGTCGCACTCGTAGTCGACGTCGCGGACCAGCTGTCGCGCCAGCCGGGCGAACTCGACGTACCACTTCTGGCTGTGCTCGGCCGGGCCGCTGATGATCAGCGGGGTGCGCGCCTCGTCGATGAGGATCGAGTCGACCTCGTCGACGACCGCGTAGAAGTGGCCGCGCTGCACCAGCTCGTCGGCACTCCACGCCATGTTGTCGCGCAGGTAGTCGAACCCGAACTCGTTGTTGGTGCCGTAGGTGATGTCGCAGCCGTACATGGCGCGCCGCTCGACCGGCGGCTGGCTGGCGAGGATCACCCCCACGGTCAAGCCGAGGAAACGGTGAACCCGGCCCATCCACTCGGCGTCCCGCTTGGCGAGGTAGTCGTTGGTCGTGACGACGTGGACGCCCTTGCCGGCGAGGGCGTTGAGGTAGGCCGCGAGAACACCGGTCAGGGTCTTGCCCTCACCCGTCCGCATCTCGGCGATGTTCCCGAGGTGCAGGGCCGCACCGCCCATGATCTGGACGTCGAAGTGTCGCTGGCCGAGGGTACGACGCGAGGCCTCGCGGACCACGGCAAAGGCCTCGACCATCAGGTCGTCGAGCGACTCCCCGTCCGTGTAGCGCTGCTTGAACTCATCGGTCTGGGCGCGCAGCTCGTCGTCAGACAGCTCGACGTAGTGCTCCTCCAGATCGTTGACTTGGTGAGCGATCGCGTCCAGCCTGCGGAGGATGCGACCTTCGCCGGCTCGCATGATCCGGTCGAACACGGCCACGGTTCGGATCTCCTGACGTCGACGGCAGCAGCGACGCCTGACAGCGCCTTACCCGCCATGGTAAGCGTGATAGGCGGGTCAGCCCCACCAGAACGACGCCGCGATGACGACGTAGAGCCCGACGAGGGCCGAGCCTTCGAGCCAGTCGGACTCGCCGTCCACGATGACGAAGCTGACGACGAGAACCGCAGCGACCAGCGTCGAGACGAGCAGCGGCGGGAACACCAGCAGGAACGCGGGGCCGGCGATCACGAGCGAGAGCAGCACCAGGACAGGTGCCAGGAACAGCGCGATCTGCAGCGGACTGTTGAGTACGACGGACAACGCATAGTCCGCGCGGCCCTTCGCGGCGAGCTGGATGCCAACCACGTTCTCCACCGCGTTGCCGGCCAGCGCGACGATCACCAGGCCAGCGAACGTCTGGCTGATGTTCAGGGCATGGATGGCCGGCGTCAGCGCGTCGACGAACCAGTCCGAGGCAAATGCCGACAGCAGGCTCGCCACAGTCAAGGTGACGACCGCCATCGGCATCGGCCACAGGTCCGCGTGGCTGACGTCATCGGCCTCCAGCTCCTCGTCGGTGCGAGCCAGCGACGCGGGGATCGAGGCGAGGAACACCGCGAGCAGGACGACGGCGGCGATGATCGAGAGCGCCTGCTCGTGCTGGGCGGCGGGAGTGTGGACGTACGAGGCGAGGCTGGGAACGAGCATCCCGGCGACCGCGAGAAGCATCAGCGAGATCGTGGTGCGCGCCCGGTTCCCGCTGAACCGCTGCGGGCCGTGCCGGAGCCCGCCGACGACGAAGGAGAGCCCGAGGACGAGCAACAGGTTGCTGAGGATCGAACCGATCACCGCCGCGTCGACGACCTCGACCAGCCCTTCGCGAAGCGCGAAGACGGCGACGAAGAGCTCGGGCAGGTTGCCGAGCGCGGCGTGGAGCACGCCGGTCGCCCCAGCGCCCAGCCGGTCGCCCAGCTGATCCACGCTGCGCCCGACCAGCGCGGCCAGCACTGCCAGGGCGAGCCCCGACACGATGAACGCCACTGTCTCGTTCAGCGAGGCGTAGTGGACGACCGCGGCGAGCACCGTGAACGCGGTGCAGACCCCGAACAGCACGCGGTCCCCGCGGCTGACCGCCGCCGAAACGCGGGGCGGGCTCACGTGATCTCGAGCAGCTTTTCCCTCACGGCATAGACGACTGCTTCCATCCGCGAGTGCAGCTGCAGCTTCTCGAGGATGTTCCGGATGTGGTTCTTCACGGTGTTCTCGCTGATGAACAGCTGCTTGGCGATGTCACGGTTGTTCATGCCTTTGGCGACCAACCGCAACACTTCCATCTCGCGATCGGTCAGGCGCGGTGCCGGAACCTGCTGGCGCTCGTCGCCGCGCTTGATCATCGATGCGAACTCGGTGAGCAGCTTGGACGCCATCGACGGCGAGATCAGCGACTGACCGCCGTGCACGGCGCGGATCGCGGAGGCAACCTCCTCGATGGAGATCTCCTTGAGCAGGTAGCCCATGGCACCTGCCTTGATCGCGTCGTAGAGGTCCGCCTCCTCGTCGCTGATGGTCAGCATGATGATCTTGCTGCTGGGCACGGCGTCCTTGATCGCGGTGCACGCATCGATACCGCCGCGCCGGGGCATCCGGACGTCCATCAGCACGATGTCGGGAGTCGTCTCCGTGGCCTTGGCGACTGCATCGGTGCCATCCTCGGCCTCACCCACGACCTCGATGTCGGGTTCCTGCTCGAGGACCATCTCGAGCCCGCGCCGAAACAACGCGTGGTCATCGACGACCAGAACCCGGATCGGGTCACCCGTCCCCGGCGGCAACGGCATGAGCGGCCCCCCGGCCGGAATCTCGGTCACGGGCACTCCTCCTCACGCTGCGATCGGGTCGACGGTGGGCGGCTGCTGGCTTCGGCTGACCATGATGGCACGCAGCGGCCGCTGAGCGCGCACGTCAACGACCATGATCAAGTCAGGCGTGACCCATCCGTTCGCAACCGGAGCACGCCGTAGTCGTAGCCGCGGCGGCGATAGACCACGCTCGGCGTGCCGTCGCCCTCTTCCACGAACAGGTAGAAGTCGTGCCCGACCAGCTCCATGTCGAACAACGCCTGCTCGAGCGTCATCGGGACCGCGTGGTGCTCCTTCTCCCGGACGACGTACGGGACCGCGTCGTCGGCGTCCTCGATGTCGCGGTCGCCATCGGGCTCGGCCTCACCGGCCCGGGCCGGCACCTCACTGGTCGCCACGGCCAATGACAGCGGGGTCCGGGAGCCGTGGTGCACCCGTCGCCGGTCGGCGGCTCGGCGTAACCGCATCTCGAGCTTGGCGATCGCGAGGTCGAAGGCCGCAAGCTCATCCGCAGCGGCGGCCTCGGCCCGGACCACGTGGCCCCGGGGGCGGCAGGTCAGCTCGACGCGCATCCGGCGTTCCGCTTGGCGCGGGTTGCGTTCGCCGCACACCTCGACGTCGACCCGGTCGAGCCCGGCCTCGAGCCGCGTCATCTTGCGGAGCTTCTCCGCAGCGATGGACCGGAACGAGTCACTGACCTGAGCGTGCCGGGCCTTGATGACGACATCCACGATCGAGCCTCCTTATGGCGGCACCGCCTATGGGCTGACGGTAGTCCGGTTCGCACCTCACGTGTCGAGCGAGGACCCCCGACGCGATGTGGCAGCCACGGTTGCAGCGGCGTGAACCGTCGCCCCGGCACAGCGCAGGGCGCGCGAGGCCTCGACCACGGTGGCCCCGGTGGTCATCAGGTCGTCGACCACGATCACGGCGGCGGCGTCCAGCAGCCGGCTCGCTGACGGCGGCCGGACGGTGAGCGCACCCGCGAGATTGGCGGCACGGTCCGCGGCACCCAGGCCCGCCGAGTCGCGGACCACGCGGACGTGCCGCAGGATCGGCGCGACGCGGACCGGACGCCCGGTCCGGCGGGCCACCACAGCGGCTCCCCGAGCGAGCCCGAGGACGACATCGTCACCCCGGCTCCGAATCGCCGCGCGCGTTGACGGGACGGGAACCAGCACGACCGGACGGTCGCGGGGCACCGCCGCGATCGCGCAGCCGACGGCGCTGGCCAACGCCGCGGCGAGCACAGGAATCAGCCCCACCGCGCCGCGCTCCTTGGCCGCCAGCAGCAGCTCCCGCACCACACCGTCGTACGCCGAGACGGTGAAGCACGGCGGAAGGCCGACCGGTTCCGGCGACGGCCGGACCGCTCGAGCCGGCGCCAGCAGGACCGCCGCGCAGCCGGGACAGGCCGCGGAGCCGATGCGACCGCAACCGGCGCAGGGAACGGGGAGCAACAGGTCGAGCAGCCGCATCCAACGAGGCTGCGGCCCGCGAGGTCGTCAGGGCCCAGAGACACCCAGGCTGGGGACGATGGTTCAGCCGGCGTACGACGGATCGACACCGGTGGACAACGATCGCCACTGGGTTCCATCGAGCCGGTACAGCTGACCGGCGGCCACGGCGTAGGTGGGGTGGCCGGGGGCAGCGGCGACTTGAACCGGCTGGCCGGGGAACGGGATCGGGGACAGCTCATGCGGGTCGTATCCCGAGGTGTCAGTCGCGATGACCGTCCGGCTTTGCGAGCCGACCGATGTCGTGGTGATCAGCTCGTTCGCGCCGTTCCAGGCCAACCCTCGGGGGTCCGAGTCGGCCGGAAGCACGGGGCGGACGCCCACGATGCCGGGGCGGCCGCGAACTCGGCCCAGCAGCCCGATCACCAGGCTGTCGGCGCCGGGCGGCCCCACGATCATGGCGACCCGGGCGCCGTCAGGTGACAGGGCCAGGTCGCTGACATTTTTCTCCAGCAGCGATGCCGGGGCGGCGAGAACCACGGGCTTGCCGAGCGCAGGGAGCTCGATGAGCTGCGAGCCAAGGACGGAACGCTCGGCGACCATGAGATCGCCGGCCCGGTCGAACGACGGAGCGGTGATGGCACGCGCCGTCACCCGGACGCGCAGCCGGCCGGACGTCGAGCCGGTCAACAGCTGCAGATCCTGCCCGCGCCGGCTCAGCACCGCCACCGAGCGGCCCGAGCCATCGAGGACCGGAGCCGCCAGCCCCGCCCGGCCGGCCAGCGACGGCGGCACCGATCCTCCGAGGCTGCGCACCCGCCCATGCCGGACGTAGAGCAGACCCGGTTGAACGAGGCGTTGGTCCGGGTCGTAACTGGCCCAGGTCCGAGTCGTCTGTTCCCGGGGAAGCCGGGCGCGACCAGCGCATCACCGTCGACGAGCAGCTGCACCGACGCCACGTCGGGAACCGAGTCCAACGTCCACACGATCTGGGCAGCCATCCGGTGCAGCGTCTGCTTGGTGATCGGATGCAGCAGCACCGAGAGGTTGACCTCGGCAACGCCGTCGGCCGACACCGGGACGTTACCGAGCAGCCGGGTTCCCGTCGGCACCGCCGTCATCACGGCCCCGGACAGCGGCGGCGGGGGCCCTGCCAGCAACGCCTGGATCAACGTCGTCGCCGCGCCGGGCTGGTCCGGCGAGACGAGAATCGGGTCCGGAACCAGGCTGTCACCGCTCGCGTTCAGGTAGTACACGGTCTCGAGCTCGAGCGACCGTTGCGCATCGGCCGTGGCCAGCAGAACGCCGGCGGGAGGCCGGGAGATCCGCCACTGGCCTGCCTGCTTCACCATCGTGAACCGCCGTACCAGGGTCCGGTGCGTCGCGACGAAGTCGCCGCGGCTGGAGATCGTGCCGACCTCCTCGGCGCGCATCTGCACCTGGTTCGTGCCCGGGCGAGTGAGGGTGAGGTCAGCCTGGTTGTACGTCGTGGTCCCGACGGCGGTGTTCCACGTCGCGCCGGACGCGAGAAACGCTCGCGCCGCGCTGTAGTTGCCTTCCGGGTCGACGGCTGCGCGCAGGAACCCCCCGACCAGAGCACGTTGCGACATGCCGGGCTGAGGCGGCGCCGGCAGCACGCGGATGCCCTCCAGCGAAGAGTCGCCGCCCGCCGCGACGGCGCGGCCAACGTGAATCGCGCCCGACGTCGGGACTCCGGCACATCCGGTGAGCAGGCCGGCCGCCAGCGAGGCCATCACCAGGGCCCTGACCCGGGTACGGCGGAGCCGCTCAGCCACGATGACCGACCTGCGGCGCGTCGGCCGCCTCGTCCTCCGGGTTGAGCGGTAGCGGCGAATCGGCGATGACCCCGCCGATCCGCCACGGCAGCGTCAGCCGGAACACCGAGCCGCGACCCGGGTCACCCCAGGCCTGCAGCCACCCGCCGTGGAGACGGGTGTCCTCGAGCGCGATCGACAGCCCCAGGCCGGTGCCTCCCGTCGTACGGGTGCGAGCCGGGTCGGCACGCCAGAACCGGCCGAAGACGAGCGACGCCTCGCCCGGCTTCAGCCCGATGCCGTGGTCGCGAACCGTGACGGCGACGGCGGTGCTGCCGGTCGCGAGCCGGATGTCGACCGGGCCACCCTCGGCATGCTCGATCGCGTTCTCGACCAGGTTGCGCAGTACGCGGTCGATCCGCCGGGCGTCCACGTCGACGATCACCGGCGTCGGCGGGAGGTCGGCCGTGAGCTCCGACCCGCGGGGGATCGCCAGCGGGACGGCATTGGCGATCATCGCGGCCACCAGGCCACGGAGGTCGGTGGGCTCGGCCTCCAGCACGGCGGCACCCGCATCGTGCCGGCTGATCTCGAGCAGGTCGGCGAGCAGCAGCTCGAAGCGGTCGAGCTGTTGCTGCAGCAGCTCGGTCGAGCGGGCCAGCTCCGGCGGCGAGCTCCGCCATCGCGTCGTGGAGCAGGTCGGCGGCCATCCGGATCGTCGTGATCGGCGTCCGCAGCTCGTGGGACACGTCGGCGACGAACCGGCGTTGCACCCGAGAGAGCTCGCGCAGCTGCGAGATCTGGCGCTGCACTGTGTCGGCCATCCGGTTGAAGGAGTCGGCCAGGGTGGCGAGGTCGTCCTCGCCGCGGACGTTCATCCGCTCCTTGAGCCGGCCCGCCGCGAGGCGCTCGGCGGTCGCGGCGCGCCTGTCGGACCGGCCGCACCACCTGCCGGGTGACCAGCGCCGCGATCCCGGCCAAGAGCAGCACCAGGCCGGCTCCGGCGAAGAGCATGGTGCGCTCCACCAGCGCGATCGTCTGCGCCTCGCGGGTGAGCGGGAACAGGTAGAAGATCTGGTACTGCAGGTTGGCCGCAGTGACCGGCGCGCCGACGATCAGACCGGGCGCGCTGGTGCCGTCGTTCCGGCGGATCTCGGTATAGGTCCAGGCCTCACTCGAGGTGCGGCTGACGGCTCGCTGCAGGGCCTTCGGGATGCTCGACGTCACACCGTCGGGGGTGTAGGAGCGCAGCCCCGAGGTCGAGAGCATCACGACGTCGTACGCGTCGTCGGTGCTGTCGTTGTTGCGGTCCTGCAGCTCGTTCGCGACTTCCTGGGCCGTCGTCTCCACCGACGCCGGGTCGGAATGCGGCAGGGCGGCGAACTGGCTCTGGGCTCGCTCGACGCCGATGCCCAGCTGGCTGAGCGCGGAGCGGTTGGCGGCCCCGAGCAGGCCGCTCTGCACCTGATGAAGGATCGTGACGCCGATCAGCAGGGCAACCACGGTCGACAGCAGCAGCGTGGTAGTCACCATCCGCAGCTGCAGCGACCGCCGCCACCGATGTCGCGCGCCCCGGGCGAGCGCCAGCGGCAGTGACGTCACGGCCCGCTCACGACGTGCCGGCCTTGTATCCCACGCCGCGCACCGTCACCACGATGTCGGGGTGTTCGGGGTCACGCTCCACCTTGGCTCGCAGCCGCTGAACGTGAACGTTGACCAACCTCGTGTCGGCGGCGTGGCGATACCCCCAGACCTGCTCGAGCAGCTGGTCCCGGGTGAACACGTGCCGTGGCTTGCGAGCTAGCGCGGTCAGCAGGTCGAACTCCAGCGGGGTCAGCGAGATCGGCCGGTCGTCGCGCAGCACCTCGTGGCCGGCCACGTCGATGGTGATGTCACCGATCATGAGCTGCTCGGTCACGTCCTCGTCCAGCCGGCGCAGCCTGGCCCGGATCCGGGCGACGAGCTCCTTGGGCTTGAACGGCTTGATGATGTAGTCGTCGGCCCCGGACTCCAGCCCGAGCACCACGTCGACGGTGTCCGTGCGTGCGGTGAGCATGACGATCGGCGTCCCGCTCTCCGCCCTGATCGCCCGGCAGATGTCGATGCCGTCGACGCCAGGGAGCATCAGGTCGAGCAGGACGAGGTCGGGCTTGATCGCCCGAAACTGCCCGATCGCCTGGTCGCCACGGCTGACGAACGACGGCTCGAAGCCCTCGTTGCGCAGCACGATCCCGAGCATCTCTGCCAGGGAAGGGTCATCGTCGACCACCAGCACTCGTGCTTTCACCCGTCCATCCTGGCACCGCTCTGCGACCATGGCGGTCCGGTCGCGACACCCGGGTACAACTTGATCGATCAAGGAGGACCGTGACCACCGGCTGGACCACACCTGGGGGGCCGCCTCCGGACGATCACGATCCGGCGGTTTCTGATCCCCCGCCGGGCTGGTCGAGCGCTCCCCCGCGTCCCGCCTGGGGTGACTTCGCGGCACCACCCGGGCCGCCGCAGCCCGGCATCGTCCCGCTCCGACCGCTGACGGTCGGCGAGCTGCTCGACGGTGCCTTCACGACGATCCGTCGCTATCCGGCGGCCACCTTGGGGATGGCCGCCTCGGTCATGCTCGTGGTGACCGCGGTCCAGGTCCTCGCGTCGTACCTGCTCCTCAACGGGGTGACGAATGTCAGCGCGAGCGGGACGGTGTCCGGCGACTTCTTCGCTCGCAGCTCGACCGTCGACCTCGTGGTCCAGATCGTGACGCTGCTGCTCGGCACAATCCTCACCGGGATGATCACTGCCGTGATCGGCCAGGCGGTGCTGGGCCGCCCGATGACCGCCCGCAAGGCCTGGCAGGCGGTGAGACCACGGCTTCTCACCCTGCTCGGCGTCGCGCTGTCGCTGTTCCTGCTGACCCTGTTGATCCTTGTGGTGGGCGTCGGCCCGGGCCTGCTCGTCGCTGGCCTGGGCGCGGTCGGCCCCGGCATCGCACTGGCCGCTCTGGGCGGCGTGGTCGCGTTCGTGGCGCTGCTGTGGGCCCTCGTCACCTTCACGCTCGCGAGCCCGGCCGCGATGCTCGAGAAGCAGGGCGTCCGAAACTCCTTCCGGCGCTCCCGCCAGCTCGTCACCGGTAGCTGGTGGCGGGTCTTCGGGATCATCCTGCTGGCGGGGATCCTGTCGTCGATCGTCGACGGCATCCTCGTCGTACCGTTCACGGTGCTGGCCTACGGCACCACCGGCTTCGGGGGAACCGGCTACACCGTGCACTTCTCCGGGCTCGTGCTCGTTGGCATCGGCAACTTCCTGGCCGGGACCATCGTCCGTCCGTTCGCGGCTGGGATCGGCGCGCTGCTCTACATCGATCGGCGAATGCGGGCCGAGGCGCTCGACCTGACCCTGCAGCAGGCCGCGGCGAACGGCGGCCAGTGAGTCCGGTCCCGCCGATCACCCGGGCAGGGGCGCAGCGCGCCGCCCGTCACGAGCTGTCCAAGGCGATCTATCACCGGCAGCGTGACCCACTGCCGGTGCGCGCCGTCAAAGCGGTGGGCCACTGGCTGACCTCGGTTCTGTCGCACGTCGGTACGGGGTCGGCGGGCGGCGGTCTTGCGCTGGCGGTCTTGGTGATCCTCGCCGTAGTGGTCGCCGTCGTCGTCTGGCGGCGGGTCGGACCGCTGCGCCGCTCGGCGAGCGCGCCGGGAGCGGTGCTGCCCACCGACCGGATCCTCAGCGCGGCCGAGCACCGCGCCCTGGCGGGGGCGGCCGCCGACCGTGGGGACCACGAGACGGCCGTCCTGGAACAGATGCGTGCGGTGGTCCGAGCGCTGGAGGAGCGCGGCGTCATCGAGCCGCGCGCCGGGCGGACGGCGATCGAGGTCGCCCGCGAGGCCGGTCGTGGGATGCCGTCGGCGTCGCCGGTGCTCGACGCGGCTGCCGGCACCTTCAACGACGTGGTGTACGGCGGAGGTACGGCGGGACCCGACCAGCTGGAGACGCTTCGCGAGGCAGACCGGGCGGTGTCCGCGGGAAGCGGGCGGAGGTCGCGGTGAGCACCGTCGCCGTCGAGTCGCCGCTCGACATCGGCGGGCTGTGGCGCGGCGCCCGGCTCCCGGTCCTCATCGTGGTGGCGGCGCTAGCACTGGTCGCACTCCTCGCGGCGGTGTCGACGTCCTCGGACACCCCGCTCGACCCGAGGAGCACCGCGTCGACCGGCACCCACGCCCTCGCGGTGCTGCTCGCCGCGCGGAGCGTGCCCGTCTCAGTGCCGGCCACCGGCTCCGGGCTGGTCGGTGCGGCCAGGGCCGGTGACACCGTCGTACTCGCCGGTCCGGGGACCCTCTCGGGCAACCTGCTGCACACGCTGGCGGGCTCGACGGCGACCGTGCTGCTCGTCGGAGCACAGAACCGCGAGCTCGCCGCCTTCGGCGTCCCGGCGACACTGAACGACATCACCACCGGGATCGACCCCGGTCCGGGGTGCGCGCTCCCCGCCGCGACCGTCGCCGGGTCGATCGACTTCGCCGGTGACCTGTACGCGACCCGATCGGGCGCCACCGCCTGTTACCGGACCGGCGGGGACGCCGCCCTCGTCGTCGACCGGCGGGCGAGCGGCGGGCGGACCATCGTCCTGGGCGGCGGCTCGCTGCTGAGCAACGCCGACCTGGCGCAGTCAGGTAACGCCGCGCTCGCGCTCGGGTTGCTGACGGGCTCGTCACGGGTCCAGTGGGTCCCACCGGGCGATCTCGGCGGCGCTCTGGCGAGCGGCGACCGTCGCGGAGTGTTCCAGCTGTTCCCGTCCGGTCTGGTCTGGGGGCTGGTGCAGCTCGGGATCGCGGTCGCCGTGCTGGCGCTATGGCGCGCCCGCCGGCTCGGGCGTCCCGTCGTCGAACCGCTCCCGGTCGTCGTACGCGCCGCTGAGACGGTCGAGGGAAACGCTCGGCTGCTGCACGCGGCCAACGCTCGCGACACGGCAGCGGCGGCGCTGCGGACGGCAACTCGACGGCGGGTCGCAGCCGCGGTCCGGCTCGATCCAGACGTCGACCCCGGTGCTCTCGTCAGCCTCGTCGCGGCCCGCACCCGGCGGCCCGCCAGCACCGTGCACGCGCTGCTGTACGGTGCCGAACCCCGCGACGATCCGGCGCTGGTCGCTCTGGCGGGCGGCCTGGAGGCGCTGGAGACGACGGTCCGGCAGGAGCCGGGTGTCCGCACCGGAACGACGACCGACCCGAGCACTGGAGGCCAGAAGTGAGTGTCCCGCCCCCTGGACGTCGACGGGCACCCCGGCGTACCCCACCACCCTCGGCGGAGGCGGCTCGCGAGTCACTCACCCTGCTCCGCGAGGAGGTCGGCAAGGCGGTCGTCGGTCAGGACGCTGCGGTGACCGGCCTCGTGATCGCGCTGCTCTGCCAGGGCCACGTGCTGCTTGAAGGCGTGCCGGGTGTCGCGAAGACCCTGCTGGTGCGGACGCTCGCTGCCTCGCTCGACCTGGACTCCAAGCGGGTGCAGTTCACGCCGGACCTGATGCCTGGCGACATCACCGGGTCCCTGGTGTACGACGCCCGCACCGCGAACTTCGAGTTCCACGACGGGCCGGTCTTCACCAACCTGCTGCTCGCCGACGAGATCAACCGGACCCCGCCCAAGACGCAGGCGGCATTGCTCGAGGCGATGGAGGAACGGCAGGTGAGCGTCGAGGGGCTCGCCCGGCCGCTGCCGTCACCGTTCCTGGTCGCCGCCACCCAGAACCCGGTGGAGTACGACGGCACCTACCCGCTGCCGGAGGCGCAGCTCGACCGGTTCCTGCTGAAGCTCACGGTGCCGCTGCCGGACCGCGACGACGAGGTGGCGGTGTTGCAGCGCCACGATGCCGGCTTCGACCCTCGCGACCTGGCGGCAGCTGGCGTCGCTCCGGTGGCGGGGGCGGCAGAGCTGACGGCGGCCCGCAGCGCTGCCTTGACGGTGCGGGTGTCGCCGGAGGTCCTCGGGTACGTCGTCGACGTCTGCCGGGCCACCAGGGTCTCGCCCTCGCTGTCGCTCGGCGTGTCCCCCCGTGGCGCGACCGCCCTGCTCGCTACATCGAAGGCGTGGGCGTGGCTGTCGGGACGTGACTACCTCACGCCCGACGACGTCAAGGCGCTGGCACGTCCGACGCTGCGGCACCGGGTCAGCGTCCGGCCCGAGGCCGAGCTCGAAGGCGTCACCGCGGACGGCGTGCTCGACGGTGTCCTCGCCTCGGTTCCCGTCCCTCGTTAGCGAGCGAACGCGACGATGGCGCTGACCGGGCGAGCAGCACTGCTGGCGTTCCTCGGCGTCGTGATCGTGATCGTGGTGCCCGCCGGTGGCGTGAGCGTGGCCCTGCTGTTGCTGATCCTGGTCGTGCTGGTCGCCGTGGACGTGGCCCTCGCCGCGTCCCCGCGCGCGGTCGAGCTGGGCCGGGAAGGCGCCGACATCACCCGGCTGGGCGAAGCCGCCGAGGTCGTGCTGCTCATGCGCAACGCCGGGCCGCGCCGGTTGCGAGGGCGGGTTCGCGATGCCTGGCCGCCGAGCGCCGGCGCTACTCCCCGCTCGTTCCTGGTGGACGTCGCGCCGGGCGACCGGGTCCGGCTGACGTCGGTCCTGCGACCCGAGCGGCGCGGTGTGCGCGCGGCGGCAGGCGTGACGTTGCGGTGCATCGGTCCGCTGGGCCTGGCCGGCCGGCAACGGACCCGGGCGGCGCCGTGGGCGGTCCGCGTGCTGCCCGCGTTCCGGAGCCGTCGGCTGCTGCCGGAGAAGCTGGCTCGGCTGCGTCAACTCGACGGCGCGGTCGCGTCGGTGGTGCGCGGCCAGGGCACCGAGTTCGACTCGCTGCGGCTCTACGTCCACGGCGACGATGCGCGCTCGATCGACTGGCGGGCCACTGCCCGGCGTACCGACGTGGTCGTCCGCACCTGGCGACCGGAACGCGACCGCCAGGTGCTCATCGTGCTCGACACGGGCCGGACGGCAGCCGGGCGCGTCGACGGCGCCCCGCGGCTCGAGGCATCACTGGACGCGGCACTCCTGCTGGCTGCCCTCTCGCGGCAGGCGGGTGACCGGGTGGGACTGCTGGCCCACGACGCGGTGCTGCGCAGCTATGTCGACATGACGAGAGCCGGGGATGTGCTGCCCGCCGTGATGCGCGCGACGGCGACGTTGGAGCCGGCGTTGGTCGAGACCGATGCGCGCGCGGTCATCTCGCAGCTGCTGCGACGGCTGCGACGCCGGTCATTGATCGTGTGGTTCACCGCCCTTGAGCCGGCCGCCATCGAGGTCGGTCTGCTGCCCTTCATCGGATCACTGGTGCGGCGCCACACCGTCATCGTGGCCTCGGTCGCCGACCCTCGCATTGACGAGCTGGCCCACCGGCGCGAGGACGCCGAAGCCGTCTACGGCGCTGCAGCCGCGGAAACTGCGCGCTCGGCTCGGGCCCGGACGGCCGCGACACTGCAGCGTCGCGGCGCGATCATCGTGTCCGCCGAGCCGGCCGGCTTCGCCTCGGCCGTCGCCGACACCTACCTGGACCTCAAGGCCGCCGGTCGTCTCTGACTGTCAGGACCGCACGATCGCGTTTGGGGTGCGCGCGTTTGGGCCGAGCGGCCTGACAGGTCACACGGGCTTGGTGAAGAACACTCGCGCGAAGCCGGCTTGCCCGCCTCGATGGGTCTCGATGTAGCCGCGGCGCGGGTAGTACTCCAGGTTCTCCGTCATCGCCGCGTTCGTGTAGAGCCTGACCTCGGGCAGGCCCGCCTCCGCCGCCAGGCGCTCCGCGGTCTCGATCAGCAGCGCTCCGACGCCTCGGCCCTGGGCTCCCGGCGACACCGCGACGTTCTCCAGCAGCAGGTGATCGCTGTGCTCCTCCGTCACCAGGACCCCGACGATCTCGCCGTCGACCTCAGCGACCCGGACCGTGCCCTGCTCGATGAGAGCGGGATAGTCCGCGTCCATCGGTGCCGGCCGGCGCCCGATCCTGGCGACGTACCGCTGGTAGGCCACGGCGACGAGGTCGGTGACGGCGGCTGCATCGCCGGCTTCGGCCAGCCGGACATCTGGTGAGGTCACCCGGCGACCTCGGCGAGGTCACCCCGCGCCTCGAGACTCAGGTCGCCGGTCTCGCCGGCGAGTGCGCCCCGCCGGCCCAGCGTCCACACGTAGGTGAGGAAGCCCAGCTCCGCCAGCACGCCGATCCCGATCCTCGCCCAGGTCGGCAGTCCCGACGGTGTCACGAACGCCTCGATGATCCCGGAGACCGCGAGGACCCCGATCAGGCCGAGGGCGATGGTGATGGTCGATCGGCCCTCGACCGCAAGTGCATCGGTACGACGCCGAGGGCCGGGATCGACGACCGTCCAGCCCAGTCGCAGCCCGGTTCCGGCCGCCACGAACACCGCTGTCAGCTCGAGGATCCCGTGCGGCGCGATCAGACCGAAGAACAGCCCGATCTTGCCGGCGGCGGCCATGTACCCGCCGATGATGCCGACGTTGAGCATGTTCGAGAACAGCGCCAGGACGGTGGGGATGCCGAGCAGGATGCCCCCGACCAACGTCTCCGCAGCGACCCAGACATTGTTGGTCCACACCTGGCCCGCGAAGTCCTTCGCCGGGTGCGCCCGGTAGTAGTCGGCGAACTGGCTGTTGACGAGTGAGCGCACCTGCGCCGGTGGCAGCAACGAGCGCTGCACCGCGGCGTGGGTGTCGACCCACCAGCCGAGACCGAACGCGACGGCCAGCGACACCAGCGCAGTCGGCACCCACCACCGTCGGCATCGATACACCGCTACGGGGAACGTCACTGAGATGAACCGAGCCATCTCGCGCCAGGCCACCGCATGGGTGCCCGTGACGGCAGCGCGAGCGTCGGCGACGAGCCGCGACAACCGTCCGATCAGCACCGGGTCAGGCGAGCGGGACTGCACCATGGACAGCTGGGTCGCGACCTGTTGGTACAGGCCGACCAGCTCGTCGATCTCCGCGCCGCTAAGCCGCCGGGGCCGGCGCGAGGCCCGGGTCAGCTCCTCGAGCCGAGCCCACTGGGCCCGGTGGGTCTGCACGAATGCGTCGAGGTCCACGTCAGACGGCAGACTAGCCGCATGATCGTCGAGGAACCGGTCGTCACCGGCGAGGCCGTGGCGCTGGACCTGCGCACGGCGAGCGCCGGTTCCCGGGGCATCGCGGCACTCATCGATCTGTCCGTCATCGCGGTCGCCCTGATCGTTCTGCTGTTCATCGTCGCGCTGGCCGGATCGGGCGCGAACGAGGACACCGTCGAGGCCCTGCTGATCGTCGTGTACGTCGGCGTGTTGGTGGGCTATCCGGTCGGCATGGAGACGCTGTGGCGGGGACGGACCCTGGGCAAGGCCGCGATGGGGCTGCGGGTGGTCCGCGACGACGGCGGTCCGATCCGGTTCCGCCATGCGTTGGTCCGAGGGCTGGTCGGCGTCGTACTCGAGAAGGCCGGTGTCACGCTCGGGTTCCTGGCCTTCGTCTGCATCGTGGGGTCGTCACGGCACAAGCGAGTCGGCGACATGCTCGCCGGGACCGTCGTCCTCAGCGAGCGGGTGCCGGCAGCCGGGGCCGGCGAGGTAGCCATCAAGATGCCGCGACCGCTGGCCAGCTGGGCGGCCGGCCTTGACCTAACCGCCGTCGACGACGCCCTGGCACTGCGGGCTCGCCAGCTGCTGCTCCGCGCGGGGCAGCTGTCCCCGACAGCGCGGGACCAGCTCCAGCACGACCTGGCGGCCCAGCTGGTCGCCCGGGTGGGTCCGCCGCCGCCCGACGCGCCCGACTGGGCGGTGCTCGCCGCGGTCGTCGCGGAACGCGGCCGGCGTGCGCTGGCCAGCGCCTCGGCGCCCGTGGCCGCGGATCGCCGCGACCCGCTCCCGACCGCCTCGACGCCCTCGACTGTTGGCCCGGACCGGCTGGAGCCAGCGCCACCCGCGCCGGGCGGCGGTTTCGCGCCACCCGGCTAGTTCAGCCCGACACCCGTCAGTACCGGTACGCGTCGGACTTGTAGGGCCCCTCGACCGGTACGCCGATGTAGTCGGCCTGCTCCTGGGTCAGCGTCGTGAGCTTCACGCCGAGCGCGTCGAGGTGCAGCCGGGCGACCTTCTCGTCGAGGTGCTTGGGCAGCACGTAGACCCCGACCGGGTAGGCGTCGGTCCTGGTGAACAGCTCGACCTGAGCGATGGTCTGGTTGGTGAAGGAGTTGCTCATCACGAAGGACGGGTGACCGGTCGCGTTGCCGAGGTTGAGCAGACGGCCCTCCGACAGCACCAGGATCGAGTGCCCGTCGGCGAAGAACCACTCGTCGACCTGCGGCTTGATGTTCGATCGGCGTACCCCGGCCAGCTTGGTGAGGCCCGCCATGTCGATCTCGTTGTCGAAGTGGCCGATGTTGCCGACGATCGCGCCCTGCTTCATCCGCTCCATGTGACCGGCCATGATGATGTTGAAGTTGCCGGTGGTCGTCACGAAGATGTCGGCGGTGTCGACCACGTCCTCGAGGGTCGTGACCTGGTACCCGTCCATCGCCGCCTGCAGCGCGCAGATCGGGTCGATCTCGGTGACGATGACCCGGGCGCCCTGGCCGCGCAGCGACTCGGCGCAGCCCTTGCCGACATCGCCGTACCCGCAGATCACGGCGACCTTGCCGCCGATCAGCACGTCGGTGGCGCGGTTGATGCCGTCGATGAGCGAGTGCCGGCAGCCGTACTTGTTGTCGAACTTCGACTTGGTCACCGAGTCGTTGACGTTGATCGCCGGGAACAACAACTCACCGCGGTCGAACATCTGGTAGAGCCGGTGGACACCGGTGGTGGTCTCCTCGGTCACGCCCTTGATGCTGTTGGCCGCGTTGGTCCAGCGGTTCGGGTTGGCCGCGAGCGAGCGGCCGAGCAGCCCGAGGATGACGGCGAACTCTTCGTTCTCCGCGGTCGACGGGTCCGGCACCGCGCCGGCCTTCTCGTACTCGACGCCCCTGTGGACCAGCAGCGTCGCGTCACCACCGTCGTCGAGCAGCATGTTGGGAGCGCCGTCGGGCCAGCTGAGCGCCGCGTCCGTGCACTCCCAGTACTCCTCGAGCGTCTCGCCCTTCCAGGCGAAGACCGGTACGCCGGCCGGCGCGTCCGGAGTGCCGGAGGGGCCCACCACGACCGCGGCGGCCGCATGGTCCTGGGTCGAGAAGATGTTGCAGGACGCCCAGCGCACGTCCGCACCGAGCGCCACCAGCGTCTCGATCAGGACCGCCGTCTGCACCGTCATGTGCAGCGAGCCGGTGATGCGAGCCCCGGCCAGCGGCTGGGACTCCGCGTACTCGGTGCGCATCGCCATCAGTCCGGGCATCTCGTGCTCGGCGAGGGTGATCTCCTTGCGCCCGTAGTCGGCAAGGCTCAGATCGGCGACGCGGTAGTCCATGAAAGCTCCTCGGCACAGGCGGAATGTCGGGTTGTCCTCGTTGCGAGGCTACCGGGGGCGGCTAGCGCAGCCGCTGTTTGAGCTCGTCGATCGCGGCGATGGGCGTGGGGTCGATGTTCTGCATCAGGCCCAGATAGACGCTCGCATAGTCGACGACCCCGATCAGTGATGCAAGCCGCTCGACGGCGGGAACACCCTCGGCGGCGATCGCGGACACCGCGATGCCGCGATCGTCGGCCAGCCGTTCCGAGACCGTCGCGCGGGCTTCCGCGGCCGGGTCGTCGGCGTCGTCCCGGAGCAGGACCAGCCGAAGCCGGATCGGGGCCGGCTCGTCGACGCGGTCGCGGAACAGGTCCGCTCCCGACCGGTCGCCGGCCAGGTCGCCGTCGAAGCAGACCACCTGGTTGTGGTGGGCCTCCGGGAGGCCACCCGCGATGGCCGGCTGCTTGGCGTTCTCGGCGAGCTGGGCCGCCGCCCGGGTTGCGGCCACTGCACCGACCTGGCCGTTTCCCCAGATCATCGGCAGCGTTCCGGCCAGCTCGGTTGCCAGCCGCTTCGCCGGGTTGGAGAAGCTGTCGCGGTCGGGGCGGCAGTTCTCCGCGACGGTCTCGAGCCGGCTCGCGGCCAGCTCCAGGTCGGCGTCGTCGCGGCCGAGGTCGAGCAGGCCGAGCCGCGACGTGATGACCAGCGCCGGGACCGACAACGCCCAAAGCGACGAGCGAGGGGACAGCTCCCGGGTGATCGGGACGAACACACCGCGCGCCTGCGCGCAGATCTGCTCCAGCGGCGAGCCGGCGGTCCCGATCCCGGCCAGCCGCGAGCCCCGTCGGGCGGCCTCGGTCGCGGCGCTGAGCGTCTCCTGCGTGGTCCCGGAGCAGGACACGGCGATCGTCAGGTCCGCACCGCCGACCCAGCCCGGCAGCCCGTAGCCGCGATGGACCACGACGGGCACCGGGCAGCCGAGCCCGACCGCGGCGGCCAGGACGTCGCCGCTGATGCCGGAGCCGCCCATCCCGGTGACGACGACGGCACGCGGCCGCTCGTCCGGCGCGAGCCGGGAGAGATCGGTCTCGCGTACGGCGGTGAGAGAGGCCCTCACCTGCGCGGCAGACGTGGCGACGGCGCGCAGCATGTCCGAGGCGTCCGTCGCCACCAGCGCCGCGACGTCGTCCAGTCGATCGGCGTCGTCGACCGTCATGAGGCGGGCGAGTCCTCCGGGCGGCGAGCCTCGTCGATGAGCAGCACGGGGATGTCATCCCTGACCGGGTACGCGTAGCCGCAGCCGGTGCAGACCAGCTCGCTCGCCGCGTCGTCGACCCGCAGGTCGGAGCGGCAGTTCGGGCAGGCCAGGATCGCCAGCAGCGACGGGTCGAGGTTCACCCGCGAAAGCGTAGCGAGCGCCGGATCGGACCGCGGCGCTCAGTCACGCACGATCGCGAGGACCTCGTCCCGCACCTTCTCGAGCGTGGCCTCGTCGGGGGCCTCGATGTTCAGCCGCAGCAGCGGCTCGGTGTTCGACGGCCGCAGGTTGAACCACGACCCGTCGGGCAGGTCGACCGTGAGCCCGTCGAGCTCATCGACGGTGACTCCCTCGCGGTCCTCGAACGCCTGCTTGACGGCGCCCGTCGTACCGTCCTGGTCCGTCACCTCGGTGTTGATCTCGCCCGAGGCGGCGTAGCGGGAGTAATCCGCGAGAAGCTCTGACAGCGGCCGATCCTGGCTGCCGAGCGCCGCCAGCGCGTGCAGCGCAGCAAGCATGCCGGAGTCGGCCTTCCAGAAGTCGCGGAAGTAGAAGTGCCCGGAGTGCTCGCCCCCGAAGATCGCACCGGTCTCCGCCATCGTCCCCTTGATGAACGAGTGACCGACCCGGGTCCGCACCGGGTTGCCGCCGTGCTCGCGGACGATCTCCGGGACGGCGTGCGAGGTGATCAGGTTGTGGATGATCGTCGAGCCGGGCTCCTTGTCGAGCTCGCGAACGGCGATCAGGGCCGTCAGCACCGACGGCGAGACGATGTCACCGCGCTCGTCGACGACGAAGCACCGATCAGCGTCCCCATCGAAGGCCAGCCCGATGTCGGCGCCCACCTCCCGCACCTTGGCCTGCAGGTCGCGCAGGTTCGCCGGGTCGATCGGGTTGGCCTCGTGATTGGGGAAGTTCCCGTCGAGCTCGAAGTACAGCTCGGTGATCTCCAACGGGAGCCGGCCCAGCACGTGCGGGACGGTCAGGCCGCCCATCCCGTTGCCCGCGTCGACCACCACTTTCAGCGTGCGGATGTCGTCGATTCCCGGCACCAGGCCGAGCAGGTAGGAGGCGTAGTCCGCCATCAGATCCTGCTGCGTCACCGACCCCGACGGTCCGTCGTACGACGGCACCCCCTCCGCGACCAGGTCACGGATCTCGGCGAGCCCGGTGTCCTGGCCCACCGGCGAGGCACCGGCCCGACACAGCTTGATCCCGTTGTAGCGGGCAGGATTGTGGCTCGCGGTGAACATGGCGCCCGGGATGTCGAGGCTGCCGGCGGCGTAGTAGAGCAGATCGGTCGAGGCGAGTCCGGCTTCGACCACGTCCGCGCCCTGGCTGGTCGCTCCCTCGGCGAACGCGGTCGCGAGGCCGGGCGAGGACTCGCGCATGTCGTGGGCCGTCACGATGCGGTCGGCTCCGACCACTCGCACGAACGCAGCGCCGACGGCGCGGGCGATGTCCTCGTCGAGCTGGTCCGGCACCACACCGCGGATGTCGTAGGCCTTGACGATGTCCCGGATTCGGCTGAGGTCTGCCATGGCCGCGACCCTAACCGCTGGCCGTCCGGCCGCAATCCCGGGCGGGAGCCTCAGTCCTGCAGCTGCTTGCGGGCGCGCAACAGCACGTCCGCGAGCGGCAGCGCGCTCCCTTCGTGCGCCCAGGCCCGGCACTCGCAGTTCCGGCAGGACGTGAAGCTCACCGGCGTCCCGTCGGTGAGGACCATGCCGAGCGTGGTGAGCCGGTCGCTGCCGCAGGCCGGACAGGACGGCCGGTCGCCAGCGGGCTGGGCCAGCTGCGGCTGCGGCTCGCGTTGGGTGGGAAGGGTGACTCGGGTCTTGGGCATCGGGAAAGTCCTCGGTCAGGGAGCGCGCGGGGGATCGCGCAGCCCTCCATCGGTCGCAGCCATGGGTCGGCTTGAGAACCCGGCGTGTCGAGGGCAATCAGCGCGCAGTGCGAAAAATCCGGCGAACCGGACCTAGCCTCATCAGCTCGGCGAGCGCAGTACCCGCAGGTGGCCGCGGCGGGCCACTTCGGTCATGTCCGGCTCCACGGGAATGACGTCGGGTGGCCGTGCCGCCTCGCGCACCGCGTCGGCCAGGGCCTCGAGGTCATCGACGGTGGGGACCGGCCGTGAGCCGTCGATGTCGAGCCGGAGCACCTCCCAGCCGCGCGGCGCGGTGAGCCGCCCGGCGTGCTCCTCGCACAGGTCGTAGGAGTGGGGTTCGGCGTACGTGGCGAGCGGGCCGACGACCGCGGTCGAGTCCGCGTAGACATAGGTGAGCGTCGCCACCGCCGGCCGGCCGCAGGCAGTGCGCGAACATCGGCGCAACGGGCTCACGGGCGGACGGTATCCGGCCTGGAGCGTCTCCGGCCACCGTGGCGCACCGTGTCGCGCCGCCTCATATCGTGGCGGCGTGAGACGGGACCGGCACGGACGCGGGCTGCGAGGGCCGCTGGCGCCGGCCGGCGTGCCGTTGGTGAGCTCTCCGGCAGACCGCTTCGACCGGATCGCGAGTGACGCCGTCGCGCACGTGGAGCACCGATGGCGCGAGCAGCTCGCCGATGTGGAGTTCGCCGTCGACCTGGTTCCGGCCGCGGACGACGAGGACTCCGTCGACGACGAGATCGAGTCCGCCGGTGTGGCGCTGGCTCGGGTCTTCCCGGCCGTGGGCTCGACCGCGGCGCACATCGTGCTCTACCGCAAGCCGATCGAGCTGCGGGCCCACGACATCACCGACCTCGAGGACCTGGTCCACGACGTCGTCGTCCAGATCGTCGCGGACTTCCTCGGGCTCGATCCGGACATCGTGGATCCGGGTTTCGACGGCGAGGACGACGCGCCGTAACCCGACGGAGCGTCGTTCTCACCTGGTCAGCCGGTCGGGCGGATCGCGGTGCGCTGGTCCTCGGTGACCGCGGGCAGCTGGACGGCACTCGGCAGTGACAACACCGGCTCCGACGTGGTGAGCGCCCCGTGCGCGCCGTTGAGCTGCATGATCCGGGTCACGTACACCGGTGCCGAGCCGACCGGGGTGACCACCAGTCCCGACACCGCGGTCGGTACGGCGTTGAAGCCGGTAGTGCCGAGGGCGACGCTGCGCCCTGCCGGCACCGTCACGCTGCGGTGGAATCCGTTCAGCGAGGTGATGCGCACCTCCGCCGCGCCCTGTGGCGCGGTCAGCAGCAGGGCGCTGCTCCCCCCGTCGGGAACATGGCCGTCGGCGTAAGCGCCGGGACCGGTCAGTGGCGGGATCGCCGCGAGCCACATCAAGTCGGACAGCTTCGGAGTCGCCGTGGTGACGGCGAGCCCTTGCGCGACCACCGGCTGGTCCGACTGAACCGTCGCGGCGCCGGTCAACCCCGCGAACGCGCGGCTCAAGTCGACGATCCGGGTCTTCCCGGCCGGTACGACGACCTGGTTGGCCCCGGACGGTGCGAAGGAGCCGGATCCGCTGACGACCTTCAGGTTGACCGTGGCGTCGGCGTCGCCCGGGTTCGCGAGAACCAGGCTCCGGGTGCCCGACCCGGCCGGGTACCCAGGCACGACCAGCGAGCGGGCCGGCGGCCGCGTCGCAGGGATCCAGTCCGAGCCCAACGGGGTCACCCCACGCACCCGATGGTCGATGAGCGCGGCGGTCACCGCACCACTCGTGGCATGGACGTGCAGGGCCAAGGTGGCGGCATCGGGGGTGACCGTGGCGATCGGGATGTACACGCTCGACCGTGGCGGGATCGGGACGGAGGCGAGTCGCGGCGGGGTGAGCTGGCCCGTGGCGCTCCAGACCGACACGGAGACGTCGGCGGCGGTGTTGGTCGGGTTCGCGATGTACAGGCTGTCGTCGTACCCGACTCGGCCGTCGGCCCCGGCGAACCACCAGTCCGCCGACGGTGGGACACACCGCGCATTCGTCATCGATCGGTACCGCCCGGCGCCGACAAGGGTGACCTGGTCGGCGACGATGGTGGCTGCGACCGAGCCGGTGGCCGTGATGGCCCGCGCGCCGTTGTTGGCGGTGGCACCCGGAATCGTCCCGGCCGGCGCGAGGTGAGCGACGCTCGGATGGCTGTGCGGCCCCTTCAGCAGCGTCGTGGTGACTCGACCGGATGAGGTGGACGGCGGCTCCAGCGCCTTCGCGACGTCCGCGATCGTCGCGGTCGTCACGACGTTCGTGCCCGACGCGCCGGTGAGGTTCGGGCAGACCAACGTCGTGTGCTTGACCGGAGCGGTGACGTGGCTCGGCGGCTGGTACGGCGGGGCGGTCGACCCCGTCAACTGGGCCGCGGCGACGGTGCCGGCGAGCGCCACGACGGCGATCAGCGGGGCCGGCCTCATGCGACCACCTCCGAGTCCGGACGGCGGCCGGTCGGGAGCGCGAGCAGCAGGACCACCACGACGGCGGCCAGCTCACCCCACAGCAGGGTGTGCCGGCGGGTGTCGTGATAGCTGATCCGGAGCCGGCCGCCGGAGCTCGACAGCTCGAAGGCCTGCGCCCAGCCGTACGCCGTCTCCCGGCTCAGCGTCGTCGAGCCGAGGGTGGCCCGCCAGTGGCTGTCGACCGGTTCGGCGAGCACGACCAGGCGACCGGGCGGGCCGGGCGGGACGACCACGTCGGCCGAGCCGGCCGACGCCGGAAGCGGCTGCTGCCGCGGCGATCCCACCGAGCGCCCGGCCAGCGCGCCGGCGGCGGCACTCGGCGGCACCAGGCTGAGCTCGCCGGTCGGCAGCGTGGAGCGGTACACGGTCGCGCCCGGCGCCGGGACGACGGTCAGGCTGGGCGTCTGCGCCAGCGCCGGCGCGAGCCGCGAGACGCTGCCGGTCGGGACCACGATGAACTGCACGGCGAACGGCTGCAGCTCGGCACCCGCGCCGGGCAGGCCCGCCGTGAGGTCACGCACCGCGGTGGTCAGCCGCTCCGACGCGGGGCTGCCGGGCGCGGGAGCGAGATCGGCGTCCCCGAGCTGTGGGCCGCCCGGGCGGCGGACCAGGGCGTAGGACAGGCCCCCGTGGGCATCGGTCTGCACCACGACGGCTCGAGGGCTCGCCGGCTGCTCCATCTCGACGGAGGTGAACAGCGGCACCGAGGTCGTGCCGGATCCCGAGAGCGGGTCGCCAGCACCGCGGACCAGCCAGCTCCCGGCCAGCGTCACGGTCGCCGCGAGCGAGAGCAGGACGAGCCCGAGAGCAGACAGCTGCCGCCAGCCGAAGCTGTGACCGGTCAGCGCCGGAGCCACGCCGGTCGCGGCGACTGCGGCCGCCAGCAGCGCCCCCGCGCCCGCGAGCAGCAAGAAGGCGCCCGGGTAATGCCGGGAGTCCGCGACACCCGGCGTCACGCCGACGGCGCGGGTCACGGCGACTGCGCCGGCAATGCCCACGACGAGGGCGAGCACCCCGGCGCGGGCGAGCGGCAGGCGACGAACCCGCCGCAGGCTGAGAACGGCGACGATCACCAGCGGCGCCCCGACCCACAGCGGCGGCTGCCCGGCTCCGCCCACGTGCAGCAGCAGCAGGCCCGCGCCGCTCGGCGGCTGCACCGAGCCGTAGCGCTCCGGGAGCCCGCTCCCGGTCACCAGCAACGCCGGATGCCGCACGACCTGCGCGGTCCAGGGCGCGAGGACGAGCGGGGTGACGAGCAGGGTCAGGAGCGCAGCGAGGAGCCGTCGACCCGTCGTCACGAGGGCCTCACCTGCCTGCCGAGCCAGTAAGCACCCCACCAGCAGCAGCACCACCGCGGCCGGCCACAGCACCGGTGTCATCGCCGCAATCAGTGCAAGGAGCAGCCCGGCCCCGAACGCGCGATGCCAGCCACGTGGTTCAGCAGCGCCATTGATCGCGGCTGCCCCGGCGCGAATCGCGAGCGGGAGCAGGATGGCGGTGAGCGCGACATCGATCCGGCCGCCGGCCACCGCACCGGTCACGGCCGGCAGCAACGCGTATCCGATCGACGCCCAGACCCGCACCCGGGTGCGCGGGGTCACCGCTCGTAACGACAGGAACGCGGTCAGCGCCGACAACGGAACGGCGCCGAGCAGGACGACGTCGACGAGCAACCAGACCTTTCCCAGGGCCACGGTCGACAGCGCGCCCAGCACCGCGAGCGACGGCGGTGCGGTCACCGTCGATCCCACGGACTGCGGATGCCAGGTCGCAAGGTACGACGACCACAGGTCTCGGGAGCCGCCGTACCCCGGCAGCAACCGACCTCCGTGCAGCGTGCCGCTGAGCAGCCCGCGGTTGGCGATCAGGGCGAGCACGACCATGCCGAGGAACAGCAGGCTCGCCGGACGCCGCAGGAACGCCCCGATCCAGGAGTCACCGGCCTCGAGCGACTCGGCTTCCTCCGACACCGGACCGGTCTCGTAGGAACCTCCCGAACGGACGGGTTCGGCGCGGTCGGCACGGAACAACCCGGCCAGCAGTGGAGAACGCCGCCACTTGTCGGCGGTGGATGCGAACAGGTGCTGCAGGTCGCTGCGGCCCAGCTCACGGGTGGCCCGCCGCCGAGCGCCCGCTTGGCGGATCCGGCCCGGCTCGCGCACGACGTGGCCGACGGCACGCAGCTCGGCCCAGGCGCCGGACGGGTTGCGCGAGAGCACGAGCAGACCGAGCGCCCGCAGCACGCCGCCCACCAGCGCCCGCACGGCGAGCACCGGCAGCATCCAGCCGGAGGTGTTCGCGAGCACGACCTGCATGCCGAGCTGCCGCCGTACCCGCAGCGGTGTCGGGTGGGAGCTCGCCGCACCGGGGCCGGCCGCGGGCGAGGCACCGCGGCGGACTACCGCACGCGGCGCGACGACGACGCGGCCGCCCGCAGCGTTCACGCGCCAACCGAGGTCGACGTCGTCACCGAAGGGGGACCACAGGTCGTCGAGACCCTCGAGGCGGTCCCAGACGTCGCGGCGGATCAACGATCCGGCCGTGGCCACCGCGAGGACGTCCTCGAACCCGTCGCGCTGACCCTGGTCCAGCTCCGGGCCGTCGAGCCCGACGTCTCGGTGGCCGGTCGCGTCGATCGTGGCGCCCGCTTCCAACAACCGGCCGCCAGTCCAGCTATGGCTCTTCGGGCCCACCTGCCAGATCGACGGCGCCCGTTCCACCCGCTCGAGCAGCTCACCCAGGGCGTCCGGCTCGGGCGCGCTGTCGTCGGTGAGGAGCCACAGCCAGTGGCTGTCGTCACCGAGCCGCAGTGCCGCGCGCACAGCCTCGCCGGTCGCCGCGTGACGCCGGACCGGCACGATGTCATCGGGGTTGACCTCGGCGACCAGTCGGGGATCGGAGCTGTCGTGACCGGAGAAGTCGACGACGATCAAGCGGTCGACGGGGTGCCGCTGCGCGGCGATGCCGGCCAGGGTCTCGTCGAGCCACTGCTCGGTGCCGTGGACCAGGAGGATCGCAGTGACACGGGGGCCCGGGGACTCAGGGACGTCGGTAGGTGAGGTCATACGAAGGGAGGCCGGATCGGCGCGGCGCGCCACAGACTACGGCACCACCCCAGCGCGCCCCCGCGCCGCGGCGGCGGACGCTCAGACCGCTTCGCGCTTAAGCCGGCGCCGCTCCCGCTCGGACAGCCCGCCCCAGATGCCGAACCGCTCGTCGTGGGACAGCGCGAAGGTCAGGCAGTCGCCGCGGACGTCACATCGGCTGCAGACTCGCTTGGCCTCCCGGGTGGACCCGCCCTTCTCAGGGAAGAACGCCTCAGGGTCGGTCTGCGCGCACAGCGCCTGCTCCTGCCAGGGGAGAATCTCGGTGTCGTCCAGCCCGACGATGCTCAGCGGCTCGGTCATGGGCGCCTCCACGTCACTCGATCCGTTTCGGTCCAGCCAGGACGTCGACACGGGCAGCGGCGTGTCCTGGTCGTCACGGTTGTGGCGGAGCAGGGGGAATGACACGCGGTGAATTACACGCGCGTCGTACCGCTCCCGTCAAGTAGTTGGGTGGTATTGGTCGCCAAAATCTGGCGTGTCACGCTCAGAACCAACCCGTCGTCGGCTGCCCCAAACCGCCGCAAACCGGCGAGATGCGCGCTGGGCGCACCCAATCGAGGTCAGTCCAGCATCGCCAGCGAGGGTCGCCGGGTGGCGCCGACCATGCCGTAGGAGGTGGTCCGCTGCCGCGCCGGGCGGCCCGCGGCGGCCGCGATCGCCACCAGCTCCTCGGGGGTACGACGGGAACCGTGCTCCGAGCCCGCCATCCGGCTGATGGTCTCTTCCATCAGGGTGCCGCCGAGGTCGTCGACGCCGCCCTGCAGCATCTGCACGCTGCCTTCCTCGCCGAGCTTCACCCAGGACGTCTGGATGTGGTCGATCCGGCCGTGCAGCAGGATCCGGGCCATCGCGTGGACCGCACGGTCCTCCCGTCGCGTGGAGCCGGGCCGGGCCAGGCCGGCGAGGTAGAGCGGCGCGCTGTGGTGGACGAACGGCAGCGGCACGAACTCCGTGAACCCGCCGGTCTCCGACTGGATCCGGGCGAGCAGCTTGAGGTGCGCGACCCAGTGCGCCGGGGTGTCGACGTGGCCGTACATCATCGTCGACGTCGTCGGGATCCCGAGCCGGTGGGCGGTCGTCACCACCTCGACCCAGGTCGCGGTCGGCAGCTTTCCCTTGGTCAGCACCCAGCGGACCTCGTCGTCGAGGATCTCTGCCGCCGTACCAGGCAACGAGTCGACACCCGCCGCCTTCGCCTCGACCAGCCAGTCGTGGATCGACAGGCCGGTCCGGGCCGCGCCGCTGACGACCTCCATTGGGCTGTAGGCGTGCAGGTGCAGCCCGGGCTGGCGCCGCTTGATCTCTCGCGCCAGGTCGAAGTAGGCCGAGGCGGGCAGGTCCGGGGAGATGCCGCCCTGCATACAGATCTCGGTGGCGCCGGCGAGCACCGCCTCGTCGGCCCGGGTGCCGACCTCGTCGAGGGACAGCGTGTAGGCGTCGGCGTCGGTCCGCCGCTGCGCGAACGCGCAGAACCGACACCCGACGTAACAAACGTTGGTGAAGTTGATGTTGCGGTTCACGACATAGGTGACCGTGTCCCCGACCGCGTCGCGCCGCAGGTCGTCGGCGAACGCCGCCAACGCATCGATCTCGCCACCCGGCAGCGCCTCGAACAAGGTCAGCGCGTCGGCGTCGGACAACCCCGACGGGTCAGCCTCGGCGTGCCGGAGCGCGGCGACGAACTCCGGGCTCAGGCGGTCACGGCTGGCCGGCTCCGGCACGGCGCTGCCGCGGTGCTTCGCCGCGTCGCTGACCGTGACCTCGGCCCAGTCGCCGTACGCCGTCGCGACATCCGAGCGGGTGGCCTCGCGGCGGCCCTCCGTGTCGATCGCGGCGAACAGGTCGGTGCGACCGGCGTCCGACCAGCCGCCGTCGGGCTCCTGCCACGACAGCCCGACCGGCTGCACGCCCTCACGGGCCAGGCCGCGGTCGTCACGCAACGCCTCGACGTGCGGCCGCAGCCGCGGATCCAGCCAGGGCTCGGTGAGGTAGGGCGGGTGTGCGGTGAGCCGCTCGGTGAGCAGGTAGCCGGACTCGGCGCTGATCCGAGCCAGGTCGTCGAGCTGCGGCCAGGGCCGCTCCGGGTTGACGTGATCGGGCGTGACCGGTGACACCCCGCCCCAGTCGTCGACCCCCGCCGCGAGCAACCGCCGGCATTCCTCGAGATCGACCAGATTGGGCGGCGCCTGGATGCGCACCTTGGGTCCGAGGACGACGCGGGCGACCGCAACCGTCGCGAGGTAGGTCTCCAGGTCGAGGTCGTCCACCGCACGCATCGCGGTGTCGGGCTTGGCCCGGAAGTTCTGGATGATGACTTCCTGGATGTGCCGGTACTGCCGTGCCAGCCGACGCAGCGCGAACAGCGATTCGACCCGGTCAGCCGGCGTCTCCCCGATCCCGACCAGGATCCCGGTCGTGAACGCCACGTTGCTGCGCCCGGCATCCTCGATCACCCGCAGCCGCACCGCGGGGACCTTGTCCGGCGAGCCGCGGTGGGCCGCGACGTCCGCGGTCGTCTCCAGCATCATGCCCATCGACGGCGCGACCGGCTTGAGTCGCTGCAGGTCCTCCCAGGTCATCACGCCCGGGTTGAGGTGAGGCAGCAGGCCGGTCTCTTCAAGCACCCGGATCGCCATCGCGCGGACGTAGCCGAGCGTCGAATCGAATCCGTGGGCGTCCAGCCACTCCCGGGCGGCCGACCATCGGTCCTCGGGGGCATCACCCAGGGTGAACAGCGCCTCCTTGCACCCCTGCGCCGCCCCCTGCCGGGCGATCTCGACCACTTCGTCGGGCGTGAGGTACGGCGACGGGAGCCGGCCCGGCGTGGTCGCGAACGTGCAGTAGTGGCAACGATCCCGGCACAGCCGGGTCAGTGGGATGAACACCTTGCGGCTGTAGGTGACGGTGCCCGGCCGGCCCGCCGCGAGCAGGCCGGCGTCCCGAGTTCGCGACGCGACCGCGCCCAGCCGGTCCAGGTCGGCGCCGCGGACATGGAGCAGGACCTCGGCCTCGGTCGGATCGAGCGCCTTGCCGTCCTCGGCGCGACGCAACGCTCGGCGGATCGCACTGGCGTCCGGCTGCATGCAGTCCAACCTACGTCGTAGGTAAGACTGGCCCGCGTGCGAGTGACCGTGCTGTCCGGCGGAATCGGGGGCGCGCGTTTCCTGATGGGCCTCCGTTCCCTGGGTCACGACATCACGGTGATCGGCAACGTGGCCGACGACGTCACGCTCCTCGGGCTGCGAATCTGCCCCGACCTCGACACGGTGATGTACACCCTCGGCGGCGGGATCTCGGCCGACCGCGGCTGGGGCCGCGAGGACGAGACCTTCCGGGTCCGCGACGAGCTCGCGGCGTACGACGAGGCCATCGCGGACACCGGGGTTCCGTCGTGGTTCGGTCTGGGCGACCTCGACCTCGCGACCCACCTGCTGCGGACGCGCTGGCTCGCCGCCGGCATCACGTTGTCAGAAGTGACGCGACGGCTGTGCGAGCGGTGGCAGCCGGGTGTTCGGTTGCTTCCCGCGACCGATACGCCGGTGGAGACCCACGTCTCGCTGGTCGACGGCACCACCGTCCACTTCCAGGAGTGGTGGGTCCGGCTGCACGCCTCGGTGCCGGCCACCGGGTTCGAGGTGGTCGGCGCGGCGGCGGCGGAGCCGGCGCCCGGCGTTGTCACCGCACTGGCCGACGCCGACGTCGTGGTGCTGCCGCCGAGCAACCCGGTGGTGAGCGTCGGCGCGATCCTCGCCGTACCCGGGATCCGGGACGCGCTGCGGGCAACCGCGGCTCCGGTCGTCGGCCTGTCCCCGATCATCGGCGGCGCGCCGGTTCGCGGGATGGCCGATGCTTGCCTGACCGCGATCGGCGTCGAGACCTCCGCCGGAGCGGTGGCATCGCACTACGGAGCCCGCCCCGACGGTGGCGTGCTCGACGGCTGGCTCGTTGACTCAGCCGACGCATCGGTGGTCGGCAACGCTGTGGTACCAACGGTTTCAGTGCCGCTGCTGATGACTGATCTCGAGTCGACGGCCGCGATGGCGACCGCTGCGCTGACGCTCGCGACCGGAGTACGCCGGTGACGGCTCGGCTCGAGGTCTGGGGGGTCGAGGGGCTGCCTGAGGTGGCGGCCGGCGACGACATCGCTCGTCTACTGGTGGCGTCGGGTGCCGACCTGCGCGACGGCGACGTCCTTGTCGTAACGAGCAAGGTGGTCTCCAAGGCGGAGGGACGGGTGGTCCCGGGGTCACGCGAGGAGCACCTGGCGGCCGAGTCTGTGCGGGTCGTCGCATCGCGCGGCGCCACGCAGATCGTGGAAACGCGCCATGGACTCGTCATGGCCGCCGCGGGTATCGACGCCTCGAATGTCCCGGCCGGACACGTCGCACTCCTTCCCGTCGACCCCGATCTGTCGGCGGGAAGGATCAGGCAGGGCCTGAACGACGTGCTCGGCATCGACGTCGCCGTGATCGTGAGCGACACGATGGGCCGGCCGTGGCGCGACGGAGTGATCGACGCGGCGATCGGCGCAAGCGGCCTCGATGTCCTGTGGGACCTGCGCGGTCTTCACGACGCCGAGGGCCATGTGCTCGAGGCAACCGTGATCGCGATCGCCGACGAACTGGCGGCGGCTGGCGATCTCGTCAAGGGGAAGCTGGCAGCGACACCGATCGCCGTGGTGCGCGGTTTTCCGTTGCAGCGCAACGTGTCCGGCGACCAGGCGCAGCGCCTGGTCAGGCCTTCGGCGGACGACATGTTCCGGCTGGGCAGTCGTGAGGCGCGGCAGTCGGTAGTAACCGACAGCGCGCCGGTGGACGAGGACTTCGAGAGCGGCTCGGAGGTCGACGAGGCCGTCGTGCACGCCGCGGCCGACGCGGTGGTGTTGCCCGGCATCCGGCTCGAGCTGCGTGACGGCGGCCGACTCATCGTCCTCACCGGCGACCCGCTGACCGCCGGCGTCGTCGTCGGCCGGCTGCTCGCCGCGCTGGCAGCGGTCGGGCTGCGCGGTCGCTGGCCGGTGGCAACGCCGGACGGCGCAGCGACGGCGGTGGCCGTGGTCACGCCCCCGACGACCTGACGGCTCGGCGTACCCCGCGATATCCGAGCAATCCGATCCCACCGAGCACCGCCAGGAGCAGAAGCACGAGCAACAGCGGCCCGAGCACCCCGACGATCGCGTCAATGCCCGCGGAGAACCGGTGCACCGAGCGGTGCCAGGCCGCGCCGATCCCGGTCGTGACCGGGTGCTTCCGGGGTGGGACCACGTGCCCCTTCTGCGTGAGCGAAACGGACAGGGTCGCGTCGCTGCTCTGCGCGGCCAGCACCTTGCGTTGGCCCTCGATCTGCTCGAGCTGCTGCTGGACGTCGTCCACCCGCTGCTGCACCGACAGCGTCGCGCCGATCGTCTGCGCCTTGGACAGGATCGTCAGGTAGGTCGCCCGGGTCTGTCGAAGTGCAGTCGCTCGCGCGACCAGGTCGACGTACCGGCCGGTGACGTCGTCGGCGGAGGTGGTCAGCGAGCTGGTCCGCCCGAGCCGCTGGGCCGCGGCGACCGCGGTCTCGAAGTCGCCGGCGGGCACCCGCAACGTGATATCGCCTTGTGGCGCCCCGTCGTTCGTCGTGGTGTCACTGCTCTGGACGTACCCGCCGGTGCTCGTCGCAAGGGACGTGAGTCGGTTCATCGCGGTTGCGACCACCGGGACGACCAGGGAGAGCTGACCGGTGCGAACCACCCGGGTCGCCGCGAGCGAGCTGCCCCCGAGTGCCGTTGCGGAGCCCGAGGCGGCCTGGGACGAAGCCGAGCCTGACGAGGCGGATTGCGGCGACGTCACGGCGGTCCCGGCGATCGACCGGTGAGCCGGCGCGTCAGGCACCGACCCGGCGGAGCTGGCAGCCGGCGCGCGAGCGATGAGGGAGTGAGCGACCGACGACGAGCTGTCGCCCGCCGACTCAGATCCGCCGGGAGAACCGCCTGGGATAACGATCACCGCGACCACCCCCGCCACCACTGCGATTCCCGCCAGCCCCGCGGCCTTGCGCTGTCGTCCGGTCATGTCGCCCTCCAGCACTCGATGCGGGTTGGACGGGACAGCGTCGCGATCGGTTCACGCCGGTTTCGCACGCATGGCCAGGGACGGTCCTAGAGGGCGCGGATGTCGCCGACCGGAGAGCGGGGCCCGAAGCTGGGCTTGCCCACCCCGGACAGCTCGACCAGTCGGGCCGCCCGTTGCCGGTGCCCGGGATATACCGAGAGCAGCTCGAGCATCCCGTCGTCGTCGACCGGTCGGCCGACCAGCGCCCAGCCGACCAGGGCGGGGATATGGAAGTCGCCGACCGACGGCTGGTCGGGATCGCCCCACGCCCGTTGCGCAGTCTCCGCGGCCGTCCACACCCCGATGCCGGGTACGACGCGAAGCCGACGCAACCGATCGGCCCGCGGCAGCAGCAACGATTCCTCGAGCCGGTACGCCGCTCCCGCTGCCGCAATGACGGCGCGAGCCCGACCGGGGTCGACGCCGGCCCGGTGCCACTCCCAGGAGGGGATCCGCCGCCATACCTCGGCCGACGGCACGACGCGCATCGGCACCGGGGTGGGGCCTGGAGCGGCCTCGCCGAAGCGTCGCAGCAGCTCTCGCCACGACCGCCGCGCCTCGATCCCGGTCACCCGTTGCTCGAGGATCGCCGGGACCAGCACCTCCATGACGAGCCCGAGGCTGGGCAGCCGCAGGTGCGGCAACCGCTGCCAGGTCGCGGCGATGACGGGGTGCCGCGGCTCGAACCCCGAGACGTCGTCGTCGGCGCCGAGCAGTGCCGGCACCCGTTCGACGACCCAGCCGGCGCCGGGCCCCCATGACTGCGCTCGGACCTCGCCCGCGACTGGCGCGACCGATAGCCGCACCGTCGCGGGCCCCAGCGGGGTACGGGCAGTCCGCCAGACCGAGCCGTCGGCCAGGGTGCGCTGGGTGGGGTCGCCGGTGCCGCGCTGGAAGGGCGCGAGCAACAACCCGAGCGACACCGGGTACGCCGGCAGCCACGTCGTCTCCGCGTCGGGAGCCGCGGTGGCCGGGTGGGCGGGGACGCTCATTGATCCGAGGAGAACCGGATCGCGACGTCCGGCAGCTCGATGTCCGGCCACACCCGGGCGCCGGCGACCAGCTCGACCCGGTCGCCGAGCCGCGCCCGGTCTCCCACCACAGCGTCGCGCAGCGAGCACCGGCTCCCCACGGACGCGTCCGGCGCAACGATCGACGCCACGATCGTCGTTCCCGGCCCGACCGCGGCACCCGCGGCGATGATGGATCCCGCCACCATGGCCTCAGCCTCGATCCGGGCGCCAGGACCGACCACGGAGCCGCCCGACAGCACGGCGCTCGGGTCCACGGCAGCACCGTCGAGCACGAGCGACTCCCCCGGCGTACCCGGCAGTGCAGGGGAGGCGAGCAGGCCGCGGACGACGTCGGCACTGCCCTGCACGAAGGCAGCCGGGGTGCCGACGTCCAGCCAGTACGACGAGTCGAGGTAGCCGGTCACGACCTCGCCGGCAGCCAACAGGCCGGGGAACGTCTCCCGCTCCACCGACACCGGCCGGCCACTAGGAATCGCGTCGATGACCCGGCGGGTGAAGACGTAACAGCCGGCGTTCACCTGATTGGTGACGGGATCCGGCGTCTTCTCGACGAACGCGGTGACCCGACCGCCGGCGTCGGTGGGCACGCAACCGAACGCCCGCGGATCCGCGACCTCGACGAGATGCAGCGTCACCGCGGCGCCACTCGATCGGTGCAGATCGAGCTGGGCGGCGATGTCGTGACCGGACAGGATGTCGCCGTTGAGGATGAGCACCGGGTCGGCCGCGGCGGACTCCAGCCGCCCGGCCACGTTGCGGATCCCGCCGCCAGTGCCCAGCGGCTCGACCTCGGTCACGTACTCCAGCCGCAGGCCAAGGTCGGCGCCGTCACCGAAGTACGCCTCGAACACCTCCGGCCGGTACGACGTGGCCAGGACGACGTGCTCGACCCCTGCGGCCCGGGCCCGGGCCAGCTGGTGGGTGAGGAACGGCACCCCGGCGAGCGGCAGCATCGGTTTGGGCGTGTCGATGGTGAGCGGCCGCAGCCGGGTGCCCTTGCCGCCCACCAGGACGACGGCCTCGAGCGACACGCCGACTCAGCCCTCGGCGGCGGCTCGGGCGTACGACGCCAGATGAGCCTGCGCGCTGGCTTCCCAGGTGAACTCGTGGGAACGAGCGACCGCGGCATCGGCCAGGGTCTGCCGCCGAGCCGGGTCGTCCAGCAGCGCCGACAGCGCCTCCCCGATCGAGGCGACGTCGGGTTCGGTGTAGGCCACCGCGTCGCCGCCGACCTCGGGCAGCGACAGCCGGTGCGTGGTGAGCACGGGCGCACCGCAGGCCATCGCCTCCAGCACCGGCAGGCCGAAGCCCTCGCCGTGGCTGGGGAACGTGACGACAGTCGCCCCGCCCAGGTAGCCGGGCAGGTCCGCGTAGCGCAGGTAACCGGGCCGCAGCACCCGCAGGTGGCTCGGCACCTCGGCGATCGCCGCGTCCACCTCCTCGTCCCAGCCGCTGCCGCCGGCCAGCACGAGGGCGGGTGGTTCGTCCCGCCAGCTCACTGCCTGCACCCAGCCGCGGACCAGCGACGGGACGTTCTTGCGCGGCTCGAGAACACCGAGGAACGCGACGTAGGAGCCACGCACGCCGAGGCGCGCCGCGACCCGGGCCTTGTCGGTGTCGGCCGGCGGGTGGAACAGCCGGGTGTCGACTCCGTGGTAGGCCACGTCGATGGTCGTCGGGTCGGCGTCGAGCACCCGGATCAGCTCGTCGCGGGTCGCCTTGCTGGGCACGATCACCCGGGTTGCGCGCCGCAGCGCCGTCCGGGTCGCCGAGCGGTAGAACGTGCCCTTCACCGCGGTATGGGCGTCCGGCGAGGTGAAGAACGTCGCGTCGTGGATCGTCACGACCACCGGACGGCCGACCCGAAGCGGCATCGTGAAGTGCGGCGAGTGGACGACCTCCGCGGCGACCTGCTGCGCGATCAGCGGCAGCCCGGTCTGCTCCCAGGCGAGTCGCGCCGGTCGGTGCGCGATGGCGGCAGGTCCGGGGATCACCTCGGCGTGCGGCGCCACCCGGGAGTACCGCTCGGCGTCGGCTCGCTGGCAGACCACCGCAAGGTCCGCGTCGAGCTCGTCGAGGGCGCCGAGCAAGCCGTCGACATAGCGACCCACGCCCCCGCGGTCTGCGGGGACGGCGGTCGCATCGACCAGCACTCGGGGGGCCACGAGCGGCTCCCTCCCCGTCTCACGAAACACCTGCCTGACCCGTCTCAGCCTAGCCCGCGGCTACTGGCTCCGCAGCGTGTACCGACACGTGGCGGCGTAAAGATCTGAACCGGGGGTCAACCGGTCGGTCGACGCCCGCGTGGTAACCCTGTGGACGTGCCCACTCCCGCCGACCTGCTCTCCGATGCGTTGCGACGCGATGGCGCGCGGCCGTTGTTGACGGCGTACGACGACAGCTCCGGGGAGCGGGTCGAGCTATCCGTCGCGACCACCGCCAACTGGGTCGCGAAGACCGCGAACTTCCTCGTCGACGAGCTCGGCGTGGAGCCGGGCGACACGGTCGGCGTGACCCTGCCGCTGCACTGGCAGACCGCTGTGGTGGTGCTGGCCTGCTGGTCGGCAGGAGCCGTCGTCGCCTGGGACGTCGACGCCGACTGCACCGCAGCCTTCACCGACCAGTCGCACGCCGAGGTCGCGCGGAGCCGGTTGCCCGGCGGCGAGGTCGTGACCTTGTCGCTGGCCCCGATGGGGGTCGACTTCTCCCGCCTGGTCGCGAGCCAGCCCGATGGCTTTGTCGCCTTGGACGCCAGTGGGGAAGATGTGGTCGAGGCGTTCACGTCACTCGACCTGCCTGCCGGCGCCCGGGTCCTCACCGTCCTGCCGCTGGACGACGCCGACGGGCTGGGCGGCGGCCTGATCGGTCCGCTGTCCGTCGAGGGGTCGATCGTCGAGGTGAGCAACGCGGCGCCGGAACGGCTCGCGGAGCGCTGCCGCATCGAGCGGGTGAGCCACACCGTCGGTGTCGACGTACCGGGGCTACCGCGACTGGACTGATCAGGACGCCGTCGCGGCCGCCGGGCGACGTGGTGCGGGACAGCAGCCCAGCGGGCAGGTGTCGTGCGACGGCCCGACCGGCGAGAGCGCTCGCTTCTCGACGGTGGGGTCAAGCCGTTCCGTGACCAGCTCGCGGATCATCGCGACGAACCGGGGATCGGTTCCGGGAGACGGGGTCCGGGTGAACCCCAGCCCGAGTCGCTCGGCCGTGTCCCGCGCCTCCACGTCGAGGTCCCACAGCACCTCGACGTGGTCGCTGACGAAGCCCACCGGCACCACGATGACGTCGGTCACGCCGGCATCGGCCAGCTTCGCCAGGTGGTCGTTCACGTCGGGCTCGAGCCACGGCACCGACGGCGGCCCGCTGCGGCTCTGCCAGACCAGATCCCAGCCGATCTCGGGTGCCCCCGCCGCCGCCACCAGCCTCGAGGCCTCCCGCAGCTCGACGACGTACAACCCCTGGTCGGAGGTGAGCTCGCCGACCAGTGCGGCCGGACCCGCCTGCCGCGCCATCGCCGTGGGGATCGAGTGCGCCGTGAACACCAACCGGGTGGTGGCCTGCCGCCCGGCGTCGATGGCCGCCACGGCGGCGCGGACGGCATCCGCTTGCGGATCGATGAAGCCGGGGTGGTCGAAGAAGTGCCGGATCTTGTCCAGCTCCGGCGCGTCCGCGCCAGCAGCCTCGGCCGCCCGGGCCAGGTCCTCCTGGTACTGCCGGCAGCCGGAGTACGACGAGTACGCCGAGGTCACCAGGACCAGGGCCCGGCGTACCCCGTCGCGGGTCATCTCCGACACGGTGTCCTCGACGAAGGGATGCCAGTTCCGGTTGCCCCAGTAGACCGGCAGGTCGAGGCCGTGCGTGGACAGCTCCGCCCGGACAGCGGCGAGCAGGGCACGGTTCTGGTCGTTGATCGGCGAGCGTCCGCCGAAGTGGCGGTAGTGCTCGGCGACACCCAGCAGCCGGTCGCGGGGCACGCCCCGGCCCCGCACCACGTTCTCCAGGAACGGCATGACGTCCTGCTGCTGCTCGGGGCCGCCGAAGGACAGCAGCAGCAACGCGTCGTAGCTCATCGGGCCCCACGGTGTCACGACTCGCACCGACCCGCTGGACGACCCCGCCCGAGCGGCGGTGACAGGATGCTCGCGATGCACGCCGACGTACGAATCGCGATGTGGTCCGGTCCGCGCACCCTCTCCACGGCCATGATGCGGTCCTGGGAGAACCGCGGGGACACCGTGATCGTCGACGAGCCGCTATACGCCTTCTACCTGTCGACCACGGGCATCGACCACCCCGGGCGAGCGGCGATCATCGCCAGCCAGCCCACGGACTGGCAAGTCGTCGTCCGGCATCTGGTGAGCGATCCGCTACCGGCGGGACGCTCGATCAGCTACCAGAAGCACATGACCCACCACGTCCTCGGCCAGGTCGACCGCTCGTCGCTCGCGCCGTTGCGCCACGCCCACCTGATCCGGGATCCGCACGCGCTGCTGGCGTCCTATTCCCAGGTGCGCACCGAGCCGACGCTCGACGATCTCGGGCTGCGGCAACAGGTCGAGCTGTTCCGGGACTTCGGCGGTCCGGTCGTCGACGCCGCGGATGTCGCGTCCCGGCCCGAGGCGACGTTGCGGGCGCTGTGCGACGCACTGGACGTGCAGTTCGACCCCGCCATGCTCTCGTGGCCGGCCGGACCGCGCGCCAGCGACGGCGCCTGGGCCCCTTACTGGTACGACCGGGTGCGTTGTTCGACCGGATTCACCCCGTCGACGCGGACCCCTGGCGACGTGCCCGAGCGGCTGCGTCCGCTCCTCGAGACGACACTTCCGTATTACGACGAGCTCGCCCGCGCCCGGCTGCGCGTCGGGTAAGCAGAGACCATGCTGCAGACGTTCGACGAGCGCAACCGTGACCTGGTCGTCAATGTCGCCGGTCGACTGACCCATCGGGACGACGCGGCCGTCAGCCCGTTCGACTCCGTCGTCCAGGGCGGAGACGCGGTCTGGGAGGGGCTGCGGCTCTACGGCGGCCGCATCTTCGCGCTGGACGAGCACCTCGCCCGGCTCCGCCGATCCGCTCAGGCGTTGGCCTTCGCCACTGTCCCGACCGATGCCGAGATCACTACCGAGATCCGACGCACCCTGGCGGCCAACGCCATGACTGACGGCGTGCACATCCGGCTCACCCTGACCCGCGGCGTGAAGATCACCAGCGGGATGGACCCCCGGCTGAACCAGTCCGGTCCCACGCTCATCGTGCTCGCCGAGCACAAGCCCCCGGTGTACGACGGGGGCGGGATCCGGCTCGTCACGTCGAGCCTTCGCCGACCGGGCCCGGACGTGCTGGACCCGACGATCCACCACAACAACCTGCTCGGCTCGATCCTCGCCAAGATCGAGGCCAACGCCGCCGGGGCGGACGACGCGATCATGCTCGACGGCCGCGGGTTCATCGCCGAAACCAACGCCACTCACCTGTTCTTCGTGCGCGACGGCGTGCTGCGTACCCCCACCACGGCCGCGTGCCCGGAGGGGATCACGAGGGCCACGGTGCTGCGGATCGCGGCGGCCACGGAACTGCCGACCGACGTCGGTGACTGCTCGTTGGCCCAGCTGTACGCAGCAGACGAGGCGTTCGTCACCGGGACGATGGGGGAGCTCGCGCCGGTCCTCGAGGTCGATGGCCGCACCATCGGCGACGGGAGCGTCGGCCGGCGCACGCGAGAGCTCAGCGCGGGCTTCGCCGCCCTCGTCTCCCAGGAGGGCACCCGCGTCGTCTGACCCGCGCGGTCAGCGCAGCGGGTGCGCCTTGCGGAGGGCGCGCGCCATCACGAGTCGCTGGATCTGGTTGGTGCCTTCGTAGATCTGGGTGATCTTGGCGTCGCGCATCATTCGCTCGAGCGGGTAGTCGTTGGTGTAGCCGTAGCCACCGAGCAGCTGGACGCCGTCGGTCGTGACCTCCATCGCCGCATCGGAGGCGAAGCACTTCGCGGCCGCCGACATGAAGGTGAGGTTCGGGTCGAGCCGCTCGGACAGCGCCGCGGCGGAGTAGATCAGGGCGCGAGCCGCCTCGGTCTTCATCGCCATGTCGGCGAGCATGAACGACACACCCTGGAAGTCCATGATCGGCTTCCCGAACTGCTTGCGCTCCTGGACGTACCCGAGGCAGTAGTCGACGGCGCCCTGGGCGATCCCCAACGCCTGCGCGCCGATCGTGAGCCGGGTGTGGTCCAGCGTCCGCAACGCTGTCTTGAACCCGGTTCCCTCGTCGCCGATCCGACGGTCGGCGGGGATCCGCACGTCGTCGAAATAGACCTCGCAGGTGGGCGATCCCTTGATCCCCAGCTTCCTCTCCGGCGCCCCGAAACTCACGCCCGCGTCGGCCTTCTCGACGACGAAGGCCGAGATGCCCTTCGACCCCGCCGCCGGGTCGGTGACCGCCATCACGGTGTAGAACTCCGACACCCCGGCGTTCGTGATCCACCGCTTGGTGCCGTTCAGCACGTAGCTGTCACCGTCACGGACCGCCCGGGTCTTGAGGTTCGCGGCGTCGCTGCCGGCCTCCGGCTCGGACAGGCAGTAGCTGAACATCCCCTCGCCCCGAGCCAGCTTGCCCAGGTACTTCGTCTTCAGCTCTTCGCTCCCGGCCAGGATCAGACCCATCGTGCCGAGCTTGTTCACGGCGGGGATCAACGACGACGCCGCGCAGGCCCGCGCGATCTCCTCGATGACGATCGCCGAGGCGATCGCGTCGGCCCCCGTTCCGCCGTACGCCTCCGGAACGTGAACCGCATGCAGGTCGGCGTCGACCAGTGCCTGGTGGACGTCCCAGGGGAACTCCGCCGAGGAGTCGATCGCGGCGGCGCGCGGCGCGATCTTGTCGTCTGCGAGTGCTCGGACGGCCTTGCGGAGCAACTGGTGCTCCTCAGGGAGCACGAACGTGTCGAACCCAGGATTCACGCTGCGATGCTAGGCCGTGACGCCGGTCGACACCGTCGGGATCCCTAGGCTGCAGGCGTGAGCTTGCCCACTCTGTCTGTCATCGGCACCAGCTACCTCGGCGCGACGCATGCGATCTGCATGGCCTCATTGGGGTACGACGTCGTCGGCGTCGACACCGATGCCACGAAGGTCGCCCGGCTGTCCGCCGGCGAGGTTCCGTTCTACGAGCCGGGTCTGGCCGAGCTGCTTGGTACGACCCTCGAGAGCGGGCGGCTGCGTTTCACCACCGACTACGCCGACATCGTCGACGCGGACGTCCACTTCCTGTGCGTCGGCACCCCGCAGAAGGACGGCGAGTACGCCGCCGACATGTCTTACGTCGAGACGGCGGTGGCCACGCTCGCGCCGCTGTTGACCCGGCCGTGCACCGTCGTGGGCAAGTCCACCGTGCCGGTCGGCACGGCGGAGCGGATCCGCAGCACCCTGACCTCCACCGCGCCGGCCGGCGACGAGGTGGACCTGGTCTGGAACCCGGAGTTCCTGCGTGAGGGGTTCGCGGTCGAGGACACGCTGCGCCCGGACCGGCTGGTGTTCGGCGTGACGTCGGCGCGCGGCGAGGCCGTGATGCGCGAGGTGTTCGCGCCCGTGATCGCCACCGGATCACCCGTCGTCATCACCGACCTCGCCACCGCGCAGCTGGTCAAGGTAGCCGCGAACGCGTTCCTGGCCACCAAGATCTCCTTCATCAACGCGATGGCGGAGGTGTGCGAGGCGACGCACGCCGACGTGACGCTGCTCTCGCAGGCGTTGTCGCACGACAGCCGGATCGGCGGTCGGTTTCTTAACGCCGGCCTCGGCTTCGGTGGGGGCTGCCTGCCGAAGGACATCCGGGCGTTCATGGCCCGGGCCGGCGAGCTGGGCGTCGACCAGGCGTTGTCGTTCCTGACCGAGGTCGACGCCATCAACCTGCGGCGTCGAGCCCGGATGGTCGACCTGGCCCGTGAGCTGCTGGACGACACCTTCGTTCACCAACGGGTCGCAGTGCTCGGCGCAGCCTTCAAGCCTGACAGCGACGACATCCGCGACTCGCCCGCCCTGGACGTTGCGACGCGGATCAGCAAGGCCGGCGGGACGGTGATCGTCTACGACCCGGTCGCCGCGGACAACGCGCGACGCGACTACCCCCACCTGGCCTACGCCGACTCGGCAGTCGACGCCGCCCGGGACGCGGACATCGTCCTGCACCTGACGGAGTGGCGAGAGTTCCGCGAGCTGGACCCGGCGGTGCTCAGTACGGTCGTCGCCCGCCGCAACATCGTCGATGGTCGCAACGCGCTCGACCCGGTCCGCTGGCGTGAGGCCGGCTGGACCTACCGCGCGCTCGGCCGACCGTGACGCCTAGTACCCGTAACTAGACGTTCTAGTCATCTCGGGCCATCATTCGCCCAAATGGCCCATTAAGCGCTACTCCGATCGGCGCCGACAAATAGGACTGACGACCACGATTGGAGCACGGGCCATGACCAAGCCATATCAATCGTCACCCCGCACCACCGACCGCCCGACGCGGCCGGAGCAGACGCACCTGGCCATGGAGCTGATGGCTGCCGGCGTTCCGCTGACGCTGCTGCTCGACCTTGCCAGCGCCCTGGATTCGCGAGAGGTCTACGACCGCGAGCCCGGATCCGCCGACTGGCTGATGGCGGGTGTTGCTTGAGCTAACCGCAGCACCGCGAGCCGATCGGGTTTTCCCGACAGCAGACGCGGCAGCTCGTCGACCACGACGAGCCCACGGGGGGTTGCGGCTTGGGGAAGCCGCCCAGCACAGAACTCGCGCAGCTCCGCCAGTGACGGAGCCCGCTCACCGCGCGCCACGAGCACGGCAACGACGCGTTGCCCCCACTGTTCGTCAGGGACGCCGGTGACGATCACCTCGACGACATCCGGGTGACCGCCCAGAACTGCCGCGACCTCGGACGCGACCACGTTCTCCCCCCCACTGACGATCACGTCGTCGGCGCGACCCTTGACCGCCAACCGCTCGTCCGGGCCGATCTCGCCGAGATCACCCGTGGTGAGCCAGCCATCCGCCGACAACACCTCACCGGTCAGGTCGGGGCGTAGCCGATACCCGGTCATGACCACCGGTCCCCGGACCTGGATCCGCCCATCGTCCGCGATCGCCACCTCGACGCCGTCCAGCGGGCGTCCGTCGTACACGCAACCACCCGAGGTCTCGCTCATGCCGTACGTCGTGACGACGGCGGCGCCGACCTCACGCGCGCGCTCCAACAGGGCCGGTGACGCGGCGGCCCCGCCGAGCAGGATGGCGCGGAACCGCCGGACGTCGACAGCGGCGTCGAGCAACCGCAGCAGCTGGGTCGGGACCAGCGACACCAGCGTGGCCGGGCTGGCCGCCACCGCGTCGACGTCGAAGCGCTCGTGGACGGTGAGCGGGATGCGCAGCAGCCGGGCCCGCAGCATCACCTGCAGCCCGCCGATGTGTTGCCACGGCAGACAGGACAGCCAGTGGTCGCCCGGCTCCAGACCGATCCGCGCATGGGTAGCGCGGGCCGAGGCCTCGAGGGCGGCATGGCCGAGCTGCGCGCCCTTCGGCTGCCCGGTCGACCCGGATGTCGCGATGACTAGCGCCACGCCGTCATCGACGGGCAGGTCCAGCCGCATCGCGTCGACCAGCCGCTCGGTGACCGCGCGCGGCGCGCGTGGGTCCAGCGGCAGCACGGCGTCGCCGTTCGCCCAGGCCGCTTCGAGCCCGGCGATGAAATCATCGCCTGGCGGAAGGGCGAGCCCGAGCAGGCGGCCGGAAGTGGGTGCTGGCATCGTGGTACGACGGTAAGTCGCCACGGTGGCGGCCGCTTCGAGGAGGTCGCTGCGTGGTCGCCTGGCCAGGCCCGGCGTGAACGTCTGGGTCGAAGCGGCTCGCCCGCGCACCTTGCCCGCCTCCGTCGCGCCGGTCCTCGTCGGCACCGCGGCCGGAGTCGGGTCGCAGGGACTCGTGGTGGGACGGTTCGCGCTCGTCGTCGTCGTCGCGCTCGCCGTCCAGGTCGCCGTCAACTACGCCAACGACTACTTCGACGGCGTCCGCGGCGTCGACACGGTGCAACGAGCCGGCCCGCGCCGCGCCGTGGCGAGCGGGCTGGTCCGTCCCCGGCAGATGCTGCTCGCGGTCGGGGTGGCGGTCGCCGTCGCCGCCGCGGCGGGCCTGGCGCTCGCCGCCATGGTCTCGTGGTGGCTGGTGCTGATCGGCCTGGCCGCGTTCCTCGCGCTGCTCGGATACAGCGGCGGCCCCCGGCCGTACGCCTCGGCCGGGCTCGGCGAGGTCTTCGTCTTCGTGTTCTTCGGGCTGGCGGCAACGCTCGGCTCGTCGTACGTCCAGCACCGACAGCTTCCTGCCACCGCCTGGGTCGCCGCGGTCGCCACCGGCGTGCTCGCGGTCGCCATCCTCGTCGTCAACAACCTGCGCGACGTCCCTACCGACGCCGTCGCCGGCAAGCGGACCCTCGCGGTCCGCCTCGGTGAGGCGCGCACCCGGCAGCTGTTCGTCGCGGCGATCGCACTCGGCCTCGGGCTGTCGGTCATCGGCGAACCGGTCGCCGCCCGGTCGTTCTGGCCGCTGCTGGTCGTGCTCGCCATACCGCTCGCCCGGGAGCCCGTCACGGCCGTGCGCGGCGGTGGCGTCGGGCGAGCGCTGATCCCCGCCCTGGGTGGCACCGGCCGGCTCGAGCTGGCCGTCGCGGTACTGCTCGCCGCCGGGCTGTTGCTCGCCTGATGCATGTCGTCGACATCCCGATGCGGGTCCGGTTCCGGCGCCAGGACCGGCGCAGCGGGCTGCTGATCCAGGGCGACGCCGGGTGGGGAGAGTTCTCGCCGTTCCCCGAGTACGACGACCGGGTGGCCTCCCGATGGCTGGCGGCAGCGCGTGAGGCCGCCGACGTCGGCTGGCCGGCGCCGCGCCGCAGTGAGATACCGGTGAACACGACCGTTCCGGCGGTGCCGGCGCAGCAGGCCCACGACATGGTGGTGGCATCCGGCTGCCGCACCGCCAAGGTGAAGGTGGCCGAGCCCGGGCAGACGTTGGCCGACGACGAGGCGCGGGTCGAGGCGGTCCGGGACGCGCTGGGCCCGGACGGCCAGTTGCGGATCGACGCGAACGCGGCCTGGACGTTGGACGAGGCCGAGACGGCGCTGCGCACGTTGAACCGGTACGACCTGGAGTACGCGGAGCAGCCCGTGCTGACCCTTGAGGAAATGGCGACGCTGCGCCGACGGGTCGACGTCCGGCTCGCCGCCGACGAGTCGATCCGCACCGCCGCGGACCCGATGCGGGTCGTAGGGCTCGAGGCCGCGGACATCGTCGTTCTCAAGGTGCAGCCGCTCGGCGGGGTGCGCGCCTGCCTGCGGCTGGCCGAGCGGTGCGGGCTGCCGGTCGTCGTGTCCAGCGCGATCGAGACCTCGATCGGGATCGCGGCCGGCGTCGCTCTCGCCGCCGCACTCCCCGCGTTGCCCTACGCGTGCGGCCTCGGCACCGTCCCGCTGCTCGACGGCGACGTATGCCGGCCCGGCCTGATCCCGGTCGACGGTGCCCTGCCCGTCGTCGCGGTCAGCCCCGAGGCCGACCTGCTCATCCGCTGGGCGGCCGACGACGAGCTGGACCGGTGGTGGCGGGACCGGCTGCACCGGGCCCAGGCCCGACTCGACTCGAGCGACGACGGTGGTTGAGGCCCGCAACGCCGGGCATGCGTTCGCAACCGTGCTCGTCGACGAGCTGGTCCGACAGGGCACGACCGACGCCGTGGTGGCGCCGGGCTCCCGGTCGACGCCGGTAGCCCTGGCCCTGCTCGCCGATAACCGGGTGCGGGTGCACGTCCGGATCGACGAACGGTCGGCGGCGTACCTCGCGCTGGGAATCGCGCGAGTCTCGCGTCACATCGTCCCCGTCCTGTGTACGTCGGGCACCGCCACGAGCTATCTGCACGGCGCGGTGATGGAGGCTGACCTGTCTCGAGTCCCGCTGCTGGCCCTGACCGCCGACCGGCCGGCTGGGCTGCGGGGCACCGGCGCGAACCAGACCATCGACCAGGTGGCGATGTTCGGTTCCGCGGTGAGACAGGCGGTGGACGCGCCGCTCCCTGCCTCGGAGCCGGGCGTCGTCGGCCACTGGCGAACCCTCGTCGCGGACGCGGCTGAGCACTGCCTGGGGATCGGCTCTCGCCGGGGCGAGCCGCCCGGCCCGGTGCAGCTGAACCTGCCGTTCGACGAGCCGCTGCTCCCGGTCGACGACGGTGTCGGTTTCCCCTTCAGCCTCGGCCTCGAGGTACCGCAGCAGCCGGCCGAGCCGGCGGTACCGCGCGACAGCATTCCGCCCGAGCTGACCCGGACGCTGCACGGCGTGACCCGAGGGGTCGTGGTCTGCGGCGACACGCCGGCGGCGATGGCCGAAGCGGCGACGAGGCTCGCCGGACGAGCGTCCTGGCCGCTGCTGGCGGAGCCCCACAGCAACGCACGGCGCGGGCCGTCGGCGCTGCGGGCCACCGACGCGGTGCTGCGCGACCCCGGGTTCAACGCGGCGTACCGGCCCGACCTGGCCGTCGTTGTGGGTCGGGTCGGGCTCTCCCGCGCCCTGCTCGGCTGGCTCGCGGCGACGCCTCATGTCGTCGTCGACCCGTACGGCTCCGGCTGGAACGTCACCCGCACCGCTAGAGCCGTGATCCGCTGCTCGCCGGAGTCGCTGGCAGCCGCGCTCGCATCTCCAGCCGGCCCTGAGTGGCTGGTCGCTTGGCAGTCGGCCGCTGCCGCCGCGGGGGACGCGGTCGACGAGGTGCTGGACGCGACTGCAGAGTTGAGCGAGCCGCTCATCGCACGGGAGGTTGCCGCGGCCGTCCCTGACGACACGGCTCTCGTGGTCTCCTCCTCGATGCCGATCCGGGACCTCGACACCGTGATGCGGCCGCGGGCGCTGCGGATCGTCGCGAACCGCGGCGTCAGCGGGATCGATGGTTTCGTCTCCACCGCCCAGGGCGTCGCGCTGGGACACGACGGCCCGACCGTCGCGCTGTGCGGCGACCTGTCGCTGCTGCACGACGTCAACGGGCTGCTGCCCGGCCCCGACGCCCGGCCCGACGTCACCTACGTCGTCATCAACAACGACGGCGGCGGCATCTTCTCGCTCCTCCCACAGCACACCGGGGTAGCCGCGGCGGACTTCGAGCGAGTCTTCGGCACGCCGCACGGGATTGCGCTGGCCGACCTCGCGGCGGCGTACCGGATCGCGCATGTCGAGGTCAGCGACGTCGAGGAGCTCCGCAATGCGCTGAAGGCCCCGGTCGGCCTGCGGATCGTCGAGGTGCGAACGGATCGCGAGCAGAACGCGGCGCTCCACGACCAGCTGCGCGACGCCGGAGCGGCCGCGGTCGCCGCCCTCGAGCTAGGACGTGACGGCTAGGTCGACGCTGCGGCCCGCAAGCAGGTCCTGCAAGACGTCGACGACGCGCGCGGACGCGCCGCCGTCGTCGAGGCTGCAGTAGGTGGATCGAAACCTCTGGTACCGCTCGGCGTAGCTGGGCGCCAGCTCGTCGGCCGAGCGAAGCGCATCGACCACCTCGTTGTTGGTCCTGACGAACTGCCCGGGGCCGACGGCCTCGAGGTCGAAGTAGAAACCGCGCAGCTCGTCCCGGTAGTACTCGAGGTCCGGAACGAAGTAGACGATCGGGCGACCCGTGCGCATCCAGTCGAACATCGCCGACGAGTAGTCGGTCATCAGCACGTCGGCAGCGAGCATCAGCTCGGTCGCGTCGGGGTAGCCCGAGACATCGATGACGAACTCGTCCGGCTCCGTCATCGAGGCGCCCACCACGTAGTGGTGCTTGCGGAACAACACGACATGGTCATCGGAGAGCTCGCGACGCAGCAGGTCGAGATCCAGGTCCTGGTTCAACGCGTAGCGGGCCTGGCCCTGTGCGAGCTGGTCGCGGTAGGTCGGCATGTAGAGCACCACGCGCTTTCCGGCTGGTACGCCGATCCGTTCCCGAACCGCCGCCGAGCGGGCCGACAGCTCCGCCCCGACGAGCATGTCGGTCCGTGGGTACCCGGTTTCCAGCAGCTTGCCGGCCACCCCGAAGGCGCTCGCGAGCATTGGGGTGGCCGCCGGGCTGGGTGACAGGACATGGGTCCAGCTCTGTGCCTGTCGGACGGCGGCGTTGACGCTCACCTTGCGCACCGCCGGCCGGTCCTGGCCAATCAGCTTGAGCGGGTGGCCATGCCAGGTCTGGAGCACGACCTGTCCGGGCCGCGTGACGAACCACGGTGGGAGGTAGTCGTTCGTGACGATGAGCCGCGACGTCGCCATGGCGTCGTAGTACTCCTCGCTGAACTCGCGCAGCACGGTTGCCGGCCCCGACACCTGGCAGCGGTCCTGGCGGACCACCCACAGCTGCTCGAGATCGAGGTCCCCGCTGACCAGCTCCTGGTAGATGGCGCGGGGGTTATCCGAGAACTGGCGGCCGTTGAAGCTGAGGTAGGTGACGGCGTCCCGCAACGGTGCTAGCGAGGCCGAGGGGTACCGCACGGTGCGCAGCCGGTGCTGGTTCGCTGCCCCCCGCTCGCGTTCCGCCCGGTCACCGTGCGCGACCAAGACCAGGGCGAGTGGGCCCGACCGGCGGAGCGAGAACGTGCCGCCCCCGTCGGTGCGGCCGACGGCCGGTGCTGGCACCACGCCCGGATCGGCCGCGAACCGCACTCGAGGGTGGCTGCCCAGCCCTTCGAGGAAGAACTCCCAGGTCCCGGGCACCAGCGGGAAGGACCCGAAGCGGCCCGGTAGGTGCGCCGGGAAGAACCGCAGTGTGAAGCGGGCACCGTCGCGGTCGACGTCGATATCGATCCCATGCTCCTCATCACCGCCACGACCGCGCAAAACCGCCCGGCGCGAGGCGGCCTCGGCGGGGAAGCGACCGGCGAGCACGAGCTCTCCGTCGCCCGACCACGAGATCTGCTCGATCACCGGGCGCGCTGACCGCTCGACCAGGCGCAGCGCACCGGTGTGGCTCCGGTAGGCCACCAACTCGCGGCCCCGCGGCAACGACCAGGTCGGTGCCTGATCCCGCAGGGCCGCGATGAGCACGTGGTCGGCGCCGCTGCCGTCCTGCACCCGGACCGACCAATCGATGCTGCCGTCACCGATCTCGACCGGCCCCGGCCCTTCGACGGTCTCGGCGCCCGCCGCGAGATGGACGAGCGGCGCCACGACACTGATCCCGCCGGCTCCGGACCTGACGGGGTAGGCATGGGTCCGGGTGCCGGTCACGAGGCGGAGCCGCCTGGGATCGACGACACCTCCGGGGTTAGCCGCGAGCACGAGGCCGCCGTCCGAGACGTCGAGCGAGGTCACGGTCGGCGGTTCGGCTTCGATCCCTACGGTCAGATCGCCCTTCGTGGACAGCCGCGCGCGCATCACTCGGAGGCCGGCGAGCCGACGGTCTCCCACCCATCGATCCAGCGTCGCGGCCGCGAGCCACTTACCGGCCGTGCGCTCGACCCCTTGCGTCGCCACGCTCAGCGTGAGCTGCCAGCGGGTGATCCCGATCAGCCGGCCAACCCGCAGCAACCGGCCCGACAGCACGGCCGAGAAGCCCGACCAGTCGAGGTTGGCGAGTCCACTGGTGCCCGCTGTGACATCCGGGCGATGGGCCTGGCGTACCCGAAGCGGCACGCGCACCCGGCGCTTGGTCACTGCGGTCGCGTAGATCCGGATCCGCTGGCTGGCCGGGAGCGGGGCACCGAGATGCCTGATGTGGGCATGGCCGCGGATGAACAGCCGGTGGCCCGTCCACCCCAGTTCCTCAACCGTGACGACGGGCATCAGCTGGTGGTCGAGCTCGTAGACGTCGGCGGGAATCGCCAGGGCCGGGTCGGTCCGGAACGGCAGGTCGTCGTACCACCGATCACCGCGCCGAACCGCCTGGGTCCGACCCTGGCCCTGCTTGGCGAACTCGACCGTCTCGACGACCTGGTCGACAAGACCGCGACCGATCAGGTGCCAGATCAGCCGGTCGATGGTAGGAAGCGACTCGAACGCGCTGGCACGGAGCTGGCTGCGATAGCCGCGCAACGTGTCGACCAGCTCGCGCGCGTACTCGTCGTCGGCGATGTCCAGCACGTTGAGGTACGGCGGCAGGTCCTGACGCACCACGTTCGCGTCGTACCACCGCACGACCTTCCGTGGCCCCAGGCTGCCGAGCATCTGCCGGACCGCCTCGATGCCGGCAAACCGCAGCCGGAACTGCTCGATGTCGGTGAGCCCGGTGGTCGCGGCGAGGTCGTTGCCGTTAGGGACCCGCCGCAGGTAGACCGAGTGCCTGACGACATCGACCGAACCGGCGAGCAGGTGGGCGCGCAGGACGATGGCGACGTCGGCGGACGGGTCATCGCCGTCCGGCAGCCGGAACGAGTGCTCGTCCCAGAAGCTCCGCCGCCACAGCTTGTTCGTGATCAGCTGGTCGGCGATCAGTGGGCGAACGTCGGCAAGCCGGACCCTGCTGCGGCTGCGGGCGAAGGCCCTCGCAACCGAGGGTTCGGGCACGACCGATCGCCCGACCAGTCGTCGCACGTTCCCGGTGGCGAAGTCCGAGCCGCTGCTCTCGAGCTTGCGCAGCAACAGCTCGTAGCCGCGACGAGGAACGACGTCCTCGGCGTTGACGAAACCGAGAAACTCGCTCCGCGCCGCGGCGACACCGGCATCGCGGGCGGACGCATCACCGGTCCGGGCGACGACCCGGAAGCGCGGGTCGCGAGCGGCCCAGCCGCGAGCCACGTCGAGGGAGTTGGCGGCGGCACCGTCATCGACGATGACGACATCGAGGGCGTCGATCGACTGGTCGCCGAGCGAGCGCAGGCAACTGTCGAGGTGGCCAGCACTCGCGGCAATCGGTACGACGACGCTCAGCCGCGCAGGCAAGTGAACTGGTGTCCGATCCGGTCCGTGAGGTTCTGCTGAGGAACAAAACCCCGGTGAGAATACAGTGCCTCTAGTCGTTGCTCCCTTCCGGAAAGGCTGATCCATGGCAGAAGACGGTGCCCGCCAGAACGTCACGTTTCCCAGCAACGGCAACGAGGCCCACGGCTACCTCGCTGTGCCGGAATCCGGGAGCGGTCCAGGGGTGGTCGTGATTCAGGAGTGGTGGGGGCTCGACGATCACATCGCCGACATCACCGACCGGCTCGCAGCTGAGGGCTTCGTCGCTCTCGCGCCGGATCTTTACGGCGGCAAGGTCGCGCATGATGCCGACGAGGCCGGCGAGATGATGACCGCCCTGCCCGTCGACCGGGCCGCGCGCGACCTCGCGGGCGCCGTCGACTTCCTGCTCGCGAACGACGCCGTGACATCCAGCTCGGTCGGCGCCATCGGGTTCTGCATGGGCGGTGGCTTCGTTCTCCAGCTCGCTGCGCAGCAGGGCGACAAGGTCGGCGCGGCGGTACCGTTCTACGGCGTGGGCCCCGCGGTGCCCAACCAGTACGCCTCGATCACGGCTGCGGTGCAGGGGCACTACGGCGAGCAGGACGAGTTCTACCCGGTCGGTGCCGCCCGGGATCAGGAGAAGCAGATCCGCGACGAGTCAGGCGCTGAGGTCGAGTTCTTCTACTACCCGGCTGGTCATGCCTTCCACAACGACAAGGACAAGCTCGGCACGTTCGACGCCGAGGCCGCGCAGACGGCGTGGAACCGGAGCGTGGATTTCCTGCACTCGCGCCTCGGCTGAGCGGAAGCGGTCAGCTCACAGGTCCTCGGGGATCATCGACGACAGGCAGAACGGGTGTCCGGCGGGGTCGAGCAGCACCCGCCACCCGTCCGGTTGCGGTTGGGTCTTGGCGAGGGTTGCGCCCAGGCCGACCGCTACCTCCTGTGCCCCATCGAGGTCGTCGGTGGCGAAGTCGAGGTGGATCATCTTCGCCCGCTCGGACTCCGGCCACGTCGGCGGCTGGTAGCCCTCGACCCGCTGCGTTGTGATGAAGACGTCACCGCGCAACGCGACGAAGTCGGCGTTGCTGAAGACGACCTCGTATCCCGTGAGCCGGCTGTAGAAGGTGGCCAGCTCCAGCGGGTCGGCACAGTCCAGTGACACGGCGGCGAGCCGTAGCGAGACGCTCATGCCTGCATAGTGTCAGGCGCAAGGGGCGATCAGTAGGTGGTCCGGGCCTCGGTGACCTGCTGCTGCGGCGTGCCGTTGTTGCTCACGACCGTCGTCGAACGACTGCGACGGCGCGGCGCGAACAGCGCGATGTCGAGGATGATGCCAGCCACACCGGCGATCATCAGGATGATCCCGATGGTGTGGATGTTGAAGCCGCTGGCGGTCCAGTTCACGGCAAACGTAAGGATCGCCCCTACCGCGACGAGGAAGATTCCTGCACCGATACCCATGGTCTGCCTTCCGGCTCGTTGCCCCGGGGCTCCGGGGATTCACGTATCAGGGGTATTGCCCTTCCCGACCGGGCGAAACCCGGCGACCGGGTGACGTTCCCTGGCGAACCCGCTCAGAGCAGGGGCCGCTCAGACCAGGGCGGAGAGGACCGCGTCGAACTTGGCGGATGTCTCGGCGACCTCGGCGTCGGGGTCGGACTCAGCGACGATGCCGGCCCCAGCCCACAGCCGGGCGGCCGACCCGTCGATCTGCGCGCACCGCAGCGCGATCGCGAACTCACCGTCGCCTGACGCATCGACCCACCCGACCGGCGCCGCGTACCGACCCCGGGGTGCGGCCTCCAACCGCTTGATGGCCGCGAGTGCTGCCTCCCGCGGGCTGCCGCCCACGGCTGCCGACGGGTGCAGCGTCGCTGCCAGTGACAGCGCGGACGGCGGGTCGGCCGCCAGCCAGGCCGCCACGCGGGTAGCGAGATGCGTGACGTTGGCGAGCCGGAGCAGGGTCGGCCTGGGGTCCACGACGACCTCGGACGCCACCGACCCGAACACCTGCTGGACGCTGGTCACGGCCCACCGATGTTCGGCCGCGTCCTTGGTGGACGCCAGCAACGACGCCTCGAGCTCGGCGTCCTCTTCCAGCGTGAGGCCGCGTCGAACCGTACCGGCGAGGACCACGGACTCGGCATGGCGACCGGTACGACGGACCAGCAGCTCCGGCGACGCCCCGACCAGGCCGTCGCAGATGTAGGTGAAACAGGCCGGGAAGCGGGCTGCGAGCCGGGAAGCGACCGCTCGGGGGTCCAGCTCCTTCTCGGCTGCGACGTCCAACGCCCGGGCCAGCACAACCTTGTCGAGCTCACCTGCGTTCAGCGCCGCGACAGCGGTCGCGACGGACTCGCGCCAGTTGACAACGGGGGGGACCTCCGCCGTCACCGACGCCGGCGGTGCGCTCGTCGCGGCGACCGGTCGGCGACGCAGCGCCGGCACCTCGACGGCGCCGGGTGGCGTGGTCAACGTCAGCCAGGATCGGCCCTCGCGGCGGCCGAGCACGACCTTAGGCACCACGACGACCGATCCAGCGGCCTGCGGGTCGAAGACCAGCGAGGCGATCGCGATCGGCCCGGTCCCGGCCAGTCGCACGTCGTCGCGCACCGTCATGGCAGCGAGCAGCTCGGCGACATCGGCGGCCAGGTCGGCGGCGGAACGCACCCCGACTGCCGGCAGCCGCACCGCTTCACCCCAGCCCACGATGCCGTCACCGCCGCGCAGGAACGCGAAGGACTCCCCCGCCGGCAGCCAGGTCAGCAGGTCACCGGGGTCGTCGACCTCCACCGTCCAGGCGACCAGGCCGCCGGCAGTTTCGGCCGGGCTGCTGGTCATGCCTGACCCTCGCGGTCGGCGCGCAGCGCGGCGTCCTTGCTCCGCGCAGTGTCGGCGAGCTCGGCCTGGTAACGCACCATCTCGGCCCGGAGTCGATCGTCGGCGACGCCGAGGATGCGGACGGCGAGCAGTCCCGCGTTGCGGGCACCGGCGACGGACACCGTCGCGACGGGGACGCCGGCCGGCATCTGGACGATCGACAGCAGCGAGTCGATCCCGTCGAGATGAGCGAGCGGGACCGGGACACCGATAATGGGCAGCGGGGTCACCGCCGCCAGCATCCCGGGCAGGTGGGCGGCCCCGCCTGCACCCGCGACGATCACCCGCAGCCCCCGGTCGGCCGCCTGCTGGCCGTAGTCGAGCATGTCGCGCGGGGTCCGGTGGGCGGAAACGACGCGCACCTCACACTCGACGTCGAAGTCGGACAGGACGTCAGCCGCCGGCCGCATCGTCGGCCAGTCCGAGTCGCTGCCCATCACGATGCCGACGACTGCGGTCACGATTCGTCTCCTCGCAGTACGGCGACAGCGCGGCGGGCCCGGTCGCGGACGCTGACGACGTCGTCGCCCAGCACGGTCACGTGGCCCAGCTTGCGGCCAGGTCGCGGCTGCTTGCCGTAGAGATGTACCGATGCATCCGGGACGGCGGCGAGCGCCGCCGGCAACGACGTGGCGAGATCGGTGGCCTCCCCGCCCAGCAGGTTGACCATGACACTGACCGGCGCCCGCGGCCGGGTGTCGCCCAGCGGCCAGTCGAGAACGGCACGCAGGTGCTGCTCGAACTGGCTCGTGGCGCTCCCCTCGATGGTCCAGTGACCGGAGTTGTGCGGGCGCATCGCCAGCTCGTTGACGAGCAATCCGCTCGGCGCTTCGAACAGCTCGACGGCCATCACGCCCACGACGTCGAGCTCATTGGCGATCGTGATGGCCAGCTGCTCCGCGTCGTTCGCGAGCGTGGGACTCAGCCGAGGTGCCGGCGCCACGACCTCGACGCAGATGCCGTCCCGCTGCACCGTCTCGACGACCGGCCAGGTACGGATCCGGCCCGACGGCGTTCGGGCGACCTGGATCGCGAGCTCGTGGACGATCGACACCCGTTCCTCGACGATGAGGTCGACATCCGGCAGCGGGTCACCCTCCGCGATGAACCACACCCCTCGACCGTCGTACCCGCCGGTGACCGCTTTCGCGACATACGGCCGCGGCAGGGCGGCGGGATCGTCCGACCAGGCCGGCACCGGGAGACCGAGCTCGACCAGCCGCCGCCGCATCGCCCGCTTGTCCTGGGCGAAGCGCAGGGCGGCGGAACCGGGCCGCACCGTCACCCCGGAACTCTCGAGCGCCACGAGGATCGGTTGCGGGACATGCTCGTGGTCGAACGTCACGACGTCACACGTCTTCGCGAACCGCTCGACCGCGGCCTGGTCGTCCGGAGCGCCGATCTCGACCGATGGCGTCACGAGTGCAGCGCCGTCGTCGGGTGACTCGGCCAGCACGCGCAGCGACAGTCCGAGGCCGATCGCGGCCTGCTGCGTCATGCGTGCCAGCTGGCCGGCTCCGACCATGCCCACGGTCGGGCCGGGGGTCGCGGCGCGCTGGTTCACGAGGCGAGATTACTGTGAGCCGGTTCTGCACCACCGTGCGTGCTCTGTACGGTGTTCGTGTGACAGCCGCTCCCGCCGTATCGGTCGCGGTGACCGATCCGGTGGCCGGACCTTCCGGTCGGCCGCGGGACCTGTTCCTGGTCGCCAACAACATCGATGAGCTCGGCGGTCTGCAACGAGTCGCTCACATGCTCGCCGAGCTGTTCGGGGAGCGCGGCCACCGGGTGCGGTTGATCGGGGTCCGACCCTTCGAGCCGCAACATCACTACCCCTCGGCCGGCACCACGTATACGACCCACGTCCTCGGCGAGCACGCGTCCCCATCCGGTGGCGACCGACGCGGGCGGCTCGAGCAGCCGACACCGCAGGACATCGCGCGCCTCAACGAGCTGTTTCATTCCGTCTCCGGCGGAATCGTGCTCTGCATGCAGATTCATGCCATGAACTGGGTAGCGGCGGCCGAGACGTCGCACCTGCGGGTGATCGGGCAGAGTCACGAGTCGTTTGCCGCGTCCGTGGGGATGAAGGGAAGCCGGTCGAGCCGCTTCGGGCGGATCATGTCGCTGTACCCGGACATCGACTGCTTCCTGCTGCTCACCAGGCCGGATGCCGAACAGTTCCGACGCGTGGGGCTCAACAACACCGGGGTGATGCCCAACCCGGTCACGATGCGACCCGCCATGCCGGCGGCACTGCGGTCGCCGACGATCATCACAGTGGGGCGCGTCGCACCGGAGAAGAACCACCGGGCCATGATCGAAGCCTTCGGGCGGCTGGCGCCGGACCATCCCGAATGGACCCTGAAGATCTTCGGCGACGGCAGCCTGCGGAGTGTGCTCGACCAGCAGATCCGAGCCGCCGGCCTGACCGACCGGGTGTTGCTGATGGGGCCCACGAACGATGTCGAGCGAGAGCTGCTGGACGCCTCGATGTTCGCCCTCTCCTCGAACGCCGAGGGTCTGCCGCTCGTGCTCGTGGAGGCGATGGCCTGCGGGGTGCCGTGCGTCTCCTACGACTGCTCGCCCGGGATCCGCGAGATCATCACCGACGGTGACGACGGCATCGTGGTGCGGCAGGGCTCCATCGACGAGCTGTCCGCCGGGCTCCGCCGGCTCATCGAAGAGCCGGAGACCCGTCGGGCGATGGGAGAGCGGGCACTCATCAGCTCGAAGCGCTTCGCGCCGGACGACGTGATGCAGCTGTGGGAGCGCCTCTTCGACACGGTGGAGCGATGACGCCCGATGTCGCCGTCGTCCTGATCGGGTTCAACGACGCGGCGCGGCTCCCGAATGCCGTCGAGTCAGTGCTCAACCAGACCCTGTCCAACCTCGAGCTGATCATCGTCGACGACGCGTCGACCGACGGCATGGCTGACGTGGCCGACCGCCTGGCCGCGCAGTCGCCCAAGGTGCGCAGCATCCGACTCCCTACAAACAGCGGGGGCTGCAGCCGGCCCCGCAACGCCGGTCTAGAGCAGGTGCGGGCGCCGTACGTCATGTTCCTGGACAGCGATGACGTTCTCGAGCGTCATGCCTGCAAGAACCTGCTGCTGGCCATCGAGGAGACCGGTGCCGACTTCGTCTCGGGTCGCTGCGTCCGCGTCGACATGGACAACGGCAACGAGCACGGTTGGCTGCGCGCCCTCTACGACGAGCACGCGGTGTGGAACGGGGTAGCGGAGAACCCCGACCTCCTCAACGACACCCTGTGCACCAACAAGCTCTACCGGATGTCCTTCCTCAACAAGCACGGCATCCGCTTTCCCGAGGGCGTGCACTACGAGGACCTCGCGTTCACTGCTGAGGCCTACGGGTCCGCCACCCGGATCGCGATCATCCCCGAGACCGTCTATTACTGGCGGATCTACACCAGCAGTCCCGAAGCCTCGATCCACCTGCGCCGCGACAACATCGAGAACTTCTCCGACCGGCTGGCCGTCCACCGCATCATCGACGAGTTCCTGCGCCGCGAGGGTCTGCTCGAGTTCAAGCCACTGATCGACGATCGGTTCCTGCAGCGCGAGATCAGGCTGTACCTCGACGACATGCGCGAGCGGGATACGGCGTACCAGGAGGAGTGGATCCGCCTCGCCGGCGACTATCTGCGTGAGATGGACATCGAGCAGATCATGAGCCAGAGCCGCGGTTGCCGGCTCGCGACCTACCTGGTCCGCCAGGGCGACCTCGCGCTGGCGGTGGCCGCGGCTGAGCTGTGGATCAACGCTCGGGTGACGGTTCCCCTGGTACGCCGGGACGACCGCGTCTACTTCTGCGACGCCTACCTCGACGACCCGGCCGGCCGACAGGCGCTCGACGTCAGCTGGCTCCACGCCCACGACGGTCGGTTCGGCGTGGCCCCGTTCTTCGGGCGGCTCACGGAGGTGAGCTCGCAGGACAACACATTCCGGCTCCGCGGGGATGTCCTCAACCAGCTCGGGCGGTTACCCGCGCTGAGCGACCTGGCGGTCACCGTGCGACTCCGCCACGACCGGATGTACCCAGGGACGGCCATCGAGTTCCCGACCCGTGCCGTCAGCCTGGACGCGGACCGGCTGACCTGGGAGGCGGTCGTCGACGGCGACCGGTTGCCGCGTGGGCGTCGCAAGGAGCGGGTCTGGAGCGTCAACCTGCGCCTTGACCATCAGGGCGAGTTCAACGGCCACGCCATCGGTGTCGCGGCGGGCGCCTTGCCCAGGACGATCGGCAGGGCAAGCCGGCCCAAGCCGTCGGAGCGCGGTCTGATCATCGGGCTGTCGACCCAGCGGACGCTGGTGCTCCGAGACCGTCGACCTGTCCCACCGCTGCCACTGACCGCGCGAATCTCGCAGCGGGTGAGCCGGCTGCCGGCGTACCGTGCCGTCTCTCGCCGGCTCACCGGACGACAGCTCAAGACGGTCGCCTACCGGCACGTGCTTCGCCGGCTGCCGCTGCGTGCGAACACGGTGGTCTTCGAGTCTCATCTGGGCAAGCAGTACAGCGACAGTCCGAAATACCTGTACGAGAAGATGGTGTCGATGGGTCTGCCGCACCGAATGGTGTGGTCCTACCAGCGCAAGGTGACTCGGTTCCCTGATGGCGTGATCAAGGTCAAGCGTGACAGCTGGCGGTACTACTACGAGCTGGCGCGAGCCGGGCACATCATCGACAACCAGGGTTTCCCGCCGGTCGTCCTGCGACGGCGAGGGCAGCGTTATGTACAGACCTGGCACGGCACGCCGTTCAAGCACATGGGGTACGACGAGCCGACCTTCGCGCGCGCCTCGGAGCAGACCCACCGGCAGCTGGACCGGGGAGTACGCCGCTGGGACGACCTCGTCGTCCAGTCCCGCTGGTCCGAGGATGTGTTCCAACACGCGTTCCGGCACACCACCCACCCGCTGCGCACCGGCTACCCGCGCAACGACCCACTGCACCGAGCCAACGATCCCGGCGTGCAAAGCGCCCTCAAGCGTGAGCTGGGCCTCCCGGAGGACCGCAAGATCCTGCTCTACGCCCCGACCTTTCGCCGTTACCCGAAGCCACTGACTCTGGGCAACCCGGCCAACTCGCCCCGCATCGACCTACGACGCGTCGAGGAACATCTCGGCGAGGAGTGGTTCGTCGTGCTGCGGGCTCACTACCTTGACCGGACCATCGTCTCGCGACGGCACGCGAACATCGCACGAAACATGTCGGGGCATGACGACGTCAGTGACCTGCTCGGCGTGGCCGACGCCGTGCTGACCGACTACTCCTCCGTGATGTTCGACTACGCGATCACCGGCCGGCCGATGGCGTTCTACGCGAGCGACTATGAGCTGTACCTGCAGCTGCGAGGCTCCTACTTCGACCTCGGGGACGAGGCTCCCGGCCCGATCGTCCGCGACACCGACGAGATCATCGCCTGGCTCAGCGACCTCGACGCCACCCACGAGAGCTACCAGCAGAAGTACCGCGCCTTCCGGGCCCGCTACTGCGAGTTCGAGAACGGGTCCGCGGCCGAGACGATCATTCGAGCGGTGTTTCCCGAGGCTGCGCAGACCACGCCCGACTCCTAGTGGGGACGCGCCGTGGGGCTGACGGCCGGCTGCTCCACGCCGCCGAAGATCCAGTCGACGGTGCGGGCGGCCGACTTCCCGTCGGAGATCGGCGCGAACCTCGCGACGAACTGAGAGACCTGGTGCTCGTAGTCGGCGGCGTGGGTCGCGTAGCCCTGGATCGCCTCGATCAGCTCAGCCGTGGTTCCCACTGTGGGTCCGGGAAGGGCGGCCGGGTCGTCCGGATACAGGCCCCTGACGTCGCCCCGGTATTTCTCGAGGTCGGGGGTGAACAGCACAGTCGGGCGGCCGGTCGCTGCCTGCGTCACGAGCACCGATGAGTAGTCGGACACCACCACGTCAGCGGCGAGGATGAGGTCGTTGACGTCCGAGTATCGGCTGACGTCGCGGACAAAGCCGGTCGGGTCGTACGGCACGGCCTCGACGATCGACCAGTGCTTGCGGAACAACAGGACGTGATGGTCGGACAGCGCCTCACGCAACGCATCGAGATCGGGCGACGGGCCCATCCAGTAGCCGCCACGGGCGCGGAGATTGTCCCGGTAGGTGGGGGCGTACAGCACGACCACGCGGTCGTCGCCAAGTCCGAGCCGGGCCCGGATCGCAGCCCGGTTTCCGTTCAGGACCAGGTCATGAGCTGGTACGCCGGTCTCGAGCACCTCGCCGTCCGCGGCCATCGGCACGACCCGCGAGAGGACCGACGTCGTGTGCCCCCCGCCGGACAGGACGTAGCTCGAGTTGGCGGCGTCCTGCTCCTGCCAGCGGATCAGGTCGCGAGTGAGCCGGGGTCGCGCGCCGAGGTCGGCTCCCATCCACTTCACCGGCGTCGTGAACCCGGTCTGGATGCCGACCTGGTCCGGACGCCGGACGAACCACTCACGCCAGGCCCCTTCCGACACGACGTACCGGGCGGTTGCGCAGGCGTCGTAGTGCTCCGCGCTGTCGGCGCGCAGGACCCGGGCGCCGTCGGGCACCTCCCACGAGTCGTCCGACACGACCCATAAGTGCTCGAGGGGGGCGGCGCGCCGCACCAGCTCCTCGTGAATCGCCCGCGCGTTCCCGGCGTACGGACCGGCATGCCGACCGTCGTAGACCACGGTGTCGCGCAACGGAGCCCGCAGCCGCTGCTGCCGGTAACCCTGTTGCAGCCGCCGCTGGTGGAACCCACCGGCAGAGTTGATGGAGCGGGTGTCGGTGACTTGGAGCACCAGGTCATCGAAGCCCCAGGCGCCGACGGCGAAGGACTTCCCGTCCAGGGTCTTCCGCTGCGGGAGCGACGACAGCGAGCGGTGGTCCAGTGAGAGACCGGTGACATCACCGGTGCCACCGCGCCGTACCAGGAAGTCGTACCGCCCCTTCTGCAGCGGCAGGGTGCCGGCGAGCGTCGACATCCGAGAAGGAAACAGGTCGACCGTGAAACGGCCGTGCTCCACGTCGTGCACGATGGGCACGGCGTACCAGTCCGTCTCCCGCTGCCGCTGAAGCAGCAGCTCCTCGGCTGCGGGCTCGCCTTCGTATCGACCGGACAGCCGCAGCGCGTCATCTGATCGCCACTCGACGGTGTCCACCACATGGGGAAGCGCGCGCTCGACGATGCTGGCGTTGCCGAACGAAGTGCGGGTCATCGAGATCTGCCTGCCCCGCTCGACGAACCGCGGCTCATCTAGGTCGACAGCGAGGGCCGCGCGCTCACCGCCGAGGCGGATGTCCCACACGACTCCCCCGGCGGTGCGTTCGGTGTTAGCCGCGACGTCGGCGATGTCCAGCTCGGAGACAAGGTCACCGATCGGGACTCTGATCATGAAGGTGCGGCTCCCCTGGCTCTCGTCGACGAACACCGGGTAGGTCAACGAGACGGCGCCGGTCCGCCGTGACAGCTTGAGCGTGGCGTCGCCCACCACGCCGAGGTCGCCCTCGAACTGGAGCACGCCATCGATCAGCCGGCAGCTGTGGATGACCGCACGCTCGGTACGGGCCGAGACGGTGAGCTGGCCCTCAGCCGTGAGGTACGCCGTGACCCGGCCTCGCTGACCCCCTGGTCGAGCCACCGGCAGCAGCGGGAACAACCCGACCGACTGGGGCCTCATGTTGCGACAGATGACCCCGCCGGTCTTGATCTCGCACTCGATGCGCCACTGCCCCACCGGGCGGAAGTTCTTCTCGACACGGGAAAGGTCGAGCGTCGCGGTGAACCCGGACCAGTCGAGGTTGATGGGAGCCGAGGTCGCCGCGGTGACATCAGGCCGGTAGGTGCGCTCGACCTTCAGCTTGACGACGCGTCCACGGGGCCCGACCGCGAACATCTGCACGGGCTGCGAGTCGGGGTCCGAGGCATCGAGCGGCAGGGCATAGGCGACCCCGTCCAGCCGCAGCAGGCTGCCTTCCCACGCCATGCGCTGGATCCGCCACTTCAACGACAGGTCGTTGTCGAGCGCGTAGACCTTGCGCGGGATGGCGCGGACCGGGTCGGTCCGGAAGGGGAAGTCGCCGTACCACTTCTTGCCCTCGCGGATCGGTGGCCGGTGTACCTCCCGCTCCTCCTCTGCGAGCACCTCAAGGATGCCTGGCAGGTCACGGTTGCGCACCAGGTGCCACTTGAGCCGTTCGATGGCCGGCAGGCCGTCGGTGACGTCGTCGGCGGCCTCGTCGAGGAAGCGGTTACTGAGGTCGAGGAAGGTCGATCGGAAATCGTCCTCGGCGATGTCCAGTACGCCGAGGAAGTACGCGAGGTCCTGGGCCACCACGCTGCGGTCGTACAGCCGCTTGCTCTCGTGGAACCCGTTGCGCGCGAGGAAGAGGCTGACGTGCCGGCAGGCATCCGCCCGATCCTGCAATCCTCGGGTCTCGGCCCGGCGTTGGGTGATCGACTGGCTGTCGCCGGAGCGGATCCGCCACAGGTACACCGTCTCGGCGAGGACGTCGACGGACTTCGCCAGGAAGTGCGCCGGGATCGTCATCGGCACGTCCTCGTAGAGGGTTCCCTCCGGGAACTTGAGGTCGTGCTCGTCGTAGAACGACCGTCGCCACACCTTGTTGTAGGCGATGCGGTCGGCGAGCAGCGGCGCGAACTCCGTGACGTGGGTGGCGAGCCGAGTGGTGACGAAGGTGCGGCGGAGGAACCTGGTCTGTCGGGTGCCGAACACGGACAGCCGGCGGACGTTGCCGCTCACGATGTCCGAGCCGGTCTCGTCAAGCGAGGTGACCATCAGCTCGTAGGCGTGACGACGCAACAGGTCGTCACTGTCGACGAAGGTCAGGTACTCCCCACTGGCGTACTCGACGCCAGTGTTGCGGGCCGCGCCGAGGCCGCCGTTCGGTTTCGACACCAACCGGAACCGGGCGTCACGCTCGGCAAAGCGCTCGGCGATGGCTGGGCTGCCGTCGGTGGAGCCGTCGTTGACCATGATGACCTCGAGGTCGGAGAACGACTGCTGCGCGATGGACTCCAGGCAGATCTCGAGGTACGGCTCGACGTTGTAGATCGGTACGACGACGCTGAGCCGGGCAGACACATCGTGCAGTCTAGAGATCAACCCTGGTACGACGCTGGAGCTCAGGACCCGATCAGCCGTTGCAGTCGTCGGTATGCCGCGACGGCGGCCGGTTTGTTGCGCAGCCGCGTGGCCAGCCTTCGCGCCGTCGGGTTGGCGCTCGCCGCCCGCGCCGCCTTCCGGGCCACGCCGCGTGCCTTGCCGCGCAGCCCCTTCGGTTTCGGCCGGCTCCCTGAGCCGGGCTGCCGCGCCGCCACGGCCGGTTTCGTGCCGGGCTGGCCGGGTGCGCCCTTCGCCGCCGCCCGGATCGTCGACTGCGCGATCAGCTCGGCCTCGGTGTACAGCTGGACGTAGGCCTCACGCCACGCGTCGAGCTCGGCAACGCTAGGGCCGTCAGCCTCCCCGTGGCGGAAGGCCAACAGTCCGTTCCACACCTGCTCCGACAGCTGCTGCACCCGGTCAGGGACACCCATCCCGTCCCATCCGACGGTCTGCCGGCGCAGCCCTGGATCCACGAACGAGTCGACGTCGGCCGCAGCCGTTGGGTCGACGCTCACCATCGACGGGATCGCCAGGGCGGCGCCGACGCGCTGGATCTCGGCCTGCCAGCCGGTGAGCAGGTCCGAGTAGCCGACGTAGGCACGCGGCAGGCCGCGGGTGGTCCGCTCGGTCTCGAGCATCACGTTGATCCACCCGCAGGCGCGACTGGTGTCGGTCTGCCAGTCGCCGTACCAGGTGCGCGCACTCGCGATGACCTCGGTTGGGTAGCGCAGCATCGTCACGATGTTCGTGTCGATCCCGAGGTCGCGGGCGCACTGCTGCCACAGCGGCAGGAACCACACGATCCTCGGGTCCTTGACGACCACCTGCGACGCACCGACGAACTGGACCTCGAGCCAGGAGCGAAGGGTTCCTGCGACGTCGGCGTCGGCGGCGGCCTTGGCAGCCATCTCAATCGCGTTGGTTCGGCCGTCGAGGCTGGTGAGCCGCCGAGTCCGCATCAGTCGGACGTGGAAGTCGACGACCCATCGGGGTTCGCTGAAGCCGCGCGGGTTGGTCGCATCTGCGGAGATCTCGGGCTGCGGAACGCTCATCCCCAGCTTCGCGAGGATCCCCGTCATCAACGAGGTGCCGCTTCTGCCTGCCCCGGCGACGAGCACGAGCCGCCGATCGTCGGCGGTCGGTGAGCCGTGAGGGTCGGTCATGCGGAGATCTCCTCGGCGACGGTCGTCGGGGTGGCGGGGGTGAGATTCGGGAAGACGGCTCGGATGCATCGTTCACTGGCGTGACCATCGGCGTTATGGCAGAACCGCGCCCGGAACGCCTCGCGGGCCGAGGTTGCGGCCGGCGCGTCGGCGGCACCGCTGAGCAGCGCCTCCACCAGATCGGTCTGCGTCGTCGTCACCACGCCGGGCGGCTCCGCGAACAGGTCGAAGTAGGTTCCGCGCAGGGTGCGATAGGTCTCCCAGTCCGGCGCGAAGATGACGATCGGCCGGTCGAGCAGGGCGTAGTCGAACATGGCCGAGGAGTAGTCGGTGACGAACACATCGGCGGCCAGATACAGCTCCTCGATGCTGGGGTGGCCACTGACGTCCACCGCCGTACCGGGCTCGACGCGGTTCGTGGGGTCGCGGTCGGCGAAGTAGTGGCTGCGCACCAGCAGCACATGGTCGGGCCCGAGCGCCGTGGCAAGTGCGGCGACGTCCGCCGGCGACCGCATCTCCCGGTCGTACTCGCGGTGAGTCGGCGCATAGAGCACCACCCGCTTGCCCGCGGGGATGCCGAGCGAGTCGCGGATCCGTTGACAGTCCTCGGGTGTCGCGGTGACCACGGCGTCGTCGCGCGGCAAGCCGATCTCGAGGGTCGTGCACGGCACCGGGTAGGCGTGCTCCCAGCACAGTGTGTCGAACGGGTTGCGCGTCAACGAGTAGTCCCACTTCGCGATCCGCTTGAGCAGCGCGGGGAACTTCATCGTCCGGTAGGCCTCACCTGGGCTGTTCAGCAGATCCATCCCCATCAGCTTGACCGGGATGCCGTGATGGGTCTGGATGTGGACCTGCCCGTCGCGCTTGACCCAGTTGTTGGGGAAGTTGACATTGTTCACGAGGTACGTCGCACGAGCCAGCAGGCGGAAGTACTCCTCGGTTCCGGCGACGACGTACTCGACCCCGTCGGGCATCGAGCTGGCACCTTCATCGGTGACGATCCACACCCCGCGCAGCCACGGCACCAGCTCCCTGGCCTTCTCGTAGATCGCGCGCGGACTGCAGGAGTAACCCCGATACCAGTAGGCCGCGAAGGCCGCCAGGTCGGGCTCGAGAGGCAGCTCGCGTTGCCGCGCGTAGTACCGCGCGAGGCTCGCCTTGTCACTGGTCCCGTTGTTGCGGGTGGCGGCGATGGGGCGGCCAGGGCGGTGCGGTGTCTTGGCGCGGACGGCGTGGGCGGCGGCAGCGGCAACGGTCCGCGGATTGTTGCTGGCGGCCACGACCCCGCGATAGGCCGCGAAGGAGCGAGTGCGCAGCGCCTGCTGCACCAACAGCTCCCGGCGGCCGCGTGGCCGGGCCGCCTTGCCCTTCGCCTGGTGGGACCACTCACTCGCCAGGGCGCGGAAGAACGGCCGCTGCTCATCGGGCGGCAGCGTCTCGAGGATCTCCAGTCCGTGCCGCACCATCCGGGACGGGATCGCGCCGCGTGCGGCACGAGCCCGGCCGCCGTACGCGTCGATCACGCTGAAGACCACGCGGTACTGCGCGATCGCGTCGCTGGGCCGTCCATGCACGGCCGCGTCGGTGTCCGCGTTGCCGACGACCCGTCGCTCGTACGCCGGCCCTTCCAGAGCGCTCACCGGGTCGGCGGCGAGCAGCGCCGGATAGGTCACGGACAACTCGTCGAAACCGCCCTCGCCGAATCGCACACCGAGTGTGAGCAGGTGCCTCCGGCGCAGGACCAGGTTGCCGGCGAACCGGCCGACGTCGGCCACGGCAGGGCGGTTGACGACCTGGAACACGCCAGCAGCCGCAGCCTTGGCGATCACGTCGCGGTAGCTGCTCGGCTGGGTGACTCCCAAGGGGGAGGTCGTGACGTGGTCGACCAGCAGGACGTCAGGGTCGGTGTCGTCGAGTCGGGCTGCGACCCGGGCGAACGCGTTCTCGGGGATCCGATCGGTGGTCTGGACGAACCACAGGTAGTCGCCGTCGGCACGGTCGAGTGCGATGCTGCGGGCGGCACCTCGCGGTAACGCGGTCGACAGGTGCAGCAACCGGATCCGGTCGTCCGTCGCGGCGAGATCATCGAGCAACTGCGGACCGTGATCCGGCGACGCGTCGTCGATGACGATCAGCTCAAAGTCCCGGTATGACTGCTCGAGGATCGACCGGACGCACTCGCGGATCCACGCCTGCTCGCGATGGACGACCAGGATGATGCTCAGTCGAGGCATCTACAGACCCAGGTCCCGGGCGATCACCATGCGCTGAATCTCCGACGTACCCTCGCCGATCTCGAGGATCTTGGCGTCCCGCCAGTGCCGGGCGACCGGGAACTCGTTCATGAAGCCGTAGCCCCCGAACACCTGGGTGGCGTCGCGGGCGTTGTCCACCGCGATCGTCGAGGAGTACAGCTTGGCGATGGCGGCCTCACGCTTGAACGGCTCGCCGGCGAGCATCCGTGACACCGCATCACGGTAGGCGACGCGGGCCACATGGGTCCGGGCCTGCATGTCCGCGATCCGGAACGCGACTGCCTGGTAGCTGCCGATCGGAGCACCGAACGCCTCGCGCTCCCGGGCGTAGCACACCGACTCGTCCACGCACCCCTGGGCCAGCCCGACCGCCAGAGCCGAGATCGCCACCCGACCCTCGTCGAGAGTCGACAGGAACTGCGCGTATCCACGACCCCGCTCACCGAGCACCTGGTCGGCCGGAACTCGACAGTCGGTGAAGGACAGCTCCCGGGTGTCGCTGGCCCGCCAGCCGACCTTGTCGTACTTCGGTGCCACCCCGAACCCTTCCCGCGGCACCGGCACCATCACCGACGTGAGCTCCGGCCGACCGTCGGCACGCTCGCCGGTCCGGCACAGCACGGTGACGAGCCGGGTGATGTCCGTTCCGGAGTTCGTGATGAAGGCCTTGGTGCCGTTGATGACCCACTCGTCATCGAGCCGCGCCGTCGTCCTCGGGTGACCGGCGTCCGAGCCACCGCCCGGCTCGGTGAGGCCGAACGCCGCCAGCGCCTCGCCGGAGCACAGGGACGGCAGCCACTGCTGTTTCTGCTCCTCGGTCCCGAACCGGAAGATCGGCATCGAGCCGAGCCCGACGGCCGCCTCCAGGGTGATCGCGACGCTGGAGTCGACCCGCGCCAGCTCCTCGATCGCGAGGCACAGCGCCAGGAAGTCCCCGCCCATCCCGCCGTACTCTTCCGGGAACGGCAGCCCGAACAACCCGATCTCGCCCATCTGCCGGATGACGTCGTATGGGAACTCGCCGGTGCGGTCGGCGTGCTCCGCCTGCGGGGCGACGACGTCGCGCGCGAACTCCTCGACAGTCTTGCGCAGCGCTTCGTGCTCGTCGTCCAGGCCGTGTCCCACGCATTCGAGTCTGTCAGACGCCACGTACCCTCGACGCATGGTCCCGGAGCGTGTGAGGCATCTGTATGCCACGTTTCGGCACCTGATCCACGAGATCGCCAGGTTCGGCGTCATCGGGGCGATCTCCTACGTGTTCACCGTCGTGGTGAGCAACTGGCTGCGTTACGGGGCACCCGGGCTGGGACCGTTGACCAGCCTGGGCATTGCGATGATCATCGCGGCCTCCTTCTCCTACTTCGCGAACCGGCACTGGACCTGGCGGCACAAGGCCCGGACCGGCGTCAGCCGCGAGTACGGCCTGTTCCTCGTGCTGTCGGTCATCGGTTTCGGCATCACCGAGATCCCGCTCGCGATCAGCGAGTACGTGCTCGGCCTGCACTCGCGTCTCGCCTACAACATCTCGGGCAACATCATCGGGACCGCGCTCGGCATGGTCTGGCGGTTCTGGTCCTTCAAGCGCTGGGTCTTCATCGAGCCCGAGCCGGCCCGCACCGACGACGCCGCCCGCGAGGCCCTCGTCTAGACCTGTCAGGACCGCCGCGCGCGCGCTTGGGCCGAGCGCCCTGACAAGTTGAGCGGGCACGGGTGAGAGTCTCCGCACATGGCACTGCCTGAAAGCTTCGACCTCAGCGGCCGGGTAGCGGTCGTGACCGGCGCCGGCAGCGCCGACGGCATCGGTTTCGCCTCGGCCGCACTGCTCGGATCGCTCGGCGCCGCCGTCCTCGTCACCTCGACAACGTCGCGGATCGAGGAACGTGTCGAGCAGCTGCGCGATCAAGGGACGGACGCCGCCTCCGCCGTCGCCGACCTGACGGTCGAAGCCGAGGCGCAGGCCGTGATCGCTACCGCCGTGCAGCACTGGGGCCAGGTCGACATCGTGGTCAACAACGCGGGGATGATCTCCGTCGCCGATCCCGATTTCGAGTCCGGTGACGTCGGCTCGATGAGTCCCGAGACCTGGCGCCGGTCGCTGGCTCGCAACCTCGACACCGCGTTCCTCGTCAGCCGAGCGGCAGTCCCTGCGATGGCCGACCGCGGCTGGGGCCGGGTCGTGATGGTGACCAGCGTGACCGGAGCCGTCATGGCGATGCGGGGCGACGTGGGCTACGCGACGTCGAAGGCCGGCATGGTCGGGCTCACCCGCGCCATGGCGGTAGACGTCGCCAGCCGCGGCGTCACCGTGAACGCGGTCGCACCCGGCTGGATCGCCACGGCCTCGCAGACGCCGCACGAGGTCGAGGAGGGTCACACCACGCCGGCCGGTCGCAGCGGCAGCGCCGGGGAGATCGCCGCGGCCGTCGGCTGGCTGTGCAGCCCCGGTGCCTCGTACATAACCGGGCAGTGCCTGGTCGTCGACGGCGGCAACTCGGTGGCCGAGGAGCGCCTGGTCAGACCGGGGTGATGCCGTGGCGGCGGCGGGCGAAGGTCCGGTCCTTGGTGCGGTACGCCGAAAACCGCCTGATCAGCTCGCCCCGGAGGTCCTCCGGCTCGACGATCGCGTCGACGACGAGCTCGCTCGCCAGGTGCACGATGTCGATGTCCTCGTCGTACTCCGCGCGCAACCGCTGGACCAGCGCGTCCCGCTCGGTCTCGTCCTCGATGGCCTGGATCCGGTTGTAGTACACCGCGTTGATAGCCGCCTCGGCACCCATCACGGCGATCTTCGCCGTCGGCAGCGCGAGCGTCGCATCGGGTGAGAACCCGGGGCCTGCCATCGCGTACAGCCCGGCGCCGTACGCCTTGCGCACGATCACCGAGATGGTCGGGACGGTCGCCTCGGCCACGGCACTGATCAGCTTCGCGCCGTGCCGGATGATCCCCTGCCGCTCGACCGCCGTCCCGACCATGAAGCCCGGGACGTCCGCCAGGAACAGCAGCGGCACGTTGAACGCATCGCAGAGCTGGATGAAGCGGGCCGCCTTGTCCGAGGAGTCGACGAACAGCACGCCGCCTTTGATCATCGGGTTGTTGGCGACGACCCCGACGACCTCACCGTCGAGTCGGCCCAGTCCGACGACGACCTCGCGGGCCCACAGCGGGTGGATCTCGAAGAAGCTGTCGTCGTCGAGCAGCGCCTTGACGTAGCGCCGCATGTCGTAGGCCTGCCGCTCGCTGTCCGGCACGATCGCCGCGAGATCGCCCGCACCGGGACCGACCGGCTCGACCGCGGGCGGGCGACCTTCCCAGCTGGACGGCAGGTAGGACAGGTAGCGACGCACCGCCTCGAGCGCCTCGGGCTCGTCGGCGGCGAGCAGGTGCCCGACCCCGGAGACCGAGCAGTGCATCCGGGCGCCGCCCATCTCCTCCAGCGTCGTCTTCTCTCCCACGACCATCTCGACCATCCGTGCCGATCCGAGGTACATCGACGCGTTGCCCTCGACCATCACGACGATGTCGCAGAACGCCGGGATGTAGGCGCCGCCGGCCGCGCTCGGGCCGAACAGCGCGCACACCTGCGGGATCGAGCCACTCGCCTTCACCTGGGTGTGGAAGATGCGCCCGGCGCCCCGGCGACCCGGGAACATCTCGACCTGGTCCGTGATCCGCGCACCCGCCGAGTCGACGAGCCAGACCATCGGTACGCCGAGCGCGTACGCCTGCTCGATCGTCCGGACGATCTTCTCGACCGTCCGCGCGCCCCACGAGCCCGCCTTCACCGTCGAGTCGTTCGCCATCAGGCAGACCGGGCGACCGTCGACCTGCGCCATCCCCGTGACGACTCCGTCCGCAGGCAGGTCACCGGCCAGCGCGTTCGCGAACAGCCCGTCCTCGACGAAGGACCCTTCGTCGACGAGCAGGCCGATCCGCTCGCGGGCGAACAGCTTGCCTTTGGCGGCGTTCGCCTCGTGGTACCTCTCGGCGCCGCCGTGCAGGATCTGTTCCCTGCGCCCCTGCGTATCGGTCACGGGCTGACAGGCTAGTTGGGCCGCCACGCGCTCCGGCAGCCGACGCCGATACCCTGCCCGGCGATGAGCGCCGAGCGGTCCTCGATCTTCACAACGCACCCCACGCTGTGCGGTCACCGCGGCCTCGGCAGCGGCGAGGTCGACGGGCACCGCGAGAACACCCTCGGGTCCTACCTGGCCTGTGCCGAGGCCGGCCTGGAGTGGGTCGAGGTGGATCTCCGGCTCACCGCTGACGACGTGCTGGTCTGCGAGCACTTCCCGACCACGCCCGACGGCCGGTTCATCATCGAGCTCCCGGTCGCCGAGACCGACGCGGCGGGGATCCTGCGGCTCACCGAGCTGTTCGAGGCGCTGCCGACGCACGTCGGCATCGACCTCGACGTCAAGTCCTCGGTCGAGGACGCCCTGCGGGACGCCGCCGCGACGACCGCCGCGACGCTCGGCCGGCTGATCGGCCCGGAGTCGACGCGCCGCCCGCTCATGATGACGTCGTTCGACCCGGCCGCCCTGCTGATCGCCCGCGAGCTGGCTCCCGGCGTACCGGCGGGCCTGCTCACCTGGGCGAGGTTCCCGCTGCGCAAGGCGATCCCCGCGGCGAAGCACCTCGGGCTGCAGGCGGTCGCTGCCCACGTCGGGTCCTTCGCCGGCCCCAACGAGAACGATCGGGCGCCGGTCTTCCGCGAGGCGGCGTGGACGGTCGACCTGGCTCACCGCGCCGGGCTCGACGTCATGTCCTGGTGCCCCGCCGGGGACGCCCTCGACGCGCTCACCGACGCCGGCGTCGACGCGCACGTCGTCAACGACGCCGCCCGGCTGTTCGCGCGCTACCGCGACCGGCAGCCACGCACCTGACCGCTCAGGGCAGGGCCCGCTGCAACCAGAGCACGTCCCACCAGCGGCCGTGCTTGCGACCGACCTGCTCGAAGGTGCCGACGTCGGTGAAGCCGAACCGGCGGTGCAGCGCGACGGACGCCGGGTTGGGCTGCGCGATCCCGGCATAGGCGCGATGCACGTCCTCGTCGCGCAGCTCGGCGAACAACCGCTGGTAGAGCATCGAGCCGACCCCACGCCCGGTGGCGCGGGGGTCGAGGTAGATCGTCGTCTCCACCGACGGCCGATAGGCCGCCTTCTCACGGAACGTGCTGCTGGTCGCGTAGCCGAGGAGCCGTTCCCCCTCGACCGCGACCAGGAGCCGGTGCCTGCCGGTCTCGGCGTAGTGCTCGAACCAGGCTGCCCGCTCGTCGACGGTCCAGGGCTCGAGGTCGAAGGTGTGCGAGGTCTCGCGAACGTAGTGGTTGTACAGCTCCGTGAGCTCCGGCAGGTCACTACGACGGCCCGCCCGCACGACGATCCCCCCCGCCACCGGCACACCCAGCCGAGCCAGCTCGTCCCGCAGCTCAGCGGCGCCGGTGTATACGACCCCGGCCAGGCCGAGCTGACGGGCGACCTCGACGTGCTCGGCGCGATCGTCGATGTAGACGGTGCGGGCCGGGTCGACGTCATAGCGCTCGAGCAGCCGGTCGAAGATCTCGCGGTCAGGCTTGGCGATGCCCTCCTCGCCCGACACGACGATGCCCTCGAAGGCGCCCAGCACCTCGAAGTCGGCGCGCGCCGCGGCAAACTTCTCCGCCGGGTAGTTGGTGAGCGCCAGCAACCGGATCCCAGCGGCCGCCAGCTCGCGGACGACGTCGACCGTCGCGGGGTAGGCACCGCCGAACATCTCCGGCCAGCGGGTGTCGAACGCCTCGATCAGCCCGGCCTGGGCCGGGTGCTGCGCGGCGAGCTCGGCGATCGCCTCCGACATCGGCCGGCCGCGATCCTGCGCGTCGTGCCACTCCATGCTGGCCACCTCGGTCAGGAAGTGGTCGAGCTCGACCGGATCGTCGATCAGGCTGCGGTAGAGCCGTCGTGGCGACCAGTCGATGAGCACGCCGCCCAGATCGAAGACCACCGTTGTCGGTGGAGTCACGACCCGCTCGCGCCGCCCGCTTCGTCGGCCGCCGCGGCCCGGCGCAACCGGTAGGGGTGGAGCATCGAGTAACCGCGCACCGGTCGCGGCGGGAGGCGCCGCAGCCGCCAGCGCGGGTCCCCTCCGAGCGCGTCGGCCATGTTCTTGTCCACGACGACCGACCCGGGACGCGCGAGCGAGGTCAGCCGGGACGCGACGTTCGCGGGCTCCCCGTAGACATCACCGAGCCGCGACACGACAGCACCACACGCGAGACCGACGCGGAGTTCCGGCAGGTCGCCGGCGGCGCCGATCTCCTCGGCGAGCCGCATCCCGATCACCGCGCCGATCGGTGGGTGGTCCGCGACGAACATCACCTCGTCGCCGACGGTCTTGACCACCCGGCCGCCGGACTCGGCGATGATGTCGGAGGCACGGCTCTCGAAGCCCTCGACGATCTGGGCGAGGCCACTCTCGTCGATCTCCCGGGTGAGGCTGGTGAACCCCACCAGGTCCGCGAACCCCACGGTCATCGGGGCCGCCGCCAGATCCTCGGAGCCCGAGGCAAGCGCCCGCCCGGCAACGGCTGCCAGGTGCCTTCGCCAGACGTAGCCGATCAGGTCCTCGACCACCGGGACCAGCTCGGTTGCTCGTTCGAGGGCCTGCACCTCGCTGCCGTCGGTGTCGATCATCGAGCCAGTGGCGGCGAGCTGCCATTCCGCGAGCCGCGCGAGCGACTGACCGAGCGCCCTCGCCATCGCGATCTGGGCCTGCTCATCGAGCCAGCCCTCCGAGCCGAGCCGCTGGACCGTCATCAACGCCCAGACGTCCCGGTCGGTGAACGCGACGACGTCCTCACCGACATCAGCGAAGCCGAGGGCCCGCCACAGCGCGTTGGCGTGCTCGTAGGGCACGCCCGAGCGCTCGGATACCTCCTGACGGGTCCAGCGACGCTCACCGCCCAGCAGCTCCCGCTCGAGCTCGGCGGAAGCGGTGTCCTGCGAGGGCTGGTCCGGCACAGGTGGCATCCTCGCAAATCGGCGAGCAGCATGAGCAGGTGAGCCGCCGTACCACGTATTTCCTGCTCATGGGCAGCTGCGTGGGGCTGATCTGCGTGGCCTGGCTCGTCGTCCGCCTGGTGTCGGTGCCGGTGGCGATCGGGATGTCCGTCGTGGCCATGGTGCTGCCGCCGGTCGCGGTGATCATCGGGAACTCCGGTCCGCCCGACGAGCGGCTCTGACCCGGCGAATGCCCTGCTCGACTGGCACTCGACTCCGCGCTATTCCGCACCGCGCACTAGCCGGCTCGGGCACACTCATCGCGTGACTGGACAGCGACGACCCGGGCCCAGCCTCGCCCTCTCTCTGGTCACCATCGGCATCGGGGTCGCCGTCGGCGTGGTCGGGCTGGTCGAGACCGTGACGCCCTTCTTCCGGACCCTGATCCGGTCCACGTCGTACCCGACTCCCGCGACCATCCACGCGCACCTCTCGCACGGGACGTACGAGATCTACCAGCTGACAACTGTGCGGACCTCGACGTTCTCGCCGATCCGGCCGGGCACCGTTGACATCCAGCCCGACGACGTCACCGTCAGATCGACCTCCGGTGCCTCGCTCACCGTCACGCCGGAACGCGCTGACGAGACGATCAGTCGCAACCGTGACGTCTACACCGGCGCCGTGCAGTTCGCGGTCCCGACGGCCGGCGACTACGTCGTCACCGTGCGCACCGACAGCGGGTCGGCCACCCGGGTGATCCTGGCCAGGTCGCTGGGAAGCATCCTGCGGTCGGTCGTGGCCTGGGTCGTGACGGGCGCGGTCGGCGGCTTGATCCTCCTGATCGGGCTGGTCCTGCTGATCGTCGGGCTGGTCCGCCGCCGGCACCGACCCGTGCAGTACGCCGGCGGCGGACCGCTGCCGCCGGCCGGGTGGTACCCGGACCCGTCGGACCCGACCCAGCAGCGCTACTGGGACAGCCACCAGTGGACCGACCAGACCTACCGGTCCTGACGGCTCAGCCGCGCAGCCGCTGGGTCTCGTCCTCCACCAGCCCGTAGAGCTCACGCTGCACGGACTCGACGTCTGGGCAGTCGACGAGCATGACCTGGCCGCGGTCCCCGGCCGACTCGATGACGAGCGTGCCGGAGCGGAACATCCGCTCGATCATGGTGTGCGAGAACGACACGTCGTTGACCCGGGTCAGCGGGACGTCCCGGCCGTGCCGGGCGACCACGCCGGTCCGCATCACGACGCGGCGGGTCGTGAGCACGTACCGAGTCGTCAGCCAGCGCAGCCAGGGGCGTAGCGACCACCACAGCAGCACGGCCACCGCGACGACGAGGATCGCGATGTGCACCGGGCCCTGCGTGTTGCCGCCCGGCGCGATGAACCACAGGTACGACGCGACCCCGACGACGAGCGGGATGAGGACGACGGGGATCGCGACCCGGCGCCAGTGCGGCCGCAGGTCGAGCACGATCTCCTCGTCGTCGTCGAGGATGTTGTCCGGGAAGGGCATCGGTCAGGCCGGGCGCCGCACGTGGGTCACGTCGCCGACGGTGAACGATCGGGGCGGCGCGCCGGCCGCCTCCTGCACGACCAGCCTGCCGTCGTCGTCGACACCGCTCGCCACTCCCATCACAAGCTGCCCGCCGGGCAGTTCGACCGTCACGTCCGACCCGATCGTCTCGCACATCTGCCGGTACGCCGGGAGAACCGATGTGGCTGCGCCACCCGTGTCGCGCCACGTCTCATAGCGGCGCCGTAGCGAGCGGAGCATCTCCGCGGCCACGATCTCGCGGTCGGTGGTGCCGCCGGCGATCGCGAGGCTGGTCGCCGCCTCGGGCAGCTCGTCCGGGCGGGTCGAGACGTTGAGGCCGACGCCGACGACCACGGCGTCGTCCACGCGCTCGGCGAGGATTCCTGCCAGCTTCCGGCCACCGACCAGCACGTCATTCGGCCACTTCAGCCGGGCCTCGACCTGCCCGACCCCTACGGCCGCCTCCGCGACGGCGAGCCCGGTCAGCAGGGTGAGCAGCGGCCAGCTGCTCGCCGCCGACGTCGGTCGCAGCAACACGGAGACGTAGACACCGGCGCGCGGCGGCGACTCCCAGCTCCGTGCCAGCCGGCCGCGGCCGCCGGTCTGCGCCTCGGCGATGACGACCAGCCCTTCGGCAACGCCGGCACGGGCCTCGGCCGCGACGTCGGCGTTGGTCGATCCCGTCGATGCGACGACCCGGATCTCCCGCCACACCCGGCCGTCCCCAAGCCGGCGCTGCAACCGGGCCTCGGACAGCGGTGGGCGGGTCAGGTCGGTCCAGGCAGAAGGCATCACCCGTACGCTACGGCCCATGACTGCCGACGACGTCCGGTCGACCGCCAGCCGGCTCGCCGAGCTCGACCGTCGTACCGACGAGGCGGTCCACGCCGGATCGGCGCGGGCCGTCGAGGCGCAGCACGCCAAGGGAAAGATGACGGCGCGCGAGCGGATCGAGTCGCTGCTCGACGAGGGCTCGTTCGTCGAGCTCGACGCGCTGGCGCGGCACCGGGCGTATGACTTCTCGATGCAGGAACGCCGGCCATACGGCGACGGCGTGGTCACCGGTCACGGGACCGTGCACGGCCGCCCGATCTGCGTGTTCAGCCAGGACTTCACCGTCTTCGGCGGATCGCTCGGCGAGGTGTTCGGCGAGAAGATCTGCAAGGTCATGGACCTGGCGATGCGCACCGGCTGCCCGGTGGTGGGCATCAACGACTCGGGCGGCGCGCGGATCCAGGAAGGCGTGGTCGCACTCGGGCTCTACGCCGAGATCTTCTACCGCAACGTGATGGCCTCCGGCGTGGTGCCGCAGGTGTCGCTGGTGCTGGGCCCCTGTGCCGGTGGCGCGGTGTACTCCCCCGCGATCACCGACTTCATCGTGATGGTGGACCAGACGTCGCACATGTTCATCACCGGCCCCGACGTCATCAAGACGGTGACCGGCGAGGACGTGACGTTCGAAGACCTCGGTGGTGCGCGGACCCACAACACGAAGTCCGGGGTCGCGCACTTCATGGCGGAGGACGAGGCCGACGCGCTCGAGCTGACCCGAGCGCTGTTGTCGTACCTGCCCAGCAACAACATGGAACAGCCCCCGTCGTACGACGAGGAAGACCTCGACTCGATGGCGCCGGACGTTGAGCTCGACGGCTTCATCCCGGACTCCTCGAACCAGCCGTACGACATCACGACGGTGATCGGGCACGTCGTGGACGACGGTGAGTTCTTGGCTGTGCATGCGTTGTTCGCACCCAACATCGTGTGCGGGTTCGCGCGCATCGACGGGCACTCCGTCGGCATCGTCGCGAACCAGCCGATGCAGTTCGCCGGCACGCTCGACATCGACGCGTCGGAGAAGGCCGCGCGCTTCGTCCGCACCTGCGACGCGTTCAACGTCCCGGTGTTGACGTTCGTCGACGTACCGGGCTTCCTGCCTGGCACGGAGCAGGAGTGGAACGGCATCATCCGCCGAGGCGCGAAGCTGCTGTTTGCCTACGCCGAGGCCACCGTGCCCAAGGTCACGGTGATCACCCGCAAGGCCTACGGCGGCGCGTACGACGTGATGGGGTCCAAGCACCTTCGGGCGGACGTCAACCTGGCGTGGCCGACCGCGGAGATCGCCGTGATGGGTGCGCAAGGTGCGGTCAACATCCTGCATCGCCGGGCGCTGTCGGACGCCGAGGACGCGGACGCCACTCGGCAGGAGCTGGTCCGCGACTATGAGGAACACTTCGCGAACCCCTACATCGCCGCCGAGCGCGGCTACGTCGACGCCGTCATCAAGCCGTCAGACACCCGCCGCGAGGTGATCCGCGCGCTCCGGCTGCTGCGGACCAAGCGGGCCTCACTACCCGCCAAGAAGCACGGGAACATCCCGCTGTGACCGATGACGTGTCAGCGCCGCAGCGGGCTATAGCCCGCTGCGCTGCTGACAACACGGGCGAGATCAGCGACGATGACATCGCCGCGGCGGTCGTGGCCCTCGTGGTGGCACGCGCGTCGCGCACACCCGAGCGGCGTCCGCTGCGCGAGCCGCTCTCGCCGTGGGTGGCGAGCGGCTGGGTGGCTAGCTCGCGCGGTCTCTAGAGCGCAAGATCGTCTCCGCCAGCGCCAGGTCGGCCGGCGTCGTGATCTTGATGTTGGTCTCCTCGCCCTCAACGACGTGAACCGCGACGTCGGGGAGGGCACGCAGCACGACGCTGGTGTCGTCGGTCGCAACGAAGTCGGGATCCGCGGCCGCCAGCTGATATGCCCGGCGGATGGTCGACAGCCGGAAGCCCTGCGGCGTCTGCACCCGGCGCAGCCAGGCCCGGTCCGTGATGCCGGTGACGACCAGGCCCTCATCGACTGAGGCCACCGACGCCACCGTGTCGTGCGACGCAACGGCCGCCGTCACGGCATCGGCCGAGCCCAGCGCGCGCACGCAGGCCCCGATCAGCTCGGGAGTGACCAACGGCCTCGCCGCGTCGTGAAACAACACGACTCCGTCGCGCCCATCCAGCAGATCGAGCGCCACCCGGGTCGACTCCGTGCGTGTGGTCCCGCCCGCCACCACATCGGTCACCTTGTCAAACCCCCCCGACCCCAGCAGGTCGCGAACCTCTCGAAGGTGGGTCGCGGCCATCACCACAACGATCTCGTCGACCTCTGGAGCGGCCTCGAACGCCGCGATCGAGTGCAGCAGGATCGGTCGGCCGGCCAGCGCGATCAACTGCTTCGGGAGCTCGCCACCCATCCGGGTACCGACCCCGCCGGCGAGGACGACGGCGACCGCGGACATGTGGCGCACGTTACCGTCAAGCCACCGACAGGTACCGTCTGCTCGCATCAGTCTTCCGACGACCCAGGAGAACGACACCCGTGTCCGTCGTCGTCGTGTTGCCCACGTACAACGAGCGCGACAACATCGAGCGCACCGTGTCGGCGGTGCTCGCCCGCGACAGTCAGCCCAGCGTCGTCGTCGTCGATGACAGCTCGCCCGACGGCACCGGCGAGCTGGTCAGTCAGCTCGCGACCGCGAACCCGGGACGGGTCGAGCTGTTCGAGCGTCCCGGCAAGCTCGGGCTCGGACGGGCCTACGCCGCCGGCTTCGCCCACGTCCTGACCGGTGACGCCGACATCGTGGTCCAGATGGATGTCGACGGGTCCCACGATCCTGCCGACATCGACCGGCTGGTAGCGGCGCTCGCAAATGCCGACTTGGCACTCGGGTCGCGTTACGTCCCGGGTGGCGACGTCAGTGGCTGGTCGAGGAAGCGCGAGTGGCTGTCGCGCGGTGGCAACACCTACGCGCGGCTACTGCTCGGCAGCTCACTGCGCGACCTGACCGGCGGCTTCAAGGCGTGGCGGGCCGAGCTGCTGCGCTCGCTGGACGTGGCGTCGACGGCGAGCGACGGCTATGCATTCCAGATCGAGATGACCATGCTGGCGGTGCGGGCCGGTGCCCGAGTCGTGGAGGTCCCGATCATCTTCCGCGACCGGGAGATCGGGCAGTCGAAGATGTCCGGGCGGATCGCGGCGGAGGCGTTGCTCGGCGTACCGGGGATGCGCCGGTCGCTCAGATGACCGGGGGTCGGCCGAGCCGGGTGAGGCGCCAGGCGGTGCGCCACCGGATCGGATGACGCGGGCCGGCCGGCAACCGGACCCCGTCCCGAAAGCCGCGCAGCGCGGCGCTCAGCGCCGCCACCGACCGGGCCCGTCCGAGGGTCGCGATCCCCCACACCGCGAGGTACGCCGTCGCCAGCGGCACTGGCAGGTTGCGCCGTGCCACCCAGACTCGGTTCCGCGCGTCGAAGTAGCGATGCTGCTCGCCCCGGAACGGCGGCGCCTCCGGGTTGCGGACCTCCAGATCGGCGGCGTACTCGACCCGACCATCGGCGTCGATGACCCGCCAGGCGACCTCGATCCCTTCGTGGCCGTAGAAGAAGTCCCCCGGCCAGCCGCCTGCCTGCTGCAGCGCGCTGCGCCGGATGAACGAGCAACCCTCCCAGAACCACGCGACGTCACCACCGCGCTCCGGATCGCCGGCTCGTAGCCGCGGCACGTGCCGACGCGATGTCGGCGCGCCATCGGGATCGACCGCCCGCGGCTGGAGCACGCTGAGCGACGGGTCCGCGTCGAACCGCTCGGCTACCGCGGCCAGCATCCGGTCACCGACCAGCTCGGCGTCGTCGTCGAGGAACAGAAGCACCTCACCGCCCACCGCGCCGGCACCGATGTTGCGCCCTTCGGGGACCCCGACGTTCTCGGTGAGGGCCACAGCGCGCGCCCCCTCGGGCAGGTCGACCGGAGCCCAGCCGTTGCCCACGACGACGCAGTCCACGTCGACGTCGACCTGAGCGAGCACCGACGCCAGCGCCCGCTGCAGCTCGACCGGTCGGTTGCCCTGGCTGAGCACCACGCAGCCGACGCAGGTCACGTCTGGTCGTCGTCGGCGTCGTAGGCCTCGAGCATCTCCTCGATCGACCCCTGCAACGGATCCTCACCGCGCCGCAAGTAGATCCCGCGGGTGCACCAGCGCCGCAGGTCGTTCTCGCTGTGCGACACCAGGAGCATGGTGCGGCCGTCGCCGAGCATCCGCTCGATGACCTTCCCGCACTTGCGCCGGAACGCCCGGTCGCCTACCGCGAGCACCTCGTCGACGAGGAGAATCGGCTCCTCCATCCGGGTCACGATGGAGAAGGCGAGCCGGGCCCGCATGCCGCTCGAGAAGTGCATGACGGGGGTGTCCACGAACTGCCCCACCCCAGCCCACCGGATGATGTCGCCGAACCGCTCGTCCGTCTGCTCCCGGGTGAAGCCGTGCAACGCCGAGATCAGGTACACGTTGTCGCGGGCGGTGAGGTCACCGACGAACCCAGCCGAGAGCTCGATCATCGCGCCCACGCCGCCGTTGACCTCGATCTCGCCCTCGTCCGGCAGCATCACGCCCGCGACGAGCCGCAGCAGCGTGCTCTTCCCGCATCCGTTGCGGCCGAGCACGCCGACCGACTCGCCCTGGGCGATGTTGAACGTGACGTGCCGCAACGCCCAGTAGTCGCCTTCGCCGATCGCCTCGCGGCCGGCGATGAACAGGTTCTTGAGCTCGAGCCGCCGTCGGCGGTTGACGGCGAACTTGATGCCGAGATCCTTGACAGCGATCGCGTCGCCCACGCCTACAGCTCCTTGAGGACGGTGCGCTCGGTGCGCGCAAACACCGAGAACCCGCCCACCAGCACGATGCAGGCGCCGATGATGGAGTTGATGACGGGTTGCCATCCGGTCCAGTAGCCGGGGAACCAAACGGCTCGCTGCATCTCCAGGATTCCCGTCAACGGGTTGAGGGCCTCGAGCGCCTGGTACTTCGGTGGGAGCCGTTGCAGCGGGTACAGCACCGGGATCAGGTAGAACATCATCCGCAGCACGATCCCGATGCCGCGCTGGACATCGCGGAGCACGGTGTTGAGCGCCGAGACCAGCAACGCCATCCCGACACAGATCATTATCTGGAGCAGCAACGCCAGCGGAAGCAGGATCGTGTAGTAGCTCGGCGTCGCGCGGTAGAGCAGCGCGACGACGAGCAGGATCGGCAGGCTCAGGAAGTACTCGACCGCCTTCTGCGCTGCGTCGGCGAGCGGGTAGATCTCGCGCGGCAGGTTGACCGACGTGATGAGCCGCGCGTTCGACCTCAGCGAGGACAGCGACGAGGTGACGGTGCCGTTGAACCACTGCCAGGCCAGCACCGTCGACCCGACGAACAGCGGGTACATCGGGTAGCTGCGATGGAAGATCTTCAGCAGCAGGAAGTAGGTGAGGATGAACATCGCGGGCTCGATGAGCGACCAGGCGTAACCCAGCACCGAGCTGGAGTACTTCGCCTTCAGCCCGCGGTCCACCAGCATCCGCAGTACGTCCCGGCGCACCCACACGTCGTACAGCCGGTCTGCGAACGGGATTCCGGTGGAACGACGGACGGTCGTGGCCTCGTGCAGCCGATGGAAATCCGCGCTGAACTCATCAACGGTCGGCGCGGCCACGCCACAACGGTATCTGGCGGCCTTACTCCCGGATCGCCTTGAGTAGGCGGGAATCGATGTCGGAGAGGCTCGCGCAGCCGCTCAGCGCCATCGCCAGGTCCAGCTCGGCGAGCAGGCTGCGCAGCACATGGCGGACACCGGCCTCACCGCCGAGCCCCAGCCCGTAGACGTACGGCCGGCCCAACAACACGGCGCGGGCGCCCAGCGCCAGCGCCTTGACGACATCGGATCCGGTCCGCACGCCAGAGTCGAACAGCACCTCGACGCGGTCGCCGACCGCGGCCACGACATCCGGCAGCGCGTCCAACGAGGCGACGCTGCCATCGACCTGGCGGCCGCCGTGGTTGGACACGATGACGCCGTCCATGCCGGCGTCGGCCGCCCGCCGCGCGTCGTCGGGATGCAGGACCCCCTTGAGCGCGATCGGCCCGTCCCAGTGCTCACGCAGCCACGGCAGGTCGGCCCAGGTCTTGCTGGGGTCGCCGAACATCGACAGCCACCGCAAGATCGACATCGTCGGGTCCTCGTCCGGCGTCTGTTCCAGCCCTGCCAGGAACGCTGGGTCGGACTCGTAGTTGGCGAGCCCCAGCCGTTGCAGGAACGGCAGGTACGCCGCCGCGAGGTCGCGTGGCCGCCAGGCGAGCGAGAACGTGTCGAGGGTCACGACCAGGGTGGTGAAACCGGCGGCGCGCGCCCGGCCGAGCAGCGAGGCGGCGACCTCGGGCTCGCGGGGCCAGTAGAGCTGGAACCAGCGCGGCGAGTCGCCCGCCGCGGCGGCGACGTCCTCCAGCCGGTACGACGACACCGTCGAGAGCGTGAACGGCACCCGCAACCCGGCCGCCGCGCGGGCCACCGCCAGCTCGGCGTCCGGGTGCACGATCCCCTGGACGCCGACCGGGGCCAGCACGACAGGCGCCGGCATCGGCGTACCGAGGACGGTCGTGGACTGGTCACGGACCGACACGTCGCGCAGGAAGCGCGGGACGATGCGCCACCGGTCGAAGGCTGCGCGGTTCGCGCGCGCCGTCGACTCGGTGCCCGCGCTGCCCGCGACGTACCCGAACGCCTCCGGCGAGAAGGCCCCGGCAGCTGCCGTCTCGAGGGCTCCCGGCTCGACCGGGAACTCCGGCCGGACGCCCTCCATGCCGGCCAGGTAGATCTCGTTCTGGTAGTTCGCGAAGGGTTGATCTGTCACGCCGGGAGCATGCCACGGCGGCAGGGTCGACTGGGGATCCGTAGAGTGCGGCGCATGCGCAAGGTGCTCATCGCGAATCGCGGCGAGATCGCGGTGCGGGTGATCCGCGCCTGCCGTGACGCCGGACTCGACAGTGTCGCTGTGTACGCCGACAGCGACCGCGACGCGCTGCACGTGCGGCTGGCCTCGGACGCGTACGCCCTCGAGGGGACGACGCCGGGTCAGACCTACCTCGACATCGCCAAGGTGCTCGACGTAGCGAAGCGCAGCGGCGCCGACGCCGTCCACCCTGGCTACGGCTTCCTCTCGGAGAACGCGGAGTTCGCGTCGGCTGTGATCGACGCGGGGCTGACCTGGATCGGGCCGCCCCCCGCCGCCATCGAGGCGCTCGGCGACAAGGTGCAGGCTCGGCACATCGCGGCGGAGGTCGGGGCGCCCCTCACACCGGGAACTCCCGACCCCGTCGACGGCGTCGAGGAGGTGCTCGCCTTCGTGGCCGAGCACGGCCTGCCGGTCGCGATCAAGGCGGCCTTCGGCGGCGGCGGCCGCGGCCTGAAGATCGCCCACGAGGGCGACAACGTGGCCGCGCTCTACGACAGTGCGGTGCGCGAGGCGGTGGCCGCGTTCGGCCGGGGTGAGTGCTTCGTGGAGCGCTACCTGGACAAACCGCGGCACGTGGAGACCCAGATCCTCGCCGACAGCCACGGCGGCGTGATCGTCGTGGGGAGCCGCGACTGTTCGCTGCAGCGGCGGCACCAGAAGGTCATCGAGGAGGCACCGGCGCCGTTCCTGACCGATGCGCAGCGCGAGCAGATCCACGATGCGAGCAAGGCGATCGTGGCCAAGGCCGGGTACGTCGGCGCCGGCACCTGCGAGTTCCTGGTGGCTCAGGACGGCAGCGTGTCGTTCTTGGAGGTCAACACCCGGCTGCAGGTCGAGCATCCGGTCACCGAGGAGACCAGCGGGCTCGACCTGGTGCGCGAGCAGTTCGCGATCGCGGACGGCCAGCGGGTTCCCGAGTCCGACCCGGTACCGCGCGGCCACGCCTTCGAGTTCCGGATCAACGCCGAGGATGCCGGCCGCGGCTTCCTGCCGGCTCCGGGCCGAATCACGTCGTGGCAGCTTCCGGCCGGTCCCGGCGTTCGAGTCGACGCCGGGTACGTCGACGGGGACACCGTGCCCGGGGAGTTCGACTCGCTGCTCGCCAAGCTGATCGTGACCGGTGCGACGAGGCGCGAGGCGGTGGAACGATCCCGCCGTGCCCTGGCCGAGTTCGAGGTCGGCGGCATGCCGACCATCCTCGCGTTCCACCGGATGGTCATGGCCGATCCGGCGTTCACCCCGGCGGACGACGAGACGCCGTTCTCGGTTCACACGCGCTGGATCGAGACCGAGTGGACCGGAGAGGTGCCGCCGTACCCCTCGTCGGCGACGTCCGGCGAGGTCGCGGAGCGCGAGCGCGTGGTCGTGGAGGTCGCGGGGCGACGGGTCGAGGTGTCGCTGCCCGCGGGACTCGGTGGCGGCGGCGGGCGGGCGGCCCGGCGTACCCCGCCCGGATACCGCTCCGCGACGGCCGGCGCGGCGGCCGGGGGCGACGCGCTGGTGGCCCCGATGCAGGGGACGATCGTCAAGATCGCGGCCTCGGACGGTGACACGGTCGCAGCCGGCGACCTGGTCGTGGTGCTCGAGGCGATGAAGATGGAGCAGCCGATCACCGCACATCAGGCCGGCACCATCTCCGGCCTCACCGCGGAGGTCGGAGCCGTCGTGACAGCGGGCGCGCAGATCGCCACGATCACCCCCGAGACCTGACCCACCAATAGCCCCATCGATGGGCCAATGGTGGGGGGGTCAGTCCTGGACGGCGAGGTGCAGCTGGCGGGCCGCCTCGGCGATGCTGCCCGACAGCGACGGATAGATCGTGAACGTCGAGGCGAGCTGGTCGACCGAGAGGTTGTGCGCCACTGCGAGCGACACCGCCAGGATCAGCTCGCTGGCGCGTGGCGCCACGACGACCCCGCCGAGCACCGTGCCCGTCCCCGACCGGCAGTAGAGCTTCACGAAGCCGTCCTCGATGCCCTGCATCTTGGCTCGGGCGTTGGTGGCCAGCGGGAGCTTCACGTGCTGGACGTCGGCCTCGTGCGCCTCGACCGCGGCCTGACCGATCCCGACCGTCGCGATCTCGGGATCGGTGAACACGTTGGCGGCGACCCGGGTGAGGCGCAGCGGGGCAACGGCGTCGCCGAGTGCGTGCCACATCGCGGTGCGGCCCTGCATGGCGGCGACCGAGGCGAGGAGGAGTACGCCGGTGCAGTCGCCGGCGGCGTACACCCCCTGGCAACTGGTCCGCGAGACCCGGTCGACCCGTACGTAACCGCGCTCGTCGGTCGCCACGCCGACGTGTTCCAGCCCGAGCCCGGTGGTGTTCGGCACTGAGCCGACGGCGACCAGACAGTGCGACCCGCTGACCTGCCCTCCGTTGGTCAGGTCGACGACGATGCCGTCAGCTACCCGGCGTACGGCGGCCGCGCGCGACCGTTTGACGATGTGCATCCCGCGGCGGGTGAAGACGTCCTCGATGAGCAGCGCCGCATCGGCGTCCTCGCTCGGCAGCACCCGATCCCGGCTCGACACCAGCGTGACGTCACAGCCCAGGGCGAGGTAGGCGCTGGCGAACTCCGCCCCGGTGACGCCGGATCCGACCACGACGAGGTGCTCCGGCATCGCCGGCAGGTCGTAGAGCTGCTGCCAGTTGAGGATCCGCTCGCCGTCCGGTTCGGCGCCCGGCAGCACCCGCGGCGAGGCACCGGTCGCCAGCAGCACCAGGTCGGTGCCCATCCCCTCCTCACCGTCAGCGGTTCTGATGACCAGCCGGTTCGACCCGACCAGCCGGCCGGTTCCGTGCAGGATCCGGACCCCCTCACGTCGCACCCGATGCTCGATGTCGTGCGACTGGGCCAGCGCGAGTGCCTTGACTCGCTTGTTCACCGCAGTCAGGTCGACCGCGACCTGCTCGGAGGCGAGCTCCCCGCTCCGGAGCCGAACCCCGAGCTCCTCGCTGCCGGCGAACGTCGTCATCGACTCGCTGGTCGCGATCAGCGTCTTCGACGGCACGCAGTCGGCGAGCACACACGCGCCGCCGAGTCCCTGGCTGTCGATGATGGTGACGTCAGCACCCAGCTGGGCTCCGACCAGCGCTGCCTCGTAGCCCGCGGGGCCGCCGCCGAGGATCGCGATGCGGGTCACGGGCCCATTGTCCTCCGACGGCGGCGGCTGCCACGGCACGGCCGCTGATTACGCTTCCGGCTGTGGCTCTCTACGCGGCGTACGGGTCAAACCTTGATCCGACGCAGATGCGGGAGCGCTGCCCCCACTCACCGTCCCGCGGACCGGGCTGGCTCGAGGGCTGGCGGCTGACGTTCGGTGGCGAGGATCTCGGCTGGGAAGGCTCGCTGGCCACCGTGGTCGAGGCGCCGGACGAACGGGTCTTCGTGATGTTGTACGACGTCCCGTCCCACGACGAGACAGCGCTCGACGAGATCGAGTTCGCCTCGACCGGGCTGTACCGCAAGATCAAGGTGCGGGTCCAGACCATGGACGGTGATCGACTCACCTGGCTCTATGTCCTGGACGGCTACGAGGGCGGCCTGCCCTCAGCGCGCTACCTCGGCGTGATGGCCGACGCTGCCGAGCTAGCCGGTGCGCCGGACGACTACGTGCTCGACCTGCGAACCCGGCCCTGTCGCACCGTCGGCCCCTGACGTCGAGTGGGGATCAGCCGGCGGCCAGCGCCGCCGCGACCAGCAGCCGGACGCCGATGGAGAGGCACCGCTCGTCCACGTCGAACGTCGACTGGTGGAGGTCGACACTGAGCGTGCTCCCCGGCGAGCGAACCCCGAGCCGGGCAAGCGCGCCCGGAACCTGCTCGACCATCCACCCGAAGTCCTCGCCGCCGAGGCTCTGCTCGGCCTCGACGATCGCGTCGACGCCCCACTGCTCGGTGACGACGCGGCGCAGCAGGTCGACGCTTGAGCCGGCGTTCACAACGGGAGGGACACCTCGGATGTAGTCGACGTCGACGCCCACCCCGTACGGCGAGGCAATGGTCCGGATCACGTCTTCGAGCACCGCCGGCAGCCGGGCCCAGCCGTCACGGTCGAGGATTCGAACCGTCCCGCGCGCGATGCCGCTGCGCGGGATGACGTTCGCGATCGCTCCGGCGCTGACCTGCCCCCAGACCAGGTTGACGCCGGACCGCACGTCGATGCGGCGGGCCAGCAGACCCGGTGAGCGGTCCACCACGGCTCCGAGCGCCGACACCAGGTCGGCGGTGAGGTGCGGCCGCGCGGTGTGACCGCCGGGCCCGGTCAGGCTCACCGCGACGTGGTCGCTGGCGGAGGTGATCGACCCGGTGCGCAGCCCGATCTTGCCGACGTCGACGGACGGGTCGCAGTGCAGCGCGAACAGCTGAGTGAGGCCGTCGAGCTCGCCAGCTCGGATCACACCCAGCGCACCGCCAGGCACGGTCTCCTCGGCCGGCTGGAAGATCAGCCGGACTCCGTGCGGAAGCGTCCCGGCGGCAGCCATCCGGGCCAGGGCCAGCCCGGCCCCGAGAACCACGGTGGTGTGCACGTCATGACCGCAGGCGTGCGCGACTCCCGGAACCGTCGAGCGGTACGGCACGTCCTTCTCGTCGGGGATCGGCAGCGCATCCAGGTCGGCGCGCAGCCCTACGATGGGGCCGGAGCCGATGTCGCAGATCACCCCGGTGCCGCTGGGCAGCACCCGAGGCTCCAGGCCGACGTGCGACAACGCATCACCGACGAGCTGGGTGGTACGCCGCTCCTCGTCTCCGAGCTCCGGGTGGGCGTGGAGGTCACGTCGCACCTCGACCAGCCGAGCAGCGTTGCCGGCCAGGAACTTCTCCGCGCTCACGCGGCATCCACCCTTCCAAGCCCGGACTCGGTCGGGCCCGACAGTAGCGAAGCGAGCTCAGCGGTGGGCGGCCGCCGGGTCGCGCCGGGAGCCGTCGGCGAGCGGGTCCGCCGACTCGGCGTCATCCCGCGGAGCTGCGTCGTCCACGAGGACGGGTTGGGTGACGCCGGCCCGCGCCCAGTCGGAGGTGATCTGACCGGCCCGGTGGAACCGATCCACCTCCTGCAACCGACGGTCTCGACCGTGCCTTGGCAGCAGGAACGCCGTGACAGCGACGACGACGGCTGCGGTCAACAGGACAAAAGCCACTAGTTTCCTCAGCTCCTCACAGACGGGCAGTTCCACCCCACGACAGCACACCCCCCGAGGGGGCAGTCAAACGGCGAGGCTCGATCGGGCGACGGTCGAGCCGGTAGCCTCTCCGCGATGCCCGCCCGCACCACCTTCGTGCTCGCGGCCGTGGTCGTGGCCAGCAACCTGCTCGCAGCAGGCCTAGGCCCCACGGTCGCCGCTTCCGCGTCGCCCGCGCAAGGTGGGGCACGCAGCACCATCGGTGGACCACTTCTCGCCGCGGCCGGCGTCGTGGTCCAGCCGCACCCGGGCGCGCCCGCGCTGCCGCCCGCGAGCCAGCTGCCGGCCTCGTCCTGGCTGGTCGCCGACCTCACGACCGGTCAGGTGCTGGCGGCCAAGGACCCCCATGCCAAGCACCTGCCGGCCAGCACCTTGAAGATGCTGACCGCCGTCACGCTGCTGCCCCAGCTCGACCCGAACCGGCTCGTGATGACGACCGAGCACGACGCCGGCGTCGACGGCACCCGGGTCGGGCTGGTGCCCGGTCACCGCTACAGCGTGCGGACGCTGTTCACCGCCATGCTCATGGTGAGCGCCAACGACGCCGCCGACGCACTCGCGCAGACGGCCGGCGGCACCAAGGCGACACTGGCCAAGATGAACGCGGAGGCCCATCATCTGCAGGCCGACGACACCGTGGCCAAGACCCCGAGCGGCCTGGATGCGCCCGGCGAGTCGACCTCGGCCTACGACCTGGCGCTGATCGCGCAGGCCGGGCTCGCGATCCCGTCGTTCCGCCACTACGTCACCATCGTGAAGAGCCGGATGCCGGAAGCGCACCACAAGCACTTCCAGATCTACACGCACAACCAGCTGCTCACGACCTACCGAGGCGACATCGGCATCAAGAACGGATACACGGTGGCCGCCGAAGGGACGGACGTCCAGGCCGCCACCCGGCATGGCCAGACCATCGTCGTCACCTTGATGCATGCCAACCCGAACTTCTGGCCGATGGCCCGGGACCTGCTCGACTGGGGCTTCCAGGCGGCCGGCAAGGTGGACCCGATCGGGACACTGGTGCAGCCGCTGCAGCCAAAGACCCAGGTCACGCACGCCGCCGTCGCGACCGCGCCGGCCGCCGTCGCCAACCCGAGCACGCACGGCCGTCGGCTGTCCTCGCTCGACCTGGGAGCCATGGGCCTCACGGTCTTCGCTCTGCTGGGCACGGTGGCCACCGAGACCAGGCGGCGCCGCCGTCGCCGCTACCGATACCGCAGTCGCTGGACGCTCCCCAAGTACTGAGCCGCCGCTCATGATCACGGTTTGGTCAAGACCGGGCATGCGCCGGTGATCATCCGGGTACTGTCCGCACACCCTGCTCCGAGCAGGGGGGCGCCGCCGGCCGGGCGGGGCAGGAATCGAGTGACCAGGGGTTGGTTGTGACACAAGGCACGGTCAAGTGGTTCAACGGCGAGAAGGGCTACGGCTTCATCGCCGTCGACGGCGGAGACGACGTCTTCGTCCACTACAGCGCGATCGACATGCCCGGCTTCAAGTCCTTGGACGAGGGCCAGCGGGTTGAGTTCGATGTCACGCAGGGCCAGAAGGGCCCGCAGGCCGACAAGGTGCGCACCGTCTGACCGGCTGACCTCAGGGGACGTTCAGTCCGACGCCGGCGGCTCCGACGCCGCCACGTCGTACGACGTGTCCACGTCCTCCTGATCCACGTAACGCTCGCGTTCGGCGTACCCCTCGAACGCACGGAAGTCGGCCTCGGTCGCCGGGGCGTCCGTGATCGCCCGCGGCCACAGCCGGTACTGCCGGACGACGTTCACCTGCGCGGCGAACAGCATGGCCTGGGACTGCAGGTAGAACCACGACAGCAAGATGATGACCGAGCCGAACGAGCCGTACGTCGCGTTGGCGCTCGCCAGCTTGTGGGTCTGGAAGGCCGTGGCCGTCGTCTGCAGGACAGCGAAGGACACCGCCGCGATGATCCCGCCGGGCAGCGCGTCCTGGAAGCTCACCGGCCGGACCGTCAGCCAGCGGAAAAGGGTGGTGAACAGCAGGGTGTTGAGCACGACCGCGATGGCGACGCCGAGGATCGTGGCACCCCACCCCAGGTTCAGGCCGACACTCTGGCCACTGGCCGGCAGGCCGGCGATCAGCGTGGTCAAGATCAGCCCGACGCCGCCGACGACGATCAGCCGCAGCGCCCGCAGCGTTTTCGGGACGAACCCCGGCTGGTCGGTCCGGGCAACCAGGTAGACGGTGTCCCACGCGGTCTGCGCAGTCTTCGCGACACCCAGGCCGCTGTAGACGGCCAGGACCACGCCCAGGACGACGACAAGGACACTGCCCTGCTTCGGCAACGGCGTTTTCTTGATCAGCGGGAAGTTCGCCAGGGCGTCGGTCTCCACGCGGTGGTACTCGTTCGGGTGGCCGTGAAGGACGAACCCCATGACCGAGGCCAGCGCGATGAGCAGCGGGAAGATCGAGAAGAACGCGTAGTAGGTGATGAGGACCGCGAGGTTGCTGGACTGGTCGTCACTGAACTTCTTGTAGACGGCGAACGGAAAGGCCAGCCAGCGATGCGCACGCTGCTGATCGTCGATGCGCTGCAGGATGCCCATGGCCGGTCACTACCCCGAAGCGGACCTCCTCACCATCCCTCGTCGTGCCCCGCGAAGCGCTCCTCGGTCGGGCCTGGCAGGCCACCGGCACCGAACGTCACGTCGCGCTGCGGCCGCCAGTGCAGGTCGGGACCCTGCTCGAACAGCGTCAGGCCCCAGACCCGGAAGCTGGCGTCGTAGCGCTGCAGCTCGACATAAGCCCGCTCGAGGGCGACCGCCGGCAGGTCATGAGCCACGGTGACGTGCGGGTGATAGGGGTAGCCGATGGTCCGCTGCAACGGGCCGGACCGCACCGCGACCTCCAGCTGCTCACACTCGGCGATGCCAATCACCAGCGGGACGAACACGACCGGCGACACCGGCCGGAACGTCGCCGTACCGCGCAGCCGGATGTCGAACGGCTCGAACTTCGCCGCGACACGGCGCAGATGCTCCTCGATCTGGGGCAGCGCCTCGGTCGGCGACCGGGGTCGGCGGCAGCAGCGTGACGTGCGGCACGATGAGCTCGGCGTCCGGGTCGCCGAGCCGCTCTCGCCACTCCTGCAGCTCGCTGCTTGTAGCGGCTCCGGGATGTCGATCGCGACGCCGATGTCGCGCGAGTCGGCTCGCTCATCGGCCCGCGGGCGCAGGAAACCGACCGCGTCGTAGGCCTGCCGAAGGTCCGCGGCCACGGCGCCGCGCGCCCGCCGGCGCCGCGCGGCCAGGACCGCGTCGAGCTCGGCCGGGTCGTCGAGCAAGCCCGCGGTGCGCTCCTGGAACGGCTCGACGAAGGCGACGACCGCTCGGCCACCGCTGCCTTGAGATCGCCGTAGCCCTGCCCGTCGAACTCCTCCTCGACCGCCTCGATGCCGACGCCGGTGACCGCGCCGAGCGATCGACCAGCAGGTTCGAGACGCCCGGCTTGTCGACCGGGTCGAACCGCACCTCGGTGCCGGTGTCGGTGACGGCACGCTTGATCTTCTTGGCGATCACGCTTCGGCTCGTCGAGCAGGTCAGACGTCGCCGGGCCGCCGAGCGACTTGCATCTATCTTGGCGATCGGATCCTGCAGGTCGAAGATCTTGGCCGTCTCCTTCGGGATGTAGGGCTCCGGCACGGTGAACGTCTCGCCGTAGCGGGAGTTGAACCGCTGCGCCAGGTCGCGGGTCAGCTCGAGGTGCTGGCGCTGGTCCTCGCCCACCGGCACCGCTCGGCCTGGTAGAGCAGGATGTCGGCCGCCTGCAGGATCGGGTAGGTGAACAGCCCGACACTGGAGCTGTCGCCGCCATCGCGAGCGGACTTGTCCTTGAACTGCGTCATCCGGCTGGCCTCGCCGAAGCCGGTCAGGCAGCTCGAGCACCCAGGACAGCTGGGCGTGCTGTCGGCACGTGGCTCTGCACGAACAGCGTGCAGCGCTCGGGGTCGAGCCCGGCGGCGAGGAGCTGGGCGGCCGCCACCCGGGTGCGCCGGCGCAGCGGCAGCTCGGGATCGGTGTCGACGACGGTGATCGCGTGCAGGTCGACGACGCAGTAGAAGGCCTCGTGGGTGTCCTGCAGGGCCACCCACTGCCGGAGGCACCGAGGTAGTTGCCGAGGTGCAACGAGTCGGCGGTCGGCTGGATCCCGGACAGCACCCGGGGCCGGTTGTCGGTGACATGACAGCTCACCTGGACGCCCTCGGCATCGCTCAGACATTCGCGGTCAGGTCGCGGTCACCCGGCTCGTGGCGGCCGGGTCCAGCGGCAGGCTCTCGTCCTCGTCGCTGACCAGCACGGTCACGCGGACCCGGGCGGCCCGCCGGCCGTCCATCTCGGTCACCTTCAGCCGCAACCCGCCCGCCTCGACGCCGTCGCCGGTGCGCGGCAGCCGGCCCAGCTCGGCCATCACGCAGCCGGCCACGGTCTCGTACGGGCCGTCGGGCAGCTCGTGACCGGTGGCTCGGCGAACTCGTCCAGGTTGAGCTGCCCGTCGACCTCGACCTCGCCGCCGCCGCAGCGCCGGGCGTCGCCGTCGACGTCGTCGTACTCGTCGCGGATGTCGCCGATGACCTCCTCGATCAGGTCCTCCAGGGTCACGATGCCGGCCGTGCCGCCGTACTCGTCGACGACGACCGCCAGGTGCTCACCGTTGCGGCGCATCTCCGACAGCGCGGACAGCACCTGCTTGGTGTCCGGAGCATCGCGACCTCGCGGGCCAGGTCGGCCGAGCTGCGACCCGCGCCGCTCGTTGCCGGTCGCGGCCGGTACAGGTCGCGGACGTGGACGAACCCGACCACGTCGTCCTGGATCCGCGCACCACCGGGAACCGGGTGTGCGGCGAGTCGTGCGCCATCGTGCTCGCCCTGCTCACCGTCCAGCTGGCGTCGAAGAACTCGACCTCGGTGCGCGGCACCATCACCTCGCGGATCTGTCGCTCGCCGGCCGCGAACACCTCGTCGATCAGCCGTCGTTCGTCGCTCGACAGCGACTCGTGGGTGCTCACCAGACCGCGCAGCTCGTTCTCGGTGATCGGCTCGCGGCCGGCGCCGGGTCGCCGCCGAGCAACCGGACCACGACCGTTGGTGGAGTTCGACAGCAGCCAGATCACCGGCCGCAAGCAGCGGCGAACCGGTCCAGGGTCGGAGCGAACGCGAGCCGCGCCCCCTCGGTGCGCTGCAGCGCGATCCGCTTCGGCGCCAGCTCGCCGATGACCAGGGTCACGAAGGAGATGATCAGGGTGACGCCGAGGAAGCCGATCGCACTGGCCAGTCGTGCGCGACCCCGAGACTGCGCAGCCCGGACGCGGCCTGGTCGGACAGCGTCACCGCGCCGAAGGCACTGGAGAGCAGCGCGGTGGACGTGACGCCGATCTGGACGGCCGCCAGGAACCGGTTGGGGTCCGTGGCCAGCTTGGCGACCCGCTGCCCCGCGGCGACCCCGGTCGGCGCAGCGCGCGGATCTGGCTCTCCCGCAGCGACACCAGCGCGATCTCGGCTCGCCACGAACAGCGCCTCGATCAGAGATGAGCAGCAGGACGACGACGACACTGAGCCAGATCACGTCGACGTCACCCCTTTCGCCACATCCGGCAGGGAGCGAGCAGGCTCAGGGTCGGGTCGCGCCTAGAGACTGGCGACGTCGGCTTGCTTGGAGCGGACCGCCTCGGCGGCCGCCTTGAGCCCAGCCAGCTCGGTGTCGGTGAGGTCGCGCTCCACGACCTTGCGGACACCGCCCGCGCCGATCTCGGCTTCGACGCCCAGAAAGACCCCCTCGATGCCGTACTCGCCGTCGACCCAGGTGCACACCGGCATCACCGCACCGCTGTCCTCGGCGACGGCCTTGGCCATCCGCGCCGCAGCGGCTGAGGGCGCGTAGTAGGCCGATCCGGTCTTCAGCAGGGCGACGACCTCGGCGCCCCCGTTGCGGGTGCGGTCGACGAGCGAGTCGATCGTCGCCTGGTCCAAGACGTCGGACAGTGGCTTGCCGCCGACCGTGCAGGCGCTCGGCACCGGGACCATGGTGTCCCCGTGTGAGCCGAGGGTCAGTGTGGTCACGCTGCCGACCGGTACGCCGGCTGCCTCGGCCACGTTGTTGGTGAAGCGAGCGGTGTCGAGCATGCCGGCCTGGCCGATCACTCGGGACGTCGGGAAGCCGGTGGCCTTGGCCGTCAGGGCTGTCATCTCGTCCAGCGGGTTGGAGACCACGATCACCACGGCCTCCGGCGAGTGCTTGGCGACCTGCTCCGCGACCGAGCCGACGATCTTGGCGTTGGTCTCGATGAGGTCCATCCGGCTCATGCCGGGCTTGCGGGGCAGACCCGCCGTGATGATCACGACGTCGGAGCCGGCGGTCTGCTCGTAGCCCGAGCCGTCGGCCCCGGTCGTGACGCCGACGACGGTGGTCTCGAAGCCCTCGATGGGCCGCGACTGGTTGAGGTCAAGCGCCAGCCCTTCCGGCTTGCCCTCGACGATGTCGGTGAGCACGACCGTGTCGAACAGGTCGTACTCAGCGAGCCGCTGCGCTGTGGTCGAGCCGTAGAAACCGGCACCGATGACGGTGACCTTCTTGGTACCAGCCATTCAGGCCTTCATCCCTTCGAGCTTCTCGATGATCGCGTCGGCGTACTCACTGGTGCCCACGGCGGTGGGGTCGTCGCGGTGCGGCTTGAGGTCGTAGGTCACGTTCTTGCCCTCTGCGATGACGGTCGACACCGCCCGCTCGAGGTTGTCAGCGGCCTGCGTCTCTCCGACGTGGCGGAGCAGCATCTCGCCGGAGAGGATCATCGCGGTCGGATTGACCTTGTTCAGGCCCTTGTACTTCGGCGCCGATCCGTGCGTCGCCTCGAAGACCGCGGCGTCGGTGCCGATGTTCCCGCCGGGTGCGACACCGAGGCCACCGACCATGCCGGCCGTGAGGTCGGACAAGATGTCGCCGTAGAGGTTGGGGAGCACCAGGACGTCCCACTCCTCCGGGCGCTGGATCAGGCCCATGCAGGTCGCGTCGACCAGGTTCTCCCAGGGCTCGATCTCGGGGTACTCCTTGGCGACCTCGCGGAACACCGCGAGGAACAGCCCGTCGGTGTGCTTCATGATGTTGGACTTCGTCACGCAGTGGACGCGCTTACGGCCGTTGTTGCGGGCGTACTCGAAGGCGTACCGGATGATCCGCTCGGAGCCGAACTCGCTGATCGGCTTGATCGAGATGCCGGAGTGGTCGCGGATCTGTTTGTCCTGCAGGCTGTTGAGGAACTCGATGACCTTCTCCGCATCGGGGGTGTCGTGCTCGTACTCGATGCCGGCGTACAGGTCCTCGGTGTTCTCCCGGACGATCACGACGTCGACCTTCTCGAACCGGGTCCGCATCCCCTCGTAGGTCTTGCACGGCCGGATGCAGGCGTAGAGGTCGAGCTCGTAGCGGAGGGCGACGTTGACGGACCGGAAGCCGGTGCCGATCGGCGTCGTGATGGGTCCCTTGAGGGCGAGGCCGGTCTTGCGCACCGAGTCGAGGGTGGCCTCGGGCAGCGGGGTCCCGGCCGACTCCATGATGTCGACGCCCGCCTCCTGAACATCCCAGTCGAAGGACGCGCCACCCGTGGCGGCGGCGGCCTCGAGAACTCGTCGGGTGGCCTCGGTCAGTTCGGGACCTGTCCCGTCGCCGGGGATCAGGGTCACGTTGTACGTCGTCATGACGTCGAGATTAGTCTCCGACGCTCAGCCACCTGAGCCGGGGAAGGGCGTGACCGCCGCCAACACCCCAACCGCAACGGCGAGTCCGACGAGTACGACGACGTCGATCCGCCGGCTGCGGACGACGAGCAGGCCGGCGGCCCGAGGTCGCAACACCAGCCGGAGCGCCGCTGCGCAGGACAACGACGCACAGACCACCCAGGTTCCGGCGTGTGGTCGGTGCAGTGCCGCGATCAGGATGCCCGCCGCTACCCCCGCGACGACGAGCAACAGCGGGTCGAGGCGCCGGCCCGGCGCCTTGGGGCCGGGTGTGGTCGGGGCTGGAGTCGGCGTAGTCACGGGTTGGTGCCGGGCCGCTGCGGCGGCGGCTCGCGGCCGGACAGCACATGGACGGCGAGCTCGGCCTGCGCGGCTCGCACCAGGACGTGGTCGGTCGTGAAGCCCGACATCGACGTGAACGGGATCTGGGCGTTGGCCAGCCGGGCCGCCACGTCCGCGAGGAACCCTACCTGTTCCCAGGGCAGCGGACCGGGGAAGGTCACGCGCTGCCAACCGAGGTCGACCTGCAACGCGTCGGTGCCCCAGGGCTCGGCATCCACCAGGTTCTCCGGAGCCACGACGGTGACCTCGTGCTCCCCCGAGACGACGGCGACGAACCGGCCCACCGGAAGCGGTGGCGCGGTCCAACCGGGCGGGTAGCGGACCACCGCGAGGTGCTCGGGATCGAGGCGCGGACTCAAGTCGCTCATCGGGCGCGAAGTCTAGGCCGTCGTCACCCGGTCGCGGCGTGCTCGCCGCGCACGACGGCCGCCTCGGCCGCGGCGACGCAGTTGCGGAAGAGCATCGCCACCGTGGTCGGCCCGACGCCGCCGAGCCGTGGGGTGATCGCGGCGGCTACCTCGGCGCAGGACTCGTCGACGTCCGGCAACAGCCGCCGGCCCTCGTAGCGCACGCCTCCACCGACCACGACGACACCGGGACTCAGGTGCTCCGGCTGGAGGATGCCCGGCACACCGGCCGCCGCGATCACGATCTCGGCGGCCCGGGTGTAGTCGGGCCAGTTCGGGACGCCGGTGTGGACGACGGTCACGGCGGCGTTCGCGGTCGGTCGCTTCTGGGTCAGCAGCAGGGACAGCGGCCGGCCGAGCGTCGTACCCCGGCCGAGGATGCACACCGACCGCCCGGAGACCGGGATCTCGTGGAACGCGAGCAGCGCCTCGATCCCCGCCGGGGTGCACGGCACCGGGCCCGGCATGCCGAGCGCAAGCCGACCCATGTTGGTCGGGTGCAGGCCGTCGACGTCCTTGTCCGGGTCCATCGCCATGAGCGCCGCGTCGAAGTCGATCTGCGGCGGCGTCGGGTGCTGGACCAGCATGGCGTCCACGCCCGGGTCGTCGTTGAACTCCCGGATCGCTGCCACCAGGTCGGCTTGAGTGGCGTCCTGCGGCAGGTGATGGTGGGGCGAGCTCAACCCGAGCTCGATTGCCTTCTCCTGCTTGACCCGGATGTAGCCGGCGCTGGCCGGGTCGTCGCCGACCAGGATGGTGCCGAGGCCGGGCGGGTGCGACCGGGCGACCAGGGCCTCGATCCGCGGGGCGAGATCGGCCAGGACCGCGTCCGCGACCGGGCCGCCGGGCAGCAGTCGTGCAGTCATCAGCGTGTTCCTCTCGACTGCCGGTATGTCAGTGGAAGAAGTGCCGGGTTCCCGTGAAGTACAGCGTGACACCGGCGGCGTTCGCGGCCTCGACCGCTAGCTCGTCGCGCACCGAGCCGCCGGGCTCGACGACGGCTCGCACCCCGCCGTCGATGAGCACCTGCAGGCCGTCCGGGAACGGGAAGAAGGCGTCGCTGGCGCCCACGGAGCCTTTCGCGCGGTCGCCGGCCCGGGAGACGGCGAGCCGGGCCGAGTCGAGCCGGTTCACCTGGCCCATCCCTACCCCGACCGTCGCGCCGCCCGCAGCGAGGACGATCGCGTTGGACTTGACCGACCGGCAGGCGCGCCAGGCGAACGCGAGGTCGGCAAGCGTCGCCGGGTCGGCTGCCTCGCCCGCCTGCAGCGTCCACATCGCGGGATCGTCGCCCGGGGCGTCCAGCCGGTCGACGGTCTGCATCAGCAGGCCGCCGCTGATCGGCCGGAACTCCACCGGGTCCGGATGCTCGTCCGGCGGGCACCGCAGCACCCGCAGCTTGGCCTTGGCCCGGAACACCTCGAGGGCATCGGCGTCGAAGTCGGGCGCGCAGATCACCTCGGTGAGTACGCCGGCGAGCTGGTCGGCGAGCGCCTTGGTCACGGTGCGGTTGGCCGCGATCACCCCGCCGTACGCCGAGAGCGGGTCGCACTCGTGGGCCAGCCGGTGCGCCTCGGCGATGTCCGCGCCCACCGCGATGCCACACGGGTTGGCGTGCTTGATGATCGCGACACACGGCTCGCTGAAGTCGTAGGCCGCCCGGCGCGCGGCGTCCGTGTCCGTGTAGTTGTTGTAGGACAGCTCCGGGCCGTGCAGCTGCTCCGCCGCGGCCAGCCCGCCCCGCCAATGGCGGTACAACGCCGCCCGCTGGTGCGGGTTCTCGCCGTACCGAAGCACCGCCTGGCGCTCCCAGGTCGCCCCCGTCCAGGCCGGGAAGCCGGTGCCGTCGTCGCTCGGTGCGAGGACGTTGCCCATCCAGGACGCGACCGACACGTCGTACGACGCGGTGTGTGCGAACGCCCGGGCCGCGAGCTGTTGGCGCTGGGCCAGGCTGAAGCCGCCGGCTCCCAGCGCGGCCAGGATGTCGGAGTACGACGCCGGGTCGACCACGACAGCAACGCTCGGGTGGTTCTTGGCCGCCGCGCGGACCATCGACGGGCCGCCGATGTCGATCTGCTCGACGCACTCGTCGGGGCTGGCGCCGGACGCCACCGTCGCGGAGAACGGATACAGGTTGACGACGACCAGGTCGAACGGCGCGACCCCGAGGTCCTCGAGCTGAGCGCGGTGCGACTCGAGCCGAAGGTCGGCGAGGATGCCGGCGTGCACCTTCGGGTGCAGCGTCTTCACCCGCCCGTCGAGGCACTCCGGGAAGCCGGTCAGCTCCTCGACGCGTGTCACGTCGACGCCGGCGTCCCGGAGCCGGGCGGCGGTCGACCCGGTCGAGACGATCTCGACCCCGGCGGCGCCGAGTGCCCGGCCCAGATCATCGAGGCCGGTCTTGTCGTAGACGCTGACCAGCGCCCGGCGGATCGGACGTCGTCCGTCGTCAGTCATCCAGGGTTCCTTTCATCGCTGTCAGGTCGCCCGCGGCCGCTCGACGAACCACCTCGACCAGCATGTCGCGCTCGGCTCGTTTGATGCGTTCGTGCAGCCGCGCCTCGTCGTCACCGTCGAGCACGGGGACCGCGACCTGTGCCAGCACCGGCCCGGTGTCGACACCGGAGTCCACCAGGTGCGCCGTCGCACCCGTCACCGTGACCCCGTAGTCGAGAGCATCCCGCACCGCGTGAGCGCCGGGGAAGGCGGGCAGCAACGCGGGGTGCGTGTTGATCACCCGGGGGAACCGGGCCAGGAAGCTGGCACCCAGGATCTTCATGAACCCGGCCGAGACGACCAGATCCGGCTCGTAGCTCGCCACTGCGTCCGTGATCGCCGCGTCCCACGCCGCGCGATCCTCATAGTCGGTCAGCTGCTGGACGAAGATCGGCACCCCGACCCGCTTCGCCCGGGTCAACCCCTCGATCCCGTCGCGGTCCGCGCCGACGGCGACCACGGTGGCGCCGTACGACGGGTCGGCGGTGGCCTCGAGCAGCGCCGCGAGGTTGGTGCCGGCGCCCGAGACGAGCACGACGAGTCGGGCGGACAACCAGGAACTCCTCGACGAGGCGGAATGGCATCGCGATCTTCGGGAAGAACGCCACGATAGCGCGGTCCACACGGGGGCGGCGCACTGCCGAGGAGGCCTCATGTCGAGCACCACCGATCCCACTCCCGCTCCGGCGTACACCGAGTCGGCGCCGGCCGGCTACCCGCAGACCGGCGCAAGGAACGGCATGGGGACGGCCGCCCTGGTCGTCGGCATCATCGCCTTGATCACCTGCTGGACGATCGTCGGCGGCGTGGTGCTGGGCGTGCTGGCCATCATCTTCGGTGCGGTCGGTCGGGGCCGGGCGAAGCGCGGTGAGGCGACGAACGGCGGCAGCGCCATCGCCGGTCTGGTGCTCGGCGTGGTTTCCCTCATCGTCGCCGTCGTGCTGGTGGCCGCCGGCGCGACGTGGTTCTCCCATCACAAGACTCAGATCCAGAAGCTGCAGGCCTGTGACAAGAGCGCCACCACGCAGGCGCAGCGGAACAGCTGCAGCCGGCAGTTCCAGAACTCGGTCAACAACGGCAACTAGGTCACGGGAGTGGGATAGTCGCGGGGTGACACTGTCGGTGCCACCTCGAGGGCGCACCGCTCGACTGCCTCATGCCATCGGCGAGCTCGGCGTGGCCGGCGGCGTCGCCGCGCGCTACCTCGTCCTCGCGGTAGGAGCGGCGGTCCTGGGCGCGGTTCACCTCCACCACCGGCCCGCCACGATCTGCCCGTTCCGGGCCCTCACCGGACTGCCGTGCCCGTTCTGCGGGGGTACGACGGCAGCGGTCCGGCTCGGTCATGGCGACATCCGAGGAGCACTGGGAGCGTCACCGCTCGCGGTTGCCATGCTGCTGGCGTGGCCGCTGGTCGGCGTCGTCGCGCCGCCGCGTTGGTGGCACCGGCGCCGCTGGCGAGTGGCGGCGATCGTCACGGTGCTGGTCGCGGCCGAGCTCTGGCAGCTGGTGCGCTTCGGCGTGCTGTAACCGAGCTCGGGGTGGCGACCTTGGAAGTCGGTGCGGCCAGCCGGTCCGACCGCTATGGTCCCCACGTCACAGCGACAGAGGGGACGCCATGACCGCACCGCCCGGAGCACCCGGTGACGGCGAGGAGTCAGACGTCACTCCGGTAGCACCGCCGCCGTCAGCACCGCCGGCCTACGCGCCACCGCCCCCGCCGCCTCCTTACGCACCCCCCGGGCAGTACGGCGCTCCGCCGAGCTACTACGGCGCTCCGCCGAGCCAGTACGGCGGGCAGTACGGCGGCGTGAGCCCGTACAGCGCGACCCCTGGAGCGGCGTACGCGTCCTGGTTGATCCGGGTCGCCGGCTACCTGCTCGACTGGGTCATCTTCGTCGTACCCGCGATCATCGTCGTCGTGATCGGGATCGCCATCGGACACGGCTTCGGGCAGGCGCTGGCGGCACTCGCCTACATCGCGGCCTTCGGCTTCAGCATCTGGAACATCGTGTTCCGACAGGGCAAGACCGGTCAGACGATCGGCAAGCGGATCGTCGGGATCCGGCTGATCCGCGAGGTCGACGGCCAGCCGGTCGGCCCTGGGATGTCCTTCGTCCGTCAGCTCACGCACGTCCTCGACAGCCTGGCCTGCTACCTCGGCTGGCTCTGGCCGCTGTGGGACGCCAAGAACCAGACGTTCTCCGACAAGCTGTGCAGCACAGTCGTCATCACGGTCTGACAAGTCTTCGCCGACTGGAGGGAACCCCGATGACCACGCCCCAGGACCCGTCAGAGCCCCATGGCACCCCGCCTCCGCCGTACTCGGGCGGCCAGGAGCCCTACGGTCAGCCGCCACAGGGTCCACCGGCGTACACGCCGCAGGGGCCGCCGGCGTACACCGGAGGCGGTGACCAATATGGCCAGCAGCCGTCGCAGTACGCCGGAGCCCAGCTCGCCACGTGGATCCGCCGCGTCAGCGGGTACCTTCTGGACTTCGTGATCTTCGTGATCCCGCTGATCATCATCGACGCGATCATCAGGAATCGCGCCATCTCCGACGTGCTCGGCATCCTGCTGTCGCTGGGTCTGGGCTACTGGGTCGGCTCGCAAGGACAGACACCGGGCATGCGGATCGTGGGGATCAAGCTGGTCCGCGACGCGGACGGCGGCCTGCTCGGTGGCGGCCTCGGCGTGGTTCGGGCGATCTGCCACTTCCTCGACACGCTCGCCTGCCTGGTCGGATGGTTCTGGCCGCTGTGGGACAACAAGCGCCAGACCTTCGCCGACAAGCTGGTCTCGACGGTGGTCCTCAAGCTCTGACCGCGTCACTCGCCGCGGTCGGCAACCGCCTCGCTCCGTGCGATGTCCCACCCGTGGTGGAACGCGTCGTGCGCGTTGTTGCGCGCGACGTCGAGCACCGTCTGCTCACCCCGGTTGGCGTGCCGGAGTACGACGTTCTCTCCAGCCGCGAGAGCGACCGCTATGGCCCAGTCCTGGGCGGCGGATCGCAGCGACCAGAGCGCCCCCTGGACGGGGACCTGGTTGTACTCGCGAGCCTGAGCGAGCAGCTTCTCGTCGTACCCGGGAACCTCCGCCGGTCCCCCGAGCCCCGCACCGGCCAGCCGTTCCGCCCAGATCCGCAGGTTGTCGGTGACGTGGCAGACGTAGCCGCCCGCGGTCCAGTCGAGGTCGGGGCAACGAGCTGAGGCGTCCCGTCCGCTGAGCAGCGCGGCGTAGCGAGCCGGGATAGCGGTCACCAGGTCGAGTGCTGCGTCGAAGGACAGCGACCAGTCGAAGCCGCACTCCCGGCACGGATCGCCGTATCGCGCCGCTCCCCAGGTTTCCAGGCCGGGCGTCTCCATCGCCGCTACGGGCGGGACTCGACGGGCAGGTTCTCGGTCGCCCAGGTCGTGAGCTCCTGCAGGGCCGGGAGCAGCGCCTGACCGGCCGGCGTCAGCGTGTAGGTGACCGCGACCGGCGGGCCTTCGTCGACGGTGCGCTGCACCAGACCGGCGCCGGCCAGCTCGACGAGGCGTTCGGAGAGCACCGAGTCGCTGATCCCGGACACCGCCCGCCGCAGCTCGGAGAAACCGGCCGGGCCGTTGGTAAGCGTCCCCAGGATGACGCCGTTCCAGCGCTTGCCGAGGAATCCGAAGGCGCGGGCCAGCGCGGCGTCGCACGTCCGTGGCTCGTGCATCTCGTCCGCCCTGGCCATGTCGTCATCGTAGCTCGTGCTACGTTCTGGCTTGGTACTTTGTTTTTACTAGCGACGATGAGATAGGAAGCATGACATGACCGAACTTGCCGAGCCGCGACTGCTGCTGCCCAGGCTGGACGACGCCGGCCGCGCGTTGCTGTTCACCGAGGCGCGGACCGCGAACACCTTTGCGCCCACGCCAGTCAGCGATGCCGAGCTCGCCGAGATCTGGGAGCTGGCGAAGTGGGCGCCGACGGCCGCCAACACCCAGCCGTTGCGGGTGCTCTACGTCCGGCAAGGCCCGGGCCGCGAGCGGCTGGTCCAGCACATGAGCGAAGGCAACCAGGCGAAGACGCTGTCCGCGCCGGCGGTGGCCGTGCTGGCCGTCGACACGGCGTTCCACGAGCACATCCCGACCGTGTTGCCGTTCCGGCCGGAGCTCAAGGACTCCTTCGCCGCCGACGACACGATGCGCACCGACACCGGCACTTTCAACGCCACCCTGCAGGCCGGGTACTTCCTGCTTGCGGTCCGAGCCCACGGTCTGGCGGCCGGTCCGATGGGCGGCTTCGACAAGTCGGGCATCGACGCCGAGTTCTTCCCCGACGGTCGGTTTCGCTCCCTACTGGTGGTCAACATCGGTCACCCCGGCGAGCACCCGTGGTTCGGCCGGTTGCCCCGGCTCGACCACTCCGACGTCGTGCGGTGGGCCTAGCGAGATAATCGGCCGATGGAGCGCACCCGCCCGGTGACGATCGTGACCGGTGGTAGCCGCGGCATCGGAGCGGCGGCAGCGCTGCACCTGGCCGAGGCGGGCCACGCCGTGGCGCTCAGCTACCGGCGCGACCGCGAGGCCGCCGACCGCGTCGTCGAACAGGTGACGGCAGGCGGTGGCCTGGCCGTCGCCGTACCAGCCGACGTGGTCGATGCCGATGACGTCGACCGGCTCTTCGCCGCGGCGGAGCAGGCACTCGGGCCCATCACCGGGCTCGTCAACAACGCCGGGCTTACCGCCCACATCGGCGACCTGGCCGACACGCCGGTCGAGACGGTACGACTCGTCGTCGACGTGAACCTGCTCGGCGTGATCCTGTGTGCGCGGCGCGCCGCCCAGGTGATGTCGACCCGACGCGGCGGCGCCGGGGGTGCGATCGTCAACATCTCCTCGGCTGCGGCCACCCTCGGCTCACCGCACGAGTACGTCCACTATGCCGCCGCCAAGGCGGGTGTCGACGCCCTCACGGTCGGGCTGTCCAAGGAGCTGGCGGACGACGGCATCCGCGTGAACGCCGTCGCGCCCGGGCTCATCCGCACCGAGATCCACGCCGCTGCCGGTGACGCCGAACGGGTCGACCGGGGCGCCGCACGGATCCCGATGGGGTACGCCGGGGAGACGGGGGACGTCGTACCGGCAATCGGCTGGCTGCTGAGCGATGCGGCGTCGTACGTCACCGGAACCGTCCTGCGAGTCGCCGGCGGCCTGTGACCGCCTGGAGTGCAGTCATCGGCAAGGATGGCGTGGTGACGACACCCCCGCCGCCGCGTCCGGCCAGTGCCGATCCCTCCCAGCCGCGCTATGTCGGGGCGCCGTTCGCCTCGTGGGTCCGACGGGTCGTCGGCTTCCTCATCGACGCCGTCGGGGTCGTGGTGATCGGCTGGGTCATCGGGCTGCTCGCGGGCGGGATCGTGGTCAAGGTCGTGATCTGGCTGATCCTGCTGTTGGTGCTCGGCTGGATGAACGGCGCGAGCGGCCGAACGCCCGGCAAGCGCGTGGTGGGGATCCGCGTGGTGCGTGACGCCGACGGTCAGGTACTCGGCGGCGGGCTCGGGGTGGTGCGCACGATCTGCCACTTCCTGGACACCATCGCGTGCCTGCTCGGCTGGTTCTGGCCGTTGTGGGACGCCAAGAACCAGACCTTCGCCGACAAGATCGTCGCGAGCGTGGTCCTCAGCGCTTGAGCCGGGCCAGGAGCTGACGGCCGCGACCAGGCAGCGCCGCCACGGCCGGCAGCCGCACCAGCCAGATCCAGGCAACTACCACCGCCGCCCCCGGGAGCATCAGCTCACCGGCCACGCTCAGGCCCACCTGCCAGGGCGACGAGCCGACGGCTGACAGTGCGCCGGGCCCAGCCGGGCCACCGCCCAGGGCGCTCAGTACGGCGATGACGACACCGGCGCCGGCCCCCGCTATTGCGACCTGGCGCAGGCCGACCAGCAGCTTGGTGCCGGGCCGGCGCGACAGCCGCCAACCCATGACCCCCCCGGCGAGCACGATCGCCACGATGCAGAGCGCGACGACGGAGGCCGGAGCGGCGCCAAGCGGTCGCCCGGCGAGCACCGGAAGCGTGGGAACCGGGCCGGCGTGGACCCCGGCCAGCGAGTACGACGTGCCCGCCCCGAGCGCGAAACCGGGTCCCACGAGGTAGCCCAGGGCGTAGATGACAGCGTTCGGTAGCAGGACCAGACACAGCACGACCACCGAGGCCTCGACCGGCAAGCCGCCGCCGAAGTGACCGAGCGCGGCGTGTAGCGCCTGGGCGTGCAGCCCGAGCGACCCCACCAGCAGCAGCGCCGCAACGCCGAGCAGCACCACCAGTCCGGCGGCCGCGGCACCCACGCCCGCACGCACGTCCCCCGGCACCATCGCCCACCAGGCGCGCGTGCTGCCCGATCCGCGCATCACGCCGACGCCGGTGGCCAGCGAGCCCGTGACCAGCCCCGCCAGAACGGTGACCGGCAGCGAGGGAGTGACCTGCGCCGAGCGAGCCAGGATCGCGATCGCGACGCACAGGACGACGTAGGGGACGACGACCACGCCGATGACGGTGCCGACCTCGCGAGCCGTCGTACACCGCTGGCCGCGAGCGACGATCGACGCCGCTCGCTCGAGCAGCAGGATCAGCCCAACGGTCAGCCCGAGCGGTGCCAGCGCCACCGTGCCGCCCGACGCCACATGCATCGGGACGTGCATCCCGGCCAGCCACACGACCAGCGCGAACCGCGTGGCGACACCCGCCGAGGCCTGCGACCGCGCGTCGGCGGCCCACATCGCGAGCACCACGACGACGAGACCGGCGATGCCGACCGTCACCGTCCACACCGCCGCGAAAGTGCCCCGGACCCACAACGGCGCCACGCCGGTGGTGGCCGCGGGTGCCGCAACCGTCGAGGGGCGGGGGCGGGGAAGTGCCTGGGTCACGGCCTCGATCGTGACAGGAGAACGCGCAAGTGACGGGTGTTACACGCCGTACCCCGTCATCCGACCTGTCAGGAGCGCGCACTTGGGCCGAGCGTCCTGACAGGTTGGGTCAGCCGGCGACGATCTCCCGCATCAGCCTGGCGGTCTCGCTGGGGGTCTTGCCCACGCGTACGCCGACCGCCTCCAGCGCGGCAGCCTTGGCGGCTGCGGTTCCCGACGAGCCCGAGACGATGGCACCGGCGTGGCCCATGGTCTTGCCCTCGGGTGCCGTGAAACCGGCGACGTAGCCGACCACGGGCTTGGTGACGTTGCCCGAGATGTAGTCGGCGGCACGCTCCTCGGCGTCGCCTCCGATCTCGCCGATCATGACGATCGCGTCGGTGTCGGGGTCGTCCTGGAACGCCGCGAGGCAGTCGATGTGCGTCGTCCCGATCACGGGGTCGCCGCCGATCCCGACCGCGGTGGAGAAGCCGATGTCGCGCAGCTCGTACATCATCTGATAAGTCAACGTGCCCGACTTCGAGACCAGCCCGATCCTGCCTGGGCCGGTGATGTCGGCCGGGATGATCCCGGCGTTGGACTGCCCGGGCGAAATCAGCCCCGGGCAGTTCGGACCGATGATCCGCGTGGTCCCCCGCTCGGCGGCATAGGCCCGGAAGTACGCCGAGTCCTGCACCGGGATGCCCTCGGTGATGACGACGAGCAGCGGGATCTCGGCATCGATCGCCTCGAGGGCGGCCGCCTTGGCGAAGGCAGGCGGGACGAACATCACCGAGACGTCCGCACCCGTCGCGTTGATCGCCTCCACCACGGTGCCGACCACCGGGACACCGTCGACGTCCGTTCCGGCCTTGCGGGGGTTGACGCCGCTGACGACGGCAGTCCCGGACGCGAGCATCCGGCGGGTGTGCTTGGTGCCCTCGGAGCCGGTGATCCCCTGGACGACGACCTTGCTGTCCTTGGTGAGCCAGATGGCCATCGGTCAGGCTCCCTTCACACTGGCGGCGAGCTCGGCGGCGCGCTGAGCGGCGCCGTCCATGGTGTCGACCTGTTCCACCAGCTGGATGGGCGGCCTCGGTGAGGATCCGGCGCCCCTCCTCGGCATTGTTGCCATCGAGCCGGACCACGAGCGGCTTGGTCACGTCCTCGCCGCGGCTCGACAGCAGGGCAAGCGCCTGCACGATGCCGTTGGCGACCGCGTCGCACGACGTGATGCCACCGAAGACGTTGACGAACACCGACCGAACCGACGGGTCGGACAGGATCACGTCGAGGCCGTTGGCCATCACTTCGGCCGACGCGCCGCCACCGATATCGAGGAAGTTCGCCGGCCTGACCCCGCCGTACGCCTCCCCCGCGTACGCGACCACGTCTAGCGTCGACATCACGAGGCCGGCGCCGTTGCCGATGATCCCGACCTCGCCGTCGAGCTTGACGTAGTTGAGGTGCATCTCGGCGGCCTTGAGCTCGAGCGGGTCGCTGGCGCTGATGTCGCGGAAGGCGTCGTGGACCTCCGTGTGCCGGAAGCCCGCGTTGTCGTCGAGGGTGATCTTGCCGTCGAGCGCGAGCACCTCGTCGTCGGGCGTCCGCACCAGCGGGTTGACCTCGACCAGCGTCGCCTCCTCGCCGACGAAGACCTGCCAGAGCGAGGCGATGACCTCCGCTGCCGCCTCGCGCACCACCTCGGGGATCGATCCGGCATCGGCGATCTCGCGCGCCTTGTGGATGTCGACGCCGGCGACCGGGTCGATGGGGACCCGGGCCAGCGCGTCGGGCCGTTCGACCGCGAGCTGCTCGATCTCCATGCCGCCCTGGGCCGAGCACATCGCGAGGTAGGACCGGTTCGCCCGGTCGAGCAGGAAGGAGAAGTAGTACTCCTCACCGATGTCCGCGGCCTCGGCGACCAGCACGGTGTGGACCGTGAGCCCCTTGATGTCCATCCCGAGGATGTCGCGGGCGCGGGCCTCCGCGTCGTCGGGGGTGGGGCAGAACTTCACGCCACCCGCCTTGCCGCGGCCGCCCGCCTTCACCTGCGCCTTGACCATCACCGGACCGCCGCCAAGGGACTCCGCAGCCGTCCGGGCCTCCTCGGGCGTCGACACCACTACCTGCTTGGTGATGGGTACGCCGTACCTGCCGAACAGCTCTTTCGCCTGCCACTCGAACAGGTCCACGCGTCACTCCTTCAAGGCCACGAATCCGCGTCGACACGGTACCCGTCGGGTCACGGCGTGCGCGGGCCCGGCTACCGCCCGAACGCGACGGCGACCGGGCTGGCTCCGGTCACGACCTTCGCGAGGACCGCCCCGGAGCGTAGGTCGACCAGCGTGACCCTGCCCGAGTACGTGTCGAGCGTCAGGGCCCGGTGGCCCGTCGGGGTCAGGGCGATCGCGGTGGCGTAGGGGTAACCGTGCAGCGAGATCGCGCGATGCACCTGGTTTGTCTTCGTCGTGATCGGCCTGATGGTCTGGCCGATGGTGGTGACGACGTACGCCGTCGTCCCGGAGCGGGAGATGGCGATGTCGGCGGGCGTGTACCCCACCCGGAACCGGCGGTGGGCCTGGTTGGTCGCCACGGCGATCGGGGTGACCGTGTCGGAGTCCGCGTCGACGACGAAGACCTTGCGGCCGTTCGGGGTGACCGCAAGGGCGTCGGGTGCGTGGCCGACCCGGATCGCCGGCCCGGCATGGTCGGTTGCGGTCGTGATCGGCGTCACCGTGTTGGAGCCGTAGTTCGCGACGTACAGCGTCGAGCCGTCCGGCGTCAGGGCGGCGGCGAAGGGATAGCTGCCGACCGGGATCGCTGGGCCGGCCGCATCCGTGACGGTGTCGATCGGCGTGACGGAGTGGGAGGACCAGTCGAGGACGTAGGCGGTGCCGCCGTCCGGGGTGATGAGGATCGCGAGCGGATGTCCACCGACCGCGATCGGCGGCTTGGCGGTACGGGTGGCGACGTCGATCGGGGTAACGGTGTCCGACCGGGCGTTGGCCACGAAGACCGTGCGGCCGTTCGGCGTGATCGCCATCGAGTGCGGCTGGCTCGGGTCGTTGATCGTGGGGCCCCGGCCGACCCGGATCGCTGCCTTCGCGTGACGCGTGACCGTGTCGATCGGCGTGACGGTGCCGGAGCCGCCGTTCGCGACGAAGGCGGTGCGGCCGTTCGGGGTGACGACGATCGCTCCTGGGCGCTTGCCGACCGGGATGGCTCGCAGTGCCCGGCGGGTCCGCAGGTCGACCGGAGTGACCGTCCCGGACAGCCGGTTGACCACGAAGGCGATCTGCCGGCCCGGCGCGGCCCGATGCATGGAGGCCACCGCCGGAACTGACGATCCTTGGCCGACCGATGCGGCCACGGGCCCGCTCAGCAGCGCCAGCGCAACCGTCGTCAGGGCGACAGCCGCCCGGCCGCCGAACCGCCCGCGCTCAGCGGAAGACATCGTTGGTCGCTTGGGCGTATCGGTCGTTCTTCGTCATCGTCGGGAGGCCGAGCGCCGCCTCGATCGTGCGCAACAGGCTGTAGTGGGTGTAGCGGGTCTTGGAGACATAGCCCGACTTCACGTCCTGCGACCCGAGGATCACGGTCGGGACCCGCTGCGCCGGATGATGCCGATCCGAGGCGTCCTCATCGAAGGTGATGATGGCCAGCGAGCGTTGGGTCGTCCACGCGGGCGAGGCCATGATCCGGCTCAGCTGCGCCTTGAGGAACCGGTCGCCGGCCGCGACGCCGCACCCTTCCATGTCGTAGCAGTCGTCCGGGCTCACCCAGGAGAAGCTCGGTGTCGTCGCGGCACTCGTCAGGTCGGTGGTCAGCGCGTTCAGCGGCACCATGTGCTGGGCGCAGTACGACGGTCGTTCCCGGATGTCCTTGAAGTACAGGAACGGAAGGTCGTCGTCCCAGTAGGTGTCGTGGACCGTGTCGTCGCACGGCCCGTTGGCGCTCTGCAGGTAGCCCTTCCACGTCTCGTGCGCGTCGGTCAGCAGGTCGCCGATGTTGCGCGCCTTGATCGTGTAGTGCGGGTTCTCCTCGAGCGGGTCGGTGAGCGGGATGCCGAACGTGCTGCCGCCCGCGAGCGCCAGGTAGTTGCCGTCGCTCGGGTGCTCCTCGGCGTACAGCTGGGAGAGCAGGCTGCCACGGCTTTCCAGGCTCTTCAGGTACGGAGACCTGGAGTGGGGGCCCATGATGGTGGGGTAGTCCTGGTTCTCGAAGTAGAACAGGAAGACGTGGTCAAAGCGCGGGACGTGGACCGGTGGCGGGACCAGCCGGGCGGGACGGCGTACCGCTCTCGACACGGTGAACCGGACGCTGTCGGCGATCGCGCGGTTGTAGCCGACCTGCGAGTAGTAGCCGTTGTCGTTGCGCAGTCGCGTGGTCAGGGTGATCGTGACGACCGCGGCCCTGGTTCCGACCGGCATCCGTCCGGTGATGTGGCGGCGGACCGGGCGGCTGGCCCGGTGGGCGGCGGTCCCCCCGACGGGGGCGACCGAGCGACCGGCCAGGCGATGCCCCGAGCCGGCGAGGAAGTGCACGGAGACGTGGGCGTGACTGGAGTTCGAGCCGCCGAGCCAGCCTGACAGGTCGTAGGTCACGCCGGTGCCGAGCGAGCCGCCGGACCCGGTGCGCAGCGGGATGCGCTGGCGGAGGCGCGCGGTCCCGCCGGCGCCGCCGACGAACAGCTGACGGCCGCGACCGGCACCGCCGCCGGCTGGGAATCCCTTGGTTCCGTAGCGCACGACGGTCGGCAGGCCGCGTGTCACCTGCCAGCCGGGAATCGTCACGGCGTCCCAGCCGTGCACCGAGCGCGCACCGGTCTCGGCTCCCGGGTTGCGGACCAGGTTGGTGCCGGCGGCTGCCGTGGCGACGGGAGCCATTGCGGCGGGCGTTGCGCCAGCCATCGGGGACTGCGGGGCCGTGGCAGCGGCGCGGCCGGGGTCCGCGTTCGCGACCACGGCGCTCAGGATGAGGGCGCCGATCGCCGCGAGCCCGACGGGTCGGGAGCGGTACGGGCGAGCCACCTCGACGTCCCCCTGACTGACGGTGCAGTCACCCTCGCACAGGCGGGGCCGCCCGGTCCAGGCGCAGGAGGTCAACGGCCCGCGTCGAACTAGTCGATCATGACCCGACGCCTGCTCGCCCTGCCCGCGGTTGCCGCGACACTCGCGATCGGCCTGGTGCCGATGGCGGCGACGCACGCCGCCGGGTCGTCGCCGGCCAAGGCCGCGAAGTACACCGTGACCACGCTGGACTTCCACGTGACGGTGCCCAACGAGGCAGTCGGTGGCACCGGAACCCAGTCCTGCCTGATCGTCGGTGACCTGTACCGGCCGGCCGGAGCGAGCGCCAAGCATCGGGTGCCGGCGATCCTGACGACCAACGGCTTCGGGGGCAGCAAGGCCGACCAGAACTACATCGGCGTGCTCGGCGCCGAGCGGGGCTACGCCGTCCTGTCCTACTCCGGGCTGGGGTTCGGCGGCTCGGGCTGCAAGATCTCCCTCGACGACCCGGCCTACGACGGTCGGGCAGGCAAGCAGCTGATCAGCTTCCTGGGCGGCAAGAAGGGGATCGCGACTCGAACCAACGGCAAGGCGTTCCCGGCGGTGCGGTGGATCGTCCACGACAAGACCGACCACAAGGGCCATCACGACCGCTACGACCCGCGGGTCGGCATGGTCGGTGGCTCCTACGGCGGCCAGGTGCAGTTCGCCGTCGCTGACAAGGACCCGCGGCTGGACGCCATCGTCCCGATCATCACCTGGAACGACCTGTCGTACTCACTCGCACCGAACAACACCGGCTTCACCCGCGGCGTCACGTACTCGACCAAGGCTCCTGGCACCGACAAGCTCGACTGGTCCGGATTGTTCTTCGGTGAAGGCATCGCCGATGGCCTGCAGGGCGCGTCGGTGGATCCCAGCCGAGACGTCGGGTGCGTCAACTTCGTCACACCCGCGTGCAAGGCCGAGGCCGAGCTGGCCAGCAACACGCTGGTGACGCCTGACCTGTTCTCCTTCGCGCGGCACGCCTCGGTCGAGAGCTACGTCCGCCACGTCCGGATCCCGACCCTGCTGGCGCAGGGCGAGGCGGACACGCTGTTCAACCTGCAGGAAGCGACGGCCACCTATCGGGCACTGCACAAGCAGGGAACGCCGGTGAAGATGATCTGGCAGTCCTGGGGTCACAGTGACTCGACGCCAGCCAAGGGCGAGTTCGCGACGGACACCTCGGCAGCGAAGACGTATGAGGGGAAGCGCGTCTTCGCGTGGTTCGCCCACTACCTCAAGGGCAAGCACAAGGTCAGCACCGGACCGCGGTTCGCGTACTACCGCGACTGGGTGCCGTTCTCGGGGTCCGGACCGGACACCGTGCAATACGCGAAGTCGTCGCACATCAACGTCGGGCGGCGCGTGACGTTCTACGCGAGCGGGTCCTCCGCGCTGGTGCGGACCAAGCAGAAGGTCGCGGCCGGTTCAGCGACGTACACGAACCTCGGTGGCGGGGTTCCCGAGAGCTACTCGGAGACCTCGGCGGTCCAGGACGAGATCCCCGACCAGGCGACGCCGCCGACCGATGCGCCCGGCAGCTTCGCGAGCTTCACGACCGCGCCGCTGACCCGACGCATCGACGTCGCGGGCATCCCGACGGCAACCCTGCACCTGAGCGCACCCACGACCTCGTCGGCGACTCTGGCGACCGAGCTCCAGCTGTTCGTCAAGGTGTACGACGTGGCGCCGGACGGCACGGTCAACCTGGTACACCGGCTGATCTCACCGGTGCGGGTGCTCGACGCGAGCAAGCCGGTGCACGTCCAGCTGCCGGGCATCGTGCACCGCTTCGCCAAGGGCCACACCATCGAGCTCGTGATCGCGGCGACCGACGGCGCCTACCGGAACGCGACTCCGGTGCAGCCCGTGACGGTGAGCACCAGCCCGACCGCCCCGACGACGCTGACCATTCCGGTCGTCAAGTAGTCGAGCCGGCGACTTCGCGCGACCTAGGGGCGGATCAGGCCTCGACCGGTACGACGTGGCCGCGGACCCAGTCGACGATCGTCGTGGTCGGCGTACCCGGGGTGAACACCGCGGCGACGCCGATCGCCTTCAGCGGCTCGATGTCCCCGTCGGGGATGATTCCGCCGCCGAAGACGACGATGTCGCTGGCGTCACGCTCGGCGAGCAGGTCGACGACCTTGCGGAACAGCGTCATGTGGGCCCCTGAGAGCACCGAGAGGCCGATCGCGCGGGCATCCTCCTGGATCGCGGTGTTGACGATCTGGTCCGGCGTCTGGTGCAGCCCGGTGTAGATGACCTCCATGCCGGCGTCACGCAGTGCCCGGGCGACGATCTTGGCGCCCCGGTCATGGCCGTCGAGGCCGGGCTTGGCGACGACCACGCGGATCGGCGTGGTCGGAGCCGACTGCTCGCTCACCGCAGACCTCCTTGACCGACTGGTGACGGCCACATCGGCAGCGTAGTCGCTGCGTTCAGGCCCACGGCAGGACCTGCCGATGACGATCACGCTGATGGGTTCGCCGTCACAAACGGTGGGTATCCAGCCACGCAGAGTGGTCGACCTGCCTGCGAAAGCGGGGTGGGGCGGGGTACTGTCGCCGCTGCGTCACGTCGCACCCCTGACCCGAGCCGTGAGAGGACGCCGGTTGTCCGAGGCCACGAGTGATGCGCATCCGAGCTCGGCTCCGGCCGCCTCGGAGCAGACAGTTGCCGGCGGCCGATGGGCGACCCGGCTCAGCCAGAACGGGCTGACCAGAGGGGTCCGCACGACGCTGCGGCCGAGCACTCTTCGCGGCACCGCGCTCGAGGCAGCGTGGATCGCCGCTCACGTCGCGACCTACCCCTTCGGCGTGGTCCAGGAGCGGGCCCGGACACAGGAGGAGCGCTACTCGCTCACCGACCTACCGCCGGTGCACCGCGGCCTGCTGATCGTGGACGTGGAGGCGGCAGGGACGCCGATCCTCCTGATCCACGGCCTGGTCGACAACCGCTCGATCTTCGCGATGCTGCGCCGCCACCTCCGGCAGCGCGGCTTCGACCGGGTATGGACCACGAACTACCAGATCTGGACCTCCGACGTACGGGTGGCGGCGCAACGGCTCGCCGCGACCGTCGACGCGATCCGCGAGCAGACCGGCTACGAGCGCATCCATGTCGTCGGGCACTCGATGGGAGGGCTGGTCGGTCGCTACTACGTGCAGCGGCTCGGCGGCGACGCGCATGTCCACACCCTGGTGACGCTCGGGACACCGCACCAGGGAACTCGCGCCGCGCGGCTGCTGCCCCGAGGGATCTGTCGGCAGCTGGCTCCGACCAGCGACGTAATCGCCGAGCTTGCCGAGCCGGCCCCAGAATGCCGCACCCGGTTCGTGTCCTTCTACAGCGACCTGGACCAGCTGATCTCCCCGAAGTCGGCCGCCCGGCTCGAGCATCCCGACCTCTCCACGCGCAACGTCCTGGTACGTGGGGTCGGCCACATGTCACTACCGATCGATCGCCGGATCGGTCGTGAGATCAGCAGCACGCTCGCGCACCTGGACTCCGACGGCGTGACGGTGACCGCCGGCGTGACCCGGCTCCCCCGCACCAATGGCCCATCGGTGGGGCGATAGCACCACGCATGGCCCATCGGTGGGGCGATAGCACCACGCATGGCCCATCGGTGGGGCGATAGCACCACGCATGGCCCATCGGTGCGTTGGAGAAGATAGAGCCGTGCGCAGGTTGCCGCCGGTGGACCCGCCCCGGCCGCGATGGTGGGGCCAGCTGCTCCTGGTCGTGGGCTTCGCCTGGGCGTACGACGAGCTGCGCTCGCTGCATGGGAACGTCGTTGCGGTGGCGGTCCGGCACGGTCATGCGGTGCTGCGGGCGGATCATGCGTTGCATGTGAGCTGGTCCGGTCCGCTCAACGCCTGGCTGGGCCATCACGACGCCTTGGCCGACCTCCTGACCGGCTACTACGTCGTGATGCATCTCGGGATGACCTCGCTGACGCTGCTGCTGCTGTGGCTGCAGGGCCGGCACTACCGCCACCATCGCGACGCGTTGATCCTGGCCAGCGTGATCGGGTTCGTCGTCTACTGGTGCTACCCGGTGGCCCCGCCCCGGCTGCTGGGCAGCGGGGCGGCCACCGACATGGTGGCCCGGATCCTGCCGTTCGCCTACTCGGTGGAGTCCAAGAGCGCCAACCTCTACGCCGCGGTCCCATCGCTACACGTGGCCTGGGCGGTTTGGGTCGCAGTCGCGGTCTGGGCGATGACCGCCCGCTGGTGGCTGCGCGCACTCGCCATAGCCCACCCGGTGATCACCACGCTGACGGTCCTTGCGACGGGCAACCACTACACGCTCGACGTCGTGTCCGGCGTGGCGCTGATCGCCGTGAGCTACCCGCTCCTATCGGTCGGCCAGCGAGCGGCCGCGTCAGTCGGTGTACGCGTCGATCGGTCGGAACAGGTACGCCGTGAGCACGGCCAGGAACAACAGGAACGTCAGCACGTGCACACCGGTGCACCACAGGCAGAGCGCCTTGAGCTGGACAGCCTCGACATACACCAGGTAGAGAACCATGCCGACGCCGGACACGGCGCCCGCGAGCCGTAGCCGCGACACCCACACATTGGTGGATCGCCACGCCCACGGCGTCATGAGCAGGCTCATCACGAAGAAGAAGGCCAACCCGGTCACGGCGACCGGGATGTGACCGAAGATCTCCGACTGGCTGCTGGTCGTGACCTTCAGGCAGTTGACGACCCCGGTGTTCGGGCACGACAGAGACGCCGGGTTGTGGAAGTGCACATAGGTCAGGTACGCCGCCACGCCGAGGCCGGCCAGCGCGATCGGCAGCGTGACCATCCAGGCCCAGGCCGCAAAGGGGTCCTTGCGGACGGCGACGTTCGGCTTGGCTTGGCGCGCCCTGACGTCAGGCACCGAACTTCGCCTGGAGCGGCAACATGGGGGCGCACACCTTCGCGGGCTGGTTCTTTGTCATCGTGCAGATCAGTGCGGTGAGCTTGTTGGCCTCACCATCGATGTTCTTCGCGAGGGTGTTGCTGGGGGTGTTCAATGATGAAGCCACCTGGGAGTGCGTCTTCCCGGAGAGCACCGTGGGGACGTAGCCCGCGCCTTCCTGGTAGTACAAGCCGCCGAAGTCCAAGAACGGGTAACCGCCGCCGGCGTACTTCTGGAACAGCGCGCTCTGCGCGCTGGTCAGCGTCTCGAGCGGTTTGCCCTTCTGGTTTTCCTGTTCCTTGGGGACGAAGCTCAGGTACTTGCTGGCGTAGCTGCTCTTGTAGAAGTCGAAGGTCGGCAGGCTGTCCTCTGCCGAGGTGATCTCATGCAGATTCGAGAACGTGCCAAACCGTGACAGTGCCTGGACCATGGCCCAACGTTCGGCTGCGCAGTAAGGGCAGTACTGAGCGCCGACGAACAGCAGCTCGGGCTTGCCGTTCGCCGCGAGCGCCGCCCCGGTGATCTTCTTCTGGCTCAGTGCCGCACTCCCGAGCCCCACCGTGTTCAGTGTGTCCTGACTGACTCCAGTGACGTCCTTCAGCACGGTGGCGTTCACAGGCGAGCCCGCGGTGTTGGAAGGTGTCGATTTGTGGGTGATCGCCACGATCGCGATCACGACCACGACCACCGCCACCCCGACGACGCTGCCGATGATCGTCACGGCGCGCCGACGCTGCTCCTGGCGCTTCTGCTCAGCGCGTGCCGCAGCGGCCCGCTCTCGAGCGGTCGCCGCCTGCTGATCACGGCGTTGCTTGTTGGTCGTTCGTCCCACAGGATGTGCCTTTCGTGTCCCCAGGTACTTCGAGGGTATCGGCCCGATGGTTCAGGGCTTGATCATCAAAGCTTCATAACCGGCGCGTAACGCAGCAGCAGACGCTTGGTGCCCACCTCATCGCCGAAGTCCACCTCGGCCTCGGCGGAATCGGCCGCTCCCCGGACCGTGACGACCATCCCCATGCCGAACGCGTCGTGGGTGACCCGGTCACCCGGATGCAGCGACGGGACCGGTCGAAGCCCCGGCCCGGCGCTGCGTCCGCGACGGTTGGCGCGCTGGACCGCAGCCTCGGACGGGCTGACACCGAGCGCCCCCGACCAGTCGACGAGCTCGGCTGGGAGGTCGTCGAGGAAGCGGGATCCGGGGTTGTACGACGGCGTCCCCCACGCCGACCGAACCGCCGAGCGGCTCAGGTACAGCCGCCGCTCCGCCCGGGTGATCCCGACGTAGGCCAGCCGCCGCTCCTCCTCGAGCTCTTTGGGATCGCTGAGCGACCGCATGTGCGGGAACACGCCGTCTTCCAGCCCGGTGAGGAACACCACGGGGAACTCCAGCCCCTTGGCGGTGTGCAGGGTCATGAGCGTGACGACACCGTCGGACCCGTCCGGGCTCGGAACCTGGTCGGCGTCGGCGACCAGCGCGACCTGCTCCAGGAAGTCGCCCAGTACGCCGTCCGGGCGGGTCTCCTCGAACTCCCGGGCGACGGAGACCAGCTGTTCGAGGTTCTCGACCCGACCCTCGTCCTGCGGGTCGGCACTGGCCCGCAGCTCCTCGACGTACCCGGTTCGGTCCAGGACCGCCTCGACCACGTCGCCAGGCGCCGATCCGTCGGACAGCTCGATCAGGGCGTCCAACATCGCGACGAAGCCCTGGATCGCCGTCAGCGAGCGGGTCGCCAGCCCCGGCGCGTCCTCGGCGCGGTGCAGCGCCTCGAAGAAGCTGATCCGCTCCCGCTCGGCCAGCGTCGCGATCGCCGCCTCGGCCCGGTCCCCGATGCCGCGCTTGGGGACGTTGAGGATCCGGCGCAACGACACGACGTCCGAGGGATTGACCAGCACCTTCAGGTACGCCAGCGCGTCCCGGATCTCGCGCCGCTCGTAGAACCGCACCCCGCCGACGACCTTGTACGGCAGGCCGACCCGGATGAAGACGTCCTCGAAGACCCGGCTCTGCGCGTTGGTGCGGTAGAACACCGCGATGTCACACGGGCGGACGCCCTCGTCGTCGGCCAGCCGGTCGATCTCAGCCGGCCACCCAGGCGGCCTCGTCGTGCTCGTTCTCGGCGACGTAACCGACGATCCTCGGCCCGTCCCCGGAGTCCGACCACAGCCGCTTCGGCGCCCGGTCGGGGTTGCGGGAGATGACGGCGTTGGCCGCCGACAGGATCGTCTGGGTCGAGCGGTAGTTCTGCTCCAGCAGGATGACGGTCGCGTCCGGGTAGTCGGCCTCGAACTGCAGGATGTTGCGGATCGTGGCGCCGCGGAAGGCGTAGATCGACTGGTCGGCGTCGCCGACGACGCACAGCTCGGCCGGCGGGATCTCACCGCCGGCCGGGCCGACCAGCTCCCGCACCAGGACGTACTGCGCGTGGTTGGTGTCCTGGTACTCGTCGACCAGCACGTGACGGAACCGCCGCCGGTAGTGCTCGGCGACGTCGGGGAACAGCTGGAACAGCGTGACCGTCGTCATGATCAGGTCGTCGAAGTCCAGGGCGTTCGCCCGGCGCAGCCGGTCCTGGTAGAGCCCGTAGGCCTCGGCGACCGTCTTCTCCAGGTGCTGCGTCGCGCGGGCCTTGGCCTCCTCGAAGTCGACCAGCTCGTTCTTCAGGTTCGACACCTGGGCGGCGATGGACCGCGCCGGGTAGCGCTTCGGGTCGAGGTCGAGGTCGCGGCAGACCGTCGTCATCAGCCGCCGCGAGTCGTCCGCGTCGTAGATCGAGAAGCCGCTGGTGAAGCCGAGCCGCTTGCGCTTCCGCCCGCAGGATCCGCACGCAGGCCGAGTGGAACGTCGAGACCCACATCGCCCGGGCCCGCGGGCCGACCAGCGCGGCGACCCGCTCACGCATCTCACCGGCCGCCTTGTTGGTGAACGTGATCGCCAGCACCTCGCCCGGCCGCACCGATCGCTCGGCCAGCAGCTACGCCGATCCGGTGGGTGAGGACCCGGGTCTTGCCGGAGCCGGCCCCGGCCACGATCAGCAGCGGGCCGCCCTGGTGCAGGACCGCCGCCCGCTGCTGCGGGTTGAGCCCCTCCAGCAGCGTCTCGGGCAGCGGCGGCGGTCGTGGTCATGCTGCTGTCGAGGGTACGTGGCCGGACCGACGACGCGGGGTCACAGATCGAGCAGCATCCGGGTGTTGCCGAGGATGTTCGGCTTGACCCGCTCGAGCGCAAGGAACTCGGCGACGCCCTCGTCGTAGGAGCGCAGCAGCTCCTCGTAGACGCCCGGCTCGAGCTCCGTCGCGGTGAACGGCTGGAAGCCGTGCTCGGCGAAGAAGTCGACCTCGAAGGTGAGACAGAACACCCGGCGGACGTCGAGGTCGCGGGCGCGCTGCAGCAGCGACTCGAGCAGCAGGTGACCGATCCCCTGCTTCCGGTACGCCGGGTCAACCGCGACGGTGCGGACCTCGGCGAGGTCCGCCCACAGCACATGCAGCGCGCCGCAGCCGACGATCTCCCCATCGAGCTCGGCGACGTCGAACTCCTGGACGTCCTCGTACAGCGTCACCATGGGCTTGTCGAGCAGGATCCCCTTCGGCGCGTAGACGTCGACGAGCGCTCGAATCGCCAGGACGTCGCCGGTGCGGGCGCGCCGGACGACCACGGTCACGAGGCGATCGAGTCCTCCGCTGACGGGCACTCGCTGGTGAGCTTGCGGTCGAGGCTGCCCAAGGCGTCCGCGATGGCGTCCAGCTGGTCCGGCGTGAGCCGATCGACGTAGTGCCGGCGCACGCTCCGCAGGTGGTCGGGGTACGCCGCCGCCAGCCGGGCCCGGCCGGCGTCGGTCAGAACGGCGTACACGACCCGAGCGTCGGCCGAACACTTCGCCCGCTCCACCAGCCCGTCGCGGGAGAGTTTGTCGACCAGCCGCGTCAGCCCGCTCGGGGTCAGCACGGCGCAGGCCGCCAGGTCCGACATCCGCAGCCGGTTGTCCGGCGCGTCGGACAGGTGCGAGAGCACCTCGTACGCCGGCAGTGACAGCCGCTGCTGGGCCTCGAGCTCGGCTTCCAGCACCCGAACCACCGCGGCGTGGCCCCGCAGCAGGGCATGCCACGCCGCCATTTCACGCTCGTCGAGCGGCCGATCCGGGCGCGCAGGTGTCGTGGTCATGGGTCCAGGGTACGTGGATATTGGCGTATTTGCGGGAGCAAGGAATAATCCCGGTGCGCCGGGCGTTAGTTGCTATAGCAAGCAAATCGCGCCACCTTTGATGCCGGCACCCGAAGGAGCAAGGACATGACACAGGCCACCACCACCCTCACCGGCGACTACGACCTCGACCCCGCCCACAGCCGGACTCGGTTTCGCGGCGAAGCACGCCATGGTCGCCACGGTCCACGGCCACTTCACGAACTGGACCGGCACCGTCCACCTGGACGAGGACAACATCGCGAACAGCAGCGCGAGCATCACCATCCAGGCCGACAGTGTCACCACCGGCAACGACGACCGCGACGCCCACGTCCGCGCCGAGGACTTCTTCCACGTCGAGAAGCACCCCGAGATCACCTTCGTCAGCACCAACGCCGAGAAGAAGAGCGACGACGAGTTCGTCCTGACCGGCGACCTGACCATCCGCGACACCACGAAGTCCGTCTCGTATCGACTTCGAGAAGACCGGGCAGTCCGTCGACCCCTGGGGCGGCAACCGCGTCGGCTTCGAGGGCAAGACCCGCATCAGCCGCAAGGACTGGGGCCTGTCGTTCAACGTCCCGCTGGACGGTGGCGGCGTGCTGGTCAGCGACAAGGTGACGCTGGAGTTCGACATCGCGCTGGTCAAGAAGGCCTGACGCCAGCGCTACGGCGCGCATGACAAGGTGAGGACGTGGCTATCGAGCTCGTCCTCACTTTGTCATGTCCGGACCGGCCCGGGATCGTGCACGCCGTGTCGGGCTTCCTCGCCGAGCGAGGGTGCAACATCCTCGACTCCCAGCAGTACGGCAGTCCCGCCACCCGGCACTTCTTCATGCGCGTGCACGTCGAGTCGCCGACGGAGGCCACGCCGCTCACCGAGCAGTTCGCTCTGGTCGCGGAGCGGTTCACGATGAGCTGGGAGCTGCATGACACCACCGAACGCCCCGGCGTCGTGGTGATGGTGTCGAGGCAGGGTCACTGCCTCAACGACCTGCTCTACCGGTGGCGCAACGGCTTCCTGCCGGGCGAGCCAAGGCTCGTCGTCTCGAACCACCCCGACCTGGAGCCGTTCGTGACGTCGTACGGCGTGCCGTTCCGGCACCTGCCGATCACGCCCGAGACCCGCGCCGACCGAGAGGCGGACCTGCTCGAGATCGTCCGCGAGACCGGCTCCGAGCTGCTCGTCCTCGCGCGATACATGCAGGTGCTATCACCCGCCGTGTGCCAGGCCCTGACCGGCCGAATCATCAACATCCACCACTCGTTTCTTCCGAGCTTCGCCGGTGGACGGCCCTACGACCAGGCCTTCGAGCGTGGCGTCAAGCTGATCGGGGCCACCGCGCACTACGCGACGCCCGACCTCGACGACGGCCCGATCATCGAGCAGGAGGTGGCACGCGTGACCCACCAACACGGACCGAACCAGCTCACCGCCGTCGGCCGCGACCTGGAGTGCGTCGCCCTGGCCCGAGCCGTGCGCTGGCACCTGGAACGCCGCGTCCTGCTGGACGGCCAACGAACCGTGGTGTTCCCGTGACGAGCGACCCGCACGCTGCCCGCTACGAGGCCCGCCGGACGGCGTTCGGTCAGGCGGCCGCCGACTACGCCAGCGGCCGCCCGCCGTACCCGGACGCCGCGATCGACGACTGCGTGCCCGCCGGAGCCACGGCCGCACTCGACCTCGCCGCCGGCACCGGCATCCTCACGGCAGCCCTGCTGCCGCGGGGCCTCGATGTCACGGCCGTCGAGCCGTCAGCGCGGATGCGGGCGCTCGTGCCGGCACCTGCCCGCGCTCTGGACGGCACCGCCGAGGCGATCCCGCTTCCCGACACGTCCGTCGACGTCGTCGTCGTGGGCCAGGCCTGGCACTGGTTCGACCCGCCGCGGGCCCTCGACGAGATCGCTCGGGTGCTGCGCCCCGGCGGCACCCTGTCGTTGATGTGGAACCTGTTCGACTCCAGCGACCCACTGAGCGACACCGTGTCGCGGACCCTCCGCGCCGAGGAACGCACCGACATGATGCTCGACGAGCAAGATCCGCCGTTCGAGCATCCTGCCTTCGGCGCACCGACCCGGCGGGTCTACCACCATGCGCCGACCTACGACATCGACCGGCTGCTCGCGTTCGCGGCATCACGCAGCCAGACCATCCTCGCCGACCCCGCGCGAGCGAGCCGCCATGCTCGCGGAGCTACGCGCCGCCGCACCCGCGGGCGAGTTCCCGCTGGCCATGGTCTGCGAGGCGTGGCAGAGCCACCGGCTCGGCTGACGAGACCCCGCCGATACCATCTACGGCGGGGATGAGGAGGTGAGCGTGGCGGCCGTTCGACCGCGCGCTGCGCTCAACACGGTGTTCGGTGCGGTGCCCGGCACCGGCCTGCTGTTGCTGGCGTGGAGTCTGCTGGCAGTCGGGGACAGCGCCCGCGAGGGCGAGTTCTCGGTCTACGGCCTGATCTTCATCCTTGTCGGTTTCGGCGTACTGGTCGCAGTGATCGCTCGTCGGATGCCACTGGTGCTGCCCGACCGGCGGGTGCTCGTGCTTCCGCTGCTCGTCTGCGTGGTCGCCGCGATCGCTCATCCGGCCCGCCGGCTGATGCATGCCAGCGACGCCGGTGTGCTGGCCACCGAGGTGCTCGCCGCAGTCACGGCCGGGCTCGCCGCCCTGTCGCTGCTTGCGCCGGACCGGCAGCAACGAAGGATCTGGGTCGGCCTCGCTGCCCTCGCTGCCACTACCGGGGTCGTGACGATCGTCGTCGCCTCCGATCCCAGGATCGACGTCTGGTTCCTGCTGCAGCAGTCCAGTCAGGGACTGTTGCACGGCGACGACATGTACCGGCAGCACTGGGTGCACAGCACCGGGCTGCAAGCCGTGTATCCGTACCTGCCCGGGACGACCCTGATCCTCGCGCCGTTCAAGTGGCTGTTCGGTGATGTTCGCTATGGCCTGCTGGTCGCGATCCTGCTGAGCTCCCTAGCGGTTCGCAAGCTCGCACCCCGGGCGCCGGCGGCGCTGGCCGCGCTGCTGCTGGTGATGCCGCACTGGGCCTTCCTGGTCGACCAGTCCTGGACCGAGCCGTTGCTCGTGATGGCACTGGCCGGGGCCATCCTGGCGCTGCGCCGCGAGCGGCCGACCGCCGCCATGATCGCGCTGGCCGTCGCGCTGGCCTGCAAGCAGCACATCGTGCTGTTGCTGCCGCTGTTCGCGGTGTGGCCGATGTTCGGCTGGCGGCGGACGATCGGGGCAGCGTTGCTGGCCGGGCTGGTGGTGCTGCCGTGGGTTCATCGCCGGGCCGCACGACCTGTGGCACGACGCGGTGCACGCCAACCTGGCGCTCGGCGTCGAGCGCCGGGCCCTGTCGCTGCCAAGCCTGTTCGACCGCTGGGGGTTCGTGGTCGGGTTCTGGTTCCTGCTGGTGCTGCTCGTGGCGGCCTACGCCTTGGCGATGCGACGGCTGCCTCGGACGCCGTCTGGTCTTGCCCTGGGCAGCGCCCTCGTGATGTGGACGCTCGACATCGCCAACAAGCAGTCGTTCTTCAACCACTACACGTTGCCGCTCGGCCTGCTCGTCATCGCGATCGCCGCGGCCGACCGGGCCGGCCCAGAGGCCATCGCCACCGTCACCCCGACCGCGCGTAGCGCCGAGGTGGCGGCATGACCGAAGCAGCCGACCGGACCGACCAGACCGAGCGCCCGATCGCGGAGCAGCGGCGGCCCCGCTGGTGGCTCGAGCTGCCGCTGGCCGTGGCGTTCTACTTCGTCTACGCCAAGATCCGTGACCTGCACGGCGACGCCACCGAACACTCCCGCGGAATCGCGCGGGCGCATGGCTACTCGATCCTCAAGGTCGAGAAGTGGCTGCACATCGACATCGAGCACGGCATCCAGCACTACGCGCTGAAGTCGCGCGACTTCGTCATCGGGCTCGACGTCTACTACGGCACGTTCCACTTCATCTTCACCTGCGCGGTCTTCGTGTGGTTGCTGTTCAAGGGCGTGCCCGACAAGTTCCGGCACAGCCGGACCGTGCTCGCGATCGGCACGGCGCTCGCACTCGTCGTCTTCGCGGTCTACCCGACGATGCCGCCCCGGCTGATGCCGCCAGGCGTCAAGACGATCGACACCAACGAGGTGATCGGCGGCCTGTGGTCGTACAACCACGGCGTCATCGAGCACATCAGCGACCCGTACGCCGCGATGCCCAGCCTGCACATCGTGTGGTCGAGCTGGGTCGCGTACGCGCTGTGGTCGAACCTTCCGGCCAGTCGCCGCTGGCGCTGGCTGTTCTGGATCTACCCGGTCTTCACCGGCTACGCCATCATCGCGACCGGCGTGCACTGGACGCTCGACCTGGTCGGCGGTGCGGCGGTCTTCGTGGTGGCGCTGCTGCTGACCAAGCTGCTGGAGCGCGGACGAGCGCGCTGGCGGCAGCCGCGGTCAGGCGGAGCCGGTGCGAACTCCTCCAGCGACATCGACTCGGAGGTCCTGGCGTCCCGCGACACGGCGGTGTAGGGCGGGCCGCGCAGCACGCTCGAGCTGCGCCACCAGCCCGCCGCAGGCGCCGCCGATGGACCGGTAACCCGGCGCCCACACCAGCCAGATCGTGTGCTTGCCGGCCATCTTCTGGACCTGTTCCGCGACGATCGCCGGATCACCCAACGACATCCGCTGCGCGTAGTCCACCCAGTCCACCCGGGTCGGTGACGCGAGGTCGGGATAGACGACCTGCTTGAGCCCCAGCGACTTCGAGTCGAGCAGCCGCGCCGCGGACGGGCCGAGCTGGTCCGGGCAGTACAGGACGACGTCACCCGGGTGGCTCGTCGACTCAAGCGCGGACGCCACCTGCCCGACCTGGGTTCGCGGCTGGCCGACGGCGGCCGCTCCGACACCGAGCCCGATCAGGGCCAGGGTGACGACGACGATGCGGCGGGTGTTCTGCGACGGCAGCGACTGCACGCCGATCGCCACCAGTACGACGAACAACCCGAGGACGACGGAGGTGTAGCGCGGTGCATACGCCTGCTTGGTGATCATCGCGTCCACGATCGCGACCAGGACGACGCCGAACACCACGCCCAGCAACCGCAGCGGGTCGCCCGCGACCGGCGGTCCGATGACGACCGTCCGCCGGGTGCCGCGGCGGCCGAGAACGGCGAGCAGGACCAGGGCCAGGAGCATCAGCTGCGCGATGCGCGCCAACGGGGAAGCACCCCCCGCCCAGGCGCTGACCGTGTCGAGCACGGCGTTGAAGCTCGGCGGTGCCAGCCACGGCGCGCCGGTGTGCGCCGCCTGGAACCGCAGGATCGGTAGCCAGGGCAGGAAGCCGACGACCGCCGCGATGAGCGCGCCCACGACCCACCAGGACCGGCTGTCGTGCCGGCGTACCGCACGCCAGAGCTCGCCCGCGCCGACGACCAGGCCCAGCCAGATCGCGTAGTAGTGGGTGTAGAGCAGCGCACACATCACAACGGCCAGCGCCGCCGTCGGCCACAACGGCTTGGCGCTGCGGTGGATGGAGAGCAGCGCGTGCGCGCCGAGCAGGGACAGCAGCAACAGCAGGCTGTACATCCGCGCCTCGACGGCGTACCGGATCGCGAACGGCGATGTCGCCATCAGGATCAGCGTCGTGCGCGCCACGTCGCTGCCGCCGAGGCGGCGACCGAGCCGTTCCGCGATCGGCAGCGACACGATCGCAGGGATCGCTGCCATCAACCGGACCGAGTACGTCGAGTCTCCGAACACCTTGATCCAGGCGTGGAGCAGCACGTACCACAGCGGCGGCGCGCCATCCGAGCGCAGCGCGTGCGGCAACAGGTGCAGTGGCCCGGAGGCGATCGACACCGACTGTGCCTCGTCGAGCCATAACGGTCCGACCGAGACGAACCGCAGTCCAATCCCGGCGACGATGAGCGCCGCGACACCGAGCACCGGCCAGCGGAACCGCGGCCGGAACGGGGACCGGAACCGGAACCGGGGCGACGCAACCGGTCCCGGCTGGCGCTCCGGAGCGGCGAGCGGCTGGGTCGTCGGAGCCGCGGCGTCGTCGACGGTCATGCGCTAGGCGGGGCCCTTGACCCCGGTGGCGCGTCGCGGCAGGACCGGGGCGTCCCGCCCAGTCCCGGAGCCGGCGCTCGCCGGCGTCGTCGTGGAGCTCTCCTCGTGGTAGTCCTCCTCGACGTTCACGGCCCACACGTCATGGCCGGCTCCGTCGAGCAGGTTCTCGACGGACAGCATCGCCGTCAGCATCGAGTGGTCCTGGTTGTTGTACTTGTGCATTCCGTTGCGGCCGACGGGATAGACGTTCGCCGCCGCCTCGGCCAGCCAGGAGCGGCAGGTGTCGACGGCGATGTCGTACCCCTGCTCGTACACCGGGTAGGCCTTCGGCATCCGGACGACGTAGGAGGCCTCGACCTGACCCGGCTCGGCCAGGTTGAGCCGGATCAGCTCCTCCTCCGCCAGCTTGCCCAGGGCGTCGTCCGCCATCATCCACAGCGAGTCGCCCTCGAACACGAAGTACTCGAGCCCGAGACAGGTGCGACCGTCCTTCACCAGGTAAGGCGACCAGGAGCCGAAGTTCTGGATCCGCCCGACGTGCACGTCCGGGGAGTGGATGTAGATCCAGTTGTCGGGGAAGCTCGCCGACTCCGGCACGACGAGCGCGACGGTCAAGAAATCGCGGTGGGTGAGGCGCTTCGCGGCCGCCTGCACGTGACTCCGGAGCCGGCGGGTCCATCGCGAGCACCAGGTCGGGGAACGGCATCGAGCTGATCACGGCCCGGGCCGGGGTCACGACGTCGTGTCCGTCCTGCCGGCTGACGACCTCGGTGGCGACACCGTCCGCATGCCGGATCGCCGTCACCTCGGCCTTCATAACGATTTGGCCACCTCGGCCGAGAACCAGGTCACGAGCCCGCTCCCACATCATCCCGGGTCCGTACTTGGGGTACTGGAACGATTCGATGAGGCTGGTGATGTCGGTCTGGTTCCGCCTGGGAAGCACCGCGTTGATGACCGCGGAGGACAGCGAGAGGTTCTTGATCCGCTGCGCCGCCCAGTCGGCCGGCATCTCCGTCGCGGGCATCCCCCACAGCTTCTCGGTGTAGGTCTTGAAGAACGTCCGGTACAGCCGCCAGCCGAAGCGCGCGGCGACCCAACCCTCGAAGTGGTCCTGGTCCTTCGGCGGGTGGACCTTGACCCACAGGTACGACGCGACGCACTTGACGGCCTCGACGATGCCGAGGTTCCCGAGCGCGTTGAACGCCCGCAGCGGGTAGTCGAAAAGCTTGTTCTCGTAATAGATCCGGCTCATCCGCGGCCGCTGCAGGAAGTCCTCGTCAGGCAGGATCTCGTGCCACAGGTCCTCGACGACGGCGACCTTCGTGAAGAACCGGTGACCGCCGATGTCGAACCGCCAGCCGTCCCGCTCGACGGTGCGGCTGATGCCACCCACGACGTCGTCGGCCTCGAGCACGGTGACGGGAGTCTCCGCCTTGGTCAGCGCGTAGGCGGCTGTCAAGCCTGCCGGGCCTGCCCCGATGATGACGACAGGGGCATTCTGCGCGGACACTGCGTGACTCCTTCTGCTCGCTGTCGCCCACGGGCCGCATGCCGGCTGCCGGGTTCTCCTTACTCATGATCCCTCACCGACCGTCGTGCTGACACCATGGAGAGGTGTCCGCGACGGCTGTGACGTCCCCATCGTCCCGTATCCGTCGCCGTCGCAGCCGACCGGCCCCGCCACCTCCGGCCCGCGTCGTGATCGTCGCGGCCATCGTCTCGACCGGCTGCGCCGTCGCCATGCTGATCGGGCCTCCCACCGGAACCGACCTGCCGGCGCAGCAGTTCCGGGCGGCGTTCGCGACCGGCCACCCGCTCGCCGCCATCGACCTGCGCTGGCTCGGCGGCGTGCAGCCGGCCGCCTACAGCGTCATCGGGCCCTACGTCGAGGCGCTGGTCGGCGTCCGCCTCACCGGTGCGATCGCGGCGGTCGTGTCCGCCGTACTGTTCGCCACGCTGCTGATCCGGTGGCGGGCGCCGCGTGCTGACTGGGCCGCCGGCTGGGCGGCGGTCGGTTTCGTCGCGAACATCGTCGACGGTCGGGTGGTGTTCGCGCTCGGGGTTCTCGCCGGACTGGCGGCGCTGGTCGCAGTGCCGAGCGAGCGAGCCTCGCGGTGGCGTTGGGCGCTGCCGCTGGCGTTCGCGGTGATCTGCCCGCTCACCAGTCCGGTCGCTGCCCTGTTCCTGGCGCTGGTGTCCGCCGGCTGGGCGCTGCGACGTCGCGCCGTGCTGCTGCTGTCGGTCGCGGCGCTGCTCCCGCTGGGGGTGATCGGGCTCGCCTTCCCCGAGCCCGGCCGGATGCCGGACACCTGGCACGTCGTGTGGCCCGACCTGCTCGCCGCGGCCGGTGTCGTCGTGCTCTGCCGCGGTCGAACCGTGCGGGCGGTAGCCGCCTGCTACGGGCTCGCCGTCTTCGTGATCTACCTGCATCCCGGGCCGCTCGGGTCGAACATCGAGCGACTGGCCGTGCTGTTCACGGGCACCGGTACTCATCTGCTGCGCGCGGCTACCGCGCCCGCTGCTGCTCGCGGCGCTGGTACTCGTCGGCTGGTGGTCGACCCGACCCGTCCTCACCGACCTGCGGGACGCCAGCACGCTGGCCGCCGAACGAAGCGCCGCCGGCCAGCTTGTCGGCACGCTGCACGGCCTCGGCCCGATCACGGGACGTATCGAGGTGGTTCCGTTCCTCGACCACGGTGAGAGCGCGACCGTGGCGGCGGCGTGGCCGCTCGCCCGCGGCTGGGAGCGCCAGGTCGACGTCAGCCGCAACTCCACCCTGTACGACGGGACGCTCACGCCCTCGCGGTACTACAACTGGCTGCGGGCCCACGCGGTCCAGTACGTGGCGCTCGGACGTGGACCGCACGACTTCGGGGCGCAGCACGAGCTGAAGCTGCTCGCGCATCCGCCGCGGTACCTCGTCCCGGTGCACGTCGACGGCGAATGGACCTTATGGCGAGTCTCCGGTGCGGCTCCGATCGTGGCGAGCGCCCGGCCGGCTGGTGTCGGTCACAGCCGACTCGTTGACGCTGTCCCGGCCGTCGGCAGGAGCCGTCACCGTGAACGTCCACCCGAACCGCTGGTGGCGGGTGTCCGGCGGCGCGTGCATCACCGGATCGGACGCTTCGCGGCATCACGATCCGGTTGCCCCGGGCCGAGACGGTGACGCTGTCCTCGTCGTACCTGCATCCCTCCGGCGGGCCGCGGTGCAGCTGACCGCGCCGAAACGCCGCGGCAACCTAGGGCGACGCGATCGGTTGCCGTCGCTACGATCCGCGACATGTCGCGCCGAACCGGATTCCGTACCGCTGCCTGCCTGCTCGCCACCTCCGCCGTAGGATTGACCGCGATCCTGGGCTCCGGGACGGCCGGCGCCGCGGCACCGACGGCTGCCCCGCCGGCCGAGCCTGCCGTCCCAGGCCTACCGGGCGGGCGACTACGCGCACGGTCAGGCGATGAGCATCCTGCCCCCTGGTGAGAACGGCACGGTGAAGCCCACCCAGCTGGTCGGCGTGCTGGCGAAGTCGTCGTACCCGCCGAACTCCCAGGACCAGCTGGGGAAGTACGAGAACCTGCTCTACCACTCCTCGACCGTCACGGACAAAACGCTCGGCAACTTCTACGACGACGAGTCCTTCGGCGTGAAGAAGGCCGACGTCCTGCGTACCGAGGACCCGACCTCTCCCGACGGCACGGTCAAGATCGTCCGCGACAACCATGACGTCCCGCACATCTACGGGTCGACGCCGGAGGCCGGCGCGTTCGGCGCGGGGTACGCCCAGGCCGAGGACCGGTTGTTCCTGATGGACGTCCTGCGCCACTACGGCGAGGGCACGCTCAGCTCGTTCATCGGCCCGTCGTGCGCCGACGAGCAGATGGACCACGACCAGCTGCTGCTCGCTCCCGTACACCGAGAAGCAGGCGGACGCGCAGGTCGCCGATCTGCCCAAGGAGTACGGCGCCCAGGGCCAGCTCGCCGAGAACATGATCGACGCCTACGTCGCGGGCATCAACGCATGGATCGCCCACACCAAGACGCTGACCGGCGCGGCCGATCTCGACGCCAACTACACGCTCGCCACCGTGAGCGACCCCACCGACTGGAGCCCGGCCGACGTGGTGGCCGTCGCCGGCCTGATCGGCGGCATCTTCGGCAAGGGTGGCGGTGGCGAGATCGCCAATGCGGCGCTGCTGCAGTATCTCGAGCACAAGCTCGGCAAGAAGGCAGGCGCCAAGGCGTTCACGGAGTTCAAGGAGCAGAACGACCCCGGCGCTCCCACCACGGTGGTCAACAGGAAGTTCCCGTACGAGCAGGTGCCGGCTCACGTGAAGCGCTCGCTGACCGCGATGCCAGATCACCCGAAAGCGGCGCTCAAGGGCGGCCCGGCCGACCTGTCGAAGGGCTGCGGCGGCAGCATCGGTAGCCCGTTCGTGGCCGCATCGATCGCCTCGCTCGCCGACATGCCGGCTCACATGAGCAACGCGATCGTCGTGGATGCCAAGGACACCAAGGCGCACCACCCGATCGCGGTGTTCGGACCGCAGGTCTCGTACTTCTCGCCGCAGATCCTGTCCGAGGAGGAGATCGACACTCCTGGCTACCACGCCGAGGGTGCGTCGTTCCCGGGCACCGGCATTGTCGAGCTCGGTCGCGGTGTCGACTACGCGTGGTCCGCGACCTCGGCGGGCAGCGACATCATCGACCAGCGGATGGAGAAGGTCTGCAAACCCGGCGGTGGGAAGCCGGCGGCCGAAGGAAAGTTTTACCGCTACAAGGGCCACTGCCTGGCAATGACGGAGGAGACGTTCAAGGAGTCGGCCGTGCCGCTGCCCGGCGGTCCGGGTGCGCCCGCCACGATCACCCATCACATCTACCTGACGCGCCACGGTGTCGTGCAGGGCTGGACCACGGCCGGCCACGGGAAGCCGGTCGCGGTCGTCAACCAGCGCTCGACGTTCAACCACGATGTCGATTCCGTGGTCGGCTTCCTCCGGTGGGGCGAGCCGTCGCTCACCCACAGCGTCGCGAGCTGGGAGAAGGGCGCCGCCAAGATCGGCTACACCTTCAACTGGTTCTACGTCGACAGCCGGCACGCCGCGTACTACGCCTCCGGCCGAGACCCGATCCGCGCCAAGGGTGTGAACCCCAACCTGCCCACGTGGGGCACCGGGAAGGCGGAGTGGCGCGGCATGCTGTCAGCGCGCCATCATGTCCACCAGACCGACCCGAAGCAGGGCTTCTTCGTGAGCTGGAACAACAAACCGGCTCCTGGCTTCTCCGCGGCCGATGATCAGTACGGCTATGGGCCGACGTACCGGTCCCAGATGCTCGTCACGCAGCTCAAGCACCAGCTCAAGGTCCACCACCACAGGCTGACCCGCGCCGAGGTCGTGCGCGCCATGGAGACGGCGGCCAGTCAGGACCTCGACGGCCTCACGGTCGCCCCGCAGCTGCTGGCCTACGAGAAGGGGCACCATCACAGCAAGGGCGTCAAGACGATGCTCGCGACTCTGCGTCACTGGACCAGCCACGGCGCGCACCGGAAGAAGGCGAAGACGTCGGACGCGCAGTACCAGGCGCACGCGGCGGTGGCGATCATGGACGAGCTCGAGCCCCGGCTGATCGAGGCGGTGTACAACCGGCTGCTCCACGGCGGCGGTGGAATCTCGGGCTCGGGATCGACCGGCGGTGCAAGCACGCCCGGGTACGCGATCCTGCCGATGCAGTTCGTCAACACACCCAACAGCGGCAACGCCCATCTGGGCAGCTCGTTCGACGGCGGCTGGGAGGGCTACATGCAGAAGACCCTGCAGCAGCTGCGCGGTCATCACCCGGCCGACCGGTTCACCTCGGTCATCACCTCCCGCTGGTGCACCTCCGGGCCGGCGTCATGCCGCGCCGCAATCACCAAGGCGCTGAACGCGACCTACCGCGCGCTGAAGAAGGTCAACGGCTCCGCGACGGTGAGCAGCTGGATCAAGGACACCGCGCTGGCCAATGACGAGTCCTCGAGCAACAACTCGAGCGAGACCATGCCGGAGTTCGACGCCATCGCCTTTCGTGCCCTGGGGGTGGAGACTCAGCCCAACATCGACTGGCAGAACCGACCCACCTTCCAGCAAGTCGTGCAGTTCCCGGCGCACCGCAAGTAGCCACGAAGCCCGATCGGCCATCGGTGAAGAGGTCTTTCATGTTCCGTTGGTAGCGTTCACCGGTGTCATCGTCGACCGGCAACGCTGCGCCCACGTTGCCCCTGGCTCCGCCGCCCAGCAACGCTGCTCCCGCGTTCCGGTTTCCGCGACTTGCCAAGGCGTTCCGCTGGGCCATCGTGCTGGTCATCGTTCTGCTGACCATCTTCTACGCGGTCCGCGCCGTGCTCGGCATCTACACCTCGTTGCTGTGGTTCGACGCCGTACATGCCCACTCCGTCTACACCCGTACGTTTGCCACCGAGACGGTGCTGTTCGTCATCTTCGGCGGCCTGGCAGCGCTCTCGGTCGCGGTCAACCTGATACTTGCGCTGCGATTCCGGAGCCCCTACAAGCCCGATGGGGGCAGGCAACGGTGGCGATGGCGCTACCAGCGTCACGTGCACCGCTACCATCGCTGGCTGGTCGCGCTTGCGACCGTCTGGATCGGGATCTCGGTCGGCAACGTCGCCGACAGCTCGTGGCAGGTCTGGCTCGAGTGGCGCAACGCGGTGCCGTTCCACATCAAGGATCCGCAGTTCCACCGCGACATCTCCTACTACCTCGAGATCTACCCGTTCCACCGGCTCGTCGTGACCCTGTTGTTGCGGATCGTGGTGCTGTCGATCGTGGCGGTCGTCGTCACCGGATACCTGTACGGCGGGATCCGGCTCCGTTCCGGCACCGGGCCACACGTGAGCCGCGCCATGCTCGGCCAGCTATCGGTGCTGGTGGGTCTGCTGCTGGTGCTGAAGGTGTTCGCGTACCGACTCGACATGCTGAACCTCGACACTTCGCATCGCGGCGTGGGCAACGGATGGGGATACACCGACATCCACGCGGCGATCCCCGGTAAGTGGGTCCTGCTGGTTATCGCGGGACTGCTCGCGCTGGTGCTGTTCGCCAACGCCTACCTGCGCAGCGGGCGGGTACTGCTGCTCGGGATCGGTGTGATGGCGGCCGCGGCCTTCGTCTTCGGTGTCGCGCTCCCTGGCGTGGTGCAGCGGTTCCGGGCCAGCCCGAGTGCAGCCACGCTCGAGCTGCCCTACATCCAGCGCAACATCGACGGGACCCGGGCGGCGTTCGGCTTGGGCACGGACCAGATGACGGCGCAGACCTACGCTGGGACGACCGCGCCTGGCGAGAGCCCGCAGTCGATCCGCTCGGACGCCGACAACGTCGCGCAGTACCGGCTACTCGACCCGAACCGGCTCTCCGCAACCTTCACCCAGCTCCAGCAGCTGGAACGGTCGTACTACGGGTTCAAGAGCACGCTCGATGTCGACCACTACGACGTCGGCGGCCAGAACCGGGATGTCGTGCTGGCACTGCGCGAGCTGCAGCTGAGCGGCCTTCCCAACTCCCAGAAAACATGGGTGAACCGTCACGTGGTCTACACCCACGGGTACGGCGTCGTCGCGGCCGAGACCGACAAGGCCACCAACGGCAAGCCCGACTTCATCCCGACCGGGTCGGCCAGCGCGGGCTCGCTGCACGTCACCCAGCCGCAGGTGTACTTCGGCCAGCTGTCGACGTCGTACTCGATCGCGGGGGCACCGCCCGGGTCGAAACCGATCGAGTTCAACCACCCGTCCACGACGGGCGCCGACCAGACGTCGACGTTCACCGGCGGCGACGCCATCTCGATCGGCTCCGACTGGCGTCGCGTGGTCTACGCGCTGAAGTACCGCAGCGCGAGCTTCCTGTTCTCCAGTGACATCAACAAGGATTCCGAGCTGCTCAGTGTGATCAACCCGCGGACGCGGGTCGCCAAGGTCGCGCCGTGGCTCACCCTCGACGGTGACGTGTATCCCACGGTCGTCAACGGTCGGATCCTGTGGGTGGTGGACGGCTACACGACCTCGAACAACTATCCGTACTCGCAGCAGCAGAACCTGCGCAGCGACACCACCAACACCTACACGTCGACCGGGTCGACGGTGACACAGCCGAGCACCTCGATCAACTACATGCGCAACTCGGTCAAGGCAACGGTGGACGCCTATACCGGCAAGGTCACGTTGTACGCCTGGAACCAGGCGTCCCAGCCTGACCCGTTGCTGGCGACCTGGGAGAAGGCGTTCCCCGGGCTGGTCCAGCCGCAGAGTGCGATTCCGGCCGCGTTGCTGCCGCACCTGCGCTACCCGCAGGACCTGTTCAACGTCCAGCGCACCGTTGAGACCCGCTACCACCCCGACACCACCCCGCTGCAGTACTACAACGGCAGCGACTTCTGGAACGTCCCGACCGACCCGACGGTCAACGCGACGACGTCGATCAACTCGGTCGGAAAGAAAGTCACGGGAAGCGCTCCGTCACAGCCGTCGTTCTACATGACGCTCTCGCCAGACGGGACCGCGCCGGCGGTGTACTCGCTGTCCTCGCCGCTGATCTCGTTGAGCGGCCGGAACCTCACCGCGTTCCTGTCGGTGGATGCTCAACCTGGGCCGGACTATGGCCATTTCACGTTGCTGCAGCTGCCATCCGGCGGCAACTCGGTGGAGAGCCCGACCCAGGTGCAGAGCGACATCGAGTCGACATCGGGCATCACCAGCGCGCTGAGCCTGTTGCGCAGCGGTCACTCCAAGGTGCTGCTCGGCAACCTGCTGACGGTCCCGCTTGCCGGGAAGTTCCTCTACGTCGAGCCGATCTACCAGCAGGCCACCGGAGGATCTACCAGCTCGTACCCGATCCTCCGCAAGGTGATCGCCGACTACAACTCGATCTCCTACGACAGCCAGCTCTCCCAGGCGCTCAACAGCGCGATCGGAGCCAGGGAAGGTCCCGGTTCGCCCTAGTCCTCGTGCCGGTCACGGCTGGGCGATGGGGTCCGGTACGACGCTGATCGGCAGATCGTCGTCGCCGTTGTGCTCGACGTGACCGTGCCACATCATCCATTCCTGGACGAACTCCAGCTGAACCTCCCACGGCGCTGGTGGGACTCGAATCGCGTCATCGCACAACCCGCAGGTGATGGTGCGTGCTGGCATGGGGACAACCGGCCTTCAGTCGAGTCGGGTAGGAGACGTCCCCCTCGACCACACGACGTTCACCGCCTGTCAGACCACCTCGCGACCGGTCCGGGGTTATCCCGGCGAGGCGCGGTCCAGACTAACGCGCGGTCGGGCGCGTAGCGGTCGTCGGCTCGGTCACTCCCATTCGATCGTGCCGGGCGGCTTGCTCGTGACGTCCAGCGCGACCCGGTTGACTTCGCGGACCTCGTTGGTGATCCGGGTCGAGATGCGTGACAGCACCTCGTAGGGAATCCGAGTCCAGTCGGCCGTCATCGCGTCCTCGCTGGACACCGGGCGCAGCACGATCGGGTGGCCATACGTCCGGCCGTCGCCCTGCACCCCGACGGAGCGCACGTCCGCGAGCAGCACGACGGGACATTGCCAGATGTCACGGTCGAGCCCGGCAGCCGACAGCTCCTCGCGGGCGATCGCGTCGGCTTCCCGCAGTACGTCGAGGCGCTCCTGCGTAACCTCGCCGATGATCCGGATCCCGAGGCCTGGCCCCGGGAATGGCTGCCGCCACACGATCTCGGCGGGCAGCCCGAGCTGCTCACCGACCCGGCGTACCTCGTCCTTGAACAACGCCCGCAACGGCTCGACGAGCGCGAACTGCAGGTCGTCCGGGAGACCGCCTACATTGTGGTGACTCTTGATGTTCGCGGCGCCCTCGCCGCCCCCGGACTCCACGACGTCGGGGTAGAGCGTCCCCTGCACCAAGAACTCCACCGACTCCCCGGACGCCTCGGACTCGGCGACGACCTCGCGGGCCGCGGCCTCGAAGACCCGGATGAACTCCCGCCCGATCGCCTTGCGCTTGGCCTCCGGGTCGGTCACGCCGGCCAGCGCGTCGAGGAAGCGCTTCGAGGCGTCGACGACCTTCAGCGTCACGCCGGTCGAGGCGACGAAGTCGCGCTCTACCTGCTCCGCCTCGCCCTTGCGCAGCAGGCCGTGGTCGACGAAGACACAGGTCAGCTGGTCGCCGATCGCGCGCTGCACGAGCGCGCCGGCGACCGCGGAGTCGACGCCGCCAGACAGTCCGCAGATCGCCCGCTTGCCGCCGATCTGCGAACGCACCCGCTCGACCTGCTCGTCGACGATGTTGACCATGGTCCAGGTCGGCCGGCAGCCGGCCACGTCGTAGAGGAAGTGCTCGAGGACGGCCTGTCCGTTCGCGGTGTGCAGCACCTCGGGGTGGAACTGCACGCCGGCCAGGCCGCGGTCGAGGTCCTCGAACGCAGCCACCGGCGCGCCGCTCGTGGTCGCCGTCGCGACGAAGCCCGGGGGCGGCGTGAACACCGCATCGCCGTGGGACATCCACACCTGCTGTTCGGCGGGCAAGCCGGTGAGGAGCACGCCTGGTTCCGCTGCGATGCTCAGCTGGGTCGGGCCGAACTCCGAGAGCCCGGTACGTCGTACCTCACCGCCGAGCGCGACCGCCATGGCCTGGAAGCCGTAACAGATCCCGAATGCGGGAACACCGGCCTCGAACAGTGCCGGGTCCACCTGCGGCGCCCCTTCGGCGTACACCGATGAGGGACCGCCAGAGAGGATGATCGCCTTGGGTCGGCGGGCGAGCAGCTCCGCGACCGGCAGCGAGGACGGGACGATCTCGCTGTAGACCCTCGCCTCGCGAACCCGGCGCGCGATCAGTTGCGCGTACTGGGCGCCGTAGTCGACCACGAGAACCGTGTCGAAGCCGTCCGGTGGTGAGGTCACCGTGCAACCCTAACCAGCGCTGCCGCACGCATGGCCCATCAGTGGGGCTATAGCACCACCAATGGGCCACCGGTGGGGCCATAGCAACAGCAATGGGCCATTGGTGCGTGAGTCAGGGGCCGATGGCGGCGGTGAGCAGCCGGCCGATGTCGCCGAGCACGTGATGACCGTCCGATACGACGAGGCGCCCCGCGTTGACGACCGCATGTACGTCGGAGGCACCCGCCGCCAGCACGATCTGGTCCGGCCGCGAGCCGGCGGTTCGCACCGAGTCGGTTCGCACGGCGACCAGGTCCGCGACCGCGCCCACCTCGATCCGACCTGCCTCCGGCCAGCCCAGCGCGGCATGCCCGGCCTCGCTCATCATGGCCATCAGCGAGCGCCCGCCGAAGTGGCCACGACGATGCGTGACCAGCCGTTCGTGCATTTCGACAGCGCGAGCCTCCTCGAACAGGTCCACGATCGCGTGCTGGTCGGAGCCCAGGCTCAGGGCAACACCGGAACCGGCCAGCGCACCGGCAGGTCCGATGCCGTCGGCGAGGTCCCGCTCGGTCGTGGGACACAGGCACACGCCCGCGCCGGCAGCTGCCAGCGCCGCGACGTCGCCGTCGGTCAGGTGCGTCGCGTGTACGGCCACCGTCGCGGGCCCGAGGGCACCCGCCGTGGTCAGCACCTCGACCGGGGTCGCGCCGTACGCCGCCCGGACCTGGACGTTCTCGCCGACCTGCTCGCTGACGTGAGCGTGCAGCGGCCGTCCGTCCGCCACGGCTACCACCGTCGGGAGCACCTCCGCGGGAACCGCCCGCAGCGAGTGGGCAGCGACACCGACCCGCGCCGTGGCAGTGGGCCGCAGCCGGCTGACCCGCTCTGCCCAGTCGTCGGCGTCGGCGTCGACGAACCGCCGCTGGATCTCATCCGGCGGCAACGACTCCCCTGCGTCCGACAGCCCGCCGCGCAGGTAGCAGGCGTCGAGCAGGGTCAGGCGCACGCCGGCGGCCTCGGCAGCGTCATAGAGGGCGTGCGCCATCGCGTTGGGTTCGTCGTACCGACCCCCGCCCGGCGGGTGGTGCAGGTAGTGGAACTCCCCGACACAGGTGACCCCGGCCAGCGCCATCTCGGCGTACGCCGCAGTGGCCAGCCGACGGTAGGAGTCCGGGTCGAGCGTGGCCGCGACCCGGTACATCGCGTCCCGCCAGGTCCAGAACGTGCCGCTGGCGTCGTGGGTGCGGCCCCGCAGGGCGCGATGGAACGCGTGTGAGTGGGCGTTCGCGAAACCCGGCGTCACCAGCCCGTCGAGCCGATGATCACCAGCCCGATACGGCTCACCAGCCGTCACCGCGGTGATCCGGCCGGCCTGGCGTCGACGACCACTCGGACCGCATCGACCGGCCCGTCGGCGAGCCACGCCGACTCACACCAGTACGACGTCACACCGCGCCGCCGAGCAGGTCGCTGAGCACGGCGGTGAGTGCGGCAACACCGGCGGCACAGTCCTGCGGCTCCGCATGCTCCTCGGGCGAGTGCGAGACGCCGGTCGGGTTGCGGACGAACAGCATCGTGGCGGGCACGCCGGCCGCCGCCAGCACGCCGGCATCGTGACCGGCACCGGTCGGCAGCAGCGGCGCATCGCCGCACGCCGTCGCCGCGCGCTGCGACAGCGCGCGATCGAAGCGGGTGAGACCGGTCCAGGACTCGAGCACGGCCTCGACACCGACGCTCGAGCCGATGCTCGCCACGGTCTCGCGGACGCGGTCCTCGTCCGCACCACGGGCGTCGAGCCAGGCAGTGACCGACGACGGGATGGCGTTGACAGCGTTCGGGCGGACCGCGACCTTCCCGATGGTGGCGAGCGCGTCGTGCTCGCGCGCACCGATCCGCGCGGCCAGCACCAGCTCGGCCAGGGTCAACATCGGGTCGTCGCGGTCGGGCAGCGCGGTGGTGCCGGCGTGATCCGCCCGCCCCGCGATGTCGACCCGCCACCGCCCGTGCGGCCAGATCTCCGATGCGACGCCCACCGCGCGGCCGAGGCCGGCCAGCCCACGGACCGACTCGCCCTCGACCTCGACGGCGACCAGACCCTGCTCGACGTGCAGCTCGACGAAGCCGCCGATGCGCGAGACACCGATCGGGCTCGGCGCCGACCTGTCCGGGGTCGAAGCCGGCATGGCGCATCGCCTCGGCAAGATCGATGCCGTCGTTGTCACGCAGCGCCAGCGCGCGGTCGGGGTCGACCGCCCCGTCAGCAGTCGCGATCCCAGGCAGGCCAACCCGAACCTCGCACCCTCCTCCTCGCACATGTTGACGACGGCCAGCGGTCGGGAGGGCACGAAGCCGTTGCCGCGCAACGATTCCACCGCCGCCAGGGCGCTGACGACCCCTAGCGGACCGTCGTACGCCCCGCCGTCGGGAACCGAGTCGAGGTGGGAGCCGGTGACCACAGCATCCGACCCCGAAGGGTCGCCCCACCAGGCCCACTGGTTGCCCGACCGGTCGACCTCGACCTCGAGGCCACGGGCTGCCGCCGCGGCGGCGAACCACTCCCGCAACGTCAGGTCGGCGTCAGTCCAGCTGAAGCGCCGGTACCCACCGGTCGACGACTCACGGCCGACCGACGCCAGGTCGGCCCACAGTGCGTCGAACGTGTCGGCCACGGCTCAGATCGCTGCGGCGGGCAGCCGGAGGGCGCCGGGCGCCGACTCGGGGACCGCGGGGTTGCGCGGCTCGACCGGCCGCAACGGCCGGTACGCCGTTCCCTGCGCCGGCCGCGGATCGGGATCGCCGAGGTTGGGCCAGAACGCCATCGCCCGCTCGGCCTGTGCGGTGATGGTCAGCGACGGGTTGACGCCCAGGTTGGCCGTCACGGCGGCGCCGTCCAGGACGTGCAGTCCGTCGTACCCGAACAGCCGCTGCCAGGCGTCGATCACCCCGTCGGCGTCGGACGTGCCGATCGGGCAGCCGCCGATGATGTGCGCGGTCATCGGGATGTTGGCCAGCTCGCCCGACCGAACCGCCGGCGATCCCGTCGATCCGCTCCGCGAGCCGTCGGGTCACGTCGTTGCCGGCCGGGATCCAGGACGGGTTGGGCTCGCCGTGTCCCTGTCGCGACACCAGCCGGTCGCGGAACCGACCCTTCTTGCGCGACAGCGTCAACGAGTTGTCGAGCGACTGCATGACCAGCACGATGATGGTCTGCTCCGACCAGCCCTTGAGCCACAGCAGCTTTGCGACGTCGCGCGGGTTGCGACGGATCTCCCGCAGCGCCTTGCGCCAGCGCGGCCCGCCGGGGCCCCCGTCGGTGAGCACCGACTGGAGCAGCCCCATCGCGTTCGAGCCCTTGCCGTAGCGGACCGGCTCCACGTGCGTCTGCGCGTCCGGGTGGAACGACGAGGTGATCGCGACGCCGGTCGAGTAGTCCGCGTCCTTGCGGCGGGTGCGGGCGCCCAGGATCGACTCCGAGTTGGTCCGGGTGAGCTCGCCGAGCCGCGCCGAGATCCTGGGCAACACCGCCTCGTCACGCATCCGGAGCAGCAGCTTCTGGGTTCCCAGAGTTCCGGCCGCCAGCACGACCTGGTCGGCGGTGAAGGTGTGGCGCTGCTTGCGATGGGTCGAGTGACGGGTCTCGACGGCGTACCCACCCGCGGCGAGCGGCCGGATCGCAGTTGCCGTCGTCTCCGGGTGGATCACCGTGCCGAGACCCTCGGCGAGGTGGAGGTAGTTGAGGTCCAGTCGGTTCTTGGCGTTGAACCGGCACCCGATCATGCAGTTGCCGCACTGGATGCACCCGGTACGACGGGGACCCGCACCGCCGAAGTACGGGTCGTCCACCGTCGTACCTGGCTCGCCGAAGAACACCCCGACCGGCGTGTGGTGGTAGGTGTGGCCGACCCCGAGCTCCTCGGCGACCGCACGCATCTCGACGTCCGCGGGCGTCTCCGTGGGGTTCTCGACGACGCCCGAGCATCCGCGATGCCTGGTCGTAGTACGGCGAGAGCTCGACCTTCCAGTCCGTGATGGCCGACCACTGCGGGTCGGCGAAGAAGTCGTCGAGCGGCGTGTAGAGGGTGTTCGCGTAGATCAGCGACCCGCCTCCGACCCCGGCACCGGAGAGCGCGACGACGTCGGTCAACGGAGTGATCCGCTGGATCCCCATCCAGCCGAGCGCCGGTGCCCACAGGAAACTCTTGAGGTCCCAGCTGGTCTCCGGCAGCGTGTCGTTGGTGAAGCGCCTCCCGGCCTCCAGCACGCCGACCCGGTAGCCCTTCTCGGCCGCCCGCAGTGCCGCGACGCTGCCCCCGAAACCGCTGCCGATCACGACGACGTCGTAGTCCCTCACCGCCATACCGGCAGGCTAGCCGCGCGAGACTTGTCAGGGCGCTCGGCCCATGTCGACGCTCGGCGGTCCTGACAGGTGTCAGCGGGTGACGACGACCTCGACCCGCTGGAACTCCTTGAGGTCGCTGTAGCCCGCCTTGCCGAGCGCGCGTCGCAGCCCGCCAAACAGGTTGAGGAAGCCCTCCGGCGTCGTCGACGGCCCGTTGAGCACCTGGGCCAGCGGAGCGAGCGGCCACTGCGGGCTGGACGGCGCGAACCGGCCCCGCGGCAGGTTCGGGTGCGACGCCGACACGTGCCACCACGCGCCGCGACCCGGCGCCTCGGCGGCCATCGACAGCGGCTCGCCGAGCATCACGGCATCGGCGCCCAGCGCCAGCGCCTTCGCGATGTCACCACTGGTCTCGATGCCGCCGGCGGCGATGACGTGCACGTACCGGCCGCCGGTCTCGTCCAGATAGTCGCGTCTTGCGCCGGCAGCGTCGACGATCGCAGTCGCCATCGGTACGTCGATCCCCAGCACCGATCCGGTCGTCGACCACTCGTCCGCCGCGACCCCGACGATCACACCGGCCGCGCCGGTCCGCATCAGGTGCAGCGCGGTCTGGTAGTTGGTGCAGCCGCCGACGACCACGGGGACGTCGAGGTCGGCGATGAACGTCTTGAGGTTCAACGGCGGCTCGGCCGCCGATGCCGAGACGTGTTCTGCGGAGACGATCGTGCCTTGGATGACGAGCAGGTCGACGCCGGCCGACAGGATCGTGGGCGCAAACCGCAGCGTGTGCTGCGGCGAGACCCGCACCGCCGTGATCGCACCGGTGTCGCGGATCTCCTTGATCCGCCTGGAGATCAGCTCGTCGCGCACCGGCTCCGCATAGATCCGTTGCAGCGCTGTGGTCGCGTCCTCGGGGTCGAGCTCGGAAAGCTCCTCGAGCACGGCCGACGGGTCGTCGTACCTGGTCCACAGCCCTTCGGCATCCAGCACGCCCAGTCCGCCGGCGAGACCCACCGCGCCGATCGTGGCCGGGGACATTGTGGCGTCCGAGGGGAACCCGACCAGCGGGATGTCGAAGCGGTACGCGTCGATCTGCCAGGTCAAGGACACCGCGTCGACGTCACGGGTACGACGGGACGGCACGATCGCGATGTCGTCGAGCGAGTAGGCCCTTCGGGCGGACCGTCCCAGCCCGATCTCGACGGCGTCACGCATCATCGGCTCGTGTAGTTCGGCGCCTCGGTGGTCATCTGGATGTCGTGCGGGTGGCTCTCCTTGAGACCGGCAGCCGTCACCCGGATCAGCTGGGCCTGCTGCAGCTCGCCGATGGTCGATGCGCCGACGAAGCCCATTCCGGCCTGCAGCCCTCCGACCAGCTGATGCGCGACTGCCGCGAGCGGACCGCGGTAGGGGACCTGGCCCTCGATGCCCTGCGGGACCAGCTTGTCGTCGGAGAGCACGTCGTCCTGGAAGTAGCGGTCCTTGGAGTACGACCGGGCCTGGCCGCGGGACTGCATCGCGCCCAGCGATCCCATCCCCCGGTAGGACTTGAACTGCTTGCCGTTGACGAACATCAGCTCGCCCGGAGACTCGGCGCAGCCCGCCAGCAGCGAGCCGAGCATCACGCTGTCGGCACCGGCGGCGATGGCCTTGGCGATGTCGCCGGAGTACTGCATGCCGCCGTCGGCGATGACCGGCACGCCGGCCGGGCGGGCCACCTCGGCACACTCGTAGATCGCGGTGATCTGAGGCATCCCGGCCCCCGCGACGACGCGAGTGGTACAGATCGAGCCGGGGCCGACACCGACCTTGATCGCATCCGCGCCGGCATCGATGAGCGCGGCTGCGCCCACCGCCGTCGCGATGTTGCCCCCGATCACATCGACCTCGACGGATGCCTTGAGGCGGGCAACGGTCTCGAGAACCGCTCGGGAGTGACCGTGCGCGGTGTCGACGATCAGGAAGTCCACACCGCCCTGGACGAGGGCCATGGCGCGCTTGAACCCGTCGTCACCCACGCCGACGGCCGCACCGACCACCAACCGGCCATGCGCATCCTTGGTGGCGTTGGGAAACTCCTCAGACTTGGTGAAGTCCTTGACCGTGATCAGGCCGCGCAGCCGGTCGCCGTCGTCGACGATCGGCAGCTTCTCGATCTTGTGGCGCTGCAGCAGGTCGAGCGCGTCGTCGTGCGACACCCCGACCTTGGCGGTGACCAGCGGCATCGGGGTCATCACGTCGCGGACGGCCCGGGAGGAGTCCCGCTCGAACCGGATGTCGCGGTTGGTGACGATGCCGAGCAGCACACCCGAGTCGTCCGTGACAGGTACGCCGGAGATCCGGTACCGGCCCATCAACGCGTCCGCGGTGCTGATGCTGTCATCGGCCGAGCAGGTGACGGGCGCGGTGATCATGCCCGCCTCGGACCGCTTGACGATGTCGACCTGCGTCACCTGGTCCTCGACCGAGAGGTTGCGGTGCAAGACGCCGACGCCGCCCTGTCGGGCCATGGCGATCGCCATCCGACCCTCGGTCACGGTGTCCATCGGGCTCGAGAGCAGCGGGGTGCGCAGCGTGATCGACCGGGACAGCCGCGTCGCGGTGCTGGCGTCGCTGGGCAGGATGTCCGACGCGGCGGGAACCAGCAGCACGTCGTCGAATGTGAGGCCGAGCGCGGCGAACTTAGCCGGCATCGTCGCGTCCATGAACACCAACTTCTTCGAGCGCTTCTCCGAGCGGCGGATGCAAGGCCCCATCTTAGCGGCGGCTAGCGTAGGCGGGTGCGAGACGACGCGCCCATGGACCCCTTCGCGGGAGACCCGAGCGACCCTGCAGCGGCGCTCGGGCCCGACGACGACGGCGACGAGCCGCTCAGCGACGAGGAACGGATCGGGCTGCTCGAGGATCTCGAGGACCTCGAGCTGTTCCAGACCTTGCTCGCGCCACGCGGGATCAAGGGGTTGGTGGTCGACTGCGAGGACTGCCACGAGGCGCACTACTTCGCCTGGGCGCTGCTGCAGGGCAACCTACGCAGCCTGCTCGACGCCGGCCTGCCTCATGTGCACGAGCCGGCGTACAGCCCCGACCCGACCGACTACGTGACCTGGGACTACGCCCGCGGGTTCACCGACGGCGTGCTGTCGGCCGACGAGGACGACGACTAGTCGCTGGGGTCAGCTGACCAGGCCGGATCGGAAGCCGGAGGCGACGGCCTGAGCACGGTCGCCGACACCCAGCTTGCGGAACAACCGCCGGGCGTGGGTCTTGATGGTGTCCTCCGACAGGTACAGGTCACGGCCGATCTGGGCGTTGCTCTTGCCAGCGGCCATACCGGTGAGCACCTGCAGCTCCCGCTCGGTGAGCTCGGGGACCGGGAGGTTCGGGTCGACCGCCGAGACCGCAGGAGCGGCCGGGTGGTCAACCGGCCGGGATGGCTCGGACAGCGCGTTGGCGACCAGCGCGCACATCTCTTCTCGCGCCACGTCCTTGTGCAGGAACCCGCGGGCTCCGGCGGAGATGGCGGCGGCGACGCCCTCGCGGTCGCTGGACAGGGCGAGCATGACGACGTTTGCGTCCGGGTGCTTGCCGACGAGCCGGCGTACCGTCTCCACGCCGCCGATGCCGGGCATCTGGACGTCGACAAGGACCAGGTCCTGCCGCTCCTTGGGCCAGCGGGCGAGCAGCTCCTCGCCGCTGCCCACGGTGTCGACGCGGCCGACGCCGGGGACGGTCTGAACCGACCGGCGCAGGCCGTCTCGGACGACGCGCATGTCGTCACAGATGAGGACTGTGGTCACAGACGACTCATCGGCACGGATTCGCCCGGACTTCACCCTGATGACGCAGTGAGTCACATCCGGCTGGTGCGAGCGAGCCGCTCAGCCTTCCAGCAGTGCGCTCACGTTCGGACGTGCCAGCCACTCGTCCCGCAGCGTGGCCGGGAGGTCGCCGGCGATCGTCAAGACGGCGGAGCGGGCCGCCGCGAGCGATCGGGCGCTCTCCTCCTCGGCGTCCGGCGCTAGCAGGGCGCCGAGCAGGCCCCTTGCCTGCCAGATCAGCGGCAGGGCGGCCAGACCCTCGGCGAGCGTGGCGGCACGGCGCAACGTGGCGGCCGCCTCCGTCGAGCCGGACTGCAGCTCGGCAACGCCCTGGAACAGCAGCCCCTTGGCGACGTGGCGGGGTGCGCGGGCACGCTCCGCGGCGGCGACCGCTGCGGTCGCGATCTCGACCGCACGCGCCGGGTCGTCCTCGAGCAGGGCGATCTCCGCGCCGGCCCAGCCCAACCGCACCCGTTGCCGCCACCAGTCGTCACCGTGGCCGTCGGCGATCGTGGCCGCCTCGGCATGCTGAGCCCGGGCCTCGTCGAGCTCGCCGCCGCCGACCGCGTCCGACGCCAGACCGAGCACGCAGTCGAAGGCGGCCTCGCCGGCCCGGTCGGTCAACGCTAGGCCACGGGTATCGAGCTCGGCCGCGGCGACGTGGCGCCCGAGCCCCCGATGGACGCTGCCGGCGGTCGCCGCAGCCAGCGCCGCGAACAGCCTGAGCTCGATCGAGGCGTCGGGTGCCTCGCCGGCCTCCAGCAGGGGCACGAGCACCCGCAGCGCCCCGCCGTACCGGCCGGAGGCCGACAACGAGACGCCGAGCAGCCAGGCGGCGGCGCTCACCTCGGCGCGCCTGCCATCGCGCTGTGCGATGACGACAGCACGTTCCAGGTCAGCGACGGCCGCGCCGGGCGGGCCATGGAAGGCCGCCTGCTCTCCGGCTGCAAGCAACGAGGCCAGATCCGGTTCCACGTCGGAAGGCTAGGACACCCGGCGGGCCCTGCGTGTCACCTCGCGTAACGGGCGCGGCGGGGCAGTTCTATCGTGAGAGGTCCAGGCAGCCCCGACCCTGTTGCCATGGAGGCGAAAGTGAGTGACCTCAGCCGACTCCCGGGACCAGTAGCCGACGTGTGGGATTGGCAGCTGCACGCTGCCTGTCGGGGCTTGCCGAGCGACATCTTCTTCCATCCGGACAACGAGCGCGGCCCGGCGCGGGCGGCCCGTGACGAGGCCGCCAAGGTGGTCTGCTCCCGGTGCCCGGTCCGGATCGCGTGCCGGGCCCACGCGCTCGAGGTACGCGAGCCGTACGGCGTCTGGGGCGGGCTGTCGGAAGACGACCGGGACCGGCAGTACGTCGCCACCCGGACGACCGTCAACGCCTGACAAGCAGTCGGGCCCCGCAGCATCACGCTGCGGGGCCCGACTGACTGTCGTGCGGGTCAGTGAGAGTGACCGCCCGGACCGTGTGAGTGACCGTGGCCGTGACCGTTCGAGTCGTCCGAGTCCTCGGGCTTGTCCACCACGAGGGTCTCCGTGGTGAGCAGCATGCCCGCGATGGACGCGGCGTTGCGCACCGCGGAGCGGGTCACCTTCACCGGGTCGACGACGCCGGCCTTGATCAGGTCGACGTACTCGCCGGTGGCGGCGTTGAGGCCGTGGCCCGGCTTGAGGTCGCGCACCTTGCTCACCGCGACGTAGCCCTCGAGGCCGGCGTTCTGGGCGATCCAGCGCAGCGGCTCGACCAGTGACGAGCGCACGATGTTGACGCCGGTCGCCTCGTCGCCGGTGAGGCCGAGGTCGCCGTCGAGCGAGCCGAGCACCGAGATCAGCGCAGCGCCGCCGCCGGCGACGATGCCCTCCTCGATCGCGGCACGAGTCGCGGAGATGGCGTCCTCGAGCCGGTGCTTCTTCTCCTTGAGCTCGACCTCGGTGTGGGCCCCGACCCGGATGACGCCAACGCCACCGGAGAGCTTGGCGAGCCGCTCCTGGAGCTTCTCGCGGTCCCAGTCGGAGTCGGTCGTGTCGATCTCACGGCGGATCTGACGGATCCGGTCCGCGATGGCCTCGGCGTCGCCGCCGCCGTCGACGATCGTGGAGGTGTCCTTGGTGATCGTGGCCCGGCGGGTCTTGCCGAGCACCTCGAGGCCGACGGAGTCCAGCTTGAGGCCGACCTCCTCGGAGACGACCTGACCGCCGGTGAGGGTGGCGAGGTCCTGGAGCATCGCCTTGCGACGGTCACCGAAGCCCGGTGCCTTGACTGCGACCGCGGCGAACGTGCCGCGGATCTTGTTGACCACCAGGGTCGACAGCGCCTCGCCGTCGACGTCCTCGGCGATGATCAGCAGCGGCTTGCTGGACTGGACGACCTTCTCCAGCAACGGCAGCAGGTCGCTGACCGAGCTGATCTTGCCCTGGTTGATGAGCACGTAGGCGTCGTCGAGGACGGCCTCCATGCGCTCGGGGTCGGTCACCATGTACGGCGAGATGTAGCCCTTGTCGAACTGCATGCCCTCGGTGAACTCGAGCTCGAGGCCCATCGTCTGGGCCTCCTCGACGGTGATGACGCCGTCCTTGCCGACCTTGGCGAACGCCTCGGCGATGAGCTCGCCGATGCTGGCGTCCTGGGCCGAGATGCTGGCCACGTTGGCCACCTCGGCCTGGTCGTCGACGTCACGCGCGATCTTCAGCAGCTCGTCGTTGACGGCCTCGACGGCCGCCTCGATGCCGCGCTTGAGCGCGAGCGGCTGGGCGCCGGCTGCGACGTTGCGGAGACCCTCGCGGACCATCGCCTGGGCGAGAACCGTGGCGGTCGTCGTACCGTCGCCGGCGACGTCGTTGGTCTTGGTGGCGACCTCCTTGGCCAGCTGCGCCCCGAGGTTCTCGTACGGGTCGGCGAGCTCGACCTCCTTGGCGATCGTCACGCCATCGTTGGTGATCGTGGGTGCGCCCCACTTCTTGTCGATCACGACGTTGCGGCCCTTGGGCCCGAGGGTGACCTTGACGACGTCGGCGAGGGAGTCGACACCACGCTGGAGCGCGTCGCGGGCGTCACTGTGGAACTGCAGGATCTTCGGCATACCTAGCACTCTAGTACCGCGAGTGCTAACGACTCAACCCGCGCCCACCCCTTCCCGCTTCGGGGGAAGACGCGAAGCGGCACCCGGGAGGCGAGTCCCGGATGCCGCTTCGGCGTTGGTACGACGAACTACTTCTGGACGACCGCGAGCACGTCGCGGGCGGACAGGATGAGGAACTCGTCGGCACCGTACTTGACCTCGGTGCCGCCGTACTTCGAGAAGATCACGGTGTCGCCCTCGGCGATGTCGAGCGGGAGCCGCTCGCCGTTCTCGAAACGTCCTGGGCCGACGGCGAGCACGAGGCCCTCCTGCGGCTTCTCTTTGGCGGTGTCGGGAATCACGATGCCCGATGCCGTGGTCTGCTCGCTCTCCTGGACCGATACAACGATGCGGTCCTCGAGCGGCTTGATCGTGGTCTTGGTGGCGGTCGTCACGACCTGACCTCCCGGGTATGACTGCGGACGGGGTGAACTACTTCCTGCGGTGCTCCGTTGGTCTGCGGTGCTCGTACCTGCCGTCGCGGTGTCAGGTCGGGCGCCTCAGCAGAGGCTGGCACTCGCAAGTGCCGAGTGCCAACTTACGCCAGGCCCGGAGCGACCGTCAATCGAGCAGACCGGCAGGTACGGCGTCGAGCGATCGCAGGATGGCCTCGGCGAGCTCGCGCGCCGCCTGGGGATGCAGCTCCAGCGCCACCCGCGCCGACGGCCCCTGCGCCGGGTTGCGCAGGTCGACGTTGAGGGTGTGGCCCGCCAACGCGTGCACCGGGTGGTCGACGTACACGCTGGCGTCGGTGACCCGCAGCCAGCTCGCCGGGCCCTTGCCGCTGCCGGTGACGGTGAGCGTCTCGGTCTGGTAGGTGCACATCTCAGCCGGCCAGGTTTTTGCCGAGGAACCCGAAGATCTGCTCCCAGCCGTCGAGGGCCGCCTCGGGCCGGTACGCCGGCCGGTCGACTGCGAAGAACGCATGCCCGGCACCGTCGTACCGGTGGAAGTCATACGGCTTGTCGTTGTCTTGCAACAACTTCTCGATCTCGTCGACCTGCTCAGGAGTCGGGTAGGTGTCGTCGTTGCCGAACAACCCGAGCACTGGACCCGACTGCGACGGCGCCAGGTCGGCCAGGTTGCGCACCTGCAGCGGGAAGCCCTCGGGCGGGATCGAGCCGACGATGAACGCGCCGTAGCAGACGATCGCGGCGTCGAGGTCGAGCGATCCGTTGGCGAGCCAGGACTGCCGACCCCCCGAGCAGTACCCGATCGTGGCCACCTTGCCGTTCGACGATGGCAGCGCCTTGAGCCACTCGACGGCACCGGCGACATCACCGACCAGCCGTTCGTCGGGTACGCCGCCCTGGGCCCGTGCGGTTGCCGCGGCATCGTCGGGCGCGGCACCTGGAGCCTCGCGGTAGTACAGGTTCGGGCAGATCGCGTCGTACCCCTCGACCGCGAACCGCCGCACGATCTCCTTGGTTGACCAGTCGTAGCCCGGCATGTGATGGATCACCACGATGCCGCCGCGCGGCCCGCCCTCGAGCAGCCGAGCGGCATAAGCCTCGACGGGGTCGCCGCCAAAGCCGGTGATCTGGATAGTTTCGCTAAGCATCGAATCGGTTGCCATCCACCCATCCTGCCTCCGACCGTGAGCCGTGGCATCAGGAGGGTCAGGGTGTCGAGATCGGCACCGTCTCGCTGGGCTTCGGGCCCGGCGGTTCCTTGATGCCGCTGTTGTTCAGCCCGATCGTGACCACCAGTACGACGACGAAGGCCACCAGCGCCACGAACACCACGAAGACACCGACCAGCACCCACCGGCCGCTGCGCTGGGTCGGTTCGGGACCACGGCGCAGCCGCGGCGTCGGGGTGGGCGTCGTCACGCGAGGACCATCGACGAGTCGGCTGCCAGGTCGAGCGGCGACGGCGCGACGTCGCGCTCGACGAGCAGTGACCCGAGCGCCGCGACCATGGCGCCATTGTCGGTGCACAGCTTCGGCGGCGGTGTCCGCAGGGTGATCCCGGCTCGATCGCAGCGCTCCTGCGCCATCGCCCGAAGCCGGGAGTTCGCGGCGACGCCGCCTCCGATGACCAGCGTGTCGACGCCGTGCTCGCGGCAGGCCGCGACGGCGCGGCGCGGACAGTACGTCGGCCACGGCCTCCTGGAACGACGCAGCGACATCCGCGACCGGCACCGGCTCGCCCGCCCGCTGCCGCGCCTCGACCCAGCGCGCCACCGCGGTCTTGAGCCCGGAGAATGTGAACGACCCCGGCTGACCGCGCACCTCGCCGCGCGGGAACTCGACGGCGTGGGCGTCACCATCGCGCGCGACCCGATCGATGTGCGGGCCGCCGGGGAACGGCAGCCCGAGAACCCGGGCCACCTTGTCGAACGCCTCACCGGCGGCGTCGTCCACGGTCGCGCCGAGAGTCTGCACCTCGCCGGTGACGTCCGGGACGAGCAGCAGCGAGGAGTGGCCGCCAGAAACCAGCAGAGCCACCGATGGCTGCACCAGGTCGCCATGGACCAGCCGGTCGACGGCGACGTGCGCGGCGAGGTGGTTGACGCCGTACAGCGGCTTGTCGGCAGCCATCGCGTAGGCCTTGGCCGCGGCGACGCCGACCAGCAGCGCGCCGGCGAGACCGGGACCGGCAGTGACCGCGATCGCGTCGACCTCGGCCAGCGTCAGCCCGGCCTGGTCCAGCGCCCGGTGCATCGTCGGGAGCATCGCCTCGAGATGCGCGCGGCTGGCGACCTCGGGCACCACGCCGCCGAACCGGGCGTGCTCCTCGACGCTCGAGGCCAGCGCGTCGGCCAGCAGCTCGGAGCCGCAGACGATCCCGACGCCGGTCTCGTCGCACGAGGTCTCGATCCCGAGGACCACAGGAGCGGCGCTCATGCGGCCCGCTCCCGGCGCATGACGATCGCGTCGGCTCCGCTCGGTTGGTAGTACCCCCGACGTACCGCGATGTCGGTGAAGCCGTGCCGCAGGTACAGCCGGTGCGCGGCCTCGTTGTCGGCGCGGACCTCAAGGTCGACGTGGGCACAGCCGCGCCGGTCGGCCTCGTCGAGCATCGCGACGAGCAACGCCGTGCCGAGCCCGCGATGCTGCGCGTCGGGCGCGACCGCGATGGTCTGGATGTAGGCCTCGTGCGGGACATACGCGCACAGCCCGCAGTACGCCGAGACTCCCGCCGGTCGCCTCGTCGTCGACGACGAGGTAGTGCCGGGTGTCGCGCTGAGCGAGCTCCGACCAGAACATCGTCTCGCTCCACGCGTCATCGTCGAACAGCTCACGTTCGACCGTCATGACCGGCGCGATGTCCCACCAGCGCATCCGCCTCATGCCGGCGTCACCTGCTTCGGTCGCCCCGGCGGGGTCGCATCCGGCCGGCGCAGGTACAGCGGCGTCAGGTCGTCGCTGGGGGCGCCCCTGGTGACCTTCTGCCAGAGCAGCACCGCAAGCTCCGCGGCGTCCGGATATTGGTGGTCCCGGTCCACCCGGAACCCCTCGAACTGCTGCGCGTAGAGCACCGCGCCCGCACCCACGATCCGGTGCGGGTTGTCGCTACTGGTGGCGTCGTGCCCGACTCGGAGCCGACCCGCCAGCGCGTCGGGGAAGTCGATATCCGGGCCGACGACGCGTCGCCCATGGTCATACGTCGCCCAGTAGACCTGTTTGCGCCGGGCGTCGGCGACGACCGTGGTCGGGGAGTGCAGCGGCCAGCTTCCGAGGATGTCGAGCGAGCACTCGCCGTACACCGGGATGCCCAGAGCGTCACCCATTGCCGCCGCCGTCATGATGCCGACGCGCAGCCCGGTGAACGGGCCGGGACCGAGACCGACACCGATCGCGGTCAGGTCCGCGGGAGTGGCCTTGGCCTCGCGCAGGACCGTCTCGATCATCGGCGCCAGCAGCTCGCCGTGCCGGTTGGTCGCGACCTCGGTATGCGCTGCCAGGGTCTCGACCATCGACCGCGAGGACGCGAACCAGCCGCTCTCCGCGGCCGGTCGGGTGAGCCGCGTCACCGCAGCCGTCACCGCGGGAGTGGAGGTGTCGAGGGTCAGGACGAGCACACGGACGAGGCTAGATCGTCGCTGGTCGGGCCCTCGTGGGGTAGACAGCAGGCGTGACCTCATCCGAGCAGCTCGACTGGCAGCACCCCTCGCCGAGGCTGTGGCGGGCGCGGCTCGCCCAGCTGGGCGCGGCTGCGTTCCTCCTCCTGGTCACGGCGGGCGTTGGCGCTGGCCTGGGCGCCGGGCTGCTGGCTGCCGCGGCCGCCGTCCTGATCGTCCTGGTGCTGGCCGGCGTGATGGGCGTCCTGCTGCATCGCCGATACCGCGCGTGGCGGTACGCCGAGCGCGAGGACGACCTGCTGGTGGGCCGGGGTGTGATGTTCCGCCGGCTGACCGTCGTGCCCTATGGCCGGATGCAGTTCGTCGACGTGACGGCCGGCCCGGTCGACCGGCTGTTCGGCCTTGCGACGGTCCAGCTCCACACCGCTGCCGCCGCGACCGACGCGAAGATCCCGGGACTGAGCGGGCGACGAGGCCCGGCGGTTGCGCGACCAGCTGGCGTCGCTGGGTGAGTCGAGGGCTGCCGGGCTGTGACCGACGCACTACCGCGGACCGACGCCCTCCCGAGCGAGTGGGCGCGACTCAACCCGTTGTCGCCAGTGGTCCGGGCGGGGCGCGGGCTCGGCGCCGTCTTCGTCGTCCTCGCGCTCAACGCGCGTAACGAGCACGGACCCCCGTGGGTGGACCTTGGGATCGTCGCCCTGGTCGGGATGGCGGGACTGGTGTCCTGGCTCGTCACCCGCTGGCGGATCCACGGCAGCGAGCTCCAGATCGACACCGGGCTGGTACGCCGCCAGTCGGTGCGCGTGCCGCTCACCCGGCTGCAGGGGGTTGACGTCGTACGACCACTCCTGGCCCGGATGGTCGGTGTGGCCGAGGTCCGCCTGGTGCTGGCCGGGCACGACAGCGGGCGCGCCAAGCTGGCCTACCTCAGCGAAGAGCGAGCGGTCCGGGTCCGCGCCCAGCTGCTTGCACTCGCCCATGGCCTCGCCGACGACACCCCCGAGCCCGCCGAGCGGCCGATCTTCCACGTCGACGGCGCCCAGATCGTCGCGGCCAACCTGCTGGGGCTCCGCTTCGTGATCGGGGTCGGGCTGGCCACCGTGATGATCGTGCTCGCCATCGTCCAGCCCTCGCGGGCGGTCGCGACGTTCACCTCGCTGCTGTCGGTGTTCGCCCTGACGCTGCTCGCGACGTTCCGACAGATCTCGACCGAGTGGGACTTCCAGGTCGCCGAGGCGCCGGACGGCCTGCGGCTGCGGGCCGGGCTGCTCCAGACCCGGTCCGAGACCATCCCGTACGGCCGGGTGCAGGCGGTGCGGTGGATCGAGCCGCTGTGGTGGCGGCCGTTCGGCTGGGTCCGTCTCGAGGTCGATGTCGCCCGTCGTCGGGGCCGCGACCGCTCCGAGCGCGAGTCCGGCGGGTCGACCCGGGCGCTGCTTCCGGTGGGGTCGCGGGCCGAGGCCCGCTGGCTGCTCGACCGGGTGCTCCCGGGTGCCTCCGCCGAGCTGCCGGGGACCCGGCGGCCGCCGAGCCGCGCCCGGTGGCGCGCACCGCTGTCGAGGCACTACCTGCGGTGCAGCGGCGACAGCGTCTACATCGTCTGCACGACCGGGCGGGTCCGGCCGGCGACCGTCGTCGTACCGCTGGAGAAGGTCCAGAGCGTCCGGTGGTCGCAGGGCCCGGTGTCCCGTCGGCTGCGACTGGCAAGCGTGTTCGTCGACACCGCCGGCCAGCGGTTCACCGCCGAGGCGAAGTTCCGCGACGAACGCGAGGCGCAGGCGATGCTGTGGGCGCTCCCGGACCAAGCCCGCGCGGCCCGGCGTACCACGTCGACCCCGACCGCCGGCTAGGTGCGCGAGCGGGCGGAGGCGCAGCGTACGCAGGTCGTGCTGGCCGGCCGCGCGGCGAGCCGCTCCGGCGGGATGACGTCGCCACACCGCTCGCAGCGGCCGTAGCGGCCGTCACCAACCCGGTCCAACGCTCCGTCGATCTCCGCCAGATGGTCCGTGGCGCGTTGCAGCAACGCGTCGACGCGGGACCGCTCGAACGCGATCGTCGAGCCTTCCGGATCGTGTTCGTCGTCGGTGGCGACGAACCGCGCCGAGTCGATGATGTCGGCGAGCTCGGCCTGCAGGGTTCCGACCAGCTCGCCGGTACGACGGCGTTCCTCGAGCAGCAGATCCCGGGGCGGCGACGTCACCTCAGGACAACGGGCCGTCGGCGTCCAGGATTCCTTCCCACCGCGGGCCGACACCGGTGAGACTCACCGTGCGGGTCTCGTCGGCGTCGGTCGGCGGACGACGGATCCGCACCTCCAGCCGCTGCCCCGACAATCCCTCCACCAACCCCTCGCCCCACTCGACGACAGTCACCGACTCCTCGAGGGAGGCGTCGAGGTCGAGGTCGTCGACCTCGAGGGTCGCGCCGAGCCGGTAGGCGTCCACGTGCACCAGCGGCACCCGCCCGTCGCGGTGCACCCGCGCGATGACGAAGGTCGGCGACGTCACGGCGGTGGTCACGCCCAAGCCGGCCCCGATCCCCTTCACCAACGTCGTCTTCCCGGCGCCGAGGTCGCCGTCGAGCAGCACCAGGTCGCCCGGCTGGAGCACGCGGCCGATCCGCTCCCCGAGGGCTCGCATCAGCTCGGGGGTCGCCACCTGGAGCCTCATGCCAGCGCGCCGGCCAGCAGCAGGAGATCCTCCTGCAGCGCCGCCCGGGGCATCCCCCGCGGCCCGAACCGGATCGCCGCCGAGGGGTGGTACGTCGCCACCAGTCGGCGCCCCCGCCAGGCATGGACCGTGCCGCGGACGTCAGCCAGCGTGAGGCGCGCCCCGAGGGCCCAGGTCAGCGCGGTACGGCCCAGCGTCAGGACAAAGGCCGGGTCGACCAGCTCGACCTGCCGGTCCAGCCACCCGACGCACCGCTGCGCCTCGAGCCGGGACGGGGTGCGGTTCGCCGGCGGCCGGCACTTGAGGACGTTGAGCACCGCCGCGTCCGAGCGACGCAGGCCGGCCTCACCCATCAGCTCGTCGAGCAGCTGACCGGCCTTGCCGATGAAGGGACGCCCGGCGGCGTCCTCCTGCGCCCCCGGTGCCTCACCGACCAGCAGCAGCCGCGGCGCGTCCGGCAGGTCGCCGACGACGACGGTGCTCCGGCCGGCGACGAGCTCAGGGCAGGCGGCGCAGGAGCGGATGACCGCGCCGAGCGATTCGGTATCGGCGTACCCGGCAGCAACGGTCCGGATCTGCAGCGCCGCCGGGTCGGTGACGGGGCGGCTCACGACGCCTCGGCGCTCCTGACGTCCTCGGCGGCGCGGGCCACCAGCCGGCGCAGCGCATCGTTCACGTCGTCGTGCCGGTCGATAATCGCCATGTGCCCGGCGCCCGGGATGACGAGTAGCTCAGAATCGGGCAGCGCCTCGGCCATAGTCTCGCTGTGCGACACCGGCGTGAGGTTGTCGCGTTCCCCGCAGCAGATCAGGACCGGGACGGCGCGCAGCACGTCGAGCGCAGCCAGCTTGTCGTGGGACAGGAAGGTGTCGAAGAACTCCGTCATCACCTCGACCGAGGTCCCGGCGATCATCCGGGCCATGAAGGCGACCAGAGAGGGCGGCGCGTCGGGGCCGTACGACAGGTAGCGGGTCGCGAGGAACTCCAGATCGGTCCCGGCGCGGCGCCCGTTTTCCAGCAGGGCGGCCCGGCGGTTGGCCAGGTGCACCACGCCCGGGACGACCGGCCGCAGCCCGCGACCGAGCCAGCCCGGCAGACCGAACAGGGTGTCGGCGAGCTTGCCCGACGACGTCGCCAGCAGGGCGACGCCCACGATCCGGTCGCCGAACAGCTCGGGGTGCTGGTCAGCCAGCGCCAGGATCGTCATGCCACCCATCGAGTGGCCGACGAGGACGACCGGACCGTCGGGTACGACGGCGTCCAGGACCGACTTCAGGTCGCGGCCGAGCTGGTCGATCGTGGCGTGCTCGGCGTCCGAGTGGCCGGACGCACCATGGCTGCGCTGGTCGTAGAAGACCAGCCGGCCGACATCGGTCAGGTCCCGACGTTGGAAATGCCAGCACTCCATCGACAGCGTGAAGCCGTGCACGAACACCACGGTCGGCATAGCGCCCGGATCGCCCTCCGCCTCCACGTGAAGCCGGACGCCGTCGGTCGCGGTGACCGGGATTGCCCGGGTGTGCCGGGCGCCCAGCGGCTCGTTGACGTAGGGGTCCGGCAGCTGCCGAGCCCGACCGACCGCGCGGCGTTCGGCCGCGAGGGTCCCCGCGACAGCGGCTCCGACGAGTCCCGTGGCGAGTGCGGCGATGCCGAGCTTGGTGCGGCCGCTCACGGCGTGATCTGGTGGACGCGAGGGACCCGCGCCCCGACCCGCGTCACGATCTCGTAGTTGATGGTGCCGATGGCGTTCGCCCAGTCCTCGGCGGTGGGCTCGCCATGCTCGCCCGGGCCGAAGAGCACCACCTCGTCGCCCTCGTGGACGACGTCGTCCCCCACGTCGACGACGAACTGGTCCATGCAGACGGCGCCAGCGATGCGATGGCGACGGCCGGCAACGAGGACCTCGCCGACGTTGGTGAGGTGACGGGGCACCCCATCGGCGTACCCCAACGGGACCAGGGCCAACGTGGTCTGGCGCTCGGTGATGTACCGGTGCCCGTACGACACTCCCTGGCCGGGCGGAACCCGCTTGGCCAGCACCACCTGGCTGGTCAGGGTCATCGCCGGCCGCAGCCCGAGATCGGCAGGTCGGCCGACCGCGGGGCCCGGAGACAGGCCGTAGATCGCGATGCCGGGCCGCACCAGGTCCAGGTGGGCGCCGGGGAGCGTCAAGGTGGCCGCCGAGTTGGCCAGGTGTCGGACCTGCGGGTCGAGCCCGGCCTCCGTGGCAACGCTCACCGCATGGGTGAACGCGCGCTGCTGCCGCTGGATCGTCGGGTGGGCCGGCTCGTCGGCGTAGGCGAGGTGCGACCAGACGCCGACCACCTCGACCGTGCCGTCCGACGCCGCCTTTGCGGCGGCGTCGACGAGCCCGGGCCAGTCCTGGCGCGTCGCACCACCCCGGCCGAGGCCGGTGTCGGCCTTGAGGTGGATCCGGGCCGGGTGGCCGTGGGCCCGCGCGGCGGCCGTGGCCCGCTCGAGCGCCCAGGTCGCGCTGACACTCACGTCCACCCGGCCCGCCACCAGGGCGGTCCAGTCGTCGTCGGGGGCGAGCAGCCAGGCCAGGACGGGTACGTCGATGTCGGCCGCGCGCAGCCCGAGCGCCTCGTCGGCGGTGGTCACGCCGAGCCAGGTCGCGCCGCCGGCCAGCGCGGACCGAGCCGAGGGCACCATGCCGTGGCCGTAGCCGTCCGCCTTCACGACGGCCATCAGCTCCGCGGTCGGGGCGTAACCCCGCAGCACGGCGACGTTGTCGCGGATGGCGTCGAGGTCGATCCGGGCGGTCGAAACGGGCACCCAGGCATTGTGTCGCACTCCGAGGGGCGAGTTCCGCGCCCGGACCGCTCAGCGGTGCCTCGGCGTGGCATCTCGTGGGACATGCGTCCCATTGGTCACACTGATCACATGACTGACCATGCCGTCGAAACCCCGACCATCTCCGTTCTGGACGTTGATCAGGCCGCCGCGGACGGTGGAGGGGTGCCGCTGTTCGCCGTGACGTTCCGCGGCTACGACCGGTACGAGGTCGAGCAGCACCTGGCCGACCTCGACCTGCGGATCAACGAGTTGGCCGCGGACCGGGATGCGGGGATCCGTGAGCTGGTCGACGCCCGGACCCAGCTCGCCGCGGTCGACGCCGCCGAGGCGGTTGCGGGGTATCCGTCGTACAAGGCGATGGGCGAGCGGATCGCCCGGATCTTCGCGATCGCCGAGGAAGAAGTCGCCGCCCTGAAGGCGACCGCGAACCTCGAGGTCGGCCGAGCCCGGCACGAGGCGGAGCGGGTGATGGCAGCGGCGACCGAGGAGCGGCAGCGGATCCTGGACGACGCCCACGAGTCGGTCCAGCAGATGAAGGCGGAGGCACAGCGCGAGATCGCCGAGGTGGACGCGCAGGTCGCGCGCGCCAGGGCCCGGGCCGAGGACGCCGCGGCGGCCCAGCTGGCCGAGCTCGACCGCCGGCTGGAAGCCCGGGAGACCGCCAGCAAGGAGCGGCTCGAAGAGCGCGAGGCCGCGGCCCGTGAGCGGCTCGCCGAGGTGATGAGCGAGTACGAGGACGTCTCCGGGCGGCTGCGTCAGATCGCTGCTCAGATCAGCGTGGTCGACGAGGTGCCCGTGGCGGACCTCCCCGAGGCCCACTCTCACCATCACCACCCGGCGACCGCGGAAGCCTCGGCGATCGAGCCCCGCGAGACCGAGACGCCGACCGAGGCAGCCGAGCCGGAGCTCTTCGACCAGGAGGACTAGCGGGTCCGGTCGGCCGAACCGGTCGACCGGATGGCACGGATAGCGGCCGGCACCTGGTCGGCGATCTCGGCCGCGACGATGGGCGCCGGCGGCGAACCACTCGCGATCAGGCCCGCCAAGCCGTGCAGGAAGGCGCCCGCCGATCCGGCGTCGATCGCACTCAGCCCGGCCGCCAGCAAGGTGCCGCAGATCCCCGACAGGGTGTCACCGCTCCCCGCCGTCGCGAGGTACGCCGTCGACGCGGAGTTGACCCGAACCTCGCCGGATGGGTCGGCCACCAGCGTCGTGGTGCCCTTCAGCAGGACGGTCACGCCCAGGCTGTCCGCCGCGCGACGGACGTGATCGAGGCGCTGCGCCTCGACGTCGGCTCGGTCCACGCCCATCAGCCGGGCGAACTCGCCCGCGTGCGGCGTCAGCAGGGTCGGCGCGCGGCGCCCGGCGAGGGCCGAGCGATGGCCGCCGAGCCAGGTGATCGCGTCTGCGTCGACAAGCACGGGGACGTCGGTGGCGAGGACGGCTTCGACGACATCCCCCGCGGCGTCATCGGTGCCGAGGCCGGAGCCGACGACCCAGGCCTGGACCCGTCCGGCTGCGACCACCGCGGCGCCGTCCCCCGGCTCGACGACGGTGATGACGGCCTCGGGCCAGCGGTGCCGGACGATCTCAGCCGGGTGGGAGACCCCGGCATATCGGACCATCCCGGCGCCCGCAGCGAGCGCACCTCCCACGACGAGCTGCGCCGCTCCGGTGTAGGTGTCGCTGCCTGCCACGACGCCCACCACACCCCGGCTGTACTTGTCGGTCTCGCCGTGTGGTTGTGGCAGCAGGTCGGCGACGTCGTCGGCGTCGAGCAGGGTCACCGACGCGCTTGGCAGGTCGAGCCCGATGTCGACGGTCTCCACCCGGCCGGCCTGCTCCGCGCCCGGCGAGATGACGAGCCCCGCTTTCAGTGCCCCGAACGTGACGGTCACGTCGGCTCGGACTGCCGGTCCGGCGACGGCGCCGGTCGAGGCGTCCACCCCGCTGGGTACGTCGACAGCGACCACCAGCGCCGGCGAGTCGGCCACCAGCCGGGCCAGCCGCGCCATCGGCGCGCGGAGCTCGCCGGATGCTCCGATGCCGACCATGCCGTCGAGGACGAGGTCGGCCTGCTCGATCAGGGCCGCAGCTCGCTCGTCCGCAGCCGGTCGGCTCCGGCCACCCGCCTCGAGCAGCGCGACGAGGGCGTCATCGAGCGCGTCGCCGACGAGCAGCGCATCCACCCGCGCGCCGCGACGAGCCAACCGGGTACCGGCGTACAGCGCATCTCCGCCGTTGCCGCCGGAGCCCACCAGCAGCACGACCCGAGCGCCGTAGACGCCGTCGAGGAGCGCGGCGCACCGGCGCGCCAGGGCGCTCGCCGCCCGTTGCATCAAGGCACCGTCGGGCAATGCCGCCAGCAGCGGCGCTTCCGCAGCCCGCACCTGCGTGGCGTCGTACGCCGATCTCACGACTCGGCCACCACCATCGCGATCGCCGTACCCGCATCGTGGGTGAGCGACAGGTGCCAGCGCTCCACGCCCTGGGCGGTCGCGGCCGCGGCCACCGTCCCCGTCACCTCGAGCAGCGGCCGGCCGTTCGGGTCCCGGCGTACCTCGACGTGGTGCCAGTCGAGTCCGACCGGAGCTCCCAGCACCTTCGCGACCGCTTCCTTGGCGGCGAAGGTGGCGGCCAGCGACTCGGGGCCGCCGCCGCGTTCGGCGTCGGTGAACAGCCGCGCGGCAAGGTGCGGAGTGCGCTGCAGCGAGGTCGCGAACCGCGACAGGTCGACGACGTCGACGCCGATCCCGACGATCACCGGGTCAGCGACTCACTCGACCGTGACGCTCTTCGCCAGGTTGCGCGGCTGGTCGATGTCCAGCCCGCGAGCCATGGCGAACTCCGCGCTGAGCACCTGCATCGGCACCAGGGTGAGCAGCGGCGACAGCAGCGACTTGGTGTCCGGGATCCGGATCAGGTCGTCCGCGTGGGGGACGACCGACTCGTCGCCGTCGGTGGCGATCACGATGGTCCGGGCCCCGCGCGCCCGTACCTCCTGGACGTTGGTGATGAGCTTCGGGGTGAGGATGTGCCGCGGCGCGAGGACGACCACCGGCGTGCCCTTGTCGATCAGCGCGATCGGTCCGTGCTTGATCTCCCCGGCCGGGTAGCCCTCCGCCGAGACGTAGGCGAGCTCCTTGAGCTTCAGCGCGCCCTCGAGCGCCATCGGGTAGCCGACGTGGCGGCCGAGGAACAGCACCCGGTCGCTGTCGGAGATCTCGCGTGCGAGCTTCCGCACCGAGTCCATCCGGGACAGCACCTCGGTGACTAGAGCGGGGGTTGCCTCCAGGTCGCGGAAGTGCGACCGGATCTCGTCGCCGTCGCGGTAGCCGCGCAGCTGGGCGAGGTACAGACCGACGAGGTACATCGCCGCCAACTGGGTCATGACGGCCTTGGTCGAGGCCACCGCGACCTCCGGTCCGCCACGGGTGTAGAACGCCGCATCGCTCTCGCGGGCGATCGAGGAGCCGACCGTGTTGGTGACGGCCAGCACCCAGGCCCGCTGCCGGCGGGCGTGCCGGACCGCCTCGAGCGTGTCTGCGGTCTCGCCACTCTGGCTGATCGCGATCACCAGGGTGTGTCGGTCCAGCACCGGGTCGCGGTAGCGGAACTCGCTGGCGATCTCGACCTGCACGGGGAGCCGGGCCCAGCGCTCGATCGCGTACTTGCCCGACCATCGCGGAGTGGTACGCCGATCCACACCCGACGATGAAGACCTGGCTGAAGCCCTGGATGTCCTCGTCGCTCATCGCCAGCTCGTCGAGAACCAGCCTGCCGTCGGTGTCGATCCGGCCACCGAGGGTCTCCCGGACCGCCTCCGGCTGCTCCTCGATCTCCTTGAGCATGAAGTAGTCGTAGCCGGCCTTCTCGGCGGCCGCGGTGTCCCAGTCGACGTGGAACTCGTGGCCGGCGACCTCGACCCCGTCGAGGTCGCTGATCCGTACGCCGTCCCGGCGCAGCTCGACAACCTGGTCCTGGTCGATGGCGACGGCGCGACGGGTGTGGGCGATGAACGCGGTGACGTCGCTGGCGAGGAAGTTCTCACCCTCGCCGAGCCCGACGACCAGCGGCAGGTTGCGCCGAGCCCCGACGACGACGTCCGGGGAGTCCCTGTGGGCGACGACGAGGACGAACGAGCCGTCGAGCTGGCGGCACACCGAGCGGACGGCCGCGGCGAGGTCGCCCTCGTAGGCCTCCTCGATCAGGTGCGCGACGGCTTCGGTGTCGGTGTCGGAGGTCAGGACATGCTCGCGGTGCTCCAGCTCCTCGCGCAGCTCGACGTAGTTCTCCAGCGTGCCGTTGTGGACCACCGCGACCGCCTCATGACAGTCGACGTGCGGGTGGGCGTTCTGGTCGTTCAGGTGCGCCGTGGGTGGCCCACCGGGTGTGCCCGATCCCCAGCGTCCCTCGGCGTACCGGGTCGCCCTGGTCCGCATGCTCGGCCAGCGCGGTCTCCAGGTTGGCCAGCTTGCCGGCGCGACGGACCACGGTGAGCGTCGAGCCGTCGCGGATCGCGACACCGGCCGAGTCGTAGCCGCGGTACTCCAGGCGCTTCAGGCCGCCCATGACGACGTCGAGCGCAGGCTGCTCCCCGACGTACCCGACGATGCCGCACACACCCTGCAGGGTACGCGGCGGGCCGGGTCAGGCGGCGCTCCGCCGCCCGAGTCAGCTGATCAGGCCGTCGCGCGCCTTGGCGGTCAGAACCAGCAGCACGTCGGCCTTGATCACGCGGGCGAAGCTCGAGTCGCTCGCCTCCCGTGCCAGCACGGCCTTGGTCATCGGGCGGACGTCCGAGGCTCGCAGGTCGAGCAGCATCGTGCCCCCGGCCCGGAAGAACCGCAGGGCCCGCTGCGCCGGCGACAGGTCGGAGACAGCCACCGCGTCGAAGCTGTCCGAGATCACGATCCCAGTGAACTTCTCCTGGCCCCGAAGCAGGCTGGCTATCACGGGCGCCGAGAAGCAGGCCCGGTGCCACTTGTCGATCTTGGGGTACTTCGCGGAGGACACCATGACGAACTGCGCCCCGGCGGCGATGCCCTTCCGGTACGGCTTCAGGTAGCTGCTGTGCGGCCCGGTCGGGTCGGTGACCCCCCGAGTGATGTCGGTGTTGCCGGTCGCCCGGCCCAGGCCCGGGAAGTGCTTGACGGTCGTCTCGACCTTGGCCTTGCTCATCCCCTGCACGAACGCCTTCACGTGGCTGCCGACCCGGGCGACGGTGTGGCCGAACTCCCGGTGGTACCGCCCGATCGGCTGGTTCGCGGTCCCGATCGAGGCTCGGCACCGTGTCGGCGACGGGCGCCAGGTCGACGTTGACCCCGGTGTCGAACAGCTGCGAGCCCCACCGCGCCGCCCGGGCGCGCAACGTGGCCGTGGTGAGCCGGCCCTGCGCCAGGGCGGTGGGCATCCGGGTGTAGCCGCTGCCCTGCAGGACCTGGACCTCACCGCCTTCCTGGTCGGTGCCGACGAACGGCAACACCTTGGACTGGGTCGCGTTCGGCACCACCCGGCGGACCACGGCACGCTCGGCGGTGCGCCCCGCGGTCGAGTCACCGCGCAGGAAGACGTTGCCGCTGTGGGACGACACGACGTCCCTGGTCTCCGCCGAGGTCGGGCCGGTCGATGTGACACCGGGCATGAACAGCTGCCCGACCCGCTGGGCCGGGGTCATCCGCGCGTACGCCGCCGCGGCCAGCGCCTTCGGCGACGGGCCGGGCGAGCGCGGAGCCGCCGAGGTCGCGGCGGCCGCCGCCGCCATGCCGACCAGGCCTGCCAGCGCTACGGCCGCGGTCATGGTGGTGGCACGCCGGCGCAGCGGCCGTTGGCGAGTGCTCATCACGCCGAGGATGTCACCGGGACACGACGCGCCGAGTGGTTTCAGCGAATCGCGGCGGCGAGTCGTTCGGCGATCGCCGCGGCGCGGCCGTCCCCGGGCGCCTCGACCATGACCCGGATCAGCGGCTCGGTGCCGCTGGGCCGGACCAGGACGCGGCCCGTCGTACCCAGCTCACCGGCCAGCTGCTCGGTCAACGGCCGAAGCGCGGTCAGGGCGACGTCCCGGTCGACGACCGGCACGTTCACCAGCACCTGCGGGAGCCGCTCGACGACCGAGGCGAGCTTGGCCAGCGAGCTCCCGGTCGATGCCATCCGCGCGATCAGGTGCAGCGCGGTGAGGATCCCGTCGCCGGTCGTCGCATAGTCGGCGAGGATCACGTGTCCGGACTGCTCGCCGCCCAGGTTGAGCCCGTCCGCGCGCATCCGCTCGGTCACGTAACGGTCGCCCACGGCCGTCGTGACCACCGAGATCCCGTGCGGGCGGAGCGCGTTGGCCAGGCCGAGGTTGCTCATCACGGTGGCGGCGACCGTGTTTGCCGCCAGCCGGCCGCGCTCGTGCAGGTCGAGGGCGAGGATCGCGAGGATTCCGTCGCCGTCGACAACGTCACCGTCGGCCGTGACGGCGAGGCAGCGATCGGCGTCGCCGTCGTGCGCGATGCCGACATCGCCTCCGTGGTCGCGAACGGCGGCCTGGATCGCCTCCAGGTGGGTGGCCCCGCAGCCCGCGTTGATGCCGTCGCCGTCCACCTCATCGTTGACGACGACCACGTCGGCCCCGGCACCGGCGTACGCCGCTTGGGCGACGGTGGCGGCGGCGCCGTTCGCGCAGTCCACGACGACCCGCAGCCCATCCAGCCGGTGCGGGAGTGTCGCGAGCAGGGCGGCGGCGTAGGAGCCGGCCGCGTCGTCGACCCGGGAGACGACGCCCGGTCTAGGCGCCACGAATGGCGGGTCGGCGAGGCGGGCCGCGATCCGGTCCTCGATCGTCGTCGCCGAGCTTCAGTCCGCCAGCGCCGAACAGCTTGATGCCGTTGTCGGGCGCCGGGTTGTGGCTGGCGGAGATGACGACACCGAGCGAGGGGTCGCCCTCGACGCCCGGTACGCCGGTGACCAGTGCCCGGGCCACGGCGGGGGTGGGGATGATGCCGAGCAGCACGACATCCGCGCCTGCCGAGCTGAGCCCATCGACCACGGCGTCCTGCAACCAGCCGCCGGACGGACGGGTGTCACGACCCACCACGACCGGGCCGGTCGGGGCGAGCTCGGCGACCGCCGCGGCCGCGAGCGAACGCGCCAGGTCAGCGGTGAGGTCCGCACCGGCGACCCCTCGGACCCCATCGGTCCCGAAGAGCCGTCCCACGCTCAGCGCTTGCTGTACTGCGGCGCCTTGCGGGCCTTCTTCAGGCCGTACTTCTTGCGCTCCTTGGCACGTGCATCACGCGTGAGGTAGCCGGCCTTCTTCAGTGGCGGCCGCGCCTCGTCGTCGGTCTGCAGCAACGAGCGCGCGATGCCGAGCCGGACGGCACCGGCCTGGCCGGACACGCCCCCGCCCTGCACCCGGACCAGCACGTCGTACGCGTCGACGACGTCGAGTGCCACCAGCGGCTCGTGCACGATCTGCTGGTGGACCTTGTTCGGGAAGTAGTCCTCGAGGGTGCGGCCGTTGATGGTCCATACCCCGGTTCCCGGGATCAGGCGCACCCGGGCGATCGCCTCCTTGCGCCGACCGGTCGCACCGGCAGGGCCGGTTGCGATCACACGTCGGGGCGCCGGCGTCGGCTCCGCCTCGGGCTCGTCGGTCGCGATGTCCACCGAGTCGACGACATCGGCGTCCGGCGTCTCGACCTCCTCGGCGTCGAGGACGGTCTCGGGTGCGGTTTCAGTCACTGCTGGGCCACCTGGGTGATCTCGTAGGGCACCGGCTGCTGGGCCTGGTGCGGGTGCTCGGGGCCGGCGTACACCTTCAGCTTGCCGGCCATCTGACGGCCCAGGCTGGTGTGCGGCAGCATTCCCTTGATCGCCTTCTCGACGGCCCGTTCCGGGCGTCGCTCGAGCAGGTCCTTGTACGGCGTGGCGGACAGACCACCCGGGAAGCCGGAGTGGTGGTAGGCCATCTTGGCCTCGCGCTTGTTGCCGGTCAGCGCGACCTTGCTGGCATTGATGATGATGACGAAGTCACCGGTGTCCACGTGCGGCGCATAGGTCGGCTTGTGCTTGCCGCGGAGCAGCCGCGCGGTCTGGCTGGCGAGCCGGCCGAGCACGACATCGCTCGCGTCGATGACGTGCCACTGGCGCGTCACCTGGCCGGGCTTGGGCTGAAACGTCCGCACGGAGGTGCCTTCACTTGTCGTCGATCAGGGATCGTCGCGCGGGCATGCGCTCGCGAGCGACCGTTCGAGGCTACCCGGGGGCCGCGTGGGCGGTCAAAGTCACCGGAAGCGGGCGAGCTAGTCCGGCGGGAACGCGCAGAACTCGTTGCCTTCCTGGTCGGCCATGATCGCCCATGGGTGGTCGTCGTTCGGCGCCTCGAGCAGCGTCGCGCCCGCGTCGATCAGCCGCTGCCGGTCGGGGACGTCGATGTCGATGTGAACCCGGTTCTTCGCGGTCTTGGGCTCCGGGACGGGGACGAAGTCGAAGGTCTGGATCGGCATCCCGGGCACGTTCTCGACGGTCGAGAACCCGCGCTCGTCGTGCACCACGTCGCCGCCGATCACGCCGGCCCACCACCGCGCCTGAGCCGCATGGTCGACGCTGTCGACGACCAGGCCATGCAGCCGCTCGGGTGGCAGCTCGTCGCGCAGGAAGGCGCAGAACTCGCCGCCCTCCGGGTCGGCCATGATCGTCCATCGCCAGCCGGGCTGCTGCTCCTGGACGATCGTCGCACCGAGCCGTTCCAGTGAGGCCAGGTCGGTGCTGTAGACGTCGAGGTGCACCCGGTTCTTGACCGTCCTGGGCTCGGGGACGACGTTCATCCAGACGGTGTGGGCGTACGTCGGTCCGAAGACGGCGCCCTCGCCGTTCTGCGTGGGTCGGTAGGGCCAGCCCAGGACGGCGGCCCAGAACTCCCCCATCGGGACGGGATCGACGACGTCGATGCAGACCTTCTGGTACGTCGCGATCGGGCCCGTCATGCCGGCTCCGGCTCGAGGAACTCCAGCCGGTTCCCGAACGGGTCCTGGGCATAGAACCGGCGGTAGCCAGGGAACTCGCCGTCCCAGCTGACCTCGACACCGCCGGCGGCGAACCGGGCGGCGAGCGCGTCCAGGCCGTCGACGAGGATGCCGGGATGGGCCCGGCGGGCGGCGACGAAGCCCTGCTCCACGCCGAGATGCACCTCCAGGCCGCCGCCGCGGAACCAGCAGCCACCTCGGGCGGCGAGCGCCGGCGGCTTCTCGGCCTCCGTCATCCCCAGGATGTCGCCCCAGAACCCGCGGCAGTCGTCCTCGCCGGCGGGCGGGATAGCGAGCTGCACGTGGTGCAGCCGCTCGAAGCTCACCCAGTCAGTTTGTGAACCGCTGCTGCCCGCCGGCGGTACGGGGCGATTCACTGATCGTCCGCCGACCGGCGAAGCAGCTGCCGGAGGGCCGCGTCGTCACCGGGCCCGGCACGCTGCGCCAGGCGCTCCGCCACGGCGGCCCGGTGCTCGGCGTCAACGTTCCCGCCGTACTTGAACTTGGCCGTGACCTCGCTGATCGCCATCCGCAGCCCGCGGATCCCCGGCAGCGACCGGGCGTGCTCGGCCGGGTCGACGGCTCCGGAACCGGGCTCGGTGGTCGCGAGCTGCCGGCGCAGGATCTCCACCTTGCCGGCCGGGTCGTCGACCACGGTCATCGCGCCACTGAGCTGTACCGCCGAGTAGTACGTCGTGGGGATTCCGAAGGCGGGATCCTCGTCACCGATCGCCTTCCAGGCTGCCGGCACGTACGCCCAGTCGCCGGCGACCGCCAGTGTCGCCATCGGGTTCTCCTCGAGCGCCTTCCAGATCGGGTTGGGCCGGGCCAGATGCAGCCATACCTCATCGTCGACCAGCGCGAACTGGGTCGGTACGACGACCGCGACGTCTCGGCCCCGACCGGCCGCGACGAGCTGGCCGAACCCTTGCTCGTTCACGAAGCCACGCCACTCGGCGTCCGAGCTGCCCGCGTCCCACGGATGGACCAGCATCAGCGCACCCGCTCCACGCGGCCCTCGTCCCAGATCGCCTCGTCGGACTCGATGACCGTACCGTCCGCGCGGAACACGACGTACCGGTCGAACGATCGGGCGAACCACCGGTCGTGGGTCACGGCGAGCACCGTCCCCTCGAACGCGTCCAGCCCGACCTCGAGCGCCTCGGCGGAGACGATGTCGAGGTTGTCCGTCGGCTCGTCGAGCAGCAGCAGCGTGGCTCCCGACAGCTCGAGGAGCAGGATCTGCAGCCGCGCCTGCTGCCCGCCCGAGAGCGTCTCGAACGCCTGTTCGGCCGCACCTGCGAGCTCGTACCGGTCGAGCACCCGGGCCGCCGCCTCCTGGCCCATCCCGCTGCGGTGCGTCATCGCCGACCCACAGGATGTCGAGCAGGCTCCGGCCGATCAGCTCCGGATGCTCGTGGGTCTGGGCGAACCACCCCGGTCGCACCCGAGCACCCAGCCGGGCGACGCCGGTGTGCGCCACCGTGCCGACCGGCGTCCCGGCGACCGGCCGATGCTCCGCGTCCGGATCGCTGCCGCCGGCAGCCAGCAGGCGCAGGAAATGCGACTTCCCCGAGCCGTTGGAGCCCAGCACCGCCACCCGCTCGCCGTACCAGACCTCGAGGTCGAACGGCTGCATCAGGCCGGTGAGCTCGAGCGCCTCGCACACCACGGCTCGCTTCGCAGTCCGGCCGCCGCGCAGCCGCATCTTGACTCCTTGCGCGAGCGGGACGGCCTGCGGCGGCCCGGCCGTCTCGAACCGCTCCAGCCGAGTGCAGGCGGCCTTGTACGCCGGGGCCATGCCGTCGTTGTACTTCGCCTTCTCCCGCAGCCGCAGCACCAGCGCCTTGAGCTTCGCGTGCTCCTCGTCCCAGCGTCGGCGCAGCTCCTCCAGCCGACTGTTGCGGTCGGCTCGGGCTTCGGCGTACGACGAGAACCCACCACCGTGGGTCCAGACCGTGTTGCCCGCCGCGCCGAGCTCGAGGGTGATGATGCGGGACGCCGTCCGCGCCAGCAGCTCGCGGTCGTGGGAGACGTAGAGCACCGTCTTGGGCGACTCGAGCAGCCGCTCCTCGAGCCATCGCTTGCCGGGCACGTCCAGGTAGTTGTCCGGCTCGTCGAGCAGCAGCACCTGGTCCGGCCCGCGCAGCAGCGCCTCGAGCACCAACCGCTTCTGCTCGCCACCGGACAGTGTCCGCACCTCGCGCCAGCGGGCCCGCTCGTACGGGACGCCGATCGCCTCGATCGTGGCGGTGTCCCAGAGCACCTCGATGTCCCAGCCCCCGGCGTCCGACCACTCGGCCAGGGACCCGGCATACCGCAGCTGGGTCGGCTCGTCGTCGTTGTCCATCATCGCCAGCTCGGCGGTGTCAACCGCCGCGGCGGCCGCCTGGACGCGCGACGGTGCGACGCTGAGCAGCAGGTCCCGGACCGTGGACTCGTCGCGCACCGAGCCCACGAACTGCCGCATCACGCCCAGGCCACCCGACCCGGTGACGACGCCCTCGGTCGGGTCGAGATCACCCGTGACGATCCGCAGCAAGGTCGTCTTGCCGGCACCGTTAGGGCCGACCAGGGCCGCCTTCTGACCCTCGCCGACCCGGAAGGTCACCTCGTCGAGCAGCACCCTGCCATCGGGCAGCGAGAAACCGACCCGCTGCACATCGACGTGGCCCATGGCTCCCAGTGTCGCGGACTCCGGCTGCGGCGCCCACAAGATTTTGCCTGGCCGAGATCTCAGCGTGCCCAAGAACGGAGATCATGCACGCGTGAGCACCGAGCCGGATCCGCGCGAGTGGGCCGGGCACGTCATCGTCTGCGGGCTGCACGGAGTGGGGCTGCTCACGGTCGAGCAGCTGGTGCGACTCGACCGCCAGGTCGTCGTCGTCGACGACCGTGCGGAGCCCCGGCCGCGCCGGGCCGTCGAGGGCTGGGGAGTGCCGCTGCTGAACGCGAGCGCGCGGGACCCTGACGTCCTCGAAGCGGCAGGACTGCCCGGGGCGCTCGCCGTGGTGTGCGTCCAGCGGGACGACGTGGAGACCCTGGAGACGGCCCTGCTGGTCCACGAGCGACGTCCTGACGTCCGGCTCGCCGTGGCCATGGACAACCCAGCGGTCGGCCGGGGTGTCACCGAGGTCATCGGTCCGGGCACCGTCCTCGACACCGCCGGGCTGGCCGCGCCCTCGGTCGTGGAAGCCTGCCGGCAACGTTCCGAGCACGTCATCGAGCTCTCCGGCGTGACCTTCGTCGTCACCGACCTGGTCGCGCCTCGGACCCAGTCGCTGCGGCGTCAGTTCGGCGACCTTGCCCCGATCGCGGTGGCGCCACGAGGCGGCGGCCCGCTGGCGATCTGCCCAGGCCGCGACCATCTGGCCACGGCCGGAGACCGGGTCACGGTCATCGCCACCCGGTCGGACCTCGCCGAGCACTCCGAGCCAGAGTCCGTGGCCGAGCGCCGGAAGCGGCGGGCCCGGCGGCTCAGCCGGCTGCGAGCGTCGGCCCGAAGCATGTGGGACAACGCCCTCCAGCTGCTGCGCGAGGTCGACGGGCCGCTGCGCGCCGCCGTGGTGACGATCGTCGCGCTCGTGGTGGTGTCGACCGTGGTGGTCCGGCTGGGGTACCGCACCACTGGCGGCGGTCACATCGGCTGGCTCGACTCGCTCTATTTCACGGTGTCCACCGACGCCACGGTCGGGTACGGCGACTTCCACTTCTCCGGGCAGCCGCAGTGGCTGGTGACTTTCGGCGTGGTGGACATCGTCCTGGGCGCCGCAATGGCCACGACCGTCTTCGCCCTCGCCACGAACCTGCTGGTGAGCCGCCGGCTCGCCCAGGCGCTGGGCCGAAAGCGGGTCACCGGCATGAGCGGGCACGTCGTACTGATCGGCCTCGGCTCGGTCGGGATGCGGGTCCTGACCGGCCTGCTCGCCGTCCACCGCGACGTGGTCGTCGTCGAGGCGGACGACGATGGCCGCTTCGTCTCACAGGCCCGGGCACTGGGCGCCCCTGTCGTCATCGGTGACGCGACACTGCCCCAGACGCTCGACCTCGTGAACCTCGACGCCGCACGCGCGGTTGCCGTCATGACGAGCAACGACCTCACCAACCTGGAGATCGCGCTGGCGCTACGCGACCGGCTGGAACGTCCTGGCGGCGGGCGTCGGCGGGCGCTGGTACTGCGGCTGTTCGACCGCGGCCTGGCCGAGTCGGTGGAGCGCAGCTTCGGGTTCCGCCATGTCCGGTCGACCTCGGCTCTCGCGGCGCCGTGGTTCGTCGGCGCCGCGCTCGGCCTGGACGTGCTCGACACGTTCTACGTGGAGCAGCAACCGTTCCTGCTGGCTCGGCTGACCGTCGCGGCCGGTGGCGGCCTCGACGGCAGCAGCATGCAGCAGCTGTCGGCCCGGACCCGGGTCATCGCACTCGACCGGGCGGGCGGCGGCCTGGAGCATCCGCCCCGGCGCGGCACACGTTTTGGGGCCGGGGATGCGGCGTACCTGGTCGGACCGTACGAGGAACTGCTCGACGTGCTGCAGCGGGACCAGGCACCCGTCGACCCGTGACTCGGGCGGAGGGAGCCTGCTCAGCAGGCGACGTCGTGGTCGACCGACCTCTTCACGAACCACTGCGACAGCAGGGCAGGCCCACCGGTGATCGACACCTGCTTGCAGTTGGCGCGGGCGTTCGCCGCGCTGTCGGCGCCGCCACCCCAGACCGGCACGTTCGAGAGCCGCTTTGACCCGCCCGTGATCGGGTTCCACCATGCGGTCTCGGTGTAGACCCCGGCTGGGTACCCGTGCGCGCCGAGGTAGTGCAGCGCGCCCTGGATGTCCGCGATGTTCGCCTCCGCATGGGCCGGCGGGTCGGTGAGGTGCCGGTTGCCCCAGGAGTTGTCGGTCTCGACGTCGACCCACCAGCGGCTGCCCGATGCTGCGCCCTGGCTCGCCGCGAAGCCGACCGCCTGCTTCGCCGCCTGATAGCCGTAGTCGTACGCACAGCCCAGGTCGTAGTTCTTGGCGACGTGGCACGCCTTCGGGCCGCCGTCGTTCCAGTGACCCGCGCTCGCCTTTCCGGGGTCCGCGAGGTTCAGGTAGAACTCCGGCGCGCCGGGCAGCCGCGCAGCGGCGGCCAGCTCGGTCGCGAAGCAGGACGGGTCCACGGTGCTGTAGGGCTTGCCGTTGGTTGCCTGGACGACGGCGAAGCGTGCCCCGGAGGTGAGGCTGCCCGAGCAGCTCGAGCTCACATCTGTCCCCGACGCCGTCGGGCCGTAATAGCCGACCACCCGGATCGTCAGCCGCATCCGGCGGTTCGCATAGACGTGCACGGACGGCCCGCTCAGCCGGCTGACGACCACGCTGGTCGCCGGGGAGTGGGCAGCGACGGCGATCGGCCCGCTGGTCGGGAAGCCGGTGCGCGCCGGCGCGACCGTGAGGTACGCCGGGGCGGCCGGCGGACCCGTGGTGATCGACAGCACCGCCGCACTGAGCTGGCTGGCCCGGAGGCCGAGCTGGCCCGCCACCGACACGGTGCGCCAGGCGTTCGCGGCGGTCTTGCCGTCGTACACGATGGTGGGCGTCACGGCACGGGAGAAGCTGCCGGTCGGGTCGGTGGTCCAGTACCCCTCGACCTGCGCGCTGAGGGTCGCATGGCCGTGCGCGTTGTGCAGCCGGAGCGCGGCGTGGTTGCCCATCCGCACGATCGCCAGGCCCGACGTCGTCGTTGCGCGGTGCGCCGTGACGACCACGGCTCCGCTCGACAGCGACGTCCCGCGGGCGTTGGCGGTCACTGTCGTCGTGGCCGTCGGTCGGGAGACCGTCACCGCGAGGGCGACCGCCGCCACGTGACCGTTGGACGGCAGGCCGGTGCGGGCCGAGCCGACGATCGGGACCAGCCGGCTGTGCCCGCCGGCCACGCGGTGCGGTGACAGCACGCTCGCCGGAGCCAGCGGATGGAAGCTGGCGCCGGTGCTTCCGGCCTGCTGGTAACCGAGGACGAGGACCTGTACCCGGGCGTGGCCGCCGGTCAGCCGGAACCGTGTGACGCCCGCGGCGTTCGCAGCGGCCAGCGCGAAGCCCGAGGCGGTGCGCGAGGTCTGCGCGGTCACGACCCGGGTCGAGCTCGGGGTGCCGGGGGCAGAAACGGCGACCGTCGTCCGGCGGGTGGCGTGCGACACGATGATCGTCGTCGCCAGGGCGTTGAATCCGCCCGCAGCCGGCACGCCACCTCGCCCGGCGACGGCAACACTGACCCAGTGGCCGGGCGACACCCTCCCGGCGGACGTGTAGCCGGTGAAGCGGGTCAGCGGGTGGTACGCCGAGAACGGCTCGGCCGTGGCCGCCGACGTCGCCGGCGTGGTTGTGGTGGCGGCCGGACCGTGGAGCGCGTGGCCGACCGGCTCGAGCGCCGCCGAGGCGTGGGCGGGCAGCGCAAGGCCGACTCCGGCAGCCGCGACAACAGCGACAGCGAGGCGTCTCGAACGGGGGGCGCGGTACGAGGTCACGACATGTCGACGCTAGACCACGCCACCGGAGCCGCGGGACATTTCGTCCATGAAATCTCGGGACATTTCACCCGTGGAATCTGGACGACGCGGACCGGCGACGGCGGCGCGCCTCGGCCACCCTCGCGAGCAGCCCCTCGGCGTCGGGATAGTCCACGCCCACCAGCGTGAGCCCGTGCGCCGGGGCCACCTGGACCGAGCTGTCGCGGACCAGCCCGCGGAGGATCTCGGCCGGCCAGCCAGGTGGCCGGCCCGCCTCGCCGACGCTCAGCAGCGCGCCGACCATCGACCGGACCTGGTGGTGACAGAAGGCGTCGGCCTCCGCCGCGATGACGACGACATCCGACTCGTCTCGGAACACGTCGAGGCGACGCAACGTCCGCACGGTCGTCGCCCCCTCGCGGGGACGGCAGTACGCCGCGAAGTCGTGCTCACCGACCAGGCCGGCCGCCGCGTCGGCCATGGCGGCGACGTCGAGCGGTCGCCGCCAGGTCAGCGTCTCCCGCCGGCGGAGCGGGTCGGGGACACCGTCGGTGACCCGGTACCGGTACCGCCGGCCGAGCGCGGCGAACCTGGCGTCGAATCCGTCCGGGGCGAGGCTCAGGTCGCGGATCGCGATGTCGTCGGGCAGCCGCCCCTGCAGCCGTCGGTGCAGCCCGACGAGGTCGGTGTCAGTCGGCACGTCGACGTGTGCGACCTGACCGGTGGCATGCACCCCCGCGTCGGTGCGACCGGCGACGGTCAGCCGTAGCGGCTGCTCAGCGCGGGTGACGACCGTCAGGGCGTCCTCGAGGACCGCTTGGACGGTACGCCGCCCGGGCTGCGTCGCCCAGCCGGAGAACTCCGTACCGTCGTAGGCAAGGTCGAGCCGAACCCGGACACCCACCAGACCGTCCGAACTCATGACACGAACGACAGGTGTCAGTCCTCGTCGGCGGCGTCGGTGGCGGACTCGCCGCCCGCCGTCTCGGCCTGCTCGATCGCGTCGGCGGCAGGGGTCTCGTTGCCGACGACCTCGTCGGTCGCGGACGCGGCCGTCTCGGCGATCGGCTCCGCCGCAACCGGCTCCGGCTCCGGCCCGCTCTCGGTCGCCGTAGCGTCCGTGTCGGCCTCGGCCACCTCAGCGTCCGCGGGTTCCGCTACCTCGGCCGCGTCCGCCTCAGCAGCATCCGCAGCGACACCGGCCGCAACATCGGACTCCGACGCCAGGTCGGTGGCCGCCTCAGCGGTGGCACCGGTCGGACGGCGGCGCCGAGCGAACCGAGTGGCCCGAGCCCGCTCGGCCTCACCGACGGCCTCCTGGCTGACGGTGAGGCCCTCGACCAGCTCGATGACGGCCATGGGGGCGTTGTCGCCCTTGCGCGGGCCGATCTTGGTCACCCGGGTGTAGCCACCCGGGCGCTCGGCGTACCGCGGTGCGATCTCCTCGAACAGCGTGTGCACGACACCCTTGTCGCGGACGACGGCCACCACCTGGCGGCGGGCGTGCAGGTCACCCCGCTTGGCGAAGGTGACCAGCCGCTCCGCGAGCGGCCGCAGCCGCTTGGCCTTCGCCTCGGTCGTGGTGATGCGACCGTGCTCGAACAGCGCCGTGGCGAGGTTCGCCAGCAGCAGCCGCTCGTGCGCCGGGCTTCCGCCGAGGCGGGGACCCTTGGTGGGCGTAGGCATCGTGTGCTCCTCGATCTCGGTCGCCGGGCATAGTGGCCGGGCGACCAGGGGGTCAGTACTGCTCGGTCTCGGCGAGGCCGGCGTCGCCGCCGTCCTCGTATCCCTCGTCGAACCCGGCGATGACGGACGACGGGTCGAATCCGGGCGGGCTGTCCTTGAGGGCCAGGCCCAGGCCGGTGAGCTTGCCCTTGACCTCGTCGATCGACTTCTGCCCGAAGTTGCGGATGTCCATCAGGTCGGCCTCGGAGCGCGAGACGAGCTCGCCCACCGAGTGGATGCCCTCACGCTTGAGGCAGTTGTAGGAGCGGACCGTGAGGTCGAGCTCCTCGATCGGCAGCGCCAGGTCGGCCATCAGCTGCGCGTCGGTCGGCGACGGGCCGATCTCGACGCCCTCGGCGTTCTCGTCCAGCTCGCGGGCCAGGCCGAACAGCTCGACCAGGGTGTGGCCGGCCGAGGCCATCGCGGTCGCGCGGCGTGATCGAGGACTTGGTCTCGACGTCGACGACGAGCCGGTCGAAGTCGGTGCGCTGCTCGACGCGGGTCGCCTCGACCTTGTAGGTCACCTTGAGCACCGGCGAGTAGATCGAGTCGACCGGGATGACCCCGATCGGCTGGCCGGGCTGCTTGTTCTGCACGGCGGAGACGTAGCCGCGGCCGCGCTCGACGGTGAGCTCGATCTCGAGCTTGCCCTTGGCGTTCAGCGTGGCGACGTGCAGGTCGGGGTTGTGGATCTCGACCCCGGCCGGCGGCGCGATGTCGGCGGCGGTGACGGCGCCGGGGCCCTGCTTGCGCAGGTACATGACGACCGGCTCGTCGTGCTCGCTGGAGACCACGAGGTTCTTGATGTTGAGGATGAGGTCGGTGACGTCCTCCTTGACCCCCGCCACGGTCGAGAACTCGTGGAGGACGTCGGCGATGCGCAGCGACGTGACCGCGGCACCGGGGATGGAGGACAGCAGGGTACGACGCAGGGAGTTGCCGAGCGTGTAGCCGAAGCCCGGCTCGAGCGGCTCGATGACGAACCGCGAGCGTGAGTCGTCGATGGCCTCTTCACTGAGGGTGGGACGCTGTGCAATGAGCACGGTGATGCCTTTCGTGTCGTGAGCGACCCGCTATTTGATCGCTCTCGGGGTACCGCGGTGGTGCGGTCGTGCGGTGGTGCTACTTCGAGTAGAGCTCGACGATGAGCTGTTCCTGGACCGGTGTGTCGATGACCTGACGCGCCGGCAGCGAGTGGACGAGGATCCGCATCCGGTTGGAGATGACCTCGATCCACGCCGGAACCGGGCGGCTGCCCGCCTCGGCGCGGGCGATGACGAACGGCGTCAGCTCGACCGAGCCGGGCCGGACCTCGATGATGTCGTTCTCGGACACCAGGTACGACGGGATGTCGACCTTGTGGCCGTTGACGATGAAGTGGCCGTGCTTGACCAGCTGGCGGGCCATGTCGCGGCTGTGGGCGAACCCGGCGCGGTAGACGACGTTGTCGAGGCGGCGCTCGAGCAGGAGCAGCAGGTTCTCGCCGGTCTTGCCGGGGCGGCGGTTCGCCTCCTCGTAGTACCGGCGGAACTGCTTCTCGAGGACGCCGTAGATGCGCGCGCACTTCTGCTTCTCGCGCATCTGGAGCAGGTACTCGCTGTCCTTGGTCCGGCCGCGGCCGTGCTCACCCGGCGGGTAGGGCCGGATCTCGATCGGGCACTTCGACGACTCGCACTTGCTCCCCTTGAGGAACAGCTTCATTTTCTCGCGGCGGCAACGCTTGCAGTCCGCTCCGGTGTACCTAGCCATGGATCAGACCCTCCGCCGCTTCGGAGGGCGGCAACCGTTGTGGGGAACAGGAGTGACGTCGGAGATGGTGCCGACCTCGAGGCCGGTCGCCTGCAGCGAGCGGATCGCGGTCTCGCGGCCCGAGCCCGGGCCCTTCACGAAGACGTCGACCTTGCGCATGCCGTGCTCCTGCGCCCGGCGCGCGGCGGCCTCGGCCGCCATCTGCGCCGCGAACGGGGTCGACTTGCGGGAGCCCTTGAAGCCCACCTGGCCGGACGAGGCCCAGGCGACGACGTTGCCGAGCGGATCGGTGATCGACACGATCGTGTTGTTGAACGTGCTCTTGATGTGAGCATGCCCGTGGGCGATGTTCTTCTTCTCCTTGCGCCGGACCTTCTTGGCGGCGGCGCGCTTCTGCTGCGGGAGGCACTACTTCTTCCCAACCTTCTTCTTGCCGGCCACGGTCTTGCGCGGGCCCTTGCGGCCACGAGCGTTGGTGTGGGTGCGCTGACCACGGACCGGAAGCCCGCGGCGGTGACGGATGCCCTGGTAGCACCCGATCTCGATCTTGCGACGGATGTCGGAGGCCACCTCGCGTCGGAGGTCACCCTCGACGCGGTAGGTCGCTTCGATCCAGTCCCGCAGCTTGACCAGGTCCTCGTCGGTCAGGTCGCGAACTCGGATGTCGGGGCTGACACCGGTCTGCGCGAGCGTCTCCGCTGCGCGCGTCCGACCGATGCCGTAGATGTAGGTGAGCGCGATCTCCATCCGCTTCTCGCGGGGAAGGTCGACGCCGACGAGGCGTGCCATCTGGGCTCCTGAGCTCCTTCGTTGCTACGGAGGTCTGCCACGACACCGTCCCCTCGGCCCGGAGGGGCCCCGGCCTCCGTGCCGGGGGTGGTCCGTCGTACGACGGCTGGTGCGTGCTGTCTCGGTGGTGGTGGGTGCTAGCCCTGCCGCTGCTTGTGGCGCAGGTTGTCGCAGATCACCATGACCCGCCCGTGACGGCGGATCACCTTGCACTTGTCACACATCTTCTTGACGCTGGGCTTGACCTTCACCGCTGAAACCTCACTGGGCGAACCCTCACTTGTACCGGTAGACGATCCGACCGCGCGACAGGTCGTAGGGCGAGAGCTCCACGACGACGCGATCCTCCGGAAGGATGCGGATGTAGTGCTGCCGCATCTTGCCGCTGATGTGCGCGAGAACGCGGTGACCGTTGGCGAGCTCAACGCGGAACATGGCGTTCGGCAGTGGCTCGACGACGCGTCCCTCGATCTCGATCGCGCCTTCCTTCTTCGGCATGTCCTCCGGAGTCCCTGTTGCTGACGGTGTTGAATGAATGGAGTAGAACGATCGTGCGGAAGCCGGCTCCCCCGCGCGTGATCGCACACGCCTGGGCAGGCCGACCATCGAGCATACGCTCGCGCCCGCTCCCGTTCAAACCACGCTGGCCCATGGGTGGTCGGGTCCCACTCGTGCCCGTCGGCGGGCCTATAGCCCACCGGTGGGCCATGCGGCTGGCGAGCGGCGGTCCCCGCCAGGATGTGGCGATCCGGTCCCGGCCGCCGTCGATCGCGGTCATCACCCAGGGCCCGTCGTCGGTGACCGTGAACGAGTGCTCGAAGTGGGCCGATGCCGCTCCGTCCTCGGTGACGACGGTCCAGTTGTCGTCCAGCACGCGTGACATCCGGGTGCCGAGGTTGACCATCGGCTCGACCGCCAGCGCGAGCCCGCGCACGAGCTCGGGGCCGCGGCCCATCCGCGGGGCCACGTAGTTGTAGACCTGCGGGTCCTGGTGCATCTCGGTGCCGATGCCGTGCCCGACGTACTCCTCGACGATCCCCCAGCTGCCTCCGGTCGGATGCGGCTGCGACCGGACGTAGGTCTCGATCGCTCGCGAGATGTCGACCAGCCGGCCTCCCAGGCTGGCAGCCGCCATCCCCCGCCACAGCGACTCCTCGGTGACCCGCAGCAGCTCGAGCTTGTCCGCCGTCACCTCACCCACCGGCACGGTCACGGCCGAGTCGCCGTGGTAACCGTCGACGATCGCGCCGCAGTCGATGGACAGGACGTCGCCCTCGCGGATGGTCGCCTTCGCCGACGGGATGCCGTGCACGATCTGGTCGTTGATCGACGTGCAGATGCTGGCCGGGAACCCGCGATAGCCCTTGAACGACGGGATCGCGCCCTCGCCCCGGATCGCCTCCTCGGCGATCGCATCGAGGTCGGCGGTCGTCATGCCCGGCGCGACGGCCGCCTGCAACGTCGCCAGGGTGCGCCCGACGACTAGTCCCGCCTCGCGCATCTTGGCGATCTCGGCGTCGGTCTTGATCTGGATCATCTGTGCTCGTCTCCTCCAGCGGCCCATGTACGGCCGCCGCTCAGCCGCGACCGAACGGTCGCAGCGCCGCGATCGCTCGGTCAGTGACATCGTCCACCGGACCCATCGCGTCGATGCCGACGAGTATTCCGTGCTCGGCGTAATAGCCGACCAGCGGCGCGGTCTGCTCGTAGTAGACCTCGAGCCGATGCCGCACCGTCTCGGCCATGTCGTCGTCACGCTGGAACAGCTCGCCCCCGCAGATGTCGCAGATGCCCTTCGGTGCGGGGCGGGTCGAAGTCGACGTGCCAGATGTGGCCGCAGCCGTGGCAGGTACGACGGCCGGACAGCCGCCGCACCACCTCGTCGTCGTCGACCACCAGCTCGAGAACGACGTCGAGCTCGATCGAGGACTCGGCGAGGAACCTGTCGAAGACCTCGGCCTGCGGCACCGTGCGCGGGAAGCCGTCCAGCAGGAAGCCCTTGCTGGCGTCGTCCTCGGCGATTCGGTCGCGGACCATCGCGACCGTGACCTCGTCCGGCACCAGGTCACCGGCGTCCATGTATTCCCGGGCCTGTTTGCCCAGCTCGGTGCCCTCGCTGACGTTGGCCCGGAAGATGTCACCGGTCGAGATCTTGGGCACAGAGAGGTGACTCGAGATGAACTGGGCCTGGGTCCCTTTGCCGGCACCTGGGGGTCCTACGAGAACCAGCCTCATGGCAGGCTCGCCACTACCGCAGGAAGCCCTCGTAGTTGCGCAGCATGAGCTGGCTCTCGATCTGCTTCGAGGTGTCCAGGCCCACACCCACGAGGATCAGAACGGAGGTACCGCCGAAGGGGAACGTCTGGTTGGCGCCGGAGCTGGCGCCCGGCAGGAAATGCAGCGCCAGGATGGGCAGGACCGCGATCGCGGTCAGGTACAGCGACCCGGGCAGCGTGATCCGCGACAGCACGTACTCGAGGTACTCCGCGGTCGGACGACCCGGCCGGATGCCCGGGATGAAGCCGCCGTACTTGCGCATGTTGTCGCTGACCTCGACCGGGTTGAACGTGATCGCGACATAGAAATAGGTGAAGAAGATGGTCAGCGCGGCGTAGACACCGATATAGGTGAAGCTGTCGCCGCGGCTGAAGTACTTCGTGACGAAGTTCGTGAAGCCCTGGTTGGACGTCCAGACCTGGGCGAGCAGCTGCGGTAAGTAGAGCAGCGAGGACGAGAAGATGACCGGGATCACACCGGCCTGGTTAACCTTCAACGGGATGTACGTCGATGTGCCGCCGTACACCTTCCGCCCGATCATCCGTTTCGCGTACTGGACAGGGATCCGCCGTTGCCCCTGTTCCATGAACACGATCCCGAAGATGATCAGTACGCCGATCACCAGTACGACGATGAAGGCGCCGACGCCCTTCTCCTGCAGGATCTGGGTCCCCTGCTGCGGGAACCGGGCGGCGATCGAGGTGAAGATCAGGATCGACATGCCGTTGCCGACGCCGCGGTCGGTGATCAGCTCGCCGAGCCACATGATGACCGCCGTCCCAGCGGTCATCGTCAGCACCAGCGTGATGATCCGGAACACCGACGTCGAGTACAGGATCTGCTGGCTGCAGTTCGGGAACAGCCGACTCGACTGGCCCGGGGCGCTGCGGGCAAGTGCCACGATGCCGGTCGACTGCAGGATCGCCAGCGCGACCGTCAGGTAACGGGTGTACTGGGTGAGCTTGGCCTGACCGCCCTGACCCTGCTCCTTGAGTCGCTCCAGCCGCGGGATCACGACCACGAGCAGCTGGATGATGATGCTGCTGGTGATGTAGGGCATGATGCCGAGCGCGAACACGGTCAGCTGAAGCAGCGCGCCGCCGCTGAACAGGTTGACCAGGCCGTACAGCGAGGAGTTCGCGCCGCTCAGGCAGCTATGGATCGCCTGGTAGTTGACCCCCGGTGCCGGGATCGTCGACCCGAGCCGGAACAGCCCGACGATCGCGAGCGTGAACAGGATCTTGCGCCGCAGGTCCGGCGTACGGAAGGCCCTGCCGAAGGCGGTGAGCACGGCTCCTCCTGGGGACGGACCACGCCGGTCGGCGCGAGCGGGGTGGGACGGGTAGGGCAAGCCCCCGGTCGGTTGTGCCGACTCTACCCTGACGGCACGTTCCGGGAGGCTGGACTACAGGTCGGTTGCGCTCCCGCCGGCGGCGACGATCTTGGCCCGCGCCGACTCGGAGAAGGCGTGCGCGTGGACGCTGAGAGCGACCGTGATCTCGCCCGAGCCGAGCACCTTCACGAGCTGGCCCTTACGGACAGCGCCCTTGGCCACCAGCACGTCAGGATCGACGTCGCCGCCGTCCGGGAACAGCCCGCCGAGCCGGTCGAGGTTGACGACCTGGTACGTCGACCCGGAACGGGTTGGTGAAGCCCTTGAGCTTCGGCAGCCGCATGTGCAGCGGCGTCTGGCCGCCCTCGAAGGAGGCCGACACCTGGTAACGGGCCTTGGTGCCCTTGGTGCCGCGACCGGCCGTCTTGCCCTTGGAGCCCTCACCGCGACCCACGCGGGTCTTCGGCGTCTTCGCGCCCGGAGCCGGGCGCAGGTGATGGACCTTCAGTGTCATGGTTAGTCGACCTCCTCGACCGAGACGAGGTGCGCCACGGTCCGTACCATCCCGCGGATCTCGGGACGGTCCTCCTGCACGACGACGTCGCGCATCCGCTTGAGCCCCAGGGTCCGGAGCGTCTCGCGTTGACTGTGCGTGCCGCCGATCGGCGAGCGACGCTGGGTGATCTTCAGGCGTGGCATCAGGACGCACCGATCCCGGCGGCGCGGGCACGCAGCATCGCGGCCGGTGCGACGTCCTCGATCGGCAGACCGCGGCGGGCCGCGATCTCCTCGGGACGGTGCAGGTCGCGAAGCGCGGCCACGGTGGCGTGCACGATGTTGATCGGGTTGGACGAGCCGAGCGACTTCGACAGGACGTCGTGAATCCCGGCGCACTCCAGGACGGCGCGGACGGGACCACCGGCGATCACGCCGGTACCAGGCGATGCCGGCTTCAGCAGCACGACACCCGCGGCCTTCTCACCCTGGACCGGGTGAGGGATCGTGCCCTGGATCCGCGGCACCGTGAAGAAGTGCTTCTTGGCCTCTTCGACACCCTTGGCGATCGCCGCGGGCACCTCCTTGGCCTTGCCGTAGCCGACGCCAACCTGTCCGTCGCCGTCGCCCACGACTACCAGCGCGGTGAAGCTGAAGCGCCGGCCACCCTTGACGACCTTGGCAACGCGGTTGATAGCCACGACGCGCTCGAGGAACGCCGACGCCCCGGGGCCGCCTTGCCCTCGGCCGCCGTCACGGCGGTCTCGTCCGCCACCGCCGGCGCCACCGGCTGCGCCGGTGCCGGTAGTGCCGCGACGCTGAGGTCCTGGCATCAGATATCCCTTCGCTGGTGCATCGTGTTCGTCGTAGGAACGTGGACGGGCTGGCTCATCAGAACTCCAGCCCGGCTTCGCGCGCCGCGTCGGCGAGCGCCGCGACCCGGCCGTGGTAGCGGTTGCCACCCCGGTCGAAGACGACCTGGGTGATCCCGGCCTCGGTGGCGCGGTCGGCGACCAGCCGGCCCACGTGAGCGGCCATCGCCTTCTTGTCGCCCTCCGCCGCCCGGATGTCGGCGTCGAGCGTCGAGGCCTGCACCAGGGTATGGCTGGCGCTGTCGTCAACGACCTGCGCGTAGATGTGGCGGGCCGAGCGGGTGATCACCAGCCGGGGACGCGCGGGCGTGCCGTGCACGTTCTTGCGGACCCGCTGGTGCCGCCGGGCGCGCGAGGCGCGCCGCAGCGATGCGGTCTTGGAGGCACTCATCTTACTTGCCAGCCTTTCCGGCCTTGCGGCGCACGACCTCACCTGAGTACCGCACGCCCTTGCCCTTGTAGGGCTCGGGCTTGCGGATCTTGCGGATGTTGGCCGCGGTCTCGCCGACCTGCTGCTTGTCGATGCCGGAGACGACGAACCGGGTCGGCGCCTCGACCGCGAAGGAGATGCCCTCCGGCGGGACCACCGTGACCGGGTGGCTGAATCCGAGCGCGAACTCCAGGTTCGAGCCCTTGGCCTGCACGCGGTATCCGGTGCCGACGATCTCCAGCGTCTTCGAGTACCCCTCGGTGACACCGGTGACCATGTTCGCGACAAGGGTGCGGGTCAGCCCGTGGCGGGCCTTGCTGTCCCGCTCGTCGTCCGGGCGGGCGACGATCAGCTCGCCGTCGGACCGCTCGACCGTGATCGGCTCGACCACGGAGTGCGACAGGGTGCCCTTGGGGCCCTTCACGGTGACCTCGCGGCCCGTGATCGTGACCTCGACGCCGGAGGGGACGGGGATGGGAAGCTTGCCGATTCGGCTCATGTCAGTGCTCCCGTCACCAGACGTAGGCGAGGACTTCCCCGCCTACGCTCTGCTTCGCGCACTGCCGGTCGGTCCGCAGACCACCGGAAGTGGAGATGATGGCGACACCGAGCCCACCGAGCACCTTGGGCAGGTTCGTCGCCTTGGCGTAGACCCGCAGCCCGGGCTTGCTGACCCGGCGAACACCGGCGATCGAGCGCTCCCGGTTGGGGCCGAACTTCAGGTTCAGCGTGAGCGTCTTGCCCGGGCCCGACTTGCCGTCCGGGTCGGGCTCGTCGACCGTCCAGCCGGCGATGTAGCCCTCCTGCTGGAGGATCTCGGCGATGTGGGTCTTGATCGTGGAAAAGGGCATCACGACGGTCTCGTGGTACGCCGAGTTGGCGTTGCGCAGACGCGTGAGCATGTCCGCGATCGGGTCGGTCATCGTCATCGGCCGTCAGGCCTTTCTCATCGCGGTTCCCCGAGGGGGCCTACGACGTAGGGGGTCTACCAGGAGGACTTGGTGATGCCGGGCAGCTCGCCGGCGTGAGCCATCTCGCGGACACAGATCCGGCACAGCCCGAACACGCGGTACACCGCGCGGGCCCGGCCACATCGTGAGCAGCGGGTATATCCGCGCACCTTGAACTTCGGGGTGCGCGCGGCCTTCGCCTTGAGCGCCTTGGTCGCCATCTCAGGACTCCTTGAACGGGAAGCCGAGAGCGCGCAGGAGTGCGCGGCCCTCGTCGTCGGTCGCGGCGGACGTCACCACGGTGATGTCCATGCCGCGCGGGCGGTCGATCGAGTCCGGGTCGATCTCGTGGAACATCGACTGCTCGTTGAGGCCGAACGTGTAGTTGCCGTGACCATCGAGCTTGCGGGCGTCGAGGCCGCGGAAGTCGCGGATCCGGGGCAAGGCGACGGTGAGCAGGCGGTCGAGGAACTCCCACATCCGGTCGCCTCGCAGCGTGACGTGGGCGCCGATCGGCATCCCCTCACGCAGCTTGAACTGGGCGATGGACTTGCGAGCCCGAGCGACCGCCGGACGCTGACCGGTGATCAGCGTGAGGTCGCGGACCGCACCCTCGATCAGCTTGCCGTCGCGGGCAGCCTCGCCCACACCCATGTTCACCTTGATCTTGGTGAGCGTCGGGACCTGCATCACGTTGGCGTAGCTGAACTGCTCGCGCAGCGCCGCAATGATCTCGTCCCGGTACCGCTGCTTGAGGCGCGGGATGGTGGTCTCGGGTGCTGTTGTCGTCATCAGATGTCCTCACCGGTACGACGGGAGACGCGGATCCGGCGGACCTTCTCGCCCTCGACCTGCTCCTCACGGATCCCGACCCGGGTCGGGACGCGCTTGCCGTCCTCCTCGACGACGAGCATCACGTTGCTGAGGTGGACCGGCGCCTCCTGGTGCACGATCCCGCCCTCCTGCGCGCCACGGCTCGACGTCGTGACCTTGGTGTGCTTCTTGATCCGGTTGACACCCTCGACGAGCACGCGGTCTCGGCTGCGCAGCACGACGAGCACCTTTCCGGTCGCGCCGCGGTCCTTGCCGGCGATGACCTGGACGGTGTCACCCTTCTTGATACGGGTCTTGGCCATGACTTACAGAACCTCCGGGGCCAGCGAGATGATCCGCATGAAGCGCTTGTCACGCAGCTCGCGGCCCACCGGGCCGAAGATGCGGGTGCCACGCGGCTCGCCGCCATCGCGAATCAGCACGGCGGCGTTCTCGTCAAAGCGGATGTAGGAGCCGTCGGGACGCCGACGCTCCTTGCTGGTGCGGACGATGACAGCCTTGACGACGTCACCCTTCTTCACGCCTGCACCGGGCAGGGCGTCCTTGACCGTGCCGACGATGATGTCGCCGATACCGGCGTACCGGCGACCGGAACCGCCGAGCACGCGGATGCACAAGATCTCCTTGGCACCGGTGTTGTCGGCGACGCGGAGCCGAGACTCCTGCTGAATCATTTGGCCTTCTCCAGGATCTGCACCACACGCCAGCGCTTGGTAGCCGACAGCGGCCGCGTCTCCATCAGCTGGACCCGGTCACCCACGCCTACCTCGTTGTTCTCGTCGTGGGCCTTGATCTTGCGGGTACGCCGGATCGTCTTTCCGTACAGCGCGTGCTGCACCCGGTCCTCGACCTCGACCGTCACGGTCTTGTCCATCTTGTCGCTGACGACATAGCCCTCACGGGTCTTGCGGAACCCGCGAACTGGTGCGTCGGCATTCACTGCGTCACTCATGGTGTCCTCACTCGCCGCTCGTCGGGGCACTGGTGAGCCCCAGCTCGCGTTCACGCATCACGGTGTAGATGCGTGCAATGTCGTGGCGTACGGTCTGCAGCCGCTTGTTGTTGTCCAGCTGGCCGGTTGCGGACTGGAACCGGAGGTTGAACAGCTCCTCCTTGGACTCCCGAAGCTTCGTGACCAGCTCGTCGTCCTCCAGCGCGCGCAGCTCGACCGCTGCGGTTCCGGCTGCCATCACGCCTCACCCACTTCGCGTGTCACGATCCGGCACTTCATGGGCAGCTTGTGCATTGCCCTGGTCAGTGCGTCCTTGGCGGTCTTCTCGTCCGGGTAGGACAGCTCGAACATCACCCGGCCTGGCTTGACGTTCGCGATCCACCACTCCGGTGAGCCCTTGCCGGAACCCATCCGGGTCTCGGCCGGCTTCTTGGTGATCGGCCGGTCCGGGTAGATCGTGATCCAGACCTTGCCGCCACGACGGATGTGCCGGGTGATCGCGATACGTGCCGACTCGATCTGTCGGTTCGTCACGTACGCCGGCTCGAGCGCCTGGATGCCGTACTCGCCGAAAGCGACCCGCGTGCCGCCCTTGGCGGCACCCGAGCGGCCCGGGTGGTGTTGCTTACGGTGCTTGACGCGCCTGGGGATCAACATGGCTACTCCCCCTCTGCTGGTGTCGCGTCGCTGCTGGTGACCGACTCGAGGGCGGCAGCCGCCTCGGTGGTGATGGCGGCGTCCGTCGAGATCGGCTCGGTAAGAACCGGCTCGGCCGGCTCGGCGGCGGTGACGGCCGACGCGGCCGGGCCACCGTTGACTGCGGCGCTGCCGGCACCGGTGGACGGACGGTCACGGCGCGGTCGGCGGTTGCGCTGGTCGCGGGCTCGCAGCGCTGCCTGGGCAGCCTGCTCCTCACGCGTCATGACCTCGTCGCCGGAGTAGATCCAGACCTTGACGCCGATCCGCCCGAACGTCGTACGCGCCTCGTAGAAGCCGAAGTCGATGTTGGCCCGCAACGTGTGCAGCGGCACCCGGCCCTCGCGGTAGAACTCCGAGCGGCTCATCTCGGCGCCGCCGAGGCGACCGCCGCACTGCACCCGGATGCCCTTGGCCCCGCTCTTCATCGCGGACTGCATCGCCTTGCGCATCGCACGACGGAAGCTGACTCGGCTGGAGAGCTGCTCGGCCACGCCCTGCGCGACGAGCTGCGCGTCGACCTCGGGGTTCTTGACCTCGAGGATGTTGAGGTTGACGTGCTTGTTCGTCAGCTTCTCGAGGTCGCCACGAATCCGGTCGGCCTCCGCGCCGCGGCGCCCGATCACGATGCCGGGACGGGCGGTGTGGATGTCGACGTTGACCCGGTCCCGGGTGCGCTCGATCTCGACCCGGCTGATGCCGGCGCGCTCCATGCCCTTGGTGAGCAGGCGACGGATGGCGACGTCTTCCTTGACGTAGTCGCGGTAGAGCTTCTCGGCGTACCACCGGCTCTTGTGCCGGGTGGTGATGCCGAGGCGGAACCCGTTGGGATTGACTTTCTGACCCATCAGCGGGCCCTTCTTCCGTTGGCTGGCCGTGAGGCGCGGGCGGAGTCGCTCCACCATCTGGCGTCGGAGCGACGACGATGGTGATGTGGCTGCTCCGCTTGCGGATGCGGAACGCCCGGCCTTGCGCCCGGGGTCGGAACCGCTTGAGCGTCGGGCCCTCGTCGACGTAGGCCTCGGTGATGATGAGGTCGTCGGGGTCGAGCCGCTGGTTGCGGACGTGGGCGAGGTGCTCGGCGTTGGCGATCGCCGAGGCAAGCACCTTGCCGACCGGCTCGCTGGCGGCGTGAGCGTCGAACTTGACGATGGCCTGCGCGTCGGTCGCGGGCATCCCCCGCACCAGGTCGATGACCCGGCGGGTCTTCATGGGAGACATCCGGACGTAGCGCGCGGTCGCGCGACCGATGATCGCGTCGACGTCGAGGTCGGCCAACGCCCGGGCCTTTCGGGACTCAGCCACGACGAGCCCGCCGTTCGTCCTTGACGTGGCCGCGGAACGTGCGCGTGGGGGCGAACTCGCCGAGCTTGTGCCCGACCATCGCCTCGGTCACGAACACCGGCACGTGCTTGCGCCCGTCGTGTACGGCGATGGTGTGGCCGAGCATCGACGGCACGATCATCGATCGGCGTGACCAGGTCTTGATCACGTTCTTGGTGCCCTTGTCGTTCTGCGCGTCCACCTTCTTGGTCAGGTGGTCGTCGACGAATGGGCCCTTTTTCAGGCTGCGTGGCATTGTCCTCAGTCCCCTATCGCCGCTTCGAAGACTTGCGGCGGCGGATGATCAATCGGTCGCTGTCCTTGTGGGCGCGACGGGTGCGTCCCTCGGGCTGACCCCACGGGCTGACCGGGTGCCGGCCACCGGAGGTCTTGCCCTCGCCGCCACCGTGTGGGTGGTCGATCGGGTTCATGGCGACACCGCGGACGGTCGGGCGCTTGCCCTTCCAGCGCATCCGGCCGGCCTTGCCCCAGTTGATGTTCGACTGCTCGGCGTTCCCGACCTCGCCGATCGAGGCGCGGCACCGGGCGTCGACGTTGCGGATCTCTCCGGACGGCATCCGGAGCTGGGCCATGCCCGCGTCCTTGGCGACCAGCTGGACGCTGGTCCCTGCCGACCGGGCGATCTTGGCGCCGCCACCGGGCCGGAGCTCGATGGCGTGGATGACGGTGCCCACCGGGATGTTGCGCAGCGGCAGGTTGTTGCCCGGCTTGATGTCGGCCGACGGGCCGGCCTCGACACGGTCGCCCTGCGAGAGCCTGGCCGGGCAGAGGATGTAGCGCTTCTCGCCGTCGGCGTAGTGCAGCAGCGCGATCCGGGCGGTGCGGTTCGGGTCGTACTCGATGTGCGCGACCGTGGCCGGCACGCCGTCCTTGTCATGACGGCGAAAGTCGATGACGCGGTAGGCACGCTTGTGCCCGCCGCCCTGGTGCCGAACCGTCACGCGGCCGTGCACGTTACGGCCGCCCTTGCTGTGCAGCGGGCGGACCAGCGACTTCTCGGGCTCGCTGCGCGTCACCTCGATGAAGTCCGCGACGCTGGAGCCGCGGCGACCCGGGGTGGTCGGCTTGTACTTACGGATGCCCATCTAGACCGGTCCTCCGAACAGGTCGATGCGGTCGCCCTCGGCCAGGCCGACGACGGCGCGCTTGGTAGCGATCCGGCTGCCGAACCCGGCCGCGGTGCGCTTGCGCTTGCCCGGGCGGTTGAGAGTGTTGACCGAGGTCACGGTGACGTTGAAGACCTGCTCAACGGCGATCCGGATCTGGGTCTTGTTCGCGTCCGGGCGGACGAGGAAGGTGTACTTGCCCTCGTCGAGCAGGCCGTAGCTCTTCTCCGAGATGACGGGTCCGATCAGGACGTCACGCGGATCGGGGATCGTGCTCATGACTCATCTCCGTCGAGCTCGTCGGCCCCGGCCTCGGCGGCGGGCGTCTCGGTAGTGGCACCGTCGGCCTCGCGCTCGAAGACGTCCTCGGCCTTGAGGTCCGAGCTGGTCTGCGCGGCGACCTCGGCAACGGCCTCGTCGTCACTGACGCCGTCGCCGGCCGGCTCGGTGGTGCCGGCGTCGGTCGCAGGGGCGGCGGTCTTCTTGGCCGTCGTCTTCTTCGCTGTCGTCTTCTTCGCTGTCGTCTTCTTGGCGGCGGCCTTCTTCGGCGCTGCCTCGGAGTCCACCGCTGCCGGCTCGGCCCGCTTCGTGGCCGCCTTCTTGGCCGGCTGCTTTGCGGCCGGCGTCTCGACCGCGTCGGCACCCGCCGGGCCGTTGTCGCGGCTGGAAGGACCTGCGATGAACGCGGCCAGGGCGCCCTCAGTGAAGACGACGTCGTCGCTCACCAGGACGTCGTAGGTGTTGAGCTGGTCCGGGTGGATGACGTGGACCGCCTCGACGTTGCGCAGGCTCTTCCAGCTGATCTCGTCGTGACGCTCGAGCACCACCAGCACGTGCCGGCTGGAGGCGATCCGCGCGAGCGCGGCCGATGCGGTCTTGGTCGACGGGGCGTCGCCGTCGACGAGCGCACTGACGACGTGGACCAGACCGGCGCGAGCCCGGTCGGACAGCGCGGAGCGCAATGCCGCTGCCTTCATCTTCTTGGGCGTGCGCTGGGCGTACGACCGAGGTGTCGGGCCGTGGACGGTGCCACCGCCGGCGAACTGCGGTGCACGGGTCGAGCCCTGTCGAGCCCGGCCGGTGCCCTTCTGCCGGTACGGCTTGCGGCCACCGCCTCGGACCTCGCCCCGGTTCTTGGTGTCCGCGGTCCCCTGGCGGGCGGCCGCGAGCTGCGCGACGACGACCTGGTGGACCAGCGGGATGTTGACCTGGACGTCGAACAGCTCGTCCGGCAGCTCGACCGTGCGCTTGAGGTCACCGTCGGGCGACTGCACGTTGATCGTGCTCATCGGGTAGCACCTCCGCGGGCGAGCGGTGCCTTGGCGGCACTACGGACCAGCACGACCGCGCCGGCCGGGCCGGGTATCGCACCCTTGACGAGCAGGACGCCCTGATCGGCGTCCACCGAGTGGACGACGAGGTTGAGCGTGGTGGTGCGTACGCCGCCCATCCGACCGGCCATCCGGACGCCCTTGAAGACGCGGGCGGGTGTGGCGCAGGCACCGATGGAGCCCGGCGAGCGATGCTTGCGCTTCACGCCGTGACCCGCGCCCAGGCCCTTGAACCCGTGACGCTTCATGACACCGGCGAAGCCCTTGCCCTTGCTCTGGGCGGTGACGTCGACGAGCGCTCCGGCCTCGAAGATCTCGCAGGTGACGTCCTGGCCGATCGTGTACTCGGAGGCGTCATCCGTGCGGACCTCGACGATGTGCCGGCGAGGCGGGACACCGGCGGCGTCGAAATGCCCGGTCAGCGGCTTGTTCACCTTGCGGGGGTCGATCGCGCCGTACCCGAGCTGGACGGCGTCGTACCCGTCCTTGTCCGGGGTGCGCACCTGGGTCACCACGCATGGCCCGGCCTTGACGACGGTCACCGGCACCAGCCGGTTCGCCTCGTCCCAGACCTGGGTCATGCCGAGCTTGGTGCCCAGGATGCCCTTCTGAAGTCGTTGAGCCACGTTGATCGGTCCCTCTACAGCTTGATCTCGATGTCGACGCCGGCCGGAAGGTCGAGCCGCATCAGCGAGTCGACGGTCTTCGGGGTCGGGTCGAGGATGTCGATGAGCCGCTTGTGCGTGCGCATCTCGAAGTGCTCGCGCGAGTCCTTGTACTTGTGCGGTGACCTGATGACGCAGTAGATGTTCTTCTCCGTCGGCAGCGGCACCGGGCCCGCAACCTGCGCACCGGTACGGGTCACCGTCTCGACGATCTTGCGCGCCGACGAGTCGATGATCTCGTGGTCGTAGGCCTTGAGCCGAATGCGGATCTTCTGTCCCGCCATCTACTTTGTCTTCTCTCTCGGTTCCGCGGTAACTGCCCGACAAGTCTCGGGGCGGGGTCCCGTACGGAACCCCGACCCGAGTTCGATCACTTGTTGATCTTGGTGACGCGGCCCGCGCCGACGGTGCGACCACCCTCGCGGATCGCGAAGCGAAGGCCGTCCTCCATGGCGATGGGCTGGATCAGCTCCACCTTCATCTCGGTGTTGTCGCCCGGCATGACCATCTCGGTGCCCTCGGGCAACGTGACGACGCCGGTGACGTCCGTGGTGCGGAAGTAGAACTGCGGGCGGTAGTTGTTGAAGAACGGCGTGTGCCGGCCACCCTCGTCCTTGGACAGGATGTAGACCTGCGCCTCGAAGTCGGTGTGGGGCGTCGTGGTGCCGGGCTTGATGACGACCTGACCCCGCTCGACGTCCTCGCGCTTGATGCCACGAAGCAGCAGTCCGACGTTCTCGCCGGCCTGGCCCTCGTCGAGCAGCTTGCGGAACATCTCGACGCCGGTGACCGTGGTGGTCTGCTTCTCCGGCTGGATGCCGACGATGTCGACGGTCTCGTTGACCTTGACGATGCCGCGCTCGATCCGGCCGGTGACGACCGTGCCACGACCGGTGATCGTGAAGACGTCCTCGATCGGCATGAGGAACGGCTTCTCGGTCTCGCGCACCGGCTGCGGCACCGACTCGTCGACCGCGTCCATCAGCTCGAGCAGCTTCTCGCTCCACTCGGCGTCGCCCTCGAGCGCCTTCAGCGCCGAGACGCGGACGACCGGGAGGTCGTCGCCGGGGTACTCCTGCGACGACAGCAGCTCACGGACCTCCAGCTCGACGAGCTCGAGGATCTCCTCGTCGTCGACCATGTCGGACTTGTTCAGCGCGACGACGATGTAGGGGACACCGACCTGACGGGCGAGCAGCACGTGCTCGCGGGTCTGCGGCATCGGGCCGTCGGTGGCCGCCACGACCAGGATCGCCCCGTCCATCTGGGCCGCGCCCGTGATCATGTTCTTGATGTAGTCGGCGTGCCCGGGGCAGTCGACGTGCGCGTAGTGCCGCTTCTCGGTCTGGTACTCGACATGCGCGATCGAGATCGTGATCCCGCGCTCCCGCTCCTCAGGGGCCTTGTCGATCTGATCGAACGCCGAGGCCTCATTGAGGTTGGGGTACTTGTCGTGCAGAACCTTGGTGATCGCGGCAGTCAACGTCGTCTTGCCATGGTCGATGTGACCGATGGTTCCAATGTTGACGTGCGGCTTGGTCCGCTCGAACTTGGCCTTCGCCACTGCTGTCCTCCCTGGACTGCTGGTTCTTCTCCCCAGTTCGCCGATCGGCGGCGGCTGGAAGTCGTTGGGTTGGTGTGCTTACTCGCCGTGCGCCTTGGCGACGATCTCCTTGGCGACGTTGGCCGGGACCTCGGCGTAGGAGTCGAACTGCATGCTGTAGCTCGCCCTGCCCTGGGTCTTCGACCGCAGGTCTCCGACGTACCCGAACATCTCTGACAGCGGGACCGTCGCCTTGACGATGCGGGATCCCGCGCGCTCGTCCATGGCCTGGATCTGGCCGCGGCGCGAGTTCAGGTCACCGATGACGTCACCCATGAAGTCCTCGGGCGTCGTCACCTCGACCGACATGACCGGCTCCATGATGACCGGGCTGGCCCGCCGGGCAGCCTCCTTGAACGCCATCGATCCGGCGATCTTGAAGGCCAGCTCGGAGGAGTCCACCTCGTGGTAGGCGCCGTCGGTCAGGGTGACCTTGACATCCACCATCGGGTAGCCGGCGAGAACACCGAACTCCATGGCCTCCTGGCAGCCGGCATCCACCGACGGGATGTACTCCCGCGGGATGCGGCCGCCCGTGACCTTGTTCTCGAAGACGTAGCCGCCGTCTTCCTCGCCGTCGGCGTGGGTCGGCTCGATGTTGATGATCACCCGCGCGAACTGGCCGGACCCACCGGTCTGCTTCTTGTGGGTGTAGTCGACCTTCTCGACCCGCTGGCGGATCGTCTCGCGGTAGGCGACCTGCGGCCGACCGACGTTGGCCTCGACGTTGAACTCGCGGCGCATCCGGTCGACCAGCACCTCGAGGTGCAGTTCGCCCATGCCGGCGATGATCGTCTGGCCGGTCTCCTCGTCGGTCCTGACCTGGAAGGTCGGGTCCTCGTCGGACAGCCGCTGGATCGCCGTACCGAGCTTCTCCTGGTCGGCCTTGGTCTTCGGCTCGATGGCGACGTAGATGACCGGCGCCGGGAAGTCCATCGACTCGAGGATCACGGGCTTGGCGACGTCGCAGAGCGTGTCGCCAGTCGTGGTGTCCTTGAGCCCGACAACGGCCACGATCTGGCCGGCACCCACGTTGGGGCGCTCCTCCTGCTTGTTCGCGTGCATCTGGTAGATCTTGCCGATCCGCTCCTTGCGGCCCTTGGTGCTGTTGAGCACCTGGCTGCCGGAGTCGAGTCGGCCGGAGTACACCCGGATGTAGGTGAGCTTGCCGAAGTACTTGTCGCTCATGATCTTGAACGCGAGCGCGGAGAACGGCTCGGTCTCGTCGGCGTGACGCTCCACGACCGCGTCGGGGTCGTTGACCGCGTGACCCTTGATCGACTCGATGTCCAACGGCGACGGCAGGTAGTCCACGATCGCGTCGAGCATCGGCTGGACGCCCTTGTTCTTGAAGGCGGTCCCGCACAGCACCGGGTTCACGTGGTTCGCGATGGTGGCGCGGCGAATGCCGGCGACCATCTGCTCCTGCGTGGGCTCGGTGCCCTCGAGGTAGAGCTCCATCAGCTCGTCGTCGTTCTCGGCGAGGGTCTCGATGAGCTTCTCGCGCCAGCGACGTGCCTCGTCGGCGTGGTCGTCCGGGATCGAGACGACGTCGTACTTGTCGCCAAGGCCCTCGGTCTGCCAGAGCAGCGCACGCATGCCGACCAGGTCGATGACGCCCTTGAAGTCGCTCTCGACGCCCCACGGCAGCTGCAGCACGAGCGGCGTCGCGTTCAGCCGCGTGACGATCATGTCGACGCAACGGTGGAACTCGGCACCGACGCGGTCCATCTTGTTGATGAAGCACATCCGCGGTACGGCGTACCGGTCGGCCTGGCGCCACACGGTCTCGCTCTGCGGCTCGACACCGGCGACCGCGTCGAAGACTGCGACCGCGCCGTCGAGGACGCGCAGCGAGCGCTCCACCTCGACGGTGAAGTCGACGTGCCCGGGGGTGTCGATGATGTTGATGGTGTGGTCGTTCCACTGGCAGGTGGTCGCAGCGGAGGTGATGGTGATGCCGCGCTCCTGCTCCTGCTCCATCCAGTCCATGACGGCCGCGCCGTCGTGGACCTCACCGATCTTGTAGCTGATGCCGGTGTAGTAGAGGATCCGCTCGGTCGTCGTGGTTTTGCCCGCGTCGATATGCGCCATGATCCCGATGTTCCGGGTCTTGGCGAGGGCGGCTGCCACGTCGGTCGTCACTGCGTTCTCACTCTTCTCTGCGTGTCGTCGGGTGCTGGGCTTACCAGCGGTAGTGGGCGAAGGCCTTGTTGGACTCGGCCATCTTGTGCATGTCCTCGCGCCGCTTGACACTGGCGCCGAGGCCGTTGCTGGCGTCGAGAACCTCGTTCATCAGGCGCTCGGTCATGGTCTTCTCGCGGCGCTGCCGGGAGTAGGTGACCAACCACCGCAGCGCGAGGGTGGTGCTCCGGCCCGGCCGGACCTCGATCGGGACCTGGTAGGTCGCGCCACCGACCCGGCGGCTCTTGACCTCGATCGCCGGCTTGACGTTGTCGAGGGCACGCTTGAGCGTGACGACCGGGTCGCTCCCGGTCTTCTCGCGGCAGCCTTCGAGCGCTTGGTACACGATCCGCTGGGCGAGCGAGCGCTTGCCGCCCACCAGCACCTTGTTGACCAGCGAGGTGACGATCGGCGAGCCGTAGACCGGGTCGATGATGACCGGGTGCTTGGCGGCGGGACCCTTACGAGGCATGAGCTCTACTTCTCTTTCTTCGCGCCGTAGCGGCTACGGGCCTGCTTGCGCCCGCGGACGCCCTGCGTGTCGAGCGAGCCACGGATGATCTTGTAACGCACACCCGGGAGGTCCTTCACCCGGCCGCCACGCACCAGCACGATCGAGTGCTCCTGCAGGTTGTGGCCGACGCCCGGGATGTACGCCGTGACCTCGATACCCGTGGTCAGGCGCACGCGGGCGACCTTGCGCAGCGCGGAGTTCGGCTTCTTGGGCGTCGTCGTGTAGACGCGCGTGCAGACCCCGCGGCGCTGGGGGCTTCCCTTCAGCGCCGGCGTCTTGGTCTTGCCGATCTTGTCCTGCCGGCCCTTGCGCACCAGCTGAGAGATCGTAGGCACTCGCCGTACTCCCATATCTGTCGTTGTGATGCCCTGGTCGAGCACCGATGTGGCTGTCCCGCCCACCCACGCGGTCGGGTGTGTCGCTTGCTCCGCGCTCCGCCCGCGCCTTGCGGCGCCTACGGTCCAGCGGGAGATCGAGCGACGTGCGGCACCCGGGATTTCCCCAGGCACAAGCGACTACCTTAGCCGAGCGTGGCGCACCCGGTCAAAACCACCCGGGTGCGGTAGTACGCCCTCGTTGAACAAGATCGCGGGGCGTCACTATTCCGCGTTGAGCCGCCCACGACGGGTACGCCGCCAGCTTCGTCGGACCCGGTCGCGGATTCGTCGTGTGAGTGCGGCGGCGAGGTCGCGGGCGGGTAGTTCGCTGGCTGGCCGGGTCGCCCGGGTGGTGGCGGCGGGTGGGGTGGGTTTGGGTGTGGGTTTGGCGGGGCGTTGGGTGCGGGTGCTGAAGCTGGAGCCGAGGACCGCCTGGACGGCGGCGTCGATCGGGACCAGCTCCAGGTCGGTGTCGGTGTCGTCGGGTCCGGTCCGGGCCGGTGGCGCCGCTGCCAGGCTGTTGAGGTCACCCACCACCTCGACGCCGAGGGTCTCGATCCGGCGCAGGAACCCGGCGCTGATCTCGGTGGCCCGTTCCACCGCCCACTGCGGCGTGTGCGTGCGTGGCTCATCCGGGCCCGGGGTCCGCTGCTTCACCATCCGCCGCGCGGCGCCACGCCGGATCCACTGGCTGTACTCATCCCAGGTGATGTCACGCTGGAAGACCTCGACGTTGATCCGCCGGATCAGCTCCGCCTCCGGCCCGGTCAACGACCGGTTCGCATCACCAGCCCGCTCCACCAACGTCCCCGCCGGCACACCCAGCATCGTCTCGAACCCGCGGTAGGGCAACGCCCGGTCATGCTCGTCAAGCACCATCAACGTGACCCGATCCGGGCCCACCACCCCCGCCCACCGCGACAACACCGCCGCCTGGTCATGACGCTCCCAAAACGTCTGATAGGTCCGGGACTGCTCGTGGTCCAGAACATCCCGCAGCCACGTCCCATAACGACTGCGCATCCCCACCTGCACCTGCTGCTGCCACGCCGACGGCAAGATCCTCGCGAGCGGCCGAGCCGTCACCACCACATGCACCCGCTCACCCCCCAACCCCGCCACCACCGTCCGGATCGTCGCCGCATCCGCCACATCAAAAAACTCGCTGCTGACCACCACCCGCTGACCCACCGGGACCGCCGCCACCTCCGCCACCAACGCATCCCAACGCTCCATCGGCTGCGGCCGCGCACCCAACGACGTCCACCCATGCGTACGACCCGTCACCGCCAACGCCGCCGGCGTGTGATTCCCATTACCCCCCGGATACACCACCCCCAACGACGCCAACGGCAACCGAGCCCGCGCCAACGCCCCCTGCAACGCCGTCGACCCACACTTACGAAACCCGATATGCACCAGCCGAGCACCCTCCACCAGCACCCCCGGCTCCATCACGCGAGAAACTCTACGGGTCGTCCCTGGGAGATTCCCGTGAGGAGTCGATTACCCCGTGTTACCCACTGCGCCCACACGCGAGCAGCTGCAGGCGGCGTACGGCGCCACCGTGCCTGACCTGATCGCACCGGGCCTTCGCGTGCTGCTGGTCGGCATCAACCCATCGCTGTGGTCCGGGGCGGTCGGCCGACATTTCGGGCGGCCGGGCAACCGGCTCTGGCGCACCTTGCACCAGGCCGGCTTCACCGAGCGGCAGCTGGACCCGCGCGAGCCGGATCTGCTGCTGGCCTCCGGTATCGGGGTCACCAACCTCGTCGCTCGCTCCACGGCCAGGGCCGACGAGCTCACCGACGACGAGATCCGCGCTGGGGTGACGCCGCTGCGAGAGCTGGTCGAGCGGTGGCAACCCGGCTGGGTTGCCTTCCTGGGCCTCTCGGCGTACCGCACCGCCTTCGGCGAGCCGAAGACCGGCGTGGGGCCGCGTCCCGAGCGTTTCGCCGGAGCCGGGGTGTGGGTGCTGCCCAACCCGAGCGGCCTCAACGCGCACTACCAGCAGCCCGCGCTCACCCAGGCGTACGCCGGGCTGCGGGTGGCGGTGGACGCCGATCCCGACGGCGGGGGTTCAGCCGGCAGCTAGCTGGCCCAGGGTCGAGACGGTGTTGTCGGACCCGCCGGAGCCGCCCGAGCCGTGGGAGCTCCCCCCGACGACCAGCCCGATCACCAGGAGCACACCGACGATGACCCCGATACCCCCCATGATCACGCCGGCGATGGCCAGGCCACGCCCCCGTGACCCGTCGTGGCTCACCTGGCGCAACCCGACGATGCCGAAGATCAAGCCCAGCACGCTGCCGAGCCCCAAGGTGAACAGGGAGATCGGTGGCACCGCGAGGATGAACGAGGCGATGCAGAAGCCGTTGGTGCCGCGTGGCTGCGGATAGGGCGGGGTCCAGCCGTAGGGCAACTGGCCGGCGCCGGCCGCAGCCGGCTGCCAGGTGTTCGGCGCCTGATGCCCAGGTTGGCCGGTGCCCCCGGCGGCGTACGGCGGAGGCGGCGGCTGCCAGCCCGGCGGTGCGGCGTATGGCGGCGGTTGGGGCGCCCATGCTGCCGGCGGTGGCATCCCGACCGGCGGCGCGGGAGGCGGCATCCCGACCGGCGGCGCGGTCGGCTGCCGATGGGGCGGGGGCGGGGCATAAGGATCAGCAGGTGAGGCGTAGGGATCAGACGACGACGGGCCGCCCGAAGTGGGCGACCCGTCGTCGTCGTGCTGATCGGTCATGACCTGCTAACGGTATCCGCCGTACCCCGGTCGCTGGCCGTAGCTGTAGTCCTCCAGCGGCACGGCCTCGCCGGTTCCCTGGCCGAACTCGTAGCCGTTCTCGTCGTACGGCGTCATCGTGTAGACCGCCGCCTTGGCCTCCTCGGTCGGCTCGACCCGGACGTTGCGGTAACGGCTGATGCCGGTACCGGCCGGGATGAGCTTGCCGATGATGACGTTCTCCTTGAGGCCGAGCAGCGAGTCCGAGCGGGCGTGGATTGCCGCGTCGGTGAGCACTCGGGTCGTCTCCTGGAACGACGCCGCGGACAGCCACGACTCGGTCGCGAGCGAGGCCTTGGTGATGCCCATGAGGACCGGCCGGCCGGCCGCCGGGGCGCCGCCTTCGGCGACCACCCGTCGGTTCTCGGCCTCGAACTTCGGCCGCTCCGCGAGCTCACCTGGCAGCAGGTCGGTCTCGCCGGACTCCAGGATGTTCACCCGCTTGAGCATCTGGCGGATGATGATCTCGACGTGCTTGTCGTGGATCGGCACACCCTGTGACCGGTAGACGTCCTGCACCTCCTTGACCAGGTGCAGCTGAACCGCACGCGGTCCGAGGATGCGCAGCACCTCGTGGGGGTCGACCGCACCTGCATGCAGCTGCTGACCGACCTCGACGTGCTGACCCTCTTCGACGCGCCACTGGCCGCGGGCCCGCTCGGTCTCCGAGTCGTACCAGCGCCAGACCAACAGTCGCTTGACGATCGGGTACTCGACCGGGTCCCCGCCGTCGTCCGGCGTGATGACGAACTTGGCGGCCTTGTCGGTCTCCTCGATCGACACCCGACCGGCGACCTCGCTGATCGGGGCACGGCCCTTGGGCTGACGTGCCTCGAACAGCTCGACGACACGCGGCAGGCCGTGGGTGATGTCCTCACCCGCGACACCACCGGTGTGGAAGGTACGCATCGTCAGCTGGGTGCCGGGCTCGCCGATCGACTGGGCGGCGATGATGCCGACCGCCTCGCCAACGTCCACGGTCTTGCCGGTCGCGAGCGAGCGGCCGTAGCACAGGGCGCAGATACCGACCTTGCTGTCGCAGGTCAGGACGCTGCGCACCCGCACCTCGCGGACACCGTTGTCGACCAACTTGGCGATGAGCACGTCACCCAGGTCGCTGCCAGCGGTCGCGAGCACGTTGCCCTTGACCTCGACGTCCTCGGCAAGGGCACGGGAGTACACGCGGTTCTCCACGTTCTCCTTGTCGATGACGATCCCGCCGTCCGGGCCGTCGATCGCGATCGGGAGCACGATGCCGCGGTCGGTGCCGCAGTCGAACTCTCGGACGATGACGTCCTGGCTGACGTCGACCAGCCGCCGGGTGAGGTAGCCCGAGTCCGCCGTCCGCAGCGCGGTGTCGGCGAGGCCCTTGCGGGCACCGTGCGTGGAGATGAAGTACTCCAGCACCGTGAGGCCCTCACGGAAGTTGGTCTTGATCGGCCGCGGGATGATCTCGCCCTTGGGGTTGGCCACCAGACCACGCATACCGGCGATCTGCTGAACCTGGAGCATGTTCCCTCGAGCACCCGAGCCGACCATCATCTGGATCGGGTTGTTCTTCGGGAAGTTCTCCCGCATCTTGGTCGCGACCTCGGTCGTGGCCCGGGTCCAGATCTCGATGAGCTCCTGACGACGCTCGTCGTCGGTGATCACACCGCGCTCGTACTGCTTCTGGACCTTCTCGGCCATCTCCTCGTAGCGGGCCAGGATCTCGGCCTTCTCCGGCGGAGTGACGACGTCGGAGATCGAGATGGTGACGCCGGCCCGGGTGGCCCAGTGGAAACCGGCCTCCTTGAGCGCGTCCAGCGTCGCGGCCACCTGGACCTTCGGGTACCGCTCGGCCAGGTCGTTGACGATCTCGCCGAGCTGCGCCTTGCGCACCTCGTAGTCGATGAACGGGTAGTCGACCGGCAGCGCCTCGTTGAACAAGGCACGTCCCAGCGTGGTCTCGAGCCGGACCGCCTGGCCGACCTCCCAGCCCTCGGGAGCGTCGTACGGGCGCTCGCCGATCTCCGTGGCACGCGAGATGCCCGGCTGCGCCGGCTCGACACCGATCGCGCCCGGCAGATCCTCGAGCCGAAGCTGGATCTTGGCCTGCAGGTCGAGCTCGCCGTTGTCGTAGGCCATGACGGCCTCGGACACCGAACCGAACGCGCGACCCTCACCAGCGGTCCCCGACGCCATCGTGGTCAGGTAGTACAGCCCCAGCACCATGTCCTGGGTCGGCGACGTGATCGGTCGACCCGATGCCGGCGACAGGATGTTGTTCGACGACAGCATCAGGATCCGCGCCTCGGCCTGCGCCTCGGCGGACAGCGGCAGGTGCACTGCCATCTGGTCACCGTCGAAGTCGGCGTTGAACGCGGTGCAGACCAGCGGGTGGATCTGGATGGCCTTGCCCTCGACCAGCTGCGGCTCGAAGGCCTGGATCCCGAGCCGGTGCAGCGTCGGTGCACGGTTGAGCAGCACCGGGTGCTCGGTGATGACCTCTTCGAGCACGTCCCACACCATCGAGTAGCGCGCGTTGCTTCCGGTCGCGCGCTCTACCATCCGCTTGGCGGACTTGATGTTCTGGGCGTGGTTGAGGTCGACCAGCCGCTTCATCACGAACGGCTTGAACAGCTCGAGCGCCATCTGCTTCGGCAGGCCGCACTGATGCAACCGCAGCTGCGGGCCGACCACGATGACCGAGCGGCCGGAGTAGTCGACGCGCTTGCCGAGCAGGTTCTGACGGAACCGGCCCTGCTTGCCCTTGAGCATGTCTGACAGCGACTTCAGCGGCCGGTTGCCCGGGCCGGTGACGGGACGACCACGGCGACCGTTGTCGAACAGTGCGTCGACAGCCTCCTGGAGCATCCGCTTCTCGTTGTTGACGATGATCTCGGGTGCGCCGAGGTCGAGCAGCCGCTTCAGCCGGTTGTTCCGGTTGATGACGCGGCGGTAAAGGTCGTTGAGGTCGGAGGTAGCGAACCGGCCACCGTCGAGCTGCACCATCGGGCGCAGGTCCGGCGGGATCACCGGGACGCAGTCGAGGACCATGCCCATCGGGGAGTTCCGGGTGTTGAGGAACGCCGAGACGACCTTGAGCCGCTTGAGCGCGCGGGCCTTCTTCTGGCCCTTGCCGCTACGGATCGTCTCGCGCAGGCTCTCTGCCTCGGCCTCGAGGTCGAAGGTCTCGAGCAGCTTCTGCAGCGACTCGGCACCCATGCCGGCCTCGAAGTACTCGCCCATCGTGCCGGGCACGACCCGCCAGGTGCCGTCCTCGTTCTTGGCACCCTTGGCGAAGCGGTCACGGAGCTCACGGAACAGCCGCTCGTCGGTGATCAGCTGCTTGACGGCGAGGGACTTGAAGGCGTCCAGCACGTTGTCGAACTCGTCGAGCTGGCGCTCGGCACGGGTCCGGATCTGCTTGACCTCACGGTCGGCGGAGTCGCGGACCTTCCGGCGCGCGTCGGCCTTGGCACCCTCGGCCTCGAGGGTCGCCATGTCGGTCTCCTGGCGCTTCATCCGGGTGTCGATGTCAGCGTTCATCTTGTCGGTGACGCGCTGCTTCTCGACCGAGATCTGTGCCTCGACGCTCGCCAGGTCGCGATGCCGGGCCTCGTCGTCGACCTCGGTCACCAGGTACGCCGCGAAGTAGATGATCTTCTCGAGGTCCTTGGGCGCCAGGTCGAGCAGGTAGCCGAGCCGGCTCGGGACACCCTTGAAATACCAGATGTGGGTGACCGGGGCAGCCAGCTCGATGTGACCCATCCGCTCACGGCGGACCTTGGCACGGGTCACCTCGACGCCGCAGCGCTCGCAGATGATGCCCTTGAAGCGAACCCGCTTGTACTTGCCGCAGTAACACTCCCAGTCCCGTGTGGGACCGAAGATCTTCTCGCAGAACAAGCCATCCTTCTCCGGCTTGAGCGTGCGGTAGTTGATCGTCTCGGGCTTCTTGACCTCACCGTGCGACCACAGCCGGATGTCGTCCGCCGTGGCCAGGCCGATGCGTAGTTCGTCGAAGAAGTTGACGTCGAGCAAGGTGGTCCTTCTTTCTGTACTACTCGTGGTTTGTGAATCGTCTGCCGTTACCGGCGGCCGCTAGGTCTTCACAAACCGATCAAACTTCCTCCACTGAGCTGGGCTCGCGACGTGACAAGTCGATGCCCAGCTCTTCTGCGGCCCGGAACACGTCCTCGTCGGTGTCCCGCATCTCGATCTGCATGCCGTCGCTCGAGAGCACCTCGACGTTGAGGCACAGCGACTGCATTTCCTTGATGAGGACCTTGAACGACTCGGGGATGCCGGGCTCGGGGATGTTCTCGCCCTTGACGATCGCTTCGTACACCTTGACGCGGCCGAGGACGTCGTCGGACTTGATGGTGAGCAGCTCCTGCAGCGCGTACGCCGCGCCGTAGGCCTCCAGCGCCCAGACCTCCATCTCGCCGAACCGCTGGCCACCGAACTGGGCCTTACCGCCCAGCGGCTGCTGCGTGATCATCGAGTAGGGGCCGGTCGAGCGGGCGTGGATCTTGTCGTCGACCAGGTGGAGCAGCTTCAGGATGTAGATGTAGCCGACCGCGATGGGCTGGTTGATCGGCTCGCCGGTCCGGCCGTTGAACAGCTTGGCCTTTCCGTCCGCACCCACCATCCGGTCCCCGTCACGGTTGACCAGCGTCGAGCCCAGCAGGCCGGTGATCTCCTCCTCGCGGGCGCCGTCGAAGACGGGTGTCGCGAGGTTGGTGCCGGGCTCGGAGGAGTCCGCACCGATCTCAGCCAGCCGCTTCTGCCACGGCTCCTTGGTCCCGGCGATCTGCCAGCCGGTCTTCGCGACCCACCCGAGGTGGGTCTCGAGGACCTGGCCGACGTTCATTCGGCCGGGCACACCGAGCGGGTTGAGGATGATGTCGACCGGGGTTCCGTCGGCGAGGAACGGCATGTCCTCGACCGGCAGCACCTTGGAGATGACGCCCTTGTTGCCGTGCCGACCCGCGAGCTTGTCGCCGTCGGTGATCTTGCGCTTCTGGGCGACGTACACCCGGACCAGCTCGTTCACACCCGGCGGGAGCTCGTCACCCTCATCCCGGCTGAACACCCGGACGCCGATGATCTTGCCGCTCTCACCGTGCGGCACCTTCAGTGAGGTGTCGCGGACCTCCCGAGCCTTCTCGCCGAAGATCGCGCGCAACAGCCGCTCTTCCGGCGTGAGCTCGGTCTCGCCCTTCGGGGTGACCTTGCCGACCAGGACGTCGCCCGGCACGACCTCGGCACCGATCCGGATGATGCCTCGCTCGTCGAGGTCCGCGAGGACCTCCTCGGAGACGTTCGGGATGTCGCGGGTGATCTCCTCGGGCCCGAGCTTGGTGTCGCGGGCGTCGACCTCGTGCTCCTCGATGTGGATCGAGGAGAGGACGTCGTCCTCCACCAGCTTCGAGGACAGGATGATCGCGTCCTCGTAGTTGTGGCCCTCCCAGGACATGAAGGCGACGAGCAGGTTCTTGCCCAGCGCCATCTCGCCGTTCTGGGTACAGGGCCCGTCGGCGATGACCTGGCCCTGCTCGACCTTCTGGCCCTCGTCGACGATCGGCTTCTGGTTGAACGACGTTCCCTGGTTGGACCGGTGGAACTTCGACAGCCGATAGGTACGCCGGGTCCCGTCGTCGTGCAGGATCGTCACGTAGTCGGCGGAGACCTCCTCGACCACACCCGCCTGCTCGGCGGAGACCACGTCACCGGCGTCGACCGCGGCACGGAACTCCATGCCGGTGCCGACCAGCGGCGCCTCGGCCCGCAGCAGCGGAACCGACTGCCGCTGCATGTTGGAGCCCATCAGCGCGCGGTTCGCGTCGTCGTGCTCGAGGAACGGAATCATCGCGGTCGCAACCGACACCATCTGGCGCGGCGAGACGTCCATGTAGTCGACCGCGGACGGCTCGACGTAGTCGACCTCGCCGTCCTTACGACGAACCAGCACGCGGTTCTCGGCGAACGAGCTGTCCGCCTTCAGCGGCGCGTTGGCCTGCGCGATGACGTGCTTGTCCTCCTCATCCGCGGTGAGGTAGTCGATGTGGTCGGTGACCCGGCCGGCGTCGACCCGGCGGTACGGCGTCTCGACGAAGCCGAACGGGTTGACCCGGGCGTAGGTGGACAGCGACCCGATCAGGCCGATGTTCGGGCCTTCCGGGGTCTCGATCGGGCACATCCGGCCGTAGTGGCTGGGGTGCACGTCGCGAACCTCGAAGCCGGCCCGCTCACGCGAGAGGCCACCCGGCCCGAGCGCCGACAGCCGGCGCTTGTGGGTCAGACCGGCCAGCGGGTTGGTCTGGTCCATGAACTGCGACAGCTGGCTGGTGCCGAAGAACTCCTTGATGGAGGCAACGACCGGCCGGATGTTGATCAGGGTCTGCGGCGTGATCGCCTCGACGTCCTGCGTGGTCATCCGCTCGCGGACGACGCGCTCCATCCGGGACAGGCCGATTCGGACCTGGTTCTGGATCAGCTCGCCGACCGTCCGCAACCGCCGGTTGCCGAAGTGGTCGATGTCGTCGGTCTCGTAGCCCTCGTCACCGCGGTGCAGCCGGACGACGTAGTCGATCGCCGCCACGATGTCGGCCTCGGTGAGGACACCGGTGCCCTTGGGGACCTCGGTACCGAGCTTCTTGTTGACCTTGTAGCGGCCGACCTTCGCGAGGTCGTAGCGCTTCTCGTTGAAGTAGAGGTTGTTGAGCAGCGTCTCCGCGGCGTCACGCGTCGGGGGCTCGCCCGGGCGCAGCTTGCGGTAGATGTCGATCAGGGCCTCGTCCGGAGTGGTGGTGTGGTCCTTCTCGAGCGTCAGCCGCATCGAGTCGAACTCGCCGAAGTGGTCGAGGATCCGCTCGTTGTCCCAGCCCAGCGCGCGCAGCAGGACGGTCACCGGCTGGCGGCGCTTGCGATCGATGCGGACACCGACCTGGTCCCGCTTGTCGACCTCGAACTCCAGCCACGCGCCCCGACCCGGGATGACCTTCGCGCCGTACATGTCGCGGTCGGTCACCTTGTCGAGGGTGCGGTCGAAGTAGACACCAGGGGAACGGACGAGCTGCGACACGACGACGCGCTCGGTGCCGTTGATGATGAAGGTGCCCTGGTTCGTCATGAGCGGGAAGTCGCCCATGAAGACGGTCTGGCTCTTGATCTCGCCGGTCTCGTTGTTGGTGAACTCGGCGATGACGAACAGCGGAGCCGAGTACGTCATGTCCTTGTCCTTGCACTCCTCGATGGAGTGCGGCGGGTCCATGAGCTTCGGCTCCCGGAACTCCAGCGACATGGTGTCGGAGAAGTCGCGGATCGGGCTGATCTCGGTCAGGATCTCCTCGAGGCCGGACGGAGTGCCCGCCTCGACGGAATCACGCCACTCGGGCGATCCGATCAGCCACTTGAACGAGGCAGTCTGCAAAGCCAGGAGGTTCGGGACCTCAAGTGGCTCGTTGATCCGGGCGAAAGAGATGCGGCGGGGTGCAAGGGTGGACAGGGCAGGAGCGGTGGAGCGCGACGCGGCCAAGTGTGGGGTCCTTCTCTAGTGCTCACCGTAATGTGCGCGCACGCCAAGCGACCCGCCGGTTTGCTGATTCAAAGCAGCGCGGAGGAGTCGGGAGGCAGCGCAAACGAGCAGCGTACCCCTAGAAGGCGCTGCTGTCCACGTCGGCCGCTCGTGCCCGGCCCTCGGCTCTCGTCACTGTTGGCCGGGAAGCATGCCTGGACCACGCCGCCACGTCAAGCGGCCACGCGCTGGGCCGGGTCGATCAGATCGGCGAGAGCTGGCTGATCAGCCACTTGCCGCCGCTGCGGACGAGCGTCACTTCGATCCTCGACCGGTCCAGCCGCGGGGCGCTGAGCTGGGAGTTCTTCACCGTCTGGTCGACGAAGACCAGCACCGTGGCGTGCGAGGACGAGGACGAGTCGATCCCCGCTCCCAGCACGGTCGCCGCGCTCACCGCCTTGTATTTCGCGGCCAGCGACTGAACCTGGGTGGCGGTCGTCTTCTTGTAGTTGGCCGCGAAGCTCGGCGTCATGAACTTCTCCGCGGCGGCGAAGTCCGTGCTCAGATGCTGGTAGTTGTAGCTCAGTGCGGCCTGCGTGCCGCTCGACGCCGCCTTCTCCAGGGCGTCCGTGGTCGCGGCCGATGCCTGCCCGCCACCCCGGTTCGACAGCCCCGTCACGACGATGGCCAGAACGACCGCAACCGCCACGGCGAGCGTGACCGCGACGACCGCGACCACCGGCCCGCGGGACCGAGCATGACCCGGGGACGGGGACGGCGCTGGCTCGGCGTGTCGCCGGGGCGGGCTGGGTCGGTCGCGAGGCACCGGGACCACGGGGGCGCTGCTGCCGGCCAGGATCGTGCTCGGTGTGGCCGCGAACACGGCCCGCGGCGGGGTCACGCTGTGCGCGCTCAGGGAGTCGACATCCGTGCCCGTCGACGTGGGGTCCTCGGGGGCGGTCATAGCGGCTCCACCTGGCTCGCCAGCCAGCTGCCGTTCTGGCGCACCAGGTCGACCTCCATCCGGAAGTACTGCGTGGTGCCCTTCGGGGACTGGGTGTTCTTCGTGACGTCGTTGAGGGCGACGAGTACGACGGCGTTGGTCGGCGTCAGCGACTTGACCCCGGTAGCGATGACCTGGCTGCTGGACACCGCCTTCGCCTTGGTGATCACGGACTCGACCGACTTGCTCTGGGCCAGGTAGGTCTTGGCGAACGCCGGCGTGGCCCGCTTCGCGGTCGCGGTGAAGTCCTGGTCGAGATGCCGGTAGTCGAAGGAGGTGAAGTCCACGGCCAGCTGGCCGCCGACCGCCGAGACATTGCTCTGGTTGGCGCTTCCCGCCGAGCGGTGGCTGTTCGTTCGCACGGTGAGGACGACGAGCACGCCCGAGCCCGAGGATGACGACCAGGGCCGCCGCCACGACGGCGGTAGTGGTTCGGCTGCGGCCGACCGGTGGATCCGAGACTGACATGTGTCCTCCGCCGACTCAGCGCATCGTAGGCGCGATGAGCAGCCACTTGTAGGAGTTGGAGCCGAAGGCCGGTGCCACCGGCCCGTTCAGCCCGAGCAGGTACTTCTTGCCGTTGGGACCCGTGATGGTGCCGGTCGAGGGAACATACGGCGCGATGACCCGCGGCCCGGCGCTCTGGCCCGAGGAGGGCGTCGAGCCCTGGCCGGACGACGAGCCGGTCTTCGACGTACCCGACGACGAGGTCTGGCCGGAGCCTGGGAACGGACCCGGGGTACGACGGGCCGGGGTACTTGTCGGCATTCGTGACGTTCGCGCCGTCCTTGTTGGACTCGGGATCATGCTGCGCGCCTCGCTCGTCGACCCGCGCCCGTGCTGGCCGTGCAGTAGTTGTTGAGGTCGGCGGCACCGCCCCAGTCACCGGAGGTGTTGCCCCGCACCACGGAGGAGCTGTAGCCCTGGCTGCAGAACGAGCCGGTGTCGGTGACGAGGCCGAACCGCGCGAACGAGACGCCGTTCTTCGGTGGCGGGAGCGCGTAGAACGCATCAGCAGTGATCGCCGGGTAGAGCTCCAGCACGGCGCGGATCGTAGGGCAGCCGGACGGCCTGGATGCCAGTGAACGTGTTCAGGTTGTCCAGCAGGACCGGTAGGACCGGCTCGTTGGCGGACAGCAGGGTCTGCAGCTGCTTGGACGCCAGGACGCCGTTGCCCAGGACGCCGCGTAGCGAGCTATCGCTCGACGCCAGCTGACCGGTCAGCAGCGCGAAACTGCGCGAGAACGACTTGAGCTCGCCGGAGACGTCGCGCTGGGTGTCGAGGACGGTCTTGCCGTCGTTGATCAACGTCAGGGTCTGCGGCAGGGCGGCGATCGCGGCCTTGGTGAGCGCGTTGCCGTTGTCGATGAGCTGCTGCAGGCCCGGGCCGAGGTCGTTGAAGCCGATTCCGAGCTGCTCGATCACGGTGGACAGGTTCTTGGTGTCGACGCTGCCGAGCAGCTTGTTGAGGTTGTCCAGGATGACCGCGTCGCTGACCGGGATCGTCGTCTGGCTCGCGGGGATGACGTTGCCGGGTTGCAGATAGGGCCCGGAGGGGTGGTCGGCTCGAGGTCGAGATACTGCTCGCCCACGGCTGAGAGGTCGGCCACCGTGGCGTGGATGTTCTTGCGCGGGATCTTCACGCCGTTGTTGAGCTTCAGGTCGGCCTCGACGCCGCCCTTGACCAGGTGCAACGTGCCGACCCGCCCGACCTCGACGCCCCGCTCGGTCACATCGGCGTTGGTGAACAAGCCGCCGGAGGAAGGCAGCATCACCTCGACCGTGAACGGCTTGTGCAGCGGGTTGATCCCGACGTAGTCGGACCCGACCCACGCGACGCCGAGCAGCGTCAGCAGCGCAAACACGGCGAGCTGGATCCGAACTCCGCGGGTGATCACTTGGAACCACCCAGTCCGCCACCGAGCAGGCCGCCCAGACCGCCCGTCGGGGTGGGGATGGGTACCGGAACCTTCGGAAGCTGGGTCGGCACCGGGATCGGCAGCGTCCCGCCGCCGAGGCCACCGAGGCCACCGAGGCCCCCCGAGCCGCCCTTCGCCTTGCTGGTGTTCTTGGCGCTGGACGAGCAGTTCGTCAGGCTGATGCCGTTGAGCAGGCTCATGATCAGCGTCTTCTGCACCGATGTCACGCCCGGGGGAAGCGGGATGATCCCGCCGAGCAGGCCGCCGCCACCGCCCGTCACCGGCTTGAGTGAGCTGAGCAGCGTGCAGACGATCGGTCCGAGGTCCAGCTCGGCCTCGAGGTTCGTGTAGTCGCCCGGGGCGGCGGCGTCGATGTCGCGCGGGAACGGGAAGGTGATGAGGATCTCGAGGGCGCGCGGCAGGTTCCCGCCGGCGGCCGCGAGGTGGTGCAGGATCGGCTGCAGGTCACGCAGGCCGGCGACGGTATCGGCCCGGCTGGCGTTGATGACGCGGGTCGCGACCGTGCCGAACTTCGACAGGTCCGTCAACAGGCCGGTGAACTGCACCCGCTCGTCCGCGAGCACCTTGAGGCCCGGCCCCAAGGTGTCCAGGGCGGTAGCGATCGTGGCATCGCCCTTGCGCAGCGTCGTGGTGAGCCGATCGAGCTGGTCGAGGGCTCGGACGATCTGTGCCTTCTGGGTGTTCAGCCCGCCGACGAACGTGTTGAGCTGGTCGAGCAGGTTCCGGACCGCCGCCTCGCGGCCGGAGAGCGCGTTGTTGAGCTCCACGGTGATCGTCTGCAGGTCGCCGAGGTCGCCGCCGTTGAGCACGTTGCTCAGCAGCCCGAACACCTGCTCGACGTCGGGCAGCGACGCGGTGGACCCGTCCGGCAGGACGGCGCCGTTGGCCAGCGTGCCCTTCGCCGGGATCCCGTTGCCCGGAGCGGCGAGCGCGACGAACTTCTCGCCGAGCAGCGTCGTCTGGTCAAGAGTCGCCACGGCGTTCGCCGGCAGGTGCACCGGTCGAGTTGATCTTCATCGTGACGTGGGCCTTGAGGTCCTTGCCCACGGTGATGCCGGTCACGTCACCGACGGCAACGTCGTTGACCCGGACGGCCGCCTGCGGCGTGAGGTCCTGGACGTCGTCGAAGACGGCGGTGACGTGGTAGGTCTTTCCGTGCGCGGCGCCGCCCGGGAGCGGGCAGCGAGTAGGCGCCCTTGAAGCCGCATCCCGTCGACCACGAGGCCGGCCAGCGCCAGCATCGTCGCAAGTCGCCAGGCCCGCGCTCACTTGGTCACCTTCAGCAGCTGCGACAGCGACGTGGCGTGCGGCGAGTTGACCAGGGCGGTCGTGACCCGGTGCGACGAGCAGCCGGCCGACTTGCCGAACACGGACAGCGAGCCGAGGTTGCCGAAGCAGCTGGCACAGCGCGCTGCCGGGCCCGCTGGTCAGGGAGTTCGAGCTGTCGGCCTTGGTGTCCAGCGTCGTGGCCTTGGAGTCGAACGACAGGCCCAGGTCCGACAGCGCCAGCGGAGCCTGGTCGGTGAACTCCGTGATCGCTTCCTTCTCCTTGGTCAGCACGTTCGAGACGCTGGCCAGGCCGTGGATGTCGCCGGTGAGGTTGGTCTTGTTGGCCGCGACGAATGTGTTGACGGCGGCCAGCGCCGTGGAGAGATTCGCCAGCGCGGCCCCGAGGTCCTTGCGCTCGCCGGCGAGCTGGCCACCGACGGTCGCCAGGTTGGCGTTCAGCGCGCGGACGCCGCCGTCGTTGTGGGCGATCGTGGTGGTGAACTTCTGCAGCGAGGACGACCGTCGCGAACAGGTTGCCGCGGCTGCCGGACAGCGTGGAGATCGCCGCCGCGAACTCCTTGATGGCGCCGTTGAGCCGGGTGCCGTTGCCGGAGAGGTTGCGCGGCGCTGACGTTGATCAGCCGGGACAACGCACCCTTGGCGTTCGCGCCCTTCGGCCCGAGCGCGATGTCGAGGTTGTTGATGTTCTCGAAGATGTTGTCCAGCTCGAGCGGCGTGCGGGTGCGGTTCGTGTGCAGCACCGCGTGGTTCGGCGAGGACCGGCCCCTTGGTGTACGCCGGGTCGAGCTGGACGTACCGGTCGCTGACGATGGACGGCTCGATGAGTGACGCGACCGCGTTGGCCGGGATCTTCTGGTTGCCGTTGTAGGTCATGGTGACCTTCACCCGGTCGCCGTCCGGCGTCAGGCTGGTGACCTTCCCGACCTTGATGCCCAGCACCCGGACGTCGTTGCCCTTGTACAGCCCGATGGTCCGGGGGAAGTACGCGGTGAGCTGCTTGGAGGACTCGCCGCCGGCGAGCACGACGACGAGCGCCAGCGGCGATGAGGGCAAGGACCAGCAGACCGACGATGACGGCGGCCACCCGGTTCGAGAGCGGGCCGAGCCGGTTCATCCGGTGCCCCCGCTCGGCGGGCAGATCGACGTCCCCGAGATCTTCAGGCAGCCGACCGCGTTGGTGAGGTTGTAGAGCACGTCTCGAACCAGCGGCCGTTCCCGAGGGTGTCCGCGAAGTCCCGGATGAACGGCGCCGCGAGGTGCAGCGTCTCGTCGAGGTTGGTCTGGTTGGCCCGCAAGATCGACAGCGTCCCCTGCAGCTGCGACAGCGCCGGGCCGATGACCTTCTCGTTGTCCGCGACCAGCCCCTCGAGCTGCTTGGACAGAGCGCTGGTGTGGATCAGCAGGTCATGGATGACCGCTGCGCTGCTGCTTGACCGTCTGCAGCACCAGGTTGGAGTCGTGGATCAGCTCGGCGATCTGCACGTCCCGCGAGGCGAGCGTCGTGGTCACGCCGTTGGCCTTGGCGAGCAGCGCCGTCAGCTGCGAGTTGCGGGACGCGATCGTCGTCGACAGCCGCTGCAGACCCGGTCAGCGAGCTGCGGACGCTCGCCGGGGTGTTCTTGAACGTCTGCGCGACGACGTCGAAGGACTTCGCGAGCTGGGCGCCGTTGATGGCGCCGGTCGTGGCGCCCAGACCCTGGAAGGCGCGGCACGATGCCGGTCGGGGTGCTGGTGTCGGCCTCGGCGATGGTGTCGTGCGGCACCGAGCCGGTGCCGGACGGTGACAGGTCGACGTACATCTGGCCCAGCAACGTCTCGATCTTGATGTCGGCGTGCGTGGCCGGCCCGATCGGGTGGTCGCCCTTGATCTTCATGCCGACCCGGACCTGGTCGCCGTCGAGCGAGACGGACGTCACCTTCCCGACGAGCACGCCTGCGATCCGTACGTCGTTGCCCTTCTGCAGGCCGGCGGCGTCGTGGAACTGGGCATACACCGTCTTGCCCGCTGTTGATGAACGGCAGCCGGCCCGCGTTCAGGCCGATCACGAGGAGCAGGGCGATGAACAGCAGCGCCCGCGATGCCGATCGGCAGCGGGTTGCGTTCCCGGAATGGCTTCATCGCGTCAGCTCGCCGGGCATGAGGGAGAGGCCGTCGAGGACGGCGGACGGCGCCGGGGAGCCCGGCGATCTGCGAGCTGGCACAGCCAGAAGTTGAAGTAACCCCCGTAGGTCGCCGTACGGGTGATCCGGTTGATCTTCGCCGGGGCGCGGCTCAGGTAGCTCGCGAGGGTGTTCTTCCCGTCGGAGTCCTTGGTGGTGTTGAGGTTGTGCGCGAGCACGGCGAGGTTGGCGAGGTCCTTCGGCAGGTACGGCCGGATCTGCGAGATCAGCGTGGTGCCGCTGGTCGCGAGGTTGTCGATGTGCGACAGCGAGGCCGCGATCGTGCCGCGATCGCTGGGCGAGACCGCCGACCAGTCGCTGTAGCTGGACGACGGTGTCGGACAGGCCCGCATCGCGCTGCTGGACGGTCGAGAGCACGCTGAGCAGGTTGTTGATGACCTGCCCGATCACTGCGTCGTGGTTCGCGACGGTGTTGGTCAGCGAGGCGGTCTGGGTCAGCAGCGTGTCGATGGTGCCGCCCTCGCCCTGCAGCGTCTTGATCAGGTCGAGCGCGAACGCGTTGACGTCCTTGGGGGTCAGCGCTTGGAACAGTGGCCGGAACCCGTTGAACAGCGCCGTCAGGTCCAGCGCCGGAGCGGTCCGGGACACCGGGATGACCTGGTTCTGTGGGCTGCGGCGAGGCATGGGTGTCGGGCTTCTCCACCAGCGACAGGTAGCGCTGCCCCACCAGGTTGAGGTAGCGGACGTCGACATCGGTCGCGGTTGTCATGGGGATGGACTTGTCGACGCTGAACGTGACCTCGGCGTCGGAGTTGTTGACCACCTTGATCGACTTCACCGTGCCGACCCGGACTCCTGCCAGCTTGACGTCGTTGCCGCCGAGCAGGTCGGTCACGTCGGTGAACCGCGCGGTGTAGGTGCGGGTCGCACCGAACTGACGGTTGCTGATGACCACGGCGAGGATGCCGGTGGCGAGGATGGTCACGACCGCGAAGAGCGATGAGCTTGATCGCCGCCCCGAGCGTCTTCCCCTTCACGGGCTCACCGCCATCCCGCGCAGGATCGGCCCGTCCAGCAGGTCGCTCAGGCCGATCGAGGTGGCGTTGCCGGCGTGACCGCCGCAGCAGCGTCGGCGATCTGGGCCTGCTCGGCCGCCGATCCCACCCCGTCGGTGGCACCGGCCTGCGCGGCTGGGTCACGTCGGCTGTCCGATGCGCTGTTGCCGTTCGTCCCAGGTCCCGGGTTGAGCTCCGCCGGTGCCGAGCAGTCCACCCTTGCTGTGTTGGCGCCCGGCGCGAACGGATAGTGGTGTCGACCGGGTGGATCCCCTGACCGTCGTACGGCAGGCCGTAGCAGTTGGGCGGCAGCTTGTCGTCGGCGAACTCGTTCGGCGTGGGCCGGTCGGCGGCCGTGTACGCCCCGCGGTCGCCGACCGGGATCAGGTCGATGTGCAGCTCGCCGCCGGCGAACGCCTGCTCCAGCCGGGTCCGATCGAAGATGGTGAGGCCGTTGGGGAGGCACTCGAGGACGATCGAGTACTGCGACACCAGGTCGAGGACCGGCTTGGAGAGCTGGGCGAGCTGGATCAACCGGTTGCCGTTCGTCTGCAGCACCTTCGTCGCGGTCTGGGCGAAGCCCGCCGTACCCAGCAGGAACTGCGCGTAGGTGTCCTTCTTCACCGTGAAGGTGTGGGCGGTCACCGAGAAGTTGCGCAGGATGTCGAGCAGGTCAGGGGCGGCGTCCGCGTAGTTGCTCGCCAGGTCGGCCAGGCCGCCGATGTCGTGCTTGATGTTGGGCAGATCCGGTTGAGCACCGACAGGTAGCGGTCGATCAGGACCAGGTTCTCGCCGAGCTCCTCGCCGCGGCCCTGCAACGCCATCGAGACGTTGGACAGCGTCGTCGACAGCTCGGCCGGGTTGAGCGCCTTGAGCACCGGGACCAGCTGCTGGAAGACGGTCTGCAGCTCGATCGCCGTCTTCGAGTGGTCCTGCGGGATGACTGCCGCCCGGCTTGAGCGGGGTCGGCGGACGGGTTGCGCCGGCGTGACGAGCTCGACCTCCTTCTCGCCGAACAGGGTCTTCGGCAGGATCCGCGCGACGACGTTGGACGGGATGTTATGGATCTGGGACTTGTCGATCTTCAGGGTCAGCGACGTGTTCGGTGCCGGTGGTCTGGGCCTTGCTCACCCGGCCGACCAGCACCCCGTCGAGCTTCACGTCGGCCGGGATGCCGAGCTCGTTGCCGATCCGCGACACGTCCAGTGTCACGGTGTCCGCCGACTGCCATGGCAGCGCCTTGTTGTAGATGGCGATGGTCAGCCCGAGCAGCAGCGCGAGGACAGCGAGGAACGCCACGCCCTGCAGGCGTCGGCGGATCCGGTGTCCTCGGGAAGCCATGGCTACGACGCGATCCGCACGGTGGTGTTGGCGCCCCAGATGGCCAGGCTGAGGAACAGGTCGATGACGTTGATCGCGACGATCGAGGTCCGCACGGCACGGCCGACGGCGATGCCCACGCCGGCCGGGCCGCCCTTCGCGTAGTAGCCGTAGTAGCAGTGGATCAGCATGATCACGATCGCGAAGATGATGATCTTCACGAACGAGTAGATGACGTCGGTCGGCACCAGGAACGTGTGGAAGTAGTGGTCGTAGGTGCCACCGGACTGGTGGAAGAACAGCGCGACGATCTCGCGGGTGGCGAAGTACGACGCGACCAGGCCGATGACGTAGAGCGGGATGACCGCGATCAGGCCCGCGATCAGCCGGGTCGTCACCAGGTAGGGGATGGACGGGATGCCCATCACCTCGAGCGCGTCGATCTCCTCGGCGATCCGCATCGCGCCGAGCTGGGCCGTGAAGCCGGCACCGACGGTCGCGGTGAGTGCGAGGCCCGGCACCAGCGGCGCGATCTCGCGGGTGTTGAAGTACGCCGAGACGAAGCCGGCGAAGGCGGCGATGCCGATCTGCTGGAGACCCTGATAGCCCTCGAGCCCGACCTCGGTGCCGGTGAAGAAGGTGAGGAACGCGATGACACCGACGCTGCCGCCGATCATCGCGAGCGCCCCCGGAGCCCAGGCTCACCTCGGCGATGAGCCGGACGACCTCCTTCTTGTAGCGAGACGAGTGTCCGCGTGACCCACCCGACCGAGCGGCCGTAGAACGCCAGCTGCTCGCCGGAGTCCTCGAGCACGTCGAGACCCTTGGTGAACGGCGCTTGGCCCACCGCAGCGGCCGGGGCAACGAGACGGTGCTGGCCATCAGACGGTCTTCTGCGGGATGACCGAGAAGTAGATCTCGGTGACGACGAAGTTGATGACGAAGCACAACATGAACGAGATGATCACTGACTGGTTGACGGCGTCACCGACACCCTTCGGGCCGCCCTTGGGGTTCAGCCCCTTGTACGACGCCACCAGCGCGGCCACCGCCCCGAACAGCAGTGCCTTGACCTCGCCGACGTAGATGTCGGGGAGCTGGGCGAGCGCGGTGAAGGACTGGACGTAGGCGCCGGGCGTGCCGTGCTGCAGCAGCACGTTGAAGACGTAACCGCCGATCACGCCGACGACCGAGACCAGGCCGTTGAGCAGGAACGCGACCACCATGCACGCGATGACGCGGGGCACGACGAGCCGCTCGACCGGCGAGATGCCCAGCACCTCCATCGCGTCGATCTCCTCGCGGATGGTGCGGCTGCCGAGGTCGGCGCAGATCGCCGAGCCGCCGCGCCCGGAGATCAGCAGGGCGCACACGATCGGCGCCGCCTCGCGCAGGATGGCGAGGACGCGGCGGAGCCGGTGAAGGATGCGCGCCGACCTGGGGGACAGGTTGCCGATCTGCAGCGCGATGACGGCGCCGAACGGGATCGACACCAGCGCGGTCGGCAGGATCGTGACGCTGGCGATGAACCAGGCCTGCTCGATCGTCTCCGCCACTGGTAGCGCAGGTGCCGCACCGAGCGGAAGAACATGACGAACGTGTCCAGGCACAGCGCGAAGAAGTTGCCACTCGCCCGGAACGGAGCCGCGATCGTCGCGCTGCTCACGTCCCGCCGCCTCCGGTCGCGGACGCGGCCCGCTGCCAGGTCGGCGTGGCGTCAGCGGCTCCGGGTCTCGGTCACGGGCGCGCCGCCGTGGCGGCGCACTGCCAGTTGGACGTCGGCCGTCTCGGACCCGGTCGGACGAGCCGCTCGCTGCCGGTCGCGGCCGCGCCGTACCCCTCATCACCTTCGAACGAGCCGGGCGGCGGGGTGGCGTTGTTCTCCTTGAGCCACTGGCCGGCCGGACGCTGGGTGCGGCGCTGCTCGCCGCTGCTCGGCGTGATCTGCGGCGGGATCGGCGGCAGCGGCGGCATCTCGGCGTCGCCCTCGGCCTCGAGCTCGGCGGCGTCCTTCTCCTCCGCCATCCCGATCGGGCCCTGCTTCTGCGCGTTGAGGAACTGCCGGACGACGGGCTCCTGGCTCGACAGCAGCATCTCGCGCGGCCCGAACATCGCCAGGTGCCGCCGGTAGAGCAGGCCGATGTTGTCCGGCACCGTCCGCGCGGTGTTGATGTCGTGGGTGACGATCAGCATCGTCGCCTCGATCTGCGCGTTGAGGTCGACGATCAGCTGGTTGAGGTACGCCGTACGGACCGGGTCGAGGCCGGAGTCGGGCTCGTCGAAGAGCAGGATCTCCGGGTCGAGCACCAGCGCGCGAGCCAGCCCGGCCCGCTTGCGCATCCCGCCGGAGATCTCGCCCGGCAGCTTCTGCTCGGCGCCGACCAGGCCGGTGAGCTCGAGCTTCTCCATCGACGATCTTCTGATCTCGCGACTCGCTCTTCTTGGTGTGCTCGCGCAGCGGGAAGGCGACGTTGTCGTAGATCGTCATCGAGCCGAACAGCGCGCCGTCCTGGAACAGCACCCCGAACATCTTGCGGATCTCGTAGAGGTGCCGCTCGGAGCTGTTGGGCACGTCCTTGCCCTCGATCTAGATGTGCCCGCGGTCCGGACGCAGCAGCCCGATGAGGTGCTTCAGGAACACCGACTTGCCGGTACCGGACGGTCCCGAGCAGCACCGAGATCTCACCCTTGGGCAGGGTCAGCGTCACGTCCTGCCAGATGACCTGCGGGCCGAAGGACTTCGAGAGTCCCTCGACCTTGACCTGAACGCCCACGCAGGTCCTGCTTCCGCGCCCCGGGGAGCCGATCGATGTGGGCCGCCGCGGTCCGTCTCCACGACTGACTTGGCTGACGAAACCGTGCTGTCGTTGCCTGGGGTTACTGCCCGGTGCGAGCGGATGAACGCGGATGTCGCAAAAACCGGAGGGTCAGGACCGGCGACTGCCAGCGGGGCGGGTCGGGACGCGAGTGCGGCGGCGGTCCTGTTCCGACTGCCCGGCGCGCGCTTTAGCTCTCGCCGGAAACGAAAACCGGACGTTGACGCCGAGGGGCGGCGCGCCGAGGCACGACCCCCTGCGAGCTGCTTACTTGACGGTCACCGTGGCGCCGGCGCCCTCGAGCGCCTCCTTGGCCTTCTCGGCGGCCTCCTTGGTGACCTTCTCGAGCACGGGCTTGGGAGCGCCGTCGACCAGGTCCTTGGCCTCCTTCAGGCCCAGGCTGGTGAGCCCGCGGACGACCTTGATGACCTGGATCTTCTTGTCGCCGGCCGCTTCGAGGATGACGTCGAACTCGTCCTGCTCCTCGGCGGCCTCGGCTGCCGCGGCACCGCCGCCACCGCCGCCGCCGGTCGCGACCGCTACCGGTGCTGCGGCGGAGACGCCGAAGGTCTCCTCGAACTGCTTCACGAACTCAGAGATCTCGATCAGGGTCTTGGCCTTGATGGCCTCGAGCATCTCGTCGTTGCTCAGGGTTGCCATGTCGTTCTCCTTGGGTCAGCTGGCGGACGACGCGTCAGCGACGCCGTCGGTGGGGGTCTCGTCGGTGGGGGTCTCGGTGGTGGCTTCGGGCTCGGTCACTGCCTCGGCCTCGGTGGCGGGGGCGTGCGGCTCGGTGTCGGCAGCCTCGGGCTCGGTCGGCGGCAGCCTCGGGCTCGGCGGCGCAGCTCGGGCTCGGCGTCGGCAGCGACCGGACCGGATCGGCCGTACTGGCTCGTCGCCGCCGGCGGGTCGCTCGGGTCGGCGGTCGCCTTGGCAACCAGGGCACCCAGCGCGCGGGCCAACCCGGCCGCCGGGGCGGCGAGGACGGTGGCGAGCTGCTGGGCCGGAGCGAGCAGGCCGCCGGCGAGCTTCGCCAGCAGCACCTCTCGCGACTCGAGGTCGGCCAGTTCCTGACCTCGTCGGCCGTCAGCGGCCGGCCGTCGAGCACGCCGCCCTTGACGACGAGCGCGGGGTGCTCGCGACCGAAGCTGCGCAGCCCCTTCGCGACCTCGACGGGATCGCCGTTGACGAAGGCGATGGCTGAGGGACCCTCGAGCAGGGCCTCGAAGCTGTCGAAGCCGGCCTCGCGGGCCGCGATCTTGGTCAACGTGTTCTTCACGACCGAGTACGTCGCATTGCCGGCCAGCGACCGGCGCAGCTCCTTGAGCTGAGCGACGCTGAGCCCCCGGTACTCGGTCAGCACGGCGGCCGATGATCCGCGGAAGGCTTCGGTGAGCTCCGCGACCGCGGCGGCCTTGTCTGGCCTCGCCATGGATGTCCTCTCGTGTGGTTCGGTCTGACGACGCAGAAACGCCCCGGGCGCAGGGCCGCGGGGCGTCGGTGCGCAGGACGGGCCTGCGTCGTACGAACCACTCACCTGCGCAGGACGCCCGCTTGCGCGGGACCTTCGGCCGCTCTGGCGAGCGGCGACCGGCGATCTTCGGCGTTGTCGAGACTAGCAGTGGGGCGGATGGGCGACGTGCCCGCTCAGGCGGAGGCCTCGGCGTGCACCGGATGGGTGTCGGCGGGGTCGACCGGGATGCCAGGCCCCATCGTCGTCGAGACCGTGATCTTGCGGATGTAGCGGCCCTTCGCCGCCGACGGCTTGGCCGCAGCACCTCGTCGAGCGCGGCCGCGTAGTTCTCCAGCAGCTGGGTCTCGGTGAACGACGTCTTGCCGATGACGAAGTGCAGGTTGGAGTGCCGGTCGACCCGGAACTCGATCTTGCCGCCCTTGATGTCCTGGACCGCCTTGGCGACGTCGTTCGGTCACCGTGCCGGTCTTCGGGTTCGGCATCAGGCCGCGCGGGCCGAGCACCCGGCCCAGCCGGCCGACCTTGCCCATCAGGTCCGGGGTCGCAACGGCCGCGTCGAAGTCGAGCTCCCGCCTGGACACCTTCTCGATCAGGTCGTCGCCGCCGACCTCGTCGGCGCCGGCCGCGCGGGCTTCCTCGGCCTTGTCGCCGGTAGCGAAGACGACACCCGGGCGGTCTTGCCGGTGCCGTGCGGCAGGTTGACCGTGCCGCGGACCATCTGGTCGGCCTTGCGGGGGTCGACGCCGAGCCGCATGGCGACCTCGACGGTCGCATCGAACTTCGTGGTCGAGGTCTCCTTCGCGAGCCGGACCGCCTCGGGCGGGGCGTAGAGCTTGTCGCGGTCGACGTGCTCGGCGGCTGCGTCGTATGCCTTGCTGCGCTTGCCATCGTGTTCTGTTCCCTCCTAGTGGTTCGAGCGGAGCCGGCTGGTCCCTCCCACGATCGTGTCGTGCGGTGGTTCGGTGGCGGCCGCTCAGTCGCTGACGGTGATGCCCATCGAGCGAGCGGTGCCCGCGATGATCTTCTCGGCGGCGTCGATGTCGTTCGCGTTGAGGTCGACCATCTTGGTCTGGGCGATCTCGCGGACCTGGTCTTGTGAGCTTCGCCGACCTTGGTCACGTGCGGCTCGCCGCGAGCCCTTCTCGACGCCGGCGGCCTTGATGATCAGCCGCGCCGCCGGCGGCGTCTTGGTGATGAACGTGAACGAGCGGTCCTCGTAGACCGTGATCTCGACCGGGATGACGTTGCCGCGCTGCGACTCGGTCGCGGCGTTGTACTCCTTGCAGAACTCCATGATGTTGACGCCGTGCTGCCGAGCGCGGGACCGACCGGCGGCGCCGGCGTCGCGGCGCCGGCCTGGATCTGCAGCTTGATCAGACCGGCGATCTTCTTCTTCGGGGGCATGTCAGTTTCCTTGCTCGATGATTCGGGTACGGCGGGGCCGGTCAGATCTTGCTGACCTGGCTGAACGACAGCTCGACCGGAGTCTCCCGGCCGAAGATCGAGACCAGCACCTTGAGCCACTGGGACTCGGCGTTGATCTCGTTGATGGTCGCGGGCAGCGTCGCGAACGGGCCGTCCATGACGGTGACCGACTCGCCGACCGCGAAGTCGACGACCTTGCGGGGCCTCGGCCTCTTGGCCTCCTGCGGCTTCGGCGCGAGGAACTTGATGACCTCGGCGGTCGACAGCGGCGACCGGTTGGTGGGTGCCGACGAAGCCGGTGACGCCCGGGGTGCGGCTTCACGGCGGACCAGGACTCGTCGGTGAGATCCATCCGGACCAGGACGTAGCCCGGGAAATCTTCGACGCGACGACCTGGCGCTGGCCGTTCTTGATGATCGTCTCGGGCTGGGTCGACCTCGATCTCGTAGATGTAGTCCTCCATGTTCAGGGAGACGATCCGGGTCTCGAGGTTGGCCTTGACCCGGTTCTCGTAGCCCGCGTAGGTGTGGACGACGTACCAGTCGCCCGGCGCGCGCCCAGCTGGCGACGGAACTCCTCGACCTCGTCGACCTCGGCTGCGCCGTCGTCGTCCTCGGCACCGCCTCGGCGGCGCTCGGCGGCCGTCGTCGGCTGCAGGTCGTCGGCGACGTCCTCGTCGGCCGAGACCGAGCTCGTCGACGGGGTCGGCACCGGATCCGTCGGCCGTCGCGTGCACCTCGCCCTCGAGGGAGGCGTCGACCGACCTCCGCTCGGACGCCGGTGATACGGCGTCGAGCTGGTCGTCGTCGCCGCGGTCGGGCCGGACTCGGACACGGTGCAAGGCTTCCTTGGGTTGGGGCGGGTGGAGCTGGCTCGTCGCCGAACATCGCGAAGACGAGCTTGTTGAACCCGAGTCGAGCAGCCGACGAACGCGATCATGAACGTGACGAAGACCAGCGACCACCGACGGTGTAGGTCACCAGCTCGTTGCGGGTCGGCCGGATGACCTTGCGCAGCTCGGCGACGACCTGCCGGAAGAACAGCCCGATGCGGGCGCGAAAGTTCCCGGCGCTTGCCGCCGCGTCCGCCGCCGACCGGAGCCGGCGGCTCGCGGCTCGGTGTCGCTGGTCTGGCCACGCTCCTCACCTCCTCTGCTGTCGTGGCTCGTGTCACGGTCCGTCGACTGTCCCCCGTGCCGCTGCCGCAGGGCAGGAGGGACTCGAACCCCCAACCGCCGGTTTTGGAGACCGGTGCTCTACCAATTGAGCTACTGCCCTATGGGGCGGTTGGAGCGCCGCCGAGTGTACCTCCGAGCACGCGCATGCGGTCGAACCGCCCGAGAGATCGCCGGGCGGCTGGCGCGACCGTGGGACCGCCCATGCCGGTGACGCGACTCATCGAGCCCTGCCCGCACAATCCCGCATCTCCGCACGTATCGGCGCCATCAACGAGTCCGCCACCCTCGCCGTCGACGCCAAGGCCAAGGCCCTGAAGGCGGCGGGCGAGACGTCATCGGTTTCGGCGCCGGCGAGCCCGACTTCCCGACGCCGGAGCAGATCGTGGCGGCCGCGGTGCCGCGTGCCGCGAGCCGGCGATCACCGCTACTCCCCGACCGGCGGGCTGCCCGAGCTGCGGGCAGGCGATCGCGGACAAGACCAAGCGCGACTCCGGCTTCGAGGTCGACGCCGCGCAGGTGCTCGTCACCAACGGCGGCAAGCACGCCGTCTACAACACCTTCCGACGCTCTCGACCCGGGCGACGAGGTGCTGCTGCCCGCGCCGTACTGGACGACGTACCCGGAGGCGATCACGCTCGCCGGCGGCGTCCCCGTCGTCGTCGCCACCGACGCCGCACGGCTTCCTCGTCACGAGTCGAGCAGCTCGAAGCGGCGCGCACGCCGCGCACGAAGGTCCTGCTGTTCTGCTCACCGAGCAACCCCACCGGCGCGGTCTACCCGCCCGCCGAGGTCGAGGCGATCGGGCGCTGGGCGCTCGAGCACGGCATCTGGGTCATCACCGACGAGATCTACGAGCACCTCACTACGACGGCCACGACTTCTCGTCGATGCCGGTGCTCGTGCCCGAGCTCGCCGACCACTGCGTGATCGCTCAACGGCGTCGCCAAGACCTACGCGATGACCGGCTGGCGCGTCGGCTGGATGATCGGTCCGACGACGTCATCGCGGCGGCCACCAACTTGCAGTCGCACTCCACGTCGAACGTCTCGAACGTCGCGCAGCGCGGCCGCGCTCGCCGCCGTGTCCGGCGACCTGACCGCGGTCGCGATGATGCGCGACGCCTTCGACCGCCGCCGGCGCAGTCGATGTTCGCGGATGCTCAGCGAGATCCCGGGCGTCACGTGCCCGAGCCGCAGGGCGCGTTCTACTGCTTCCCGTCCTTCGAGGGCGTGCTCGGCAGGAAGATGCGGGCCGGACGCCGACGACGACGCTCGAGCTGTCCGAGCTGTCCTCGACGAGGTCGAGGTCGCGATCGTGCCCGGCGAGGCGTTCGGTGCCCCGGGCTACGTGCGGCTGTGCTTCGCCCTCGGCGACGACGACCTCGTCGAGGGCGTCCGCCGGATCGGCAAGCTGCTCGGCGAGATCGGCGGGCTCCGCCGGCCCGTGGGTCCGGGCGACCCAGTCGCCGAAGAAGCTCTGCAGGTCGGCGTCCACCGCCGGACCGAGCTCCTCGTCGACCGCCACCCGGGCCAGCGGGCGCAGCCGCTCGACGATCGCCGCGATCTCGACGATCTCGGTATCGGTCGGCACCCAGTCCGGCGGGTGCTGGGCGACGATGTGGTCGGCGACGGTGGTCACGAACAGGCTGCTCACGGCCTGGACCAGCTCCCGCATCGAGGCCGCCAGCCGCAGCGCGTCGTCCACCGACATCCCGATGCCGACCAGTCCTCGCGCTGGCCGCAGCAACCGCGGCCGGTGCACCCGGAACCGGCCGTCCGGCAGCCGGCTCAGCAGGCCCAGCTCCATCGCCCGGTCCAGCGCCTCGGGCTGATCCAGCCCCCCCAGCGTCTCGACGAGCTCGTCGTACCCGAGCTCCTCGGGCAGTTCCGCGATCCCGGCGCGAGCAGCGCGGTCTCCAGACCGAGGGTCGCGCCGATGCCATCACCGGATTCCCAGTCGGCGATGAACGCGGCGATGTGGGCGCTGGTGTACCCGCGCTCGAGCAGCCGGCCGATCAGCCGGAGCCGGGCCAGGTGGCGTCGTCGTACCAGCTGGTCCGGCCGCGGCGAAGCGGCGGTGGCAGCAGGCCGCGCTCCTGGTACGCGCGGACGTTGCGGACGGTCATGCCGGCCGCTTGCGCGAGGTCGTCGACGCGGTACTCGGCCACGCCGGTGACCTCCTGATGCTCGGATGTGGGCTGCGTCACACCTTAGCCATCACCTATTGCGCCATTGTCTAATGGGACGTTTATGACGGCATGGTAATGACCGAGCTCCCGCCCCGGGAACGGACCGGCGAGAAGTTGCTGCGTTCGGCGGCGCGGACGTCGTTCGATCCGACCGTGGATGTCGACTGGGCAGCGCCCCGAGGACGCGCTGCAGTTCTACTGCCCGCCTCACCGCTCGAGTCTCTACGGAACCGCCGAAGTGGGACCGGATGACCCCCGAGCAGCGGGTCACGCTGACCAAGCACGAGGTCGCGAGCATCGCGAGCGTGGGGATCTGGTTCGAGGAGATCCTCATGCAGATGCTGTTGCGCCACACCTACGACCGCGACCTGACCCGCAAGGACATCCAGTGGGCGCTGACCGAGATCGCCGACTAGTGTCGGCACTCGATCATGTTCGCGACCATGATCTCGCGGTTCGGTACGCCGAACTACGGCGTCAACCGGCTGCGGCACTCGCTGGGGAGATGGTTCAAGGCCACGTCGACCGGGGTCCAGACCTTCGCCGGCACGATGTACGTCGAGGAGATCCTCGACGCGTTCCAACGTGAAGCGATGGACGACGAGTCGCTGCAGCCGATCGTCCGGCAGGTCAGCCGGATCCATGTCATCGAGGAGTCGCGCCACATCGGCTACGCCCGCGAAGAGACGCTGCGCGCGATGCAGCACACCGGCCGGATCGGTCGGGGGTACGACCAGCTGATGCTCGGGATCGTCATGCACCTCGCGACCACGGCGTTGATCAACCCCCGGGTGTACGCCGAGTGCGGCCTGGACCCCCGTGAGGCCCGGCGCGCCGCCGCGAGCAACCCGCACTGGCGGGACACCAAGCGCTTCGCGGCGGCCAAGGTGCTCGCGTTCTTCGACTCGGCGGGGCTGGTCGGGCCGGCAACCGGTGGTTGCTGCGTCGTGCCGGCGTGATCTGAGCCCACGCATGGCCCATTGGTGGTGCCAGAGCCCCACGCGTGGCCCATTGGTGGTGCCAGAGCCCCACCAATGGGCCATTGGTGGTGGGCCGGGTCAGGTCGGGCCGGCAGGGTCGGGTCGGTCAGCCGGCGCGGCCGCGGCCGCCGCTCGGCCCGGACCATGGACCGACCCGCCTCGCGGCCCGCGCGGATCAGCCACGAGGTCCGCGAGAAGTCACGCATGTCGTGGCGACCCAAGGACAGGGCGGGGAGCGCGACGATCCGCTGACCCAGACCGGGGGTGGGCTGCTGTCGGCCCAGGTGCGACCGGGAGATCGCGAAGCACTCCGAGCAGGACGTCGAGTGCGGACATCCGCTCATCCGCCCAGCCCGCGTAGGTCCGGGCGACATCGATCACCCAGACCCGCGCGGCGCCAAGGTCGAGGGCGTGCTGGGTCGGCACCGGGCACGACACGCCCCCGTCGACGTGCAGCCGGTCGCCCAGCTTGACCGGCGGAAACAGCCCGGGGATGCACGCCGACGCACTCAGCACCTCGAGCGGGTCGCCGGTGGTCCACCAGACCGGCTCGCCGGAGAGCAGGTCGGTGGTGACGACATGGCACGGGATCGCGGTCTGCGACAGGTCGTCGATCGTGAGGCTGTCGGCCAGCAGCCCGCGCAGCCCCGCCGGTGTGTAGAGATGGTTGTCACGGGCTGCCAGCCGCCGGGCGACAGCGAACCGGCCGTCGGGGAAGACCGCCCGCCGCGACATCGAGCGCCAGACCGCCTCGAGGGCCGTCAGCCGGTCGAGACTCGGGTCGGTCGCGATGTAGACCGCGTTGATCGACCCGACGGAGCAGCCGACGACGGCGTCGGGGACGATGCCCGCTTCGATCAGTGCCTGCAGCGCGCCGACCTGAGCGGCGCCCAGGCTGCCGCCGCCGGAGAGCACGACGACCTCACGGGGCGGGAGCGGGGCGGCTCGGCGTTCCGGGCGGCGACCGCGTCGCCAGGGGTTGAGCGCGCCCACGTGGTCCCTCCCGCCCTGCGTCGCACGAGGCGTCGGGCTCGCACCGGTGACAACCCGGTGATACCCCCTCGTGACAGCGTCACGCCACCGGCCGATTGTCTCGGGCCGGTGGCGCGACGATAGATCGAGTCAGGCGTTGACGGGCACCGACTGCGGTTCCCGCTCGACGTCGTCGTCGGGGAACGCCTCGTCGACCGGGGCCTCGGCACCGCGGCGACCGGGAACCACCAGCATCGACAGCGCCGCGATTCCCACGACTCCGGCGCCGACGGCGACGGCGGCGCGCAACCCGTCGACGAAGTCCGGGCCCGACAGGTAGCTGCCGTGGGCCGCGAAGACCGACGCCAGCACCGCCACGCCGAACACCCCACCGAGTTCGCGCAGCGCGTTGTTCGCACCGGAGGCGATGCCCTCCTCGCCACGTCGCACGCTTCCCAGGACGACCGTGGCAACCGGGGCAAAGAACAGCGCCATCCCGGTGCCGCTGACGATGAACGCCGGAACCAGGTGTGAGTAGGGCACGGTCACCGAGGTCACCGCGGCCAGCCACGCCAGGCCGACCGCCTGCAGCACCAGGCCGGTGATGACGACAACCTTGCCGCCGATCCGGTCGGCGAGCACGCCCGCCAGCGGCGAGACGATCATCGGCATACCCGTCCAGGGCAGGGTGCGCAGCCCGGCCGCAGCGGCGAGTAGCGCTGGACCGTCTGGAGGAACTGGGCCAGCAGGAAGATCGAGCCGAACATACCGAAGAACATCAGCATGCTGGCCAGGTTGGCGCCGAGAAGCCGCGCGACGGAACAGCCGCATCGGCAGCATCGGTGTCCGGGTGCGCGTCTCCCATCCGACGAAGGCACGATCAGGGCAGCGCCGATCGCCATCGAGGCGACGACGAACGACGACGACCAGCCGAGGTCGTTGGCCCGGACAACACCGAGCACGATGCCGAACAGGCCGGCGCTGGCGAGCAGGACGCCGGGGATGTCGAGCGCCTGGGCGGCCGCGGCTCTCGGCGAGCCGGAACCGGGCGATCGGCACCAGCAGCAGCCCAGTGGCACGTTGAGCCAGAAGATCCTCTGCCATGACCAACCGCTGACGACGGCGCCGCCGACCACCGGGCCGGTGGCGATGGCGAGGCCTGCGACGGCGCCCCAGATCCCCAGCGCCATGCCCCGGCGCTCGATCGGGACGGCGGCCGAGAGCAAGGTCAAGGTGAGGGGTACGACGATGGCGCCCCGGCCCCTGCACCGCCCGGAACGCGATCAGCCACTCGATGCTGGGCGCGAGCGCGGCGGCGGCCGAGCCGAGGGTGAAGATGCTGAGCCCGACAACGAGCATCCGCCGGCGGCCGAACCGCTCGCCGAGCGAGGCTCCGGTGAGCAGCAGCACCGCGAACGTCAGGGTGTAGGCGTTGACCGTCCACTCCAGCGACGACAGCGACGCGTTGAGGTCCTGCCGGATCACCGGCAGCGCCGTGGTGACCACGAGGTTGTCCAGCTGCGCCATGAACAACGCCAGGCTCGTCACGACGAAGGTCCAGATGGTGCGGGTTCGAGCAGACATCGATCCTCCTAGTAGTGAGTAGTCACTCACTTGTCGGGTCAAAAAAAATCAGTCGTCCGGGACGTTGAGCCAGGCGGCGGGAGGCAGGCCTTGATCCACGCCGAGTCGTGCGACGTGGCGTCCATCGACGCGATCACGTTCATGAGCATCCCGATGGCGAAGAACTCCTTCATGCGCTCGTCGTCCGCTCCGGAGAGCCGGACCACCTCGCGCCAGAGCCGGCCGAACTCGCGCCGCGTGACCTCGGCGATCTCGGCGTCGTCACACGCGCTGTACGCGTGCATCTGCAGCAGCAGCTCGTCGCGGTCCCGGAGCAGCTCGCTGTAGACCTCGGCCATCGCCTCGATGGCGGCCTCGCCGGTCCGCTCGCCGACAGCCGCGGTGAAGGCGTCGCGGACCCGCTTGAACCCGTGCTCGACCAGGGTGATGAACAGCGCCTTCTTGGTCGGGAACAACCGGAACAGGTAGGGCTGGCTGATCCCCGCGGCCCGGGCCACGTCCTCGGTCGACGTCCCGTGATAGCCGCCGGCCGCGAACACGTGGACGGCGGCACGGAGCACATCGGCGCGCCGATCCGTGGCGCTCATCCGGGTCGCAGTCGGGGTCATGAGGCACATAGCGAGTGATCACTCACTACTTGTCAAGGGATTCTCGCGCCGTGGTCCCGCTTCAGGCGAGTTGGACGATCAGCCTGGCCTTGGTGAGCACCGTCGCGTCGTTCGCGCTGGCTTCCAGGACGACCGAGACCCGGCGGTCGTCGAGCTTGCTCTCGACCCGCCCTGCGACGGTCAGGGTGCTACCCACATCGTCGTCGGGGACCGGCACCGGAGCGGAGAACCGTACGCCGTACTCCACCACCGCGCCCGGGTCACCGGCCCAGTCCGTGACCACCCGGCCGGCTTCCGCCATCGTGAACATCCCGTGGGCGATGACGTCGGGCAGGCCCACTGACTTGGCCACCCGCTCGTTCCAGTGGATGACGTTGAAGTCCCCGGAGGCGCCGCAGTACTGCACCAGGTTCACCCGTTGGACGGTGAACGTCTGGGCCGGAAGCGCCGTGCCGACCTCGACGTCGTCGTAGCTGACGGTTGCGGTCATGGGTCAGCCTTCCTTGGGCGCGGCGGTTCCGCGGGAGACGAGCGTCGAGTACATGTCGCTGACCGGTTGACCGGAGGAGTCGGTCACGCTGATCTTCGTGGTCATCAGCTCGTTGGTGCCGGCATCGCGGATCTCGGTGATGCTGCTGGTCACCGACAGCACGTCACCGGCGTACACCGGTCGGTGGTGGACGAAACGCTGCTCGCCGTGGACGACCATCGCGTAGTTCAGGCCCAGCCCGGGGTCGGCGACCGGTCCCTCCAGGGCGAACCGGAACTGCACGGTGGTCAGGAAGGTGGGCGGGGCGACGACGTCAGGGTGGCCCAGCGCCTTGGCGGCCTCGACATCGGTGTACGCCGGGTTGGTGTCACCGATCGCCTCGGCGAACCGGCGGATCAGCTCGCGCGACACCTCGTAGGTGTCACTGGCCGGGTACTCCCGGCCGACGTACTCGCGGTTGACAGGCATGGGCGCGACGGTATCGCCCTCGGCCCGGCGCGGTGACTAGCGGGTTTCGCGGTGCGCGGTGTGGTGCCGGCAGTTCGGGCAGAACTTCTTCAGCTCCATCCGATCCGGGTCGTTGCGGCGGTTCTTCCGGTGATGTAGTTGCGGTGCTTGCACACGTCGCAGGCCAAGGTGATCTTCGGCCGGACGTCGGTGGCTGCCACGGGTAGGACCCTTTCGAACGAATGAGCTGACGGACCGGCCTTCGAGACTACCGCCAATGGCCGGTGGGTAGCGGAGGCCGGATTTGAACCGGCGACACAGCGATTATGAGCCGCTTGCTCTGCCTGGCTGAGCTACTCCGCCGCGGCTGACCATCCTGCCACAGCTTCGATGGAGCCCCCTTACGGAATCGAACCGTAGACCTTCTCCTTACCATGGAGACGCTCTGCCGACTGAGCTAAGGGGGCGGGGGCGCAGCGTGAGATTACACGCTGCGACCAGCCGTGGCGGGTGATGGGTTCGAACCATCGTAGGCTGAGCCGGCGGATTTACAGTCCGCTCCCTTTGACCACTGGGCAACCCGCCGAGCGCGGCACCGTAGTGCGCGCGACGGACAGGATAGCGGTCGACCAGGAGGTAGGAAACATGGCGGATGCGTCCTTCGACGTGGTGAGCAAGGTCGACCGGCAGGAGGTCGACAACGCTTTGAACCAAGCGGCCGAAGGAGGTCGGCCAGCGGTTCGACTTCAAGAACACCGGCGCCTCGATCGTGTGGAGCGGCGATGACGGTGTCGTGATCACCGCCAACAGCGACGAGCGGGTGATGGCTGTGCTCGATGTCTTCCAGGAGCCGGCTGGTGAAGCGGCAGGTGTCGCTCAAGGCGCTCGACCATGAGATCCCCAGCCCGCCGCCGGCAACACGTCACGGCTCGCCATCACGATCCGCCAGGGCATCGACTCCGACAAGGCCCGCGCATCGTCAAGGCTGATCAAGGCCGACGGCCCGAAGGGCGTGCAGGCCGCCGTCCAGGGCGACACGGTGCGGGTGTCGGGCAAGAAGCGCGACGACCTGCAGGCCGTCATCGCGATGCTGCGAGAGGGCGACTTCGGGATCCCGCTGCAGTACGAGAACTACCGCTGAGTCGCGATTACAGCCAGTCCCGCCGCCGGAACGTGGAGTACAGCAGCGCGACCAGGACGACCATGAGCACCAGGGCGACGAGGCTGCCGACAGGCTGTCCGCGCCCGGGAAGATCCGGACGTTCATGCCGTAGTAGCCGGTGATGATCGTGGGAACGGCCGCGATCGCGGCCCACGAGGTGACCTGCTTCATCACCTGGTTCATCTGGTTGCCCTGGATCGTGAGGTGGGTCTCGAGGATGGTCGAGACCAGGTCACGCAGCGCGTCGATCGAGTCCGCCGCCCGCAGCACATGGTCGTAGACGTCCTGGTAGTACGGCATCATCGCCGCGTCGACGAGGCCGTCCTCGCGGCGCATCAAGTGTTGAGGATCTCGCGGGTCGGGAGCACGAAGCGCCTGATGCCGACCAGGGACTTGCGTAGCTCGAACGTACGGCGCTGCACCTCGGTGGAGCGCCTGCCGGCGTCGAACAACAGGTCCTCGAGGGACTCGATCTCGTCGTCGAGCGACTGCACTGCCTCGAAGTAACCGTCGATGACCACGTCGAGCACACCCCAGAGCAGGAAGCCGACGTCGTGGTGGCACAGCTGGGTGTTGTTGTTCCACCGCTTGACCACGGCGTCCATCAAGTAGCCAGGTCCTTGTGAACCGTGATGAGGTAGGACCTCCCGACGAACAGCGACAGCTCGCGAGTCGTCAGCTCCCGGGACTTCATGTCGAGCTGCGAGTCGTAGTGATGAACAGATGGTCGTCATAGTGGTCGAGCTTCGGCCGCTGCCGCTCACCGAGCGCGTCCTCGACGGCCAGCGGTTTGAGCTCGAACTCCTCGGCGATGAGCTGGGAGTCCTTCGCCTTCGGCTGATCCACGTCGAGCCAGATCACGTTGCCCTTCTCGCCAGATGGTTGGAGACGCCAGCCGGATCGAAGTCTTCGTCGACGCACTTGCCGTCGCGGTAGAGGCGCGTTCGGTTCACCAGACGACGGTACGCGGAGCGGCTTTCGACTAAGGCGCGCCACCCCGGCGGCTGGTGGCGGTCGGTACGCCGGTGACGGTGGCGAGCTCCTTCGGCGGTTCGGCCCCGGGATCGGCGGCCGGCGGAGGCGGAACGGTCACCATCCACTCGCGTAGCCGGTCTTGCTCGTGGGTCAGGTCCGCGATGTCGGTATCGGAGTACTCGAACTCGGGCGACCAGAACAGCGCGTCGAACGGGCACACCTCGACGCAGATGCCGCAGTACATGCACAGCGCGTAGTCGATGGCGAAGCGGTCGAGCACGTTGCGGCTGCCGGTCCCGGCCGCCCGGGGCGGGGCGGGCGTCGTCTCCTTGTGGGAGTCGATGTAGATGCACCAGTCCGGGCACTCGCGGGCGCACAGCATGCAGACGGTGCAGTTCTCCTCGAGCAGCGCGATGACGCCGCGGCTGCGCGGCGGCAGCTCGGGGACCCTCGAGCGCTGGCTCCGGCGCGGTCACCCCTCCGGCCCCCAGCTGCCGGGTTCGGGGACGCCGGGCGGCTGAATCCGGCGGCGCGGGCGGCGCGCCAGGCCGGGCCGGTCTTCGCCGGCGCGGCAAGGTCACGGTCGGACTCCCCCGGCTCCTTGCGGCCGGGCCACTGCCTGGCGACTCGCGACGCCAACACGAACTCCTTGCGCAACGGGTTGCCCTCGAACCCGTCCGGCAGGAGCAGTGGCAGCGGGTTGGGGTGGCCGTCGAAGCCGACACCGAACATCTCGAAGGTCTCCCGCTCGTGCCAGTTCGCGCCCGGCCAGACCCCGATCAGCGTCGGCAACCGGCCACCCTCGCGCGGCACCCGGGTGCGCAGCATCACGGACTCGCGCGCTCGACCGACCAGACGTGGACGACGATCGCGAGACCCGCATCCCGGTCGTCGTACGCCGACAGCCAGTCGAAGAACCCGGCGGCGCAGCAGTCGCGAGCCGCGACTGCTGCCTCCACCCACTGAGTGGATGGCACGTCGACTGTGGGGCGACCGAACGAGTCGCCGACGGTGGCTCCCTCGACACCCAGGGCAGCAAGGATCTCCTCACCCGTCACCCGGCAGCCGCCTGGTCGAGGGCGCGGTGCAGGGTCAAGATGCCGTGCAGCAGCGCCTCCGGCCGGGGCGGGCAGCCGGGCACGTAGACGTCGACCGGGATGATCTGGTCGACCCCCTTGGTCACGCAGTAGGAGTCCCAGTAGGGCCCGCCGCAGTTGGCGCACGACCCGAAGGAGATGACGTACTTCGGGTCGGGCATCTGCTCGTACAGCCGCCGGATGGCGGGCGCCATCTTGTCGGTGACGGTGCCGGACACGACCATCAGGTCGGCCTGCGCGGGGCCCGGCCGCGAACGGGATCACGCCGAGCCGGATGAAGTCGTCCCGGGCCATCGCAGCCGCGACGAACTCGATGGCGCAGCAGGCGAGCCCGACGCTGAAGACCCACAGCCCGTACCGACGGCCCCAGTCGAGCTGGAAGCGGATAGGCGCCGGCGCGAGGTCCGGCCCGGACTCGGCCCCACCGGGGGGACCGATCGTCACGGGGGTCACACCCACGTCGGTCATCCTAGTGAGCCGGCCACGACCCTCTGGCCGCCAGCCGACGGGCCGTCTCGTAGTCGGCGGGCGTGCCGCAGTCGACGAACCGAGCACCGTCGGGACCAGGTCCAGCGAGGTCCGGCGCCACACCGCCTCGTACAGCCCGGACGGCACGGCGGCGAGCGGGGCGGCCAGCCGGTCGGGCAGCAGCGAGATCCCGGCGAACCGCCAACGGCCGTCGAAGTCGGCCCGGTCGGCGTCCGCGACGACCAGCAACCGAGGCCGGTGGCGGTCCCACCCGCCGACGAACCCTGGCAGGTCCAGGTCACCGTCGAGGTAGGCGTCGCCGTTGGCGATCAGCAGGTCGCGTCCGGCCCGCCAGCCGCCGAGCCCGGCGACCGCGCCGGCGGTTCCGAGCGGCTCTGGTTCCTCGACGCTGACGTGCACCCGGCCGGCCAGGTGCGCCACGATCTGGTCGGCCAGCCAGTGCGCGTTGACCGCCATGGTCGCCGGATCAACCGCCACCACGGTGCCGAGCCGGTCCAGCATCGCGTCGAGCAGCGTCGTCGCGCCGATCGGCAGCAGCGGCTTGGGGGTGGTGTCGGTCAGCGGCCGCAGCCGTCGGCCACGGCCCGCAGCCAGCACCAGACCGGCCAGCGACGCGCTCACATCAGCCGGGCGCCCGCGAGGATGTCCAGCGTCGGCTCGGTGACGTCGGGCAGCGCATCGGTGGTGAACCACCCCACCTCGAGCACCTCGTCCTGGTCGGCGCCTCGCTCGGCCACCACGTCCGGGCCGGCGCTGCACACGAAGACGATGTCGATCCGGCGTACCCGGGGCGAGACGACCGCGAACGGCACCGGCAGCTCCTCGGGGTCCAGGAGATCCCGACCTCCTCGTAGACCTCGCGGGCGACCGCCGTGGTTGGCGGTTCGCCGCGGTTCATCAAGCCGCCGGGCAACGCCCAGCCGCCGGTGTGGCGCTGCCGGACGAACAGCAGCGCGCCGTCGTCACGGCGGAGCGCCAGCACCGCCCCTGAGCTGAAGGTCGGCGAGATGGCGCGGATCGTCATCCGGCGTACCGGCCTGGGCATGCTGCGGAACACTGCCATCGCCGCCCGCTTCATTCGGTCAATGTAGAGAGCCCCGGCCAGTAAGGTCGGTCGAGTGGCCCGGGCACTGCGGATCGGCAACTGCTCGGGGTTCTATGGCGACCGGTTCGCGGCGATGCGGGAGATGCTCGCGGGCGGCGAGCTCGACGTCCTCACCGGCGACTACCTGGCCGAGCTGACCATGCTGCTGCTCTGGCGAACTCGGTCGAAGGACCCGTCCCGGGGGTACGCCACCAGCTTCGTCCGGCAGCTCGAGGACTGCCTCGGGGCTGGCGTGGGAACGCGGCGTCCGGATCGTGGCGAACGCCGGCGGCCTGAACCCCGCGGGGCTGCGCCGCGGCGGTGCGCGAGGTCGCGGCCCGGCTCGGGCTGCGGATCCCGGTGGCGCACGTCGAGGGCGACGACCTGCTGCCCCGCCGCGACGAGCTGGCGCTCGCCGGGCTGGACCTGCCCGACTCGACCATCACCGCCAACGCCTATCTCGGCGGCTGGGGCATCGCCGCCGCGCCTCGACGCGGGGGCCCAGGTCGTCGTCACCGGCCGGGTGACGGACGCCGCGCTGGTCGTCGGCCCGGCCGCGTGGTGGCACGGCTGGGCCCGCGACGACTGGGACCCGCTCGCCGGCGCGCTTGTCGCCGGTCACGTCCTCGAGTGCGGCGCGCAGGCCACCGGCGGCAACTACTCTTCTTCACTGAGGTGCCGGGGATCGAGCACGTCGGGTTCCCGCTCGCCGAGATCGAGGCCGACGGCACGGCGATCATCACCAAGCACCCGGGCACCGGCGGCCTGGTCGATATCGGCACGGTGACCGCGCAGCTGCTCTACGAGATCGGGGACGCCCACTACCTCAACCCCGACGTGGTCGCGCGACTTCGGCATCGATCCGGCTGACCGACGAGGGACCCGACCGGGTGGGGATCTCCTCGGTGTCCGGGAGCCCGCCGCCGCCGACGACGAAGGTCGTGCGTCAACACCCTCGGCGGATTCCGCAACTCGATGACCTTCCTGCTGACCGGGCTCGACATCGACGCCAAGGCCGACCTGGTCCGGCGGCAGCTCGCGCCGGCGCTGGAGGGGGTCGAGACCGTCGAGTGGGCGCTGGCACGGACCGACCACGACGACCCGGACACCAACGAGCGGGCAGCCGCCCGGCTGACGGTGTCGGTGAAGGATGACGATGCGAAGCGGATCGGGCGTCCGTTCTCCTCGGCGGCGGTCGAGATCGCGTTGGCGTCCTACCCCGGCTGCTCGTTGACCTCCCCGCCGGGCGAGGCCGCACCGTACGGCGTCTACCGGGCGGCGTACCTCGCCAACGAGCTGGTCGAGCATCGCGTCGTGCTCGCCGACGGCGGCGTCACGGATATCCCGCCTCCGCCGACTACCGGCGGCGCGACCAGCCCGCCGTTCGCCCGACGGGTCGCCCGGGACCTTCCGGCGGACCGAGCTGGCGGCTGCCGCTCGGGTCCGTGGTCGGCGCGCGCAGCGGCGACAAGGGCGGCGACGCCAACCTGGGGGTATGGGCGCGCTCCGAGCTCGCCTACCGATGGCTCGAGCCGTGGCTCACCGTCGAGCGCTTCCAGGAGCTGCTCCCGAGACCGCCGCCCTGCCGGTCACCCGGGTCGCGCTGCCGAACCTGCTGGCGCTGAACTTCGTCGTACCCGGCCTGCTCGGTGAGGGAGTCGCGTCCTCGACCCGGCAGGACCCGCAGGCGAAGGGGCTCGGCGAGTGGCTGCGCTCCCGGTACGTCGACATCCCGACCGCGCTGCTGGAGGACTCGTGACCGACGCCTGGACCACCCCGGAACGGGTGGCGCTGCGGCGGCTCGTGCGGGATTTCACCGCGCGTGAGATCGTCCCGAACCTCGCGCAGTGGGAGGCCGACGGCGAGGTCCCGCGGTCGCTGCACCGGCAGGCCGCCGAGGCGGGGCTGCTCGGCCTCGCGTTCCCGACGTCGGTCGGCGGCTCGGGCGGCGACGTCATCGACAGCACGACCCTGGCCGAGGAGATGCTGTACGCCGGCGCGTCGAGCGGCCTGCTGTCGGCCCTGTTCACCCACGGCATCGCGCTGCCCCACATCATCGCGTCGGGCAACGCCGAGCTGATCGAGCGCTACGCCACACCGACCCTCGCGGGCGAGCTGATCGGGTCACTCGCTGTGACCGAGCCCGACGCCGGATCCGACGTCGCGGGGTCCGGACCCGGGCGATGCGCGACGGCGACGTGTTCCTGGTCAACGGGTCGAAGACCTACATCACGTCCGCGACCCGGGCGGACTTCGTGACGACGGTCGTCCGCACCGGCGACGAGCCTGCATCGTGGCGTCTCCCTGCTGGTCGTCGACACCGGATCGCCGGGGTTCACCGTCGTACGCCGGCTCGAGAAGATGGGGTGGCTGTGCAGCGACACCGGGGAGCTCGGGTACGTCGACGTCCGGGTGCCGGCCGGGAACCTGGTGGGCGAGGAGGGAACCGGGTTCGCCCAGGTCGCAAAGCACTTCGCGGGCGAACGGCTCGCGCTCGCGACGCACGCCTACGGGATCGCGCAGCGCTCGCTCGACCTCACGGTGGCCTGGGTCCGACAGCGCACGGCGTTCGGCAGGCCGCTGATCGGCAAGCAGGTGGTGCGGCACAAGCTCGTCGACATGACCCGCGCGGTCGATGTGGCACGGACCTACGTCCACGCGATCGTCGAGCGCCAGCCAGGGGGAGCCGGTGTTCGCCGAAGCCGCGATGGCGAAGAACCAGGCGGTCGAGGCGGGCTCGTTCGTCGTCGACCAGGCGGTGCAGCTGCACGGCGGAGCCGGGTACATGCGCGACAGCGAGGTGGAACGCCACTACCGCGACGCCCGCTGCTGGGCATCGGCGGTGGCGCGACCGAGGTGATGAACGACCTGGTCGCGAAGGCGCTCTTCGGCTGAGGTTCGCTGCACGTTCACGGCGGGTCGCCTGGTGACCACGTCGGGTGCGCATGCTTGCACGTGTGGAGATGCTGCTCATCGCGATCGCCGGGCTCGCCGTCGGGCTGGTGTCGGGACTTGTCATCGGCGCGCGCGCCGGCTACCTCGCGCTCCGCGTCGCGGCGCGGGTGATCGCGACCGCACCACGCGAAAGCGCACCCCAGGACGTCCGGCTCGCCGCCTGACCCCGGCGGGTTGGCCGACACCGGCGAGACCATCGGGTTGACCCGAGTTCGTGCCGACCCTGATCCTCCGACGACGGCCGAGCAGGCTTCGTTTCTCGCTGCGATGGCGGAGTTTCGTGCCGAAGGGCGCGGCGGACCCGACGACGCCTCCATGATCGGCCACGAACATCAGCGGTTCGGACCGACGTGGAACGACCCGGACGGGTTCGCGGACTACGTGCGAACGCTGCGAGCGGACTCACTCGAGGACACCCCGAGGCCCGTGGGCTACGTGCCCAGCACGACGTGGTGGTGGGTCGACGAGACCGGCTACCTGGGCCGGATCGCGGTCCGTCACCGGCTCACTCCTTTCCTGCTCGAGGTCGGCGGCACATCGGGTACGACGTCCGGCCGAGCGCGCGGCGGCGCGGCCATGCCACCGCGATGTTGCGTGCCGTGCTCCCGCACGCGCGAGCGCTCGGCATCGATCGCGCTCTGGTGACCTGCGACAGCGACAACGTCGGTTCCCGCAAGGTCATCGAAGCGGGCGGTGGAGTCCTCGAGGATCAGCGCGGCATCAAGCTCCGCTACTGGGTGCCGACCTCCTGATCGGCCGCCGCGATCACGCTGGCCTAGGCGGTGGCCGCTCGCCGCTGCAAGATGACGTCCTTGCTGCGCACCAGGCGCAGCAGCGTCACGAGCCCGATGCCGCCGACGATGTTTCCGAGCACCGCCCAGCCGAACCAGCCCAGCCAGTCCAGGTACCCGAACGGCGCGGATCCCGTTGTGCATCGCCGAGAAGATGAGCAGCGAGTCGAGGATCGAGTGGCCCAGGCGCAGGCCGGCCAGGATGAACGCTGTGAAGATGGAGGCGACGAGCCGGGCGGGCACCGAGTCGGTTCCGTTGTGCATCCGGGTCATCAAGGTGATGGCGCTCCGCCGAGCACGGCCATCGAGAAGCTGCGCAACCCGATCCCGGTGTCGATGAAGTACGACGCGGACGACACCGCCTGCGCGTGCAGCTCCGGGTAGGCCTGCATCGCGAACCAGGTGAGCACCCAGCCTCCGGCGAGGTTCGCGACCAGGATCCCCACCCAGAACCGCACCAGCTGCCACCAGGTGGCCTGCTTCACCGCGACGACAGCGACCGGCACGAGGAAGCCCTCGGTGAACAGCTCGCTGTGGCCGAGCAGCAGGGCGACGAAACCGAACGAGAACGCGAGCCCGCCGAGCAGCGGGTTGCCGTTCGTGGCGGCCTCGACCGTCAGCAGCGCGAGTACACCGAGCGATACCTCCGCGCCGGCGACCGCGCCGGTCGACAGCATCGCCGGCCAGGTGCGTTCCAGCCGCGGCCGGCCCTCGTCGACCATCCGGTCCAGCGCGCCGGTGAATCGCTCCTCGGTCCCGGACTTGTCGGTCTCGGTTCGTCTTGCGAGTAGGTGGCATACCGTTGTCATGCTGCGCAGCTGCCCCGCCCAACCCCATCGAGGGCAACAACATGGCGCCCACGCCCCGCCGAGTGAGACGCGTTGTCCCGGACTAACCGGGTCGGAAGGGCCCGAGCGTCACACTCGACGAGTTTTGGTCAGCTGACGTGGCTGATGATGGTCACGATCGCCCACGAGCCCGGGAGCGCGAACACCAACATGACCGTCCACGCGATCACCCAGAACAGGTGCGGCTGGGCCGGGCCGTGCCACGACGGACCCTCGCCCCCGTCCGGCTCGGGCGGCAACGGCGGCAGGCCGGAGTCGTCCAGCCGCTCGCTGGGCCGATCGAGGACCGGGGTTGCCACGTGTCGAGCGTGGCACGGGCCACTACCCGTCGCAAGTTGGCCGGTCAGCCGGAGCGGCGTACGACGAAGTCGCTCAGCGATGCCAGCGCACGGCGGGCCGGGACATCCGGCAACGGCTCGAGGGTGACGCGCGCGTCCGCGGCCCACTGGGCGTGACCTCGCGAGCCCGGCCATCACCGGGTGCGCCCGCAGCTCGGCCAGCACCTCGGCGAGCGCGGCATCGTCGGACAGGTCACCGGTCGAGCGCGGCGAGCAGATCCGCGTCGGCCGGCTGCTGCGTCACGGCGCAGCAGCAGCACCGGCAGCGTCGGGACGCCCTCGCGCAGATCGGTGCCGGGCGTCTTGCCCGACTCGGCGGACTCCGACGCGATGTCCAGCATGTCGTCGGAGAGCTGGAAGGCGACGCCGATCCGCTCGCCCCACTGCGTCAGCAGCTCGGTCGACCGTCGTCGACGCGCCGGAGAGCATGGCGCCGAAACGAGCCGACGTACGCGATCAGCGACCCGGTCTTGTCCGCCAGCACCCGCAGGTAGTGCTCGACCGGGTCTCGCCGTCGGCCGGGCCCGACGGTCTCGCGGATCTGACCGGTGCACCAGCCGCTCGAAGGTGCGGGCCTGCAGCCGCACCGCTTCCGGCCCGAGGTCGGCGAGCATGTCGGAGGCCCGGGCGAACAGGAAGTCGCCGGTCAGGATCGCGACCGTGTTGTCCCAGCGCGCGTTCGCCGAGTCGGCACCGCGGCGCAGCAGCGCCTCGTCCATGACGTCGTCGTGGTAGAGCGTCGCGAGGTGCGTCAGCTCGACGACCACGGCGGCCGGTACGACGCCCGGCGCCGGCTCGGGTCACCGAACTGCGACGGCCAGCAACGTGACCAGCGGGCGGAACCGCTTGCCGCCGGCCGCGATCAGGTGGCGCGCGGCCTCGGTGACGAACGCGTCGTCGAGCTTGCACCGCGTCGCGCAGCAGCGCCTCGACGGCGGCCAGCCCTGCCCGCACCGTCGCGTCGAGTGCCGGGTCGGCGTCGAAGCCGAGTCGCGCGCACGCGCTCACGGCTGCTCGACCGCCTCGACTCGTCGGCTGTCAGTGGTAGAACGGCACGCGCGTGGTTGGCCAGGTCCAGCACCGGCTGCGGGAACACGCCGAGGACCACGGTAACCGCGACCGCGACGCGCGAGCGCGCTCGTGGTCGCCGCGCCGGGCGTGACGACGGTCGGCCGTCCGCGACGCGGCTCGGCGAAGAACATCATCACGATGACCCGCACGTAGAAGAACGCCGCCATCGCGCTGGCGAGCACGCCGACGATGACCAGCGCCGTCGCGCCGCCGCGCACGCCGGCCGGGAAGACCGCGAACTTGCCGGTGAAGCCTGAGGTGAGCGGGATGCCGGCGAGCGCCAGCAGGAACACCGCGAAGCACGCGGCCGACATCGGCGACCGCCTGCCCAGGCCCGCCCAGCGCGACAGGTGCGTGGCCTCGCCGTCCGGGTCGCGCACCAGGGTGACGATGGCGAACGCAGCCGATCGTCGCGACGCCGTAGGTGACCAGGTAGAACATCGACGCCGCGACAGGCCGGCCTTGTTCGAGCGCGATCACGCCGATCAGGATGAAGCCCGCGTGCGCGATCGAGGAGTAGGCGAGCATCCGCTTGATGTCGGTCTGGGTCATGCGCGAAGACCGACCCGACCAGCATGGTGAGGATCGCGACACGCCCAGGAGACCGGCCGCCAGTCCCAGCTCGAGGCCGCCGAACGCCGACGTAGAACACCCGCAGCAGCGCGCCGAAGGCGGCGACCTTGGTGGCGCGGCCATGAACCCGGTGATCGGCGTCGGCGCGCCCTGATAGACGTCCGGGGTCCACGTGTGGAACGGCGCCGCGCCGACCTTGAACAGCAGGCCGACCGAGCAGCAGCGCCAGGCCGATGAAGAGCAGGGTGTCGTCGTGCGTGCCGGCGAGCTGTGCGCGCCTGGATCACGCCGAGCTACACCGAGCCGGCGTAGCCGTAGAGCAGCGCCAGCGCCGTAGAGGAAGAACGCCGAGGAGAACGCGCCGAGCAGGAAGTACTTGAGCGCCGCCTCCTGGACGAGCAGCCGGCGATGGCGGGCCAGCCCGCACAGCAGGTAGAGCGGCAGCGAGAGCACCTCGAGCGCGACGAACATCGTCAGCAGGTCGTTGGACGCCGGGAACAGCATCATGCCGGCGACCGAGAACATCAGCAGCGGGTAGACCTCGGTCTGCACGCGGCCGCCGGGTGCTGGCCCGCTCGTCCGCGGAGCCCGGCGTGGTCGCGGCCTGCGCGACGAAGGCGCCGCCGTCGAGCGGCGTGCGATCGGCGACGAGCAGCACGACTGCCGATGCCCAGGATCGCGATGGTCCCCTGCAGGAACAGCGTCGGGCCGTCGATGCGACCGCGCCGTGCGCGGTGACGATGTGCGTCGCCGGCGAGCGCGACGACGCGCGACGAGCGCGCCGACGCAGGCCGACCAGCGCGACGCCGACCTGCGCCGCGCCAGCGCGCACCGCGGGCACGAACGCCTCGACCAGCACGCCGACCAGCGCGGCACCGAACGGGATGAGGATCGGCGAGAGCGCGTGAGTACGCGATCGACGGCGACTGGAAGTCGCTCACTTCGCGCTCCCGCAGATCGGTCGACCGGTCGGCCAGAGCGCAGACTGAGTGCGTGCACTTCCGGCTCGCTCGGCGGCTGGTCGACGCAGCGGTTGGTCGGCGAGTCCGGACCGGGCGTCGGGTCGGGTCGCGCACGACGAGTTGGTGCTTGACCGCGCGGGTTGATGATGTCGAGCAGCGGCTTCGGGTAGAAGCCGAGCACGACGATCACGACCATCAGCGGGCCGATGACGCCAGGCCTCGCGAGGCTGAGGTCCTTGAAGCCTTCGACCGCCGTGCGACCGGGCCGTGCATCGTGCGCTGGTACAGCCAGAGCATGTAGAGCGCGGCCAGCACGATGCCGATGGTCGCCGACGACCGCGACCACCGGTACTTGGTGAAGGTGCCGACCAGCACCAGGAACTCGCTGACGAAGGTGCGACAGGCCGGGCAGCGCCAGCGCCGACAGCCCGGCGATCAGGAAATCGCGCCGAGCCACGGCGCGACCTTCGCGACGCCGCCGAAGTCATCGACCTCCGCGAGCCGCGGCGCGGCGATCAGGAAGCCGACGACGAGGAACAGCGCGCCGGTCGAGAAGCCGTGGTTGACCATGTAGAGCGTCGCGCCGGACCCGCCCTGCGTCGTGAAGGCGAAGACGCCCAGCGCGATGAAGCCGAAGTGCGAGACCGAGGTGTACGCGACCAGTCGCTTCATGTCCGTCTGGCCGATCGCGAGCAGCGCGCCGTAGAGGATGCCGATCACGCACAGCACCGAGGACGTACGGCGCGAAGTAGTTCGACGCGTACGGGAACAGCGGGATGCAGTAGCGCAGGAAGCCGAAGGTGCCGACCTTGTCGAGCACGCCGACGAGCAGCACCGCGGTGCCGGTCGGTGCCTCGGCTCGCGGCGTCCGGCAGCCAGGTGTGGAACGGCCACAGCGGCGCCTTGATCGCGAAGGCGATGAAGAACCCGAGGAACAGCGCGATCTGCTCGCCGTGCGAGATGTGCAGCTGGCCGATCAGCACCCGGTGAGTCGAAGGTGCCGGTGCCGAGCTGGTGGGTCGAGATGACGTACAGCCCGATCACCGCGACCAGCATGAGCAGGCCGCCGGCGAGGCTGTAGAGCAGGAACTTCACCGCGGCGTACGAGCGGCGCGGCCCGCCGAACGAGCCGATCAGGAAGTACATCGGGATCAGCATCGCCTCGAACAGCACGTAGAACAGGAAGACGTCGAGTGGCGGCGAAGACGCCGATGACGAGCGATCTCGAGTGGCGAGCAGCAGCGAGAAGAACAGCCGCGGACGCGCGACGCGCGCGGGCTGGCGTCGTCCTCGGCGTCCGTCGACTCGGGGTCGAGCGTCGTGCCACGACGCCAGGATGCAGACCGGCGTCAGGACAGTCGTCATCAGGATCAGCACCAGCGCGATGCCGTCGACGCCGACCGCGTAGTGGGCGCCGAACGCTTGATCCAGGTGTAGTCCTCGGTGAACTGGAAGCGGGCGCCGCCGACCTTGTACTGCAACGCCATGACGATCGAGGCGACGCAGCGTCAGCAGCGACGCGCCCAGCGCGATCTGCTTGGCCTGCTGCCTCGCGCGCCGTCGGCAGCGCGATGACGCCGACCGACGCCGACCAGCGGGAGCAGCGACCGATCGACGGTCAGCCAGGGGAAGCCGGAGTTCATCGCGCGTCACCCCACCCTCACCAGGACGAGCGCGAGCAGGATGGCGAACGCGCCGCCGAACATCGACAGCGCGTAGGAGCGGACGAAGCCGGTCTGCGCCGCGCGCAGCCGCGCGCTGAGTGCCGCCGATGCCGGCGGCGAGGCCGTTGACGCGCCGTCGACGCCTCGGTTGTCGAAGTAGACCAGCGCCCGAGTGAGGTACTGGCCGGGCCGCATGAACACCGCCTCGTTGAACGCGTCGCCGTACAGCGACGCGGCGGGCGGCCCCGTGAGCGGGGTGACGTGCGTCGGCGGCTCGGCCGGCACCGGCTTGCGGCCGACGAGCCAGTAGCCGACGCCGACGCCGACGAGCACGACGGCGAGCGCCAGCAGGCTGAACGCCACCTGCCGCAGACGGCTCGCGTCGCCGGCGCGGCGCCGCGGGCCGGTGACCGGCGTCAGCAAGTTGCTCAGGTCGCCGTGAGGACGAGCAGGTAGCCCGGCGACCAGCGAGCCGAAGCGCCAGCACGCCCATCGGGACCAGCATGACCCCGGCGACTCGTGCGGGTGGGCGTCCTTCGGCCAGCGCTTCTGCCGAAGAACGTCATCAGCATCAACCGGGTCATGTAGAACGCCGTGATCCCGGCGCCGAGCAGCGCGACCGCGCCGAAGATCTCGCCGGAGCGCCGCCCTTGTCGAACGCCGCCTCGATGATCTTGTCCTTCGAGAAGAAGCCGGAGAACGGGATCATGCCGATGATCGCGAGGTAGCCGAGGCGAACGTGACGAAGGTCCACGGCATGACCTTGCGCAGCCCGCCGTACCGGCGCATGTTCACTTCGTCGTTCATTGCCGTGCATCACCGAGCCGGCACCGAGGAACATGCCCGCCTTGAAGAAGCCGTGGCACGAGCAGGTGCATGATCGCCGAACGCGTAGCCGGCGGACCGATGCCCGACGGCCAGGAACATGTAGCCGATCTGGCTCATCGTCGAGGCCGGCGAGCACCTTCTTGATGTCGTCCTTCGCGCAACCGATGATCGCGCCGAACATCAGCGTGATCGCGCCGACGATCTCGACGACCAGCCGGGCGTGCGGCGCGACGTCGAAGATCGCGTTGGACCGCGCGATCAGGTAGACACCGGCGGTCACCATCGTCGCCGCGTGGATCAGGGCCGAGACCGGCGTCGGGCCCTCCATCGCGTCGAGCAACCAGGACTGCAGCGGCACCTGGGCGCTCTTGCCGCAGGCGCCGAGCAGCAGCAGCAGCGCCGATCGCGGTCAGGGTGCCGGTCTGCGCGTGCGGCCGGCGCCGGTGAACACGCCGTCGAAGGCGACGGTCCCGAACGTCGTGAACATCAGCATGATGCCGAGCGACAGCCCGACGTCGCCGACCCGGTTGACGAGGAACGCCTTCTTGGCCGCGACCGCCGCGCTCGGCTTGTAGGTCCAGAACCCGATCAGCAGGTACGACGCGAGACCGACGCCCTCCCAGCCGACGTACAGCACCAGGTAGTTGTCGGCGAGGACCAGCAGCAGCATCGCGGCGACGAACAGGTTGAGCTAGCCGAAGAAGCGCCGCCGATCCGGGTCGTCCGCCATGTAGCCGACCGAGTAGATGTGGATCAACGAGCCGACGCCGGTGATCAGCAGCACGAAGACGATCGACAGCGGGTCGAGCAGCACGTTGGCGTTGACGTGGAACGTGCCGACCGGCACCCAGGTGAACAGATGCTGGTCGAGCTGGCGGTTCTCCCCGCCGTCGCGGCTGATCAGTGCGAAGAACTCGATGACGCCGATGACGAACGCCAGGATCGGTGTCGCGCAGCCGAGCAGGTGCCCCCAGCCGTTGGTACGCCGACCGCCGAGCAGCAGCACCGCGGCGCTCGCCGCCGGCAGCAGCACCAGCAGCAAGGTGAGGTGGAAGACGCCGGTCGCAGCGGCGTAGGTGACGGGAGCGGTCGCGGTCATCGGCGGCGGCCTCAGTACTTCAGCAGGTTGGCGTCGTCGACGGAAGCAGACCGCCGGGACCGGAAGATGGACATGATGATGGCCAGGCCCACGACGACCTCGGCCGCGGCGACGACCATCACGAAGAACGCGATGACCTGCCCGTCGAGGTTGCCGTTGATGCGGGCGAACGTGACGAGCGTCAGGTTGACGGCGTTGAGCATGAGCTCGACGCACATGAACACGACGATGGCGTTGCGGCGTACCAGCACCCCGACGGCGCCGATCGTGAACAGCACGGCGGACAGGTAGAGGTAGTAGTCGACCCTCATCGTTCGAGCTCCCTTCTCCGCCGTGTCGACGTGGGGGCGGGCGGCGGAGACCTGCAGGTACTCCGGCACGCTCGTGGCCGCGATGCTGCCGTCGGGCAGCAGCGCCGGGGTGTCGACCGCGTCGTGGTCGGCGTAGATGCCGGGCCCGGGCAGCGGGCCGACGCCCTTGCCGCCGACCGCCGCTCGCGCCTTCATCCGCTGCAGCTGGGTCCGCTTGGGCTCGGTCGGCTCGCGGTGCGCCAGCACCATCGCGCCGAGGCCCGCCGTGATGAGCAGTGCGCTCGTCGCCTCGAAGGCGAACACGTAACGGGAGAACAGCAGTTAGGCGATGCCGGCGACGTTGCCATGGCCCGCCTCGGCGGCGGTGACCCCCTTCGGTACGCCGAACCCGCCGAGCGCGCCGGCGAGCGTCGCGACCAGCAGGACGGCGAACCCGAGACCGACGACGAAGGCGCGCGGCGCGCTGCCCGCGCAGCGTCTCGATCAGCGAGTCGGTCGAGTCGACGCCGATCAACATCAGCACGAACAGGAACAGCATCAGCACGGCGCCGGTGTAGACGACCACCTGCACGACGGCGAGGAACGGCGCGTTCTCCGCGGTGTAGAAGGCGGCGAGGCTGAGCATCACGGCGCGCGAGCACATGCGCCGAGTGGACCGCGCTGCGGGCGAAGACCATCCCGATCGCGCGCCGCGACCGAGATCGGGGCGAGCAGCCAGAACAGCACCGCCTCGTGAGTGGTGGCGGGAGCGGCGGCGAGAACCGTGGCAGCGAGTGGCACCGTCACGACACCTCCTCGGCCGACCGGTTGCCCGCCTCGTTCCCACGGGCGCGCCTGGGGCCGTAGCCGGCCTTCCTGCGCCACGTCACCGGGGACGGGGTTGACGGTCTGGCCGACGTAGTACGCCTTCTCGTCGTCGCCGAGCCGCATCGGGTGCGGCGGCGCCTCCATGCCGGGGAGCAACGGGGCGACCAGCTGGTCCTTGGTGAAGATCAGGTCCTCACGGCTGTCATCCGCCAGCTCGTACTCGTTGGTCATCGTCAGCGCCCGCGTCGGGCACGCCTCGATGCACAGGCCGCAGAAGATGCAGCGCAGGTAGTTGATCTGGTAGACGCGGCCGTAACGCTCACCCGGGGAGAACCGCTCCTCCTCGGTGTTGTCCGCACCCTCGACGTAGATCGCGTCGGCCGGGCAGGCCCAGGCGCACAGCTCGCACCCGATGCACTTCTCCAGGCCGTCGGCGTGCCGGTTGAGGACGTGGCGGCCGTGGTAGCGCGGCGCGGTCGGCACCTTCTCCTCGGGGTACTGCTCGGTCACCGGCTTGGAGAGCATCGTGGCGAAGGTGACGCCGAAGCCCGCGACCGGCGCGGTGGCCTCCGAGAAGAACGACGGCTTCTCCGGCTCCGGCGAGGCCTTCTCGGTCGAGCCGGGCTCGATCTCGTCAGCCACTCGGCACCTCCGTCGTCGTGGTGTCCGTCCCCGGATCCGGCGGAGCCGTTCGGCGCCGACGGCTGCGACGTCCAGGGTCCGGGCTCCGGTCAGCACGGGGATCGGGTAGGTGCCGCGCGCCGGCGCCCCGGATCCGACGGTCTCGTCGGGAGCCGCCTCGAGCTCCGCGAGCGCACGCTCGCGACGCGAGGCCTGGTCTCCGCCACGAACGACCAGACCAGCACGATGACCGCGATCGGGATGCCGACGTACGCGATGGTCTGTGGCCGGCTGTGACCGGTGTTGGTCAGCGCGCGGAACGACGCGACCACGAGGATCCACACCAGGCTGGCCGGGATCAGGACCTTCCAGCCGAGCCGCATGAACTGGTCGTAGCGCAACCGCGGCAGCGTGCCGCGCAGCCAGATGAAGCAGAACAGCAGCAGGAACAGCTTGCTCGAGAACCACAGGACCGGCCACCAGCCCTGGTTGAGCATGCCGTCGTTGACCAGTGACAGCGGCCACGGCGCCCGCCAGCCACCGAGGAACAACGTCGTGGCAGAGCGCCGACACGGTGGTCACGTTGATGTACTCGGCCAGGAAGAACAGTCGCGAACTTCAGCGAGGCGTACTCGGTGTGGAAGCCGGCGACGAGCTCGCTCTCGGCCTCGGGCAGGTCGAACGGCGCGCGGTTGGTCTCGCCGACCATCGACATCAAGTAGATGACGAACGACGGCAGCAAGCGGCAGGGCGTACCACAGTCGTGCTGCGCGGCGACGATCGCGGAGGTCGACAGCGACCCGGCGTACAGGAAGACCGCCGACGAGGGCCAGACCCATCGCGACCTCGTAGGAGATCACCTGCGCGGCCGAGCGAAGCGCGCCGAGCAACGGGTACGGCGACTGGCTCGACCAGCCGGCGAGCACGATGCCGTACACCCCGATCGACGCCATGGCCAGGATGAACAGCACTGCTACCGGAAGGTCGGTGAGCTGCAGCGGCGTGTGGACGCCGAAGATCGAGACCTCGGGCCCGATCGGGATCACCCCGAAGGCGAGGAACGCCGGGGCGGTCGCGATGATCGGCGCCAGGATGTAGAGCGGCTTGTCGACCATCGCCGGGATCAGGTCTTCTTTCAACGCCAGCTTGATGCCGTCGGCGAGACCCTGGCCGACACCGAACGGACCGACCCGGTTCGGACCCAGCCGTGCCTGCATCCGGCCGATGACGCGACGTTCCGCCCAGATCATGAGCAGGGTCGTCACGACCAGGAAGACGAAGATGACGACGGCCTTGAGCAGGATCAGCCACCACGGGTCGAGGCCGAAGATGGGGTGTCGTAGGCCGCCATCGGCGCGATCATGACGCGCTCCCCGATCCGGCGGCGATCCGTACGACGGACCCCGGCCCGCTGCCGAGCGAGGCGTGCACGTGGGACCCCTCGGAGAGCGTCGGCAGCCAGACCACGCGGTCCGGGAGGTCCGTGACCGCGAGCGGAAGGGCGATCGAGCCCGCATCGGTGCTCACCGTCATGCCTCGCCGGCTCGCGACACCGAGCGCAGCGGCGGTTCCGGCCGACAGCCGGGCCACGCGCAGGCCGGCGGGTGCCGGCCAGGTGCGGCTCGTGCTCCTGCAGCCGCCCTCGTCGAGCAGGTGGTGCCAGCGTCGCCAGCACGGCCTCACCGGCCCCCGGCGACGGCGGCGTCGGCGCGTCGACGCTCGGCGCCGGCCGGCCGCTCGCCCGCCCAGGCGCCGAGTCGGGCGATCTCCGCCTGGTCGTGCGCACGTTCGGCGTACCGAGATCGACACCGAGCTGGCCAGCAAGCTGCTGGAGCACCCGAAGGTCCGACATCGCGCCGGTCGACTCCAACGTCGCGTCGAACGGCCTGACCCGGCCTTCCCAGTCGAGGTAGCTGCCGGCCTTCTCGACGACCGGTGCGACGGGCAGCACGACGTCGGCGCGATCCGTCACCGCCGACTCGCGGATCTCGAGGCTCACCACGAACGGTGCCTCCTCCAGTGCTCGCAGCGCCAGTGCCGGATCAGCCAGGTCGGCCGGGTCGACGCCGGCGACGACCAGTGCGAGGCCACCGCCGGCGGCGGCCGACAGGATCGTGTCACCCGCCGCGTCCTGGCGACAGCGGGAGGTCGGCACCCCACACGTCGGCGACCTCACGGCGCGCCTCGGTGTCGGCAACTGGGCGACCACCGGGCAGCAGCGACGGCAGGCACCCGGTCTCCAGCGCACCCCTGTCGCCGGCCCGACGCGGAACCCACACGAGCCGTGCACCGGTGACCTCGGCGAGTCGTGCCGCCGCCGCGGACAGCGCGCCGGAGCCGATGCGAGTCGTTCGCCGACAAGGATGACCGCCCCAGGCTGACCGCAGCGCCTCGCGTGCAGCGGTCGCCGGCCTCGTCTCAGCCGCCTCCCGGACGACCGAGGGCGTGAGCAGCTCGGCCTCGCTCTCCGGGTGCGGCCTGCAGCAGCCGGCCGCTGAGCTTGCGCAGACCCCTCGGTGCGGAACGGCGCGATCCCGAACACCGCGGTGTGGCCGGCGGCCGCGGCCTTGCGCAGCCGCAGGAAGACGATCGGTGACTCCTCCTCGGGCTCGAAGCCGACGAGCAGCACGGCCGGTGCGTGCTCGAGGTCGTCGTACGTCGTCTCCAGGTAGCGGCCCGCGACCGACGATGCGAGGAAGTCGTGCTCCTCGGCGGAGTGCGGCCGGGCGCGGAAGTCGATGTCGTTACTGCCGAGGGCGAGCCGGGCGAACTTCGAGTAGGCGTAGGCGTCCTCGACGGTGAGCCGGCCGCCGGTGAGGACCCCGGCGCGACCCCGGTGCTCCCGCAGCCCGGCAGCGGCGCGCTCTAACGCGTCGGTCCATGACGCCTCGACGAGGTACCCGTCGTCGTCGCGCACCAGCGGCGTGGCGAGCCGGTCACGGGCGGTGGCGTACTGGAACCCCCACCGGCCCTTGTCGCAGTTCCACTCCTCGTTGACCGCGTCGTCCTCGCCGGCCAGCCGGCGCAACACCTTGCCGCGGCGCCAGTCGGTGCGCTGCTGGCAGCCAGATGAGCAGTGCTCGCAGATGCTGGGCGTCGACACCAGGTCGAACGGTCGGGCGCGGAACCGGTACTGGGTGCCGGTCAGGGCGCCGACCGGGCAGATCTGCACCGTGTTCCCCGAGTAGTACGACGAGAACGGCTCGTCCTCGTAGACCCCGACCTGCTCGAGGGCGCCGCGTTCGAACAGCTCGATGAACGGGTCGCCCGCGATCTGCTGGGAGAACCTCGTGCACCGGGCGCACAGCACGCAGCGCTCGCGGTCGAGCAGCACCTGCGAGGAGATCGCGATCGGCTTCGGGTAGGTGCGCTTGACGTCGATGAACCGGCTCTCGGCGGCGCCGTTGGCCAGCGTCTGGTTCTGCAGTGGACACTCGCCGCCCTTGTCGCAGACCGGGCAGTCGAGCGGATGGTTGAGCAGCAGGAACTCCAGGGTCCCCTTCTGCGCCTTCTCCGCGACCGCGCTGGTCAGCTGCGACTTGATGACCATCCCGTCCGTGACGGTCGACGTGCACGCGGTGAGTGGCTTGCGCTGCCCCTCGACCTCGACGATGCACTGCCGGCAGGCACCGAGCGGGTCGAGCAGCGGGTGGTCGCAAAACCGCGGGATCTGGATGCCGAGCTGCTCGGCGGCGCGGATGATCAGGGTCCCCTTCGGGACGGTGATCGGGATCCCGTCGATCGTGGCGCTGACCGTGTCGACCGGAGCCGGCGTGCCGTCGGCGGACTCGGGCTTCGTGACCGTCATGAGGCGGCTCCAGCAGAGGCGAACAGCGTGGCCGCGGCGGGATCGAAGGGGCAGCCGCCGGTCTCCCAGTGGGCGACGTACTCGTCCTTGAAGTACTGCACCGACGACGTGATCGGGCTGACGGCGCCGTCGCCGAGCGCGCAGAACGACCGACCGAGGATGTTGTCGCACGCGTCGAGCAGGGTGTCGATGTCCGTCGCGTCGGCGTCGCCCTTCTCGAGCCGCTGCAGGATCTGCACCATCCAGTAGGTGCCCTCCCGGCACGGGGTGCACTTGCCGCACGACTCGTGGGCGTAGAACTCGGTCCATCGCAGCACCGCGCGGACCACGCAGGTGGTGTCGTCGAAGATCTGCAGCGCCTTGGTGCCGAGCATCGAGCCGGCGTCCGTCATGCCTTCGTAGTCCAGCGGGGCATCGAGATGCTCCGCGGTGAGAAGCGGCGTCGACGATCCACCGGGCGTCCAGAACTTCAGCTCGTGACCGGTGCGGACACCGCCGGCCAGGTCCAACAGCTCGCGCAGCGTCACGCCGAGCGGCGCCTCGTACTGGCCGGGCCGGGTCACATGGCCGGACAACGAGTAGAGCGTGAAGCCCGGCGACTTCTCGGAACCGAAGCCGCGGAACCAGTCGACGCCGCGATCGATGATGGCCGGCACGCTGGCGATCGACTCGACGTTGTTGATGACCGTGGGGCTGGCGTACAGCCCGGCCACGGCGGGGAACGGCGGCCGCAGCCGGGGCTGGCCGCGATAGCCCTCGAGCGAGTCGAGCAGCGCGGTCTCCTCGCCACAGATGTAGGCACCCGCACCGGCATGCACCACGACGTCGAGGTCGAACCCGGAGCCGAACAGGTCTTTGCCAAGCAGTCCCGCGTCGTAGGCCTCGGCCACCGCCGCCTGCAGCCGCCGCACGATGTGCAGCACCTCACCGCGGATGTAGATGAACGCGGTGTTCGACCGGATCGCGAAGCAGGTGATGACGATGCCCTCGAGCAGGACGTGCGGGTTCGCCAACAGCAACGGCATGTCCTTGCATGTCCCCGGCTCCGACTCGTCCGCGTTGACGACGAGGTAGTGCGGCTTGCCGTCGCCTTGCGGGATGAAGCCCCACTTGCTCCCGGTCGGGAAGCCGGCGCCGCCCCGGCCGCGCAGCCCGGAGTCCTTGACCATGGCGATGACCGCGTCGGGCTCCATGGTGGTGAGCGCCTTCCGGGCGGCGGCGTACTCCCCGCCGTACCCGGAGATCGTCCATGGCCGCTCGGCGTCCCAGTTGTCGCTGAGGACGGGGGTGAGCCTCATGCCGTCTCACCCCGCTCGCGGGCGAGCTTGAGGCCTTCGAGCGTGGCCGGGCCGGCGGCAACACCTTCATCGCCGCGCCCGTCGTAGTAGCCGGCGAGCACGCGCTCGGCCTGCTTCCACGTACAAACACTGGAAGCGCCTCGCGTTGGCGTTGCTCCCTCACCGCTGCGCAGCTGGTCGACGAGGTCGATGGCCGACTGCGGCGTCTGGTTGTCGAAGAACTCCCAGTTGACCATCACGACCGGCGCGAAGTCGCAGGCGGCATTGCACTCGACGTGCTCGAGGGAGACCGTGCCGTCGTCGGTGACGCCGTTCTGCCGGTCGATCCCGAGGTGCTGCTGCAACGTCTCGTAGATCGCGTCCCCGCCCATCACCGCGCAGAGCGTGTTGGTGCAGACGCCCACGTGGTACTCCCCGACCGGGCGGCGCTTGTACATCGTGTAGAACGTCGCCACCGCGCCGACCTCGGCCTTGGTCAACCCAAGGACCTCGGCGCACAGCCCGATCCCGTCGGAGCTGACGTAGCCCTCGTCGCTCTGCACCAGGTGCAGCATCGGCAGCAGCGCCGACCGCGGCTTCGGGTAGCGCGCCACGATCTCACGCGCCTGCACGCGCGTCTGTTCCGACAGCATCAGCGGTCCACTCCACCCATCACGGGATCGACGCTGGCGACGCTCGCCACGACGTCGGAGATCATGCCGCCCTCGGTGAGCGCGGGGACGGACTGCAAGTTCACGAAGCTGGGGTCACGCAGGTGCACCCGGTACGGCCGGGTGCCGCCGTCGGACACGACGTGCGCGCCGAGCTCGCCACGCGGTGACTCGATCGGCACGTAGACCTGGCCCGGCGGGACCCGGAAGCCCTCGGTCACCAGCTTGAAGTGGTGGATCAGGGCCTCCATCGAGGTCCCCATGATGGTCCGGATGTGGTCGAGGGAGTTGCCCAGCCCGTCGCCGCCGAGCGCGAGCTGCGCCGGCCACGCGATCTTTTTGTCGGCGATCATCGTCGGGCCAGGACGCAACCGGTCCAGCGCCTGCTCGATGATTCGGAGCGACTCCCGGATCTCGTTGACCCGCACCTTGTAACGCGCGTAGCAGTCACCCTCGGTCTCGGTGACGACGTCGAAGTCATACGTCTCGTAGTCGAGGTACGGCATCTCCTTGCGGAGGTCCCACGCGAGCCCCGACGCCCGCAGCAGCGGCCCGGTCACGCCGAGCTGCATGCAGGTCTCGGTGTCGAGGAAGCCCACGTCCTTGGTCCGCGCGACCCAGATCGGGTTGGCGGAGAGCAGGGTCTCGTACTCGTCGACCCGCTTGTGCATCTCGGGCACGAACTCGCGGATGGCGTCGACGGCCCCCGGCGGGATGTCCTGGGCCACGCCGCCGGGACGGATGTAGGCGTGGTTCATCCGCAGCCCGGTGATCATCTCGAGGATCGAGGAGATCTGCTCGCGCTCTCGGAACGCGAACAGCATCATCGTGATCGCGCCGAGCTCCAGGCCGCCGGTGCCGAGCCACACGAGGTGTGAGGAGATCCGCTGCAGCTCGAGCACCAGCACGCGCAGCGTGCGCACTCGTTCCGGGATCTGGTCCTCGACGTCGAGCAGTCGCTCGACCCCCAGGCAGTACGTCGCCTCGTTGAACAACGGCGCCAGGTAGTCGGCCCGGGTGATGAAGGTGACGGCCTGGGTCCAGTTGCGGTACTCGATGTTCTTCTCGATGCCGGTGTGCAGGTAGCCGATCACGGGGCGGGTGCGGACGACGCTCTCGCCGTCGAGCTCGAGCACCAGCCGGAGCACGCCGTGCGTCGATGGGTGCTGCGGCCCCATGTTGACGACGATGCGCTCGCTCTCGAGCGGGTCGATCGCGTCGACCACGTCGTCCCAGTCGCCGCCTCCGACGGTGAACACCCGGCCTTCGGTCTCCGGCGACGAGCCGCCGTACGGGTCTTCTTCGGCGTACCCGCTGGTGTAGGTCGTGTCCGTGCTGTCCGTAGTACTCACTACGCGTACGACCTCCGCTCGTCCGGCGGGGGGATCTCGGCGCCCTTGTACTCGACCGGTACGCCGCCGAGCGGGTAGTCCTTGCGCTGCGGGTGGCCGGGCCAGTCGTCGGGCATCTCGATCCGGGTCAGCCCGGGATGACCGTCGAAGACGATCCCGAAGAAGTCCCAGGTCTCGCGCTCGTGCCAGTTCGCGGTCGGGTAGATCTCGGTGAGGCTCGGGATGTGCGGGTCCTCGGCGGTGACCGAGACCTCGAGCCGGAGCCGGCGGCGGTAGGTCATCGACAGCAGGTGGTACACCGCGTGCAGCCGGCGACCCGACGGGTCGGCCGGGTAGTCGGCACCGGACAGGCTGGCGCACATCTCGAAGCGCAGCGCCGGGTCGTCCCGCAACGTGCTGCAGACCTCGAGCAGCGCCTCACGCCGGACGAACAGCGTGAGCTCGCCTCGGTGCACGACGACGCGTTCGATCGCGTCGGAGAAGCCCGGGTAGGCCCGCGCCAGCGCGTCGGTCGCCTCGTCGAACCACTCGCCGTACGGTCGCGGGGTCGACGACAGCTGCGGCTCGCGGACCACCAGACCACCGAAGCCGGAGGTGTCGCCGAAGCCGGATGCTCCGAACATGTCCCGGCGATGGCCTTCGTGCTCCGGGGTCGGGGCCGGATCGGTCGGCTCGGTCATGCTCGCCCCCCGGCGGGGACGTCACCTGGCAGCGGCGCGGTCGGCAGCCCGATCTCGACGTCGACCGGGAGTCCCTTGGAGATTCTGGTGTCGCGCTCGATCGGCTTCGGGTACGGCGAGTTGCCGATCGAGGTCTGGCCTGGCTGCCCGTTGATCGGGCCGTGCTTGACCTTCTCGTGGATCTTCAGGATCGCGTCGAGCAACATCTCCGGGCGGGGTGGACAGCCGGGTAGATACATGTCGACGGGTACGACGTGGTCGACACCCTGCACGATCGCGTAGTTGTTGAACATGCCGCCGCTGCTCGCGCACACGCCCATTGCCAGCACCCACTTCGGCTCCGGCATCTGGTCGTAGATCTGGCGCAGCACCGGCGCCATCTTCTGCGAGACCCGGCCGGCGACGATCATGAGATCGGCCTGCCGGGGCGAGGCGCTGAACCGCTCCATGCCGAACCGTGCGATGTCGAACTTCGGCCCGCCGACCGCCATCATCTCGATGGCGCAACAGGCCAGACCGAACTGCGCCGGCCAGACCGAGTTCTTGCGGGCCGTGTTGAGGATCTTGGCGACCGTGGTCAGGATGATTCCTTCGGGGATCTTCTCCTCGATACCCATCAGGTCAGTCCCACTCGAGCCCGCCGCGACGCCAGACGTAGGCGTACACGACGAACACGGTCGCAATGAAGGTGATCATCTCCACCAGGCCGAAGATGCCGAGGTTGTTGAAGGCGACGGCCCACGGATACAAGAAGATGATCTCGATGTCGAAGACGATGAACAGCATGGCGGTCAGGTAGTACTTCACCGGGAACCGGTGACCGCGGAACGCCTGCGGCGACGGCTCGATGCCGCACTCGTAGGCCTCCTGCTTGGCACGGTTGTAGCGCTTGGGCCCCGAGAGCGAGCCGGCCACGATCGAGAAGACGGCAAACCCACCACCGAGGAGCGCGAGCACCAGGATCGGGACCACGTCGTCTTCTCCCTTTCGCTTGCCGGTCAAGCAGTTCTGCAGTCTAGGTGTCCTCGTTTGGCCGGGATCAGGCGGCTGGTGTCATCCGGTTGAGCCCGCTCACGATCCGGTCCATCGCATCGCCGCCTTGCGGCTCCGCGAGGTTGGCGAGCAGCTTCAGGCAGAACTTCATCAGCGTCGGGTGCGGCAGCCCGTGGCGGGTGAGCAGCTTCATGACGCTCGGGTGCCCGATCGCCTTGACGAAGACCCGGCCGAGCGTGAAGTAGCCGCCGTAAGTGTCCTGCAGCACGGTGGGTAGCTCTCGAGCACCCGCTCCCGGCGTACCGCGGTGGGCTCGGCCAGCGCCTGCGCCACCAGCTCGGCAGCCAGCCGGCCGGACTCCATGGCGTAGGCGATCCCCTCGCCGTTCATCGGGTTGACCATGCCGCCGGCGTCACCGACCAGCATCGCTCCGTCCGCGTAGTGAGGGACCCGGTTGAAGCCCATCGGGAGCGCGGCCCCGCGAGTCGGACCGGTGGCGTTCGCCTCGACGAAGCCCCACTCCTCGGGCAGCGACGCCAGCCAGCGGTCGAGCATGTGGCGGTAGTCGGTCCGGCCGAACGCGTCGGAGGTGTTGAGGATCCCGAGCCCGACGTTCGACGTACCGTCACCGACGCCGAAGACCCAGCCGTAGCCCGGCAGCAGCCGGCTCTCGCCCGGCTTGCCGTCCCAGAGCTCGAGCCACGACTCGAGCCAGTCGTCGTCGTGACGAGGGCTAGTGAAGTAGCGGCGATAGGCGACGCCCATTGGACGGTCCTCGCGGCGCTGGCGGTCGAGCTGCAGCGACAGCCGCGAGCTGTTCCCGTCGGCGACCAGCGTGACCGGCGCGGTGTAGCGCTCGCCGTCCTTGGCTTCTACCCCGATCACCCGGCCGGTGCGCTCGTCTCGCAGCGGGCCGATCACCGGCGTCTGCTCGTGCAGCTGCGCCCCCGCCTTCTGGGCCGCCCGCGCGAGGACCTCGTCGAAGTCCTGTCGCGGTCTCACCAGGCCGTACGACGGATAGCTGGCGAGATCCGGCCACGGGATCTCGATGCGCATGCCGCCGCCGAGGATGCGCAGTCCGTGGTTGCGGATCCAGCCGTTGGAGGCGCTGGTGTCGATGCCCATGGCGATCAGCTGCTTCACGGCCCGGGGCGTCAGCCCGTCGCCACAGACCTTCTCGCGCGGGAACTCCGACTTCTCGCACACGATGACGTCGAGTCCGGCCTGGGCAAGGTGGTATGCCGCTGTCGACCCACCCGGACCGGCGCCGACGATGACGACGTCGGCGTCGTACTCGATCGGCTGCGTCGTCATGATCCCCTGCTCGTGAACGCTTTCACATGCGCCGGATTGGAAGTCTAGGCCCGCTGGTCCTTCCCGTGCCCACCCGACTAGTCCTCCGCGTAGTGCACCCGCTCTGCTACTCCGCCGCCGGCTTGATAGCAGAGTGGAGCGCGACGGCGCCGAGCATGAGCTGGCGCCAGCGGACGACTGCCCAGCCGGCGTCGCCCACCCGCGCGGCCAGGGCGTCGGGTGTGGGCCAGGCGCCGACGGACTCGGCCAGGTAGGAGTAGGCCTCGGCATCGCTGGACAGTAGGCCGGCGAGCCGCGGGAGCAGCTGGTCGACGTACAGCCGATGACCGGCACGCAACGGCTGGCGCAGCGGTGCGCTGGTCTCGAGCACGACCAGCCGGCCACGGGGTCTCGTGACCCGCGCCAGCTCGCGGAGGGCGGCGTCGACGTCCGCGACGTTGCGCAGCCCGAAGGAGATCGTCACCGCGTCGAACGCATGGTCATGGAACGGCAACCGCAGCGCGTCACCGGCCACGAGGTCGAGCCCAGGATGCTGTTGCCGGCCGACGCTGAGCATTCCTTGCGAGAAATCGCAGGCCACGACCTCCGCGCCCGCCTCCCGGAACGGCATCGAGCTGGCACCGGTGCCGGCCGCGAGGTCCAGCACGCGATCACCCGCTCGCAGCGACAGCTCCCGGGCGACGACGTCACGCCACCGGCGCTCCTGACCGAAGGTCATGACGGCGTTCATCCGGTCGTAGCCGGCGGCGACGGCGTCGAACATCCGCGCCACGTCGCCGGGGCTGCGGTCGAGCTGGGCGCGCACCATGGGGCCATCCTCCCGCTGCGGCGCCGGTCACAGCGGGTCGGGTCGACCTCGCAGCTCGCGCAGCCGCCCGACCAGCCGGGTCACGCTGACGCCTTTCTCGATGTAGGCGTCCGCTCCGGCGTCGCCCGCCTCCGGTGAGAGGGCGGCGTCCTCGAAGCCGGAGAAGATGACGATCTTCGCATCGGGCAGGATCTCGCGGATCCGCGGCAGCGCCTGCAGCCCGTCCATCACTGGCATCAGCAGGTCCAGCAGCACGATGTCCGGGTTGAGCGCCGCGGCGGCCTCGATGGCCTCCGCGCCGTCCGCGGCGGTCCCGACGACCTGGAAGTCGTCCTCCGCCTCGAGCAGGATGGTGAGCAGGTCACGCAGGTTCGCGGCGTCGTCCACGACGAGGACGCGATCCCGTCGCCGCGGTCACGAAGCGTCGCGGGTGGGCGGAGAGACCGGGCACCTCCGCCACGGCTGGCTCCCCCTCGGCATGATTTGACGCGGCAACAGCGTCGGCTTCCGCCGCCTGCTGCGCGGCGAGCGCATCGGCGTACGCATCCTCCCGAGCCGTGCGCTCAGCCAGCTTGCTGCGGCCGCGCTGCACCTGCGACTCCACCGCCATCCCCATGCTGATCCGCTGCCGCTTGAGCAGGAACCAGCTCAGTACGCCCGAGACCAGCAGTGCCACGACGATCAGCGGGAAGCCGTGCAGCCCGGCGAGGTCACCGATCCCGAGGCAGGCTACGAGCAGCAGCAGCCGCCACGCGTTGTACGCGAGCAAGGCCTTGCTCGCGCTGTGCTCGGGCGGGGTCCCTCGTCGTGACGGAACGCCGGGAAGCCTCATGCGGCGAGGGTACGACGTGTCCCTTCATGGAGGCAGTTGCGAGGTTCGACTGACAGTTCAGGAAGCGGTAAGTAATACTTCCGTGACCTGCACGTCGCAGGCAGTGACAACGCAACGAGGGGGAGTCCCCGATGGTGGAGGCGCGAGACCGCCTGCTGACACCCGGAGAGGTAGCAAGCCTCTTCCGAGTGGACCCCAAGACCGTGACCCGCTGGGCCGCGGCTGGTCGTATCAACAGCATCCGCACGCCCGGCGGTCATCGCCGGTTCCGCGAATCCGAGATCCGTGAGCTGCTCCGTCATGACGGCTCGAACGTTCCGGCGCAGCCCTCCGCGCCACCGTCGCCTCGAGTAGCGCTCGAGGACCGGCCGGCTGCCACCGCCTGAGCTTGACTTGCTCAGGGCCACGCGGCCCTGTTCCCCGCTACAGCCGTCCTGCGCTCAGGTCCGGCCGACCTCGTCCTCGTCAGGAGATCCCGGCGTAGGAGTGCAAACCGGTGATCACGGTGTTCACGACGTAGTAGTCGACCAGCAGGCACCCGAACGCGATGAGCGACAGCATCGCGGCCCGCCGCGCCGCGCCAGCCGGCGGTCGCCCGGGCGTGCAGGTACGCCGCGTAGCCGAGCCACGTGATGAACGACCAGGTCTCCTTCGGGTCCCAGCCCCAGTAGCGGCTCCACGCCTGCTCGGCCCAGATCGCGCCCGGCGATGATCGCGAAGGTCCAGACCGGGAACGCGAACGTGATGATGCGGTAGGCGAGCCGGTCCAGGCTCTCGGCCGCCGGCAGTGAGCGCATCAGGCCACCGCGGGCGGCGCCCATCTCGACCGCTGCCGCCGTACCCGGACCGAGACTGACCCGGGTCGGGTGCATCGGCGAGCGCAGCCGCTGCCGAAGCGAGACGCGTAACGGCGGCAGCCCTCGCTCCCATCGCTCCTTGAACAGGTAGAGCACGGTGATGACGCCGGAGACCAGGAACGAGCCGGTGGCGAGGATCGCTGCCACGACATGGATCTTGATCCAGTAGGAGTTCAGCGCCGGCACCAGCGGGCCGGGAGCGGCGTAGAGCACGGTGCCGGCGAGCCCCAGGTAGAGCACGACGGGCGCCATGACGAAAGCGCCGAGATACCGGACCTTCTGCCGGACCAGCAGGATCAGGTACAGCGTCACGGCGACCAGCGTCACCATGAGCGAGAACTCGTACATGTTGCCCCACGGCACCCGGTGCACCGCGATGCCGCGGGTCACCACTGAGGCGAGGTGACAGCCCCAGCCGACGACGGTCAGGGCGACGGCGGCGAGCCCGAGCTGGCGACTGCGCGGTCGAGCCGTTCCCGGCGACGGCCTGGCCCCCGTCGCGAGCCTCAGCGCGCCGACCGGCCGCGAACTCGGCGGCGTACCCCAGCATCGCGATCGCATAGCAGAAGACGGCCCAGGTGAGCAGGACGTCGGACGTGTGGGCGAGGTGGAGGTTGGCAGGCACCGTCAGCCTTCCTCGGTGTGGTCACTCACGGCCGATCCTTCGGCCTCGGTCCGGCCGAGCCGTGCGACCAGGTCGCGGAGCTCCGCTGCGAACCCCTCGGCGTCGTTCCGCCCCAGGCCCGCAGCGGTGACTACGGTACGCCGGGACGCTGACCCGTCGGACGCCGGGACCGGCACCGCGCGGAGCCAGAACCGGCGCCGGCGCACGAACAACGACCCGATCAAGCCGGCCACGATGAGGACCGCGGCGATCAGGACGGTGGTCTTGCCCGGCTCGTGGGCGACCTGAAGCGTGGCCCACTGGTTGATCCCCTCGAAGTGCAGCGTCGCCCCGTCCTTGAGCTTCCACGAGCTGCCCGGCCGCAGCTGCCGCGTCCCGATGTTGGTCATCTTCGACGTGATCGGCAGCGAGTAGTCCGACTGCGGCGCGCCGCTGTTCACGCCGAGGTCTCCTGTGAAGGCGACCAGCGATAGCACCGGGTTCTTCAGCCCGGGGTACGACGACACCGCCGTGCCTGCCGTGGTCACGCCGTACGTCGGGTAGAAGAACCCGAGGATGCCGAGCTGCTGCTTCGGTGCGAGGTCCGGCACCTTGACGACGCCGTGTGAGTAGAACTGGCTGTTGTCCGGCAGGAACGGCGTGTTGGTGTCGTAGACGGTCCGGCCGGCCTTGTTGGTGACGGTCAGGTGCATCGCGTAGCCATGGCCGACGAGGAACACCTTCGCCCCGCCGATGTTCAGCGGGTGGTTGACCTGGATGACGTAGGGCTTGGACGCCGCGGTCGGGTCCGTCTTGTAGGTGATCGCCGCTTTGAACGTCGTCGGCTCGCCGTCGGCCTGGTAGCTCGCCGTGAACTTGTGCAATGTCAGCGAGAACGGCGCCAGCGACGAGTCGGAGAACAACCGCGCCGGGGAGAACACGTCGTACTGGCTCTGCGCGTTGGAGAAGCCGCCCTGCGGGCCGACGGTCACCAGCACGGTTCCCTTGTAGCCGAACAGGCCGCCGAGGGCGATGCCGGCAAGCAGGACCAGCAGGGCGACGTGGAAGACGAGGTTGCCGGTCTCGCGCAGGTAGCCGGTCTCGGCCGCGACCGTGACACTCCCGTCGGCCTCGGGCCGGATGTCGGCGCGCCACCGGCGACGCCGCAGCTCGGCGCGGGCCCGGGCAGCAACCTCGGCCGGCGGCTCGTCGGCCACCCAGTCCGCAGTGGTAGGCAACCGGTTCAGGTGCCGCGGGGCGTCGGGCGGTCGGCGCAGCATCGCGCGGGCGTGCAACCGAAGCCGAGGGATCACGCAGCCGATCAGCGACACGAACAGCAGCAGGTAGATCGCCGCGAACCACGGCGCGCCGAACACGTTGAACAGCGACATCCGGTGGAACAGCGGCCCGAGGTGCGGGTGGTTGGTGACGAACGTGTCGACCTTGACCGGGTCAAGGCTGGTCTGCGGGATGATGGTGCCCGGGATGGCGGCGATCGCCAGGAGCGCCAGCAGCAACAATGCCGTGCGCATGCTGGTGAGCCGGCGCCAGAGCAGCCGCAGGAACGGGATCGGGCCGCGACCACTCGGTCGCAGGCTCGGCGGCTCGGGCTGGGTCGAGAGCCGGCCGCCGCGATCGGAGTCGACGAGGACGTCGGTCATGTGCTCATACCGGTGGGGTGTAGCCGGTGGTCGCGGACCGCAGATGGATCGCCAACGTGTTCCATTCACCGGTGACGAGCAGGATGCCGATGACGACAAGCAGCAGCCCGCCACCCCGCAACACCCAGGCGTAGTGCCGCTTCACGACCGCGAACGCGCCCAGCGCGCGCCGGAACGCCAGGCCGGCGAGGATGAAAGGCAGCCCCAGCCCGACGCAGTACGCCGCGGTCAGCAGGGCGCCGCGGCCCGCCGTACCGGTGTTGGGGTCGCTCGCCAGACCCAGCACGACGGCGAGCGTCGGACCGGTGCACGGCGTCCAGCCGACCCCGAAGGCGAGACCCACGAGCGGGGCACCGGCGATGCCGATCGCCGGCAGCCGGTGGAACCGCCACTCCCGCTGCGAGAACGGCAGCAGCCCCACGAAGGCCGCTCCCATCGCGATGGCGACCACACCAGCGATCCGGTCCACGAGCAGGAAGTGCTGGTCGAGGTGGGCACCGACCGCTCCGAAGAACGCGCCGAACAGGATGAACACCGATGAGAACCCGAGGACGAACAGCGACGAGCCCAGCAGCACCCGGCCACCGTGACGACGGCCCTGCCGTGGCAACGCCTCGACGGCCACCGCAGTCCCCGGCCCGTCGCTCACCCGCGGCCGCTGCTGCTCGGCGGCGAGGTCGGCAGCCGAGAGCCCGGTGACGTAGGACAGGTACGCCGGGACCAGCGGCAGCACGCAGGGCGACAGGAACGACACCAGCCCGGCGAGCGCTGCGACCGGGATCGCGAGCAGCAGGTTCCCGGCTGCCGCATGCGAGAACGTCGCCGCCGCACTGGCGACGACGACCGCGCCGCTGCTCACGTCTTGTCCTGGAGTACGGCGTTCACCAGCGGCACGAGATGGGTGTAGTCGAGCAGGCCGCTGACCTTCGCAGCGATGTCGCCGGAGCGGTCGATCACGATCGTGGTCGGTGTCGATGCGGGCTCGGCGTGGGGGAACTGCAGCGCCAGCGACCCCGTCGGGTCGAAGATGCTGGGGTACGTCACGTGGTGGACGGTGTTGAAGCTGATGGCGCCGGCCTTCTGGTCGCGGTCGTCGATCCCCACGAACACGACGCCCTTCGAGGCGTCGTCCTTGGCGACCTGGTTGAACGCCTGCGCCTCCTCGCGGCACGGCACGCAGTCGGACTCCCAGAAGTTGACGACGACCACCTTGCCGCGCAGCGAAGCCAGTGACAGGTGGCCTCCGGTCAGCGTCGTGCCGCTGACATCGCCGACGGGGTAGCGGTGGCCGGAGGTGAAGACCACCGCGCCGTCGCCGGGCTGGAAGCCGAGGCTGTTGTCGACCGAGGTGTCGACGCTGCTGCCGCCCGAGCATCCGGCCAAGGCGAGCAGAAGCGCGCCGGCTGGGAGAACCCGCCGCAGTAGTCGTTGCATCGCAACCATTGTGACCCGCCTACCTGGACGCGCTCGGCGCGGGTCAGGCGCCCCCGACCTGTTTGCGGCCGCCGGCCCCGGCGGGCTCGGCATAGTCGACCCGCAGCAGCCGATCGCCGTCGTAGACCAGCGAGGTCACCGACGCGAGGGCGCAGCGACGGCGATCCGGCCGATGCCACAGGTGGTCGCCTTCCAACCGGCGGCGGACCACCTCGATCGGCAGCTGGTGGCTGACCAGGACCGCCTCATGGCCCTCGGCAGCGTCGCGGGCGTCGGACACGGCGCCGAGCACCCGGTCCGCCACCTCGTCGTACGGCTCGCCCCACGAGGGCCGGAACGGGTTGTACAGGTGCCGCCAGTTGAGCGGGTTGCGCAGCGAGCCGTCGCCCACGCCCACGGTCCGCCCCTCGAACACGTTGTCACTCTCGATCAGCCGGTCGTCGGTCGTCGGCTCGATCCCGAACTCCGCCGCGATCGGCGCCGCCGTCTGCACCGCACGATCCAGTGGCGACGACCGCACCACCGTGACGTCGTGACCGGCCAGCCACTCGGCGGCCGTCACAGCCATCTGCTCCCCAGACTCGGAGAGCACGAACCCGGGGATCCGGCCGTACAGCACGCCGTCGGGGTTGTGCACCTCGCCGTGGCGGACCAGGTGCACCGTCGTCCGGCTCATGCCCGGTCGCTCCGGGTCGGAGCGTCGGCCGAGTCGGCGACCGCTGCGGCGGCCCGAGCGGCGTGGGGCAGCGCGTCGGCGATCCGGTCGAGCGCCCCGTCGTCGTGGCTGGCGCCCACGAACCAGGCCTCGAACGCCGACGGCGGCAGGTAGACGCCGCGGTCGAGCATCGCGTGGAAGAACGCGGTGTAGCGGTGGGCCGACTGCTGCTTCGCCGACGCGAAGTCGACCACCGGCCGGTCGGTGAAGAACACCGAGAACAGGTTCCCCGCGACATTGACCCGGTGGGGTACGCCGGCCGCGGCCAGCGCGTCAGCGGCGAGCCCTACGATCCGGGCCGCGGTGGCGTCGAGATGGACGTAGACCTCGGGGGTGCACAGCCGCAGCTGGGCGAGGCCGGCGGCGACGGCGACCGGGTTCCCGGACAGCGTGCCGGCCTGGTACACCGGCCCGTCCGGCGCGAGCGCGGACATCACGTCGGCGCGGCCACCGAACGCCGCGGCCGGAAGCCCGCCGCTCATCACCTTGCCGAACGTGAACAGATCCGGCGTAACGCCGTCGAGACCCCACCAGCCGGCCGACGACACCCGGAACCCGGTCATCACCTCGTCGCTGATCAGCAGCGCGCCGTACTGCTCGGTCACCGCGCGCAGCCGGGCGTTGAAGCCGGGTCGGGGCGGGACCACGCCCATGTTTGCGGCGGCGGCCTCGGTGATCACGCAGGCGATCTCGTGGCCGCGTTCGGCGAACACCGCGTCGAGAGCGTCGACATCGTTGTAGGGCAGGACGATCGTGTCGGCGGCGCTGGCACCGGTCACGCCCGGCGAGTCGGGCAGCCCGAACGTCATCACGCCGCTGCCGGCACTGGCCAGCAACGCGTCGACGTGACCGTGGTAGCAACCGGCGAACTTCACGATCAGGCTTCGACCGGTGAAACCACGCGCCAGCCGGACGGCGCTCATCGTCGCCTCGGTGCCGGAGTTCACCAGCCGGACCAGATCGACCGGCTCGACTCGGGCGATGATCTCGGCAGCCAGGTCGACCTCGCCGACGGTCGGCGTACCGAACGACAGACCGTGCTTCGCCGCTGCGGCAACCGCCTCGACGACGGCCGGGTGGGCATGGCCCAGGATCGTCGGACCCCAGGAGCAGACCAGGTCGACGTACTCACGGCCGTCGGCGTCGTACAGGTAAGGACCGTCGCCGCGAACCATGAACCGCGGCACGCCGCCGACCGCGCGGAAGGCGCGGACCGGTGAGTTGACCCCGCCGGGCGTGACCGACCGGGCACGCTCGAACAGCGCGGCCGAGGCCGGAGCGTCATCAGGGGGCACGATGCCATTGTCCTGCCCGGCCGATGCCGGACTCCGACCGGGCTTGCGGCGCGGGCTCGTGCGACGCTGACAACATGGCTGACTTCGCGGTTGACACCGACCCCGCTGACGTCGGGATCGACGCTGCCCGGCTGTCGCGTATCGACGACCACTTCGCCAGCTACGTCGACGACGGCAGGCTCCCCGGCTACCAGCTGACGATCTCGCGGCACGGCAAGCTCGCGCACCTGTCGTCGTACGGCGCGGCGGACATCGAGGCCGGGCGAGCGATCGAGCCCGACACCATCTTCCGGATCTACTCGATGTCGAAGCCCATCACCTCGGTCGCCGCGATGATGCTCTACGAGCGCGGCGCGTTCGAGCTGACCGACCCGATCAGCCGGTGGCTGCCGGAGTTCGCGTCGCCGCGGGTCTACGTCGGCGGGCCGGCCAACAAGCCCTCGACCGTTCCGGCCAGCGAGCCGATCAGGGTCTGGCACCTGCTAACCCACACGGCGGGGCTGACCTACCCGTTCCACCGGGTGCACGTCACGGACGAGATCTACCGGCTAGGCGGGTTCGACATCGGCGCCGAGCCGCACGGTCTCGACCTCGCCGGCACGATCGAGGCGTACGCGCAGTTCCCGCTCGCCTTCGAGCCCGGGACGGAATGGCTGTACTCGGTGGCGACCGACGTCCTCGGCCGGCTGGTCGAGGTCTGGTCCGGCCGGCCGCTCGATGAGTTCCTGCGGGCCGAGCTCTTCGAGCCGCTGGGCATGGTCGACACCGGTTTCCACGTCCCGGACCCGGAGCACGAGCGGCTCGCCGCGCTGTACGCCATGGCGCCCGGCCTCAGCGAGAAGATCCGCTACGACGCGCTCGGCGAGCCCTACAAGAAGCCGCCGCAGTGGTTCTCCGGTGGTGGCGGGCTGGTGTCGACGTCGGCGGACTACCTGCGCTTCGTGCGGATGCTGCTCGGCGGGGGCGCGTTCGACGGCGCCCGGCTGCTCTCACCCCGCACGGTCCGCTACATGTCGCGCAACCACCTGCCCGGCGGCGCCGACCTGCAGGCCTTCGGTCGACCGCTGTTCGCGGAGACCAGGTTCGACGGGGTCGGCTTCGGTCTTGGCCTCGCCGTCACGGACGACCCGGTCGCGGCCAAGGTCCTGTCAGGCACGGGCGAGTCCTACTGGGGCGGGATGGCGAGCACCGCGTTCTGGGTCGACGCCGCCGAGGATCTCGGCGTGGTGTTCATGACCCAGCTGCTGCCCTCATCGACGTACCCCTTGCGCACCCAGCTGCGCCAGCTCGTCTACTCCGCCCTCATCGACTGACGTGTCAGGGCGCTCGGCCCAAATCGACGCTCAGCCGCCCTGACAAGTGAGCTCAGCGGAGGCGGGTGGCGGCCTCCGTGGCCCAGTACGTGAGCACGATGCTCGCGCCGGCCCGCTTGATCGATACCAGCAGCTCCGCGATCGCGCGTTCCCGGTCGATCCAGCCGTGGGCCGCCGCCGCCTCGACCATCGCGTACTCCCCCGACACGTTGTACGCCGCAACCGGTACGTCGACGGCGTCCACGACCGAGCGCACGACGTCGAGAAAGCCAACCGCAGGCTTCACCATCACCAGGTCGGCGCCCTCGGCGATGTCGAGCTGCGCCTCACGCACCGACTCCACCGCCGAGCGGGCCGGATCCTGCTGATAGGAGGCGCGATCGCCGAACTGGGGCGCGCACTCGGCGGCGTCGCGGAACGGGCCGTAGAACGCCGAGGCGTACTTCGCGGAGTAGGCGATGATCCCGACATCCGGGTGGCCGGTGCCATCCAACCCGGCCCGGATCGCGGCGACCTGGCCATCCATCATCCCGCTGGGCCCGACCAGGTGGACCCCCGCCTCGGCCTGCGCGACCGCGATCGCGGCGTACCGCTCGAGCGTCGCGTCGTTGTCCACCTCACCGGCTGCGGTGAGCAGGCCGCAGTGACCGTGGTCGGTGTACTCGTCGAGGCACAGGTCCGCCATCACGACTGTGGAATCCCCGACCTCGGAGACCACGTCGCGTAGCGACTGCTGCACGATGCCGTCGGGGTCGTCCGCCGCCGATCCGCGGGCGTCCTTGACCGCCGGGATCCCGAAGAGAATCACGCCGCCGACACCCGCCTGGACCGCCTCGACCACGGCCTTGCGCACCGAGTCCCGGGTGTGCTGGACGACGCCCGGCATCGAGGCGATCGGCTGGGGGGCGGCGATGCCTTCCTTGACGAACAGCGGCAGCACCAGGTCGGACGGCGCCAGCGCGACGTCAGACACCAGCCGCCGCAGCGCCGTCGACCGACGCAGCCGACGCGGCCGGCTGGACGGATACGACGCTGCCGCGCTCATCTCGCCTTCTTGGCCCGCGCACTCGCCTTGACGCGGTTCGCCTTGCCGGGCAGCTGGGTCTCACCGGACTCGCGACGGGCCCGACCGAACTCCGCCAGCCCCTCGGCCAACGCTGCGACCGACGGTTCGGCGGCCATCACGTCGACCCGCAGCCCGAGCTCCTCGGCCGTCTTCGCCGTGGCCGGACCGATCACCGCGATGATCGACGAGGTGTGCGGCTTGCCGGCGATCCCGACGAGGTTCCGCACCGTCGAGGACGATGTGAACAGCACGGCGTCGAAGCCGCCGGTCTTGATCGCCTCGCGCACCTCCGCGGCCGGCGGCGCCGCGCGCACGGTCCGGTACGCCGTCACGTCATCGACCTGCCAGCCGAGCTCGAGCAGCCCGGCGGAGAGCGTCTCCGTCGCGATGTCGGCCCGAGGCAGCAGCACGCGGTCGAGGGCGTCGTACCCAGGCTCGTACGGCGGCCAGTCGACGAGCAGGCCCTCGCTGGACTGATCCGTGGCCGGCACCAGGTCGGGCCGGATCCCCCAGTCGAGCATCGCGGCCGCGGTCTGCTCGCCGACGCAGGCGATCTTCACGCCGGCGAGGGCGCGCGCGTCGAGCCCGAGCTCCTCGATCTTCTCGCGGATCGCGCGGGCTGCGTTCGTCGAGGTCAGGGCCAGCCAGGCGTAGCGGCCGGTGACCAGGCCGCGGATCGCACGGTCCATCGCCTGCGGGGTCCGCGGCGGCTCCACCGCGATCGTCGGGACCTCTACCGGCACGGCGCCGTGCGCAGTCAGCTGGTCGGACAGCGCGGCCGCCTGCTCCTTGGTGCGCGGGACCAGCACCTTCCAGCCGAACAGCGGGCGGGTCTCCCACCACGACAACCGGTCCCGTCGCTTCACCACGTCGCCGACGACGGCCACCGCGCGGTCGGCCAGCCCGGCCGTGTCACGCTCGACGGTGTCCAGCGTGGAGATCACGGTCTGCTGTGCCGTGGTGGTGCCGTCGGCGGTCACCGCGATCGGGGTGTCACCGCGTCGACCATGCTCGATCAGCGAGGTGGCCGCCTTGCCGAGCGAGCCGGCCACGTTGAGCAGGACCAGCGTGCCCTTCCCAGAGGCGAGCGCAGGCCAGTCCGGCTCGGGCGCTTCGTCGCCGAGGTCGACGACATGCACGGTGCGGGACCGCTTGTCCGTCACCGGCACCCCGGCGTACCCGGGCACCGCGAGGGCCGCGCTCACGCCCGGCACCAGCTCGAAGGGAACCTTGGCCTTGAAGCAGGCCTCGGCCTCTTCCGCGAACGCGCACAGCAGCGTCGGGTCTCCCACGAACAACCGGACGACGCTCTTGCCGTCGCGGGCGGCACTCACCACTGTCTTGGACGTGACGGCGGGCTCGTGACAGTCGGTGTCGATGATCTCGACGTCCGGACGGGCGTGACCAAGCACCGCCTCGAGCCCGTGCCGGTGCAGCACGACGACGTCGGCGCCCCGCAGTGCCTCGGTGGCGTTCAGGGTGAGCAGGCCGGGGTCACCCGGACCGCCTCCTACGAACGTCACGGTTCCGGGGGCCTTCTTGGGGCGGGTGCTGCTCAATGGGAACTCCCGATCAGATCGGTGGCGCCCGCGGCGATCAGGTCGCGGGCCAGACGGTGACCGATCCCCGCGGCGTCGTCGCGGGGGCCGGTGGCGGACAGTCGGATGGCGTGCTCGCCGGACAGGTCGGCGACCACTCCTCGCAGGTAGATCTCGTCGGTGCCGTCGTCGCCCTCGGCCACGTCGGCAAGCGCACCGACGGGTGCCGTGCACCCGGCCTCGAGGTCGGCGAGCAGCACCCGTTCGGCCGTGGTGGCGGCACGGGTCAGCGGGTCGTCCAGGGCAGCCGCGAGCGCCTCGGCGAGCTCGCGGTCCCGGTCTCGGCACTCGATGGCCAGCGCTCCCTGGCCGGGGGCCGGCAGCAGCTGGCCCGGGTCCAGGATCTCGCTGGCCTCGCCGAGCCGACCGAGCCGAGCGAGTCCAGCCGCGGCCACGACGACGGCATCCAGCTCACCGTCCGCGACCCGTTGCAGCCGGCTGTCGACGTTGCCGCGGATGGCGACGACGTCGAGGCCGAGGCCAAGCGCCCGCAGCTGTGCCACGCGGCGGGGTGCGCCCGTCCCGACGGTCGAGCCCGCCGGCAACGCATCGAGCCGGGAGCCCGAACCTGTCACCAGGGCGTCCCGCGGGTCCTCGCGCTGCGGTACGGCGGCGATGCGCAAGCCGTCGGCGGGTGACGTCGGCAGGTCCTTCAACGAGTGGACGGCGAGGTCGACCTCTCCCGACGCCAGCCGCTGCCGGAGCTCGGTCACGAACACGCCGGTGCCGGGCAGGGCAGAGACCGCGCCGGCCGAGCGATCGCCCTCGGTCACGATCTCGACCAGCTCGACGGTGTGACCCGCCGCCCGCAGCAGGTCCGCCACCCGGCCGGACTGCGCCAGGGCGAGCAGGGACCGCCTGGTGCCGAGGCGCAGCGTGCGGGCACGCGGCATGACGGCGGTCACCGGTCGTTCTCCTCGACGGTGACGTCGGCCCGACCGACGACCTCGGTCGCGGATGGGTCGAGGGAGAACAGCTCGCGCAGCACCTCGGCGTACGACTCGCCACCGGAGGTCCCGGCCAGCTCCTTCACCCTGACCGTAGGGGTGTGCAGCAACTTGTCGACGACGCGCTCGACGGCGGTGCGCACCTCGCGGGTGGTCCGCTCGTCGGCGTCCGGCAGCCGACCCAGCAATCTGGTGAGCTCGGCATCGACGACTCGCTGGGCCCGCTCTCGCAGCGCGACGACGGTCGGGGCGACCTGGCCGGCCCGCTGCCTGGCGAGGTAGCCACCGACCTCATCGGTGACGATCCGGCGCACCGCTTCGACGTCGGCGGCGACCTCCGCGTCCTCGAGGACGCCGTGGAGCGTCTCGAGGTCGATCACGGTGATCCCAGGCAGCAGCCGCGCCGCGGGATCGATATCGCGAGGCAGCGCCAGGTCAAGGGCGACCACGGGACGTTCGCGCGGTCCCGCGAGCAGCTCCACCGGTACGACGGTCCCGACCGCACCGGTGCACGAGACGATCACGTCGGCACCCGAGACGGCCTCGGCGAGCGACCCGAGCGGCAGCGCTCTTCCACCGACGGCGGCGGCGAGGCGGGCGGCTCGTTCGGGGGTCCGGTTGACGATGACCAGGTCCGCGACCCCGCGGTCACGCAGACCGGTTGCTGCCAACGCGCTCATCGAACCAGCGCCGACCACGGCAGCCCGCAGGCCCCGTAGGTCGCCGATGGCCGCTGCGGCCAGGTCGAGCCCGACGGTCACGAGCGACCGGCCGGCCCGGTCGATCCCGGTCTCCGCGTGGGCCCGTTTGCCGACACGGAGCGCTTGCTCGACCAGCGGTGACAGTGCCCGTCCGACGGTCTGCTCGGCCCGGGCGATCGCCAGGGCGGCGCGCAGCTGACCGAGGATCTGTTGCTCGCCGACAACCATCGAGTCCATGCCGGCGGCGACGGCGAACAGGTGCTGCACCGCCCGGTCCTCGTAGTGGACGTAGAGGTGGGTGGTCAGGGCATCGAGAGCGACCCCGGTGTGGGCGGCCAGCCGTTCGCTGACGTCTTGGACGCCACCGTGGAACTTCCGGACCTCGGCGTGGATCTCGAGCCGGTTGCAGGTGGCGAGCACCATCACCTCGTCCACGTGCTCGGCGCCCGCCAGGTCCGCGAGCAGCTTGGCGATCCCGTCGCTGCCGAGCGCCGCGCGCTCCAGCATCTCGACAGGTGCGGATCGGTGGGACAGCCCGATCGCGAGCAGGCTCATGCAGTCGCCTCGTCAGTAGCCAGTGCCGACAGCGCCTTGCGCTGCTCGTGGAAGGCGAGGATCTGCAGCTCGATGGACAGGTCGACCTTTCGGACGTCGACCTCCTCGGGGACGCTCAGCACCACCGGGGCGAAGTTCAGCACGCTCGTGACGCCGCCCGCGACCAGCCGGTCGCAGACGTCCTGTGCCGCGGTCGCGGGCGTCGCGATCACCCCGATCTGGACGTCGTGCTCCTCGATCACGACTTCGAGATCGTCCACATGGCGCACCGCGAGCCCGGCGATCTGCTCACCGGTCCGGGCGGGGTCGACGTCGAGCAGCGCCACGACCCGGAACCCGCGCGTGCTGAAACCGCCGTACCCGGCCAGGGCGTGGCCCAGGTTGCCGACGCCGATGATGACGACGCTGTAGTGCTGCGTCAGACCCAGCACTCGAGAGATCTGGTAGACGAGGAAGTCCACGTCGTAACCGACCCCGCGGGTGCCGTACGACCCGAGGTGGGACAGATCCTTGCGGAGCTTGGCCGGGCCGACACCGGCCGAGCCGGCCAGCACGTCGGAGGAGACGGTGGCCACGCCTGACTCGGCCAGACCGGAGAGCACTCGCAAATAGACCGGGAGCCTGGCGACGGTTGCGTCCGGGATGCCGGGGCGGCGTCCTTGACGGCCCGCGACCGTCCGACCTCGCTCCGCCATGTCCGCGCTCCCCATCGGCCGATCGGCCATCGAGACATCACTGTAACGCGCTTGTGAACCGGTGCACAAAGCGGTTGTGCGCTCGTGAAAATAGGACGTCGCTCCCCTGGTCGTGCCAGGATGCACGTCGACATGAGCAGCGAGTGGGGCCGGATCGACGGCGACGGCACGGTGTACGTGCGGACCGGCGATGGCGAGCGCCCGATCGGCTCGTGGCAGGCCGGCACGCCTGAGGAGGGTCTCGCCTTCTACGCCCGCCGGTACGACGACCTGGCCGCTGACGTCGCACTGCTCGAAGGCCGGATCGGCTCCCCCGCCAGCGATCCGAGCGCGGTCGCCGCGGCGGCGCGCAAGCTGCACGACACCTTGCCCGAGGCGGCGGCCCTCGGCGACCTGGCCGCGCTCGTCGCGCGCCTCGACGGCGTCCTCACCAAGGTCGACGAGCGGATGGCGGTGCGGCGCCAGGAACGAGCCGCGGCTGCCGTCGCCGCGGCGGACCGGAAGCGCGAGCTGGTCGCCGAAGCCGAGCGGCTCGCGACCAGCGACAGTTGGCGCAGCACCGGAGAACGCTTCCGCGCCATCGTCGAGACCTGGAAGACGATCCGGGGTGTCGACCGAACCACGGACGGCGAGCTGTGGTCCAGCCTGTCCGCAGCCCGGCGCACGTTCGACGCCAGGCGCCGCAGCCACTTCGCCGGTCTCGAGGTCGAGCGCAGCGCGGCGGCGCAGCGCAAGGAGCAGCTGGCTGCCGAGGCGGAGAAGCTGGCCGACTCGACGGAATGGGCGCCGACGGCCCGTCGGTTCCGCGACCTGATGGGCGAGTGGAAGGCCGCCGGCCGCGCATCACGCGAGGTCGATGACCGGCTCTGGGCGCGGTTCAAGGCCGCTCAGGACACCTTCTTCACCCGGCGCTCCGACGTCTTCAGCGCCCGCGACGAGGAGCAGGCGAGCAACCTTGCGGCCAAGCAGGCGCTCCTCGCCGAAGCACAGGCGCTCGACGCGGGGTCCGACCCGGCCGGCGCCCGCAAGCGACTGCGGACGATCCACGACCGCTGGGAGAAGATCGGTCACGTCCCCCGCGAGGCCCGTGGCGGGCTGGACGATGCGCTGGAGGAGGTGGAGCGGCGGATCCGCGAGGCCACCTCGGCGTCCCGAACCGTCGTGACGACCGACTCTCCGCTGGTGGTCAGGCTGCGGGAGTCGCTGGAGAAGCTCGAGGCGCGGCTGGCCCGGGCCAAAGCCGCCGGCGACGACAACCTGGTGGCCGAGACCGAGGCCTCCCTCGCCACCCAGCGCGAATGGCTCGAACAGGCCGAGTCGGTTCGCTGAGCTCAGGTCAGGACGCGGCGGAGCCGGTCCGGGTCGACCCGCAGGACGTCGTGGACATTGCCATCCACGAGGACGACCGGGATGAGCTCGCTCCACTGGACCCGCTCAGTCGGGCTGACCTCGGCCAGGTCGCGGGTCGCCCACGGCACCGCGATCGGGTCACAGACGGCTGCGACCACAGCAGCCGCGGCCTCGCACAAGTGGCATCCGTGCCGTGCGACGACGACGACCCGTGGGTCGGCGTCGGCCATCACGGAGCGTCGACGTGGTCGCGCAGCCGCCCCTTCGCGACCTTGCCGCTCAGCGAGTGCGGGAGCTGGTCGACCAGCTCCACGCTCGTGGGGCACTTGAAGCGGGCCAACCGCCGCGCGGCGAACTCGATCAGCTCATCGGCGCTCGGCGAGGTCCCGGTGCGGGGCACCACCAGCGCTTTGACGGTCTCGCCGGTGTAGGGGTGCGGGACGCCGATGACCGCGACCTCGTAGACGTCGGGGTGGGTTTCGAGCACCTGCTCGACCTCGCGCGGGTAGACGTTGAAGCCGCTGACCAGGATCAGCTCCTTGATCCGGTCGACGAGGAACAGGTCGTGGTCGGCATCGGCGTACGCGATGTCTCCGGTGCGAAACCAACCGTCGGCGTCCGGGCCGCCAGAACCGTCGGGCCAGTAGCCGGAGAACAGGTTCGGACCCCTGACGACGAGCTCCCCTGGGTCGTCCTCGTCGACCTCGTCACCGGCCTCGTCGAGGATGCGCACCTCGACGCCCGGGATCGGGCGGCCGACACTGCCCGGCTTCGCGACCTCGCTGCACAGAGTCGTGGTGAGCACCGGCGCGGTCTCGGTGAGGCCGTACCCCTCGAAGACGTGATGACCCGTCGTCTCCAGCACGTGCGACAGGACAGCGGGTGGCAGCGGCGCGGCACCCGAGACCGCGAGCCGCACCGACGCGAGGCTCGCCTCGAGATCGGGGAGCATTGACCAGGCGACGAACATCGGCGGAGCACCCACGATGTTGCTGACGTGCCGGTCGTGGATCAGCGTGAGGGTCTCCTGCGGGTCGAACCGCTCGGCCAGTACGGCGGTCGCACCGGCCCACGCCACCTGTCCCAGCCCGGCGTTCAGGCCGTAGACGTGGAACAGCGGCAACACCAGCAGGACGATGTCGTCCGGCGCCACCACGCTCGGCTCAATCCGGCCGAGCTGGGCGAGGTTCGCGAGCAGCGCCCGGTGGGTGAGCATGGCTCCGCGCGGTGTCCCTGTGGTGCCCGATGTGTAGAGCAGCAGCGCCAGGTCCTCGCTGCGAGCCAGGTCGTCGTCGACCACCCGCCCCTCACCGGCGGCGAGCAGGTGGTCCCAGGACGGCTCGTCACCGCCGACCACGATCTGCTGCTCGGGAGCCAGGAAGTCGAGCCGGCTGACATGCGCGGCATCTGTGATGACGAGCGAGGCGCGCGCATCCTGAATCTGTTGCTCCAGCTCAGTCTGGGTGTATGCCGTGTTGAGCGGTACGGCGACCAGACCGGCACGCAGCACGCCGAAGTAGGCGACCACGAACTCGACGGTGTTCGGCAGCAGGATCGCCACGCGCTCACCGGGCTGCGCCACCCGCGTCAACAGCCCGCTGGCACACCGATCGACCAGGGCGTCGAGCTCGACCCAGCTCAGCGTGGTGTCCTCGTGCAGGAGCGCCGGTTTGTCGGGGTGCTCGGCGGCCGCCGCCCGGACCAGCTCCGCGAGAGTCCGGGCCGCCATGCCGAGAGTGTTGCACACTTGCAAGCACCCGGATTCGCCCGGTTGGCCCCGACACATTGGGCGTCGTACCCTGGGAGAAATAGCCCGAAATCGCCATAGGCGTGACGGGATATCACCGAGTGTCATTTATGACGGACACTTGTCAGCGTTTGGCAAGCCGCGATTCGGGCGATCAAGGAGCTGGATGCACGCGCACGCACCCATCCTTGCCCGGCCGCCCCTGATCAGCCCGGACGGCCTCGCTGCGCTGCGCCGAACCCTCGCCATCATGCTGTCGGCGTCCTCACAGCCGGCAGCCGCGAGCCTCACTCGACGGGTGACCGCTAGCGGTTCGGGGCGGACCACCACCGGCCCCCGGGTTCCGCGCCCATCACCGTCCACCGAGCCGAGCGACGCCCAGGCCGCCGTCATGGCACTGGTGACCGCAGCGCAGGCAGGCGACGGCGAGGCCTTCGGTCAGCTCTTCGACACCTACGTCGACACCGTGCACCGCTACATCAGCTACCGGGTCCGGGACCACGGCCTGGCCGAGGACCTGACCAGTGAGACGTTCCTGCGCGCGCTGCGACGGATCTCGACGTACAGCTGGCAGGGGCGTGACTTCGGGGCCTGGCTGGTCACGATCGCCCGCAACCTCATCGCCGACCACTTCAAGTCCAGCCGCTTCAAGCTCGAGCTCTCGACGTCGGACCTGGTCGAGGCCGGGGCCGACCGCAGCGAGGCCGGGCCGGAGGAGCAGGTCCTCGCCGGCATCACCAACGCCGCGCTGCTGGAAGCGGTGACCCGGCTCAAGCCCGATCAGCAGGAGTGCATCGTGCTGCGCTTCCTGCAGGACATGACGGTCTCGGAGACCGCGGTCATCCTCGGCAAGAACGAGGGAGCCGTGAAGGCGCTGCAGTACCGAGCCGTCAAAGCGCTCGGCCGGCTGCTTCCGGCGGAGCTGACCCGATGAGCCGCCGCGAGGACTTCGCCCGCGTCGTCGACGGTGATGTGACCGTCGACGCTTCCGCGGTGTCCGGCCTCGGCGAGATCGCTTCGGCCCTGCGCACGATGAGCCGGCAGATCACGCTGCCCGCCCCCGATCCGGACTTCCGCGGTGACCTCCGGCAGCGGCTCGTGGCGATCGCCACGGTGCAGGTCGCCGAGCCGGCCATCGCCGGCGTCACGACGACCGTCGGGCCGAGCCGGGTGGCTGGTCGGCGTACGCCGAGATCCCACGCTCGACGGGTGCCACGCGGCCGTCGCGCGATCGTGGCGGTGGCTGGAAGCGCGGTCGTCCTCGGCTCGGTAGCCGGTGTGGCCGTCGCCGCTAGTCGTTCACTTCCGGGCAGCCCGTTCTACGACCTGAAGCTGGCAACCGAGTCCGCGCAGCTGTGGACGGCCCACGGGTCGCTCGCGAAGGGCCACCGGCACCTCGAGTTCGCGGCCACCCGGCTCAGCGAGGCTCAGCGGCTGTCCCCGACGTCGACACACCTGCCCTCGACGCTGAATGCCATGGACAGCCAGACCCGTGACGGGGCGAACGACCTGGTCGCGGCCGCCCATGACTCCTCGTCGACCGCACCTCTGGTCCAGCTGCAGCAGTTCGCCCACCGTCAGTACGCCGGCCTGCAGCAGCTGTTGCGGACCGCACCGCCGGCACTTCGGCAGCGTGAGATCCGGTCGGCGACCTTGGTGGAGGTCATCAACGACCAGGCGGCGAGGCTCGCCGCCGCGTGCACCACGTGCGCCGGTGCCACGTCCAGCGGTGGCCTCGGCAGCCTCGGCGGCCTACTCAAGGGGGCGCTGCCGGCTCCCGGCGGAGCCAGCGGGTCCGGGCGCAACCAGTCCGGATCGGGGCAGGTCACGTCCCACCGACGGCACGGCGGTCACGGCGTCCTGCCGGTGCCGGCGCCCAGTTCTCGCGTGCTGCCTTCACCGAAGTCCGGCCTGCCGCTGCCGGCGCCGTCGTCCCTCCCGTCGACGCTGAAGTCGCTGCTTCCGACGCTGCCGACCAAGCTGCCGACGACGTTGCCGACGACGCTGCCCTCGTTGCTCCCGTCGCTGCCGCCGCTGCTCCCCAGCTCACTGCCGACCGTGCTCCCCACGATCAAGCTGTAGCGGACGACCGGGATCCCGCGGCGCGAGCGTCTCGGTAGGCTCGCGACCATGCCCGGCCGGTCACGATCCCGAGACCGCGCAGCACAAGCCGGGGCAGCCGCTGCGGCGGCGGCGGAGGTCGAGGCGAGCCTCGTGATGCCGCCGGACCCGGTCCGGGCGGCCTTCTTCGACGTGGACAACACCGTCATGCAGGGCGCGTCGATCTACCACTTCGCTCGGGGCCTGGCGGCCCGCGACTTCTTCACCTGGCGGGACCTGGCTGCCTTCGCGTGGAAGCAGATCGCCTTCCGGTTGCGTGGTGTCGAGGATCTCGAGCACATGGACGAGGCCAAGGAGGCCGCGCTCGCCTTCGTGGCCGGCCACGCGGTCGAGGAAGTGGTCAGGCTCGGCGAGGAGATCTACGACGACCTGATGGCCGACCGGATCTGGTCGGGCACCCGGGCCCTCGCGCAGCTGCACCTCGACGAGGGTCGCCGGGTCTGGTTGGTGACGGCGGCCCCCGTCGAGCTCGCGTCCATCGTCGCCCGCCGGCTCGGTCTCACCGGTGCGCTCGGCACGGTCTCCGAGATCCGCGACGGCATCTACACCGGACACCTCGTCGGTGAGCCGCTGCACGGGCCGGCCAAGGCCGAGGCGATCCTCGCCCTCGCCGAGCGCGAAGGACTCGACCTGAGCGAGTGCTGGGCCTACTCGGACTCGTCGAACGACCTTCCGATGCTCGAGACCGTGGGACATCCGGTGGCGATCAACCCGGACGCCCGGCTGAAGCGGATCGCCCGCGAGAACAACTGGGACGTCCGGGACTTCCGCACCGGACGAAAGGCCGCCAAGATCGGCGTACCGGCCGCGGCCGGTACCGGCGCGATCGCAGGGGGGGTCGCGGTCGGGCTGGCGATGCACCGCCGGCGCAACGCCCCAATCCGACGGGCCCGGCGAGCGGTACGGCGTACCACTGGCTGGCGCGGCTAGCGCCTCATGATCTTGGAACCGCCGCGTTAGAAGAAGACGCTTCGGCGCTCGAGCAGCAGCTTGTAGAGGGTCTGCTGGATCACCTCGCGCACCTGGTCGGTGAGGTTGAACACCAGCATCGGATCCTCGGCACCGTCACCGCCGACCTCATCGGTGGCGATCGGTTCGCCGAACTCGATAATCCATTTCGACGGCAGCGGCAGCAGGCCGAGCGGGCCGAGCAAGGGAAACGTCGGCGTGATCGGGACGTAAGGAACGCCGAGCAGCCGGGCCAGGGTCGGCACGTTGCCGATCAGCGGGTAGATCTCCTCGGCGCCGACGATCGAACACGGGATGATCGGCGCACCGGCACGCAGCGCCGCCGAGACGAACCCGCCGCGGCCGAAGCGCTGCAGCTTGTAGCGCTCCGAGAACGGCTTGCCGATGCCCTTGAAGCCTTCCGGCCACACGCCCGACCAGCTCGCCGGAGCCGAGCAGCCGCTCGGCGTCCTCGTTGCAGGCAAGCGTGGCGCCGCCCTTTCGGGCGATCGGCGCGATCACCGGCAGCGTGAACACCAGGTCCGCACCCAGCATCCGCAGATGGCGCCCAGCCGGATGCTGGTCGTGCAGGGCGAGCTGGGTCATGGATGAGTCGAGCGGGACCGTGCCGGAGTGGTTCGCGACGATGAGGGCCCCGCCCTCGGCCGGGACGTTCTCGATGCCGCGAACCTCGACCCGGAAGTATTTCTCGTACAGCGGTCGCAGCAACGGAAGCAGCACGTGATCGGTGAGGTCGGAGTCGAACCCGAAGTCGTCGATCGGGTAGTCACCGGTGATCCGCCGGCGCGCGAACGCGAGAGCCCCGGCGAGTCGCCGCTCCCACTGCGAGGCCTCGCGCGGCGGCTCGGCCGCGATGTCCGTCGGGTTGGGGTGTTCGGCGTCGGGCTCGGCGACCGGGAAGTCGACGGGGATCACTCGGGCTTCAGGCATTGACCGGCCTCCCTCGGGCGGCGATTCGCAGCAACCCGTCCTCGGCGCGAGCGACGGCCTGCGGATCGACGATGCGCACCAGGTCGCTGCCCGCGACGAAGTCGTCGAACGCCTCCAGCGTCGTGTAGCGCGGGGTGAAGCCGAAGTCCTCACCGAGTCGGGTGGTGTCGACGCCCCGGCCGAACTGCAGGAAACGCAGCTGTTCCGGCGAGAAGTCGACCAGACCGGCCCGCCGGAACAACGATCCCGCGAACGACACTGCGGGCGACGGCACCTGCAACGAGGTCCGGCCGGCCCGGCGGATCGCTTGCGACAGCAGCAGGACACCCGCGCCGGCGACGTTGAACGTGCCGCGATGGTCGTCGACGACCGCGGCGCGGAGCACGGCCATGCCGTCGTCCTCGTGGACGAACTGGATCCGCGGGTCGAAGCCGAAGACGCGAGGGACGATCGGCAGCGAGAAGTACCGCACGAGCGGCGTGTCGATCCGCGGTCCGATGAAGTTGGCGAACCGCAGCAGGGTGACGGTGACGTCGGGGCGACGGCGGCCGAACCCCCGGACGTAGCCCTCCACCTCGACGGAGTCCTTGGCGTAGCCCGAACGCGGCAGCTCGCGAGGCTGCATGTTCTCGGTGAACAGCGCCGGGTCACGGGCCGAGGAGCCGTACACCGACGTCGTGGATTTCACGATGAGCCGCTTCACGCTCGGCGCCTTCTGGCAAGCGGCCAGCAGCTGCATCGTCCCGATGACGTTGATCTCCTTCATCGCGGCGCGGCCACCGGCTCCGAACGGTGTGGCAATGACGCTGAGGTGGGCGACAGTGTCGACTCCGGCCGACGCGATGACCTTCGCGATGATCGGGTTGCGGATGTCTGCCCTTACGAACTCGGTTCGCCCGACATCGGTCGTGGGCGGGACGACGTCGACGCCGATGACGCGTTCGATCGACGGATCTGCGGACAACTCCGCTGCCAGCCGGCCCCCGACGTACCGGGACACGCCTGTGACCAGGACGACGCGGGCTGTCATCCGTCGATCGTAGACGGAATGTCCGCTTCGCGAAGACGGGTCAGCTGACGCCTGCCGTGCGTCCCACTGGCTGTGGGACTCGTGAGATCACAACAGCCTCACCACGCCGCACCCGCAGCTCCCGACTCGCATCGCCTGCGTTCACAGACAGCATGATGGCGCGGAACGAGTCCTCGCACAGCGTGAGCCGACCCCGCGGGACATCGCCGTACGTCGGAGTGAAGGGGACCGCCACGGTCCGGCCGCCGCATCGCAGCTCGACGGTGTCACCGAACCGGATGCCCGCGGCCTCGAGGTCGGCGCGGTTCGCGTTCAACGAGACGTTCCCGAAATGGTCGACGACGCGCACCTCGGCGTGCACGTGGTCGTCGTGGTTGACCACCTCACGCATGTTGATCCGCACGAGGGTCTCGGCGTCGACCCGCGGGCCGACGTCCTCGAGCACCCGGCCCGCGGCCAGGTGGGCGGCGACGGGCGCGAAGACATCACGGCCGCGGAAGGTCTTGTGCACCGTCTCCAGCCACAGCGAGGAGTCGGCGACCTCGACGGCCCGGCGTACCCCACCGCGGTGGTCCCAGGCCAGCGAGAGCAAGCCGTTGTCCGGGCCCACGAACAGCGAGTCGTCGTTGGTCTCGACGACGATGCCTCGGGTGGACTCGCCGGACATCGGGTCGACCAGCGCGAGGTTGACCGCGACGGGCAGGAACGGCGAGGCCGCGGCGAGACTGGTCGCCCCTTGACCGACGTCATGGGCGGTCACCAGATGACAGACGTCGATGATCGAGACGTCCGGAGCGATCCGAGCGACGACCCCCTTGCAGACCCCGACGAACACGTCGTCGAAGCCGTAGTCGGAGGTGAAGGTCACCCAGTCGTAGCGACGCTGCTTCGACCTGGCCACCGTGATTCGCCTACTTCTTGTTACGACGCTGAACGCGCGTCTTCTTCAGCAGCTTGCGGTGCTTCTTCTTCGCCATCCGCTTACGACGCTTCTTGATGACCGAACCCACGAGGAGCCTTCCTGACCGCTGATGCCGCTGACAACTGCCGTCAGGCTACTCGGACGGCTCAGATTGCTTCGACGTAGGAGCCGCGCAGGTAGTCGTTCACAGCCTGCTCCGGCACGCGCACCGAGCGGCCCACCCGCACCGCGGGCAGCGTGCCGGTGTTGACCAGCCGGTAGACCGTCATCTTGGACACCCGCATCAGCGCGGCGACCTCCGCGACAGTCAGGAACTTCAGCTCTCCGAGCCGTCCCGGATCCGACCCCGAGGAGCCAGTTCGCTCAGCAGGCATGGCACACCGCTTTCCGCCGCGGTCGGCGCGCCGGCTTCCCCTCCGGCGCAGGCACCACCCGCGTTCGCTCCCAGGACTGTATCGGCTGGGGCAGCACCGCGTCACTGGTGCTGGTGTGACGTCACCCGATGGGGTGCTCAGATCCGGCCGGTCGCGCTCGCTTCCTACGATGCGGAGCATGATCGTGGCCTTCAGCATCAGCCCCTCCGGCGGCAGCGACGACGGCGGAGTGAGCGAGGCGGTCGCCGAGGCGATCCGCGTCGTCCGCGCGTCCGGGCTCCCGAACGAGACCAACGCGATGTTCACCAACCTCGAGGGCGACTGGGACGAGGTGATGGCCGTCGTCAAGCGTGCTGTCGATGCGGTCGCGGCCCACTCACCCCGCGTCTCGCTGGTGCTCAAGGCGGACATCCGACCGGGGTACGACGGTCAGCTGACCGCCAAGGTCCAGCGGATCGACGACCTGCTGGCTTGACCCCGGCACCAATGGCCCATGGGTGGGGTCAGGGCACCACCGATGGCCCGCGGGTGGGGCTGTAGGCCCACCGATGGGCCGTTGGTGCGGCTAGACGTGGCGGAGCAGGTACGCCGTCATGGGCGCGTAGTACGACGGCGTGACGTTGTCGTCGAGCGGTACGACGACGTCGACCTTGCCCTCAGCCTCGCCGATGAACAGCGCGGGGTCGTTGCAGTCGGCAAAGCCGACCGTCGGCAGGCCCGCCTCGGCAGCCGCGCCGGCCCAACCGTGATCGGCGATCACCAGATCGGGCGGACCGTCGACGGCGGCGAGCACCGTCCGCATCGGCTCCGGTCGGTGGGTATGCAACAGGTGGGCACGGGTTGCCAGGACCGCGACGTCGGGGACGTAGAGGACTTTGACCGGACGGTTCTCGATCGGCACCGCGCGCTCGTCGGCCGCCGTGATGACCCGGCAACCGGCGGCACGTAGCGCTCGAGCGACAGCCTGGTGCACCACGAGCAGCCCGGTGGGGTGCCCCGTCGCCAGCAGGACCGACCCGCGGCGACCCGCGACCGCCGCGATCGCGTCAGCCATCTGGTCGAGGGCGTCGAGGCAGCGGTCCGTGCTGATGGTGTCGGATCCCTCGGTCCGCGACGGGTCGGGATCGATACCGACCCGGTCGGCCATGAGGGCAACGACCCGGGCGTAGTCCCAGCCATCGGCCCACGTGAGCCCGAAGTCGTAGTTGGTCTCGCGATCGAGCATCCGGACGATGTTCGTGGTGTTGCTGTCCCGGCCGGTAGCCACATCACCGGTGATCAGGTGGCTCTCGAGCTGCTCGTGGAGCTCATCCCGCGTGGGCACGGCGGTCATCTAGGACCCGATTCCGTAGAGCGGGAACACGGCAGCCCGGGTGGCGTCGATCGACTCCCGCACGGCGGCCGGGATGTCTCCCGAGGTCGGCCGACCATCTGTCATCCGGGTCGGGGCGGTGCGCCCGGTGCGGTCGTGGACGAACTCCCGCCACTGCGGTGGGGTCTCGGTCTCGGGATCGACCGGCCGGCCGGACGCAATCGCGAGCAGGTGCGTCCAAGTACGGGGCACCACCTGGATCAGCTCGTAGCCGCCGCCGCCGACGGCTATCCAGCGGCCGTCGCAGAGTCGGTGAGCGAGGTCGTGCAGCTTGACCTGCGCCGACCGCTGACCGTCCACCGACAGCAGCAGGTTCGCCAGCGGGTCGAGCGCGTGAGTGTCGCAACCGTGCTGGCTGAGCAGGACGGTGGGCGCAAAAACCTCGAGCAGCGGGGGTACGACGGCATCGAACGCCGCGTGCCAGCCCAGGTCCGTCGTACCCGCCGGAAGGGCGACGTTGACCGCCCGGCCCGCCGCGGTGGGGCCGCCGACGTCGGCCGCGAAACCGGTGCCGGGGAACAGCGTGTGCCCGGACTCGTGCAGGCTGATCGTGAGCACCCTTGGGTCGTCCCAGAAGATCGCCTGGACGCCGTCGCCGTGGTGGACGTCGACGTCCACATACGCGACGCGCTCGACCCCCTGGGCCAGCAGCCAGGCGATGGCGATCGCCGGGTCGTCGTACACACAGAAGCCGCTGGCCCGGTCCGGCATCGCATGGTGCAGCCCGCCACTGACGTTGACGGCGTGCTCGGTCCGACCCTCGAGGACAGCGCGGGCGGCGGTCAACGAAGCGCCCGCCACCAGAGCACTCGCCTCGTGCATTCCGGCGAAGACGGGGTCGTCCGGCGTACCCAGGCCGTGGGCGGGATCGGCCCGCAGCGTCTCCCCGGCGCGCCGGACGGCGTCGAGGTACGCCGGGGTGTGGCACCGCAGCAGCTCGGCGTCCGGAGCGGGCTCGACAGCGACCTGTTCGACGCCGTCGAGCACGCCGAGGGCGTCGGCGAGCGCCATTGTCAGCTCGACCCGGACCGGAGCCAGCGGATGGCCCGGACCGAAGTCGTAGCCGAGCAGGGCGTCGTCCCAGGGGACGGTCACGGAGCAGCTCATCCGGTTACGGCTGTCCCGCTGCCAGCTCACGCGACCGGTCCCGGGCGGCCTCGAGCGCGGCGAGGATGGCGGACCGGACGCCGTGGTCCTCGAGCTTGCGGATCGCGGCGATCGTCGTACCGCCCGGGCTGGTCACCGCCTCCCGCAGCTGGACCGGGTGCTCGCCGCTGTCGCGCAGCATCGTCGCCGAGCCGACCGCCGTCTGCACGATCAGCTCGGCGGCGACGGCCCGGGGCAGCCCGAGCAGGATCCCGGCGTCGATCATCGCCTCGACCAGGAAGAAGAAGTACGCCGGTCCGCTGCCGGACAGGGCGGTCACCGCATCGAGCTGGGTCTCCGGCACGCGGATCACCTTGCCGACCGGGCGCAGCAGCGCCTCGGTGACGGCGAGGTGCTCCTCGCCGGCGTGGGCGCCCGGGCTGATCGCGCTCATCGCCTGGTCGACGAACACCGGGGTGTTGCTCATCACCCGCACGACGGGAACGCCGTCCGGCAGCGCGGCCTCGATCGTCGAGGTCGGGATGCCGGCCGCGATCGAGATGATCAGGTTGTCCGGCGTCACCCCGCCGGACAGGTCGGCTGAGCAGCGCCCCGATCTCCTGCGGCTTGACCGCGATCAGCAGCGTGTCCGCGGCCGCGCCGGCCTCGCTGACCTCGACCCGCTGGATTCCATACGTCGACGTCAGGTGCTTGACGCGCTCGTCGTGCTTCTCGCTGAACAGCAGGTCGCCAGGCGCCCGGCCGGCACGCAACATGCCGGACAGCAGCGCCTCGCCCATCTTCCCGGCGCCGAGGACCGCGACCCGCTCACCCATGCGGCAAGCCTCCCACGCGGGCTCAGCGCCGGGTCGCGAGCGCCCGCAGGAAGAACCCGATGTTCGCGGGGCGTTCGGCGAGCCGACGCATCAGGTAGCCGTACCACTGGTCGCCGTACGGGACGTAGACCCGAACCGTCCGTCGTTGCGCAGCCAGCCGCTGCTGCTCCAGCGGGCCGGATCCCGTAGAGCATCTGGAACTCATACGTCGCATCGGTGCGCCCGGTCTGGCGGATCAGCGACTCCGCGGTCGCGACGAGCGCCGGGTCGTGGGTCGCGACCATCGGGTAGCCGTCGCCCTCCATCAGCACCCGCAGGCACCGCCGATACGACTGGTCGACGTCGTCGCGGTGCTGGAACGCCACCGACTCCGGCTCCCGGTACGCGCCCTTGCACAGCCTGACCCGGATCCGGCGTACGCGAGGTCGCGGCAGTCCGCCTCGGTCCGGCGCAGATAGGTCTGCAGCACCGCACCCACCCACGGGAAGTCGCCGCGCAACTCGCGCAGGACGTCGAGTGTCGCGTCGGTCGTGGTGTGGTCCTCCATGTCGAGCGTGACCGTCGTGCCGGCGGCGGCCGCGGCGTCGCAGATCCGCCGGGCGTTGTCGACGGCGAGCGACCGGTCGAGGGTCTGGCCGACGGCAGAGAGCTTGACGGAGACCTCGGCGGCGCCCGCCAAGCCGGCCTCGGTGAGCTGCTCCAGCAGCGTCACGTACGCCTTCGTCGTCGCCTCGGCGTGCCCGACCTCGGTGGTGTCCTCGCCGAGGTGGTCCAGCGAGACGAACCTGCCGCTGTCGACCAACGCCTGGGTCGCGGCGACAGCGTCGGCTGTCGACTCCCCGGCGACGAACCGCTTGACGACCTGACGGGAGACCGGCGCGGTCTCCACGATCCGGCGTACCCGCGTGTTGCGTGCGGCGCTCAACAACGCGCCCCGCAGTGCTTGCTGCAGCACGTCCCACCTCCACCGCTGAGGCTAGTGTCGCGACGTCCGAACCAGGAGGATGACGCGATGCGCGTGGCTCGACGCCTCGGTACGTCGGCACTGCTCGGTACGACGGCGCTGCTCGTCACCGCCGCGATCACCGCCACGCTGCCCAGCGGCGCGCCGTCGGCCGCCGCCGCTCCGTCCGCCCATCGGCACTCGACCACCCAGCCCGGCACCGCGCACCACCTGGTGCGGATCGCGGCAGCGGGAGACACCATCCTGGGCAGCACGCCGGACCTGCCGGCGCATCCCGCGAGCTACCTCGGCCCGGTCGCCCGGCTGCTGCAGTGGCGTCACTCGATCGGGTTCGGCAACCTCGAGGGCACGCTGACCACTGCCACGACCAACAAGTGCGGTGGGGCGAGCGGCGGCACCTGTTTCGCGTTCCGGAACCCACCGCACTACGCCCGCTACCTCGCGACGGCCGGCTTCGACGTCCTGAACGACGCGAACAACCACTCGCACGACTTCGGTTCGGCCGGGCTGTCGCAGACCGTCCGCGCGGTCCACTCGGCGGCGATGAAGCAGACCGGCCTGCCGGGTCAGATCACGGTGGTGCGGAGCAACGGCGTCAGGGTGGCCTTTGTCGGCTTCGCGCCGTACTCCAACACCGCCGACCTGCTGCGGCTCGGTACGGCGAAAGCGCTCATCCAGAAGGCGGCCAGGCGCGCCGCGCTCGTGGTCGTCTACATGCATGCCGGCGCGGAGGGCACCGGTGCCCAGCACGTCACCGGTCACGAGGAGCACTACCTGGGCGAGGACCGTGGGAACGCGCAGCGCTTCGCCCACCTGGCCATCCGCGCCGGTGCCGACCTGGTCATCGCGAGCGGCCCGCACGTGCTGCGGGGCATGGAGTTCTACCGGCGGCACCTGATCGCCTACAGCCTGGGCAACTTCGCCAACTTCCACAACTTCGGAGGTGGCGGCGTGCTCTCGGACTCAGGTGTCCTGCACGTCACGCTCACAGCCTCCGGTGGGCTGCACTTCGCCCAGCTGCGCAGCGTCACCCTGGACAGCGAAGGCCAGGCCCATCCTGGTGGGGACTCGGTAGCCGTCGTACGCCGGTTGTCCAAGGCGGACTTCGGGCGGCACGCCGCACGACTGAGTCATCGCGGCGTCATCACCCGACCCTGACGAGAGGCAACCGTGACCCGAGGCCTGCTCATCATCGACATCCAGCGCGACTACTTCCCGGGCGGTGCCTACCCGCTGGTGAAGCCCGAGGCCGCGGCCGACTCCGCGGGCCGGGTGCTCGATGAGTTCCGTCGAGGCCGGCGGCCGGTGCTGCACCTCAAGCATGTCTGGGACTCCCCGGATGCCACCTTCATGCGGCCCGGCACCGATGGTGTCGAGATCCATCCACGCGTCGCCCCCATCGGTGGTGAGCCGGTTATCGAGAAGTCCGAGCCGAACGGCTTCCTCGGCACCGAACTCGCCGACCAGCTGCAGTCGCGCGGCATCGAGGAGCTCGTCGTCGTCGGGATGATGAGCAGCATGTGCGTCGACGCGACGGTGCGGGCCGGCGCCGACCTCGGGTTGGCCGTCACCGTGGTCCACGACGGCTGCGCGGCGCCGGACCTCGACTTCGGCGACACCCACGTGCCGGGCGCGATCGTGCACGCCGCTTTCATGGCTGCGCTGTCCGACGGCTACGCCCGGGTCGTCAGCGCCGACGAGCTCGTCACGTCGCTGTCCGGCTGACCGGCTGGTCCAGCATCGTCGAGAACCGCTTGGCGAAGGTGTGGACGTCGCCCGGCCACCGGGCCGACACGTAGCTGCCGTCCTGTACGACGAACGCGGGCCGGTCGTCGTCGAGGGTGTCCCTGGCTCGACCGCTCGACTTCAGCGAGGCATCGCGGTCACCGGGATCGACGTCGCGGAAGTCTTCCGGATCGGCCAGTGCCCGCGTGACCTCCTGCTGCACCGACATGTACCCGGGGGACTGTCCGGGCTGCTCGCGATACGTGCGGTAGTAGCCGGGATCCCAGAACCGGCTGACCCGAGCGACCGAAGCGGCTCGTCGCTCCATCGACCAGGTCAGCGCTGTGGTCAGCCGACCGTAGAGCACCGAACGGCCGGTCTCCGGATCGATGCTGCGCGCAGCCAGCAGGACGCCGTGACAGATCGCGGCGACCGGCAGGTCCCGGCGGAAACCGTCAACCACGACTCGCTGCAGCTGCGCGCTCTCGAGATACCGCTGCATCCCCCGGGCGCGATGGCCGCCGGGTAGCAGCAGACCAGCAATGGCACTGGGATCGATGTCGGTCCACGAGATCGGCCGCTGGAACTCCGGGGCTACCTGCAGCTCGGCGTACGCGGCCCGACCGTGGGCATCCGCCCGGAGCACCCGGCCGACTGCGGTGATCCGGGACAACCCCGGGACGAAGCCCCAGGGGTCGAGGCCCCGGCCGGTGATCATCAGGTCGTCGGCCCGCGACGGCCGCCCCGACGGCGTCGCGAACTGCACGGTGTGACCGGCTGCGGTGAGGACCTGCCAGCTGACCGCGACCTCGGTCGGGTCGAAGTCCAGCTCGGGCAGCGGAAGCAACACCGTGCTCACGAGAACGACCCAACCACTCAGAAGCTGGCCACGACCAGCGGCCCCCACAACCGTTCGGTGACGGTCGGCCACGGCTGCAGCGCCGCTTCGATCTCGGCGAGCAGCTCGCGACGTTCCGTTTTTGACAGCGCCAGGTTGTTCGAGTGGGTGGCGAGCACCCGCAGATGCTGGTCGCGGGTGACCTCCCGCGTCCACCTGAACTCCTGCTCCAGCATCACCGGTACGCCGCGCTGGCGCAGGTCGGCGGCGGCGTCGCGAGGCCCCACTCCGTTCATCGTCAGCGGCACGCTGCCTCGCACGCGGTCCCAGCGCTCCAGGACCTCGCTCTGCGCGTCCTCCCAGTCGATGCCGTCGCCCCAGCAGTTGTTGGCCCACCACAGCGCCAGGTGGCCACCGGACCGCAGCACCCGGCGTACCTCCGCGACCACCTCGGCCGCATGCAGCCAGTGCCAGGCGGTCGCCACCACCACCAGATCGGCGGAGCATTCTCGCAACGGCATTCGCTCGCCCGCGCCTGCGATGACGGGTACGCCGGGGACCTTCGCCCGCAGCCGGCGCAACATCCCCAGGTCCGGGTCGACTGCGACGACGCTGGCACCCCGACGGAGCAGCTCCCGGGTCTGCAGGCCGGTGCCGGCCGCGAGGTCGACGACGTCCCTGCCGACCACCGGGCCGGCCACCCGCTCGATCGCGTCGTACAGCTCGGTGGGGTAGTCCGGTCTGACGTCGTCGTAGAGATCGGCGACCGTACCGAACCTTCGACCCAGCCCGAGCGGCTCGGTCACGGCGCGACCGGCGCGGCCAGGTGCAGGCGGGTGAACGCCAGCGCCTCGGCCAGGTCACTTTCCCGCTCGGCTCGGGTCTCGGCCCGGCGGGTGTTGATCTCGACGACGACGGTGCCGCCGAAGCCACGCGCGGCCAGTCCCTCGAGCAGCTCCGCACAGGGCTGCTCGCCCCGCCCCGGCACCAGGTGCTCGTCCCTGGCCGTGCCCAGACCGTCGGCGATATGGATGTGGGAGAGCCGGTCACCCATCCGACTGGCCATCTCCAGCGCGTCACTGCGCGAGACCGCCGTGTGCGACAGGTCGAGGGTGAAGTGGCGGAAGTCCTCCTCGCTCGGGTCGAAGTCCGGCGAGTACGGCGTCACGGTCCGGCCCCGGGCCCGGAGCGGGAACATGTTCTCGACGGCGAACCGGATGTCGGTCTCCTGCGCCATCCGCTCGATTCCGGCCACAAAGTCACGCGCGTACTCGCGCTGCCAGCGGAACGGTGGGTGCACGACAACGGTGCCGGCCCCCAACGTGTCCGCGGCCTTGCGCGCCCGGACCAGCTTGGTCCACGGCTCGGTCCCCCACACCCGCTGCGTGACCACCAGACACGGAGCGTGGATCGCGAGGATCGGTGTCCCGTGGTAGTCCGACAACCGTTTCAGCGCCTCGACGTCCTGGCTGATCGGATCGGTCCAGACCATGACCTCGAGGCCGTCGTACCCGAGCCGGGCCGCCAGCTCGAACGCAGTGGCCGTGGACTCCGGATAGACCGACGCCGACGACAGCGCGATGCGCGCGTCGGGGACCTTGACGACATCGCCGGGACCGGTGCTCGTGGTCACGCGCCGAGGGTAAGCGGTCGCGCGCAGCGGCCCGGCCTACAGTGTCCGGATGCCCGAGGTGGATCTGGACTTCCCGAGACAGTGGGTCGAGTTCGTCGACCCGGCCGACGACGGTCAGGTCTTCCGGTGCGACCTGACCTGGCTGCTCTCCCGCTGGACCTGCATCTTCGGTAACGGCTGCAAGGGCATCGTGCCCGGTCGCGCGTCCGACGGTTGCTGCACGCACGGCGCCTTCTACTCCGAGAAGGCCGACGAGAAGCGGGTACGTCGCTGGTCGGAGAAGCTGACGGCCGAGGAGTGGCAGTTCCGCAAGGTCGGGCTGCGGGACGGCATCAGCGAGGTGAACGACGGGCAGCGTCAGACCCGGCGATACAAGGGCGCGTGCATCTTCTTGAACCGGCCTGGGTTCGAAGCGGGCATCGGTTGCGCATTGCACCTGCACGCACTCAACAACGGGATCGAACCGCTCGAGACCAAGCCCGACGTGTGCTGGCAGCTCCCGATCCGACGGACCTACGACCGGGTGACACGCCCCGACGACACCGAGATCCTGGTGACAACGATCAGCGAGTACGACCGGCGCGGCTGGGGTGCCGGCGGCCATGACTTCCCGTGGTGGTGCTCCTCGTCAACCGACGCGCATGTCGCCGCCGATCCGCTGTACGTCGGGTACCGGCCGGAGCTCGTCGAGCTGATGGGACAGCCGGCGTACGACGCGCTCGTCGCGTTGTGCGAGCAGGCGATGCAGGCCCGGGTGGCGGTGCATCCGGCCGACCCGTGACTGAGCCGCCCCGACCGATTTCCCAGCGGCCGGTGAGTCGCAGCCGGGAAGCGTCAGACCGCGGCCATACCGTCACGGGCATGGCCATGAAAGCGGCGCGGGACCGGCCGTCGTACCGCTGCGACGAGTGCGGCAGCGACCTCGCGCAGTGGGTCGGACGATGCCCGCAGTGTCAGGCGTGGGGCACAGTCGCCGAGGTCGCCACCGCGAGCCCGGGGCTCCGGGTCGTGGCCGGCCCGGTGAGCGCACCGGCCCGTCCGATCGCCAGCGTCCCGGCCGAGGCGGCACGACACCGACCGACCGGTGAGCCCGAGCTCGACCGCGTGCTCGGCGGCGGGCTGGTCCCCGGCTCGGTGGCGCTGCTGGCCGGCGAGCCAGGAGTCGGGAAGTCGACCCTGTTGCTCAGTGCCGCCGCCCGGATCGCGTCGAATGGTCGCCGTTGCCTCGTCGTCACCGGCGAGGAGTCGGCGTCACAGGTGCGGCTGCGCGCCGAGCGGATAGGGGCTCTCGCCGACGACCTGTACCTCGCTGCCGAGACCGACCTGGCCGCACTGATCGGTCACGTCGAGGCCGTGAATCCCGATGTCCTCGTCGTCGACTCGGTGCAAACCCTGGCATCGAGCCTCGTCGACGGCTCGCCGGGCGGCGTCGCCCAGGTCCGGGAGGTCGCGGCGACGGTGATCCGGCTGGCCAAATCCCGAGCAATGGCAACGGTTCTCGTCGGTCATGTCACCAAGGACGGCGCGGTCGCCGGCCCACGCACGCTGGAGCATCTCGTTGACGTCGTCCTCAGCTTCGAGGGCGACCGGCACTCGCGACTGCGACTGGTGCGGACCGTGAAGAACCGCTACGGACCTGCCGACGAGGTCGGGTGCTTCGACCTGACCGAGGATGGCATCGTCGGGCTGCCGGACCCGTCCGGGCTATTCCTCGCCCACGGCAACGAGCCGGTCGAGGGCACCTGCGTGACCGTGACGATGGAAGGCCGCCGAGCCCTGGTGACCGAGGTGCAGGCCCTGGTCGGTGGCGAGCAGCCGGCCACGCCGCGGCGCGCGACCAGCGGCCTCGACGGTGCGCGGGTCGCCATGCTGCTCGCCGTTCTCGAACGCCATGCCGGGCTGAAACTGTCGGTGCGCGAGGTCTATGCGGCTACCGTCGGCGGAGTCCGGATCGCCGAGCCGGCATCGGATCTGGCACTGGCGACGGCCATCGCGGGTGCCTCCTCGACGGTTCGCACGCACCCGGGGATGGTCGCGATCGGCGAGGTCGGGCTGGCCGGGGAGATCCGACCCGTCACCGCACTACGGTCCCGGTTGGCCGAGGCGGGGCGGCTCGGCTTCACGATGGCGGTCGTCCCACCCCGCAGCGGCGCCACCGATGGCCTGGGGATCCGGGTCGTGGAGGCGAGGACCCTGGGTGAGGCGCTGCACGCCTGCTTCGCGCGCCCGTAGAATCGGCGTCCGCGACCGTTTTCCCGAGGAGCCTGTGTGGCCGTCACGGATCGTCCCGACGTCGACCTGCGCACCACCCTCGCAGCGGTCGCGCCTGGCACTGCGCTGCGGGATGGCCTGGAACGGATCCTGCGGGGCCACACCGGCGCCCTGATCGTGCTCGGCTACGACAAGGTCGTCGAGTCCATCTGCACCGGCGGTTTCCCGCTCGACGTGGAGTTCGCCTCCACCCGGTTGCGTGAGCTGGCCAAGATGGACGGTGCCATCGTCGTCGACGACACGTTGACGCGAATCCTGCGCGCCGCGACGCATCTGGTGCCGGACCCGACGATCCCGACGGATGAGTCGGGCACGCGTCACCGCACCGCCGAGCGGGTCGCTCGGCAGACCGGTTACCCGGTCGTGAGCGTCAGCCAGTCGATGCGGATCATCGCGCTGTACGTCGGGGATCGGCGCTACGTCCTGGACGACTCGGCGGCGATCCTCTCGCGAGCCAACCAGGCGCTGGCCACCCTGGAGCGCTACAAGATGCGGCTCGATGAGGTCAGCGGAACGTTGTCGGCGCTGGAGATCGAGGACCTGGTCACGGTCCGCGACGCCGTCGCGGTCAGCCAACGGCTCGAGATGGTGCTGAGGATCGCGTCGGAGATCGACGGGTACGTCGTCGAGCTGGGCACGGACGGCCGGCTGCTGTCGTTGCAGCTCGACGAGCTGATGGCCGGCGTCATCCAGGAACGCGAGCTCGTGGTCCGCGACTACATGCCGACGGGCCGTCGCAACCGCACCGTCGAGTCCGTCCTCACCGAGCTCGACGAGCTGCCCGGGAACGACCTGCTCGACCCGGCGGTCATCGCTCGGGTCTGCGGCTTCGGAACCAACCCGGACATCCTCGACAACGCCGTATCCCCGCGCGGCTACCGCCTGCTGGCCCGGGTGCCGCGGCTGCCCCCGCTGGTCATCGACCGGCTGGTCGAGCACTTCGGCGGCCTGCAGAAGCTGCTGGCAGCGACGATCGACGACCTGCAGGTCGTCGAGGGTGTCGGCGAGACCCGGGCCCGGTCGGTCCGGGAAGGGCTGTCGCGGCTCGCCGAGTCCTCGATCCTCGAACGTTACGTCTGAGCCGGGGCCTTCGCGGACCTGACGATCGCGGCGGTGGGATCCCAGTCCGCGAGGTCCAGCATCCGGTGCAGGTCGACGAGCAGCAGCGGTCCGGTCGGGCCCGGGCACACGCCGATGACGTACGCCGGCAAGACCTTCGCCGGGGTCGAGGCCGCCCCGAGCTCATTCGGGTGAAGCACGGCCTCGACCGCGTCGACCGCGACTCCCACGGTGTCACCGTCGAGGTTCATGACGAGGACGTCGCCCTCGTCGGGTGCGGCGTCGGCGGCGCGCACGTCCATGACCGGCAACGGCACCCCGCGCAGCTCCAGGACGCCAGCCAGCGGCGGGACCGCACCCAGCAGCGGCTCGAGCCGGTGCAGCCGGACGATCTCCCGCACGTCGTCCAGCGAGGTCGCGAACGTGCGCGGCCCCAACCTGAACACGACGTACCCGGTCGTTGTCACCGCGGTCCCCCTGGTCGTCCTTGGCCGTCCGCGCGCTGGGCGAGCGTGACGCACAGCTCGGCCAGCTCGGCCACCCGGCGGCCTCCGAGCTCCTCAGCGACGCTGTCCCCGGGTCGGCCGCCGAGGACGGTCGCGGCGGCTCGATAGGAGCGCGCGGCAGCGAGGTGCTCGCCGGAACGTTCGAGGGCCCCGGCGAGCAGGAAGTGCGCGAAGCCCAGCTCCGGGTCGAGGTAGACCGCCTTGCGCAGCGCGACGAGGGCCTCGGCGTCCCGGCCCAGGTTGGTCAGCGCGAGCCCCTGCAGGTAGTGCGCCTCGGCTCGCAGCGGCGTTGCGGTGATGACGTCGCTGGCGACGTCGACGGCTTCGTCGTACCGCCCGGCGGTGACCGCGGTGCGGATCGCGCGGAGCGGGTCGATCGCGGGGCGCCGCGGCGGAGCCGCCGGTCGAGCCGCCAGCCGGGTCCGCCCGGTCGCCGCTCGGGTGTTGCGCCGGTCGGCACCGGTGCGGCGACGGTCGGCGATCTGCGACAGCGGCTCGGCCTCGGTACGCCGGTCCGGGAGCACCGCGCGTCGGGTCGTGTCCGGCTTCGCGTCCAGCCGGCGGTAGACGAAGGCGTCTCCCAGGGAAACCAGCGAGAAGGCATCGCTGAGACGCCACAGCGTCTCGGCGTGACCGAGGAACAGGTAGCCGCCGTCGCGCAGCCCGTGGTGCAGCCGGGACATCAGCGACCTGGTCGTCTCGCGATCGAAGTAGATGGTGACGTTGCGGCACAGCACCAGGTCCAGGTCGCCCGGGTCGAACGGCGGCGGGTCGGTCACCAGGTTGTGGTGGTGGAACTCCACCATGTCGCGGACCTCGTCGCGGACCACGAACTCACCGGTGGTCGTGTCGAGGACGAACCACCTGGCCAGGTCCAGCGGGTCGGTCATCACCAGCGCCCGCTCGCTGTATCGCCCGGCCTTCGCCGCCGTCAGCGCCCGGTTCGAGATGTCTGTCGCGAGAATCTTGATGTCCCAGCCCGCATACGAGGGGAGCAGCTCGCGCAGCAGCATCGCGACCGTGTAGGGCTCCTCGCCGGTCGAGCAGCCGGCACTCCAGATCCGCAGCTTGCGACTGCCGGACGCCTGCCGGAGCAGCTCCGGGAGGACATGCGTGCGAAGCGCCCGGATCTGCGGCGGGTTCCGGAAGAAGTGCGTCTCGGGGATCGTCACCTCGTCGAGCAGCGACTGCCGCTCGACCTCCGCTCCGGCCCCCGCGAGCAGCCCGAGGTACGACGGGACGTCCGGGCTCGACGTGACGCGCATCCGCTCGGCGATGCTGAACGCGAGCGAATCGCGCCGGGTCTCGTCGAAGGACAGTCCGGCGGCGTCGTGCAGCAGCGCCGCGATCGTCGCGAACTGCGAGTCGGTCAGGGTCAGCCGATTCATGACTCAGCGCCCAGGTCCGGGCTCACCAGGCTGGACAGAGCAACCCCGATGTCGGCCAGCGAGAGCTGCACGTCGACGGCACCTAGCGCAACTGCCGCGGCCGGCATCCCGTACACCGCGCTGGTCGCCTCGTCCTGCCCGATCGTGATGCCACCGCGGTCCCGGATCCGTCGTAGGCCGGCCGCCCCGTCGCGCCCCATGCCGGTGAGCAGCACGCCCGCTGCTGCCGGCCCAAAGGCGGTGGCCACCGAGTCGAAGGTCACGTCAATGCTCGGGACGTGATGCTGGCCCGGTGGCGGCACGTGCGCCGTCGCGCGGAGGTGGTCGTGGATCACGAAGTTCGCGCCGCTGGGTGCGACGGTGACCACGCCGCGGGCCAGCCGCTTGCCGTGGGCACCGACGACCACCGGCAGCGGGCAGAGCCCGTCGAGCCAGCTCGCCAGGCCCTCCATGAACCCGTCGGCCATGTGCTGGACGACGAGGATCGCGGTGTTCGTGGTGTCCGGCAGGTCGGCGAGCAGCCGGGCGAGTGCCTGAGGGCCACCCGTCGAGGCACCGATCGCCAGCAGGTCGATATCGCGCGGGGAGAAGCCGTCGAGCCAGTCCGGCCGGCAGGCCGGTTGGGTCTCCCGGTTCCGGTCGACCGAGTCCAGCAGGACGCCCGCGACCGGAGCCAGCCGGTGGGTCGAGACCGTCGAACCGGCACGGACCAGCCGCCCCCGAGGATGGGTGATCACCTTGACGCGGCCGGCCACGCGGAGCCGCCGACGTAACCCCTCGGCGTACTCCTCGAGTCTGGTGCTGTCGCCCGGCCCGGGCTTGGCCATCACGTCGATCGCGCCGGCGGCCAGTGCGCTCGCGGCGTTGTGCCGATCGTCGCCGTCGACGAACGAGGAGTAGACGATGATCGGCGTCGGGCGGGTAGCCATGATCCGCTCGATCGCCTCGAGGCCGTTCATCAGTGGCAGGTGCAGGTCCATCAGGACCGCGGCCGGCCGCAACCGCTCAACCAGCGCCACGCCCTCACGGCCGTTTCGTGCCTCGCCGACGATCTCCAGGCCGGGATCCGCTGAAACCGCCGCCCGCACGAACCGGCGCTGCGTGGCCGAGTCGTCGACGACGACGACCGTCACCGGGGCAGGGCTGTCCGGCTGGGCGGTCATGTCCGTTGTGTCGTCCTTACTGCGGAGTTGCTTGAGTTGCTAGGAGACGACATGAAAAACCGCGGGCTTTGCCGCCACCCCGTCGAAGGTCCCCCGGACGACGTAGGTGCCCGGCAGCGCGGTCGCCCCGGTCGTGCAGCTCGAGTCGTTGTGGTGGCCATTCCAGGAGATCGAGACGGTCGCGCGGCTGGTCCCGGTGAGCGTGGCCTTCTTCGGCTTGCCGGTGAGCTTGCAGCCTGAAGTGGTCCACGTGGTGGCCGAACCCGACGTGACCGTCCAGACCCGGCTCTTGACGGTCGAATGCAGCCGGCACGGCGTACCCGACGTGTTGGTGAAGGTGCCGGTGAACGTCGCCTGCTGGCCGCTGGCGTACTGGTCTTTGTCGGTGGACAGCGCGATCGAGAGCTGGGCCGCCGTACACGATGGCGGCGTCGAGGCGGACGTGGACGTGCTCGGCGTGGGCGAGCCGGTCGGGCCACCGGCCGTCGCCCCCGCGTTCGGGCCCGACGAGCCGCCGGCGAGCTCGTGGATCACCAGCACGACGAGTGCCAGCAGGACGACGATGATGATCCCGCGGCGGAACCAGTAGACGCCTTGCCGCTCCGGGCCGACCGGGCGAAGCACGCTGCTCACCGCCTGATCGTAGGCAGGTGTCCAGCGCCGCCTGATCAAGAACCCACCCGCGACTACGCCATTGCCAGACAAAGCGGCTAGAGCGCCGTACAAAGCGACCATCAGCCGCATCGGTCGGCCCCGGAGCAAGGTCATGGCGCCGACGGGTCACGGCCCGCCATGGCCGGATATAGCGGCTAGAGCCGCCTTAAGCGGCAATGATCATGAGCGAGTCACAGAACGGTCGCCATGACCGGTTAGCGACCCTAGAACGTCGTCAAGCGGCCATCGAGCTGGAAGCCCCGCATGGGAGACTGACGTCCGCTCATGATCGACACGTTCGCCGCGGCCGTCACCGCCTGGTATGACGAGCACGCCAGAGACCTGCCGTGGCGGCGCGCCGGCGTCACGGCATGGGGCGTGCTGGTGAGCGAGGTGATGCTCCAGCAGACGCCCGTGGCGCGCGTGTTCCCGGTCTGGGAGCAGTGGCTGCGCCGGTGGCCGAGCCCGGCCGAGTTGGCCGGCGACTCGCCGGGCGAGGCGGTCAGGCTGTGGGGTCGGCTGGGCTATCCGCGACGCGCTCTGCGGATGCACGCGGCCGCCACCGCGATCACCCGGGAGCATGGTGGCGAGGTCCCCGCTGGGTACGACGACTTGCTCGCGCTGCCGGGAATCGGGTCCTACACGGCCGCCGCCGTCGCGAGCTTCGGCTTCGGTCAGCGGCATGCGGTTCTCGACACGAACGTACGACGGGTCTATGCGCGGGTCCTGGATGGTGCGGCCGAGGCCGCCACGGCGTCCCCCACCGTCGCCGAGCGCGGCAGGGCGCTGGACCTGGTCCCCATCCGAGATCCGCAGCGCTACAGCGTCGCCGTGATGGAGCTGGGAGCGGTGACCTGCCTGGCGCGCTCACCGCGGTGCGGCGACTGCCCGGTGCGCCCCGGCTGCGCCTGGTGGTCGGCCGGGCGGCCGGCGGCGGCGGCGCCTCGTCGCCCGCAACCGTTTGCCGGAACCGACCGGCAGGCCCGCGGTCGGCTGATGGCGGTGCTGCGTGACGCCGCCGGCACGGTCGCGAAACCCGAGCTGGATGCCGTGTGGGACGCGGACACGCAGCGCGAGCGGGCGCTCGCCGGGCTGATCAGAGACGGGCTTGTGGTGCCTGCCGGAAACGACCGCTACGGCCTGCCGGCATGACCGGCACCGACCGGATCGGGTTCGCGCACCGCGGCGGCTCCGGCCATGGGCCCGACAACCAGCTCGACACGTTCGCGGCGGCGCAGCGGCTCGGCGCCACCGCCCTGGAGACCGACGCGTGGGTCACGACCGACGGCGTCGTCGTGCTGGACCACGACGGGGTGCTCCGGGAGGCCAGGCGGCGACGTGAGCCGATAGCGAAGGTACGACGCGACCAGCTCCCGGCACATATCCCGACCCTAGACGAGCTCTACGACCGCTGCGGGACGGCCATGGACCTGGCGATCGATGTCTCCAGCGCCGAGATCGCCGCCGCAGTCGCCGCGGTCGCAGCGCGGCGAGGTGCCTCGTCGCGACTCTGGCTGGTCAGCCCGCACTCGGCGCGCCTGGCGAACATCGACAGCCCGAACCGTGCCGTGACGGTGCGCGGCACCGCGATGCGCGGCCCGCGGCGACGGGCCGCGTTCCACGGCATTCGCGACGCTGGCATGGACGCCGTCAACGCCCGTTGGATGTGGTGGACGCCCCGCTTCGTCGACGAGGTCCACGGCCTGGGCATGCGGGCCTTCGGCTACGACTGCCAGCAGCCCGGCTCGCTGCGTCGTGCGCTGGGCATGGGACTCGACGCGGTCTTCAGCGACCACGTCGAGGCCATGCTGGCGGCACTCGCCGCCACGAACCAGGTCAGCTAGCGGCGTCGGTTGAGCCGGTGCCGGCTGATCCTGAGCCGGCCGGTTCGACCGGCAGCGCATCCGGTGCGATCGGCTTGTCCTCGCCACGGAAGGTGAACCGCTGCTCGTCGTCAACCGTCTCGACGTCGACCACCACGATCTGGCCGGCCGTGAACTCGCCGAACAGGATCTTCTCGGACAGCATGTCCTCGATCTCGCGCTGGATCGTGCGGCGCAGCGGCCGGGCACCGAGCACCGGGTCGTAACCCTTCTTGGCGAGCAGCTCCTTGGCCTCCGCGGTGAGCTCGATGCCCATGTCCCGGTTCTTCAGCTGGGTGTCGACCCGGCCGATCATCAGGTCGACGATCTTGACGATCTCGTCCTCGGACAGCTGGTGGAACACGATGGTGTCGTCGACGCGGTTGAGGAACTCCGGCCGGAAGTGCTGCTTGAGCTCGTCGTTGACCTTGTGCTTCATCCGGTCGTAGTTCGACGTGGCGGTCTCGTTGCCGGCGAAGCCGAGGTTCTGGCCCTTCGCGATGTCCTTGGTGCCGAGGTTCGTGGTCATGATGATCACGGTGTTCTTGAAGTCGACCACGCGGCCCTGCCAGTCGGTCAGCCGACCGTCCTCGAGAACCTGCAGCAGCGTGTTGAAGACGTCCGGGTGGGCCTTCTCGATCTCGTCGAAGAGCACCACCGAGAACGGCTTGCGGCGCACCTTCTCGGTGAGCTGGCCGCCCTCCTCGTAGCCGACGTAGCCGGGAGGCGCACCGACCAGGCGCGACACCGTGTGCTTCTCGATGAACTCGGACATGTCGAGCTGGATCAGCGCGTCCTCGTCGCCGAACAGGAACTCGGCCAGCGTCTTGGACAGCTCGGTCTTACCGACGCCGGACGGGCCGGCGAAGATGAACGAGCCACCTGGGCGCTTCGGGTCCTTCAGGCCGGCCCGGGTACGCCGGATCGCCTGCGAGACCGCCTTGATCGCCTGCTCCTGGCCGACGACCCGCTTGTGCAGCTCGTCCTCCATGCGGAGCAGCCGGGCCGTCTCCTCCTCGGTCAGCTTGAAGACCGGGATGCCGGTCCAGGTCGCGAGGACCTCGGCGATCTCCTCGTCGTCGACCTCGGCCACGACGTCCATGTCGCCGGCCTTCCACTCCTGCTCGCGCTCGGCCTTCTCGACCAGCAGCGTTCTTCTCCTTGTCGCGCAGCGACGCGGCCTTCTCGAAGTCCTGCGCGTCGATCGCGCTCTCCTTCTCCCGGCGCACGGCGGCGATCCGCTCGTCGAACTCGCGCAGGTCCGGCGGCGCCGTCATCCGGCGGATGCGCATGCGGGAGCCGGCCTCGTCGATCAGGTCGATCGCCTTGTCGGGCAGGAACCGGTCGGTGATGTAGCGGTCGGCCAGCGCCGCCGCGGCGACCAGCGCGGCGTCGGTGATCGAGACCCGGTGGTGCGCCTCGTAGCGGTCGCGCAGGCCCTTGAGGATCTCGATGGTGTGCGCCAGCGATCGGCTCGCCCACCTGGATCGGCTGGAAGCGCCGCTCGAGCGCGGCGTCCTTCTCGAGGTGCTTGCGGTACTCGTCGAGCGTGGTCGCACCGATGGTCTGCAGCTCGCCGCGGGCCAGCATCGGCTTGAGGATGGAGGCCGCGTCGATCGCGCCCTCGGCGGCACCCGCACCGACGAGGGTGTGGATCTCGTCGATGAACATGATGATGTCGCCGCGGGTGCGGATCTCCTTGAGGACCTTCTTCAGGCGCTCCTCGAAGTCACCGCGGTAGCGGCTGCCGGCGACCAGCGCGCCGAGGTCGAGGGTGTAGAGCTGCTTGTCCTTGAGCGTCTCGGGCACCTCGCCCTTGACGATGGCCTGGGCCAGGCCCTCGACGACGGCGGTCTTGCCGACGCCGGGCTCGCCGATCAGCACCGGGTTGTTCTTGGTGCGGCGGGACAGCACCTGCATGACGCGCTCGATCTCCTTCTCGCGCCCGATGACCGGGTCGAGCTTGCCCTCGCGGGCGGCCTGGGTGAGGTTGCGGCCGAACTGGTCGAGCACCAGCGAGGTCGACGGCGTGCCTTCGCCGGCCGCGCCGGCGGCGGCCGGCTCCTTGCCCTGGTAGCCGAGAGCAGCTGGATGACCTGCTGGCGGACCCGGTTGAGGTCGGCGCCGAGCTTGACGAGCACCTGGGCGGCGACGCCCTCGCCCTCGCGGATCAGGCCGAGCAGGATGTGCTCGGTGCCGATGTAGTTGTGGCCGAGCTGCAGCGCCTCGCGCAGCGACGAGCTCGAGGACCTTCTTGGCCCGCGGCGTGAACGGGATGTGCCCGCTCGGCGCCTGCTGGCCCTGGCCGATGATCTCCTCGACCTGCTGGCGGACGCCTTCGAGCGAGATGCCGAGCGACTCGAGCGCCTTGGCGGCGACGCCTTCGCCCTCGTGGATCAGCCCGAGCAGGATGTGCTCGGTGCCGATGTAGTTGTGGTTGAGCATCCGGGCCTCTTCTTGGGCCAGGACGACGACCCGCCGTGCGCGGTCGGTGAACCTCTCGAACATTGCTCGCTCCTCGACCGGATCGGCCCCGTCAGGACCGCTTGTCCCATCAGAACCGCACTCTAGCCCCGGCACATGACAGCTATGTCACGGTTCCCGAGGCTCCTACGCCTCATACAACGACCTTCGGCAGCGAGACGATCCTGGTTCAGCGATCGGCGAACATTCCCGCCGATTGCTTGCATCAGTGGCCGGCGGCGGCGTACTGCTCCAGCACGTCGGCGCTGATCCTTCCCCGCTCGCTCACCTTCACCCCGCTGCTGCGCGCCCAGGCACGCACCGCAGCCGGGTCCACTCCCACGCCGGTGCTCCGGCCGCGGCGGCCGCGACCGCCGGCTCGGACGCCGCGACCGGCCCGCCGGGCGGTGCCGGTGTAGGCGGCGAACGCGTCACGCAGCTCGGCCGCATGGGCGTCGCAGAGGTCGATCTCGTACGCCGTACCGTCGACGGCGAATGACACCGTCTCGGTCCCGGGCGTGTCGTCGCCATGAATGTCACACGTCAGCAAAACTTGAACTCGCTGAGCCACTGAAGTCCCTCCCCATAATGAAATGCCCGGTCGGGACATTCCGTACTAGCTGATGACGCCAACGTAGCCGCGAATCGTGGTCGCCACAAACCGTGACAGACTCGGTCAGATTTATGCCGGCAGCCGGTTATTACGGAATCCCCGGCTTTTGCTCTAGGAAAAGCGGCTCACGTTGCTACGGACGCACCATCGGAAAGGTAATGGTTTCCCGGATGTTGCGGCCGGTCAGCAGCATCAGCAGCCGGTCGACACCAACGCCAACCCCGCCCAGCGGCGGCGCGCCGTATTCGAGTGCCCGAAGGAAGTCCTCGTCCAGCTGCATTGCCTCGGCGTCGCCGCCGGCAGCCTTCAACGACTGCTCCACCAGTCGCCGCCGCTGTTCCACGGGATCGACCAGCTCGGTGTATCCCGGAGCCAGCTCCACGCCGTCGACGATGAGATCCCATGCCTCAGTCAGCCGCGGGTCGGAACGATGGGTGCGAGCCAGCGGACGAACCTCGATCGGATAGTCCCGGACGAAGGTCGGTTCGCGCAGCGTGTGCTCGACGAGTTTCTCGAACAGTTCCAGCACGATCTCGCCCGCGCTCCATCCGGGCTGCAGGGCCACTTCGTGGTCGGCGGCCAGCGTCAGCAGGCGTTCGACCGGCGTGTCCGGTGTCACGGGCTCACCGACCGCGCCGCTCACGGCATCGTGGATCGTGACATGCCGCCACGGTGCCGCCAGGTCGATCTCGCCACCGGACGAGCTGGGTACGACCGTGGAGCCCAATGCCCGGGCGGCGTCGAGGACGAGCGCTCGGGTGAGCTCGGCGATGGTGTCGTAGTCGCCGTAGGACTCGTAGGCCTCGAGCATGGTGAAGTCGTTCGCGTGGGTGCTGTCGACGCCCTCGTTACGAAAGTTCCGCCCGATCTCATAGACCCGCTCGATGCCGCCGACAATGAGCCGCTTGAGGTACAGCTCGAGGGCGATGCGCAGGTAGAGCGGGATGTCGAACGCGTTCATATGCGTCACATATGGCCGCGCCGTAGCGCCACCGTGGAGGGTCTGCAGGATTGGCGTCTCGGCTTCGATGAATCCCCGCTCGGCGAGGGTCGTGCGCAATGACGCCAGCACCGTGGCCCGAGCCTCGAACAATCGCCGTGCGTCGGGATTGATCACGAGGTCCACATAACGCTGCCGAACCCGCGCCTCGGGGTCGGACAATCCGTGCCACTTCTCGGGCAGCGGGCGCAGCGCCTTTCCGGCCAGCGTCCACTCACTCGCCAGGACCGACAGCTCTCCGCGCCGCGACGTCACGACCTCACCGTCGACCGCCACGTGGTCGCCGAGGTCGACGTCGCTCTTCCACGCGGCCAGTCGATCCTCCCCGATGCGGTCCAGCGACAGCATCACCTGCAGGTCGCCGGTGCCGTCACGCAGCGTCGCGAAGCACAGCTTGCCGCCGTCACGCTTGAGAATCACCCGCCCGACGACGGACACGAACTCACCCGTGGCGGTGTCGGGCGCGAGCTCCGGGTAGGCCTGCCGCAGCGCCGCATTGGTCGTCGTACGCCGGACCGCGGCCGGATAGGGATCGACCCCCTCGGCGCGCAGCCGGTCGAGCTTGTCCCGGCGTACCCGCATCTGCTCGGGCAGGTCGTCGTCATCCACCCGCACGACCCTAGTGACCTCGCTCACCCGAGATTGCGCTCGTAGACCAGGCGGAGACCGATCAGAGTCAGCGCCGGCTCGTACTCCGTGACCGTCGCACACTCGTCGAGCACCAGCGAGGCGAGCCCACCGGTGGCGACGACGACCGGGTCGCCATCGAGCTCGGCGATGATGCGCCCGACGATCCCGTCGATCTGCGAGGCGAAGCCGTAGAGCATCCCGGACTGCAGCGCCTCGGCGGTGTTCTTGCCGATGACCGAGCGCGGTCGGGCGAGCTCGACCTTGAACAGTCGCGCGCCGCGTGCGGCGAGCGCGTCGATCGAGATCTGGATGCCAGGCGCCAGTGCTCCGCCGAGGAACTCCCCCTTGGCACTGACGACATCGAAGTTCGTGGACGTCCCGAAGTCGACGACGATTGCCGGACCGCCGTACAGATGGAACGCCGCGAGCGAGTTCACGATGCGGTCGGCACCGACCTCGTGCGGGTTGTCATAGAGCAGCGGTACGCCGGTCTTCACCCCGGGCTCGACGATCACGCCCGGAACGCCGTCGTAGTAACGCGTCATGACGCCGCGCAGCTCCTGCAGCACCGACGGGACGGTCGAGCAGGCGGCGATGCCGCTGGGCGCCTCCCGGCCGTCGAGCAGGCCCCGGAGCAACAGCGCCAGCTCGTCAGCCGTGGCCCGGGTGTCGGTCTTGATCCGCCACGACTCGGTGAGTCGCTCACCCTCGAAGCAGCCGATGACGGTGTTGGTGTTGCCCACGTCGATGGTCAGGAGCACGGCGCCGCCTCCGCTGTCGCGGGCTTGGACGCCGCGGTGGTCGCCGCGAAGGCGACGGGCACGTTGTCGATGAGCCGGGTAGTGCCCAACCGGGCGGCGACGAGGAGTCGCGCGTGGCTGGTCAGCGGGGCGGCCGCCGCCCAGGTCAGATCGTCCACGAGCTGCAGGTAGTCGACCTCGAGTCCGGGCGTGTCGCGCAGCACCGCGTCGGCCGCCGCCAGCACGCACTCCGGACCGTCGGCGGCCCGATCGGCTCCGGCAAACAACGCCGCGGAGAGGCTCAGCGCGACAACCCGGTCGGCCTCGGAGAGGTACATGTTGCGGCTGGACAGCGCCAGACCGTCGGGCTCGCGCACCGTCGGGACCCCCACGACGTCGACCGGGATGTCGAGATCGTGGGCCATCCGACGGATCAGGGCGAGCTGCTGGGCGTCCTTCTCGCCGAAGAGCGCGATGTCCGCTCGGGTGAGGGCGAACAGCTTGGCGACGACGGTGAGCACCCCACTGAAGTGGCCGGGCCGGCTCGCGCCTTCGAGGATGTCACCGAGGCGACCGGCGTCCACCGTGACCGTGGGCTCTCCGTCGGGGTAGACCACGTCGGGCGTGGGCGCGAAGACCAGCTCGACCCCTTCTCGCTCGCACAACACGAAGTCGGCGTCGAAGGTGCGCGGGTAGCGGCCGAGGTCCTCCCCCGCGGCGAACTGCAGCGGGTTCAAGAAGATCGTGACGACGACGCTGTCGGCGAGGGTGCGCGCAACCCGGACCAGCTCGGCATGCCCCTGATGCAGCGCACCCATGGTCATGACGACCGCGACCGTGCCGGGCAGGTCCTGCCGGGCCGCAGCCAACTCCGCGCGGGTGTGCACGGCGACGGTCATGACCGACTCCGGCCGGCCAGCGCCTCGAGCAACGGCTCGGCATCGGCCGGGCTCAACGTGCCCGCCGACATCGCCCGAAGCGCGGTGAGCCGCGACAGCTCGACGTACGCCGGGACGGCATCGGGGGCCTGCCGCTCCAGCGCGCGCAGGTGGGCGGTGACCGTACCGGCGTCGCCGCGGGCGACCGGGCCGGTCAGCGCGCGGTCGCCGCGGCGCAGCGCGTTGTCGAGTGCGGCGCCGAGCAGCGGACCCGAGCATCCGCTGTGGAGCCTCGACGCCGGCCTGCTGCAGCAGATCGGAGGCCTGCGCGACCAGCGTCACGAGGTTGTTCGCGCCGAACGCGAGACCGACGTGGTAGAGCGGCACGCTTCGCCTCGTCGACCCAGACCGGCTCGGCGCCCATCTCGATCACGAGCGCCTCGGCGGCCGGCCGCAGCTCCTCGATCGTCGTCACGCCGAAGCACGTCGTACCGAGCCGTTGCAAGTCGACCTCGGTGCCGGTGAACGTCATGGCCGGATGCAGGGCCATCGGCAGCGCACCGCGTTCGGTCAGCGGCTCCAGCACTGCCACGCCGTGCGCGCCGCTGGTGTGGGCCACCATCGTGCCCTCGCGCACCACGCGCGCACTCGCGAGCCCGCCTACCAGGCCGGCAAGGTCGTCATCGGGCACGGCGAGCAGCAGCAGCTCGGACCGCGCGGCAACCTGCGTCGACGGGGAGGATGTCGACGCCCGGCAGCAACGCCTCGGCCCGTCGTCGGCTATCCCGCGAGACCGCGGCGACCGCGACGACGTGATGACCGGCACGAGCGAGCGCGGCAGCCAGCACAGCCCCGACCCGGCCCGCGCCGATGGCACCGACCGCCAACCGGGCAGGACGGTCCGCGGGGGGAAGCGAGGTCATGGCTCGTTCCAGTCCTCGAGGGGGTACCGGACGCAAGGAGGGTACGCCGTAGCGTCCACGGATGACGTCGCCGCACTGGTCGACCTGGCGTGCGGCCATGGACCGGGCGCTGTACGGCGCGAACGGCTTCTATGTCCGTGCGGGTGCGCCGGCACGCGCGTTCCGCACCGCAGCCCATGCCTCGCCACTGTGGGCGACGGCGCTGCTCGAGCTGGCGGCTCGCGTCGACGCGACTCTCGGGTCGCCGGCGGAGTTCACGATCGTGGACGTGGGAGCGGGCGGCGGTGAGCTGCTGGCCGGGTTGGCAACGGGAGCGCCCGGACGCTGGTCGCTGATGGGTGTCGACGTCGCGCCGCGGCCGGCCGGGCTGCCTGAGCGGGTGCACTGGCAACGAGACGTACCGAGTCGTGTCGCCGGTCTCGTCACGGCGGTCGAGTACCTCGACGTCGTACCGCTCGACGTCGTCGAGCTCACCGAGACCGGTCCCCGGCTGGTCGAGGTGGCTGAGACCGGCGCGGAGCGGCTCGGACCCGAGCCGGGCGAGCGAGACCTCGACTGGCTGCGGCGGTGGTGGCCGCTGGCCGAGATCGGCGACCGGGCTGAAGTTGGGCACACCCGAGACGACGCCTGGCGCGCGCTATCCGGGACGTTGACCCGCGGGCTGGCCGTCGCGGTCGACTACCCCGCCGTACCGGCCCGCGACGTCGCGGGGACGCTGACGGCGTACCGGGATGGACGACAGCTCGCCCCGGTGCCGGACGGCTCGTGCGACCTCACCGCCCACGTGCTGATGGAATCCCTGTTGGACGAAGGCGACCTGCTGCTGGGTCAGCGGGATGCGTTGGCAGCGTTGGGCATCAGCGCGAGCCGGCCCCGGTACCGCGACGATGCTGCCGGCTACCTCGCGGCGTTGTCACACGCCGGCGAGGCCGCCGAACTGACCGATCCGAAGGGACTCGGCGGTTTCCGCTGGCTGCTTCACGACGTGTCAGGTACGCTCGGCCCCTTCGTCCGCGCGGCGGTCCTGACCAGTCGTGGCCCACAGGGTGAGTGCGCTCGCCGCTGCCACGGCGACGTCGATCCGCCAGCGCCAGGGCCGCTCGTGCCGTTGGACGCCGACGTGGACGGCGTTCACCCGGTCCGGCCACAGCTGACGTACGCCGACCAGAGCCAGCGGCTTGTCCATGTCGAGAGCCAGCGCACCAAGCGCGCCGGCGATCTCGGCCGCCGGGCGGCGCTGCCGCACCATCACGGCCAGTACGCCGGAGAGCGTCAGCCCGTCGACTGCGGCGACGGCCAGGAACTTGCCGCGGAAGTGCGGCGTACCGGGGAACATCCCCCAGTGCGGCAACGCGTCCAGCCCGATGTGCGAGATCACCCCGAGGGCTGCGGCGCGACCAGGGCGCTTCACGACGCGCCCGATCAGCGCGCCGGTGAGCACGTGCGTGGTCGCCAGCACGGGATCAGGCGCTCGCCACGCCGCTGCGGAAGGCCCACGAGACAGCCGCGGCCCGATCGCCCACCCCGAGCTTGCCGAAGATGTTGTTGACGTGGGTCTTGACCGTGGCCTCGGTGACGAACAACCGGCGGGCGATGTCGCGGTTCGCCAGCCCGTCCGCCATCAGCGCGAGCACCTCGGTCTCGCGGTCGGTGAGCGGCGTGTCGGGCGGCGTGACCGAACTGGGCGCCAGCCGCCGAGCCCCCCGTCACGAGTTCCACCAGCCGTTCCTGGACCGCAGGGTCGAGCCGGGTGCGGCCGCAGGCGGCGTCCCGGATGGCGCGCTCGATCTCCTCAGAGCTCGCGTCCTTCGTCAGATAACCACGGGCCCCCGCGCGCAACGCCGCCATCACCGACTCGTCGTCGGCGTAGGTCGTGAGCACCACGACCTGCACCTCTGGGCGCCTGCATCGGCGAGCCGGCGGGTGGCCTCGACACCGTCCACGCGCGGCATCCGCAGGTCGAGCAGCGCGACATCGGGTGACGTCGCCAGCACGGCTCGACACCGCCTGCTCGCCGTCCGCCGCGACCCCGACGACCTCGATGCCGTCCGCGAGGCCCAGCATCAGGCTGAGCCCCTCGCGGACCAGCGTCTGGTCGTCGGCGATGACGACCCGGATGGTCGGTTCGGTCACGCCGGCAGCCTCAGCTCGACGACGAACCCGGTCTCGGCCGGGCCGGCCTGAACCGCGCCGCCGGCCAGCTCGGCCCGCTCCCGCATGCCACGCAACCCGTTGCCACCACCCGGAAGTTCCACGCCGCCATGGCAGCCCGTGCCGTCGTCCACCACGCGCAGCGTCACGCGACCGTCGTACCACGACAGGCAGACGTCGACCTGGCTCGCGTCGGCATGCTTGGCCACGTTGGTCAGTGCCTCCTGCGCGCTGCGGTACAACGCGACCTGTGCGTCCGGCGCGAGCGGGGTCGGGTCGCCGCGCTGCTCGAAACGGCAGCTGATCCCTGAGGTTCGTTCGAAGTCCTGCACCAGGGCCCCGAGCTGACCCGGGCCCGGGAGCGCGTCGTCGCGCAACGTCCCGACTGCGTCGCGGGCCTCGACCAGGCCGGTGTGCGCGAGACCAACTGCTCGGGCGATGCGCTCGACGACCTCGTCGTCGACTCCCTTCGACACGGCGAGCACCCGGGTCGATTCCAGGTGCAGCGAGAGGCTCGAGAGCGTATGGGCAAGTACATCGTGCAGCTCGCGCGCCAGCCGCGCCCGCTCGGTGACCACCGCGTTGCGCTGCTCGGCTAGCCGACTCTCCTGCAGCTCACCGACCAGCTCGGCGTTGCGCTCCGATGCGCGCAGCACCCGACCCCAGAACATCGCGGCCACCCCGAAGAAGGCGGCGCCTGCGCCATTGCCGAGCCCGCCCACGAGGTCGAAGTGACCGACGAACATGGTCGAGAACGTGACCGCGATGACGCCGGCAGCCGCCGGTATGGCACCGTCGCGCGGCCCGTAGAAGAACGGCCCCACGAACAGCGCCGCGTAGGAGGCGACGTACACCTGCCCGGCGTTCGGTGTCAGCACGTTGAGGCCGGCTCCGAGACCCACGACCGCCACGAGCAGTGCCTGGTCGATCAGGTCGCCCTGCCGGCGCAGGACCAGGACGGTCCAGCACGCGACGGTGGCCGCGAGCATCACGACGGCAGCGACCCGATTCGCTGCCGAGAGCGGTCCGAGGTTGGCGAACGTCTGAAGCGCGATGATCAGTGAGACGCCATGCGTCAGCACGGCGCGCAGCCCTCGCGACTGGTGCCTCGCAACGGTCACGAACGACCCCCAGACCGGGCCTTCGCAGTCCTGCTCCTCAGTCACGGGAACGACGGTAGGCCGATCCACGGCGCCGTGGATCGGCCCACGGGTGGAGAACCCAACTCCACCCGTGGTCCACCCGGACTCCACCCGAAATCCGATGACCCCACTGGCCGGAACCTTCTACGGTCGGACCCGACATGACAAACCGGACGGATCGGAAGGCGGATCGATGACCGCGATCGTGGTGGAGGACCTCCGCAAGAGCTATGGAGACGTCCACGCGGTGAAAGGTGTGACGTTCAGCGTCGAGGACGGCGAGTGCGTTGCCATGCTGGGCCCGAACGGGGCCGGCAAGACCACCACGCTGGAGATTCTCGAGGGCTACCTGGAGCGCGATGGCGGCAGCGTCGAGCATCCTCGGAGCCGACCCGTGGAAGGGCGACCGGCGCTGGCGCGAGCAGATCGGGATCGTGCTGCAGGGCACCGCGATCGACCCCTATCTGACCGTGAGTGAGTCACTCGCCCGGACGGCGGACTTCTACCCGAACCCTCGGCAGGTGGCCGAGGTGCTCGAGCTGGTCGGCCTGACCGAGAAGGCGGATGCGAAGGTCAAGCAGCTCTCGGGTGGCCAGAAGCGGCGGCTCGACGTCGCCTTCGGGATCGTCGGACGGCCCCACCTGCTGTTCCTCGACGAGCCCACGACGGGCTTCGACCCCTCGGCCCGACGCGGCGCCTGGGACCTGGTCGACAACCTCCGGACCCTCGGTACGACGATCATGCTGACGACCCACTACATGGACGAGGCCCAGGCGCTCGCCGACCGGATCGTCATCGTGGGGTCCGGCCGGGTCGTCGCGGAGGGCACCCCCGATGACCTCGGCGGCCGCGACACCGCCGCCCTCCATCTCCGGTTCCGGCTTCCTGACGGCGTCGACCGCGGCCCTGCTCCCGGTGGCAGTGACTCGTGACAAACACGGCGCCTACGAGCTGAAGACCACCGACGACCTGCGCGTGCTGCACGAGCTGACCGGCTGGGCGCTGCAGCACGGCGTCGCCCTCGACGGCCTGGTCGCATCCCGGCCCAGCCTCGAGGACACCTACCTGTCACTCGTCGGCGGCCCGACCGCCCCCGCGACCCACGACACCCCTGCGACAGCGGAACCGACTGAGACCACAGGAGCCTTGCGATGAATGACGCCGTACTCGTCGGCAGACCAGATCCGGTACGAGCAGAAGAGCTACTGGCGCAACCCCGGGGCGGCGTTCTTCACCTTCGCTTTCCCGCTGGTGTTCTTCTTCATCCTCACCTCGCTGGCCGGCGGCCAAACCGACAAGCAGGACCTCGGCGCGGGCGTGAAGCTCTCGCAGTACTACACGCCGAGCATCCTTGGCTACGCCATCATGAGCGCCTGCCTGCTCGCCGTCGCCATGACCCTGGTGCGGCAACGCGAGGACGGCATTCTCAAGCGCTACCGCGGCACCCCGGCTCCGTCGTGGTCGCTCGTCGGCGGGCTCATCGGCAGCGCGGTCATCGTGGCCGCGCTGCTCTCGACCGTGGTCCTTGTCTTCGCCGAGCTCGTCTACGGAGTCAGCCTGCCGGCCAGCCACGTCCCGCCGATCATCGTGACGGTCCTGCTCGCCTCGCTCGTCTTCTGCGCGCTCGGGATCGCGATCTCCTCGCTGATCCCCAACATGGACTCGGGGCCGGCGATCATCAACCTGCCCTTCTTCATCCTGGTGTTCATCTCCGGCACCTACTTCCCCGTGACCGGCAACCTGGCGAGGATCGCGGGATACTTCCCGCTCCGGCCGTTCATCACCGCGATGTACCACTCGTTCGACCCCTACGCGACCGGCAGCGTGTGGGCCTGGCACGACCTGCGCAACCTGGCGATCTGGGGCGTCATCGGGGTCGTCGTTGCGGTCCGTCACTTCCGGTGGCTGCCCAGCAAGCCGTAACGCGCCGCGGGTGGCGGTGCGAGGATCGCGCCGTGACCCGAGAGTTGACCGTCTCGACGGCCGAGCTCGCCAGCTCGGACGTCGTCCTCACCCTCGGGCCGCAGCACCCCGCCACTCATGGGGTGCTGCGGCTCGTGCTGAGCGTCGACGGCGACCGAATCGTGCACGCCGAGCCCATCGTCGGCTACATGCACCGCGGCGCCGAGAAGTTGTTCGAGGCCAGGGACTACCGGCAGATCCTCGTCCTCGCCAACCGCCACGACTGGCTGTCGGCCTTCGGCAACGAGCTCGGCGTGGTCCTCGCCGTCGAGCGAATGCTCGGCATGCAGGTCCCCGAGCGTGCGGTGTGGGCGAGGATGTTGCTCGCCGAGCTCAACCGGGTGCTCAGCCACCTGATGTTCGTGGGGACCTTTCCCCCGCAGCTGACCCCGACCACGCCGGTCGCCGCGGCGTTCCGCGAGCGAGAGACAGTCCAAGCGGTCATGGAGGAGGTCGCCGGCGGCCGGATGCACTACATGTTCAACCAGGTCGGCGGTCTCAAGGCGGACCTCCCGGCCGGCTGGCTGGGACGCGCGAGCGAAGCGGTCGAGAGCGTGGGCACCGGCGTACGACGGGACATCGGAACGCTGGTCCACGACGACGAGGCGTTCCGGTCACGTGCCCGAGGACTGGGTGTCCTCTCCCGTGACCTGGCGGCGGCCTACGGCGTCTCCGGGCCGATCGCCCGAGCCAGCGGCCTCGACCTCGACCTCCGCCGCGACGACCCCTATCTCGGGTACGGCGACCTGCCGGCTGGGGTTCTCCGCGTCGTCACCCGCACCGAGGGCGACTGCCTGGCGCGCTACGAGTGCCTGCTCGAGCAGATCGATGTCTCGCTGGACATCGCCACGGCCTGCATCGAACGGCTGCGGGGGCTGCCGCCAGGACCGATCAACCTCCGGCTCCCGAAGGTGGTCAAGGCACCGGAAGGCGAGACCTACGCCTGGACCGAGAACCCGTTGGGAATCAACGGGTACTACCTGGTGTCTCGCGGTGAGCGGACACCGTGGCGGCTCAAGCTGCGGTCCGCGTCGTTCAACAACGTGCAGGTGTTGTCGCAGCTGCTCACCGACACTCGCGTCGCCGACCTGGCGGCGATCCTGGGCTCGGTGTTCTTCGTGGTGGGCGACATCGACAAGTAGTCGATGCCGCCCCCCGCGAGCTAGTTGCTGAGGCCTTCTTGCTTGAGGAACGCCGTGGCCACGGTCGAGATCGGGTCGCGGTTGACCTCGACGGCCTTGTTGAGCCCGATCAGCACGCTCTGGCTGAGCTTCTGGTCGACGGCGTTGAGGGCGTTCGCGAACGCGCCGGTCGCGTACTTCTGCTGCACGACCGGGACGATGTTGTCGGAGGCCTGCAGGTTCTTGTCGTCGGTCAGCACCGTGAGACCGTTCGCGGCGGGAGTGGGGTCGGAGGTGAAGACCAGGCCCACATCCACCTTGCCAGTCTTGATCGCCTTGATGGTCAACGGGCCGCCTGCGTCGAGCGTCGTGAGGCTCGAGAACTTCATCCCGTAGGTCTTCTCCAAGCCCGGCTGGCAGAACGGCCGCGTCTTGCACTCCGGCGGGCCGCCGAGCTTTAGGGGGTGGCTCTTGGAGTAGGCGCCCAGCTGGGACAGCGTGGTGATGTGGTGGGCCGTGGCGAACGCCTTGGTCACGGCGAACGCGTTCTTGTCCGTCGCGGCCGCGGGAGTGAGCGCCGCCAGCGTGCTCGGCAGCTCCGCCCGGAGATGGGCGATCGTCACGTTGATGTTGCCGGACGCCTTGGTGGGGGCGTTGGCGCCGTTCTGCTGGTCGTTGATGAAGTCGGTGAGGGTTGCGGCGTACTCGGGCACGGCCGCGAAGTCACCCTTCTTCAGGGCCGGGTAGATGACCTCGCGGCTGGCGAGGTCCTTCACCGTGACGGTGTACCCGCACTCCCGCAGCGCCGCCGCGTAGATGTTGGCGAGCGTCTCGGACTCCGAGAAGTTGAACGCCGCGAGCGTCACGTTGCCGCTGCCCTTGGCGCCACCGCACAGCGCCGGTCCGCTCGCTGCGGAGGCCGAGACCGACGACCCCGCACTCGGGCTGCTGCCCGAGCTGGACGAGCCGCAGCCGGCTAGTGCCGCCGCGAGCGCGAGCCCGGTCACACCCAGACTGACCAGTTTGGTACGACGCAACAGATGCATCTTCATCCCGCCTTCTGTGTCCCGCTGCCGGCCGTGGCAGCGCGTGTCCTGGCGGGAAGATCCCGCTCAACAAGATCGTGTCATGGGCCTATGACAGTCACAAATCCAGGCACCGGCTCACGCGGGGACCGATACACGACCGTTATCTGCCCTGCTGCTTCGCCCGCGCCGCGTCGTCGTACCGCTGCTGTCGCCGTAGCGGCGGCCGAGCACGCGCTCGAGCCACCCGAGCGTCGAGTCGATGATCAGCGCGGTGACCACCACGATGACGACGCCGCCGTACACCTCGCCGTAGTCGCCGACGCTGTAGCCGTCGACGACGAACTGGCCCAGCCCACCGCTGCCGATGATCGCGGCCAGGGTGGCGGTGGCCCAGACCTGGACCGCCGCGAGCCGGACCCCCGCCGCGATGAGCGGGATGGCCAACGGAAGCTCAACCCGTCGGATCAGCTGGAGCCGGGTCATGCCCATCCCGACGGCCGCAGCGCGCGCGTCCGGCGAGACCCCCCGAATCCCGGTGTAGGTGTTGGTGAGCATTGGCGGGATCGCGAAGATCACGAGCGCCACCACCGCGGTCGTCCGACCCACACCCAGCGCACCGGCAGCGAGCAGGATGAGGATCCCGAGGATCGGGACCGCCCGAGCTGCGTTCGCGATGCTCGTGACGACGACCCCGCCGCGGCGCGGCTGCGCCAGGACGACTCCCAGTGGAATGGCGACGGCCGCCCCGATCACCATCACCTCGGCCCAGATCGACGCATGCTGCCCCAGCCGGCCGATGACGCCATCCGCGCCGGTGAAGTTGCTGCCGGTCGAGAACCAGACCTCGATCTGGTGCCAGGTCCCGACATTCTTGCCGCTCACGACGTCGCCCCCCGTTGCCAGGGCGTCACGAGCCACTGCACGCCAAGCAGCAGCAGGTCAGCCACGAGTGCCAAGAGGATGGTGAGGATCAGGAACGTCATGATCTCGGCGTGGTAGTCGTTGTCGTGCAGGCCCTCGAGGATGTACTCGCCGAATCCGCCTGACCCCACGAAGCCCCCGATCACGACGAGCTCGATCGTGGAGACCGTCGCCAGTCGCAGCCCGGCGATGATGGTCGGCACAGCCAGCGGGAGCCGCACCCGCAAGAACACATCTCGAGGCGGCATCCCCATCCCCACCGCGGCATCAATGGCGTCGACCGGTACACCGTCCAGGCCCGTCACCATGTTGCGGACCAGGATGACCAGCGAGTACATGGCGAGCGGGAGGACGACGGTCCAGCGGCTCAGCCCGAAGATGGGGTAGAAGGCCACGATCGCGGCCAGGGACGGGATCGCATACAGGGCGGTGGAGATCCCGAACACGCTGGCCTTGGCCAAGCCGGAGCGGGTTCCGATAACGGCGAGCGGGAGCGCCAGAATGAAGCCGAGCCCCACCGAAAGGAGGGTCAAGGTGACGTGCTCGCGCGCGGCTGATTCGATGGTGGCCGCATTGCTCGTCACGTAGTGCCAGCTGAACCACGGGTTGCCGACCTTGAGGGTGAAGCCATCGGCGGGAGGACGCACCTGGTGGACGGTATCGGACCGAGCAACCATAGTGACTCGATGATCCGGCTCGAGAACGTCAAGAAGGTGTACGGCGACGGGACGGTCGCCGTCCAGGAGCTCTCTCTCGACGTCGCGCCGGGCGAGCTGGCGGTCCTGGTCGGGCCTTCGGGATGCGGCAAGACCACCACGATGCGCATGATCAACCGGCTCGTCGAGCCGTCCTCCGGCCGGATCTTCGTCGACGGCGACGACGTCACGCACGTCGACGCCGTCAAGCTCCGACGACGGATCGGTTACGTGATCCAGCAGGTCGGACTGTTCCCGCATCAGTCGGTCGCGGACAACGTCGCGACGGTCCCCAAGCTCGAAGGCTGGGACCGGACCCGGACCAAGGCGCGTGTCAACGAGCTGCTCGAGCTGGTCGGGCTCGATCCCGACGCCCAGGGAAAGCGCTACCCCCACGAGCTCTCGGGCGGCCAGCGGCAGCGGGTAGGCGTCGCTCGAGCGCTCGCAGCCGACCCGCCGGTGCTGCTGATGGACGAGCCGTTCGGCGCCGTCGACCCGGTCGCGCGGGACCGGCTACAGCAGCAGTTCCTCCAGCTGCAGCGGCAGCTCCGCAAGACCATCGTGTTCGTCACCCACGACATCGACGAGGCGATCAAGCTCGGGGACCGGATTGCTGTGATGCGAGAGGGTGGCCACCTCGAGCAGTACGCCGATCCCGCGACGCTGCTCTCCGAGCCGCGGACGGAGTTCGTACGCGACTTCGTCGGCGCCGACAGCACGCTGCGCCGGCTCGCGGTAACCCCTATCGGCACCGAGGACCTCGAGCACTGGCCGGCGGTCGGCCCGGACGACGCGTTGGTGGAGTGCGCCAGGACCATGGACGCCGACAAGAACTCGCCGTACGCCGTCGTCGCGAAGTCCGACTACCAGGTCCTCGGCTGGCTGGCCCGCGCCGACTGCGAGGGTGAGGGAACGGCCCGCGACCGGCTCACGCCTGCGTTCGTGGTCGATGCCGGGGAGTCGCTCGAGACCGCTCTGGCCGGGGTGCTTGCCACCGACGCTCCGGGCGCGATCGTCACGGTCGATCGGGTGCTGGCCGGGGTGCTGACTGCGACCAACGTGATGCGTACCGCAGCCCGGCGACACGTTGAGCCGCACGACGCTGAGTGACCGATCCGAGCGCTGATCGCTGTTACCTTCCGCGCATGGACGTGATCACTCACCGCCCGTCATCCCGTCTCCGCAGCTTCGGTGGCGCCGCCCTGGGGCTCGGCGTACTGGCCGCCGTGCTGGTCGGCCTCCCGAGCGCAGCGACGGCGGCCACCGCGCCGGCGTTCGGAACGACCTGGGTGACGAGCGAGTCCGGTAACTCCGTGACCGAGCTGTCGCCGTCCGGTGCCGTCGTGGGTACGCCGATCAGCGGCGGCAATACCGGTCTGTCGCATCCGCAAGGCGTCGTAGCCGACGCCGCGGGAAACACGTTCGTGACGAACTTCGCGGCCAACAGCATCACCGAGTACGCCCCGGGTGCCCAAGGCAACGTGGCACCGATCGCCACGATCTCCGGCTCGCAGACCGGGCTGTCCGGCCCGACCGGCATCACGACCTCCGGATCGGCGCTCTGGGTGACCGACGCCACCACCGACACGCTCGAGGGCTTCGCCGCGGGTCAGAACGGCGACGTGCTGCCCTTCGCGACGATCTACGGCTCGAAAACGAAGCTCGACCACCCGGTCGCCGTCACGTTGAGCGAAGGTCTGCTGTTGTTCGTCGTGAACGACCCTTCGGGCCGGGCCCCCAGTGTGGAGGCGTTCATCACGTTCAACGACGGGAGTTCTGCCGCCAATCAGAAGCCGCTGTTCCGGATAGCCGGCTCCAACACCTTGCTGTCCGACCCGCAGGCGGTAGCCGTCAATGACCTCCACGAGAGCATCGACGTCGCGAACGCCGGGTCAAACGCCATCACCGAGTACAGCTCGGCCAACGGTGACATCAAGCCCCACGCGGTCCTGTCCGGGTCCGCCACAAAGCTCGACGGTCCGAATGGTCTCGCGCTCGATGCGGTCGGACGACTCAGCGTCACGAACGCGGGAGACGGCGCGCTGCGGGTGTTCGGGGCTACCGCCCATGGCAATGTCGCTCCCGAGCGCAGCTCGACTGGGCTGACCGACCCAGGCGGCACTGCGGTGCTGGCCGCCGCGCCCAGCGCACCTCGGACGGTGTCAGCCGTCGCTCACAACCACGCGGTAGCACTGAGATGGACGGCCCCGAGCAGCACGGGAGGCGGCCTCGCCGGCTATCAGGTCGTCACGGCCAGGTTCAAGTCGGACCTCGAAACCGAGGGTGATTCCGTCACCACGACGGCCACTCACTTCACCCGTAAGCACCTCAAGAACGGGCGTCGGTACTACTTCGCGATCTTCGCTCTGAACCAGGCCGGCTCGTCTCCCGGCGCAAAGGCTCATGCCGCCCCTGCGACGGTGCCCGGCGCCCCGCGGTCGGTCACGCTCACTGCGCATCAAGACGCTCTCACGGTCGCCTGGAAACAACCCAAGCACGACGGCGGACGCGCGATCACCCACTACGTGGTCCGGTTCGCGACCTGCACCATCGGGGCGAAGCACTGCCACGCGCCGAGCATCACTGTGAAGGGGACGAAGCGCGCGCTCAAGCTGACCGGGTTGTCCAGCGGTACGTCGTACCACGTCGTCGTGACCGCAAAGAACAGCCAGGGCGCCGGGAAGCCGTCCAAGCCGGTGACCGGAATCCCCGCCAGCTAGCCGCACCCCACCAATGGGCCATCCGTGCGGGTGGGGGTTAGCTCAGGTAGTCGATGTAGCGGGCGCGCAGCAGCGGTTCCAGCGACGACTCGTGCTCGCCCAGCCGATGGGTGGCAAGCGCCAGCGCGCCGGAGAGGCCTTCGCCGAAACCGCCCGCCGAACCGTCGTCCGACCCCAGCGCCTCGCCTTCCGGCAGGTGCTTGATCAGGTCCCAGAAGAAACCGATGTCGTGCGCGTGCTCGGCCTTGGCGAACGCCCGGCTCCGCAGCTCCTCGGTACTGAGGTCGTCGAGCGGCTCTGCGGTGTCGGTGCCCTCGGCGCTGTCCGTCATGGTCGGGAAGCCTAGCCGGGCGGTGGCGCGCCAATCACTCGCCGGCCGGGTCCGGAGTCGGGCCGTCATCCGGGTCGCGCGGGACCCGGCAGACGTGCTCCAAGAAGCCGGCGGCCGCGATCAGCAGGACGCTGAGGGCAGCGCCGATGGCTGCGGTCCGGGTATCCCGTGAGGCGATCGTCGACGAGACCCGGGCGACCCAGCCCAGGAACCCGCCGTACGCGCCCAGGGCCAGCGCGCCGACCAGCGCGGTCGCCTTGGCGAGCGCCGCGATCCGGGCCACGATCAGCGGGTTGATCGGGCGGGTGCCGTGCCGGCCAGCCAGCCTCGACCGGGTGACCAGGGCGATGTAGAACTCGGCGACCGCCAGCAGCGGGATCCACAGCAGCGAGTAGACCGACGGCGATGGCAGGTTGACGTAGTCGTGTCGGGTGACGAGGTAGGCGATCGCGGCGGCCGCGATCGCGGCCAGCGCTAGATCGCGCCAACGGGTGGGGCGCATCAGCCGATGGCTTCGGGGCCGGCGTACCAGCGGACGCCGCCCGAGTCGAGCCCGGAAAGCAGGTCCGCCACCGGCCCGTAGCCGGGGAGATCGGCGCTCGGCGCGACCGCCAGCCACGGGACCAGCACGAAAGGCCGCTCGTGGGCGCGAGGGTGCGGGATCGTCAGCCGGGGATCGGCGCTCGTGACGCCGTCGACCGCGATCACGTCGACGTCGAGCGTCCGGGACGCCCAGCGAGCCGGCCGTTCCCGGCCCTGGGCCGCCTCGGCCGCCTGCGCGGCGGTCAGCGCGAGCTCGGCATCGTCGGTCGTCAGCAGGGCGACGGCGTTGAGGTACGCCGGCTGCCCCTCGACTCCCACCGGGTCGGTCTCGTAGACCGGCGAGACCGCGTCCACCGGACAGTGTCGCCGCAGCACCTCGACACCGGCGCGCAGATGCGCCAGCCGGTCGCCGAGGTTGGACCCCAGCGAGACGACCGCGGTCACCGAGGCCGAGCCCGGCGGATCGTCACCGTGACGTCGTCGAACGGCAGTCCGATCGGCGCGGACGGCTTGTGCACAGTCACGGTGACGGCGTCGACGAGTGGCTGCTCCAGGCAGCCGGCCGCGAGCCGCTCGGCCAAAGTCTCGATCAGGTCCAGCGGCTCACCCGCCACGATCTCGGCGAGCCGGTGCGCGACCTCGGAGTAGTTCACGGTGAGCGCGAGGTCGTCGGCCCCCGCGGCCGCCGAGGTGTCGAGCTCGAGCACGGCGTCGACGACGAAGTCCTGACCGTCCCGGCGCTCCTCGGCCAAGCACGCCGTGGAAGCCGCGCACCCGCAGTCCATGCACCGCCACCTGGTCGGTCACGGCGATCCACCCGCGGCCGTCAGGGCCGCCGCGACCATGACCGCGTCGACGCTCGCCGCGCACCTCGTGGACCCGCACCCCCCACACGCCGGCGATTCGGCTGCGATAGCGGTGATGGCCGTCGTGGCGTCGTCCCGCTGCTCGAAGTCGCGCGGCGAGTCCCGTCCGCGGCCCGGCGAGCAGGCTGCCCAGGAAGGACTTCCGGCTGGCACCGACCAGCACCGGGCGGCCCAGGGCGAGCAGCTCGTCCAGGTGCGCGAGCAGGCGCCCAGTTGTGCTCCGGGAGCTTCGCGAAACCGAGTCCCGGGTCGAGGACCACCTGGTCGGGGTCGACCCCTGCCGCGACCACGCGCGTCGAGCCGATCGGACGAGCTCACGCCGCACGTCGGCGACGACGTCGTCGTACCGCGCGTAGTCGACTCATCTGGGCGCTGTGCGCCCGCCAGTGCATGACGATGTACGGCACCCGCCGGTCGGCGACGAGTCGAGGCAGGTCCGGGTCGGCCAGCCCGCCCGAGACGTCGTTGACGATCTGGGCACCGGCCGACAGTGCGACCTCGGCCGTCTCGCGCCGCATCGTGTCGATGCTCACGACCGCCCCCGCCGCGACGAGACCACGAACGACCGGCTCGACCCGGCGGATCTCGTCGTCGGCCGGCACCCGCTGGGCGCCGGGTCTCGTCGACTCGCCGCCGACGTCGATGACGTCGGCTCCCTCGGCGAGCATCTGCAACGCCCCGGCTCATCGCCGCATCCGCGTCGACGTACCGGCCACCGTCCGAGAACGAGTCAGGCGTCACGTTCAGCACGCCGACGACAGCGCACCGGCCGAGCTCCGGCAGCCCCCACACCGTCCGGCAGAGTCTCAGGTGGTGCCGGGCGCGCGGCCTCGACCCTCGGTGCGCTTGGTCGTCCGCTGCGCGGTGCGTCGCCTTCGTCGCGCGCGACCGCGCGGTGGTCTTCCGGCCGCCGTTCGCTGCGGTCGATCTTCGCGCCGTTCGCCTTGGCGCGCCCGTTGCCGTTGCTATTGCCGTTGCCCGTGCCGTTGCCGAGCTCCGCGACGTCCTGCGGGCCCATCAGAGCCAGCTCGGCCGCGGTGAGCACCGGCTTGCGGTCGGTAGGCGCCCGGCGGGCGGCGCTGATGATCCGGTGCGGCCGCTTGTCGACCGAGGCGAAGATCTCGGTCAGGTCCGCCTTGGTCAGCGTCTCCTTGTCCAGCAGCTTGAGCACCATGTCGTCGAGGACGTCGCGGTACTCGACCAGGATCTCCCAGGCCTCGTCGTGGGCGGTCTCGATGAGTGCCCGCACCTCGTCGTCGATCTGGCGGGCGACGTCCTCGGAGAAGTCACGCTCGTGGCCGAGGTCGCGGCCGAGGAAGACGTCGCCCTCGTGCCGGCCGAACTTCAAGGCACCGAGCTTCTCGCTCATGCCGTAGGTCATCACCATGGCCTTGGCGGTGGCGGTGGCCTTCTCGATGTCGTTGGACGCCCCGGTGGTCGGCTCGTGGAACACCAGCTCCTCGGCCGCGCGACCGCCGAGGGCGTAGGCCAGCATGTCCATCATCTCGGAGCGGGTCTGGTTGTACTTGTCCTCCTCGGGCAGCACCAGGGTGTGCCCGAGTGAGCGACCGCGCGCCACGATCGAGATCTTGTGCACCGGGTCGGTGTTCGGGAGCGCCCAGGCGACCAGGGCATGACCGCCCTCGTGGTACGCCGTGACCTTCTTCTCCTTCTCGCTCATCACCCGGGTCTTGCGCATCGGGCCCGGCGGTGACCCGGTCGATCGCCTCTTCGAGCGTGACCGTGGTGATCTGCTTGGTGTCGTTGCGGGCGGTGAGCAGCGCCGCCTCGTTGATGACGTTTGCCAGGTCGGCACCGGTGAACCCAGGGGTACGCCGGGCGATGACGGCGAGGTCCACGGCGTCGGCGAACGGCTTGCCCTTGGCGTGCACGCCGAGGATCGCCTTGCGGCCCTCGAGGTCCGGCCGGTCGACGACGATCTGCCGGTCGAAGCGACCGGGACGCAGCAGCGCCGGGTCGAGGATGTCGGGGCGGTTGGTGGCGGCGATAAGGATGACGCCACGGTTGACGTCGAAGCCGTCCATCTCGACCAGCATCTGGTTCAGCGTCTGCTCGCGCTCGTCGTGGCCACCGCCGAGGCCGGCGCCACGGTGCCGGCCGACGGCGTCGATCTCGTCGACGAAGATGATGGCCGGCGCGTTGGTCTTGGCCTGCTCGAACAGGTCGCGGACCCGCGAGGCACCCACACCGACGAACATCTCGACGAAGTCCGAGCCGGAGATCGAGTAGAACGGCACGCCGGCCTCGCCGGCGACGGCGCGGGCCAGCAGCGTCTTGCCGGTGCCGGGCGGCCCGTAGAGCAGCACGCCCTTGGGGATCTTCGCGCCCACGGCCTGGAACTTGGCCGGGTTCTCGAGGAACTCCTTGATCTCCTGCAGCTCCTCGATCGCCTCGTCCGCGCCCGCGACGTCGGCGAAAGTCGTCTTCGGCGTGTCCTTGCTCACCAGCTTGGCTCGGGCCTTGCCGAACTGCATGACGCGGCCGCCGCCGCCCTGCATCTGGTTGAGGAAGAACAGCATCACGAACAGGATCAGCACGAACGGCAGGATGCCCTCGAGCAGCACGAGACGATCGGCGTTGCTGTGGTCGACCTTCGGGGTGGTGTCGGTCACGCCGCCGTTCTTGAGCTCGGTGTACAGCGTGGCGTCGTAGTGCACGGTGTACGCCGACTGGACCTTGGTCGCGCCATCGAAGCCAGGGGCGCCCGGCTTGAGCGTGACCTGGATCTCCTGCTCCTTGTCGAGGAGCTGGGCGGACGCCACCTGGTGGGCAGCGATCGCGTTCTCGATCTTCGGCAGCGGCACGGTCTTGTAGCTGCTCGCGGAGCTGGTGATGGCGTAGAGCCCGAAGATGAGCAGGACGGCGATGACGACCCAGGCGATGGGGCCTCGGAAGGTCCGGCGAAGATTCATGACTCCTGCTCAACGCTGCGTGACGAGCTTCGGATGGACGTCTCCAGCAACCACCGACGATACCCCGCCGAAGCGGACGACGTTTCAGCCTGCCGTCAGGTCGAGTAGACCTCTGGGCGCAGCGTGCCGACGTACGGGAGCTCGCGGTAGTGCTGGGCGTAGTCAAGGCCGTAGCCGACGACGAACACGCTCGGGATGTCGAACCCCATGTAGCGCACCGGAACCGCGACCTCGGCCGCCTCCGGCTTGCGCAGCATCGCCAGCACCTCGACCGAGCGGGGATGGCGGGAGCGCAGGTTGCGCAGCAGCCAGGACAGGGTCAGCCCCGAGTCGACGATGTCCTCGACGACCAGCACGTCGCATCCCTCGATGTCACGGTCGAGGTCCTTGAGGATGCGGACGACGCCGGACGAGGACGTCGACGACCCGTACGACGACACGGCCATGAACTCCAGGGACACCGGGACGTGGATGGCTCGGGCGAGGTCCGCCATCACCATGACCGCGCCCTTGAGGACGCCGATGAGAAGGATCTCGCGGCCGGCGTAGTCGGCGTCGATCTGGGCGGCCAGCTCGGCGATCTTCGCAGCGATCTGCTCCTGCGAAACCAGCACGCCCTCCACGTCGGGGTGGAGGTCGAGCGGCTGCACGGCCGCGGTCTCCATGGGCTGCACGGACTCCATCGGGAGCAGTGGTGCGGTCATCGGAACGAAAGCCTGTCATACGTCCGTTCTGCGACCAACCCCCCGGGCAGGCTGACGGGCCCCTGGCCGTGCCAGTGCGTCACCAGCCGCTCGATCTCCTGCACCTGTGCGGCGCTCAGCTCACCGGCCCGCGCACCCGCGAGAACGGCCGCCCGGCGCAGCACGCGGGTGCGGACCGCGGCCGGGAGGTCCGCCAGCCGGGAGGCGTCCAGCGGCTGCCCCGAGAGCTGAACGGCCCACCCGTCGAGGGCATCCGCGTCGTCGCGCAGCAGGTCGGCGGTGCGGGCCAAGGCAACGGCTACCCCTGGGCCGAGCGAGTCCTCCAGCACCGGCAGGGCGGAGCTGCGGACTCGTGCCCGTGCGAACGTCGGGTCGCCGTTGTGCGGGTCGTCCCACGGCGTCAGGTCCAGCGCGCGGCAGGCGGCCGACGGTGGTCTCCCGTCGTACGCCGAGGAACGGTCGGACCAGCCGGCCGCGTCGGGCCGGCATGCCGGCGAGCGAGCGGGCACCCGAGCCGCGAGCCAGGCCGAGCAGGACGGTCTCCGCCTGGTCGTCCAGGGTGTGACCGAGCAGGATCCGACTGGCGCCCAACCGCTCGGCTGCCGCGTCGAGGGCGGCGTATCTGGCCTCACGCGCCGCCGCTTCGGGTCCGCCGGCCGACGCCACGCTGACCGTGGCGACCTCGACCGGCTCGAGCCCGAGCTCGCGACAGCCGGCGGCCACGGCGCGGGCCCTACCGGCGGAGCCGGACTGCAGCGCGTGGTCGACCGTGATCGCGCCGGCGCGCAGCCCGCAGCGCGGTCCTGCAACGGCTGTGGCGGCGGCAAGGGCCAGCGAGTCCGCGCCACCGCTCACCGCCACCAGCACGAGATCACCGGCGTCGACGTCGGCCAGGGCGGTTCGGACGGCGAGCCGGGTCGCTGCGACCGCCGGGTCCATCCGCATGCCCCCGACCGACCTCAGGCGCTGACGGCCGGAGGGAGGCCCGCCACCCGGTCGAGCCACCGAGCCGGGTCCCGGATCTCCGCGCCGGTCGGGAGCCGGTCGGGTGACGTCCAGACCGTGTTCAGCCCGGACATCCCCACCTTGGCGACTACCGCGCGGACGAACTGCGCGCCTTCGGCGTACTGCCGCATCTTCATCTCCACACCGAGCAGCCGACGCAGCACGCGTTCCAGTGAACCGGCCGCGTTCCGGCGTCGGTCGAACCGCTCCCGGATCTGGCTGACCGTCGGCACCACGTCCGGGCCGACCGCATCCATCACGACGTCGGCGTGACCTTCGAGCAAGCTCATCAGGCCGGTCAGCCGGTCGAGGACCTCGCGCTGCTCGGGGGTCTGGAGCAGCTCGACGATCGTGAGCTCTGAACGTCCCCGCGCAGCGTCGGTCGCTCCGGAAACCAGCCGGCGGAGCCGGCCGAGCAGCGCCGCCGAGTCCAGGTCGGTCGCCATCACGAACTCGCGGAGCAGGCCCTGGACATGGCCGTAAAGCCAGGGGGCCGAGGCGAACTGGGTCCGGTGGGTGACCTCGTGCAGGCAGACCCAGAGCCGGAAGTCGCCCGGGTCGACGCGCAGCAGCCGTTCGGTCGCGACGATGTTCGGCGCAACCAGGGTGAGCCGACCCGCGGGAACCTCGCCGGCCGCTGCGACCACGGCCGATGGCGGCGGCCCGAGCAGCTCGAACTGCCCCAGCACCCGAGTGGCGAGGTAGCCGAGCAGGCCGCCTACCTCCAGCCCCGCTGCGCGCGAACCGACTGCGGCGACGACGCCGGACGGTCTCGCTCCACTGCGCTCCAGCACCGCATCGAGCAATGGCTCGGCGACCACCTTGAAGCTCTCGACGTTGGCGCGGATCCAGTCCGGCCGGTCGACGACGACGGTCGCAGCGCTGCCGGTCGCCGTGTCGAGCCCGGTGATCTCGGCGACGTGACGATCCGCCCGCTCGGCCCGCCGCCGGAGGTCCTCGACGGTCGCCACGGCCTCGCTGAGGCTGATGCGTGGGCCCGGCGGCACCAGGCGGGTGCCGGTGGCCACCGCCAGCCGCCAGTCGACGAGCTGCACACTCATGACGCTACGCCGCAGCCACACCGCACCAGGCGGGCGGCGAGCCGGTCGAGGGCAGCCTCGGTGGTGCTCGGCAACGGCGCCTTCGGCGCCAGGAAGGCGAACACCAGCAACCGACCGCTGCGATCAACGACTTGGCCGGCGAGGGTGTTCACGCCGGTCAGGGTCCCGGTCTTGGCGCGCACGACGCCGGCGGCCTGCGACGCCGGCGACATCCGGTATCTCGAGGCCAGGGTGCCGGTGAGTCCGGCCACCGGCAGACCTTCGATCACGGGGCTCAGGGTCGGGTTGCCCACGGCGGCGCGCAGCACCGTGACCAGTGCCTGCGCGCTCACCCGGTCGCGGTGGGACAGACCGCTGGTGTCGTAGAGCGAGACCGAGGCGGCGGGCACCCCAACCGACACGACGCGGGCCTTGACCGCGGCAGCGGCACCGGCGAAATCAGCGGGCTGATGGTCGTGGAGGGCGACGGCGCGCCCCAGCGCCTCGGCCAGGTCGTCGTCGCTGGTCGTCAGCATCCGTTGCACCAGCTGGCTGATCGTCGGGGACGCGACGCTGCCGAGCCGGGTGGCGCTCGACGGCGCGAACCCGCTCGTCACGGTGCTCCGCAACCGGACCCCGTCGTGGCGCAGCAGTGTTGCGAACGCCTGGCCGGCCTGCAGCGCCGGAGTCGGGGACCGGGCGGCGAACGGGTCGGCGGGGTCGACGCGTCCCTCGTCGATCTCCAGCGCGCTGGGTGGGGCGACGTCCCCCTCGGTGACGTAGCTCGGTGACCAACCACGCGCCAGCTTCGGTCCAGTCCACTCGGTGGCGTCCACTGCCAGCCGGAGCCGCTTCGGGGTGCCTGTAGCGAGCGCTGCCGCGGTCTGCCGGGCAAGCTGGGCCAGCGATGCCGGCCGCGGGTACGCGGTCACCCCAGCCGGAGTGTGCGTCGCGACCAGCGTGACGTCACCGCCGCCGACCAGGTAGACGGTGTTCCCCGACCGGACCGCCGTGGTGTCGAGTCGGGCGTCCGGACCGAGCGAGAGCAGGGCCGCCGTACCGGTGAGGAGCTTGGTGGTTGAGGCGGGAGGTTCGGGGTCGTCGGCGCCACGCGCCCACAGCACGGTGCCGGTGCTCGGGTCGATCACCTCGCCGTCGAGCTCCGCGCCCAGCCCGGGATCGCGGGCGGCGCCGGCCAGCTGACGCGCGACGCCCGACGCCACCGGGGCCGGCGCGTTGCTAGGCAGCGGGTTGAGCACCGCCGGTCGGGGCGACACGGAAGCGGCGGACGGCAGATCAGGCAGCGCGGGCGCGGGGGTGTTCCCGCCACGGTTAACGAAGACGGCCACCAGCACTGCCACGGTGACGACGGCCGCCAGCAGGGGCGCCGTGTATCGCATCCGCATCCCACGGCACACTAATCGCCGTGGAGTTCGACGTGCTCATCGAGATCCCCAAGGGGACCCGCAACAAGTACGAGATGGACCACACGGTCAACCGGATCCGGCTCGACCGCACGCTGTTCACCTCGACGCAGTATCCGGCCGACTACGGGTACGTCGAGAACACGCTCGGCGCCGACGGCGACCCGCTGGACGCGATGGTGCTGCTGCCCGAACCCACGTTTCCCGGCTGCCTGATCCGCTGCCGGACCATCGGGATGTTCCGGATGACCGACGAGAAGGGGGGCGACGACAAGCTGATGTGCGTCCCCGCCAACGACCCGCGGCAGGAGCACCTCCGCGACATCCACCACATGCCGGAGTTCGACCGGCTGGAGATCCAGCACTTCTTCGAGGTCTACAAGGACCTCGAGCCCGGCAAGAGCGTCGAGGGCGCGACGTGGACCGGACGGGTCGAGGCCGAGGCCGAGATCGAGCTGTCCCGCCAGCGGCTCGTCGACGCCGGCGGCAGCTACCGCTAGTTCGGCGTCCGCCGGCCGGCGTGGTTCTCCGGATCGAGCCGGGCCACTTCCCGCTCCAGCCCGAGCCGGAGCCGGAGTTCGCGCTCCGCGATCCGCTCGGCGAGGTCGAGCATCTCCGCGTCGTCGGAGGCGTTGAAGTAGGCGACCGCGTCCCAGGCCGACTCCACGCAGGCCTGCACGGCGGCGCGTGAGGCCGTCGGTGCGTAGTCGCGCGTGAGTCGGTCGATGAGCAGGGTCAGGCGAGCGGGAGCAGCGTCGAGCGTCACAGGCCGATGTCTTTCGGTTCGCGGGTCAGGGCGAGCCCCTCGAACCTACCCGCGTCGGGCGTCGACCACCGTTCGGCGCGTGTCGGGTGCGACCAGCCGGCGGGCGTCCGCGTTCTCGTCGTCAGTCTGCTCTTGTGACTGCCGCTCCGCTTCGACCCTGGCGATGTAGGCCGCCACCTCGCGGTCGACGGTCTCGGCGTCCCAGCCGAGCACGGTGGCGAGCAGCCGGGCAACCGGGGGCGCCGACTCGACACCGCGGTGCGAGGTGCCGATCGAGATCCGGGTACGCCGGGCCAGGACATCGTCGAGATGCAGTGCTGCTTCGTGGGTTGCGGCGTACCGCACCTCTGCCATCAGGTGCTCGCCCGCGCCCGGCACAGGCTCGAGCAGCGACGGGTCGTCGGCCGCCGGAGCGAGCACCTCGTCGATCAGCGCGCCGTACCTGCCCAGCAGGTGGTCGACCCGCCACCGCGGCAGGTCGAGGTCGAGGGCGAGCGTCTCGGCCTGGTTCGCGAGTGCGTGGTAGCCGTCGGCGCCCAGCAGCGGGATCTGCTCGGTGACGCAGGGCGGCACATGGCGCCCCAGGTCCGCCACCGCCGCGTCCACGGCGTCTCGAGCCATCACCCGGTACGTCGTGTACTTGCCACCAGCCACCGAGACCATGCCGGTCGGTGAGCGACTGATCGCGTGCTCGCGGGACAGCTGCGACGTCTCCTCGTGCTCGCCCGATAGCAGCGGCCGCAACCCGGCGTACACGCCGGAGATGTCCGCCCGGGTGAGCGGTACGGCGAGCACCCGATTGACCTCGCGGAGGACGTACTCGATGTCCACGCTGCTCGCGGCCGGGTGGGCCTTGTCGTGCCGCCAGTCGCGGTCGGTCGTCCCGATCAGCCAGTGCTCGCCCCACGGGATGACGAACAGCACCGAGACCTCGGTACGCAGGATGATGCCGGTCTCCGAGGAGATCCGGTCCCGGGGGACGACCAGGTGGATGCCCTTCGACGCCCTGACGCGGAACTCGCCGCGCGAGGCGGCGAGGGCCTGGACGTCGTCGGTCCACACGCCGGTCGCGTTGACGACCACGCCGGCACGGACCACGGCGGTCTGCCCGGTCTCGGTGTCGCGCAGGTCGGCGCCGGTGATCCGGCCGCCCTCATGGACGAAGCCGACCACCTCGGTCGAGGGCCGGACAGTCGCGCCGTACGCCGCGGCGGTGCGAGCCAGCGTGAGCGTGTGGCGGGCGTCGTCACACTGCGCGTCGTAGTAGCGGATCCCGCCGATCAGGGCCTCGCGGCGAAGCGCCGGCGCGATCGCCCGGGCGCCACGACGGCTGAGGTGTTTGTGCCGCGGCAGCGTCCGGGATCCGCCCATCGCGTCGTAGAGGGCGAGGCCGGCGCCGACGTACCCGCGTTCCCAGCCGCGATGGGTCAGCGGATACAGGAACGACACGGGCCGGACCAGGTGCGGTGCCAGCTGAGTCAGGCTCAGGTCACGCTCGTGCAGCGCCTCACGAACCAGCGAGAAGTCCATCTGCTCGAGGTAGCGCAGCCCACCGTGAAAAAGCTTGCTGGACCGCGACGATGTGCCGCTGGCGATGTCCCGCGCCTCGACGAGGGCTACCCGCAGGCCGCGGGTCACCGCGTCCAACGCGACGCCGGCGCCGACGACGCCGCCGCCCACGACGAGGACGTCGACCCGGCCACCGTCCAGTGCCTTCCAGGCGTCGTCCCGGGCTTGGGGGCCGAGCACCGGCGTACCTCTCACTGCCCCGAGCGTAGACGGGTGATCATTGCGGCCGCGCCCGGCACGATCAGTCCTTCGAGATGCGGAACACCGGATGGCGCGGAGCGATCCGATCGAGCTCAGCGTCGGAAGAGGACGCGTCGACGCCGTCGAAGAACACACCGACCTCGGCCTTCCAACGCTTCAAGTAGGCGCGCAGGACCTCACGCTTGTCGGCGTCCGTCAGCTCGGTAGCAGTGAACGGCTCGCGCCGCCGGCCGAGGATGAGCGTGCCGCTGCCGCCGGCGGCACGCAGGTTGCGCACCCATTGGGTCACGCCTCGCGGTGCCACCAGGTAGCGCTGCCCGTCGTGGGTCAGCAGGTTGACCGGAGTACGGCGCGGTTCTCCGCTGGTCCGGCCCCGGACCTCGAGCACCCGCGAGCCCAGCACGCTGACCCCGGCTCGAGTGAGACCGGCCACGACCCGGTTGAACACGTGGGTTGTGAACCATCCCGGTCGCTTGTAATGAACGTCCGCCATGCCGCAATCCAAGCAGGTGGAGCCGCCTGTCGGAATCGAACCGACGACCTATTCATTACGAGTGAATCGCTCTACCGACTGAGCTAAGGCGGCGTGCGCCGGCAACCGGCGCGCTCGCAGAGTCTAGGACATGGCGCCAGGTCGGCTGCCCGGGTAACCGGTCAGCTGCACCGGGTTCCAGCGGCCGGAGTCTTCAGCGACAGCAGGTAGCTGCTCACGATGGAGTCGACGCAGCTGTCGCCGCGCAGGGCGGCCGTGTGCCCGTCGCCCTGGTAGGTCAGCAGTACGCCTTTCGAGAGCTGCCGAGCCAGCGCCTGCGCCCACACGTACGGCGTGGCCGGGTCGCGAGTGGTGCCGATGACGAGGATCGGCGGCGAGCCCGGCGCCCGCACCTGATGCGGGCTCTCGACCGGGGGCACCTTCCAGTACGCACACGGCAGCGATCCGTACTCGATCGCCGCGCCGAAGTCGGGAGCGGTGCTGGCGAAGGTGCGGGCGGCCTGCACGTACGACGCGACCGTGCGCGGCCAGGGCCGATCGATGCAGTTGATCGCGAGGTTGGACTCCACCAGGTTGGTGTAGCTGCCGTCCGGCTGACGCTGGGTGAGGCCGTCAGCGAATGCCAGCATGCCGGCGCCGTTCCCCTGCATCGCCTGGCCGATCGCCTGCCCGAACTCCGTCCAGTCGGTCGGTGAGTACAGCCCGCTGGCGAGCCCCTCGAAGAACTCGCCGGGCCCGAGCGTCCGCGCGCCGACGGCGATCGGGTGCTGCGTGATCCGGGCTTCGAACGCGTGCAGCGTCGACTGTGCGGCCGCCGTGGTTGCTCCCAACGGACAGTTGGGTTTCGACGTACACGAAGTCAGGAAGTCGTCGAGGTCGGTCTGGAACCCGTTGGCCTGCACCCGGTTCTCGGCGGTCGCGGACTGGCTCGGGTCGAGCGCACCGTCGAGCACCATCGCCCGGATCCGGGTGGGAAACAGCTGGGCGTACTTGGCGCCGAGATAGGTGCCGTACGACGCGCCGTAGTACGTGAGCTGGCTGTCACCCAGCGCCGCACGCAGCACGTCCATGTCCCGGGCCTGGTCGATCGTGCCGATGTGCTCGAGGAAGCTGCCGTTCTTGGCGTAGCAGGCCTTCGCGAACGCCTGGTCCTCAGCCGCGACGGCAGCCAACTGGGTCGGGGTGGTCGGGTCCGGGTTGGTGTTGATGAACGTGTCGAGCTGCGCCGAGGTCAGGCAGCGGACCGGATGCGACCGGCCCACGCCACGTGGGTCGAACGACACCAGGTTCTCGTGGGTGCTCAGTCCTGCGAACGCGTTCGCGTCCTGCTCGACGAAGTCGATGCCCGACTCACCGGGACCACCGGGATTGATGACGAGCGAGCCGCGGGCGGAGTCGGTGGCGGGCTTGCGGATCACCGCGATGCCGATCGTCGCGCCGCTGGGCCGGCTGTAGTCGACCGGCACGGTGAGCGTCGAGCACTGGAAGCCGGTGCCGCAGCTGCTCCAGGCCAGGTGCTGGCCGTAGAAGCGGGTGAGTCCCGCTGGCGCGCCGGATGGGTTCGGGGTCGACGTCACGGGCGTGGTCGATACCGCAGCCCCGCTGGAAGAGCCACCGGAACATCCAGCGGCGAGCAGCGCGACAGCGGCCAGCAGCGACGGGATCAGACGTCGGATGGCGAGTCCTCCGGTGTGGCAGCCCGGCCCGGGCGGTTGCTGTCGTCGTACGCCCGCCGCGGAGCGCATACGTCGGCCCGGGAGCAGCGGCAGGCGGCGCCGGAGGCGGCGAGCCTGACGACCACGGCATCCCGCGGGACTTCGTGCGCGATCACCCGTCCTTCGCCCTCGGGGGTCTCGACGGTCGCGCCGACCGCCGGTGCCTGCGCCTTGAACTCCTGGTAGAGGGGATGCTCGTACTTCAGGCAGCACATCAGCCGGCCGCAGGCGCCGGAGATCTTGAGCGGGTTGACCGGCAGGTCCTGGTCCTTGGCCATCCGCACGCTGACCGGTTCGAAGTCGGTGAGAAACGTCGCGCAGCACAGATCACGGCCGCACGGCCCGATGCCGCCTTGCACCTTCGCGGCGTCCCGCGCACCGACCTGCCGCAGCTCGATCTTGCCGTCGATCGCCTGGTACAGGTCACGCAGCAGCGCGCGGAAGTCCACCCGTTGAGGTGCCGAGAAGTAGACAACCACCCGGGGCGGGTCGGCCCGGTCGCGGACGTCGATCGCGACCGGCTTCATCGGCAGCCCGTGCTCGCGCACCAGCCGCTTCACGGCGACCTTGGTCTGGGCCACCCGGCGGCGGTTGTGCTCGTCGCGCTCGATGTCGGCGTCGGTGGCGAGTCCCGCCAGGCTGGGCAGTCCGCCGATGTCGTCGGTGACCCACTGCGGCGCCCAGACGCACTCGGCGACCTCGGTGCCCTCGTCGGTGGGGACCAGCACCTTGTCCCCCACCGAGACGGTGCCCGGGTAGTCGGCGGCGTCGAGGTAGTACAACCGGCCGTACCGGTTGAAGCTCACCGCCATCACCCTCGGCATGACCGGATGCTACGTCCCACGCATGACCCATTGATGGGCCCAGGACCCCACGCATGACCCATTGATGGGCCCAGGACCCCACGCAATGGGCCATTGGTGGGTCAAGCGGCGTGGAGCGCGACGGCCATCGCCTCGACCGCGAGCAGCGGCGCGACGTTCGCGTCGATGGCCTCGCGGCAGGCGAGCACCGCCTCGATCCGGCGAAGCGTCGCCTCCGGCGACGAGCCACCCGCCACCGCGTTGAGCGTCCGGCGGAGATCGGCGTTGACGAGGTCCACGTCGGCACCGAGCTGCACGACCAGAACGTCGCGGTAGAACGCAGCGATGTCCGTCAAGGCCCGGTCCAGCGCGTCGCGCTGGGTGCGGGTGGCGCGTGACCGCTGGCGCTTCTCGAGGTCGGCGATGACGCCCGACGCGCCTCGCGGCCGGGTCACACCGCGCCCGCCGACATCGCCGATCGAGGTGCGCAGCGCGGCGGTCTCAGCGCCGTCGAGCTCGCGGGTGACCGCGGTCGCCTCGTCCTTGGCGGCCGCGACCAGGTTGGCCGCCGCGGTGAAGCAGCCGCCGATCCGGCTGACCTGGGTCGGGAGCTCGAGCACCTCGCGGCGCCGCCGGGCGGCCTCGGCGTCGACGGCGAGCCGCCGGGCCCGGCCGATGTGCCCCTGGGCCGCCCGCGCGGCGAATCCAGCCATCGCCGGGTCGATGCCCTCGGACTCCAGGTACGCCGCGATCGCGTCGTACGGCGGGATCCGCAGCGTCACGACCCGGCAGCGCGAGCGGATCGTCGGCAGCAGGTCCTCGGCCGAGGGTGCGCAGAGCAGCCAGACTCCCCGGGACGGGGGTTCCTCGAGTGCCTTCAACAGCGCGTTGAGCGCCTGCTCGGTGAACCGGTCGGCGTCCTCGACGACCGTCACCTGCCAGCGGCCGTTGGATGGGGCCAACGCCGAGCGAGCGACCAGCCGACGCGTCTCGGCAACGCTGTACGACAGCCCGGACGGCGTTACCACCTCGACGTCCGCGTGCGTGCCGGACCCGGCGGTGCGGCACTCATGGCACTCGCCGCAGCCACCGTCGGGACACTGCAGTGCCGCCGCGAAGGCCCGGGCTGCGACCGACCGGCCCGACCCTGCCGGGCCGGTGAACAGCCACGCATGGGTCATCCCCGCACCGGCCTCGCCGCAAAGCACCGCCTGAGCGGCCGCCACCGCCTGCCGCAGCTGGTCCACCACGCGGTCCTGGCCGACCAGCGAGTCGAAGCCGCTCACGGCCGCGTCCCGGCGTACGTCGGGTCGGCCGGCGCGGCGGGCTCGGGGTGCGTCAGGTTGGGAACCGGGAGCAGCGCGCTCACCCGGGCGAGAACCGCCGCATGGGTGCGCTCGACCGGTGCGGACGCGTCGAGGACGAGGTAGCGGCCACGACCCTGCCGGGCGAGGGTAAGGAAGCACTTGCGGACCCGGCGGTGGAAGTCCAGGGTCTCGGACTCGAGCCGGTCGGCCGGGCCGAGCCGCTCGGCCCGACGCAGCCCGACAACGGGGTCGATGTCGAGCAGAACGGTCAGGTCCGGGCGCAGCCCACCGGTCGCCCAGACCGACAGTCGACGCACGTCCGACTCCGGCAGCTCGCGGCCGCCGGACTGGTAGGCGATCGAGGAGTCGACATACCGGTCGGTGATGACGACCGCGCCGCGCTCCAGGGCCGGCCGCAGCACATCGGTCGAGTGCTGCGCCCGGTCGGCGGCGTAGAGCATCGCCTCGGCAACCGGCGTCAGGCCGGCGCTGGCCGGGTCGAGCAACACTTCGCGCAACCGGGCGCCGACCGCGGTGGACCCGGGCTCCGCGGTCACCACGACCTCGCGGCGGTCCGTCGCCAGGGCCGCCGCCAGCCGGCGTACCTGGGTGGACTTCCCGGCTCCTTCGCCACCCTCGAACGCGATGAACAGGCCGGACGTCGTGCCCCGGCCGACCTGCGGGGACCGTCGGCGCAGGGCGGCCACGATGTCGGCGCGCAGCGGGACATCGGTGCGATCGTCCATCAGCCGGTAGCAGACTGCGCCCAGAAGTACGGCGATGGCGCCTGCTCCGAACAACACCCAGGTGATGCCGTCCATCCGGATCTCGGCGCGGTCGATGGTCAGCACGTGAAGCCCGATCCGCCCGGCGAGCAGCGGGGCCAGGGCCACGGCGACCAACAGCACGATCCGCATCAGGTTGTAGATGAAGGCGAAGGTGCGGCCACGCAGGTCGTCCGGGACCCCGGCACCGACCAGCGTCAGCGCAATGACCCAGACGGTTCCGGCCCAGAAGCCCAACAGCCCGGTCATGACGATCGCGAGCGCCAGGTTGGGCACCACGGCGTCGATCGCCAGCGTGATGCCACACGCGCCGATCGCGAGGCCGACCACCCGACGTCGCGGGAAGCTGCCGATCAAGCGCGGCCCCAGGAACATCCCGCTCGCCAGGCCGACGAACACCGTCCCGAACAGCGTGCCGTAGGCCGCGTTGCCGCCACCGAGGTCGGTCTTCGCGAACGACTGCGACAGCCCGATGACGGCGGCGCCGGCCCCGGTGGCGCCGCAGATGCCGATGACCAGACCCTTGAGCCAGCGTTCCGTCCCGAGGTATCTAGCGCCTTGCGTGATCGACTGCCAGAAGCCGATCTCCTCACCGTCCGACCCTGGCGAGGAGACCTCGGCCGACGGCCGGGCTCGGTCGATCTCGGAGAGGTTGACGATGGTGAGCGCCGAGATCGCGAACGTCGCCGCGTCGATGTAGAGCGCGAGGTCGACCGGGTTGGTGCGGAAGAACGAGAAGTTGTGCGCCAGCACCCGGGTCACGAACGCCAGCGCCGAGAACACCGCCGCGGCCACCGCTCCGAAGCCGTAGGTGGTGACCAGGTTGAGCTGATTGGCGTCCTCGAGCTTGCTCGGCGGGACCAGGTTGGGGATGGAAGCTTCCTTGGCCGGGATCCAGAACAAGCTCGCGCACTCGATCAGGAACGTCGCCGCGAACAGCCACGGCAACGACTGCCAGAACGGGATCGAGACGTAGAGGCCGAATCTGATGATGTCGGTGACGACCATGGTCGTACGCCGGTTGAAGCGGTCGGCCCAGGCCCCCGCGATGGGTCCGATCAGCAACGCCGGGAGCAGCCGGACGAACAGCACCCCGGCCACGGCGTAGAGCTGTCCGGAGTACGACGCGGTGAGCTGCGAGGCCAGCGCCGTGATGGCAAGGAATCCCAGCCAGTCACCCAGGCTCGACAGCGACAGCGAGATCCACAGCCGGCGGAACCCCTTGATCGCGAGAACGCTGCGCACCTCGCGTTCCTGCGGCGGCGCGGCCGCTACCTCACCGAGGTCGCGGACGTGCGCGCCGTTGCGCAAGCGACGTAGTGCTGGGATGACCGGCTCCTCGATCAGGGGTCACCTGATCGTAGCGAGCGCGGCGTCATCGAGATCCGCCGTCAACACGTGATCCGGGCGGCTACGACTGTTTCGGGGCCCGCTTCGCGGCCGTCCTCTTCGCAGCCGCCTTCTTGGTGGTCTTTTTGGCCGCGGTTTTCTTGGCGGCGCTCTTCTTGGCGGGGGCACGACGGCCGGCGGTCTTCTTCGGCGCGGGGCCGCGGGCCCGCCGCTCGGCGAGCAGCTCGGCGGCCCGATCGAGCGTGAGCTCCTCGATGCTGTCGCCCTTGCGCAGCGACGCGTTGGTCTCGCCGTCGGTCACGTACGGACCGAACCGGCCTTCCCGGACGACCATCGGCTTCCCGGACGACGGGTCGACGCCGACCTCGCGCAGCGGCGCCGCAGCAGCACGGCGACCCCGCGGCTTCGGTTGCGCCAGCAAGGCGAGCGCCTGGTCCAGCGTGACGGTGAACAGCGCCGGCTCGCTGTCCAGCGAGCGCGACTCCGTCCCGCGCTTCACGTAGGGGCCATACCGCCCGTTCTGCGCGGTGACCGGCTCGCCGTTGGCCGGGTCGACCCCGAGCGTCCGCGGCAACGTAAGCAGCCGGACGGCGTCGTCGAGGGTCACGTCGGCGACGGCCATGTCCTTGAACAACGACGCCGTGCGCACCTCGCCGCCGTCCAGCGGCTGGGTCGTCACGTAGGGCCCGTAGCGCCCGCTGCGCACCAGCACCGGTTCCTGCGTCTCGGGGTGCTGGCCGAGCAGCCGCTCGTCGCTGGTCTTGGTGAGCAGCTCCATAGCGCGGTCGACCGTCAGCTCGTCGGGCGGCATGTCGTCCGGGATGCTCGCTCGGTCGTCGCCCTTCTGGACGTACGGGCCGTACCGGCCGACGCGGGCGACGACCGGCTCCCCGTCCTCAGCCATGCCCAGCGGCAACGAGTTGACCTCGCGGGCGTCGATCTCACCCAGCCGGTCCTGCACGAGTGCCTTGAGGCCGTGCGGGTCTCCGTCTGAACCCGGGTCGTCGGAGGGACCATCGAGCGCGACCGCTTGCTCGTCGCCGAAGTAGAACCGGCTCAGCCACTGGTCGGACTGCGCGGTTCCGCTGGCGATCGCGTCGAGGTCGTCCTCCATGGACGCCGTGAAGCCGTAGTCGACGAGCCGGCCGAAGTGCTGCTCCAGCAGCCCGACGACGGCGAACGCGGTGAACGACGGCACCAGTGCGGTGCCGCGCTTGAAGACGTAGCCGCGATCCTGGATCGTGCCGAGGATCGACGCGTACGTCGACGGTCGCCCGATGCCCAGCTCCTCGAGCGCCTTCACGAGCGACGCCTCGGTGTACCGCGCGGGGGGCGACGTCGCATGTGGCTGAGCCTCGATACCGGCGGCGGTGAGCGGCTGCGCCTGCGTGACCCGCGGCAGCCGGCGCTCACGATCGTCGCGCTCGGTCGCATCGTCGGTGTCCTCGACGTACGCCCGCAGGAAGCCGGGGAAGGTGATGACCTTGCCGGACGCGGAGAACTCGCAGTCCTCGCCGGCAGCGGACGTCCCGGCCACCCGCACGGTGACCGACCGGCCGACGGCGTCCGCCATCTGGGAGGCCACGGTCCGCTGCCAGATCAGCTCGTAGAGGCGGTACTCGTCGTTGCCGAGCTCACCCCGGAGCGAGGCAGGGGTCCGGAACGAGTCACCGGCAGGCCGGATCGCCTCATGCGCCTCCTGCGCGTTCTTGACCTTGCGGTTGTACTGCCGCGGCGAGTCCGGGACGTAGTCCGCGCCGTACAGCTCGCGGGCCTGCGCCCGAGCGGCGGCCAGCGCGGTCTCGGACAGTGTCGTGGAGTCGGTCCGCATGTAGGTGATGTAGCCGTTCTCGTACAGCCGCTGCGCCAGTGACATCACGAGCCGGGCGGTGAGCCGGAGCTTGCGGGAGCCTTCCTGCTGCAGCGTGCTCGTCATGAACGGCGGGTACGGCGAACGCCGGTAGGGCCGCTCCTCGACGCTGCGGACCGCGAACGACGTGTCGGCGAGCCGGGTCGCCAGCGCGCCGGCGGCCTCGCCGCCCAGCTGTACGACGTCACGGGAGAGCTGACCGCTCTCGTCGAAGTCCCGGCCGGTCGCGATCCGCTTGCCGTCCAGCGCCACCAGGGTGGCCTCGAACGACGTCGGGTCGCCGGGGGCCTGCGGCGGCTGCCCGGTGTCGAACGTGGCCTCGAGATCCCAGTACTCGGCGGACCGGAACCGGATCCGAGCCCGCTCCCGCTCGACCAGGAGCCGGGTCGCGACGGACTGCACCCGGCCGGCCGACAGCCGCGGCATGACCTTCTTCCACAGCACCGGCGAGATTCCGTAGCCGTACAGCCGGTCGACAATGCGGCGGGTCTCCTGCGCGTCGACCAGCGCTCGGTCGATGTCGCGCGGGTGGGCAACCGCCTCACGGATCGCGGAGGGGGTGATCTCGTGGAAGACCATCCGGTGCACCGGCACCCGCGGCTTGAGCACCTCCAGCAGATGCCAGGCGATCGCCTCGCCCTCGCGGTCCTCGTCCGTCGCGAGCAGCAGCTCGTCGGCGTCCTTCAGCGCAGCCTTCAGCTTCGCGACCTGCTGCCGCTTGTCGGCGTTGACGACGTACACCGGCTCGAAGCCGTTGTCGACGTCGATTCCGTAGGTTTTCCACAGATGCTTCTGGGCCGGCGGCATCTCCGCCGCGCCGCCCGGCAGGTCGCGGATGTGCCCGATCGAGGACTCCACGACGTAATCCGGGCCGAGGTACCCCGCGATCGTCCGGGCCTTCGCGGGCGACTCGACGATGACCAGCCGGCGGCGGCCGTCGCCGTCCACCGGTGCCGCATCGGAAGTCCTTGCCACGCTGTGATCCCTTCGGTGCTTCTCGGTGTGTCCGTTGATCTGGTCGCGCGTCCTAGTGTGCAGTCGGCCACACGGCGGCAGGTACGCCGGGCGGAGGGTCCCCCACCAGCTCGACCAACCGAGCCAACCGCCTGCGCCCAACGATCCGGTACGCCGGACCGTCAGCACGGGGACCCACCAGGACGCCGGGGACACCGGCGGCGGCGAGAGCGGACCCGATCGCGAGCCACGACTGCTGATCACTCGCGCCAAGCTGCAGCGTATACATGTCCGGCCCGACCAGCCCCTCGGCGATGCACCACCACCGCAGTCGGGGACCATCGAGCACCCAGCCGGCAGGCGGCACCTTGACCGCTCCGCGGGCCCAGGCATCGGCGAGCGGGAGCAGCTCGGCGAGCCAGGGGGTCCGCACCGTGATGCCGACCTCGGCGGCCGCGGTCTCGGCGTCGATGCCGAGCTGCTCGGCCAGCTCGAGGACGAGCGCATCGACCCGCCACGGCTGCTCGACGACGATCGAGAGCCGAGCGGTGGCGTCTCGGCGTACCGCCTGTCCGTTGCCGGCCAGCAGGCCGTCGAGATCGGCCAGGACGGGCTCGCGCGCCGTCGAGCCGAACAGTGACAGCTGGCCCGTCATGGCAGCAGGATCCCGCGGTCGACCAGCGCACGCGCCGAAGCGCATACCGGCGATGCCAGCGTGTCGGCGGAAACTCCGGTCGCGATGGCGAGCACGTCGACGAGGTCGGCCAGCCGATGGGTGCCGTCGCAACCGGCGACGAGTGCGGCCGTCGGGTCGTCGGTCGGCAGTGTCCAGCGAAAGCCCTCGTCCAGGCGCAGCACCAAGGCCGTCGGCTCCCAGCCGGCGCCGCCGATCCGAGCGGAGGTGTCCAGCCGTACGCCGGGCGCGGCCCGCAGCACCGTACCGAGCAGCGCCTTGTCGTCGGGGCCGCGCAGCCACTCGATCCGGTCGAGCCAGCCCGCGATGTGGGGGCTGAGCGGCTGGTCCACCGGGTGCAACAACGGCTCGATCGCCAGCCGGTGCGGAGACCCGCCGCGCCGCAGGACTACCCAGCCGAAGCCGACCGCCTCGATCCGCTCGGTCTCGAACCACTGCAACCAGCGTTCCCGCAGGTCCGCGTCCGCAGACTCACCGGCGTCGTCGAGCCAGGTCGCGACGTAGGCAGCAGGTCCCTCCTGGTCGCGCTCGAGCAGCAAAGCGTCCACACCCAGGTCGGCCACCCACGAGGACACCCGGTCGCGCCAGTCCTCGCCCTCGACGTGCAGCCAGTTGACCAGCAGCTGGGCGACACCGCCTTCAGCCAAGACCGATGCGCAGTCCCGCACCGCTCGGCACGAGAGCTCGTCCCCTGGGAGCCCTCCGTCGCGGTAGTCGAACCGCGCGGCGGGGCCGACGACGAACGGCGGGTTGCACACGACCAGGTCGAACTCCCGGTCCGCGACCGGCGCGACCAGGTCGCCCTCCAGGAGTTCGAGGCTCACACCGGACAGCGCGGCCGTCGTGGCGGCGAGGGTCAGCGCTCGAGGCACCGAGTCGGTCGCGGTGACGGTGTCGGAGTGGCCGGCGAGGTGCAGCGCCAGAACGCCGGAGCCGGTGCCGACGTCGAGCGCCCGGGCCACCGGCCGACGGACCATCAGCTGCGCGAGGGTCATGGTCGCGGAGCCGACCCCGAGGACGTGGTCGCGGCGCGTCGGCCGACCGGCCGGGTCAGTGCGGTCGGAGACGACCCACCAGTCGTGGGTCTCGTCGGCGTGCGGCGACACGTCGTACCGGGCCCTGACCGTCCCGCCCGAGCGGGTCAGCAGCGGCTCGGCGTCGGCCAGCGGCAGCACCCGAGCCACTTGGTCCGCCTCGAGCGGCTCCCCCCGCAGGAACAGCCGGACCAGGGTGGCGAGTCCCGAAGACCCGAACAGATCGCTGGGGTCCAGCGCCGCCACCGCATCCACGGTGTACGACGAACGGCGCAGCGCGTCCGAGACGCGCTGCGCCGCTGCAGCATCGAGCAACCCGGTGGGCTGCGACGGTGGCGGACCGTCCGACCGTGTGGTCAGACGGCGACCTTCTCTACCGGCGCGGTGGGCTCGTAACCCATGTCGACCTTCGAGCGCTTGCTCACGATGACGGCGGCGACGATGCCGCCGAGCGCGATGACGCCGACAATGACGCGCACAGCGGTGTTCGCGTGGGGGCCGTGCACGCCGTACTTCACGACCGTCGGCGCGATCAGCAGTGCGACCAGGTTCATCACCTTGATCAGCGGGTTGAGGGCGGGACCGGCAGTGTCCTTGAACGGGTCGCCGACGGTGTCGCCGATGATCGTGGCTTCGTGCGCGTCGGAGCCCTTGCCGCCGTAGTTCCCGTCCTCCACCAGCTTCTTCGCGTTGTCCCAGGCACCACCGGAGTTGGCCAGGAAGATCGCCATCAGCACGCCCGCCGCAATGGCGCCGGCGAGGTAGGCACCGAGTGGCTCGAACCCGAGCCAGAAGCCGACCGCGATCGGCGCCAGCACCGCGAGCAGGCCCGGGGTCGCGAGCTCCCGCAGCGAGTCCTTGGTGCAGATGTCGACCACTCGGGCGTAGTCCGGACGGACCGTCCCGTCCATGATTCCGGGGTTGTTGCGGAACTGGTCCCGGACCTCGATGACGACCCGGCCGGCGGCTCGGGCCACCGCGCTGATCGCGAGCCCGGAGAACAGGAACACGACCGACGCGCCGATGATGAGCCCGAACAGCACGTTCGGCTTCCCGACGTTCAGCACGATGCCGACGTTGCCGCTCCCACTGACGGCGGTGGCGAACGCGCCGAACAGCGCCGTCGCGGCGAGCACCGCGGTGGCGATGGCGATGCCCTTGGTGATGGCCTTGGTCGTGTTGCCGACCGCGTCGAGGGACGTGAGCACCTCGGCGCCTTCGGGGCTGATCTCACCGGACATCTCGGCGATGCCCTGCGCGTTGTCGGAGATCGGGCCGAACGTGTCCATCGCGACGATCACACCGACCGTGGTGAGCAGGCCAGTGCCCGCCAGCGCGACGGCGAACAGCGACAGCAGGACGACCCCGTGGCCGAGCAGGAAGGCGATGTAGACCGCGCCACCGATCAGCACGGCGGAGTAGACCGCCGACTCGAGTCCGAGCGAGATGCCGCCCAGGATGACGGTCGCCGCACCGGTCAGCGACTGCCGGCCGATGTCCTGGACCGGGCGTCGGTCGGTCTCGGTGAAATAGCCGGTGAGGACCTGGATCACGCTGGCCAGGACGAGGCCGACGAGCACCGCGAGGAACGCGGTGACCCGCGGGTCGCCGTGGATGCTGGTGACCTCGCTGGACGCACCCTTGGCGGCGAGCTTGGCGAACGACGACGGCAGGAAGACGAACGACGCGACGAAGGCGAGGACGGCGGAGACGATCGCCGAGATGAAGAAGCCGCGGTTGATGGCGGTGAGACCGCTGCGGTCACCGTCGCGGGGGGCGGTCACCAGGACACCCAGCACGGCGGTGATGACACCGACCGCGGGGATGATCAGCGGGAAGACCAGGCCGTCCTGCCCGAAGGCGAACTTGCCGAGCAGCAGCGAGGCGACGAGGGTCACGGCGTAGGACTCGAACAGGTCCGCAGCCATCCCGGCGCAGTCGCCCACGTTGTCACCGACGTTGTCGGCGATGGTGGCGGCGTTGCGCGGATCGTCCTCGGGGATGCCCTGCTCGACCTTGCCGACCAGGTCGGCACCGACGTCCGCCGCCTTGGTGAAGATGCCGCCGCCGACCCGCATGAACATCGCGAGCAACGCCGCGCCGAAGCCGAAACCCTCGAGCACCTGCGGGGCGTGCTGGTTGAAGATCAGCGTGACGACGCTCGCGCCCAACAGGCCGAGCCCGACGGTGAGCATGCCGACTACGCCGCCCGAGCGGAACGCGATCCGGGTGGCGACCTTGGCGCCGCTCGCCTGCGCCGCGGCGGCCGTGCGGACGTTCGCCCGGGTGGCGAGGGTCATCCCCGCAAAACCGACGAACGCTGAGAACGTCGCGCCGACCAGGAAGAAGACCGACCGCCCGATCCGAGTGCCGGTGTTGTCGGCCGGGAGAATGAACAGCAGCGCGAAGATCACGACGGCGAACGGCGCGAGCGTGGTGAACTGCCGCCGCAGGTACGCCGCGGCACCTTCCTGCACCGCCTTGGAGATCTCCTGCATCCGCGGGGTGCCCTGGTCATAACCGAGCACCTCCCGCGCGAAGAGCGCGGAGACGCCGAGCGCTAGGACGGCGATGACGGCGACGACAGCCACGATGCCAAGGTCACCGCCTGAGATGTGGGTCGGGTCGGTGGCGAGGGCGAGCGGGGGCATGCGTGTCCTTCTGATCGGCAGCTACGACAGGCGGCACCCGAGCACGCGGGTGCGAGGCGGCGGTGAGTGTAGTAGCCGCGGCCTGTCCTGCGTCGGCGGACCGTGGGATTCGCTCGGGCGCCGGGGCCGGCCGGCAGGGGCTACTGAGCGCCCGGGACGGTCACCACGGTCGATGGCCACGCCATCCGCACGTGGGTCCCCTTGCCGTCCGCGACCACTTCGACGTCCTCGACCAGCCCGCTGATCACCGCGAGCCCGAAGCCCGGTGGGAGTGCCTCGACGCCGACCGCGGCGTCGACGTCGGAACTCGACTCCGCGTTGATGGTCTCCTCGATCGACCCAGGATCGAGCGGGGTGGTGCTGTCCATCGAGCCGACGTCCAGAACCTCGACGGTGAAGCGCGACAGGTCGTCCGACAGGAGCATCGTGACCGGCTCTTCGGGCGAGACGCCGAGGTTGATGCCGACCGCCCGAGAACATGCCTCGCCGACGGCGAGGCGGACCTCGTCGAGCAACTCGTCCGGCACGCCCGCTCGGCGCGCCACGGCGAGGGCCACCAACCGGGCGGTCCGCACGTGTGCGGGCAGGGCGGTGAACGATACGTGGACGGTTGACATACCTCAGTCGTTGGCGGCGAGCGCCTCGTCGACCGAGGCATGGATCGGAAACACCTTGGTCAGGCCGGTGATCCGGAAGATCTTGAGGATGCGCTCCTCGGTACACACCAGCCGGAGGGTGCCGTCGTGCGCGCGAACCCGTTTGAGTCCGCCCACCAGCACGCCCAGGCCGGTCGAGTCCAGGAAGTCGACCTTCTCCATGTCCACGATCAGGTGATAGCTCCCAGCGGACACCAGGTCGATGAGCTGCTCGCGCAGCTTGGGCGCCGTGTAGACGTCAATCTCGCCGCCCACCGTGACCACGGTGTGGTCGCCCTCGGTCTTTGTCGACAGGGAAAGATCCACGCGATTCCTCCAGCAGCCGGTACGGCGCAACGGTGACAATGAAAGCACGCCCGAGTCAAGCGCGCCGACAGCCTGCGCGTCGTACCCCGGTGGCAGACTCGGAAGGCGATGACGTCGCTTGCCGCACTCGATGCTCCGGTCGAGTCTCCGACCGCCCGGCTGCTTCGCCATCCCCGCCGCTCCGAGCGCGTCACCCACGTGGAACGGATGCCCCCGCGCGACGGTACGGTCGCCGACTGGCCGCCGTGGGCCGCGCCAGCCGTTGTGGCTTCGCTACGGGCACGGGGCATCGCGGCGCCCTGGTCCCACCAGGTCGAGGCGGCCGATCACGCCTGGTCCGGGCAGTCGGTCGTCCTGTCCACCGGCACCGCGTCCGGCAAATCGCTCGGCTATCTGCTGCCTGGGCTCACGCTGGCGTGCAACGGGACCGGGACGACCCTGTACCTCGCCCCGACGAAGGCGCTGGCCGCCGATCAGGCGCGCGCCATCGCCGACCTCGGGCTCGAGCAGGTGAGGGCAGCGACGTACGACGGGGACACCCCGACCGAGGAACGCGACTGGGCGCGCCGTCACGCCGACGTGGTCCTCACGAATCCCGACATGCTTCACCACGCCCTGCTCCCGGGGCACGCGCGCTGGGCGTCGTACCTCAAGCGGCTGAGCCTGGTGGTGGTCGACGAGTGCCACGGTTATCGCGGGGTGTTCGGCTCGCACGTAGCGATGGTGCTGCGGCGGTTGCGGCGGATCGCCGCGCATTACGGCGCCGATCCGGTGTTCGTCCTCGCCTCGGCCACCGTGTCCGAGCCCGCCCTGATGGCGCAACGGTTGCTTGCCCTGCCAGTAGCTGAAGTCACCCACGACGGGTCGCCACGAGGAGCGCTCGACGTCGTGCTGTGGGAGCCGCCGATGCTGCCAGGCGTCGCAGCGGGCGAGCCGGCTGGTTCTGCTGCAGTGCCGGTACGCCGGACCGCCACGGCGGAGGCGTCCGACCTGCTCGCCGACCTGGTCTCGGCCGAGGTCCGGACCGTGGCGTTCGTGCGTTCCCGCCGCGGCGCGGAGTCTGTGGCCCTCGGCGCGCGTCGCGCGCTGGCGGAGTCCGCGCCGGCGCTCGTCGGTCGGGTCGCGGCGTACCGCGCGGGTTATCTCGCCGAGGAGCGGCGTGCCCTCGAGCGAGCACTGCACAGCGGTCGGCTGCTGGGGCTCGCGACGACCAACGCCCTCGAGCTCGGGGTGGACGTCAGCGGGCTCGACGCGGTGCTGATGGCCGGCTGGCCCGGCAGCCGTACCTCGATGTGGCAGCAGGCTGGCCGGGCCGGGCGCTCCGGCGGTGACGCGGTCGCCGTCCTGATCGCGCGGGACGACCCGCTCGACACCTACCTGGTGCACCACCCCGAGGCGGTGTTCGGGCAGCCGGTCGAGGCGGCGGTGCTCGACCCGGACAACCCGTGCGTCCTCGGCCCGCACCTCGCCGCGGCTGCCGCCGAGATCCCGCTGACCGAAGCGGATCTTCCGCTGTTCGGCCCGACGACGCGTGGCGTGCTCGACGAGCTGGTGGCGGCTGAGTTGCTCCGCCGGCGTGCCGCGGGCTGGTACTGGACCCGCCGGGATCGGGCCTCTGATCTCGCCGACATCCGGGGCTCGGGTGGCGCCCCTATCGGCATCTGTGAGGGCGCCACCGGGCGGCTGCTCGGGACGGTCGATGCGAACGCGGCTCACGGCGCCGTGCATGACGGCGCGGTGTACCTCCACCAGGGTGAGACCTACCTGGTCGACCGGCTGGACCTCGACGACCGCGTCGCGCTGGTCTCGGCGGCCACGCTCGACTACACGACGCACGCCCGCGACCTGACCGAGATCTCGGTCCTCTCGGCGGAGCAGGTGACCCGCTTCGACGGCGTGACGTTGTCCCTCGGCACGGTCGACGTCAGCCATCAGGTGGTGTCCTACCTGCGACGCCGGCTCGGGTCGGGCGAGGTGATCGGCGAGGAGCAGCTGGACCTGCCGGTCCGCGAGCTCCGCACCAAGGCGGTCTGGTGGACGGTGACTGACGACGTGCTGAGCGCTGCCGGCGTGAGCGCGGCAGAGCTGCCCGGTGCCGCACATGCCGCTGAGCACGCCTCGATCGGCCTGCTCCCGCTGGTGGCTACCTGCGACCGGGGGGACATCGGCGGCGTGTCGACCGCGCTGCACCCCGACACGGGACTCGCGACGGTCTTCGTCTACGACGGCCACCCGGGTGGGGCGGGGTTCGCGGCACGTGGCTTCGCCGCCGCCAGACAGTGGCTGCTCGCCACCCGCGACGCGATCGCCGCCTGCGAGTGCGAGTCGGGGTGTCCCTCCTGCGTCCACTCACCGAAGTGCGGCAATGGCAATGAGCCGCTCGACAAGGCCGCCGCGCTCCGCCTGCTGTCGACCGTTGCAGGAGTCTGCTGGGATGAGTCGACGATCGACCTGGTCGGCCGCTGAGCCGTCAGCTCGCCGGGTTGCCGACGCTCACTGCGCGACCGGCCCGGCACGTGCCTGCGCGACCGCGCGGCCGAACCGGCTCAGGCCGCCGGGCAGCGAAAGACCGACCTCGACCTGGGCTCCCGCGCCGTCCAGGCCGCACCGGGTGAGCCGGGCGCCGTCGATCCGGGCGATCGCTGCCGCGGCCGAGCAGGCGGTGGCCGGGCCGTGGAGCACCTCGCTGGCGGCGACGAGCGCGGCCGCGTCGGCGGCGGTGTCGGCGCGATGCCGGGCTACGACAACCATCCCGACGGCTGCGCAGCCGGTGGCAACGGCGACGACGACAGCCATCGCCACCACCACCCACAGCGTCGCGGACCCGTCGTCTCGCGGATCGCGGCTCATGGCGGCGTGCCGGTGGTCTCGACGTCGTCGCTCGCGTGGCCGACGACCGTGACACCCGGCAGCAGCCGCGACAGACCCGGCGGCGCGACGCGAGCCGTGACCGTCGCGGTGACGACCGTCGGCGAGCGCGCGATCGCCAGCCGGGCGGCCGGGGGTGCGGCGTCGAGCGCCGCGGCATGCACCAGCTCGGCGCCCTCGCCACGCGCCGCGAGCCGTGCCCCCACCGCCGCGGCGTCGACGCAACGTAGCTGGGCGGTGACGAGGGCGACGCCGTACAGGCCGGCGACGATCACCAGAACCAGCGCGGGCAAGGCGACCGCGAGCTCCGCTGTCACCATCCCGTCGTCGCCGCGGCGGTGAGCTGCCGGCCCGGCCGCGGGGATCCGGCCTCGGCCGGGCCGCAGTCTCACAGCCCGACGTGCAGGGCGCGCGAGATGATCTCCTGGAGCAGGCTGCTCGCGAATCCACTGGTCAAGATCTTGTAGAGCAACGCACCGAAGCTGCATGCCGCCACGGTGCCGACGGCGTACTCCGCCGTCGACATGCCCGCATCCGACTCTCGCATCACCCGCCAGAGCTTGCGCATCATCATCTCCCCTCCGATCGCCGGCGGCCGGCCGGCGCGGGCCCGCGACTGCGGGCGGGTCCAGGGTCGGGGTATTAAGAGTCGATCGACGCCGCGATAACAGCGCTGTGGACGTCGCCGCCGCGCCCCCTCGGTGTGCATCGATCCGCCTCAACGCAGGGCGGGCAGCAGCCCAATCACCAGTGGCACCACGGCGACGAGCACGAAGGCCGGCAGGAAGCACAGTCCGAGCGGCACCACCACCCACACCGAGGCCCGGTGGACGCGCTGCTGCAGCCGGGCTCGACGCTGGGCTCGTAACCGGGTCGCCGTTCGCCGGAGCTCGTCGGCGGTGGCCGCCCCGCTGTGCGACGTCCTGATCGCCGTCCGCGCGATCGGCGCGAGTCGGGCATCGGCCAGCCACGGCGCCCACGCCTGGTCGGGCGGAAGGCCGGCGCCCAGCGCGGCCGCGACAGTTCGACACCGGAGCCGAAGCGCGTCGTCCTCGACGCCCTCGGCTGCGGCCGCAACGGCATCCGCCAGCAACGTGCCACCCATCAGGCAACCGGCGACGAGTTCCGCGATCAGCGCGACGGCACCACCATCGACGTCGATCTCCGCCTGGCTGTCCCGAAACCGCATCATCGCCACTCCCAGCACACCGCCGGCGACCACTCCGAGCGGCAGACCGAGCACGGCGATCGCCGCGATCGCAGCTGCGAGTGCCACGATGGCCCGACGTCGCACGGTCAGCCGGGTCGCCACCCGCCGGGATTGCGGCTGCTCCGTGGCCACGGTCGCGGCGGCTGCATCGACCGAGAGGTCGTTCAACCGCCGGCCGGGAGCGGCGCGCGGTCTCACCAGCAGTCCGGTCGCGATCGCGACCGCAACTGCGGCAACCGCTGTCACCACCGCGTAGCCCAGCGCGTGATCCGGGACATTGCGAGGACACCCGCGGCATCGAGCAGCCCGGCAACGGCCAGCAACCCCCAGCCGAGCGGCCGGTGGAACAGCAGGTGCAGCGGGTGAGCACCGATCGACTGCCCCAGCGCCAGACCCATCAGCGGGAGGACGGCAAGCAGTACGACGGTGGCGCGCGGTGCCGCCAGAGCACTGTCCAGCTCGAGCTGCAGCTCCCGTTCAGCGTCCAGCGTGTCGGTCAGCCGGTCGAGTACGACGGTGAGCCGGCCGCCGGTGGCCCCGGTGACTCGCCAGGCGGCGGCGACCTGTCGTAAGGCGTCGGCGCCGGGCTGGGCAGCCGCGATCAGCAGGCCGTCTGCGGCCGGCATCCCGGCTGCCACCGCCACCGCCGCGGAGGACACCGCGGCACGCAGCGGTCCTGCCCACGGTCCGGCGGCGGCGAGCGCCAGCGCGGGAGTTCGCCCGGCTCGCAGCTCGGCAGCGAGCGCCGCTGTCAGCTCGACCGTCGCGGCGGCCGTTGCGGCTCGCTGCCTCGCGAGGTTGTTGGCCGACCAGATTCGGACACCGACCGTAGACCCGAGGACGATCAGAACCGGGACAGCAACGTTGACCCGGGCTGCGGCCACCGCCGTACCGACGGCCAAGGCCAGCAACGGCGGCAGCCTGCGTTGGAGCCGTGACGGCGTACCCGTTGACTCGCTGTCGGTGAGAACCGACAACCGGTGGCGAACTGCCCGGCCGCGGCCACCCGCCACCACCGCCAGGGCCGCTGCGGCCGCAGCGAGCCAGATCGTCACTCCGGCCCGGCCGGCTCGTGCTCCGCCGAACCCATCCGCTGCGCGAGCGCCTCGGATCCGGCCAGCGGGATCACCCGGGCGCCGTCGAAGCGGTAGGCCAGGCGCGCCTGAGCCCGACCGTGGCCGTCGGCGGTCAGCACACCCAGGCCCATGACCGCGCGGCGTCCGCTCGCGTCGCGACCGAGGTGGACCACGGCATCGACCGCCGCCAGCAACAGGCTGTGCGCCGCCTCCCGCGGTACGCCGGCCCGCACACACAGCGACTCGATCCGGGCGGGCACCTGCTCGGCCCGGTTGGCGTGGACCGTGCCGCAACCGCCATCGTGGCCGGTGTTGAGCGCCGCCAACAGGTCGAGCACCTCGTTGCCGCGCACCTCGCCCACGACCAGCCGATCCGGCCGCATCCGCAGCGCCTGCCGGACCAGGGTCTCGAGGCTGACCGCCCCTTCGCCCTCGGTGTTCGCCGCGCGTGTCGCAAGCCGGACCACGTGCGGGTGCGCAGGCCGTAGCTCCGGCGCGTCCTCCACCAGGACCAACCGCTCGGACCGGGCCGCCGACGAGAGCAGCGTCGAGAGGACGGTCGTCTTCCCGCTACCCGTGCCCCCTGTCACGAGGAAGGCAAGCCGAGCCTGGACCAGCGCCTGCAGCAGCCGGGCACCCGCGGGCGGCACCGCGCCGAGCCCGACCAGGTCCTCGAGGGAGAACGTCCGGAGTGGCGGCACCCGCAGCGACAGGCAGGTGCCCTGCGGCGACAGCGGGGGAAGGACAGCGTGCACCCGGGTGCCGTCCGGCAACCGAGCGTCCGCGTAGGGCGCGGCATCGTCCAGCCGTCGGCCACCAGCACCGATCAGCCGAACCGCGAGCCGTCGTACCGCGGCCTCGTCGGTCAGCTCCAGACCGGCGGGCTCGGGCCCCGCCCCGCGGTCGACCCAGACCGGGCCGGGGCCGTTGACCAGGACGTCGGTAACGCCGGGCTCCCGGATCAGCGGCTCGAGCACACCGGCACCGACGATCTCGGAGCGCAGGCTGTGGGAGGCGGCGAGCAGTCCGCGCGCACCGGCCATCGGCGCCTCGTCGTGCAGCGCCGCAGCGAGCACCGCCGGGTCCAGGCCGCCCGGCGCGAGCGAGATCCGGCGGCGTACCCGGTCGAGCAAGGCGTCGTCGGTCATGCGGCCACCCGACCGGCGGCTGGTAACCCCGCCAGCAGCGAACGGCAGCAGTCGTACAACTGGCCGCGGGGCCGCCGGATCGGTGGCCTGCCCTGCCGGGCCGCGGCCGCGACATCCCGGTCGCGCCGCAACTCGGCGCGCACCGGAAGGCCGAGCGCGGCGGCAACCTCGTCGGCTGCGAGACGAGGCGGTCCGGCATCGCAGACGACGAGCCCGGTCACGGGAGTGACGGACGCATAGTCGACGCGCCACCGTGACGGCCGCGGCGCTGGCCCGGACCGTGGTCGGCACTACCAACCAGACCTCGTCACAGTCGGCCGCGCACGTCTCCGCGGCTGGGTCGAGGGCTCGCGGCAGGTCGACGACAACGCTAGGCACCGCCCGGGAGGCGGCGTCGAGCACGCTGCTCGCGGCTTCGGCGGGCAGCTCGGTGACGTCGCCTCGGTCCCACGACAGCAGTCCCACCCCGTCGACGTGCGGGAGCGCGTCGAGCAGCGCGGCTGCCGAGAGCCGGCCACGAGTCCTGGCAAGGTCGGGCCATCGGGCTCCGGGACGGTGCTCGGCTCCGAGCAGCACGTCGAGTCCGCCGCCCAGCGGATCCGCATCGATCAGGATGACCGCTCCGGCCCGCGCTGCGGTCAGGGCGAGCCCGGCCGCCAGGGTCGAGGCGCCCGCACCGCCGCATCCGCTGGCGATGCCGATCACGGTGGCGCGGGCGGTCGCCGGCTCGGCCGCGGCGGCGAGCAGCTCGAGCAGTCGGGGCTCCCCCTCCGGCAAGGTCAGGACCTGCTGCGCGCCCACCGCCACGGCTCGTTGCCACACCGCCTCGTCGGGTGGCTGTTCCGTGACCACCACGACACCGTCCCGGCGCGCCGCTCCCGGGCCGACCGCGACATCGGGGCCCAGCACAACCAGGCCTGCCGATCGCCAGACCGCTCTGGCTGCCGCGCCGGGCGACTGCAGGTGCACGGGGGCGCCTGCGAGGGCTGCGAGCCGGGCCACCGCGTCGCGCACGCCGTCGTCGCGAGTGACCAACAGGACGGTGAGCATGTGGTCACGGTCGTCGACGTCGCGGCGCTGCGGAGCCGGACGGATGTGGTTGTGGACCGCCCGGCGCCGGGGCGAAGCTGGGGACGATCTGGCCCTGGACGTGGGACGACCCCCGCTGGGGGGGTAGCGGGGGCCGTCACAAGATCCGGCTTCGGGGGGGTGAGCCGGATCAGATCGATGTCGCAGTGCGACGACTGTCAGATGCCCGCGACGACGATGGTCAAACCAGCGAGATGCAAGATATTTGCATCACGGATGGATTATTCCGTTCGCCGTACGCTGGGGCAATGGTCGCGGCGGCGTTTTTCGACCTCGACAAGACGATTATCGCCACGTCGAGCACGCTCGCCCTGGGCCGCACCTTCTACGAGAGCGGACTGATCAGCCGCGGCACGGTGATGCGTGGCGCCTATGCCCGGATCAGCTACCACCTCGGGCGAGTGGACGAGGAGCGGATGGCCCGGCTGCGCGACGGCATGGCGCGCATGATCACCGGCTGGGACGTCGAGCACGTCAACGAGATCGTGGCCGAGGCGTTCCGGGACCTTATCGACCCGCTCGTCTACGAGGAGGCCGCGGCGCTCATCGAGGAACATCAAGCCGCCGGCCGGCCGGTCGTCATCGTCTCCAGCAGCGGCGAGGAGGTCGTCGGGCCGATCGGAGAGCTGCTCGGCGCCGACGACGTCATCGCCACCCGGATGGAGGTCGTCGACGGCCGCTACACCGGTGAGCTGGAGTTCTACTCATTCGGCCCGCACAAGGCGAGTGCGATCCGGGAGCTCGCGGCCGAGCGCGGCTGGACGCTGGCGGAGTGCTTCGCCTACAGCGACTCGGCGACCGACGTACCGATGCTGGCGGCAGTGGGGCAGCCGTACGCCGTCAACCCCGACCGAGGTCTGCGCCGCGAGGCGATGGCGCGGGGCTGGCCCGTGCTGCGCTTTCGCCACCCGGTGCCGCTCCGCACCAGGGTCGGTCGCAGCGGGCGACCGGTCGCCATCGGCGTCGCCGGCGCTGCGGTCGTGGCGGCCGCCGCACGATGGGGATACGCCCATCGGTCATCATCGCGTGTCTGGAGTCGACGAGCCGGGTAGTCGACCAGCAATGAGTCCGTGGCACCGGCCACGGCAGGGGAGGGACCTTCATGGCCTCGACACGAACCTACGGCGGCAACGGGACTCCGGTCGCCGACCAGTCACTGGGCGAACTGGTGGCGACAGCCACGCGCGACCTCTCGGAGCTGGTCCACCAGGAGGTCGAGCTCGCCAAGACCGAACTCGCCGCGGAGGCGAAGCGCGCCGGGATCGGTGCGGGATTCCTCGGCGGCGCGGGCTTCATGGGCCTTTTCACGCTGCTGCTGTTCTCGTTCGCGGGAGCGTTCGGCATCGCGGACGGCGGCGGCATCCCGATCTGGGCCGGATTCCTGTGCATGGGCGGGCTCTACGGGATCATCGCGGCGGTGCTGGTCCTTCTCGGCCGGGGCAAGCTGGTGAAGGTCGGACCGCCGGCCCGCACCATCCAGACCGTCAAGGCGGACGTCGAGTGGGCGAAGCACCCCACCAAAACGCCACCGTCGGCAGAGCTCGAGAAGCTCCGCGCCTCCCACACCACCTAACGCTTTAACCAGTCACGACGGTCCAACGTCGCACTGAACGCAGTTCGACGCGCCCAACGTCGCACTCAACGTGGGCGGGCGAGGAGCCCGCGGAAGGGTCGTAAAGGCGAGCTCGCGAGCCCAGGCCCGGAACGGGTTCCTCGGCCGCCCAAGCGGCTCAGGCAACCTGTGCCAGGCTGACCGCGTGGCATCGTCGCGACGGATCGTCGACGACTCGGTCGTCCACGTCGACGGGCCCTGGACGCATCGGGACATCAGCGCCAACGGCATCCGGTTCCACGTGGCCGAAGCCGGATCCGGCCCGTTGGTCCTGCTATTGCATGGATTTCCGGAGTTCTGGTGGTCGTGGCGGCACCAGCTGACGGCGCTGGCCGCGGCCGGATTCCGCGCGGTAGCGCCGGACCTGCGCGGCTACGGCGGGAGCGACAAGCCACCCCGCGGGTACGACGCGATGACCCTCGCTGCCGATCTCGCGGGCATGGTGCGGTCGTTAGGCGCCGAGGACGCGGTGGTGGTCGGCCACGACTGGGGCGGTCACCTCGCCTGGTCGGTGGCGGCGCTGCACCCCAAGGTGGTTCGGCGGCTCGTGGTGATGTCGATCCCGCATCCGCTGCGGTGGCCCGCAGTGTTGCTCAGCGATCGGGAACAGTTCGCCGCGAGCCGATACATGCTCAGGTTCCAGCTGCCGTGGGCGCCAGAACGCTGGCTGGTCGCCGACGACGGCGCCAACGTCGCGCGGTTGTTGCGAGACTGGGGCGGACCCGGCTTCCCCGACGCGGAGACCGAGCGCCGGTGCCGCGATGCGATGCAGGTCCTCTACACCCCGAACCGTGCGCTGGAGTACTACCGGTGGGCGTTCCGATCGATCCTGCGCAGTGACGGCCGGCGGTTCCGCTCGGCGCTGGCTCGCCCGGTGCAGGCACCGACGCTGCAGCTGCACGGCGAGCTGGACCACTGCGTACTTACCCGCTCCGCGCAGCGATCGGACCGCTACGTCCGGGGCACCTACGAATGGCGCCTCATCGACGGCGTCGGGCACTTCCCCCACGAAGAGGCGCCGGACGCCGTCACCGCCGAGCTGATCCGCTGGTGCGCCTCATGACGCCAGGCCGGGAACGCGACCGCGACCCCGCCGGCCGTCCCCGCAACGCCCGGTCGCGCGACGCCCTGGGCCGGCCACTGCCGCGAGGCGTCGCCGGTTTCGCGCCGTACGACGAGCCGGCGCTGCCGGCGGAGCAGGCCCTCGAGACCGCACAGCGGTTGATCGTCGAGGGCCGCCCGTTCACCGCTCACGAGGTCCTCGAAGCGGTGTGGAAACAGACCGAGGGCGCCGAGCGCGAGCTCTGGCGAGGGCTGGCGCAGCTGGCGGTAGGGCTCACCCACCAGATGCGAGGCAACCAGCCCGGCGCCGGCGCGTTGCTGCGACGTGCTGCCGAGCACCTCGCAGACTTTGCAGGATCCGCGCCGTACGGCGTGCCGGTGGATCGGCTCCGGGCCTGGGCGATGGCCCCGACCGGACCGCCGCCACCGCTGGTCGACTCAGGCGGCCGACGACCGCAGCCGCGCCCGCTCGACCAGTGAGTCCAGGTACGCCGTCGCCCATCCCTCGGCCGACCACCTGAGCGCATCGTTGGCCAGGCTCAGCGTCAGCCGGACATCACAACCGTCGTCCGGAGTTGGTACGACCCTCACCCGGCCGTGACCGGTGCCGCTAGGCCCGGCGACCTCGACACCCGCGCGAAACCTGCATCGGTACGGCGTACCGGGCTGAGCTCGCCGGAAACCCCTGAATCGGGAGCTGCGCCAGTGTTGGTTGGTCCGGACAGGCCGGTGGGCTCGGCCAGCAGCAGGGCCACGCTGGCCGGATCGGCGGCCGCGTGACGTGCGATCTCGATGCGTGTCACCAGCAACGCAATCTAGCCGGGCCGCTTGCAAAAGTTAGCGATTTGACGGTGTGATGGACGTCACGGCCGCTCAGTCGCAGCCATCGGTCGAGACCGCGCTCGTCGCCGACTTCCCGGCCTTGACGTCCGGCGCGACTTCGGCGGCAGTCAGCGCATAACCGGTGTGCTTGTTGTCGGTGGAGGACGCGAAGACGACCCCGAGGACCTGGCCATCGCTGTCGAGCAGCGGACCGCCCGAGTTGCCGGGAAGCACGGTCGCGTAGAGCGCGTAGATCTGACGCGTGACCTCTGTCTCCTGGTAGATGTCCGGACCGCGGGCCCGTTCCACCCCACGCACCCGGGCCGCCAGGGCGGAGAACGGCCCGTCCTCGGGGTAATCCGGCCACGACCGCGCCATGGCCCCGGCCGACCGCTGGGCCGAAGCTCAGCACCGGCTCGCCGAGCCCGGGTACGTCAAGGATGGCGACGTCCCGCTTGGCGTCGAAGTGGACCACCTGGGCCGGGTGCATCGCGCCGTCCGCCGTCTGGACGCTCGGTCCATCGACTCCTGCGACGACGTGGGCATTGGTGAGGATGTGGTCCGGCGAGATGACGAACCCGCTGCCCTCCAGCCGCCGGGAGCACGAGGGCGCAACCCCCGTCACCTTCACGATCGACGGCCTCGCTGCCAGCACCGCGCGGCTGCGGGCAAGCCTCGGGTTGGGTGCCGCCACCGGCGTGACATGGTCCGCTCCGATCCCGCCGAACACCTCAGGCAGGCCGTCGGAGTCGAGCAGCCGTCGGAACGACGAGAACCAGGTCTGGGCCGAGGCCGGGACGACGTGGTCGACCGCGCCGAGGACGGCGGATCGGCGTACCTGGCTGCTCAGCCCGGTCTGCGCCGCTGTTGGCCAGTGCGGTGCCGATCAGCCAGGCGACCAGCAGCAGCGACGCGATGCTGACAACCGCCCCGCCCAGCGAGTCGACGGTGCGGGCGGGGGTCCAGCTGATCCGGCGGCGGATCGCGAACGCGAGGCTCGCGGTGATCAGCTGGCCGATGCCGGCGAAGATGAGCACCACCAGCAACCCGAACACCGGGGACCCCAGACCCGATGTGCAGGTGGTGGTGCAGCGCGGTGGCGTAGTGCGCACCGATCGCGCCGCCGCCGAGGAAACCGGCGAAGGACATGACCCCGATGAGGAAGCCTTGCCGGTAGCCACTGATGCCGAACGCCACGCAGGCGAGCAGCAGGACGAGGTCGAGGGTGTCCATCAGCCCGCCTGAGCCGGCAACGGCTCTACCCGGTCGCGGTCCCAGCCGACATCCCAGCCGGCGAGCGACAGCAGCCGGTCCAGGACCCCGGCCGTGAATCCCCAGACCAGCATGTCGGCGACCCGGAATGCCGGGCCGACGTATCCGCTGGGCCCTCGCACCGACAGCCGGTTGGCCGGGTCGACCAGCGCCGAGATTGGGACCCGCGCGACGGCCGCGACCTCGAGCGGGTCGCCCGGTCCAACCTCACTGGGCGTGTGCCACCACGCAATGACAGGTGTGACAGCGTGGGCGCTGGGCGGCACCCATAGCTCCGGTAACACCGCGAAGACTTCGACGCCGGAAGGGTCGACGCCTGTCTCCTCCTGCGCCTCGCGGAGCGCCGCGCCGACGGCTCCGTCGTCGTCCTGGTCGATCTGACCGCCGGGGAACGCGGGCTGGCCGGCGTGGCTGCGCATGTCGTCGCTGCGCTGCAGCAGGAGGATGTCCGGCCCGTCAGGTCCTTCGCCGAACAGGACGAGCACCGCGGCGCGTCGCACTGACGCATCCGCGGGCAACGGCGGCTGCAGAAAGCCGTGGCCCCCGGGGGCGACGAGGACGTCAGCGAGCGGCTGCAACCACTCCGGGATCGCCATGTCAGGCCGGGACGTGAAGGTACGTCGCCACGTCGCGCTGCAGCTGGCGGGCTGGTGTAGCCGCCGGGATGAACGTGGACCACCACACCCGCTGCGTTGACGAAGGCCGTCTCGGGCGGCCCGGGCGAGACGTGCAATCCGTCGAGGACCTTGTTGGACGGGTCCGACACCGACGGATAGTGCATCGCGTGCTCGCGGCGAAACTCAGCGCCCCACCATCTGTGTCGCCAGTGTCGACACCGACGACCCGCACGCCTGCCGGCCAGCCGGCTCGAGAGGGTCACGAAGTACGGCAACTCGGGCCAGCACTGTGTGCACCACGACGCCCAGACGTTGACGACCGACGGCGTCCCCGACAGGCCAGCCAGGTGGACGGCCGGACCGGCCCGACGCAGGGCAAAGTGACATCAGGCAGCCCGTGGCTCACCGGCTGCGCCGACGTGACGGGGCACGGCGCCAGCTTGGCCGCCTTGACCAGACTGGTGTCCGACGGGTTCTTGGTGACGGGCGGCCCGCTTGTCGACGACGATCTCGACCCGCCGCCACACGCCGCGCAGACTGCGGCCACTACGAGCGAGCGCAGCGGCGAGGCGGCGGCTCACGGACTGACCTCGACCTCGGCCGGGGTCTTCACGAGCTTCGCCGCGACCGCCGGATCGGTCGGTCCCTCGCCGAACGCCGGACACCACTGGGCGACCGGGCAGACGCCGCAGGCGGGCTTGCGGGCGTGGCACATCCGTCGGCCGTGGAAGATCAGGTGGTGGTTGACCATCACCCAGTCGCGCTTCGGGAACAGCGAGCCGATGTCGTGCTCGGCCTTGACGGGGTCGTGCTCGGTGGTCCACCCGAACCGGCGGGCGAGCCGACCCACGTGGGTGTCGACCGTGATCCCCGGGATGCCGAACGCGTTGCCCAGCACCACGTTCGCCGTCTTGCGACCGACACCGGGAAGCGTGACCAGGTCCTCGATCCGCGCCGGCACCTCGCCGTCGTACCGCTCCACCAGCGCCTGCCCCAGCCCGATCAAGCTGTTGGTCTTGGCGCGGAAGAACCCGGTCGTCTTGATCTCGGTCTCGAGGGTCGCCCGGTCGGCAGCCGCGTAGTCCGCGGCGGTGCGGTACTTCGCGAACAGCTTCGGGGTCACCAGATTGACACCCTTGTCGGTGCTCTGCGCAGAGAGCACGGTGGCGACGATCAGCTCCAGCGGGGTGGTGAAGTCCAGCTCGATGTGCGCGTCCGGGTACGTCTCGGCGAGCACCCGGTTGATGCGCCGGGCCCGTCGTACCAGGGCCGTTCGGGTCTCCACGCATTGGAGGGTACGGCGGCACGGATTGGGCCGGTTAGCGCGGGTGACACACCCGATCGCCGCCTTAAGCGGTTTCCGGAATGGGTCGATGCCGCTCGTGACACCGACGGAGAGTGACCATGCCCAACCGGCCGACGGCCAACCGCTTCCAAGCGGCGCCCGAGCGCAGCGCGGAGTTCGCGCACCTGTCCCTGGACGGGTTGCGCAACTACCGGGCGGCCTTGTCGACCGAGGAGAACCGCGTCTCGTACTGGCGCCGCATCCTGCAGGCACGTCTCGACGTAGTGCGAGCCGTCGACACCGGCGCCTCCACCGCCACCGAAGACCTCTCCGGCGTCTTTGCCGAGAGCCGGATCGGTGGTACCCGAACCGCGCTGCTGACCATCGTCCCGGTCGACGACATGCCGCCGCTCCCAGACCTGGTGCAGCTGTGGGGCCGAGAGCCGCAAGCCGGTGACAGCGCCCACAACGCGGCACTTTCCCGCGAGCTGATGAGTGCCGAAACCCAGCTCTCGGCGTACCGCTCGGCACTGCACCGTCGGTTGGCCGCCGCGACCAGCGAGCTCATCGCCCGCTACCGCGAAGAACCCGATCTGTGCCTGTCCGTGCTTCCCAGCAAGCCTCGTCCCGCGAGCGCCGCCAGCTCCTGACCCCAGGCATGGGTTGAGCCGAATCGGGCACAATGGCCCTCGATGCTGTTCGCGCTGACGTTGATCTTCCCGCCTGCTCTGATGCTGGCGGTCCTCGCGATGGAGCGGGTCGAGCGGCCGCTCAACGACGTGAAGATCGGTGACCAGGTCGCCGAGCTGATCCGCAGCAGCGCCGCCGACGACGTCGAGGTTCTGGTTTCGGACACCTGCGCCGGCCCGATCGACCGCCACTGGCGTCGCCGAGCGCGGCTCGCTCGGATCGCTAGGCTCCGGTCGACCCGCGCCGCCGTTCGCGGGTGACGCTGGCAACCGACGGCGAAGGGCTGGGAGGCACCGTGGACGGAGGTCTCGCCCGGTTGCCGCTGTTCGCGGCGCTCGACGCCGAATCGGCTGCAGACGCTCGAAGCCGCCATGACGACCCGGGCGGTTCCCCGCGGGCACATCGTCTTTCGTGAGGGAGACGCCGGAGACCGGCTGTTCGTCATCCTGGACGGCAAGGTGAAGATCTGGCGGTCGGCCGCCGACGGTCGGGAGAACCTGCTTGCGGTGCTCGGGGCCGGGGACATGTTCGGCGAGCTGTCGCTGTTCGATCCCGGGCCGCGCACCGCCAGCGTCAGCGCGGTCACCGACAGCCGGCTCGCCTCGCTCGACCATGACGACCTGCGGCCGCTGCTGCTCGATCGCCCCGCCGTCGCGGGTCAGCTGCTGCGGGCGCTCGCCCAGCGGCTCCGACGTACCAACGAGTCGCTCGCCGACCTGGTCTTCACCGATGTCCCCGGCCGGGTCGCCAAGGCGCTGCTAGACCTGGCCGAGAAGTTCGGCACCGAGGAGGCCGACGGCACCCGCGTGCAGCACGACCTGACCCAGGAGGAGCTGGCGCAGCTGGTCGGCGCGAGCCGCGAGACGGTCAACAAGGCTCTGTCGGAGTTCGCCAGTCGCGGCTGGCTGCGACTCGAGGGACGGACCGTGCTCCTCATCGACCGGGATCGGCTGGCTCGCCGAGCCCGTTAGCGGCGAGATAGTCCAGCTGCGCCCGCACTGACAGCTCGGCGAACGGCCAGAGCACCGGATCGACATCGGCGTACACCCGGCGGACCACCGACGGTGCGTCGCTGTACCCGGCAGCCACGGCCGCCTCGACCTGGGCGAGCCGCTCGGCTCGGTGGGCGAGGTATCCCTCGATCGCGCCGAGCGCATCGTCGAGGACCGGGCCGTGACCGGGCAGCACGGTGGAGACGTCGTCACGCGCGAGTTCTCGCAGCCGGCGCAGCGAGTCGAGGTAGTCGCGCAGCCGGCCGTCCGGATGGGCGACCACCGTGGTGCCGCGGCCGAGGATCGTGTCACCGGTCAGCAGTGCCCGATCGGCCTCCAGCAGGAAGCACACCGAGTCGGACGTGTGGCCCGGGGTCATCACGGTCAGCCAGTCCAGCCCCGCGACCGACGCCGCGCTGCGACGAGCCGACCCCCGGGCCGACCGGAAGTGGATCGGCGCCCAGACAGTAGGCCGGGTCGAACGCCGCTACCGGCGCGCCGGTCAGCTCGGTGCAGCCGCGGCGCGCCCTCGCTGTGATCGGCATGACCGTGGGTCAGCAGGATCAGCGCCACCGGCCCCGCCGCGGCCAACGCCTCGAGATGGCCCGCGTCCAACGGCCCGGGGTCGACGATGACCACGCGGTCGCCGCCGGGCTCCCGGAGCACCCAGCTGTTCGTGCCGTCCAGGGTCATCGGCCCCGGGTTCGGGGCGAGCAGCCGCGCGGCCCGCGGCGTCGCCTGCTCCAATGTCGGTCACGGCTGGTCCGGCGGATAGCCGTCGTCGTGGGGCAGCAGCAGCCGCACCTCGGCGTCGTCCCCGAGCACGATCTTCGGCAGACACCGGGCGAACGTCACGCTGGGAGCCCGCCTCGAGCACTGCGTCGATCGAGCGGTACGACGCCAGCTCGGCGAGGGTGATGATGGTGGGCGGGAGCATCGCCAGCTCGCCGCGGGAGTGCGCGTGCAGGGCGTCGGCCGGCCGAACCCACGCGACCCGGTCGGACTCGCCGCCGACGTCGCGGGTGCGCTGGCCGGCAGGCATGGCCGCGACGAAGAACCGGGTGTCGTACCGCCGTGGCTCGAACTCCGGCGTGACCCAGTGCGCCCAGGCCCGCAGCAGATCGGCGCGCAGCACCAGACCCCGTCGCCGCAGCAGCTCCGCCAGCGACAACGACCGGTCGAGCAGCGCCAGCCGGTCGGCCTCCCAGTCATCACCGCTGGTGTCGAGAACCATGTTGTCGGCGCTCGGGCCCGGCCAGCAGAACGCCGGACTCCTCGAAGGTCTCGCGCACCGCGGCGCACACCAGCGATCGCGCGAGCGGTGCGTCGCAGCTCAGCGGGCCGGCCCATGCCGCTCGCCGGCGGCCCGACCCAGGCGGAGTCGGGCAGCTCTTCGTCCCGGGGGTCGACCGAGCCGCCCGGAAACACGAACATTCCCGGCCGCGAAGGCCATCGTGGCCACCCGACGCAGCAGGTAGGCCTGCGGTCCGGGCTCGGCGCTCGCCGTGCCCGCGGGGGATCGCGCAGCAGCACGACGGTGGCGGCGGCCCGCGGCTCCGTCACCTGCAGCTCGCCGCGGGCGTAGGCGCGCGCCGTGTCGGCGAAGCTCGCCGGCAGCGACCGATCGTCGGTCATGCGGACGTGGCCTCATGCGGTCGGCGCCACCCTCAGCCGCCGATCTGCACGACCAGCTCGACCTCGACCGGCGCGTCCAGCGGCAGGCACCGCGACGCCGACGGCGCTGCGGGCATGACGCCCGAGGTCGCCGAAGACCTCGCCGAGCAGCTGGCTGGCGCCGTTGACGACCGCCGGCTGCCCCGTGAACGTCGGGAGCGCTGGCGACGTAACCGACGACCTTGACGACCCGAGAGACCGCGTCGAGGTCCCCGACTTCGGCCTTGATCGCGGCCAGCGCGTTCAGCGCGCAGGTCAGAGCGAGCCCGGTGGCCGTTTCCGGGTCGACCTCGGCGCCGACCTTGCCGGTCGCCTTGCAGGGCACCGTCGACCATCGGGAGCTGACCCGAGGTCCACACCAGGTCACCCACGCGAACAGCCGGCACGTACGACGCCAGCGGGCGGCACGACCTCAGGCAGCTGCAGCCCGAGCTCAGCCAGCCGATCCTCGACTCGGCTCACGGCAGCGGCCGTTTCAGGTAGGCGACCAGCTGGTCACCGCCGCCCGGGGCGGGGACGACCTGGACCAGCTCCCAGCCGTCGGTGCCCCAGGTGTCGAGGATCTGCTTCGTCGCGTGCACGAGCAGTGGAACTGTCGCGTACTCCCATTTCTGCACGAGCCGAGACTAGGCCCGCGCCCCTCAAGCCGGACAGGCAGTCTCGGCGGCCGCAGCCGCTGTCGCTGCCTCTGCCTCTGCCTCTGCCTTGCGACGACGCAGCAGCCGTTTCCGCTCGAGCTCGTTGAGGCCACCCCAGATCCCATGGGACTCGGCCACTTCGAGGGAGTACTGCAGGCACTGTGGCTGCACCTTGCAGGCCCGGCACAGGGCGCGAGCGATCCCCTCGCGATGATCCTTCTCGGGCTTGCGCTCGAAGTGAGCCGGCGCGTAGAAGTACGTCGCGTTGTCGGCCTGGCACTCGGCATAAGCCCGCCACATCACGACGTCGATCATGGTGGCGTACCTCCGCAGATCCCGACCCCCTGCTTTCCCCGTAGTTCAGGTTCCACACCGACCCGGGGTTTTCCTGCCATTCCGAGCCGGATTCCGGTCGCTGACAGCGGTGTCTAGGCTTGCCAGGTGAGCGAGTTCCCCGCCGTCAAGCTGCATGTGGTCAGCGGCAAAGGCGGCACCGGGAAGACGACGGTCGCCGCGGCGCTCGCGCTGTCCCTCGCAGCCGGCGGCCGACAGGTCCTGCTCACCGAGGTCGAGGGCCGGCAGGGCATCGCCCAGCTCTTCGACACGCCCCCGCTGCCTTACGAGGAGCGCAAGGTCGCGGTCGCTCGGGGCGGCGGCGAGGTCTACGCCCTCGCGATCGACCCGGAGCAGGCGCTGCTGGAGTACCTCGAGCAGTTCTACAACCTGCGACGGGCCGGCGCGATGCTCAAGAAGCTGGGCGCGATCGACTTCGCCACCACCATCGCGCCCGGCATGCGCGACGTGCTGCTCACCGGCAAGGTGAAGGAGGCCACCACCCGGGAGCGGCGCGGCGGCGGGCGGCTCTACGACGCGGTCGTGCTCGACGCCCCGCCGACCGGGCGGATCGCCCGTTTCCTCAACGTCAACACCGAGGTCGCCGCGCTGGCCCGGATCGGCCCGATCCGCAACCAGGCCGACAGCGTGATGCGGCTGCTGCAGTCGGCGCAGACCGCCGTCCACCTGGTGACCCTGCTCGAGGAGATGCCGGTGCAGGAGACCATCGACGGGATCACCGAGCTGCGCGCCATCGACCTGCCGGTGGGGCGGTCTTCGTCAACATGGTGCGCGAGCCGCTGCTGCCGGCGGACGCGCTCGACAGCGGCAGCCGCACGGCAAGGTCGACAAGCCCGCGCTGCGCCGGGGCTCAAGGCGGCCGGGCTCGACGCCGACCCGGCGCTGATCGCGGCGCTCGCCGGCGAGGCGACGGACCATGCCGGCCGGGTGCTCCTCGAGCGCCGCGAACGGGCCCTGCTCGCCGACCTCGGCTCGGCCGACGTACGAGCTGCCGTTGATCGACGACGCCGCCGACCTCGTCCGGGCTCTACGAGCTGGCCGGCCGGCTGCACGACACCGGGATGGTCTGACGTGGCCGACCGCACCCTGCGGCATCGACGCGCCTGCTCGACGACGCCGAGATCATCGTCTGCTGCGGCGCCGGCGGCGTCGGCAAGACGACCACCGCCGCCGCGCTCGCGCTGCGGGCCGCCGAGCGCGGTCGGACCGTCTGGTCCTCACCATCGACCCGGCCCGGCGGCTCGCCCAGTCGATGGGCCTCACCGAGCTCGACAACACCCCGCGCGAGGTGCAGGGCGTCGCACCGGCCGACCGGCGGCCACCTCGACGCGATGATGCTCGACATGAAGCGCACGTTCGACGAGATCGTGCTGACCCACAGCGACCCCGCCCGGGCCGAGGCAGATCCTCGCCAACCCGTTCTACGTCTCGCTGTCGTCGAGCTTCGCCGGCACGCAGGAGTACATGGCGATGGAGAAGCTCGGGCAGCTCAAGGCCGAGGGCCGCTGGGACCTCATCGTCGTCGACACCCCGCCGAGCCGGTCCGCGCTGGACTTCCTCGACGCGCCGCAGCGGCTGGGCCGGTTCCTGGACGGCCGCATGATCCGGATGCTGCTCGCGCCGGCGCAAGGCCGGCGGCCGGGCCTACCTGAAGGTGTTCTCGGTGGGCGTGAAGATGTTCACCGACGTCCTCACCAAGATCCTCGGCGCGCAGGCGCTCAAGGACCTGAGCCTGTTCGTCGCCTCGCTGGAGACGATGTTCGGCGGGTTCCGGGAACGCGCCGACCAGACCTACCAACTGCTCAAGGAGCCCGGTACGGCGTTCATCGTCGTGGCCGTGCCCGAGCGGGACGCGCTGCGGGAGGCGGCGTACTTCGTCGAGCGGCTGGGACCGGAGCGGATGCCGCTCGCCGGGCTGGTGCTCAACCGGGTCCACACCTCTCCGGCGAATGGCCTATCAGTCGGGCGAGCAGTTGCCGCGGCCGAAGAGCTCGAATCGGCCGGCGACCAGCCGATCGCTGCCGCCGTGCTTGCGGGTGCATGCCGAGCGGATGGCGCTGGCCACCCGGGACGCACGCCGCGCGAAGCAGTTCAGCTCCGCACATCCGGGCGTGCAAGGTGGTGATCGTCGCCGCCCAGGCCGGCGACGTCCACGACCTGGACGGGCTGCGCGTCGATCGGTCGACGAGCTCGCCGGAACCAGCTGACGTCGAGGCGCTAGCCAGCGACCTGAACGGCGTCGGCGCGCGAGGCCTCGAAGTCGGCCATCGCCGCCTCGAGCAGCTCGCGCCAGGACCTGACGGTCGGGCGCCGGCGCAGCAATGCGCGACGCTCACGCTCGGTCAGACCGCCCCACACGCCGAACTCGACCCGGTTGTCGAGGGCGTCGGCGAGGCACTCGGTGCGAACTGGGCATCCGCCGCAGACCGTCTTGGCGCGGTTCTGGGCGGCGCCTTGAACGAACAGCTCGTCCGGCTTCTGGTTGCTACAGGCGGCTCGACTGGTCCAGTCGTCTATCCAGGGCATTGTGGGCATTCCCTCACGTCTGTCGCGTCTATCGGTGATGATTCATCGAGGCGGCCCCCGTGGTAACAGCCGCTGCCATCACAGTACGAAACGGACACCCGGTATGACAGCCCCCGTTCGTACGGTCTTTTCCTAGTCCGAAAGGATGGGTGGCGTTAGACCGAATGGTGCGCGGGCGGCACCGTACCCTGGTCTAGATGGCCGCGAAGATCTCGCTCCGCGTCGGGATCCTCCTGATCGTCAGCGTCGTAGCCGGCGTGCTCGTTGCCGGCATCCTCCTGCCGTTCGTCGGCGGCGTCGGCATCGCCGCCCGCACCGCGAGCAACGACTTCCAGAGCCTGCCGACGGACCTCAAGGAGGCCCCGCTCCCGCAGGTCTCGACGATCCGGGCAGCGAACGGCGAGAAGATCGCGACCTTCTACGACCAGGACCGCGTGGTGGTCCCGTTGTCCGAGGTGCCCCTCGTCATGCAGAAGGCGCTCATCGCGATCGAGGACGTGCGGTTCTACGAGCACGGCGGGATCGATGTGAAGGGCACGCTGCGTGCTCTGCTCGCGAACGGCTCGTCCGGGCAGGTCTCCCAGGGCGGCTCGACCCTCACCCAGCAGTACGTGAAGAACGTGCTGATCGAGGATGCCCACACCAAAAAGCAGCGGGCTGGCGGCGATCGCCGACACCTACAGCCGCAAGATCCGCGAGGCGCGCTATGCGATCGCGCTCGAGCACAAGCTCACCAAGAACCAGATCCTGTCCCGCTACCTCAACATCGCCTATTTCGGCGACGGCGCGTACGGCGTCGGGACGGCCGCCCGGCACTACTTCAACGAGCCGGTGTCCAAGCTCGACCTTGCGCAGAGCGCGTTGCTGGCCGGGCTGGTGCAGTCCCCGGATGCCTACAACCCGCGGCTGCACCCGCAGACGGCTACGGAACGACGGAACACCGTCCTCGCCCAGATGCTGAAGTACCACTTCATCGACCAGTCGGACTACGACGTCGCTCAGGCATCGAAGATCAGGCTGCACGTCCACCAGCAGCCGAACGACTGCACCTCGTCGCAGTACCCGTACTTCTGCGACTACGTGAAGCACGTCTTCGAGCACACGCCCGGGCTCGGTCTCGGGCTGCTGCGCCGTGGCGGTTTGACCGTGCAGACGACGCTCTCGCCGAAGGCACAGGCCGCGGCCGACCAAGGCATCCACGCCTACGTCCACCACAAGGAGCCGGACAAGGTGGTCGGTGCCGAGGCCGTCGTCCAGCCCGGCACCGGCAAGGTGAGGGCACTCGCGGTCAGCCAGACGTACGGCAACAACACCAAGAAGGGCGAGAACACCTACGACTACGCGGTCGACCGCAAGTACGGCGGCAGCCCTGGCTTCCACGCCGGGTCGACGTTCAAGCTGTTCGTCCTCACCGCAGCGCTGAAAGAGGGCATCCCGCTCTCGACGGCCATCAAGTCGCCAGCCATCCTGAAGGACTTCCCCGGCTACCGGACCTGCTCGGGGAGTCGCTGTCGTACTCACCCGTCGGTGAGCAACGCCGGGGACAGCGAAGTCCGGCACGTTCAACCTCAAGACCGGCACCTGGTTCTCCGTGAACACCTTCTACGCCCAGCTCGAGCAGCGCACCGGGCTGTGCGAGCCGGTGAAGCTGGCCGAAGAGATGGGCGTCACCCAGGGCAAGGGAAGCCCCCGCACAGGTTCCGTCGTTCATCCTCGGCTCGGGCGGCACTACGGCTTCACTCCGCTCGATCATCGCGGGTGCGTACGCGACGATGGCGGCGCACGGCAAGTACTGCTCGCCCATCGTCATCACGAAGATCACCGACACCCAGGGCAACAGCTACCCGGTCCCGAAGGCGCACTGCCATCAGGTGGTCGACCCGGGCCTCGCGGACACGGTCACGAACATTCTCGAGGGCGTGCTGACCGTCCCGGGCGCGACCGGCACGATCGATGCTCTCTCGGATCGGCCTGCGGCCGCGAAGACCGGAACGGTGGACAACTACGAGGGGTCGGTGTTCGCCGGCTACACCCCGCAGCTGGCCTCCGCGGTGTGGGTGGGCGTTCCCTCCGCTCCCAACACCTCGCTGACCGGCCTGACCTTCGGCGGTCGCTACCAGGGCGAGCCCATCTTCGGAGCCACGATCGCGGGGAAGATCTGGCAGGCCACGATGAACGCCGCCCTCGAAGGCGAACCCGTACTGCAGTTCCCGCCACCGGACTTCAGCATCGAGGCAGGGACGACCGCCACTGTCCCCGACGTGAGCGGCGACTCACCGTCAACGGCGCAGAGCATCCTGACCAGCGACGGCTTCTCACCGGTCCTCCAACCCGGCGAGGTCAACAGCACCCAGAAGGCGGGGACGGTGGCATCCACGTCGCCGGTTGCCGGCAGCAACATCGGGATCGGCTCGACCGTTCAGATCCTCGTCAGCAACGGCATCGCGCCCACACCGACACCGAACCCGAAGCAGACCAAGAAGGGTCATGGGCCGGGCAACGGTCATGGGCCGGGCAAGCACCCGAGCCCACCCCCGAGCCCGGGCGTGCCCAAGCCCAAGTCGTCGGTCAGCCCGAAACCCTGAGCCAGGATCAGCCGGCGAGCTGTTTACGCACCTCTGCGGCGATCCGACCACCCTCGGCTCGGCCGGCGACGACGGGTTGCACCGCCTTCATGACCTGTCCCATGGCCTGCGGACCGGCTGCTCCGGTGGAGGCGATGGCGTCGCGGACCAGGCCGGTGAGCTCGTCGTCGGAGAGCTGGGCCGGCAGGTAGGCCTCGAGCACGTCGTGCTCAGCCCGCTCCCGGTCAGCGAGCTCGGTGCGGCCGGCGCCATCGAAAGCCTCGGCGGACTCCCGGCGCTTCTTGGCCTCCCGGGCGATGACCTTCAGGACCTCGTCGTCGCTCAGCGTCCGCGCTGACTTGCCCGCAACCTCCTCGTTGGTGATGGCCGTCAGCACCATCCGCAGCGTGGCGGTGCGCAGCTCGTCCCGCGCCTTCAACGACGCGGTCATCTCGGCGTGCAGCTGCTCCTTGAGACCCATGGGTTCACCCTAGGCTGGCCGGCATGGGTGTGATCCCCCGCGCGGTCGCCGGCCTCGCGCTCGCCGCGGCCGGCAGCGTGGCGTACGCCTGGGGATATGAGAGGAAGGCGTTCCGGCTGCGGGAGGTGCAGCTGTCGGTGCTGCCGCCTGGGGCCCCCACGCTTCGGGTACTGCACCTCTCCGACCTGCACATCACCCCTGGCCAGCCGTGGAAGGTGGACTGGGTCAGCGGGCTGGCGCAGCTGCGGCCGGACTTCGTGGTGAACACCGGCGACAACCTGGCCGCCCTGCGCGGCGTACCCGAGGCGCTCAAGGCGATGGGGTCGCTGCTCGACGTACCCGGGAGCTTTCGTGCCCGGCTCCAACGACTGGTTCGCGCCGGTGGCCAAGAACCCCGCCGGCTACCTCGTCCCTCGACGCACCACGCCCCGCCCGCACGGTGACCCGCTGCCGTGGGGCGAGCTGCGCAACGCCTTCACCGACCGCGGCTGGCTGGATCTCACCCATCGGCGTACGACGATCTCGCTGCACGGGCTGTCCGTCGAGCTCGCCGGCGTCAGCGATGCGCACCTGCAGGCCGATCACTACCCACGGATCGCGGGTCGGGTGTCGCCGGAGACCGACGTCGCGATCGGCCTGTCGCACAGCCCGGAGCCGCGGCTGGTCGACTGCTTCGTGGCGGACGGCTTCGACCTGGTGATGTCGGGCCACACCCACGGGGGCCAGCTCCGGGTCCCCTGGTACGGCGCCCTGGTTACCAACTGCGGGCTCGAGCGCCGCCGCGCCCGCGGCCTGTCCGCCTGGGGATCCGACGGCGGCTGGCTCCATGTCTCGGCCGGCCTGGGTACGTCGCCCTACGCGCCGGTGCGCTTCGCCTGCCCGCCCGAGGCGACGCTGCTCTCACTCGTGGCGCGGCCGGCCGACCGCGCGGGCCGCTAGACTTCGCAGGGCTTCGGGATGTAGCGCAGCTTGGTAGCGCACCTCGTTCGGGACGAGGGGGTCGCAGGTTCAAATCCTGTCATCCCGACCATCTGACCGCCGAGTCTGTCAGCAGCACAACGTGCGATAGCCCGCTGTGCTGCTGACAACCCGGGGCTATGGGAGCCGGAGACGGGACAGCCGGCGCCAGACACCGTCGAGCTCGGCGTGGGCGTGCTCCGCCCGTGCCTGCTCCAGGCCGAGCAGGATGCCGAACGTGAACGCGGACTCGCCACTGGCGGCCTGGGCCTTGACCGCGAGACCCCTGAGCAGACCTCGAGACACGACGCCGTCCTGGTAGTCACCGAGCAGCTCCTGGAGGGCCTCGGCGCGCTTGGCCAGCCGCTTGGCGTCCTTCCCGAAGTCCTCGCTGAGCGCCTCACCGGCGTACCGGAGCCGCTTGGCGGCCTTCCGGGCCTGGTGGTGGGCGGCGTCGCGGTGCTCGCCAGGAGCCGCGTCCTGCGCCGCGGCGACCCTGCGCTGCAGCTTGCGGTACGCCTTCGCGACCCGCTTCGGCAGGACGTCACGCGCCGCGCGCTGGGCCTGATCGGTGTACGACGGGTCCATGACGAACGAGTCGAGATCGCCCAGCAGGGCGCGATAGCGCGCGCCCCGAAGTGCGGCGAGCAGCCGTTTGCGAGCGGCGACCAGCTCGGGCTGCAGGGTCGACTCGATCCGCTGCTCGACCGGGCCCAGCACGAGCTCGGCAGGCTGCTCCTCGACCGCAGCAGTGAAACGCGCCAGCTGGACCTCGCGATCCCTGACCTCGCCGAGCACACCGGCGATCCACCGCAGCTCGGCGTCGAGTGCAGCCGCCCGCGTCGGGTCGAACATCGGGTGGAAGGTCTTCAGCGTGCTCCGGAACCGCCGGATGGCCACCCGCATCTTGTGGACCGAGTCCGGCAGGTCCTGGCGCACCCTCGGGTCCGCCGCCACCATCGCCTGGGACTGTGCGGCCAGGTAGCGGCCGAGCACGTCCGCGGCGGTCGCGCCCCGACCGTGGCCACCGCGGGTTGTCGGGTCAGCCGGCGCAGCGGCGAGCTCGTCGGCGAACAACCGGTCGAGGCCCGACAGCGCGGCTGGGCGACCACCCGCGGCACGCACCGACCCGTCCAGGACGCTGAACCATTTGGTGCTGCCACCCAGGTGCTCGAGGGTGATCTCACGCCAGTGATCACCCCGGGTCTGCGCGCCCATGGTCTGCGCGTCAATGCGGTCGTCGACCAGCTGCGCCACCGGCTTGCCGCCGGGGTTGTGGACCAGCCGAACGCTGCGATGAGTCCGGACCCGGGCGACGGGGTGGGCGGTCGTCCCGCTCAGCCTCGCCGTGACCAGGTCGGCGACGGCCGCGGGCACGGTGCTGCTGCGGCCCGGTGGTCGCCAGATCGGGTCCGGGTCGCCGTCGAGCAGCGGCAGCGTCAGATACCAGCCCGGGTTGCCACCATCGGTACGCCGCAGCAGCCTGATCCCCTGCCGGGACAACCGCAGATCGGCGGCGTCGTAGTAGACCTCGTCGCGTTCCTCGACGATCGGCTCCTCGGGCGCGCTCAGCCCGTCACACCGTTCGATGCTCACCGTCACGACGTCCGCGTCGACTTCGACGTCGTACCTGTTCTCCACCGGGGGATGGTGGCTCACGGAGGCCTCCTTGTCGACGGCTCGCGTTCTTCGCCTTGCCAATCACCCCGTGGTTACCAGGACACCGGCCTTCGCCGGGTGAACACTCGATGAACGACGTTACCCACTAGCTGCCCCGGCGTACCGGTGGGGCAGATTGGCGGGACTGGAGGGGACATGGCGAATCAGGCAACGCCGCCGTCGAAGACCCGGGGCCGCCCGGTCAGAGCCGAGGACCTGCGGGACGGGCTCGACGGGCACGAGGTCGAGGTCCGCACCGACGAAACGGGGAACCCGGTCCTGCTCGATGGGCACGGTCAGCCGGTCGAGACCTGGCGCGAGGGATACCCCTACGACACCAGGATGACCCGACCGGAGTACGACCGGGCCAAGCGGCTGCTGCAGATCGAGCTGCTGAAGCTGCAGGCATGGGTGAAGACGGATGGCCGCCGACTGGTCATCCTGTTCGAGGGCCGTGACGCAGCTGGCAAGGGCGGCACGATCCGGCGCTTCACCGAGCACCTCAATCCCCGCGGTGCGCGCGTCGTGGCGTTGGAGAAGCCCACCGAGCTGCAGCGAACCCAGTGGTACTTCCAGCGGTACGTCGAAGAACTGCCAAGCGGCGGCGAGATCGTGCTGTTCGACCGCTCCTGGTACAACCGCGCGGGTGTCGAGCGGGTGATGGGCTTCTGCACCGACGCGGAGTACGAGCGGTTCATGATCCAGTCACCGCAGCTCGAGTCGATGCTGGTCGAGGACGGGATCGACCTGGTCAAGTTCTGGTTCTCGGTGACCCAGAGCGAGCAGCTGACCCGCTTCACGCTGCGCCGCGTCGACGCCGTGAAGCAGTGGAAGCTCAGCAAGATGGACCTCGAGTCACTCGACAAGTGGGACGACTACACCGAGGCCAAGGAGCGGATGTTCCGCAGCACCCATACCGACGAGGCGCCGTGGACCGTCGTCAAGAGCAACGACAAGAAGCGTGGCCGGATCGAGGCGATGCGCTACGTGCTCTCGCGCTTCGACTACCCCGGCAAGGATGCTCAGGCGGTCGGTACGCCGGACCCGCTGATCGTCGGGCCGCCCGACACGGTCCTCGAAGACCGCTGAGGCTCGCTGCCTCGGCTAGGTGGTCTGCCGCGACGGTGCGGCGAGCGGCCAGCCGCCGGCCGCGAGGTGCGAGCGGACCCGGGCCACGTCGCTGTCCGAGGGACGCTGGCTGGTCACCGACGTGATCGCCTCACGGATTGCCCGCGCCGAGGTGGGGTCGGCGTCCTGGGCGAGCTCCTCCGCGATGGCCTTGGCCTCGTCCTCGGACAGCTCCGTGGTCAGCAGCGCGAACAGCGGGATGTAGTCGCGGTCCGGGACGCCCTCGGGGTAGCCCTCACGGAGCCAGCCCACGATCGAGCTCAGGATCGGCGGTAGTGGCACGGCGGCTCCTCAGCTCCCGGCGACGATCAGATAGATGCCGTACCCGATGGCGGCGAGCACAACCGCGAAGCAGACCGACGCAACAGCCACGTTGGCCGGGGCCAAGGTGATCGTGCCGGTTCCGGACTCGGCCCGAGCGGCGTTGTGGTGTGGCGGCGCCAGCACCCGCAGTCCGATCGCGAACAGGGCCGGGAGACCGGCACCGGCTGCCAGACCGATGACGACGATCTGCCACAACGCGTGCAGGTCAATCCAGGAACTCATCAGGTCGACCCTTCTCGCTCAGGCTGCCATCGAGGGCTCGGGCTGGCTGGCGGCGTACGCCGCGCCGGTCCATTCCTCGTTGACGTTGTCAGCGTGCACCCTGTTCTTGCGTGATCGGCCGAAGATCGTCGCGGCGACCGCAACGAGCACGGCGAAGGCCACGATCACACCGGGGTCACCGCCGATGCCGTTGGACAGGCCGTACGCGGCCGCTCCGGCCAGGCCGGCCGAGGGAAGCGTGAACAGCCACGCCGTCGCCATCCGGCCGGCAACATTCCACCGGACGGTCGCGCCCTGCTTGCCCACACCGGAGCCGAGGATCGAGCCCGTGGCGACGTGGGTCGTCGACAGCGAGTATCCGAAGTGGCTGGACAGCAGGATCGTCGCGGCCGACGAGGACTCGGCAGCCATGCCTTGGGGCGACTCGATCTCGACCAGCCCCTTGCCGAGGGTCCGGATCACCCGCCAGCCGCCGGCGTAGGTCCCGATGCTGATCGCCAACCCGCAAGACAGGATCACCCAGAACGGCGCGGACGCGTTCGAGCTCAGGTTGCCGTTCACGATCAGCGCGAGTGTGATGATGCCCATCGTCTTCTGTGCGTCGTTCGTGCCATGCGCGAGGGAGACCATCGAGGCCGAGCCGATCTGGCCGATCCGGAACCCGTGAGTGCGCGTGCCCTCGTTGATCCCGCGGCTGATCCGGTAGATCACCCAGGTCCCGATCGCCGCGATCCCGCCGGCGATGATCGGGGACAGCCCAGCCGGGATGATGACCTTCTCGACCAGGTTGTGCCACTGCACGGCGTGGCCGCCCGCAGCGGCGATGGTCGACCCGATGACGCCGCCGATCAGCGCATGGGACGAGCTGGACGGGATCCCGAAGAACCAGGTGAGCAGGTTCCAGGTGATGCCGCCCGCCAACCCGGCGAAGACCACGGTCAGCGTGACCACATGGGTGTCGACCAGGCCGCTCGCGATCGTCGCGGCGACGCTCAGCGACAGGAAAGCACCGACCAGGTTGAGCACGCCCGAGAGCGCGACCGCGACCTTCGGCGGCAGCGCGTGAGTGGCGATCGACGTGGCCATGGCGTTCGCGGTGTCGTGGAAGCCGTTGGTGAAGTCGAAGCCCAACGCCGTTACCACGACGAGCACGAGCAGGAATGTGTTACCCACACGGCCTGTCTAGTGACCGGCTGTGGTCCCGTCGAGGCCTGCACGGACTCTTTCCCCGTTGTTCACGTCGTATTTGATCAAGCTCAGCACCACCTGTCAGCGGTGCTGGGCGATCAGCTCGGCGATCTGGATCGCGTTGAGCGCGGCACCCTTGCGCAGGTTGTCGTTGCTGACGAACAGCACCAGGCCACGGCCGTCGGGTACGCCGGGGTCGGCACGCAGCCGGCCGACGTAGCTCGGGTCCCTTCCCGCCGCGAGTAACGGCGTCGGCACGTCGACCAGCTCGACGCCGGCCGCCGTACCCAACACCTCACGGGCCCGCGAAACAGACAGCGGCCGGGCGAACTCCGCGTTGATCGACAGCGAGTGCCCGGTGAAGACCGGCACCCTCACGCAGGTGCCGGAGACCAGCAGGTCGGGGATGGCCAGGATCTTGCGGCTTTCGTTGCGGAGTTTCTGCTCCTCGTCGGTCTCGTAGCTGCCGTCGTCGACGATGGAGCCGGCCAACGGCAGCACGTTGAACGCGATCGGCGCGACGTACTTCTGCGGCGCCGGGAACGGTACGGCGGAGCCGTCGTGGGTCAGCTCAGGGCCGCGACCCACGACCTCCCGAGCCTGCTTGTCGAGCTCATCGACGCCGGCCAGCCCGCTGCCGGACACCGCCTGGTAGCTACTGACGACCAGCCGGACGAGGCCGGCCTCGTCGTGCAGCGGCTTGAGGACGGGCATGAAGGCCATCGTCGTACAGTTCGGGTTCGCCACGATTCCCTTGCGGGCGTTCTCGATCTCGCCCGGGTTCACCTCGCTGACGACCAGCGGCACGTCCGGGTCCATCCGGAACGCGGACGAGTTGTCGATGACGATCGCGCCCGCCGCGGCGAAGCGCGGTGCCTGCACCCGTGAGGTGGCTGCACCCGCGGAGAACAGGGCGATGTCGAGGCCGGCGATGTCGGCCGTCGCCGCGTCCTCGACGAGGATCTCGCCGCCCGGTGCTGACGCCCACGGGAGCGTCGAGCCGGCGGACCGGGCGGAGGCGAAGAATCGCAGCGATGCCAACGGAAAGTCGCGCTCGGCGAGCAGCCGCCGCATGACGCCACCGACCTGACCGGTGGCACCGACGACACCAACGTGCAGCCCCTCGGCGGGCGCGCTCACCGGCCGGTCCCGGCATACACGACGGCCGGCGAGTCATCGCCACCACCGAGCCCGAACGCGTCGTGCACGGCGCGAACGGCGACCGGCACATCCGTGTCCTGGCAGACCACGGACACCCTGATCTCGGAGGTGGAGATGTTTTGCACGTTGACGCCCGCGGCTGCCAGCGCCTCGAAGAACGTCGCGGAGACACCCGGGTGGGAGCGCATCCCGGCACCGACCAGCGACACCTTGCCGATGTGGTCGTCGTACAGCAGCGAGTCGAACCCGATGGCGACACGCACCTTCTCCAGGGCTGCCATCGCCTTCGAGCCGTCGTCGCGCGGCAGCGTGAAGGAGACGTCCGTGCGGCCGGTTGCACCGGAGACGTTCTGGACGATCATGTCGATGTTGACGTCAGCGTCGGCGACGGCACGAAAGATCCCCGCGGCTTCTCCCGGCTTGTCCGGCACGCCGACGACCGTGATCCGCGCTTCCTTGAGATCGTGCGCGACGCCGGAGATGATCGCCTGCTCCATCTGTTCCTCCTCGGGTACGCCGACCACCCAGGTGCCTTCGTTGTCGGTGAACGATGAGCGCACATGGACCGGTACGCCGTACCGCCGCGCGTATTCGACGCAGCGCAACATCAGGATCTTCGCGCCGCAGGCCGCCATCTCGAGCATCTCCTCGTAGGAGATGCGAGCAAGTCGCTGCGCGCTTCGGACCAGTCTCGGGTCGGCGGTGAAGACGCCGTCGACATCGGTGTAGATCTCGCAGACATCCGCATGCAGGGCGGCGGCCAGCGCCACAGCAGTGGTGTCCGACCCACCGCGACCGAGCGTGGTGATGTCCTTGGTGTCCTGGCTGACACCCTGGAAGCCGGCGACGATGGCGATGTAGCCCTTCCCGACCGCCTCGGCGATCCGGCCGGGCGTGACGTCGATGATGCGAGCCTTGCCGTGCGCCGAGTCGGTGATGACGCCGGCCTGCGACCCGGTGAACGACCGAGCCTCGAAGCCCTGGTTGGCAATCGCCATCGCGAGCAACGCCATCGAGATCCGCTCACCAGCGGTGAGCAGCATGTCGAGCTCTCTCGGCGGCGGTAGTGGCGAGACCTGCTGGGCGAGATCCATCAGGTCATCGGTGGTGTCGCCCATCGCCGAGACCACCACGACCACGTCGTTGCCAGCGCGGCGAGCATCGACGATCCGTTGTGCCACGCGCTTGATCCGCTCCGCGTCACCGACCGACGAGCCGCCGTACTTCTGCACGACCAGACCCATGCCGCGATTCTATTGGCTCACCTCCACCGAGTTTGTGAACCGCAGCGGCGTGACTCGTCAGGGCGCTCGGCCCAAACCCACGCTCACGCGTCCTGACAAGTCGGTGCGTTAGACGTCGAGCAGCCGGCGACCCTCGAAAGCTCGGCCGAGCGTGACCTCGTCGGCGTACTCCAGGTCACCACCGACCGGCAGACCACTGGCGAGCCGGGTGACCCGAAGTCCCATCGGCTTGACCAGCCGGGCAAGGTACGTCGCGGTGGCCTCGCCCTCAAGGTTGGGGTCGGTCGCGATGATGAGCTCGGTCACGGTGTCGTCGGCGAGCCGGGTCATGAGCTCGCGGATCCGCAGGTCGTCCGGCCCGACACCTTCGATGGGCGAGATGGCGCCGCCGAGCACGTGATAGCGGCCGCGGAACTCCCGGGTCCGCTCGATCGCGACGACGTCCTTGGGCTCCTCGACCACGCAGATGACGGCCAGGTCGCGGCGCGGGTCTCGGCAGACCCGGCACTGCTCCTCCTCGGAGACGTTGCCGCAGATGACGCAGAAGCGGACCTTGTCCTTCACCTCGGTGAGGGCCAGGACCAGCCGGCGAACGTCAACGGGATCGGCGGCGAGCAAGTGGAAGGCGATGCGCTGAGCGCTCTTGGGCCCGACACCGGGAAGCCGGCCGAGCTCGTCGATCAGATCCTGGACCGCGCCTTCGTACACGTCGGCGCCGCTAGAAGCCTGGCAGCCCGAGGCCGCCGCTCATGCCGCCGGCGAGTGGTCCCATGGTGGTCTCGGCCAGCTCGTCGGCTGCCCGCTTGGCATCACGGACCGCGGCAACGATGAGGTCCTGGAGCGTCTCCATGTCGTCCACGTCGACGGCCTTGGGGTCGATGACGAGGTCGGTCAGCTCGCCGGACCCGGTGAGCGTCGCGCGAACCAGACCGCCGCCGGCGCTGCCCTCGACGACAGCGTTCTGCAGCTCGGCTTGGGCGGCCATCAGCTCCCGTTGCATCTTCTGGGCCTGCTGCATCAGCTGCTGCATGTTCGGCTGCGGTGGCATGTCGTCAGGGTACGGCGAGCGACCGACATCGTCGCGCGGCTCGCGGGTCCGGAAGCGGGACCTAGGAGTGGTCGATCTCGCCGATGACCTGGGCGCCCAGGCCGTCCTGCAGCAGGGCGAGGGCCGCGTCCTGGGGGTCCTGACGGACGCCGGCAGGCGACGTCGGATCCGTGAGGTCGACCTCGACGTCATCCGGATCGGGCTCAGGCTCGATCGCTGGGGCAGCCGATCTCGTCGTACCGCCCCCCGACGGGACCGGAGGCGTCGGAGCCGCACCCCCCACGGTCTGCAGCGCCAGGTCCAGGCCGGCGACCTCCTTGAGCGCCTGCCGGAAGATCTCGGCCTTGCCCTCCTCGAACTGCTTCGCGAACAGCGACGGCGTGAACTCCAGCGTCACCGACCGGTCGTCTGCATCGACGACCGTGGCGTACTGGCTGAGCAACGTGAAGGCGACCCGGCTGCGTTGCTTCACCGCCTCGAGCACGTCCTCCCACAACCGGCGGATGGCGGCGGCATCGACCCCACCCGCGGCGACGCCGCCGGACGCGGCCGGCTGGGGCGTGAGGGCGGCGGGAGGCGGCTCGCTAACCGCCGCCGACGGCTCGACGGCCGATGGCTCGGAAGGCGCTGGGGCGTCGGGGGCGTCGGCCTCGGCAGCGGGACTCTCCGCAGCAGGGGTCTCGACAACGACCGGTTCGACAACGACCGGTTCGGCGGCGACCGGCTCGGTGGCCGTCGGCACTGCCGGCTGCGCCTCCCCGGGCGACACGGCCGGTACGCCGGTGGCGGCGAGCCGACGTTCCATCCGGTCCAGCCGGGCGAGCAGCGAGGCGATGTCGGAGGCGGCCCCCGGCAGCAGCACCCGGGCCGCCGCGAGCTCGAGGACCAGCCGGGTCGACGTGGTCCCGCGCATCTCGACGAGCGCGGCGGCCATCAGGTCGGCGGCGCGGGACAGCCAGGCCCGACCGGAGCGGGCCGCCTGCCCCCGCATCCGCTCGAGCTCGTCCGTCGGCAGGTCGAGCAGGCCGTTCTCGCCGGCGTCCGGCACGGCATCGAGCACCAGCAGGTCCCGGAAGCGCTCGAGCAGGTCCTGGGCGAAGCGGCGCGGGTCGAGGCCGGCCTCGATCACCCGGTCGACCGCTCCGAACACCGCCGCACCGTCGTTCGCGCCGAAGGCGTCGACGACCTCGTCGAGCAACGCGCCGTCGGTGTATCCCAGCAGCGACAGGGCCCGGGCATAGGTGATCCCCTCGTCGCCGGCCCCCGCGGACAGCTGGTCGAGGATCGACTGCGCATCACGCGCCGAGCCCCCACCCGCGCGAACGATCAGCGGAAGCACGAGCGGGTCGACCTCGATGCCCTCTCGGGCGCACAGCCCCGCCAGATGCTCGCGCATGACCTGCGGCGGGATCAACCGGAACCGGTAGTGGAAGGTCCGCGACCTGATCGTCGCCAGCACCTTGTCCGGCTCGGTGGTCGCGAAGATGAACTTGACGTGCGGCGGCGGCTCCTCGACGACCTTCAGCAGGGCGTTGAACGCCGCGGTCGTGATCATGTGGGCCTCGTCGATGATGTACACCTTGAACCGCGACGACACCGGCGCGAAGTAGGCGCGTTCCCGCAGGTCACGGGCGTCGTCGACCAGACCGTGGGAGGCGGCGTCGATCTCGACCACGTCGAGCGACCCCGGTCCCATCGGTGCCAGCGCCACGCACGACTCGCAGACGCCGCACGGCGTCGGGGTCGGCCCTTGCTCACAGTTCAGCGACCGGGCCAGGATCCGAGCGCTCGAGGTCTTGCCGCATCCGCGCGGACCGCTGAACAGGTAGGCGTGGTGGATCTTGCCGCTACGCAACGCCTGCGAGATCGGCTCGGTGACGTGCTCCTGGCCGACGACCTCGGCGAAGGTGCCCGGCCGATACTTGCGGTACAGCGCGAGGGACACCGACGACCTCCCAGAAACGAGGACCCCTCGCACACCCGCCAGAGCCCGCTTGCCCTTGCTGCCTTCCGGCCCTGGGGGGGTTGGGCGAGGTGACGCCGCACGAGGGGTCGCCCCCACTCTAGCCGCGCCGTCGCACGGCCGACCGCTCTCCACAGCCACCCCGAATCGCCTAGACTCGCCGCCGGAGGATTCGCCTAGTTGGCCTATGGCGCACGCTTGGAAAGCGTGTTGGGGGTAACCCCTCGCGAGTTCGAATCTCGCATCCTCCGCTGGCTGACCGAGCCGACGGACACAGTCCGACGGACACAGTGAGAACCGACACGGCGAACGGCCGAGCGACACCGGAGGTCCCGATCGCGACGTCGGCCCGGACCGCGACCTGGCCGACGTACGCCGGGCCCCTGCTCCTCGCCGTTTGCTTCGGGTGTCTCGCGGCGGTCGCGATCCTCGGGCCCAGCGCCGCCGAGGCTCCGCTCGGCGCAACCGATGACGGGGCCACTCCGCCGTGGCACCTGAGCGCGCACCCCCCGCCGTACCTCGTCACGATCCTGCTCGTCCTGGCGGTCGTGGCAGGCGTCGCCGTCGTCCTCGCGGGCCTCGCCGGCTGGTGGCGGCCACGCCCGGCCAGGCTGCTCGTCGCCGGCCTGCTCGCCGCGGGCGCGCTGTCCCTGCTCCCTCCGATCGGCTCGGCGGACCCGCTGTCCTACGCCGCGTACGGGCGGATAGTGGTCGCCGGCCACGACCCCTGGAGCACGACACCGCGCCAGCTTGCCGCGACCGGTGACCCGGTCGGCCGAGCGGTCGAGGTCCCGTGGCAGGACACCCCCAGCGTGTACGGCCCGATCGCGACCGCCGAGCAGGCCGCCGCGTCGGACCTTGCCGGCGACAACGTGGCGCTGACCGTGCTGCTCCTCGATCTCGTCGGCGGCCTGGTGTTCGCCGGCGCGGGCCTGCTGCTGCACCGGCTGGCGGGCGACGAGCGGAACCGGCTCCGGGCCGCCGTGCTGTGGTCGGCCAACCCGCTGCTGTGGTTCGAGCTGGTCGCCGGCGCCCACCTCGACCTGCTGGCCGCCGGTGCGGCGCTCGCGGCCGTCGCGGTGGCGGCCCGCAACCGGCTCGCGGCCGGTGCCCTTGCGGGGGTTGCGGCGAGCGTCAAGGCGCCGGTTGGGCTGGTCTGGCTCGGAATCGCCTGGTCAGCGAGGCGTTCCCGGCGGGCGCTCGTGGAGCTCGCGGCCGGTGCCCTGGTGGTGGCCGGGGTCGGATACGCCGTGGCCGGGACCGCGGTGTTCCGCCAGCTGCACCGCGCCTCCGGCCTTGTGTCGCTCGGCACCCCGTGGCGGCCGGTTGCCCACCTGGGGGTGCCGCGTGGGGTCATCAGCCTGCTCGCGCTGGTGCTGTTCGGGATCATCGTCGCCGCGCTGCGCCGGCTGCATCCCGACATCCGTGCCGGTACGCCGGCCGGGCTGGCGCTCGCACTCACGCTTGGTTACACGCTGGCAGCGCCGTACTCGCTCCCTTGGTACGACGCGGTGCCGTGGGTACTCCTGCCCCTGATCGCGGCCAGCCGGCTCGACCTGGTCCTGCTCGCCCATACGACGGTGCTGTCGCTCGCCTATATCCCCGGCCGGGCCGCCGTCACACTGACCGGGACGGAGCACGCGCTGACCTGGGGGATGCGCACCCAGGCGTCCCCGATTCTGCTCACCGTGCTCGTGCTCGGGATCCTGTGGACAGCCTGGAACGGCGGAATGTGGCGAATGTCACGGTGGACAACGGACCCGCGAGCCTGAGGTCGACCTAGCCTGGTGCTTGCTCACAGCAAACGCTTTGGGCCGCTCACGGTGCGCCGAGTCCTGCCGGCCGTGGGGCGACCAGTACACGACGGCAGGACCGGGGGACCCACCCGCGGGCATCGCGACAGCGATCCGCCCGCATGGGGTGAAGCCGGCATCACGCCGGCCGGGCACCTTCCAGCCCGAACCCGTCAGCTGACTTCGGAGGCGCAAGGAAGGGAAATCTCCGCATGCCCAAGAACCGCTACCGCGGACGCCATCGCCATGCCAACACCGCGCAACGGGTCACCGCCCTGAGCGCGATTGGCCTCGGCACCGCGGCCGTCTCCGCATTGATCGCGCCTTCGGCCGCCCACGCCGCCACCAGCAGCGAGTGGGACAGCGTGGCCCACTGCGAGTCCGGTGGGAACTGGAGCGACGACACCGGCAACGGCTACTACGGCGGCCTGCAGTTCTCCGCCTCCACCTGGGACGGCTTCGGTGGCACGGCGTACGCACCGCGGGCCGACGAGGCCAGCCCCGCCGAGCAGATGGCGGTCGCCGACAAGGTGCTCGCCGCGCAGGGCTGGGACGCCTGGCCGGTGTGCTCGCGGGTGGCCGGCGTCTCCGGTGAGCCGACCGCCGAGGGCGTGCACACCCCGGCGCCGAGCACCCCGTCGTCCGGTGCCACCAGCACGCCGAAGTCCTCGGCGCCGACCTTCGTGCCGGCCGTCAAGGGCGCCCACTACGTGGTCAAGCCGAACGACACGCTCTACGCGATCGCCCAGCGCCACCACGTCAAGGGCGGCTGGACCGCGGTGTACGAGATCAACAAGTCCGTCATCGGCGACGACCCGAGCCTGATCAAACCCGGCATGAAGCTCAAGGTCTGACCGCTGCAGCCATGGCCCGCCGGTGGGCCGATAGCACCACGTATGGCCCATGAGTGGGGTCCCCACCCCACTCATGGGCCATTGGTGTGTTCGGGCCATGGTGTGGCCGGGGTCAGGCGAGATGCATCGAGTCGAGCATCCGACCGAAGTCCTCAGTCGCCTTCACGCTGCCGGCGCTGAGGAAGACCACCTCGAAGCCACCACCGCTCTCGGGCACCAGCACGGCATCGCCGTGATGGCCGCGGACGTCGATATCGACCTCGACCGCCTTTCCGATCGGGAGGTCGATCTCGTGGGGGATCGGTGGCGGGGCCACCGAGCGACGACGACAGGACCCCGTCCTCCTCCTGGAGCCGGGCCTGGATCTCATCGGCGGTGAGCGTGTCCCGGGGGTTATCAGTGGCAGCACCACGACCTCCGCCCCTGACGGCCCGTGCAGGTCCAGCGGAGGGGTACTCGTCGCCACCACGGTCGAGGTCGTTGCGCTCGACCAGCCCCCCGGAGCAGTGAACGACAAGGCCCCGATCGAGACGACGTGCGCGGGTGCCAGCACGATCGTGATCGCAGCAATGGTCAGTACACCGTTGAACCCGACGTGGGCGGCCATCGAGGTGGCGAGACCGCGCTTGATGTAGATGGCGGCGAAGCCGGCGCCCATGATGCCGTAGTAGACGAGAGCGGCCGGGATGAAGTGCCAGATCGCGAAGGCGAGCGCCGATCCCACGATCGCCAGACCCTTGCCACGCGGCAGCAACGACTCCAGCAGCAGGCCGCGGAACAGGGTTTCCTCGACCAGCGGCGCGGCCACGCACGTGATCAGGACGACCAGCGCGATGTGCGTCGGGTCTCCCTCGCTCATCAGCAGCAGGAAACGCGGATCGGGCGAGAGGTGGCCGACCGCCGAGCTGACGATGAACAGCAGCAGCCCGGACAGCCCGGCACCGAGGACCAGGCCGGTGAGCAGCCGGACGACGAGCGACCCGTCACCCCAACGCAGCCGGATACTCGGCGTGATCTGGGACACGACGATGCCGCCGATGAGCCCGTAGAACGCCAGCGTCATCACGATGTCGATCCCGATCAGGACCGACGGTTCGAGGTGGGTGTCCTTGCCGATCAGGATCCCGGCGATCTGCATCACGCCGCCCAGCCCGATGGCGATCGCGACCAGCCGCACCGCGCGGCGGTCGAGCAACCGGCCGTCGCGCCGCGCATTCTCCTCGGTGTACGCCGGTGGACCCGCCGGTTGGGTCGGCACCCAGACCCCCGGTGGCGGTGGGAGCTGCGGTGGCGGTGGCAGCGGGCGCGTCAACGGGGCCGGACCGACTGCGGCGGCCTGACCAGAGGGCGGCGGCAGGAGCGGCGGTGGTACCGCAACCGGAGCCAAGCCGAACCGGTCGGACCCGGCGTACATCATCGGTGCGACCGGGGCGACCGGGGCGGGCGGCGGGCTGACCGGAGCAACCGGTGGCGGAGGCGGCGCGCTGATCGGTGCGACCGCAACCGGAGACTGCGGCTCGGGCGGGCGGTAGGTCGGGGGTGGTGTCGGGCCGATCGGCTGGTAGCACTGACCGCACCATGCTGCGCCGGCCGGCACCGCAGCGCCGCACTGTGAGCATGGGGACACGTCCTCCTATCGGCGCCCCAATCGTCACCCTTGACGGTCTTTGTGCGGGGTTCCGACCAGTCGTAGCGCCAGCGTGGGGCACAGCGTCGCCGCTCGTCGCGCATGACGGTGCAGCGCGGGCGGCACCGGAGAGCCATCGCGCCCGGCGCTCGTCGTCAGTTGCGGGAACCCCCACTCGTCGAGCCGGATCAGCTCCGGCAGCAGATCCGCGCAGCCGCCGTGTCCGTCGCAGCGGGTCGGATCGAGCTGCAGTCGCTCGCTCATCGGGCAGCCCCGCCGTCAGGCAGGCCGGGAGTCGGCAGGAACGGCCGCCCGCCCGGCCGCGAGCACCGGCCGGACAGGTGCTGCTCCACCTCGGCGCCGAATGTGGTCAGGGCACTGGCGAGCAGTCGGACGGTGCCGTCCGGGTGGTGACAGGCGCCCCGACCGACCACGAGGCCCGCCCACCGACGCAGGTCCCCGAGCACGTTGGGTTCAGCCCGCCCGGCTGCGAGATCGGCCATGGCGACCGCGATCCGGGGCAGCCCGTTGAGGCACGGGCCGCACTGGCCGGCCGACTCGAGGGCAAGGTAACGCAGCAGTCGTGCGGTCTCCACCACGCCGCAGCGGTCGGGTGGCAAGGCAGCCAGCACCCCGGCACCGCGACTCGCGCCGACCGCCGCCAGCTCGTCGTCATCGAGGCGGAGCCGCACCGCTGCGGCCGCACCCGACATCCAGGCTGCCGTGATAGCCGCCGACGAGCACCGCTTCCGAGCCGGTCAGCGGCAGCAGGCTCGCCAGCCTGGTCCCGATCGCGACTTCGCGAACCCCGCCCGGCGAGCCGGCGCGGTGCACCGTGACGAGCATCGAGCCGGGCGCCGTCGTCGTACCCACACCCCGGAACCACGCCGCGCCGTACCGTGCCACCAGCGCCAGATGAGCGAGCGTCTCCACGTTGCTCACCAACGTCGGCCGGCCGCCCAGCCCTCGCCCGACCGACCAGCTCCGGCGTGTACGTCGGGACCGCGTCGCCGCCGGCCAGTTGATGCACCACGGCGGACTCCTCGCCGGCGATGAACCGTGGAGTGACCTGCACGAGCGTCACCGGCACCGGGTCCTGCCGCCGGGCCGACCGCTCGGTCAATGCCTGCACCGCCGCACGGACCAGGGCGGCTCGGACCGGACATACAGGTACGCCGTGGTGGCTCCAGTGGCGGCGACCGCCACTTGAGACCGTCCAGCACGAGATGCGGCGCCTGGCTGAGCAGCACGCGATCCTTGATGCTGGCTGGCTCTCCTTCGGCGGCATTGGCCACGACCACCGCGGCGGTCCCCCGCCTAGCCGCCGCGGAATGCACCGCCGCCAGCTTGCGGGCGAGCGGGAAGGCGGCACCGCCACGGCCGAGCAGGCCAGCAGTGGCCACGAGCCCGATCGGGTCGTCGACGGCGCCGAGCGTCCCGAACCGCTCGTGATGCGCGGCCAGCCCGACCGGGCCCGCAGCAGCGCCCGCCAGCAGCCGAGGCAGCTCGTCGGCCCCGGCGGGACCGTATTCGACGTCAGCAGACCGGCGCTCACCTCCGGGTCCCGACGGCCTCGGCCGCAGCCAGCTGGACCGTCACCCGCGCCGTGGCGGCACCTGCCGTAGCACTTCACCAGCCGCCAGCCGGCAGCGCCGGTAACACGGCCAAGCACACCACCGTGAGGAGGAGCAGCGCGCCCGACTGCAGGTCAGACGCCGCACCGATCCCGTGCACGGCGGCAAGGGGGTACATCGCGTAGTTCAGCACGTGAACCCCCGCCAGGTGCGTTGCCCGATCCGGTCCCGGAGCAACGACGTGACGACGACCGCCAGCATGATGTCGAGGCTCAGCGTCCCGAGCCCCATCCAGACCGGTTCGTAGTGGGACGTGAACGGCACCAGCGCGGCCAGCCAGGAGATGCTGACGAACGGGTCGACCGCCGCCGTGACGACGTGGATCGTGAGCAGTACGACGGCGAGCAACGACGCGTTGCGGTGCAGGGCCGTGACCGCGAACGAAGGAAGCCACGGCACCGCGCGCCGAGTGGATGACGATGCCCAGCACCGCCGTGAACGACAGCAGTACCAACAGAACCAGTCCGGTAGAACGGCTGAGGTACCACAGCACCGAGCTGCTCATCAGGCTGCCGGGTTCCATCGGCTCCGGCCAGCCCGCGGTACGGGCGACCTCGCCGGATCGGTCGACGAGCCGAGCCGCGAGCCCGCGCTGGGTCAGCCATGCCGGTGCTCGGCACCCCGCACGATCGATGCGGTGCTGGCGACGTTCGCCGCGAGAGCGGTCGGGCCGCCACCGACACGGTGCGCCACGTCGAGACCACCGGCAGCCCCGAACGGGGTCGAGAATGTGGTGCAGCAGCCGGCCGCCCCGCACCCAGCGCCGGGCCATCGTGCTCGACGTCGCGAGAGCACCCGCGTGCAGGCACACCGTCTCGGTCAGCCCGTCGACAGCCTCGTCCACCGGGCCGGTCACGTCCTGAACCCGGATCGTCCAGCCGGCAGCGGGTGCGGTTCCGGCAGTCGCGATGTCACCCCCGAGCCCGACCAGGACTCCGCACCCCAGCGCCTCGTGGATCCGCTCCGCCGCGAGATCGGCGGCGAGCGCCTTGGCAGTGGCCCCGAGGTCGACGCGGATCCCGCGGGGTATCCGGGCGACGCCGGTGTTCCGGTTCAGCTCGATCCGCCGCCACCCCGGCACCGGTGCTGCACCACGCGGACCGGCGTACCGTTCGGCGCCAGCAAGGAGAAGTCGCGGTCGTAGCCGAGCTCCAGCCATGGCTGAACCGACCGTCGGGTCGACCAGCCCGTCGGTCGTCGCTGCAGCCTCCAGCCCCGCCGCCAGCGCGTGTGCCAACAGCGGGCTCAGCCGGACCTCTGCGCCGTCGGCAGTCATCCACCCGCGCCAGCTCGGAGTCCGGCCGGAACCGGCTGCAGGCCACGTCGATCGCCGACAGTTCCTCGTCGAGGATCGGCGGGCGGCAGCGAACTGGCCCGCCTCGGTCACGACCATCCGCACCCGGGTGCCCAACGCCTCGAAGTCGGCGGCCGCAGTTCGACCGCTCGATGCTCGGCGCCGTCATCAGGAGCCGCCCGAGGTCGCGTCCGAACTCGACGAGGACGATGATCCACCCGATCCGCCGCCGGACCGGTTCTCGGGTGCGGTCAGCGAGCTACCGGACCCGGAGCCGGATCCCACCGAAGTCCGGTCGGTCCCCCGGCCGCCGGACTTCGTCGGCTTCGTCTCGAGGCGTGCGCCGTCGAGGAGTCGTGTACGGCGAGAACCGCGACGCCCGCACCGGCCGCGGCCACCAGCCCGGCGGTTGCCGCCGTCAGTCGCCGTATCCCGCGCTGCCTGGCCGATCGGATCGCTGTCATGTCTTCGTTGTCCCAGCGCAGCGTGAAGGATCACTGAGAGTTGACCGTAGCCCGGCTGTGGACCCTCAGCGACTCGTGCTCGCTCGGCGACTCGCGTCCAGCAACTGCTGTTCCTTGGCCTGGCTCAGGCCGGCGGACCGCGGCCGGTCGAGCCCCTGCTCGCGCTCCCAGCCGAGCAGGTCGGTGAGCAGGTCGGTCCGGGAGCGGTGGTGGAGCCCAGCGAGCTTGCGCCGCCGCGCCGGCGCGGGCCGACCAGCCCTCCCATCCGGGCTCGACGAGCCACATCGGGAGCGACTCCGGGCCCATGTACTGCTCGACCCCGTGGTCCGTCAGCCACGAGGCATCCGCGCGAACGACCTCGCCGTCGTGTCCTGCGACCTGACGCGCGAGCTGCACCCAGCTGCCGAAGGACACCACCGGTCCCACCGCGTTGAAGGTGCCGGTGGTCCCCGTCTCCGCGGCTGCGACCAGCCACCCGGCAAGATCGCGGACGTCGATCACCTGGGTCGGGATGTCGTCGGGGTCCGGGACGAGCATCGGCCCATGGGGGTCGCGCGCAGCCCGTGCCACCCAGTAGCCCGAGCGACCGGTGTGGTCGCCGGGGCCTCCGATCAGACCCGCCCGCGCGATGAGCAGCCGGTCGCCCAGCGTCTCCGACGACGCCAGCTCGCAGGCCGCCTTCGCCTCGCCGTACACCTCACGATCGACGGTCTCGAGATCGGTCGGCGGCAGCAGCTCGGCCGACTCGTCGGCCCCCGGCGTCGCCTGCGACGCATAGACGTTGGCCGACGAGACGTAGGACCAGTGCCGGGCCCGGCCGCCGACTGCGGCCAACGCGCCCCGGACGAACCCGGGCTGCCACGAAACCTCGACGACCGCGTCCCAGTCGCGGTCGCGGACCCCGTCGTACGCCGCTGGGTCCTGCCGGTCCGCTGCGACGAGCGTCGCACCCTCGGCGACCGCCCCGCTCTCACCACGTGCCAGGCAGGTGACTGCGTGCCCGCGCGCGAGGGCCTGAGCGGCCACCTCGCGTCCGAGCCAGGCGGTGCCGCCGAGGATCAGAACATCCATGACCGGCAGTCGACCATCAACTGAGCCTGATGAGCCGGCCGTTCACGGCGGGCGTAACCGTTACGCGGCAAACGTGTCAGCAGTTGAGCGGGCTATGGCCCGATGTGCTGCTGACACGTCGAAGAACGTTGGCGGTGGAGGTGGGATTTGAACCCACGGAGGAGTTGCCCCCTCACACGCTTTCGAGGCGTGCTCCTTCGGCCGCTCGGACACTCCACCGCGGATGATCCTAGCCGAGCGGCCTCGCTCAGCGGCGCTCGGCGAACCAGGCCTGGAGCAGCTGACCGCACTCCTCTGCCAGTACGCCGCTGACCACCTCCGGGCGGTGGTTGAGCCGCCGATCCCGGACCACGTCCCACAGCGACCCCACGGCGCCCGCCTTGGGATCGGTCGCCCCGTAGACGACGCGTGACACCCGGGCGAGCACGAGAGCACCGGCGCACATCGTGCAGGGCTCGAGGGTCACGACGAGGGTGCAGCCGGTCAGCCGCCAGTTCCCCAGCTGCGCCGCGGCGTGCCGCAGCACCTCGATCTCTGCGTGCGCGGTCGGGTCCGAGTTCCGCTCGCGCCGGTTGTGATCACTGGCCACGACCTTGCCCGCGGCATCGCAGACGAGGGCACCCACCGGCACCTCACCGGCTTGTTGCGCGGCCCGTGCCTCCTGCAGGGCAAGCTGCATCAATCCGTCGTACGACGTCACCGAGCAGACGTCACTGGCCGCGCAGCCGCTCGAGCACGTCGAGGCAGCCCGCGGCCTCGCAGACCTCGGCGATCACGTCACCGGGCAGCACGCTCTCCGCGGCGCACAGGGCGAGCAGCCGCGCCGCGGTCGTCCCGAGGTCGGCGAGCAACGTCGCGTCGCCGACCGGTTCGCCATCGATGCTGGCCCCCTGATCATCGTCGTCGGGGTCGGTGCCGCCGTCGTCCGGTTCCTCGCTCTCGTCGACCGGCTCCCGATCGACCGCGGCCTCCCCGAGCACGGCCGCCAGATCACTCGTCTCGAGCACGCGCGCGTCGGAGACGAACACTCTTGGCTCGTCGTCCGCGTCGAGGCGCAGCACACCGACCCACTCGTCGTCCTCCTCGAGAGCGAGCAGCACGACCTCTGCATCGTCGCCGACGGTGTCGCGGACCAGCTCGACCATGCCGTCCAGGTCCTCTACGTCGTCGAGCGCGAGCTCGTCGCCGACCCAGCCCGTTGCATCACGGGCAAACGCCGTCGCGATGTAGCTCACTCCCCACCTCCCTGACTACTTGCGCCCTTCCCGGGACCGGTGACAACCATGCCTCAGCGCGTGGCCGCATCCAAGGCCCGGTCGTAGACATCGGCGAACCCCAGTCGGTCGGCAACGGTCAGCAGCATCTCGTCGGCGTACGCATCAAGATCGGCAAGTACGGCGCCGAGCTCCATCTCACTGAGGCCGAGGTCGGCGAAGATGGAGAGGTCGCCCGCCGGCCACACGTCTTCCAGGTCGTCGTCACCGGGTGTCTGGATACCGAGATGATCAACGACCTGTCGGGCCAGGTCCCACGCCACCGCGGCGGTGACGTCCGAGAGCAGTGCCTGCACGGCGGTGCCCCGCACCCGGATCGCGACGAAGAACTCGTCGGCGACGTTCACCAACGCGATCGCGCCGGTCTCGCCCGGCTGCTGGCGCAGGACGGCGACGAGCGCATCCAGGTCGTCGCAGACTGTCGCCGGAAGCAGCCCAGACTGCCAGACGCCGTCCTCCCGGTAGACCAGGACGGCGATGCTGTCATCACTGTCGTTACCCATCGCGCGCATCGTGGCAGATGAGCGAGAGTTGGGATAGCCCCCGCTACGGGTCAGTCCTCGGCCGGTTCCTCGAGCCCGGCCCCGCCAGGTGTCCCGGTGCCGATCATCGACAGCGTCCAGGCCCGCCGGCATGACTGACACCACCACGCACCGTGACGGTCTCCATACGGCTGCAGGTCCTCGTCACCGCAATACGGGCAGTAGAAGGGAACGGCTCGCTGTGTCACTGGACCAGCGACTCGTCGGCCCGTCGTACCCAGCTGGCGAACTGCTCGCCTTCCGCCCGGTCGGCCGTGTAGTTGCGGAGCACCCGCTCGACGTAGTCGGCGAGCTCGGTGGCCGTGACCTTCAGCCCGCGGAGCTTGCGGCCGAAACCAGGGTCGAGCCCGAGGGAGCCGCCGAGATGCACCTGGAACCCCTCCTCGTCGCCGATGAGCATCCCCTTGAGGCCGATGTCCGCCACCTGGAACCGGGCGCAGGAGTTGGGGCAGCCGTTGACGTTGATGGTGATCGGGGTGTCGAAGTCGGGGAGCCGCCGGTCGAGCTCGGCGTACAGATCGATCGAGCGCGCCTTGGTCTCCACGATCGCCAGCTTGCAGAACTCGATACCGGTGCAGGCCATCATCCCGCGACGGAACACCGACGGACGCACGCGCAGGTCGTGCGACTCAAGCGCGGCAACGAGCGGCTCGACCTCGCTCTCGGGTACGTCGAGGACCACCATCTTCTGCTGCACGGTCGCGGCCACACGACCGCTACCGTGCCGATCGGCGAGGTCCGCGACGGCGCGCAGCTCGGCACCGCTGGTCCGACCCGATCGCAGCGCGAAGCCGACGTAGTGACGGCCGTCCTTCTGCCGCCGTACGCCGATGTGGTCGCGGTTCCGGTCGATCTGTACCGGGGCGGGGCCGTCGGTGAGGCGCCGGCCGAGGAACTCGTCGCTCTCCAGCACCTCGCGGAACTTCTCCGGACCCCAGTCGGCGACGAGGAACTTCAGCCGGGCGCGGGTGCGGGAGCGGCGGTAGCCGTACTCGCGGAAGACCCGGGTGACGCCGGCCCAGACATCGATGACGTCCTCGGGCGCCACGAAGACACCGAGCCGGACGGCGAGCTTCGGGTTGGTGGACAGACCGCCGCCGACCCACAGGTCGTACCCGACCTGACCGTCCTCGGTCCGGACCCCCACGAAGGAGATGTCGTTGATCTCGTGACCGGTGCACTGCACCGGGCAGCCGCTGATCGCGGTCTTGTACTTGCGGGGGAGGTTCGAGAACTCCTTGTTTCCCACCGCAAAACGGTCGAGCTCGCGCAGGTCGGCGGTCGCGTCGATGATCTCCTCGGCGTCGACCCCGGCGAGCGGGCAACCGAGGATGTTCCTGGGGGTGTCACCGCACGCTTCGGCGGTGGACAGGCCGATCTCCTCGAGGCGCTGCCAGATCTCCGGCACGTCCTCGATGCGGATCCAGTGCAGCTGGATGTTCTGCCGGTCGGTGACGTCTGCGACGTCACGGCCGAAGTCAGCCGCGATCCCGGCGATGACGCGCAGCTGCTCGCTGCTCATCGCTCCGCCGGGGATCCGGATCCGCAGCATGAAGTACTCGTCGTCGAGCTCTTCGGGCTCGAGGATGGCGGTCTTGCCGCCGTGGATGCCGGGGCGGCGCTGCGTGTAGAGCCCCCACCAGCGCATCCGGCCCCTCAGGTCAGCCGGGTCGATCGAGGCGAAGCCTCGCTGGGAGTAGATGGTCTCGATCCGGGCGCGAACGTTGAGACCGTCGTCGTCCTTCTTCATCCGCTCCTGCGGCGTGAGCGGCTCCAGGTGCCCGAGGGCCCACTGGCCCTGACCCTTGGGGCGCGGCGCTGGTGGCATGGCGGGGAACTTCCCGATTCGATCGACTGATGAGAAGGCGCGTCTCACCTGTCGAAACCGGCACCTTTGCCGGTGACTGCGGATGCGCCCTTCTGTGGCAGACTACAGGCATGTCCTCACCGTTGCTCCTGGTGGCGCGGCTGCATATCGACCTGCAGCGCGTCCAGGGTGCAACGTGTCGCGCGCGCTGACTTTTCCGCGCCCGCGACCCTTCTCACACTGAGGACCAAGAGGAAATGACCACCCCCGTGGCGACGTCGCCACTGTCTTACCTGCATGACGACGCCTCCTTGCTCCATGAGCTCTACGACGCCTCTGACGGGTTGCCTCACCTCGCGGCGCACGCCGGTGCCGCGCTGGAGGGAGCACCCGCGTCCGAGATCCTGCGCTGGGCAGTCGACCGGTTCGGGCAGCGCTTCGCTATCGCGTCGTCGATGGGCGACACCGTGCTCGCGCATCTCGCGTCGAAGGTGGCGCCTGGGGTCCGGGTGCTGTTCCTCGACACCGGCTACCACTTCGCCGAGACCCTGGGTACGGCGGACGCTGTCGCTGCGACGTTGCCGATCGAGGTGGTACGGGTCCGGCCGCACCTCAGCGTCGCGGAGCAGGACGCGGCCTTCGGCACCGACCTGTTCGCCCGTGACCCCGACCTGTGCTGCGCGATGCGCAAGGTGGCCCCGCTGAAGAAGGCGCTCGCGCCATACGTCGCCTGGGGCTCCGGAATCCGCCGGGACGAGAGCGGCACCCGGGCCAACACCCGGGTCGTCGACTGGGACGACGCGCACCAGATGGTGAAGGTGAGCCCGCTGGCCGCCTGGACCCAGGACGACATCGACCGCTACGTCGCCGACAACCACCTGATCGTGAACCCGCTCGTGCAGGAGGGGTATGGCTCGATCGGTTGCGCGCCCTGCACCCAGCGTGGGCAGGGTCGCGACGGCCGCTGGCTGGGGCTGCCGAAGGTGGAGTGCGGCCTGCACGGATGAGCTCCAGCGCGGTGCCACAGCTCGTGATCGCCGCGCATGGCAGCCGCGATCCCGGCTTTGCCGGGGTCGTCGAGGACCTGGCTGATCAGGTACGCCGGGCCCGGCCCGACATCGACGTGCGGGTCGGGTACCTCGATCACGGTCCACCGCTTGCGGACGTCGCGACGCCCGGTGCCGTGGTGGTGCCGCTGTTGCTGTCGAGCGGTTATCACGTCACGGTCGACATCCCGGCGCAGTCTGCCGGCTGCCGGATCGCCGCTGCGGTCGGCCCGGACGATCGGCTCCTGCCAGTGCTGGCGTCGCGGTTGCGCGAGGCGGGCTGGACCACGGGCACGCCCGTCGTGCTCGCGGCAGCCGGGTCGACCGACTCCTCGGCGCTGCAGGAGGTGCGCGATCTAGGTCCGCGGCTCGCGGTCGAGCTTGACGAAGCACCGGTGACGGTCGCCTTCATCTCGGCCGGCACGCCGCGGCTATCCGACGTCCCGGCGCCTACTGCCATTTCGTCCTACCTGCTCGCACCGGGACAGTTCAGCCTGCTTCTCGAGCGAGCGGGCGCACCGATCATCGGCGCTCCCATCGGTGCGGCGCCGGAGCTGGCCGAGGTGATCCTCGACCGGTACGCCGCGGCGGCTGGCTGAGCAGCGTCGTCAGCCAGGCCGGACGGCACCGATGAAGTCAGAGCGGTCATAGGGCTCGACCCTGACATCGGCACCGGTGAACGGAGCGTCGATCATGTTGCCGCCGCCGACATAGATGCCGACGTGATGGATGGTCGCCGGGTTGTGCACGTTGTAGGCGAAGAACACCAGGTCGCCGGGCTCCAGCTGGGACTGCGAGACGTGCGTGCCCTCGTTCCACTGGTCGCCGGTGAAGTGGCCGAGCGCGACGCCCGCCTTGCCCCAGACGTACATCGTGAGACCCGAGCAGTCGAACGAGTTGGGTCCCGCGGCGGCCCAGACGTAGGGCTTCCCGAGCTCCCGGTAGGCCCACTCGACCGCGACCTTCGCGCCCCCGGAGGCGGCCACCGGACCGGACGACACCGGCGGCGCGGGCGAGGGCGCCGGTGAGGGTGCGGGCGCCGTGGCGGGCGGAGCCGAGCGAAGCGCTGCCGCGGCGCGGCGCTCGGCGGCCTCTCGGGCTCGCAGCTCGGCGGCGCGTCGTTCCGCCGCGAGGCGAGCTCGACGGGCACGTGCCGCCTTGACGATGGCTCGCTCCCGGGCCCGAAGCTGCCCGAGCAGGTGCTCGGTCTGGGCGGCCGCCGACAGGATCTGGTTGCGGGCGGCCGTCACAGCCTTCAGGTCCGCCCGCTGGGCAGCCAGCGCGGCGCTGGATGAGGCCTGGGCAGCCTCTTCCGCCCGTCGTGCCGCGGCGACCTGCACCAGCTTCGCCGCCTGGCTCTCGCTGACCGCCTGCAGCGACGTCATGCGGGAGACCATCAGGCCGGCCGAGCCGGTGTCCGTCAAGGTCAGCAACGGGTTGATGGTCTCCCCGCGGTAGGCCGCAACGGCGAACGCAGTGACCGACTTCTGCAACGCGTTCACCTTCGCCTGTGCCGTGACGAGGGCATGCTGCGCGATGGCAGCAGTCTGCTGGGCGGTCGCCAGCTTGCCGCGCTCGGCGTCGTACCGCTCGCTGGCCGCTTCGACTCTGACGTTGAGCACCCGGAGCCGGTGCTCCACGGATCCGATGCGGGCCTTGACCGACGCGACGGAGCCGCCGCGCGCGGCGGCCGACGGTGGCGCGAAGGCCAGAGCTCCGGAGGTTAAGCAGGCAGATGTGGCGGTGATAGCCACGACGAGGCGCAACGTGAGGGGGGCTCGGCGCACTCGGGCGGCCTCTCTTCCATCAACCGCCTACCGGGTCAGCTGTCGGGTTCGGGCTGGAAGCGCCCTACGGCGCCGCGACGTCACGGCACCGACTCACCCCTGGGGAACGGGTCCCCGGCTTCGGTGCCCGCGGGGACGGACACCCGAACTCGGCGATCACCGCCTCGCCGCCGCCCCGGGGATGGACGGCAAGTCACGCGACGGTTAAGGCACCGTAACCGCCGGGCCCCGAGGAGACAAGGTCCCTCGCCGGGACGGATCAGGACAAACGGGAGGGGTGGCCGGCAGCCGGCCACCCCTCCCTCGTGCGCGTCGAGCTGGTGCGCGCCGAACGAGCGTTACTTCTTGACCGTGACCCGCTTCGTCCTGACCTTGTGGGCCTTGTAGTGCGCCCGGTGAGCCGTCACGACACACGAGAGCTTCTTGCCCGCGTCGGCCTTCTTCAGCTTCAGCGATGAGTGGGTCGCGTGCTTGATCTTCTTCGACCCGATGTACCACTGATACTTGTACGACGTCGCCTTCGGCGACCACTTGCCCTTGCTCACGAACTCCTTGGTGCCGACCTTCGCGACACCGTGCTTGTTGTGACTCGAGAGCTTGGGCTTGACCTTGTTGGCCAGGGCGACCTCGATCACCTTGATCGTCTTGTGCGCCGACGCCGACGAGGCGTAGGTCGCTCCAGCGGTCGGGGTGAACGTCGCGGTGATCGACCGCTTGCCGGGCAGCAACGACGTGGTCTTCCGCGTCGCGGCACCCGCAGCCGAGACCGTCACCGGTCCGCCCAGGTTCTTCGTACCCGCCTTGAACTGGATCTTGCCAGCGGCGTGACCACCGGCCGTGATCGACTCGACGGCCTTGAGGGTGACCTTCTTGCCTTCCTTCACCGACGTGGCCGAGACCTTGAGAGTGGTCGAGGTGGCCTTGAGCGGGTGCGCCGTCGGGAACGTCTCCACCCAGGTGTTGCCCGAGACGAAGAAGTCCAGCGACTGGTAGGTCCCGTTGGTCGACCCGCCGTCCGTCGACGTCTTGACCCGTAGCTGGTAGGCGTTCACGTAGCCGGTGTGCGTGGTGTCCTTGTTGGGGAAGTCAGCGATGTAGGTCTTGATGGTCTCCTGGCCCGCCGCGCCGGTGACGACAGGTCCGGTGGCACTCTTCACGTTCGCTGGGGCGCCGGCATCGGTCACCGGGTACGTCGTGGATGCCGAGAGCTGTTCGCCCGACCACCCGCCGGCCGAGACGCCGAACTTCGGGGTGTAGGCGTACAGCGTGGCCTTGGTGTCCGAGGCGTCAGCGGTGGATCCCACGACGTACGCCGCGATGGGCGATGAGGTGATGCTCCCAGCTTGTCACCTGGGTGCCAGCGCTGTTGAAGAGCGCGAGAGTTCCGACCTCGTTCGCATCCTGCGACGACGCGTTCTCCCAGGGTGGTGTCGTGGCCGCACCGGCGTGCGTAGCGAGCAGCACGGCGCCTCCCGAGAACAGCAGGGTCGCAGCGCCCACGGAGGCGATCGACCGGCGGACAGCGAGTGTCATCGAGAATCCCTTTCGAGGAGGTGTGAGGTGCAGAGGACAGCCATGGCTGTGGATCTGGTCGTGGACGCCGGCGTCATGACCGCCGCCGGAGTGCAAGCGCCGCACCGACGGAGACCATGACCGCGAGAACGGCCACGATCCGCGGCGTTGCGCCCGGAATGGGATGTCCCGGCGTCTGCGGCTGCGGAGACGGCCGCGGTCCCCGACGCCCGAGAGCTCGCGGTAGTGGCCTTCGACTGCTGACCGCCAGCCGTGGCCGCCGCCGACCGTTCGTGTCGCTCGCCAGCTTCAATGCCGCCCGCTTGGCTCTTGCCAGCTGCTGGTGCGACAGCGTGAGGCTCTCGACCGACACCGATCGACCCGAGGTCGTGCAGTCGGCCGGACCGTTGTTCAGCAGGTGCCAGGTGCCACCCGTCACCTGCAGGTCCGCCGCGTCGTAGTTGTCGGTCAACGGCCCTTCCCCGGGTGCTCCCAGGAAGAGTCGAAGCTGGACATATCCGTTCCAACTCGCCGGGTAGTCACCCAGGAACATGCGCAGCGACTCGTCGGCGTACGTCGACGCCGCCATCGGATGCGCCGGCAGTGAGAATCGAGAGGACGCCGTGAGCTGCTCCCCGCTCCAGTCGGCGGGATCGACTCCTTGCCGAGGCTGGAACGCGTAGAGCGTTGCGGTGCCCTCCTTGCGATATCCCGCGGGCGCGCCAGTGGACCCGATCGCCCGCCAGATGAACGGCTTCGCGTCGAGCGAGACCGGACGTGACCTGAGCACCGTGGCTGGTTGCACAGCGTGATCGTCCCGACCGCCTGCGCATCAGGAAGCGGTTCCGGAGCGGCCATGGCAGCGGACGCGGCGGCCAACGAGATGCCCGCTGCGGTTGCCATGACCAGCATGAACCGCTCGCACATGCGGGGACTTCACGATCGAGAACCTCCGGATGACTCGGCGTGGATGACTACCGCGCTGCAGCTCCGGCGGTGGCGAGGGCTTCGACCCCCTCGCCACCACCGTTAGGTCAGCAGCTGGTCGGGTTGACGCCGCAGTCCTTGTACGCCGCGGTCGCACCCGCAGCGGTGATCAGGCTCTGCCCGGCCGCGGACTTGAAGTACGGGTTGGTCCCCGAGAAGAACGTCTGGATGAGGTTCTTCGTACCGCCGGCCTGGAACGGCTTCGTGCTCGACAGATCGCTCTGCCGGAACACGATGTAGAGCCCGCGGTCATCGTCGTACGCCGGTGCTGAGCCGACGTCCGGCGTACCGGTCTCCAGCTTGATGCCGGGGGTCAGCGCCGCCCCGCCCGGGAAGGCGGCGGTCGGGTCGTGGAAGTAGCCGCTGGTGTAGAGCTTCAGCCGGCTCCCCGAGAACGGCTCGATCGCGTTTGCCGGCGTACCGAAGTTGCCGGACGTGATGGCGGTCGGGTCGTTCTCCTCGCCGGTCTTGACGCAACCACCCAAGGTGATGGTGGTCTGGCCCGCGCCGGCCTCGATGTCCGCCAGGAAGGTGCTGCGGGTGCCTGACCCGTTCTGCGGGATGATCGGGACGATCGTCGCGGTCGACGATCCGCCGATCCCGGCTCCGTTCCATGTCGTGTAAGCCCGCGTCGCACTGGTAGACGTGGTAGAGCTGCGAAGCGGAAAGCGGAACGGCGTTCGTCGTGGTGTCCGCCGCGAGCTCGAGGTTCTCGGTTCCGAGCTGTACGACGTGAATGCCGCCGAACGCCGTCGCCTGGGCGCTGCCTTCTTCGGTGCTGTTCGGGAGTCGTGACGCGCGGACGAAGTTGATCTGGTGACTTGGTGTCCGCGAGCAACGCCGCGATGCCGGCGCCCGAGCCGTTAGGACGCTGAACCGGGTTGTGACCTGCGCGCAGGACGATCGTGGGGTCGAGCGGCAGCAGGGCCGCAGTGGTGCTGCCGTTCTGGTAGGCGGCGCGGGCATTCGCATCAGGCGTGGCGTCGAAACTGACGAGCTTGTTGACGTTGCCCGCCGAGTTGTACCCGAGGTCGCCCGATGTGTCGCCGTCGGCACCGAAGTCCACGAGGTACTGGACGGTGTCCGACCCGACACCGACGGCGTCGGAGGCCGAGGGGGCGTAGTCGGCGTGCGCCGGGGCGGCCAGGGCGATGCTCATCGCTCCGACTGCGGCGGTCGCGAGGCCGAGCCTCACCTTGTGTCTCATGCGCATGTGTATGCCTTCCGTGGGTCAGTTGAGTGCGCCTGGCAGGCAGAGACTTGCGGACCCAAGCCGACGCAAGGCGGTGCTTGTGTGAACCACGCATGAACCTGAGCCATCGGGCATGGGTGAACGGGACATGACCGGCGACGAAGCACCCGCCGAGATCGCTGTGCGGGAGCTCAGACCAGGTTGGGCAGCAGCCGCAATGCCTCGCTGCTGGCCGCCCACAGGATCGCGAGGACGACGGGTGTATGGCCAGCCAGGCCTGCCAGCGTCCCCATCGGGCTCGGGCCCACACCGCGCCCACGCCAGCGATGAGAAGCGCCTGCAGCAACAGCACCAAGGCGACGAGACCGCCGGTGTCGGCATGCATCTCGGTCGCCGCCGGCGAGATCGTGGTCGGTCGCCCGGACGGTGCCGGTTGCACGTGACCGCTCATCGTCGCGTCGACGAAGACCTGATGACTCGGCGCCCAACCGTCCCGCCACCCCGAGCCGCCCGACGTGACGAGGGTGAGCCGGCTGGCGGTGGCCGACAGGGTCGGCGGCAGCGGGTCGCCGTTGCGCCGCACATCCGTGACGGTGTAACGGAACACGCCCTGCCCGGTCGTGACGGTGATGGGAGCGCCCACATGCATTGACGCGACGTGCCGGAACGGCGCGCCGAACGTGACGCTGCGGCCCATGATGACCGAGACACCGGCCTGCCCGGGCAACGCGGTGTTCTGCTGATGTCCCGGGCCGTCCCGCAGTACGCCGGACGTCGTCCCCTCGACGACGACCACTCGCTGTAGCCCGGCTTGCGGAGCCGTCAACACCGCGACCGGCGTCCCCGGCTTGATGGCGCCACCGAACGGCGCGACCTCCTGTGACAGCGAGTACCGGATCGTGGCATAGAGCCGATGCTGATCGCTGCGTTCCTGCAGGCCGCTGAATCCCAGGGCATACGCGAGCAGCCACACCGCGAGCAGGCTGAGCAACGCCAGGACGGTGACGACGAGGGTCGAGACCGCTGATGGCGGCGGCGCAGTCGCGGGACGAGGTGTCGGCGTGATCCGTTGGACCAGTCGCCGCCAGCGCGACGCCGGCGCCGGGTCGGCGCCGGATCCGGTGGGATCGGTCACGGTGGGCGGGATCGCTGTCGTGGTCACGGCGACCCTCGCCGGCCCCGGAATCGAACGATGATCGGGGCGATCAGTCCGGACAGGATGGCGAGGACCAGCAGCGCCGGCAGCGCCGTGCCGGCAACCGTGGACGACGCCGCCGCCGTGATGCCCGGGGACGTCGCGCTCGGTGTGCCGGCGACCGTCGGGGTGGTGCCCGTCCCCGCCGCCTTGTCCTTGCTGGAGCCCGTGGTCGGAGGTGTCACACCGGGCTCGTTGTCATCGCCACCCGAGCCGGTGCCGGTTCCGGTTCCGGATCCGGTGCCGCTGCCGCCCCCGTCGCCGCCATTCGTGCCGGCCCCAGGCTTGCCCACCAAGGCCGGCAACGCACCGTTCTGGGCCTTGACCGCTGCCGCCGCGCGGGTCGTGTAGTCGGCCAGCTGAGCCAGGCCTTCAGCCTGGGTGAGGGGCAGGTAGCCGGGTGGCAGCTGTCCGTTGCCGTAGCCGGTGTGCTGGCCGTCGGTTGCGGCGTACTGCAACAACTTGGCGTAGTCGACCGCGAGGCCGTGGGGAAGTCCCTTCGTCGGCACCGCGGTGTACACGACCATGGTTCCCGGGTATGCGTGCGCCCCGGCCGGCGCGGTGCGCAGCTTGGTCTGGCTGATCGGCCAGGTGCCGGATGACGAGTTCGGCTTCGCCAGAGCCATGGCCGCCTTCATCGAGGCGTCGCTGGGACTGACGAAGGTGCGGCCCGCGGTGCTGGTGAACTTGGCGGCCGCGGTCGGCGCCGTCTGGGTCTCCAGCGATGCCATGTCGAGCCGGTATCGCTGGGCGTCTGCGATCGACGTGACACCGAGCATGAAGCGGAAGCCAGGGTTCTCCCGACCGACGGAGACCAGCTTCTCTCCGGCGCTGACACCTTGCAGCGGTTGCGAGCAGACGGTCTGGGAGTTGGCGATCGCGAACTGCATGGCGAGCGAGATCTGGCTCAGCCGTTGGACCGGAGCCGCCACCAGCGGCAGGTAAGGCACCGGCGCGTTGAACAGGCAGTCGTTGAGGCCGGCCTGGTAGATGTCCTTCGGCTCGTACGTATCGAGCAATGGCCAGCTGTTCACCGGAAGCTTGATGCCGCGGTAGGCCTTGTTGACCACCATCCCCCAGGGATCCGGCTTGCCGTTCAGCCACGCCCGGGCCTCCGGGTCCGCGTTGATATAGGAGGTGAGGGCCTCCACGACATCCGACTGGCTGGACAGGTCGAGCAACGTCGCAGCGACCTCGGACGACGTGGAGACTCCTGGATTGAGCGCCTGGAACTCCGGGTCGTCGGTGATGTTCAGCGGGTTGTGGCTCAGCGCACTGTCGCCGTTCTTGATGTCGGCCAACGCCGGATAGGACTCCGTCATCAGCTTGGCGAGCAGCCTCGGATCGAGCCGCAGCGTCGTGACCGGTCGGTGCGCGTTGTTGTCGACGGCGAAGGTCACGGCAAAGCCACTGACCGCAGTAGGTGCCTCGACGGTCGGCTCGGGATAGCCGCTGGCCTGTGGGTCGCTCGTAAAGGCCGCGTCGATGCCGCCGCTCGCGAGCAGGTTACGAGCCTCCGGCTCCCCGGTCTGGATGTGCTTGAAGTTGAACAGCGACTTGCTGAGACAGAACTTCGGCGCCCACTGCTCGGTCAGCTGGGTCATCAGCTCGGAGCCGTACACGTCGACGGCGTTGGACGCGCCGACCAGGTCGCAGACGTCGGCGGTCTGGGCGAACGTCAACGGCACGGTGATGCGGTTACGCCAGTTCGAGGCCGCCCACCACAACGCCCCGCTGACCGCGAGATCCTCGTGGCCGGCGCCGTCGCCGAGCTGGCCCGGCGCGTAATGGCCCGTTGCCTCGCACTGCGAGGTGTCGCCGGCGATCTCATCGGCCGGTGGCCGGTCCGAGTGCGGCATCCCGTGGGCGTCGGGGTCGCAACTGACACCCATCACGGGTACGGCGACGAGCGCACACTTGACGACGCTGCTGCAGCCCAGCGACGCATTGGTGTCGGCGGTCCACATGTCGAACTTCGTCGACCCGCGGCCGTTCGTCTGGGTCGCGCCGAACGTCTCGTTGCTGGGCAACGTCTGGTTGCTGTCCCCCACCGCCTCGGGCGCAGTGCCCGCGCAGCCGTCGGGGCCGCCGTTGTAGTGGGTTCCGTTGGCTGCGACGAACGGCACCCAGTACTCGGAAGGTGCCGCGCCGAAACAAGCCGCCGGCCGCTTCTTCGGCGCTCCGGCGACCGCCGACCGCTGGGCCTTCGTGCCGTACTGGTCCAGCCGCCACGGCGGGTACGCCGTCGTCGCGTCACCGACGGTGTTGAAGTCCTCCTGGAACCGTTCGGTCGTCGCGTTGGTCCAGCAGGTCTCGGGCGAGAGCCGTTGCTTGGCCGGGACCTTCGTCGAGTCGACGCCACGGCACTCGAGCAGCACGAACGGGTACTCCTCCTGCTGTGCCGTCGAGGAGTTCTGGTTCGCGATCACGCCGCCGGTGGGATGGGCGCCACTCCACGACACGTTCACTTCCTGCCGGTCGCGCAAGCCCTGGGTCTGCGCGACGTGCAGCGTCACCTTCTTCCTGTCGAGGACATGGCTGCCGCTGCTGGTGCGCACCGTCCTCGTCACGGTGTGCGTGACCGAAGTCGCCGACGACGCCTGACGGATCGGCGCGCCTGACGCTGTCGGAAGGCCGACCAGTGCGCCACTCAGTGCGATCGCCAGGCCCGCGGACGTGGCGACCAGGCCGGCCGATCGGACGCGACCGCCCAGCCGGCGGCAGGATCGGCTCACGGTCGGCCGCGCCGCGTCTGCAGTCGTCGTGAGATCAGCGGCGGCACGACGAGCACCGCGAGGAGCAGCACCACGGCGAGCGGACCGAGGACATCGGTGTTCTGCGACGCCGGGATCTCGGCCGGTTGGCCGATCAGCGCTGTCGTGGACGCGCCGTCGGTCGATGTACTGACGGTCTGCCCGGTGGCCGGGTCGACGGCCGTCCCGCCGGCAGAGCCCCCCGTCGCTGCAGTCCCGGTCCCGGAGCCACCGGCCCCGGTCGCCGTGGTCGGGGTGTTGCTACCGGACCCGTGTCCGCTCCCGGTGGTGCTCTTGCCGCCCCCGGATCCAGGGGTGCCGGAACCACCTTGGCCATTGCCGGCACCCGCCGGCGCACCAGGTGCACCTGGCTGCGCACACGGCCCGGCTCCGACCTTGTCGCAGGCCAACGGCTCCGGGGCGATCTGCGCCAGGTGGTTGTCCTTGGGGTGACCGGCGACGAAGGTGGGGTTGTCGCAGTTGGTGACGTTCTCCTTGGTGAGGTTGACGCCCTTGTCCGCCTTGTGCAGCTTGGCGATCTGCTGGAAGCCGGCCTCGACCAGGTTGATCGGGAGCGGTGAATACCCGATCGGACCCATCTCCTTTTGCCCGGCGCAGATGGAGTAGTAGTCGAAGTCGGCGAGGGTCTGCCGCTTTGCCGTCGTCATGGTCTTGTCGTTGGAGGCGGTCGGCAGGATCTCGTAGGAGTACGACGACAGCGGGTAGGTCCGCTTGTCGGGGTCGACGTAGACCTTGTCCAGGTTTTCCAGCAGGTAGTCGATCGATCCCTTGTTGTAGTTGATCTCGGCCTTGGTGAGCGCGACCGCGACGTTGTACTGGGTGGGCAGCGTGAAGTACCCGGCCTTGTTCTCGACCTTGGCCACGGGGTAGCCCTTGCCGAGCGCGTAGGAGTACTCGTCGTACCCGATCGCACCGTTGGCGGCCGCGGAGGAGACGAAGTTCATGACCCCGTCGGAACCGTTCTGCGGCACCTGGCCCTTGGCCGCTGGGAAGTACTCGGTGAAGTTGGACTTGCCACCGTTGAACGGCGTCCAGTACGACGGGAACTCGGTGGCGAGGTAGCGGGTGAACTGCGCGCTGGAGCCTGAGCCCTCGGAGTGCACGACCGGGATGATCGGCAGTGACGGCAGCTTCCGCCCGTTGTTGTCCTTCGTGATCTCGGGGTCGTCCCAGTTCGTGATCTTGTCGGTGAAGATCTTGGCCAACGTGAGGCCGGACAACCGCAGGTTCTTGACCAGCTGCCCGGCGACCTTGATCTGGTACGGGAACGACGTGCCGCCGGCCACCAGGGGGAGATAGGCGTAGGCCCGACCGTCTGATGTGTCGTCGGCACCGGTCTCCGGGTCGGTCCCCTGGAAGCCGATGTCGCTGACCCCGAAGTCGTTCTGCCGGTTGGCGAAGTCACGACGTCCCTGGGCGGAGCCGCTCGGGGTGAAGACGACCTGCAGTCCGTTGGACTGCACGTCGGCGATCCACTGGTTGACGGCGTTGGCGCTCCAGCTCGAGCCAGTCCCCGAGATCAGAGCGTGGCTGTTGGCACCCGATGCCGGACCCGCGGTCGCACCCGAACCGAGCATGGCAAGCAGCACGGCGGCCGCGCCTGCGAGCAGACGTCGCATCATCGGGTCACCTTCTTCCCACGGGCCAGCAGCCGCACGACGACGAACAGCGCGAGGACCAGCAACAGCAGCACGCTGGCCGCCCCAAAGGCTCGCGTGATGTACAGCGGGTTCGGCGAGCGCACGGCGGTGTAGATGAACAACGGCAGCGAGTTCATCGGCTCCCTGAACGGGTTGGTGTTCATGAACGACGACGCCCCCGAGACGATGAGCACCGGCGCGGTCTCACCGACTGCGCGCGCGATTCCGAGGATGAGGGCGGTGGCCAGCCCGGAACGTGCGGTGGGCAGCACGATCCGGCGTACGGTCTGCCATCGGGTCGCGCCGAGCGCGAAGCCCGCCTCCCGCAGCCCACCTGGCACGACCCGCAGCACGACGTCGGCCGACCGCGCGATGATCGGAAGCATCATGATCGACAGCGCCATCGCGGCGGCGAACCCGCTGCGGGAGAAGCCGAGGGCGAGCAGGAGCACGGCATAGACGAACAGCCCGGCGAGGATGTCGGGCAGCGCCGTCATCGCCTCCACGACGGTCCGCACGACCTTCGCGAACCGGCCGCCGACCTCCACCATGAACACCGCGGTGCCGACGCCGAGCGGCAACGACACCGCGGTCGCGATCGCCAGCTCGATGAACGAGCCGACGATGGCATGGGAGATGCCACCCCTGGTGAGCGCGTCGTTCGGGCGCACGCCGGCCATGTCGTGGCTGAAGAAGTTCCAGTGGTGCAGGGCCGGAAGGCCCCGGTACAGCGTGTAGATCACGGTCGATGCCAAGGCCACCCCGACGACGGCCGCTGCGGCAGTGACGGTCGCGGCGCAGACTCGATCGATGACGACAGGCCACGGATGCGCGATCCGGGTGACCGCCGCGTAGAGCGTCAAGAACGCGACGAACCAACAGATGACGAATCCCAGTTTCCCCGACAGCGGCAGCAGCTGGTAGTAGACCAGCCACACCAGGGCAAACGATCCGACCCCGGTCGCACCCAATGACATGTAGTCGTCGAACGTCCGTCGCGGAAGCTCCCGCGGCCGGTCCAGCGGATCCGGCGAGGGCTGGGGTCCTTGCGGCGGCAGGCTGATGTCAACGGGAGGCGGGGCGGCGACGGTCACGGCAGCCTCATCCATCCGTCTGGGCGCCGCTGCGGCTGCGGTTCACGATCACTGCAGCCACGGTGTTGACGGCGATGGTCATGACGAACAGCACGAACCCGGCGGCGAGCAGCGCGCCGAGCTGTGACGCCGTTGCGTCGTTGAACTGGTTCGCGATCAGCGAGGCCACCGTGATCGTCCCGATCTCGAGTGGCTTGAACTTCACGTCGTACGACGGCGCGATGATGAGAAGCACGGCGATGGTCTCGCCGAGCGCCCGGCCGAGGCCGAGCATGGTGCCGCCGATGATGCCGCCGCGTCCGAACGGAATGACGACGGACCGGATCATCCCCCACTTGGTGGAGCCGAGGGCGTAGGCCGCCTCGCGCTCGCCGATCGGCGCCTGCGCGAAGACGCCGCGCATCACGGCGCAGGCCAGCGGGATCACCATCATCGAGACGATCAGGCCGGCGATGAACGCCGACCCGGTGTAGAAGTGCTCGGAGAACGCGGGCGCCCGAGGGTCGGTACTGACTCCCAAGAACGGCAGGAAGCCGAGGTAGGTATTGAGCCAGTGGGCGACGAACAGCGCATGCGGCTCGATGAGGAACAGCCCCCAGATGCCGTAGACGATGCTGGGCACGGCCGCCATCAGGTCGACGAGGGAGATCAGCGTTCCCTGGATCCAGTACGGCGCGTACTCACTGATGTAGACCGCTGTGCCGAGCGCGAGCGGGAACGAGATCAGCAACGCGATCGAGGCCACCTCGATGGTCCCGAGCACCACCTCGGCGATGCCGAGCTGGTTGGACTCCGGGTCCCACAGGTGCTGAGTGAAGAAGCTCAGGCCGTAGGTGTGCAGCGTGGGGAAGAGCTGGTAGCCGAGGAAGATCCCGATCGCACCGGTGATCACCAGCACGAGGGCACCGACACCGGTAAAGGTGACCTGGAATGCCCGGTCGGAGCCGCCGATCCCGGAGTCGATCCGGCGCGGTGCATCTTCTGGCTCGGGCGACGTGGACAGATCCGCGAGCGTGGTCATGACCTGGGCTGCTCGCTCATCAGCCGAACCGTCCGTTGACGTAGTCATCGGTGCGCTTGTCGCGAGGTCGCTCGAACATGTCTTCCGTGGCGCCGATCTCGACGACCTGGCCCGGAGTTCCCTGCTCGGCGAGGAAGAAGGCGCACTGCTGCGAGACCCGGTGCGCCTGCTGCATGTTGTGGGTGACGATCACGATCGTCACCTCGTCGCGAAGCGCTCCGATGGTCTCCTCGATCCGCCGCGTCGAAGTCGGGTCAAGGGCCGAGCAGGGCTCGTCCATGAGCAGCACATCGGGGTTGACGGCGAGCGAGCGCGCGATGCACAGCCGCTGCTGCTGGCCGCCGGAGAGCGCTCCGCCGGGCCGATCGAGCCGGTCCTTCACTTCGTTCCACAACCCGCCGCGCTGCAAGCAGTTCTCGATGAGCGCATCCCGGTCGGAGCGATCCACCCGAGTCCCGGTGAGCTTCAGCCCGGCCGTCACGTTCTCCGCGATCGACATGGCGGGGAACGGGTTCGGCTTCTGGAAGACCATGCCGATCCGCTTCCGGGTGTCGGTCACCCGTTGCCCCGGGCCGTAGATGTCCTCGCCGTTCAGGCGGACCTCGCCGGAGAGCCGAGCCGAGGGCACCGACTCGTGGAGCCGGTTGAGGATGCGCAGGAACGTCGACTTGCCGCAGCCGGAAGGACCGATCAGCGCGGTGACGGTCCCCGGCGGCATCGACAGCGAAACCCGGTCGAGCACCTTATTGGATCCGAACCACGCCGACACCCGGTCCGCTTCGAGATGGGCATGCGTCGGTAGGACCACCGTGGGTGGCCCGAGCAGGAAGGGATCATCCTCACCTGTGGTCGGAGAACTCAGCGTCGTCACAGCCCCTCCAGATCTCATGACGGCGTCCGTCCGAGATTGACGCTAAGTGGGCCGCTGCGCGATTCGGGCTGCGCGGGCAGACCGTACGCACCTTGGTCGTTCGGCGTACGTCTCTCGTTCATCTGCGAGGACCGCTGGCGGCGACCTGACAGGGCCGGGATCGGAGCCGCCCTGACGGATGCAGTGAAGACGGTCGCGCCGTACGCACACTCCCGTTGCCGGTAGTACGCCCGGCTCGACATCGCCACCAGCCGGCCGTCGAGGCTCATCCGCCAGGTCCAGTGGCTGCCCGGCGGCGCGATGAGGTAGCTCAGGGCGACGCGGTCGATGGACCCCTGGAAAGTCTCGATCGCGTTCAGTACCGCGACCAGATCGGCATAGACCTCGGAGCTTCGGCCGAGCTCCCGGTGGTTGGCTCCCGACACCCGCCACGCGTACCAGCTGCCGTCGTCCGCGGTCTCCCCGGTGAACGGCTGGCCCTGCCCGGGCCAGGTCGGATGCGCGTCATCGCCACTGCCGACCCCCTCGATGACGGCGAACGAAGCAACCGTGATGAGACGGCCCTCCCCGGGCAGCGCGCCCCGACCGGTCGCTTGGTCCGGCGGTGGCAGCGGTGTGGGGACACGGAAGCAGGGGGAACCGGTCCGGGGAACGAGCGGGGAATCAACGCCGAATGAATGCCAGATGAACTCCCGAACCGATCCTGACATCGGGCCGATCCCGAGGTCCGGTGGGCGCGATGGGACCGGTGCTGGCAAGGTGGTGCGGTGACGAGCGCCCAGCCCATAACCTCGCGAACCGTCGACCTCGGCGGAGACGTCCACTATCTCGACGCCGGTGGTCCGCCCGACGGCCCACTCGTTGTCGCCGTCCATGGGCTGGGAGGTGCCGCCTGGAACTGGCTGTCACTTGCGCCGCTGCTCACGCCCTACTGCCGAGTCCTCGCCATCGACCTGGCCGGCCATGGGCTCACACCGGCACGCGGCCGGCCGACCACGGTGCAGGCGAACCGCCAGCTGCTCGACCGCTTCGTGCGCGAGGTTGCGAGAGAGCCGGTCGTGCTGGTCGGCAACTCGATGGGCGGCATGATCACGCTGCTCGAGTCGGCCGCGTCCCCGGACGTCGTCCGCGGCGCGGTCCTGGTCGACCCGGCGCTCCCCCGGCCGTTGCTGTCGAAGGTGGACCCGAGGGTGGCGGTCAGCTTCGCCGTTGCCGCCCTGCCCGGTCTTGGTGAAGCCGCGCTCAACCGGCGGGCCAAGCGGCAGACCCCGGAGCAGCAGATGCGCGAGACCCTCAAGCTGTGCACCGTGGACGTGAGCCGGATCGATCCGGCGGTTGTCGACGCCGGCTTGGACGTGCTGCACAGCCGCAGCGGCAAGGACTTCACGCCGAAAGACTTCCTCGGCGCTGCCCGATCGCTGCTCCGGCTGCTCTCCCGTCCTCGGCGGGTACGACGAATCCTCCAGCAGGTGTCGGCGCCCGTGCTGCTGCTTCACGGCGACCACGACCGGCTGGTGAAGATCGACGTGGCACGGGTCGTCGCGGCGCAGTTCCCCGCGTGGCGGTTCGAGATCGCGAAGGACATCGGCCACGTCCCGATGCTCGAGGACCCGAAGTGGACAGCGGACACGATCCTCGACTGGATGCGCACCGACGCCGGCCTGCTGCCGTGACCCCACCGTCCCGGCGATCGCTGGGAACCATCTGATGGCCATGCTCCTGACCGAGTCGCAGCGCACGGCGCTGGCCGCGCTCGTCGACACCGTCGTTCCCTCGATCACCCGCGCGGACGACCCGGACGGCTACTGGGCTCGGTCGGGCAGTGACGTGCAGGCACCGGTGTGGCTCGAGGCTGCGCTGTCAGAGCTGGTCCCGGACGAGCAGGCCGCCGGTCTCGGTGAGCTGCTCGACGGGCTGGCCGGCGCCGGTCTCGCCGAGCAGCCGCTCGCCGGGCGGGAAGCCATCCTCGCGGCGACGGAGGCGTTGTCCGCCGAGGCCATGATCGCCATCCGGCAGCTGCGCGGGCTGGCGCTGCTGCTGTCCTACGCGCTACCGGACGAGACCGGGAAGAACCCGTTCTGGACGAGCCTTGGCTATCCCGGCCCTCACAGCAATCCGCCGGACATCGAACGCGGCATCACGCCGTACCTTCCGTCGGCCGGAGAGGTGCTCACCGCTGACGTCGTCGTCGTCGGCTCTGGCGCGGGTGGTGGTGTCATCGCGGCAGAGGCGGCCGCGGCCGGGCGGTCGGTCGTCGTCGTGGAGGCGGGTGGCAACCACGACCGCCGCGACTTCGTCCAGCTCGAGCTGGTCGCCAACACCACGCTGTACTACCGGGGCGGTGTCGGGGCGACCGCCGATGGCAATGTCGGACTGCTCGCCGGCGCGACCCTCGGGGGCGGTACGACCGTGAACTGGTCGAACACGGTGCCGACCCATCCGCACGTCCGCCGGGAGTGGGCGCAGCGGTATGGCCTTGAGGGGGTGGACGGGCCGGAGTTCGACGAGCATCTGACAGCGGTCCGGACCCGGATCAAGGCCAACGACAAGTGCAGCGACCTGAACGGTCCGCACCAGCGGCTCACCGGTGCAGCCGAATCCCTGGGCTGGTCCTGGCACAAGGCGCTGCTCAACGTGGACCCCGATCGCTACGACTACGAGGCAGCGGCTTACAGCGGGTACGGCGACCAGACCGGCGCGAAGCAAGGCACGTTGCGGACCTACCTGCTCGATGCCGTGGCGGATGGCGCGCGGGTGCTGGTGCGCACGAACGCCCGGCGCGTCCTCGTCGAGAACGGCGTCGCTGCTGGCATCGAGGCGACGGTGACCGACCCGGCCACCGGCACCACCTATCCGGTGACCGTCCGGGCTCCGCAGGTGGTGGTCGCGGCCGGCGCGCTCGAGACGCCCGCCCTGCTGCTGCGCTCCGGGATCGGTGGCCCGGCGGTCGGTCGGCACCTGCGGCTACATCCCGCCGCGCCATTGGCGGCGGCCTACCCGGAGGACCAAGACTGGTGGAGCGGCCCGATCCACGCCGCGATCGTCGATGAGTTCGCCGACCTCAGCGACGGCTACGGCTTCTTGCTGGAAGGCCTCCACTTCAACATCGGTCAGCTCGCCGCGGGACTGCCCGTGATTCCGGGCGGAGGTCACAAGGAGCTGCTGCTCCGGACCCGGCAGCTGGTCTCGCTCATCGCGTTGGTGCGTGACCGCGGCGCCGGCTCCGTCATGATCGACGCCAACGGGGAAGCGGTCCAGACCTATCCGTTGGACGACGAGCTGGACCGCGAGCACTTCCACCAGGGTCTGGTCGCGGTGGCCCGGATCCACGAGCGCGCCGGGGCCGACACCATCTACCCGCTGATCCCCGACCTCCCACCGTGGCGACGGGGAGAGGACTTCGAGGCCTTTCTGACCGCGCTCGCCGCCGTACCGATCGGCCTCGGCGGCTACTACTGCGGTAGCGCCCACCAGATGGGCAGCGCGCGGATGGGCACCGATCCCGCGGACAGCGTCGCCGACACCCGCGGTGAGCTGCACGACACTCCCGGCGTCTGGATCGGCGACACCAGCGCGTTCCCCACGGCATCAGGAACCAACCCGATGCTCACGTGCATGGCGTTGGCCCGGCGTACCGCTCGACGGCTCCTGGCGTCCACCCAGCCGTAGCGCGGTCTTCACCGAACCATGGGCGCGGTGGTGCCGCGAAGTCGCGACAATGACCGACATGCCCACGCATTTCCACCCCACTCGGCGCCAGGTCCTTGCCGGCGGAACCGCCGCCGCGACCGTCGCCGCCATGTCCGGGACGTTGGCCCGAGTTGTCGAGCAGGCGGCCGCGGCCGTGCCGACCAAGCAGGCACCGCTCAGCGACATCAAGCACGTCGTCTACCTGATGATGGAGAACCGATCGTTCGACCATTACTTCGGCACCATGTCCGGAGTGCGCGGGTTCGGTGACCCCAAGGCCATCCCCGGTGTGTTCAGCCAAGCCGGGTACACACCTGGCAAGGGGCCGGACCCTACGGGTCACCTGCCTCCGTTCCACCTCAACACCAAGGATCTCGCCAGCTACGCCGAGTGTGTCGACGACATCACCCACGACTGGGCGCCCCAGCACCTTTCGCGCAACGGCGGGAAGATGGACGGTTGGCTGACCACTCACCTGGCGCAGGACGGCGCCACGATCGGCCCGCTCACGATGGGCTATTACGAGCACGCCGACATCCCGCTCTACCGGTCGCTCGCCGAGGCATTCACCATCTGCGACGAGTACTACTGCTCGGTGCTCGGCCCGACAGACCCCAACCGGGTGATGTGGTTCTCCGCCACCATCGACCCGGAGGGCACGAACGGTGGTCCCTGCCTGGAGACGCTCACCGACGACCGGGCCACGCAGTTCGGGACGTTCACCTGGCGCACCATGCCGGAGAACCTGCAGGACGCCGGGGTCTCGTGGAAGGTCTACCAGGACGCGAGCGACCTGACCCTGCTGAACCCGTTGCTGTACTTCAAGAACTTCGTCGATGATGCGTCGTTCCTCGGCAAGAACGCCAACGGTGCCTTCAGCTACCCGGCGGAGTTCGTCGCCGACGTGACGGCGGGAACCCTGCCGTCGGTCTCGTGGGTCTTCCCCGACTTCGCCGCCTGCGATCACCCCTCCGCACCACCGATCCTCGGCGAGCAGCTCGTGGCGGGCGTGCTGAAGACGCTCGTGAGCAACCCCGCGGTCTGGGAGCACACGGCACTCGTCATCTCCTACGACGAGAACGGCGGCTTCTTCGACCACGTGAACCCACCGGTCGCACCCCCCGGTACGGCGGGTGAGTACCTCACGGTCGACCCGCTGCCCGCGGCCGCCGGCGGCCTGCACGGCCCGATCGGGCTCGGGTTCCGGGTGCCGTGCCTGGTGGTGTCGCCGTACAGCCGCGGTGGGTTCACCTGCTCGGCGACCTTTGACCACACCTCGCAGCTGAGATTGCTGGAAGCCCGGTTCGGAGTCGATGTGCCGAACCTCTCGGTCTGGCGTCGCAAGACGGTCGGCGATATGACGGCCGCGTTCAGCTTCGGCCGGTCGCCGCACGATGGCGTGCCCGCGTTGCCCAACCCCCTCGACGCACAAGGCGCGACGACGCTGGCCGCCGAATGCATCATCACGGGCAACGGCCCGACCGGCGTAGTGGACGCCGGTACGCCCACGCCGGTGCCCGACAGCGTGCCGCCGCCGAAGCAGCAGAACAAGAAGCCGCGACGCCCGATCCACTGAGCCGGGGCGGCCATCCCGACGCTACGTTGAGCCATGGTTTCGCTGCCGCCAGAGTCCGATCCGCTGGGCACGAACGCCCTCGACTTCTGGATCGGTCGCTGGGCCGTCAGCTGGCCGGGGGGACACGGCACCAACACGATCAGCTGGATCCTCGACGGCCGCGTCGTCGAGGAGGTGTTCGAGTGCCACGGCGATGAAGGATCGCTCTACGGTCGCAGCCACTCCGTTCTCGACAGCGCCGACGGTCGCTGGCGCCAGACCTGGGTGGACTCCTCCGGGGCCTACCTGGACTTCACCGGTGTCGAGGTGGACGGACGGATCAGCTTCCAGCGGGCGGTTACGGTCGAGGGACAACCCCGGCTGCAGCGGATGGTGTGGCTGGACGTCACGCCGGACGGGTTCCGCTGGGAGTGGCAGCGATCGACCGACGCCGGAGCGACCTGGGAGGTGCAGTGGCCTCTGGACTACCGCCGCGCGCCGTGAAACGGGTTTGTGCAGGGTGCGCCGCCACGGGTGACGGTTAGGTCTGCACAAATCAGGAGTTCTCCTCGACATAGGTCTCGGGATCCTTGTCGTCACGAGGCAGCGTGGGTGCGACGGGGGCGGTCTTGGCCGCCTCGAACCGCAGACCGAGCTCGTCACGCTCCTCCAGCGAGGCGTGACGACGGAAGTCGGCGAGACCCTCGTCCTCCTCCTCGCCCATGTGCTCGGTGTTCGCGGCGCGGCACTTTCCGACCGCCTTCCACCACTCGTCGGTGCCGACCTTGTGCTCGGAGGCTGCTTTGATGGCGTCGCGGATCTGGTTGTGGTCGCCGATGGCGTCCTTCGTCTCCTCGCTGTCCGGGTCGGCGATGCGCAGCAGCTCCGGGTAGAACACCAGCTCTTCGGCGGCCGCATGCACCTCGAGGAACTCCGCCAGGTCGCCCCAGACCAGCGAGAGCCGTTCCCGATCCGCCCGGTCGATGTCGTCGAGGACAGCGAAGGCCTGTCGCTGCCGGTGGTGGTCGTTGAGGATCAGCTCGGTGATGTCCATCCGATCATGGTGCCGCAGCCGCCGCCCAGGACTTAACTCGCGCTCCCAAACGGTCGAAGCCATGATCACTGTCGGTTTTATCCGCATCTGCGCTCGGCTAGGAGGTCGGTGATGTCGCGCATGAACCCGGTCCGCCTGCGCCGCCGCTCCGGGCTGGTCAGCCGCGATCTCGGGGCCTCGATCGTGGTGCTGGACGGTGAGCAGCAAACGGCGTACACGCTGCGCGACGAGGCCGCCGACCTCTGGCGCGCGACCGGGGCTGCGGATGCGGCCGTCTCGAACCCCGTCAACGCCACCGACGCGGCTGTCGCGGCCCTGATGGAGCAGGGCCTCGTCGTACCGGTCGGACTCACCCGACGAGCCGTGCTCAGCCGAGTCGCGGTGGTGGGCGGACTTGCCGCCGGCGCCGCACTGATCGACTCGATCTCGCTGCCCGCCGTTGCCGCGCACGCCTCGGTGCCGACCCACACCTATGTACTGGGCACATCGATGGCGACGTACATCGCCACCCACCCGGCGACGGATGCGGCGTGGGCGAGCCCCACCACCGGGTTCCCATTCTTGTTCTACGTTCTCAACTCGATCACCGTCGGCGCGACATCGATCACCCAGGGGACGTACAGCTTCCTGAACCGCTACGACAGCAAGAGCGCCCGCCTGGCTTCGGAGACCTCCATGCCCCCGTACTTGCTCTTCCAATTGAGTACGTCGCCTCGCTGATCCCGTGCTTCCGGCAGAGGTCCGCCGTCTTCGCACCCAGCTCGTGCTCCTTCAGCACCCCAATGATCTGCTCTTCCGTAAACCGCGAACGCTTCATCGTCTGGTCCTTCCCAAAAGGGCCAAACTTCCAGTTCAGCCCGGATTAAACGGCGGGGGCAACCTAGCTGGCCCCCTCGTAGTCGATGCCTTCTTCATGGGGGCAGCCGATGATGCGGTCGGTCATGACAACCGACCTGGCTCCGGCCTCGGCGATGAACGCCAGCACTTCTTCCGTCACCCGGATGTCGTCGCGGATGTCGCTCTGCTCCTTCGCAAACCAGCGTCGAAGGTCGGTCGGCTCGGCGTCCTCGGCCGGCGCAATGGCGACCGTGAGCTTGGTCGCCGTGCTATCGTCCGGACCGTAGAGCGCGACCGTTGCGAGCGGGCAGCCACGAAATCCCTTCTTGGCCCTCTTGCTCAATCTTTGGCGCGCGCGCTCGATCATTTCCGCCAACCGCCGGGTGTGAATTTCTTTGGACCAGAACCGACATTATGGAAACTCACTTCTTACTTAAGCACCGTCTACTTGTATACGGTTGCCCTCAGTATTCGAGCCGGTAAAGCATGTCTCCTTGGCCTTTATGAGAAAGCTCGCAAGCGCCGTAGCCATGACCACTCCAATTGTCATTGATAAATTCACATTCACCGTAGGTGCCTTGATTTCCAAACACGGCGGCAGTTCCCGGACTTCCGCCGGGAATTGAAACAGTCGTGCTGGCAGCGCTGCCGGTTGTGACCCTCTCGAACCATAAACCGACGCAAAAAAGTCCCAAATCCTATCGTTCCCCCGCGGACGATGGAGACTGCTCCCTTTAGGATTTCTCCATCCGGCATCTTTATCTCAACTTCGGAGTGGCCGGTTCCAGAAGCCACGTAAGTTGCTTTTAGGATTCCAATTTGCGCCGCCGAATTGTTAGCTGGATATAGTAGCGCAGTTCTCGTGCATCCCATGATGAAAACGGCTAGTCCGAATCCCCAGAACGCACGCACCGATTCCTCCTCCGCGTTCGCGCCAGCGCGGTGCTGGACGTCGAGGGAGCCTATTGTTGCGGCCATCGGCCGACAACTCGGCCATTCACGTCGTAGGCCGTGATCGACAGATTTCGGCGTTATCACTCTGCCGCCCTGCGCGGGCTCGGTGAGCGTCGTGCTGCCAATTGCAAGACGCGTCCGACCGGTAGTGTCAGACAGCTCAAGGCCCGGCTGTTCAACTCCGAATGGCCCAGCCGATGGGAGGAGAAGGTCAACCTCCCCCTTGCTAGCCGCGTCCGACAAGGAAAGGCGCGGGAGTGTTGTCCCCAGCTGCACATTCAGCTTGCCACCCTGGCCCGCCAGTGCGAGCAGCGGTCCGAGCTCCGACGTGTAGAGATGAAAATTCGCGGCCAGATCGCCATCGCGCCCCCAGTGCGCCATCTGAAGCACACCTCCACCCGGTGTGATTTCTAGCCCGGCACTATCGGAGATCGCGCCCTTCGCATCGGGGGGAACTCCAGGTCCAGCTCCGGCCATCCACCTGGCTCGAGAATAACCCTTGCCCCAAAATAGTTGCCTCCGCCTGCCTGACGTAGATCGAATTCGGGCTCGTCGAAGTCGGTCATCGCAAGGTCGGCTCGCGCTTTGCCGCGAGCATCAACTAGGACAAATTGTCGCGCTGTCACCACCTGAAAGCGCATCGAGGCGGGCTGCGTCGCTGCTGGCCTGGTGCCGATGAGTAGCGCGGCGACGATCCCGGCCCCGGCCAGGAGGAGGCCGAGCCGGAGCTGCAGGTTCTGACGTTCCAGCCTCGTCAGCCGCTCGGCGATTCCATTGCCAACTTGGGACGTGTTCCTCATGGTTCACCCCGTCGTTGCGTTTTTGCAGGCCCCTTTTGGTCAGGCGTGGCGCCGGTGCGCTCATGGGGGTTGAAGTCTCTTTCGGTCATGCCGTTGCTGTCGAGGACAGACGCATCCACCTCGGTCTCTGTGTCTTTCAGCACTTCGCCGCATATGCGCTCGATGGCTTTGAGGGTAGCCCAGCGGCGTGATTGGCGGTTCTCGTCAGTGCTGATGTCGTAGAGCCTGGGTTGCGTCGCGGATGATGTGGAAATTGCCGTGGGCGGCGTCTCCGGTGTCGGCACGATGATGGGATCAGGCGGCGAGATCAAGAGGCATTGAGGAAAGCGGCTGCCCGAGGCTCTGCCAACCGTCGACCTTCCTCATCGTAATCTGGCCGGAGGCGAGCAGCGACCAGAAGAGCATGGCAGCGGTTTCGGCGGATGGGAGGACGGTCTGGGTTTTGATCCGGCGCTTGAACTCCTCGTGGAGCCGCTCAATCGCATTCGTCGTTCGCGCTGATTTCCATTGGCTCGGATGCAGGCGGGTGAAGGTGAACAGGCGCTCGCCGGCCTCTTCCAAGCTGTCCGCGACGGCGCGGCATTTCAGCCGCCATTTGGCGAGGAACAGCCGACGCCGGCGCATCACCTCGGCGCTGGTCTCGGCATAGATCATGTCGTGATAGTCGGCGGTGATTTCCTCGTGCAGCGCCTCCGGGGCATGAGCGAGCAGATTGCGATGCTTATGCACGGTGCAGCGCTGGGTCGGCAGCTCCGGCCAGAGGCTCGCCAGCGCGCGTTCGAGGCCGGCACCGCCATCGATCAGCAGGAATTCCCGCGTTCGCAGGCCACGCGCGATCAAATCGTCGAGCACGGCACGCCAGGCGGCTTCGCTCTCGCCGCCCATGTTCCTGACCGCCAGCAGGACCTTCTGCCCGTCACGGCGGATGCCGAGCACCACCAGCAGCGAGATATTGGTCGCACGCCGGTCCAGCCGAACCTTGACCACCGTGCCGTCGAGGATCAGGTGAACGAAGTCCTCCCCAGCCAGGCTGCGCCGGTTCCAGTTTCCCCAGTCCGCCTTGACCTTGCGCCAGGTGCGGCTGACCACGTCCTTGCCCACGGCGCCTTTGAACAGAGCGCCGAGCGCGCGCTTCACCCGCCGCGTGTTGGTGCCGGCAAGGTAGCTCGCGGCAATCAGGGCTTCTGCCTGCCGGGTCATCCGCCCGTAGCGCGGCAGGACGGCACTGCGCCATTCCCTCGTCCCACCTTCGGGCCTTGCCACCCGAGCCCGCGGCACCGTGATCTCGAGCGGTCCGAACGAACCCAGGAGCCGGCGCCGCCGCACGCCGTGCCGATAGCCGTCCGCAGGTCCGCCATCGCGCCCATAGCGCGCGCGCCCGAGAGCCGCCGTCAGCTCTTCCTCGAGCATCCCCTCAATGAACCCGCGCATCCGCTCCCGCACGCCCGCCTCGATCGGATCAAACCACGCCGAGCCATCAAACAGGCTGCCAGCCGGCGTCGCTGTGCTATTCTTCTCCATGGCGTGATCTCCCTCGGCGCTCCAACGCCGAGTCTGGTGGTTGAACTCACCCGGAGATTACGCCACCCCCAAATTTCCACACACTTCGCGACGGGACCAGAGCCTGAACCGATAGACGGTGACCTTAGTCAAGTTCGCCTCCCTTCCGGGCCGGGTGCCTTTAGCTGCGGGCGTTCTCCCTCATCGGCTCAGCGCAAGCTCCAGTCAACTTCGAGCTGAGCGAGCTGTCGTTCATTGGGTTCTTTGGCCGTCGTTAGCACAGCGAGCCGTTGGGCTATTTTGAGAAGTGGCAGCTTCCAATAGGAGCTTTCCGAAATCATAGCGCGAGCCTTGAAATCGTCGTGTGGCTCACGTTGTAGCTGCGGGCGATCTCCATCAGCGTTTCGCGTCGGTCGCGGCGCTTGATCGCCTCGCCCCGCTGGTGCGGGGTGAGCTTCGGCTTGCGACCCATCTTCACGCCGCGCGCCTTCGCCCGCCGCGGCCGTCGGCGGTGCGGGCGCGGATCAGGTCGCGCTCGAACTCCGCGAGGCCCCCGAGCACGGCCAGCATCAGCCGCCCGTGCGCCGTCGCGGTGTCGGCCCATGCGTCGCCCAATGATCGGAATCCGGCCTTCCTGTCGGTGATCGCCGCGAGGGTGTTCAAGAGGTCGCGGGTGGATCGGGCCAGCCGGTCGAGCCGGGTCACCGTCAGCACGTCGCCGGGGGCAAGCTGGTCGAGCAAGCGGCGAAGCTGCGCTCGGTCGGTCTTGGCTCCGCTCGCCACCTCCCGGAAGACGGTCTTGCAACCGGCGGTTCGTAACTGGCGCACCTGCGCCTCGACACTCTGGCCGTCCGTCGATACCCGTGCGTAGCCGCATTTCATGGGGTCATTTAGCGCATATCTTTCGCACAGAAAAAAGCCCCTGTTCTCAATGGCCTAGTTTTTGAACGAAATTCTTGCAGACCGTGTGAAAACGGGGTCCGCTGCGATGCTGGCGACTTCGACCATCAGAAGCGCGCCGTGAGGCTCCTGTCACCCTTACAGCCGGTTTCGTCGGAAACCGCCAGTTCGACACCCTGATCTTGGGCAATGATGCCAGCGGCTCGGCAAAATCCCACGCCTATGCGCCTCTCAGGCCGCCAATGCGGTCATCAGCTCGGCAAATCCGACGATATTGAGCACCCGCCGGAGATTGTACGCGAGTGCGGTCAGGCTGAATTCGGCGCGAACCTTCTGCAGACCGCGCATCAGAAAGGCACCCTGGTTCATCCACTGCTTGATCGAGCCAAATGGGTGCTCGACCGTCTCACGCCGCTGGTTGAGGATGTCAGGCCGCCGCGCGAGGCGGGCCTGCATCCGGTCCAAGACCGCTTCGTTCTCGAGACGAGATACCGTGCGGAAAGCACCGTCGGTGCAGCGTGAACGGATCGCGCAATCGTCGCAGGCCAGCTTGTTGACGTAGTTGATCTTCTTCAGGTCACGCAGCAGAGAAAACGAATAGGGATGCAGCCGCTGACGGGCCGGACAAATGTAACTGTCGGTGGCAACGTCATAGCTGAACTCATCCTTACGGAACAGGCCCGCCTTGACCGAAGGGCCTCGCTGAGGCCGCGGCACATAGGGCATGATCCCGGCTTTCTCGCAGGCCTCGATGTCTTCGATCTTGAAATAACCCTTGTCGGCCACGACCTCGATTGTCTCGACGCCAAGAACCTCCTTCGCTGGTTCGGCGGTTTGCGTCAGCAGGCCCATGTCAACGACCTGATTGGTAACCTGCTGCTCGACGATCAGCTTGTACTTTACATCGACGGCGACCTGAACGTTGTAGCCGACCGCAACACGCGTGTGTGCCGCCATCGCCCGGCTGTCGGGATCGGTCAGCGAGATCTGGTCCTCTCCGGTGCGGTCGAGTTGCGCCAGCATCCTTTTGCACCGGGTGCGCCGCGTGCGGATCGCGGCGATCTTCTCAGCCAGGTTCTTGACCCGCGAGCCACCCGTCTTCCTCTCGGCGGCATCGCTCTGGTCGAGCCGTTGCAGATAGTCGTCGAGCTTGGCATCGGCCAATTCGATGAACTTCCGCAGGGACGCGCGGGTGAAGTTGCGATCCTTATTGTTGACCGCTTTGATCCGGGTGCCGTCCACGGCGAGCAGTTCGCGGCCGAACAGGTCCATCTGGCGGCAGAGCAGCACGAACTGGCGGAACACTGGACGGAAGGCGCTGCGGTTGTCACGCCGGAAATCGGCGATGGTCTTGAAGTCGGGCTTCAGGTGGCGCAGCAGCCAGATCACCTCGATGTTGCGGTGGGTCTCGGCTTCGAGCCGGCGGCTTGACCGGACGCGGTTGAGGTAACCGTAGACGTAGAGCTTCAGCAAATCCTCGGGTGCATATCCTGGGCGCCCTGTCATCTTCGGTTCGACGCGCCCGAAGCCCGCGGCGGCGAGGTCCAGCCCGTCAACGAAGGCATCGATGAAGCGGACGGGGTTCTCTTGGCCGACATATTCGTCCAGCGATTCCGGCAACAGCAGGGTCTGGGATCGATCAGGACCGGAGATGTGCCTCATGGGCGGAATTCTAACACATCTCCCGCCGAGCCGGAGTCCGTTTCGGTAGAGATTTCACACGGTCTGCTTGATTTTCGTTCCGATGGGAATGTCGGCTATGGGGACCTGGCGCCGCGCCGTCGAGGGTTTGACTTGGGTCGGGATCAGACGCTCGCCTCAGGCGAGCGGCCCGCGCTCACCGGGTGCCGTCCGTCTGATGTTCGCGTCTGGATCGCGACCGCCTCGAGCTGCTGGCCCGGTTCGATGCGCGGGGGAAGAGCGCATCCGGTGCCCGGTGTTGATCACGGCGGCAGAGCGCGACGCGCTCTCGGCGAGGGCCGGCATATTCGTGGAGGCTCTGCGTTGCCCGAAGACGCTGATGCGCTTTACCGCCGAGGAAGGCGCCGACGGTCACTGCGAGATGCAGAACCGATCATTGCTCAATCAGCGCGTGCTGGACTGGCTGGGCGAGCAGTTCGAGCCCTCGCGGTAGGCTTTCCGGAGCGAACACGGCAGCAAGCGTCAACTGCGCCTATACCGAAACGGGTGTTGCCAATGCCCCGTCCCCTGTCCGGAGATGGGGCCGCATTGACTGATGTCCAGCGGCTTCGTCTTTCTCCCGGTACGGCTTCATCGCCATTCAGAGCGCGCCGCTCGAGCGACGCGAAATCATGACGATCTCAGCCGCCAAAGCGGATATCGGAGACAACGCGGCATCCGCCCTTGGAGATGAACGATTGCCGAAGACGGCACCTATTTCGCGACAAGATCCTTCGCTGCGTATTGCTCGGGAAACAGACGGTCCGAAAAATGCGGGGCAAGCGGAGCGAGAAGCCCATCCACCACATCGTAGCTCTTGTCGAAGACCCACGGCCGGCGCCCGAGCTGCCGGTCATTGAGCCAATATCGACTTCAACCGGTTGTGGTTTCGATGATCTCGCGAGCAAACTCCGGGCCGTACTTGAACCCGCCTTCGATAACGACGTCGATATAGGACTCGAGCAGTGGGTAGGATGGGCTCGGCTCAGGCAAGTCCACGCCAGGCGGCTTGCCGGGAAGGTCGGGAATATAGACCCAGATTTTTCCCTGCCCTGGAAGCCGCTCCCAGGATACCGCTTCGATATCGGGGCGGGGCACCTCGACGCGCGCGTAACCTTTCTCGCGTGCGTCGAATGCGGTCATATCTTCCCCTTCGACCGGGAAGAGCACTCCATTGATTGTCATTGCCTGCTCTCCCGGCGCGGGCCGCGCAAGGCCGAGGGCGGTAAATCCGGACGAGGATCGATCGTCCCACGTGCGCACATAGCCGAACGCGGCGGAGACACGGACCGGGATCGCGTGGATCGGCTGGATCGCGGTTGCATTGCGCGATTGGGTATTGATCAATGACCCGTAGCCGAAGATGAAGTTGGTTGGCTGGCCAGGCAGCATCCTTCCCCAGAAATCCGACGCAGCGGCGGTGGCGGAGAGTGCAGCCAGAATCACTGTTCCGATCAGAATTCGCGTCGCGCGCATTTCTCTTCCGTTTCGTTCTTGAGCAACGTTCCGGCTGCAGATTAGACTGATCCCCGAGGGCGCGGAAGGGCGGCGTATCCGATGTGACGTGGCCGTACTGATGAAGCCGCCCATCGCTTGTGCCCGGCCGGGGCGCGAGGGCGCAGTGAGTCAGGAGGATCCGGATGACGATCTTGCCGAGGTGGCCCGCCGCCTTGAGGTGGCGGTAGGCGTCCTTCGCCTCGGCGAAGGGGAAGACCCGGTCGATCACCGGGCGGAGGCGGTGGAGGGCGATCATCCGGTTCATCGCCTCGAACATCTGGCGCGAGCCCACGAAGACGCCGCGGAGCGTGACGCTGCGGCGGAGGATGAGCGCGGGATCGATCTCGCCGCCGCCGGTGAGCACGCCGATGAGATGGACCGCGCCGCCGAGACGGGCGGAGGCGATCGAGCGGGCGAGCGTGCCGGCGCCGCCGACCTCGACGACGTGATCGGCGCCGCGCCGGCCCGTGAGCTCCCAAACCTCCTTCTCCCATTCGGGGTGGGTCCGGTAGTTCACGCCAGCGGCGGCGCCGAGGGCGCGCATCTTCTCGAGCTTGGCATCGCTCGAGGAGGTGGCGATCACGCGCGCGCCGGCGGCGTGGGCGAATTGCGCGGCGAAGACCGAGACCCCGCCGGTGCCGAGGGTGAGGACGGTCTCGCCCGGCAGCAGCGGGCGGGCGGTGAAGAGCGCGTTCCAGGCGGTGAGCGCGGCGCAGGGCAGGGTCGCCGCCTCCTCGAAGGAGAGATGGGCGGGGATGGGGACGAGCCCGTCGGCGGCGAAGATTTTCTCCTCGGCGAGCACGCCGTCGATCGAGCCGCCGAGCGCGCGGGAATGGTCGGAGGGGTCCATCTCGCCGCCGAGCCAGCCCTGGAAGAAGGTGCCGGCCACGCGCTCGCCCACCGCGATGCGGGTGACGCCGGGGCCGAGGGCCACGACCTCGCCCGCGCCGTCGGAGAGCGGCACCAGATTGGACGGGGCCGCGCCGCGGGCGTAGCGCCCCTCGGCCACCATGAGGTCGCGGTAGTTGAGGGAGGCCGCGCGCATCCGGACGCGGACCTCGCCCGGCCCCGGGCTGGGCGCCGGCTCGTCGGCGAGGGCGAGCATCTCGAGGCTGCTCGTGGTGGGAAACCGATAGACCCGCATCAGAGCTTCTCCTTCCCGCGCGAGCGGCCGAAGGGGCGCGGGCTCAGGCCTCCGCGGAATCCAGCCAGCGCGCCACCGCCCCGGCCAGCAGCGCGCCCAGGATCGGCGCCAGCCAGAACAGCCATAGCTGCCCGATATAGGCGCCGCCGGCGAAGAGGGCCGGCCCGGTGCTGCGCGCGGGGTTGACCGAGGTGTTGGTGACCGGGATCGAGATCAGGTGGATCAGTCGTCAGCGCGAGCCCGATCGCCAGGCCGGCGAACCCTTTCGGCGCGCGCGCCGAGGTGGCGCCGAGGATCACCGAACAGGAAGAAGAAGGTGCAGACCACCTCGCAGACGAAGCAGCGAGAGCAGCGAATATTTGCCCGGGCTCAGCGCGCCGTAGCCGTTGGCGGCGAAGCCGGCCGGCGACGAAGCCGGGCTCGCCGCTGGCGATCAGGTAGAGGACGGCGGCGGCGAGCGATCGCGCCCGCGACCTGGGCGATGATGTAGGGGATGATGTCGGAGGCCGAGAACCGGCCGCCGGCCCAGAGCCCGATCGTCACCGCCGAATTGAAGTGGCCGCCGGAGATATGGCCGACGGCGTAGGCCATCGTCAGCACCGTGAGGCCGAAGGCGAGTGCGACGCCGGCGAAGCCGATGCCGAGGCCCGGGAAGGCGGCGGCGAGCACCGCGCTGCCGCAGCCGCCGAACACGAGCCAGAACGTGCCGAAGAATTCCGCTCCGGCGCGGTGCGACATCGATGCCATCGTTTCCCCCATCGCTTGCAGGCGCGGTCGCGGCCGTTGCCTGGCCGTGACGACATCGGCGCAGATCCGGCCGCCCGAGACAAGCGGGGTGGGCGGCGGGTATGCGGTTCTTGCCGGGCGCGGGGTGCGGGACCTAGGCTCTCGGCGCGTGGCGGCGCGTGCCCGGGCCGGGCGCCCGGCGTGGCGAGGGAGTGGGACGCATGGAAGTGCAACTCGTATCGAGGGAAAAATCCGTTCGCGCGCAGGCGAGCCCGGAGGAGTGGCGGGCGCGTGTCGAGCTTGCGGCCGGGCACCGCGTGCTCGCGCATTACGGCGTCAACGACATGACGTACAACCATTTCGGATTGCGCGTGCCGGGAGAGCCGGAGCATATGCTGATCAAGCGCACGGACTGGATGTTCGGCGAGGTGACCGCGTCCTCCCTGCTCAAGGTCGATTTCGACGGCAATGTTCTGACCGATACGGATGTGAGGACGATCCGGGGCGGCGCGCTCATCATCCATGCGGGGCTGCTGAAGGGACGGCCGGATCTGAATGCGACCTTGCATACGCATACGGTGAACGGCATGGGCGTTGCCGCGCACAAGTGGGGCCTGCTGCCGATCAACCAGCATGCGCTGCGATTCTATGGCGAGCTGAAATATCACGCGTTCGAGGGCTTCGAGTTCGACGACGAGATGACGCCCAAGCTGATCCGCGACCTCGACGGCGGCCGCTTCATGATGCTGCGCAATCATGGCGTCCTCGTCTGCGGCGAGAGCGTTGCGGAATGCGTGGTCGGCCATCACTGGCTCGACATGGCGTGCGAGGGGCAGATCGCGGCGCTGGCGGCGGGCGAAGGCAACTACACGATCCCGAGCAAGGAGGCGTGCGAATACGCCCACAGCCAGTTCATGAAGGCGGGGAATTTCCTGACGGGCGGGAAGGATTGGGCGGCGTGCCTGAGGCTGGCCGAGCGGCTCGACCCCTCCTACAAGGAGTGAGCGTCGCGGAGCCGCGGCGGTGCAGTGATCGGCGAAGTGGGAAGGGTCGGGAAATGTGGATGTGCGATGCTCGGAACAAGGTACTCCTTGCCTCGGCGCTCGGGGGGGCATTGCTTTTCTCCGCGGCGGCGCTCGCCGCCGGTACTTACGACGGAACTTGGACGGGCAAGGAGACGACCGGCGGATGTGCGGGCACGGTCGTCACGATCACCGTCGCGAACAACATTGCCTCCCCCTACATGAGTGGTACACACGCGTCCAGTTTTCACGGCAAGGCCATCCATTCGGACGGCACGGTCAGTTGGATCAGCACCAATACGGGAAGGCATACCAGCATCACGTTTACCGGAAATACGTTCACGCTGGATACCGATGTCTCGTGCGGACATCTGTCCATTACCGGAAGCAAGCAGTGATGCGCGCCTGAGGGGCGGTCGGGGCGGAGAGGGAAACTCGGGGGACGCGGAGCTTAATACGAGTGGGGTCCAGGGCCTCAGGCCCTGGCGAGGGGTGCAGGGGGGCGGAGCCCCCCTGCGGCGAGTTCGGCGGTCATGCGCTCGCGCATGAGGAATTTCTGGACCTTGCCGGTGACCGTCATCGGGAAGGAGTCGACGAAGCGGACGTAGCGCGGGATCTTGTAGTGCGCGATGCGGCCGCGGCAGAAATCACGGAGCTCGTCCTCGGTCATGGTTTCGCCGGCGCGCAGTCGGACCCAAACGCAGAGCTCCTCGCCGAATTTCGGATCGGGCACGCCGAAGGCCTGCACGTCCTCGATCTTCGGGTGGCGGTAGAGGAACTCCTCGACCTCGCGGGGATAGACATTCTCGCCGCCGCGGATCAGCATATCCTTGATGCGGCCGACGATGTTACAGAAGCCCTCATCGTCGATCGTGGCGAGGTCGCCGGTGTGCATCCAGCGCGCCGGGTTGATCACCTCGGCGGTTCTTTCGGGATCGTTCCAATAGCCGAGCATCACGGAGTAGCCGCGGGTGCAGAGCTCTCCGGGCGTGCCGCGGGGGACGATTTTTCCCTCCGCGTCGATGATCTTGACCTCGACGTGGGGGTGGATGCGGCCGACGGTGGAGACGCGCTTCTCGAGCGGATCGTCGGTCGCGGTCTGGAAGCTCACCGGGCTGGTTTCGGTCATGCCGTACGCGATGGTGATCTCGGAGAGGTGCATCGTTTCGGTGACGCGCCGCATGACTGCGATCGGGCAGGGAGAGCCGGCCATGATGCCGGTGCGGAGGCTCGAGAGATCGAATGTGGGAAAATCCGGATGCTCCATCTCGGCGATGAACATGGTGGGCACGCCGTGGAGCGCGGTGCAGCGCTCCTCGGCGACGGCGGAGAGGGTGGCGAGCGGGTCGAAGCCGCGGCCGGGGAAGACCATGGCGGCGCCGTGCGTGGTGGCGGCGAGCACGCCGAGCACCATGCCGAAGCAGTGATAGAGCGGCACGGGGATGCAGAGGCGATCGTTCTCGGAGAGGCGCATGGCGCGGCCGATGAAGAAGCCGTTGTTGAGGATGTTGTGGTGGGTGAGCGTCGCACCCTTGGGCGCGCCGGTCGTTCCGCTTGTGAACTGGATGTTGATGGGCTGGTCGAACTGGAGGGTGGGGGCGATGTCGGCGAGGCGGGTGCGGGTGGTGGCGCCACGAGCGAGCAGCTCGGCGTAGGGGAGGCAGCCGGGCGCGGGCTCGCCCTCGATTTGGATGACGGTGCGGAGCGCGGGCAGGCGGGCGGCGGCGAGCGCGCCGGGACGGCTGGCGGCGAGCTCGGGCATCAGCTCGTTCAGCATGCCGATATAGTCGCTCGTCTTGAAGCGGCCGGCGGTGAGCAGGGCGGCGCAGCCCGACTTGGCGAGCGCGTATTCGAGCTCGGTGGTGCGGTAGGCGGGATTGATGTTGACGAGGATGAGGCCGGCGCGGGCGGTTGCGAATTGCGCCGCGATCCATTCGGCGCAATTGAGCGACCAGATGCCGACGCGATCGCCTGGCTCGAGGCCGAGCGAGAGGAGGCCGGCGGCGAGGCGGTCCACCTGCTCGGCGAGCTCGGCGTAGCTCCAACGGACGCCCTGCTCGCGGACGATGAGGGCGGGGCGCGCGGCGTGGGCGGCGGCGATGCGGGAAAAATTCTCGCCCACGGTCTCGCCGAGGAGCGGAACGGCGCTCGCGCCATGGACGTAGCTCCGCGTTTCCTCCGGCGGCGCATTGGTCATTCGTTTCCTCCCGTTCGCTGCCGCGGCAGCGAAGCTTCCTAATAGCGTTTGTACGGCAGGAACTTCCCGCTCATGGTGAGCTTCACGCGGTCTCCCTTCTGGTCCGGCTGGCGCTCGAGCGCCATTTCGAAGTCGATCGCGCTCATGATGCCGTCCCCGAACTCCTCCTCGATCAGCTCCTTCCAGGTGGTGCCGTAGACCGTCACAAGTTCGAAAAAACGGTAGATCAGCGGATCGGTCGGGATGGGGCCGGGGAGCGAGCCGCGATAGGGGATCTCGGTCAGCAGCGAAGTCTCCTCAGGTCCGAGATCGAAGAGTGCCGCGGCCTTGGCCGCGGTCTCGGGTGTCATCGACATCTGGCCGAGGCAGGCGGCGCAGGCGAAGACGGGCGAATGGCCGAGTCGCGCCGCGATCTCGGCCCAGCGCAAGCCTTTCGCGGCCTTGATTCGGAAAATCTTGCGTCCGAGCGCTACCTTCCCTTCATTCATCGCGGCCCCCTTTTCGTTGAGCGTGAAGCTTGTTGGCGGGAGCGTGATCGGAAAGCGCGCCGGCGGCAAACTATTTCGGGGCCGTTCCGCGCGTGCGGCGGCCTCTATCCGGCGCTGCCGCGGAGATCGGGCGGCAGCACGCTCTCGTCGATGAGGCTGCGGATATCGACCTTGCCGGTGATCATGCCGGCGCGGCGGCCGGTGTCGATCATCGTTTGCATGCCGGGGAAGTTGAAGCTGCCGGGGCCCCAATAGGGAATTCCGTCCACCAGGCCGTGATCGATCAGGAGCTCGAGCACCTTGATGACGAGGGGCGGATCGAGCCGGTAGACCTTGCTGATGATCGCGGCCGATTTGGCGCGGTTGGCCTTCATGTAGTCCACCGCCTCGCGGCGCGCGGCGATGATGGCGCGCAGCACGTCCGGCTTTCTCTGCAGCGTCCGCCGCGAGGCGATGCCGACGGTGTTGGCGATCGGCGGGACCGCGTCTTGGCCGCGGATGACGACCTTGTACTTGGTGGGCTCGGCGACGAGGTCGTTGAGCGGGATGATGGTGACGTCCACCCCGCCGCGCTGAAGCGCGATCAGCCCCGGGCCGAAGCCGCCGGTCGAGACCATCGTCACTTCGCCCGGTTTGTAGCCGGCCTTGTCGAGGAGGAGGAATTCGACGGCCTGGGTGAAGGATTGCGGGTTGGAGTAGCCGAGGCGCTTGCCCTTGAGGTCGTGGACCGAGTTGATCGGCGAGGAGGGGAGCGCCACCCAGATCAGGCTTGCCGCGTTCTCCACGTTCTCGCTGATGATCACGAGATCGGCGCCCTGCTGGATCGCGGTGACCACGGAGGGAAGTGCGACTTCGCCGTAGGGGAGGTTGCCGGCGACCAGGTTGCGGACGTCGTTGCCGCCGCCGACCGAGGCCAGGATGCCGGTGACGTCCGCGCCGTGCTTCTTGAAGATGCCCTTGGCGGTTCCGACCGCATAGGGAAAGCCGGAAGTGGAGTTGCCGTATTGCGCGGAGATGATGTCGAAGGCGTGGGCGGAGGAGGCGGACGCGGCGGCGATGGCGGCGCCGCCGAGGGCGGTGAGCAGGGAGCGGCGGGTTTGGCGCATCATGGATTTTCCTCCGTCCTTGCGCACAATTCTAGTGGGTGAGCGCGTGCAGCGCCGCGAGCACCGCATCGCCCATGCCGGTGGTGGAGACGATTTCGGTGCCGGGCTCCGCGAGGTCGGCGGTGCGCTTGCCGCCGGCGAGTGCGGCGTTGACGGCCTGCTCGAGGAGGCGCGCATCTTCAGGGCGGGCGAAGCTGTGCTCGAGCGCCATGCCGACGCTCAGGATCGCGCCGAGTGGATTGGCCTTGCCGAGGCCCGCGATGTCGGGGGCGCTGCCGTGCACCGGCTCGTAGAGCGCACGGCGGCGACCGTCGGGGCGCGGGTCGCTGATCGAGGCGGAGGGGAGCATGCCGAGGGAGCCCACGATCGCGGCGGCGCAATCGGCGAGGATGTCGCCGAAGAGATTGTCGGTGACGATGACGTCGAACTGGCGCGGGGCGCGAACGATCTGCATCGCCGCGTTGTCCACATAGAGATGAGTGAGCGCGATGTCTGGGTACTCGCGGTTGCGGAGGATCTCCATTTCCTCGCGCCAGAGGGCGCCGGCCTCCATCACGTTGGCCTTGTCCACCGAGGCGACGCGGCGAGCACGCGTGCGGGCGAGCGCGAAGGCGGCGCGGCCGATGCGGCGGATCTCGGCGCCGGTATAGACGTGGGTGTTGACGCCGCGGCGGTCGCCGTTCGGCAGCGTTTCGATGAAGCGCGGCTCGCCGAAATAGATGCCGCCGACCAGCTCGCGGACGACGACGAGGTCGACGCCCTCGGTGACGTCCGGGCGAAGCGGCGAGGCCTTGGCGAGCGCGGGCAAGGCCTTCACGGGGCGGAGATTGGCATAGACCTCCATCTCGCGGCGAATGCGCGGCAAGCCCTCGTTGCGGCGGATTGCCTGGGGGATGGCGAGATGATCGCCGGCGCCGCCGACCGCACCGAAAAGGACCGCGTCCGCGGCGACCATGTCGGCGAGCAAGCCCTCGCGCATGAAGTGCCCGGTGCGGTGCCAGGTGCCGACACCGAAATCCTCGTGGCGGAGCTCGCAGGCGAGGCGGCGGGCGGTTGCGAACCATTCGAACACGCGCACCGCCTCGCGCGTGACCTCGGGACCGATGCCGTCGCCCGGGACGACGAGCATGGTGGGCGGCGCGTTGCGCGCGCCGGTGGGCCTCTCGATGGTGGCGGCGTCAGCCGGCATGGATCCACTCCCGCATCTTTTGATCCTTTGCTTCGAAGGCGGCGATGTCGGCATCGAGCCGATCGGTCATGGCGAGCTCGTCGAGCCCTTCGAGCAGCGCGCGGCGGCGCAGCGGATCGACGGTGAAGGGGGTTTCCGCGCCGTCCGGGGCCGCGATGCGCTGGCGGACGAGATCGACGGTGAAGGGGGCGGGCGTGGCGGCGGAAGCGGCGGCGAGGGCTGCGACCCGATCCTCGGGGAGGGTCACCGGCAGAAGCCCGTTCTGGAAGCAGTTGCCGAAGAAGATGTCGCCGAAGCTCGGCGCGATGACGCAACGGATTCCCATATCCATCAGCGCCCATACGGCGGGCTCGCGCGAGCTGCCGCAGCCGAAATTGGCGCCGGTGATCAGGATGGCGGCGTTGCGGCGCGCGGGATCGTTGAGGACGAAGGCCGGATCGTCGCTGCCGTCCGCGCGGTAGCGCCAGGCTTCGAAGCAATAGGGGCCGAACTCGCCCTTGCCGAGATCGATCATCCGCTCGACGCGGATCAGCACGTCCGTGTTGATGTTGGGCGTGACGAGCGGGGCGGCGATGCCGGTGAGGACGGTGAAGGGCTGCATGCTCAGGCCGCCCACTTGCGGATATCGGTGATGTGGCCGGTGATCGCGGCGGCGGCGGCCATCGCGGGGCTGGCGAGATGGGTGCGCGCCTCGGGCCCCTGGCGGCCGACGAAATTGCGGTTGGTGGTCGAGATCGAGCGCTGGCCGCGCGGCACGGTTTCGCCGTTGGCGGCGAGGCACATCGAGCAGCCGGGCTCGCGCCAGGCGAAGCCTGCGTCGCGGAAAATGCGGTCGAGCCCTTCGGCCTCGGCGTCGCGCCGCACAAGCTGCGAGCCCGGCACCACCCAGGCCTGCACGTGGGCGGCGACTTTGCGCCCGCGCACCAGCGCGGCGGCGGCGCGCAGATCCGCGAGCCGGCCGTTGGTGCAGGAGCCGATGAAGACCCAGTCCACGCCCAGGCCCTCGAGCTGCTGATTGGGCGCGAGCGCCATGTAGGCGAGCGCCTCCTCCATGCCGCGACGGCGCACGGGGTCCTGCTCCGCGGCGGGATCGGGCACGCGCGCATCGACCGCGATGACGTGCTGCGGGCTGGTGCCCCAGGTGATCTGCGGGGCGATCGCGGCGGCGTCGATCGCGACCTCGCGGTCGAACGTGGCGGCGGGATCGGTGGGAAGCGAGCGCCAGTAGGAAAGGGCGCGATCCCAGAGCGCTTCCTTGGGCGCGTGCGGGCGGCCGGCGAGATAGGCGTAGGATGTGTCGTCCGGCGCGATCATGCCGATCTTCGCGCCGAGCTCGATCGAGAGATTGCAGAGCGTGAGGCGGGCCTCGACGGGCATGGCGCGCACGGCTGCGCCCGCATATTCGACGGCGTAGCCGGTGCCCGCGTCCGCGCCGATGCGACCGATGAGATGGAGGATGAGGTCTTTTGCCGCGACGTGCGGCGAAGGCCGGCCTTCGAAGGTGACGCGCATGCGACGCGGGCGGCGCTGGTAGATCGTTTGCGTCGCCAGCACGTGGATCACCTCGGTGCGGCCGACGCCGAAACCGATCGCGCCGAGGCCGCCATGGGTGCAGGTGTGGCTGTCGCCGCAGACGATCAGAGCGCCGGGCTGGGTGAGGCCGAGCTCGGGGCCGATGACGTGCACGATGCCCTGGCCCGCATCATCGGCGCCGAACGCGCGCACGCCGGCGAGTGCGGCTTCCTCGCGAAGGCCGCGGAGCAGCGCGGCGGCGGCCGGGTTGGTTTGCTCGGTGCGGCCGGGCAGCGTGGAGACGCCGTGATCGGCGGTGGCGATGGTGAGATCGGGGCGGCGCACGCGGCGGCCGAGACGACGGACCTCGGCGAGCGTTTTCATGGCGTTCAGATCGTGGAGGAAGTGCCGATCAACGTAGAGGAGGTCGAGCCCGTCACCGAGCTCGGTCACGATATGGGCCCGCCAGACCTTTTCGATCAAAGAGAGTGGCTGCATCGCGCCCAACACCGATCTCCGTACGCCCGGCTGCATTGACGCTTCCGGCAGCGTGTGTCAGCCTCCGGGAGTTGTCAATCGAATTTGGCAATTCGTCAATCGTCTTGCATCTCTGTTCGCGAGCGGGACGTCAGGAAGAACGAAATGCAACCGGTCGATACGCTGGTCGACAAAATCTGGCGGGCGCACGTGGTGCGCGAGCTGAACGACGGGCGCACGCTGCTCCGTATCGATCGCCAGCTCATCCATGACGGGAGCAGCCGGCAGGCGTTCGACGGCATGCGCCGGCTCGGCCGGAAGTTCCGCGATCTCGAGCTCAATCTCGGCGTCGTCGATCACATCGTCTCGACGCTGCCGGGGCGCACGGGGGAATCGCATCCGCCCGGACGGGAGCGCATCCATGCGCTGCGCGACAATGCGCGCGAGTTCGGGCTGACGCTCTTCGACGTCGATGATCCGCGCCAGGGCATCGTGCATGTGATCGGGCCGGAACTAGGGTTTGCGCTGCCGGGCACGACGCTGGTTTGCGGCGACAGCCACACCGCGACCAACGGGGCGCTCGGCGCGCTCGCGTGGGGGATCGGGACGACCGAGGTCATGCACGTGATGGCGGCGCAGGCGCTGCTGTTGCGCAAGCCGAAGCGGATGCGGATCCGCTTCAACGGCCGGAAGCGGCCGGGCGTGTTCGCCAAGGATCTGATCCTCCGCGTGATCGGGCGGAACGGGACCGCTGCGGCGACCGGTTTCGCGGTGGAATACGCGGGCGAGGCGATCCGCGCGCTGCCGATGGAGGCGCGCATGACGATCTGCAACATGTCGATCGAGTTCGGCGCGCGCATGGGGCTGATGGCGGTGGACGATGCGACGCTGGATTATGTGCAAGGCCGCCCGTTCGCGCCGAAGGGCGCGCTTTGGGAACGCGCGGCCGCGGTTTGGCGCGGGCTCGTCTCCGAGGACGGGGCGGAATTCGACCGCGAGATCGAGATCGACTGCGCCGCGGTTGCGCCGCAGGTGACGTGGGGCACCTCGCCGCAGGACGTGGCGGGGATCGACGAGGCAATGCCCGATCCGGCGGAGGAAGCGGATACGCGCCGGCGCGCGGCACTCACCCGGAGCTTCACCTATATGGGCTTGGCACCCGGGCAGCATCTCGAGGGGCTGAAAGTGGACTTCGCGTTCATCGGCTCCTGCACCAACAGCAGGCTTTCGGATTTGCAGGCGGCGGCGAGCGTGGTGCGCGGGCGCAAGGTGGCGGAGGGGGTGACCGCGCTGGTGGTGCCGGGCTCGATGACGGTGAAGGCGGAGGCCGAGGCGATCGGGCTCGACCGCATCTTCCGCGACGCGGGCTTCGAGTGGCGCAATGCGGGATGCTCGATGTGCGTGGCGAGCAACGGCGACATCGTGCCTCCGGGCAAGCGCGCGATCTCGACGACCAACCGCAATTTCCAGCACCGGCAGGGACCGGAGAGCCGCACCCACCTGGCGAGCCCGGCGATGGTGGCGGCCGCGGCGGTGAGCGGATGCATCACCGACGTGCGCAAGCTGCTGGACGGCTGAGGGAGCAGAGAGGGCGATGGAGCCGTTCCGCATCGTCGAGGGCGTGGCAGCGCCGATGCCGCTCGACAATATCGATACGGATGCGATCTCGCCGATGGCGGCCGGACGATCGACGGCGACCGACCTCGGCAAGATGCTGTTCGCCCATTTGCGCTACGATCTGGGCGGGGCGGAGAGGCCGGAGTTCGTGCTGAACCGGCCGCGCTACCGAGAGAGCCGGATCCTGGTTGCGGGGCGGAACTTCGGCTGCGGCAGCTCGCGCGAGCGCGCGGTGTGGGCGCTGATGCGATTCGGGATCCGCGCCGTCATCGCGCCGAGCTTTGCCGATATCTTCCGCGACAACGCCTACCAGAACGGGCTGCTGCCGGTGGTGCTGGGCGAGACGGAATGCGGGGCGCTGGCGGCGGCACTGGAGGCGGCGGCGGAACCGGTGATGGCGGTCGATCTCGAGGCGTGCCGGGTGACCTGGCCGGATGGCAGGAGGGTCGGGTTCACGGTGGCGGAGGAGCGGCGCGCCGCGCTGCTCGAGGGGCTCGAGGAGATCGACGTCATCCTGCGGATGGAAGCGGAGATCGACGCGTTCGAGCGCGGCGATCGGGAACGCAGGCCGTGGATCAAGCCCGACCGGGAAGGCGCTCAGGCGGCCGGGCGGACGATGTAGCGCGCGACCTCGTCGGGCCGGCCCGCGATGACGGCGGCGATGTTCCGGGCGCAGCGCATCGCGTAGCGGCGCTGTACGCCGCTCGTGTAGGCGCCGATATGGGAGGTCGGGAGCACGGAGGGATGGCGCCTCAGGGCCCGGACGAGCTCGGTCTCTTTTGTGCCTTCAGCGGACCAGACATCGATGCAGGCGGCGGTGATCGTCCCGTCCTCGAGGGCTTGCAGGAGAGCGGCTTCATCGACGACCCCGCCGCGGGCGGTGTTCACGAGTGCGAGCGTGCGGCCGGATTTGCGGGCGCGGTCGAAGAAAGCGGCGCCGAGCAGGTTGCGGGTGGAGGGGCCGAGGGCGACGTGGAGGGAGACGACGTCCGCGCGCGCGGCGAGCTCGGCGAGATCGGCGACGGCCTCGGTGCCCGGAAGTGCGACGGGGACACCCGAGCGATTCCAGAAGAGGATTTTCTTCGCCAGACCTGAGAGAAGGCGTGCGGTTTCGGTGCCGATATGGCCGGAGCCGACGATGCCGACCACCGCGTCCGAGAGCGAGATGCCGCGAGGGATGTCGCGCCAGGCCGCGCTCTCCGCGCCGAGCCGGCGGATGTCCCGCGGAGCGCGGCGCAGGGCGAGGACGATGAGGGCGAGCGTCCATTCGGCGACGTCGCGCGTTGCGACATCGGCGGTGCAGGAGACGGGGATCCGGCGGTCGCGCCAGAGCGCGTCGACGTCGATGCCGTCCGAGCCGGCGCCGAACTTGGCGACGGTGCGGAGGTTGGGGAAGCGTTCGGCATCGGAGCCGGCGAAGCTGCCGAGGCCGACGACGACGGCGGCGACGCGGGCGTGATCGGCGGCGGCGAGGGTGCGAACGACGGTGAGGCCGTGGGCGCGAAGGAGCGAAACCGCCTCCTCGACCTGCAAGAGGGAGGGCAAGTCCTGGAGATAGATGAGATCGGGATCAGGCGCGGGCGTGCAGGCGGGCATCGACGGCGAGCAGGACGAGATTGACGACGACCATGAAGCCGGCGAGCAGCAAGGTGAGCGACATGATCAGATCGACCTGGTTGAGGCCGATCGCGTTCATCAGCAGGAAGCCGAGCCCGTTCTTCGAGCCGAACATCTCGCTCAGCAGCACGCCGAGCATGGTGCCGCCGAAGCCGAGCCTGAGGCCGGTGAACACTTCCGGGATCGTCGCCGGGAGCGCGATGGTCCAGAGAACCTGGGCGAAGCCCAAGCGCATCACCCGGGCGCTTCGGAGAAAGACGGGGCGGATGTTGCGCACCGCGCCCATGGTGAAGAGCAGGATGGGCAGGATCCCGTGCATGACCGCGAAGACGACGACGGAGAGCAGGCCGATGCCGCAGAACATCAGCACCACGGGATAGAAGACGATCTTGGGGATCGAGTAGAAGACGACGATCACCGGCTCGACCACGTCGCCCATCAGGCGGTTGAGGCCGAAAGCGACGCCCAAGGTGATGCCGAGGACGATCTCGACGACGAGCGCGATGCCGAGGGCGAGGAAGGTGGTGTAGACGTTGGGCCAGAAATCCGCCGAGAGGAGCAGCGCATAGGCGCTGCGGACGGTCGCGAGCGGCGGCGAGAGGGCGAGCGCGCCGACGAGGGCGTAGAGGATCTGCCAGGCGGCGACGAGGACGACGACAAGGATGAGCGCGTCGCCGAAGCGCTGGCTGACCGGCCGGGCGGTCGCGACCCGGTCGCTCATTGGCGCGTCCGGCGCTGGAGCAGCGAGCGCTCCCAGGCGAGGAGGGAGGTGTTGATCGCGGAGACCACCACGATCACGAGCAGGATCAGCGAATACATCTTCAGATTGTCGAAATTGTTGAAGGCGAGCGCGATCTGATAGCCGAGGCCGCTGTTGGAGAGGATGAACTCGGCGCCGAGGACGCCGACGAAGGAATAGGCGATCGCCAGCTTCACGCCGCCGAACAGGTAGGGCGTGGCGGCCGGCAGGACGATGTGGAGGATGGTGGGCAGACGGCGCATGCCGAGCACCCGGGCGGTCTTCAACATGACGGGGGGGATGCGGTCGAGCCCGTTCAGCGTGCTGGTGATCATCGCCACCACCGCGAAGAGGAAGCCGATGACGATGATCGGGCGGCGGTTCATGCCGAAGAAGACCAGGAACATCGGGTAGAAGACGTAGATCGGGATGGCGTAGTAGGTGGCGAGCAGGGGATCGATGCAGCGCCGCGCGCGCGGCCAGGCGTGCAGCGCGGCGCCGAGAGCGAAGCCCGCGACGACGGCGCAGGCGGCAGCGAAGATCACGTCGCCGAGGGTGGTGAAGATCTCGCCGTTGATGGTGCCGGCGCGGAGGATGTCGATGGCGCCGACCACCATCATGCTGGGCGGGATCAGCGTGAAGCGGCTGATGAGGCCGAAGCGGCAGGCGGCCTCGAGCGCGAGCAAAAAGACCGCGAAGGCGGCGATGCGGATGACGGCCGCGCGCCTCATGCCCCGCCTCTCATACCCCGCCTTTCATACAGCGTGCGCGTCCACCTGGCTGGCGCGCATCGCCTTGCTCGATTCGACGCGGAGCAGCGACCAGAGATGGCTGGTGATCTCGCCGAACCGGGACTCGCTCGCCAGGCGGCTGTCGCGGTCGCGCGGCCAATGGGTCTCCAGGACGTCGAGGAAGCGGCCGGGGCGCGCGGACATCACGCCGATGCGGTCGGAGAGCATGGCGGCCTCGTCGAGCGAATGGGTGATGAGGAGGATCGTTGCGTCGGTGGCGCGCCAAAGGGCGAGCACCTCGTCACCCATCAAGAGGCGCGTCTGCTGATCGAGCGCGCCGAAGGGCTCGTCGAGGAGGATGATGCGCGGCCGGAGCACGAGGGTGCGCGCGATGCAGACGCGCTGGCGCATGCCGCCCGAGAGCTGAACCGGATAGGCGTTCGCGAAATCGCGGAGCCCGACGAGGGCGAGCGCGTCATCGACGCGATGGCGGACCTCGCGGGCGGAGACGCCCTGGCGGCGGAGGCCGAAGCCGATATTGTCGCGCACGGAGAGCCAGGGGAAGCTCGCGTCCTCCTGGAAGACGACGCCGACCCCGTCCGGGACGGCGCCGCCGACCGGCTTGCCCTCGAACGAGACCTCGCCGACGCTCGCCGTGGTCAAGCCCGCGACGATTTCGAGCAGGGTCGATTTGCCGCATCCGGAGGGGCCGACGATCGAGAAGAATTCGCTCTTCCTGAGATCGAGATCGATCGGGCCGAGCGCTTGCAGAGTTCCGAAGGAGCGCGTGACGTTGTGCAGGGAGACATGAACGTCCGTCATCGATTGCGTCATCGGCAGGGGCTCGCCCCGCAGTCTTGAAGCGTATACCGCATGCCGACCTTACCTCCGCAAGTCCGCTTGTTCGCCGGTTGACGCCGTTTTCGGCATTATGCGAATGTGGCTGAACTTGTCAAATGACGACCATATTGGTCTAGCCTCTTCCCGGAAAGCGCAGGCGCAATCGACGTGAGCGATGGGACGAAGCCGATCGGCGCGGCGGAAAGCGAGCCCAACGGTGCGGCGAAGGCACCGGCGGGCCGCCGCGGCGTGTCTCTGCGTTCCGGCGAGCTGCGCTCCGAGGAGGCCTATCGCCGGCTGCTCTCGATCATCACGGAAGGGAGCCTCGACCCGGGCGACCGGCTTCCGAGCGAGACCGAGCTTGCGTCGCAGTTCGGCATTTCCCGCCCGCTGATCCGCCAGGCGATCAGCCGGTTGCAGGAAGGCGGCCTGATCGACGTGCGTTGGGGTGCCGGGAGCTATGTGCGCGATCGCGCCGGGATGATGGATGCGGATCCGACCTTCGGCACCGTCGAGAGCCTGACCGACGTGCGCCATGCGTTCGAGCTGCGCGAGGCGGTGGAAGGCGATGCGGCGGCGCTCGCGGCGATCCATCGGCTGCCGGGACCGCTGGCCGCGGCGCGGCGGGCGCTCGAGAAGCTGGAGCGGGCGGTGCGCGAGCGCACGATCGGGGAGCAGCCGGATCTCGACTTCCATTTCGCGATCGCCGCGGCGTCCGGCAACCCGTTCTTCGAGCGGGCGCTCCGCAATATTCGCCGGCCGATGGAATTCACCATCAACCTGACACGAACGATGGCGCTCACGCATCCTGCGGAGCGGCTCAGGGTGGTGCAGGGCGAGCATGTCGCCATCATGGAGGCGGTCGAGGCCGGCGAGGCCGAGGCGGCGCGGCGCGCGATGCGCGCGCATCTGGCGAATAGCTGCACGCGGCTCTTCCTCGGCCCCGGCGCCGTCGCCGCGGGGCCGAGCGATTCATGAGCGGGCCTGCCGAAGCGCGCACGCCGCGCACCCTGTTCGCGAAGATCTGGGACAGCCACGTCGTGCGCCAACTTTCGGCGGAGCGGTTCCTGATCCATATCGACCGCCACATGCTGCACGAGGCGACCAGCCGCGACGCGTTCGACGGGCTTGCCGAACGCGGATTGCTGCCGAAAAGCCAAGGTGCCACCTTCGCGGTCGTCGACCACGATCCTTCGACGCTTGCCGGGCCGGACGTGGGAGACCTATCTGCCCGCGAAGGAGCGGATCGGCGCGATGCAGGAGAATTGCCGCGCCAACGGGATCGAGCTGATCGACGTCAACGATCCGCGGCAGGGGATCGTGCATGTCATCGCGCCCGAGCTCGGCATCACGCTGCCCGGCTGCACGCTGGTCTGCGGCGACAGCCATACGGCGACGAGCGGCGGGCTCGGCGCCTGGGCCTGGGGCATCGGCACCACCGAAGTGGAGCGGGTACTGGCGACGCAATGCCTGATCCAGCGCAGACCTAAGACGATGCGGGTGAATTTCGAGGGGCGGCTCGAGCCCGGCGTGTACGCGAAGGACCTCATTCTCTATTTCATCGGCCGGCACGGGATCGGGGTCGGCAGCGGGTTCGCGGTGGAATATGCGGGGACGGCGATCCGTGCGCTGCCGATCGAGGGGCGGCTCACCATCTGCAACATGTCGATCGAGTTCGGGGCGCGCTCCGGCCTCATCGCGCCCGACGAGCGCACGATCGCCTATCTGGCGGACCGGCCGTACGCGCCGAAGGGCGCGCTCTGGGGGCAGGCGGTCGCGGAATGGAGGGACTTGCCGTCCGACGAGGGGGCGGCGTTCGACCGCGCGTTCGACATCGATTGCAGCCGGATCAAGCCGCAGATCACCTGGGGGACCTCGCCGCAGGACGTCATCGCCATCGACGAAGCGATTCCCGATCCTGCGCGGGCGGAGCCGGAGCGGCGGGCGGCGATGGCGAACGCGCTCGCCTACATGGCGCTTGCGCCGGGCATGGCGATGGAGGGGCTGGCGATCGATTTCGCCTTCATCGGCTCCTGCACCAACAGCCGGCTTTCGGATCTGGAGATCGCGGCGGCGGTGGTGCGCGGGCGGAAGGTGGCCGAGGGCGTGAGTGCGATCATCGTGCCGGGCTCGACGCCGGTGAAGCGGGCGGCGGAGGCGGCGGGGCTCGACACCGTGTTCAAGGAGGCGGGGTTCGAGTGGCGGGAATCGGGGTGCTCGCTCTGCCAGACGCTGGGCGGGGATTCCGTGCCGGAGGGCAAGCGGTCGATCTCCACGACCAACCGCAATTTCGAAGGAAGGCAGGGGCCGCGGAGCCGGACGCATCTGGCGAGCCCGGCCATGGTTGCCGCCGCGGCGGTGAGCGGCCGGATCGTCGATTGCCGGAAATTCGCGGGCGTGAAAAACGCGTAGGGAAGGTTCGTTCATGGAACGGTTCACGAGCTTGACCGGCGTCGCGGCGCCGCTGCTGCGCGCCAATATCGACACCGGTTCGATCATCGCCAGCCGGTTCATGCGCTCGCGCTCGATCGACCTTGGGGAGAAGCTTTTCTCCGACTGGCGCTACCGGACGGACGGGCGGGAGAACGAGGCGTTCGTTCTCAACCAGCCGCGCTACCGGAAGAGCCGGATCCTGATCGGCGGCATCAATTTCGGCTGCGGCAGCTCGCGGGAGGCGGCGGTGAAGGCGCTGCTGCGCTTCGGCATCCGCTGCGGTGATCGCGCCGAGCTTCGGCGAGATCTTCTTCGACAATGCCTGCCAGAACAGCTTGCTGCCGGTGGTGCTGGAGGAGGACGCGGTGCAGGCGCTGGCGGGGGCGGTGGCGGAAGCGGCGGAGCCGGTGGTGAGCATCAGCCTGGTGGACTGCACGATCGCCTCGCCGGATGGGCGGACGATCCCGTTCGCGCTGGCCGAGGATAGGCGGCAGGCGCTGCTCGAGGGGCTGGACGAGACCTCGCTCGTGATGCGCTACGAGGCGGAGATCGACCGCTTCCGGGAGGAAGAGATGCGGAAGCGGCCCTGGCTGCATGGGCGCGAGATCGCGGCCGGCGGCGGGGAGGTAGTGCGATGAGGGCGCGGGCGATCCTTGCGGTGCTTGCGGTACTCCTGCTCGGGGGCGCGGGCGGCGGGGCACGCGCGGCGCGCGCGGCGGAGATCGCGATCGCGCAATATGGCAACTCGACCTCGGCGATGCCGTGGGCGATCGCGCTGGCGAAGGGATATTTCAAGGACGCGGGCGTCGATATCACCGGCATCCGCTCGTCGTCCGGCGGCAGCGCGGATATCCGCAACATGCTGGCGGGTGGGCTTCCTTACGCGGAATCGGCGCTGGCGAGCGTCATCACCGCTTCGCGCGCCGGCGCCGATGTGAAGATGGTGAGCGAGAATGTCGATACGGTCGCGAATTTCGTCTGGGCGACCACGCTCGCGTCACCGATCAAGTCGTTCGCCGACATCAGGGGCAAGCGGCTCACGTACACGACCCCGCAAAGCACCACGGAGATCGTGGAGCATCTGCTGGTCGCCAAGCTGGGCCTGAAGAACAGCGACGTCACCTATGTCGCGACCGGACCCTATGGCGCGGCGCTGACGGCGCTTGAGACGGGAGGGGCGGATGTCGCGCTGCTGGCGGAGCCGATCTTCAGCCTCAACAAAGGGAAGTTCCGGGCGCTGGGATGGGCGCGGGACGAGCTGCCGCCGCTGGTGAGCACGGTGGGCGTGGTGCCGACGGAGATCGCGCGGGCGCATTCGGGGGAAATCCGGGCCATCCTGATCGCCCATCGCCGTGCGGTGGAGTTCATGCGGAGCCATCGCAAGGAGTTGGCGGCGATCATTGCGCATGTCTATAAGCTGGACCCGGCGCTGGTGCTGACCGTGCTCAACGAGCTGATCGATCACCCCTCGGCCGGCGACGTTCCCTATTGGGGCCTCGGCAATTTCTACCCTGCCGGGTTCGATACGATGATGAAGGGGCTGGCGCTGGTGAAGGCGGTGCAGGGCGGGCCGGACTGGCGGACCCTGGTGGATCAGAGTTTTCTGCCGAAGGATCTGCAACGGCCTCTTTGAGCGGGGCGGCTGAGCGAGCGAAGGGAGCGGGGGCGCAGGCGGGTGGTGCAGAATTCAAGCAGACCGTGTGAAATCTCCACCGATACGGACTCCGGCTCGGCGGGAGTTGTGTTAGAATTCCGCCCATGACGCACATCTCCGGTCCCGATCGATCCCAGACCCTGCTGCTGCCGGAATTGCTGGACGAATATGTCGGCCAAGAGAACCCCGTCCGCTTCATCGATGCCTTCGTTGACGGGCTGGACCTCACCGCCGCCGGCTTCGGGCGCGTCGAACCGAAGACGACAGGGCGCCCAGGATATGCACCCAAGGATTTGCTGAAGCTCTACATCTACGGCTACCTCAACCGCGTCCGGTCAAGCCGCCGGCTGGAAGCCGAGACCCACCGCAACATCGAGGTGATCTGGCTGCTGCGCCACCTGAAGCCCGACTTCAAGACCATCGCCGATTTTCGACGTGACAACCGCAACGCCTTCCGCCCAGTGTTCCGCCAGTTCGTGCTGCTCTGCCGCCAGATGGACCTGTTCGGCCGCGAACTGCTCGCGGTGGACGGCACCCGGATCAAAGCCGTCAACAATAAGGACCGCAATTTCACCCGTGCGTCTCTGCGGAAGTTCATCGAATTGGCCGATGCCAAGCTCGACGACTATCTGCAACGGCTCGACCAGAGCGATGCCGCCGAGAGGAAGACGGGTGGCTCGCGGGTCAAGAACCTGGCCGAGAAGATCGCCGCGATCCGCACGCGGCGCACCCGGTGCAAAGAGATGCTGGCGCAATTCGACCGCACCGGAGAGGACCAGATCTCGCTGACCGATCCCGACAGCCGGGCGATGGCGGCACACACGCGTGTTGCGGTCGGCTACAACGTTCAGGTCGCGGTCGATGTGAGGTACAAGCTGATCGTTGAGCAGCAGGTTACCAACCAGGTCGTCGACATGGGTCTGCTGACGCAAACCGCCGAACCGGCGAAGGAAGTCCTTGGCGTCGAGACAATCGAGGTCGTGGCCGACAAAGGTTATTTCAAGATCGAGGATATCGAGGCCTGCGAGAAAGCCGGGATCATGCCCTATGTGCCGCGGCCGCAGCGAGGCCCTTCGGTCAAGGCGGGCCTGTTCCGTAAGGATGAGTTCAGCTACGACGCGGCCAGCGACAGTTATGTTTGTCCGGCGGGTCAGCGTCTGCATCCCTATTCGGTTTCTCTGCTGCGTGGCCTGAAGAAGATCAACTACGTGAACAAGCTGGCCTGCGACGATTGCGCGATCCGCTCACGCTGCACGGACGGGGCGTTCCGCACGGTATCTCGTCTCGAGAACGAAGCGGTCCTGGACCGGATGCAGGGCCGCCTGGCGAAGCGCCCGGATGTCCTCGACCGCCGTCGCGAGACGGTCGAGCATCCGTTCGGTACCATCAAGCAATGGATGAATCAGGGGGCGTTTCTGATGCGTGGCCTGGAGAAGGTCCGCGCCGAATTCAGTCTGACCGCACTGGCGTATAATCTCCGGCGGATGCTCAATATTGTCGGATTTGCCGAGTTGATGGCCGCAGTGGCAACCTGAGAGGCGCATGGGAAAGGAATTTTGCCGAGCCGCTGGCATGATTGCCCAAGATCAGGGTGTCGAACTGGTGGTTTCCGACGACACCGGCTGTAAGGGTGACAGGGACCTCATGGCTCGCTTCTAATGGTCGAGTCGCCGGCATCGCAAATGCCCCGTTTTCACACGGTCTGCAAGAATTCTGGCGTGCCCTGCGGCCCGGCTGATATATAGACCGCATGACCAAAAACGCGCCGACCACCGCTGAGGGAACGTCCTTACGGCCTGCGTTGAGCCTGCCTAACTTTACCCGAAGGGCGCAACTGTGACTGACACGCCTCAGCTTCCCAAGGATCATGATTTATTCAAACCCACTTTGGAGGCGCTGACCAAGCTCGGCGGATCGGGTTCGATCGAGGAGCTTGATGACGCCATGATTGCCGCGATCGGCGCTTCGCAAGAGCAGCTGGATGTCACCTATCCCAAGAGCGGCGCGGCTGTGCTGCCGGACCGCATGGCATGGGCGCGCACCTTTCTCAAGCTTGCGGGTCTTGTCGCGAACCCGAAGCGGGGCGTATGGGCGCTGACCGAGGAAGGCCGGATCGCAGCCAAGAAGTCGCCCGCCGAACTGAAGCAGATTGTCAATGCGGCATACAAATCTTCGCTCGCTGCGAAGAAAGCGGCTGAGGCGGCGGACAAGAGCGAAGGCGGTCAGGACGTAGGAGATGACGGTCGGTTGGTCCGACCTGCTGCTCCAGCGCCTTCAGACCATTGATCCCACCGCGTTTGAGCGCTTGTCTCAACGCCTACTGCGCGAGAGCGGCTTCACTCGCGTCGAAGTTAGTGGCAAGTCGGGCGACGGCGGCATCGACGGCGTAGGTGTGTTGCGCGTCCAACTGATCTCGTTCCAGGTTTTGTTTCAGTGCAAGCGCTGGAAGGGTTCGGTGGGCTCAGAGGTGATCCGGAACTTCCGAGGCGCGATGCAGGGGCGTGCCGACAAGGGGCTGATTATCACGACGGGGACGTTTACTGCGGAGGCTCGCAAAGAGGCTACTCGCGACGGTGCACCAGCCATCGATCTGATTGATGGCGAGGCGCTATGCGGATTGATGAAGGAGCTTGGCCTTGGTGTTCGCGTCCGCGCGGTTCGGACGGAGGAGGTCACTCTGGACGAGGAGTTTTTCGGAGGGATCTGAGGGCGCGGCTACTGGCTCGGCTGCCGCGGCTGGTTTGACCCGGCGTCCGGCGTTATTGCCCCTCGAGGCTAGACCATGGAGAAGGCGCAATGGACGTCAAAGAAGCAATCGCGGCGGCCAAAAAATATATCAATGAGGTCTACGCCGACGAGCAAGTGACAAATCTCGGCTTGGAGGAGGTCGAGCACATTCTTGGAGCCGGTAATTGGGTAATCACTTTGTCCTTTTCTCGGCCCTGGAACACTCCGCGGACACGAGCACAGGAAGTTTTGGAGAACCTTGGTGCGGTCTCCTCGCTGAAAAGGTCCTACAAAGTCGTCACCA
>CAWBLI010000007.1:0-36706 GCA_963789615.1 uncultured Actinomycetota bacterium | reverse complement strand
TCCTGCCCACCCGCGCCAATGGCCCATCAGCGGGGCGATAGCACCACCAATGGGCCACGCATGGGGCATAGCCCCAGCAATGGGCCATGCGTGTGGGGGGTGTCAGCGCGAGATTTCGTCGAGAGCGGCGAGGAGCTCGGCGGGTGGCTCCAGGCCCAGCTCGCTCAGCGCCGCGACCGCCCGGGTCAGCATCCGCCGCGCCGGCTCACGACGACCGGCGGCCAGCAGGTGCTGAGCCGCCAACACGTAGCGGGTGTCGTCGTACGGGTCGGACTCGATCGCCTGCTCCAAGGCCTGCCGAGCCTCGTCATAGGACCCACGGTCGGCGGCTTCCGCAGCGACCAGATCGAGCAGGTCCAGCCGACGCCGGCGCAGCTGCTCGCGGGGCCCGGTCGCCCACGACTCATACGGATCCGACGGCAGCAGGTCGCCTGACCACAACGCCAGAGCGGCAACTGCCAAGGCACCGCGGTCCCGGCCGGAAGCCCGCAGCGCCCGATCGGCGGCCAGCCGGAACTCGGTCGCATCGACCCACGCCGGAGCCAAGGTCAACCGCGATCCATCCCGTACGACGACGTCCCCCGATCGAGACTTCAGCCGCGCCAAGGTGTCCCGCAGCCGGCGCCGCCCGGTCTCACCGTCTTGATCGGGCCACAGCGTGTCGACGACCTCGTCGGTGTCCAAGCCCTGCGGATGTACGGCGAGCAGCCGCACCAGCATGGCCGGTCGACCGGTCGGCAGCGGGACATCCAAGCCGCCACGCCGCACCGTGGCCTCGCCCAGCATCCGCACCACGAGCTGATCGCCTGGCGCCAACAGCGACATCGCGATCGGCGACCCGGCGGCCGCGGCCAGCGGCAGCAACGCGTTGGTGATCGCTGCCTCGCCGATCACGGCGATCGACGCGGCGCCGAGCTCCTCCGCCTGCTCCAAGGCACGGGCGGCGATCGCGCCGACCCCGTCGCGATGCCCGCGGAGCGACGCCCACGCCACGAACATGGTCCGCCGCCAGGTGTACCTCGGCTCCAGCCAGGGACGCTGGGTCAGCTCATGCAGCGCCTCGAGCGCCTGGTCCGGGTCGCCGCGCCGGGCCAGCAGCAGGGCGCGAGCCTGCAGGACGAACTCGTCGTCGGGGGCGAGCTCGATCGCCCGCGCCAGGTACTCGTCCGCCGCGTCATGACGGCCGACCCGGTCGAGCAGCTCGGCGGCGTCGGCGAGGAATGTCGGGCCGCTCGTCATGTCGAACCAGTCGGCTCGCCAACGTTCGGCCTCGGCGAGGTAGCGGGTGGTCGCGACGGCATCGCCCTGCATCGAGGCGATCCTCGCCGCCGACCAGTCGGCGTACGCGCTCGTGGCGGCGTCGCCGTGCCGCTCCGCGAGCAGCCGGGCCTCGGCGATCGCGGCCTCCGCCGCCGGCCAGTCACCGGTCGTGGTGAGGACGTCGGCGTAGAAGGTCAGTACGACACCCCGGCGCGGGCTCTCAGCATCGATCACCTCCAAGGCCCGGCTCATCTCCGCGCGCGCCTCGGCCAGCCGGCCGTGCTGGTAGAGCACCGAGTTGGCGCGCCAGAAGATCAGGTGCCCGAGCCAGTCCGCGGTCCCCAGCTCGGCGTAGAGCTCGAGCGCCTCGACGTAGTGCCGCTCGGCCGACCGGGCCGACATCTCGTCGCCGCGCCAGGCCAGCACCCGACCCAGCGCCTCGCTGGCCCGGGCATGGGCGATCCGCTCGTCGGGCTGGTTCTCACCGAGGATCCGTCTGGCCAGCGCCTCGGCCGGATCGAGGGCGCCGTTGCGGGCAAGGTCGATCGCCTGCTCGGCCGCGATCTGCCGGTCGAGCCGGGGATCCATGCCACCCGCGACCTTGGTCAGCCGCTCGATCGCCGCGCTGCGCTGGGTCAGCCGCAACCCCGGCTCGCAGGCCCGGACCAGGTGGAGCAGCGCGACCGGATGCTGGGCGACCTGCTCGTTGGACGCCGCGTCCAGCGTCGCCCGCAGCTGGTCGAACGGGACCATCTCCGCCTCGGCCGGCGACATCACGGCGACCGCGGCGAGGCGCTCTTGCGCGTCGTCCGCCCCCGCTGCCATGACACTCGCGAGTCTGGCAGCAGGGGCAGCGCGGCACCCCGTGGTTCATGGAACTCCCAGGAACCTCCACGCTGCCCCCGGCCAGACCCCCCCGGGCTCAGTAGGCCTCAGTAGGCCTCAGCAGGTCGGTGCGGCGGGCACCGCGTCCGGTGCTGACACCTCGCCCCAGTGCGATCCGTGCGGCGCCACGACGAACGGCTTCGGCGCGCTGCCGTGCGGGCCGCACGGCTGGTGCAGGTACCACGCGCCGACTGCTGCCGCTGACTTCGACGACATGCTCACCGAGTACAGCGACGAGACCTGGCCGCGCTTGGCGACGTGCTCGACCTTCCACTTCTTGCCCGACAGCTTGAGCACCAGCGGCTTCGACGTGAGCCCGGTCTTGCCCGAGATCACCCCGACGGCGTACCCGGAATGGCCGTGCAGCGTCACGCTCTCCAGCAGCGTCTGCGCACCTGGCGACGGCGAGGCGACCTTCAGCCAGTGCTTGCCGTTCCAGTGGAAGGTGACCGTCACCGCCCCCTTGGTGCCGTAGGTGTAGCCGACCGCCCAGGCGTTCTTCGCGGAGCTGCTGGCGATCGCGACGATCAGGTCTGCCGTGGGTGCGATCGCCTCGAGCGACCATCGTTTGCCGTTCCAGTGGGCGGAGGCGGCCTGACCGTTGACGTTGGTAAGCGCCCATACGTTCTTGGCACTGGTCGTGCTGACGGCACCCAGAGCGCCGAACGTCTTCGCGCTGATCGCGACCGACTTCCAGTGGTGGCCGTTCCAGTGCGCCGCGATCGGGCCACCCGCTGTGGTGCTGCCGGTAGCCCAGGCGTTCTTCTTCGACGACGCCGCGAGCCCGCTGATCTGCCCGTCCGGCAGCTTGTTCGACACGCGTCTGAAGCCGGATCCCTTCGAGTGCTCGATCAGCGGCTTCTGCGCCGTACCGTTCTTGGTGTAGTAGTAGCCAGCGATCCAGGCCGAGGTGCTCGACCCCGCGGCGACGGAGGTGAGCTGCGCCAGGTTCTCCTTCTGGACCTTCACGGTCTTCCAACGGCCGCCATGTCGGCGCAGCGCGTAGAAGCCGGACCCGGAGCTGGTTGTGTGGGTTCCCAACGCGTAGGCGGTCGTGGACCGGGGCGCCACCGACACGTCGGAAAGCGCGCCGGAGCGGGTCGAGGCGGCCGGTACGACGGGATGCGTCGGTCTGGCGGCGCCAGCGGAGGACGGCGCGGCAGCGAGCAGGACCGCGGCTGGAGCAGCGGCGAGGACGAGGGTGCCGGCGAACACGCGTCGGCTGCGGGATGTGGTCATGCCAGGCAACCTAGGAAGCCGCTGTCGGACGAGCGTCGCGTCGATGACCACGGCGTACCCGGCCCGTCCGGACTAGCCCGGCTCGCTCGTCGGCCGTGGCAGGCAGGCCGTGACCAACACCTCGCCCAGGTCCTCGAGGGACAGCACGGTACGACGCTCCCCGGTCGCAACGATCTCGACCATGCCGCGGACCTCGCCGTCGACCAGCGGCCCGGACTGCAGGTGCAGCACGAACGACGTGGTCATGCCGCGCAGTGTGACCGGCTGGCGACGCACCGGCGTCGCCTCGCTGACCATCGACCCGGCCATCAGTTCGGGCTAGCCCACAGGGCCAGCCCGTAGGCCAAACGATGGCACAGTTCTTGAGGTCAAAGCCTTGATGGGTCGATGAGGATCTTGGCGTGTAGGTCGGGCTGGCTGAGGTCGGCGAATGCTGCGTCGACGCCCGTGAGGCCGACTGTGCCGGTGACGATGGAGGTGGGATCGACCTTGCCCTGAGCGAGCATGTGCAACGTGTCGCGGAACTCCAGCGGGGTGTAGCCGACGACGAAGCGTAGGTCGATCTCCTTGTTGATCCCCATGGATGGGCGGATCGTGTCGGGGCTCATGCAGACCCCGACGACGACGATCCGAGACATCAGTGGTGCCGCTGCGATGAGGCTGTCCAGGATTCCTGGGACGCCGACGCATTCGAAGATGACCGGCCGCTTCGGCCGGACGCCGAGGCGTTGTGCGGCGCGCATCACGTGGTGCCAGGGCACGGGCAGCGGTCGAAGCTTCTCCATGGCGCCGATCCCGAGTCCGGCGAGCTGGGTGATGGTGGTGATGTGCCCACGATCGTTGGCGTCGGCGTACGGCGAGTCGGTAAGTGGGTCGATGACGATGTCGGCGCCGCACGCAAGGCTGAGCTGTCGGCGAGCGGCGGAGATGTCGCTGGCGATGACGGTCCCGACACCCCGGGCCTTGAGCATCGCGATGACGGCGAGACCGACTGGGCCGCAGCCGATGACGATCGCGACGTCTTTCTTGGTGATCTCGGCTCGTTGCACGGCGTGCCAGCCGACCGCCATCGGCTCGGTGAGCGCCGCCGTGTCGTCACCAAGACCGTCAGGAACCTCAAGCATCAGGGATTCCTCGACGACGACCTGTTCGGCGTAGGCGCCCGGCGCCGACGCTGACAGCCCGATGGCGTGGATCTCGGAGCCTCGGCGCAGCAACGGCAGGGCGACGACGCGGGCTCCGATCGCGACCTTGCGGCGGGTCTTCGGTCCGTAGCCGGCCACTCGCCCGACGAACTCGTGGCCCAGCACCACATGTTGCTCGGTGCGCATGAACCCGTCGTAGCCGGCCTCGGCGAGCACGTCGGCCTGCTCGTCGGCGTGCCGCCGCGCGTGCAGGTCCGACCCGCAGATGCCGCAACGTACGACGTCCAGCACGACCTGGCCGTTCCCCGGCACGGGTGCTGCCAGGTCGGTGACCGTCAGCGCGGCATCGTGGCAGACAACCGCTTTCATCGGGCGACGTTCGGCTGCGGAAGCAGGCCCTCGTGGAAATCTGGCAGCGGCTTGATGAACGGGTCGAGCAGCTGGCGGGTCTGCGCCGTGGTGAGGACGTCCGCCGGGTCGAGCTTGAAGTGCGCGCGCTCGGCATCGTCGAACTCCCAGACGTCCTCGCCGAGCAGCCGGCATTGGTCGTCGTACGGCCAGATCATCGCGATCTGCGAGCGGGTCAGGTACATCGCGTCGGGGTCGGCGTCGATGCCGGCGGCCGCCAGCTCCGAGCCGAGTGTCTGCTGATAGCTGATGCCACGCCCGACGATCATGTGGTCGCCGACCGAGACAGTCTCGTCGGCGACATAGAACACGCACTGGTTGGTCTCAGTCCAATGCCGATACAGACTTTCAACCTGCTCCCGACCCTCAAGGGTGAAGCGACCCTGGTTGATCAGGGCGAAGCGGTAGACCGGACGGTCGACCGTCAGGCGAGGGTCGAGGATCTCCTGGTAACGCCCAGCCGACTCCAGATAGCGGTGACGCAGGTACGCCTGCAGCAGATAACGGTGCCGTGGATTCTCGGTTGTTTCTAGGACCTGCTCTACCGCACGGTTCTGCTCGCGGACGTCCAGGTACCTACCATCAACCTGCACCACGTGATTCACTCCGTCCGGTCGTCGCTCGACCTAAGTAACGGTTCCGTTAGTTACGCCATCGAAACCTAACACGGTGACCATCGGAGGTACGACGATGATCACAAACGCGGTGGTCGACCATGCGTGACGGGGAGCCGTCGCAGACCGCGAAGGGCACTCCCTCTCACGGGAGCATGTTCAGCCCGCCAGCAAGCACGGTGATCTCACCAGTGACGTAGGTCGAGCGCACAAAGCCCATGACGATCTCGGCCACGTCGTCGGGGGTCGCCGACCGCTTCATCGGAGCGGCGGCCTCGACCATCAGACGGATGTCGTGCCAGTCGGCCGTCCACGGCGTATCAACGAGACCGGGCGCGACGGCGTTTACTCGCACATCCGGTGCCAGCACCTTCGCGAGCAGCACTGTTTGGTGGTTGAACGCGGCTTTGCTTGCGGCGTAAGGAATTGAGCTCCCGATCGGGCGTACACCGGCCAGCGATGAGACGTTGACGACGCAGCCCTTCGCGGCCCGCAATGCCTGCTCGGCGGCTGTGACGAGCACGAACGGCGCGATCACGTTGACGTCGTAGAGCCGTCGCCAGATCGCGGGAGTCGCAGCGGACAGGTCCTGGTGCGGGATGACCTCCGTCGTACCCGCGTTGTTGACGAGGACGTCGAGGCCACCGACTTCCCGCAGGACCCGCGCGATCAGCTCACGCGCCTCGACCTCGTCGCCGATGTCAGCCTGCATGTACAACCCACCAACCTCAGCGGCAACGGCCTGCCCTTCAGTGATCGATGAGCGGCTGTTGATCACCACGTGGAATCCCTCAGCCGCCAGCCGCCGGGCGACCTGGGCGCCGATGCCCGACGACGATCCCGTAACGAGGGCGATCTTGGACACGTAGCGACCCTAGGCGACCGGACGCGTCAGCCGGCCGTAGGAGTCCGCCGATGGCCGCATGCGATCGACACCGTGAGCGTTTGTGCAGGACAGCGCTTTGCACTGGACTTCGGCGCACTTGAGCGGATTCCGACGGACGACACCAAGTTGGCAGAACTGCAACTGGAACTGCAACTGGGATTGGTGAGTTTCACCCATCCGCACGCTTCCGATTCTGGTTCCTGGCTATGCCTGTTTTGCTGGCCACTGCTGAAGCGCCCACTTGTTGCCGTCAGGGTCGCGGTACAAGCGGGGCTACCGATCCAACCTCCCTCATGATCCGTGCTCGCTGAGACCTTCCAAAGTCGGAACAGTCATCGCTTAGCCAACACCTGGCGTCAGTGCGAGGGGCCGCCGATCATGCCTGGCCTGCTACTCCATGTCCTCAACGGCGCCGAATCGTGGCAAGTGGGCGCCAAGGCGGATCTCAGGATGGGGAGCCGCTTCAGAGTGGAACAGCCGGTCTGTCTGTGTGTGTGGATCTTCCGGAGTTGGTTGGACCCGCGCGCACGGCGTGTACCGGCAGGTAGCGGTCGTACAGCAACGTGATCAGGCTCAGCATTGCAACGAAGAACAATGCGGCGGCCAGGTCCACACGGTCGCCGCCGAGCGCAGCATGAGCGATGACAGCGAGCGCGCTGTTGATCCCGACTCGCGCAACGAAAGCGGCGACCGCGTTGTCCGTGCCGACCTGAACGCGTGCGCTCCAGATGCTGATCGCAGCATTGACGACGACGAGCACGCCGATCCCGAGGAACAGCTCCCATCCTGCCGCGTCCAGCCCCGGCAGCGCCTCGCCGTAGATCACGCTGATCAACCCCACGAGCACCACCTTCTCAACTGTGGTCCACGACAAGGTCGCGGAGTTAGCCGCGGTCCAGTCGGCTCGCTGACGCCACGTGGCCATGTCGGCCGGGATCGCGTCTGCGGAAACCCGCCATGACCAGTCCGGCGGCGACAACCGCGGCCGGACGTACCACCAGTAGCCGGCGCCGGCGACCAGCAGCGCTACAACGATCGTCGGCCCCAGCCATGAATGCGCCGCCAGCTCGTCGGTGAAGTCCAGCTGGGCGATGTGGATCCACCACTCCTGCGGCAACTTCACGACGACCCAGATCGCCGCAGCGACCCAGATCCAGAAGCGGCGCGTGTAGCGGCGTGGGTCGCGCTGCATCCGTACGACCTCGTAGGCGATGAAGAAATACTCGAAAGTGTTCGGGAAGATCAACAGCAGCGGCCGCCAGCCACTGAGCTCGAACGCCGTAACGCCGACCAGGCGGTAGAAGTAGAGAAACTCGGCAACCCGGTACGCCGATGGACTGGTCCAGTTGCGCAGGATGGACACGTAGGCGATCGCCAGGTAGTAGACGTCCATCGCCTTGTCGTAACTCTGGTAGTGCGGCGGGTGGTAGCCAAACGCCTGGAAGATGCTCTGATCGGCCGCGTCGAGCACGAGCGACCCGAGCACAGCTGGAAGGGGATACCGCGGAATCAGCAGGGGGACGAGGAAGCGCAGACCCACCACCACGGTGAACAGCAGCGACTCCTTCGCGCCCACGTCGGCCAGCGTCTCGCGGCATGCTGGCCACTGTGATCACCCAGCGAGGATGGCCGGCGTCGGTCGCCCCGCGACGCAGGCACTGGACTGGAAGCGAGCCGTGACGCTCGGGACGATCACCAGTTTCTTTGCCCAGCACAGCCTGTGGGCGATGGTGCTGCTGTTCACCTTGCTCGCGCTCGAGTCATTCGGTCTGCCGGTTCCGGGGGAGACCGCGCTGATCGCCTGTTCGGTGCTCGCCTCGCAAGGTTCGCTGTCGATCGTGTGGGTAATCGTGATCGGGGTGCTGGCAGCGATCATCGGCGACAACCTCGGCTACTGGGCTGCCCGGAAAGGAGGGCGTCCACTGCTCGAGCGTCACCGGCTCACGCGTCGCTACGCCGAGGTCTACCTCCCGCGCGGCGAGCGCTTCTTCGCCAAGCACGGCGGCAAGGCCGTCTTCCTCGGCAGGTTCGTCGCAGTCCTCCGCGTGACGGCCGCCTGGATCGCTGGCATCTCGCACATGCGTTGGTGGCGCTTTTTCGTCTGGAACGCAGCGGGCGGCGTCGTCTGGGCGACGTCCGTCGCATTGCTGTCCTACTACCTGGGCGACGCAGCAGCCAAGGCGTTCAGCAAGTACGGCCTCTACACCGCAGGCGGAGTGATTGTCATCACCGCCGCCGGGTTCCTCATCGTGCGACAGATCGAGAAGCGCGTCGTAGACGATGAGTAACCGCTTCGTGAAGGCGATGTCGCTGTAGGTCGTGCAAGCATCGCGTGGCACGGAAGATGGCGCGAATGGCATGCGGTCCTTCGGCGCGCCGGTGTGCGCCCGGGCCGACTCCACGATGCGCTTGACACCGCCGGCACGTTACTGACGAGCAAGGCGTTCGCTTGCGGGTCGTGCAGGAGATTCTCGGCCACACCCGGATCACCACCACCGAGCGCTAGACGCACTTTGCGTCACCGCGGGTACGCGACGCCAGTGAGCGGCTCGGCCGGGCGCTCTTCGGCGAGTAGCTGTCGGCCGAGTGCAACTACAAACGGCAACTCCAAGATCAACTTCTCGAAGCGAACTACATCGCTGTACTGGCAAACTTCCTGGTGAGCATGGCGGAGGCTCCGGGATTTGAACCCGGGATGGGTTGCCCCAAACCGCATTAGCAGTGCGGCGCCATAGACCGGACTAGGCGAAGCCTCCTCGCAGCGTTCCCGCCGCGCCGACGAGGTTATCGCAGCGCCGAAGCCCGGGTGAAGGCCCGATCGTCGGCTCGCACGTGGTGGGGCGGCGTCCAGCCCCAGACCCCGCCATCGAACGTCACGAAGACCACACCGCCGCCGGGCCCGGGCGCCATGCTGCTGACCCCGATATGGCCGTTGAGCACGGCCGTCGGGCGGGGTTGCGCCGCCTGCAGAGCCCGAGGCGAGAAATACATGAGGTACGGCGCATCGAGCGGCGGCTTCGATCCGGACAGTGCGACGTAGACCCCTTCCGAGGGATCGCCCAGCACGCCGCTCACGGGATACGGCAGGTGCAGCGTTGTCGTCAGCGGCGCGTTGATCGCCGGCTGATAGGTCAGCAGCCGGCCGTGAGCGATCCAGACCCCATACGCCGGCGCCGCCGCCAGCTTGGTGAGCGTCGATGACGGCGTCCCGAGGACGACGTTGGTTGGGAGCTTGTGCAGCAGCCCCGTCGTACCGGACACCACCACGGCGCTCGAACTGACCGGTACGACGTCACGAGCCCCGACCACTCCGATCGACGTCATGGCCGCGAGGTGGTTCGGGTCGACGCTGATCACCTGACCGCGCTGCGGCTCGGTGAACCACGCCCGGCCGGCCGCGAACGCCACGCCCGTGATGCCGGCGCGTGGCAGCACCGCGACGCTGCGGACCGTGCCGGTCGTAGGGTCGATCGTGGAGATGATGGTGTGCTCGCCGATGCGGTAGCCGCCGCCCCAGGTCCACACCCGACCGAGGCCGTAGGCGATCGTGAAGTCCTCCTCCGGCACGTGGTAGGTCACCTGCTGGCGCCCGGTGACCGGGTCTCGGCGCTCGATGAAGGAGCCCGGATGCTTGGCGCTGGGGTGCAGCTCGACGGTCCATAGGTACCCGCCGCCCGCCACCACCCCGCCGGGGTAGGCGTACGGCAGCCGCGGCAGCGCGATCGGTTGCGCCGTGGTCATCGCCACGTCCCGGGTCGGGGTCGGCGCGGTCGGTATCGACGAGCTGCCCTGCGGCAAGGCGGCAACCACCGCGACGACGACCACGGCGATGACAGCCGCCGCAACCGCGAAGCGCTGCCGCAGCAGCCGGTGCACCCGGCGCGGCACGACCGCCATCGGGTCGGAGGTCGCCGCCGGCGTCGGGATCTGCTCGAGCATCGCCCGCAGCAGCCCCTCGGTGCGGCTGGATCCATCCCCGCTAACCGAGCCCGCGCGGTCCACCGCAAGCAGATTCACCAATGATTGCAACCCTTTTTCCAGCTGCTCGCGCTGCTGTGCGATCTTGCAGCGCATCAGCCCGGCCGCGGTCGCGTCGTCGACGCCCTCGGCATAGCGCAGCACCAGCGCCGCCCGCTGCGCCGCCGGAAGCTCCGCGACCGCATCGCGGACCGGGTCGACCGGACCGAGAGCGGGTGAGCCAGCGCCCGCCCGCTGGTCGACGTACCGGACCTGCACCTGCTGCCGGCTGGTCGGCTGCGCACCACGACGTCGACCGTCCGCGATGCACGCCTTGACCAGCCGCCGCCGGACGTAGTGGTCGAGGGCGTCGCCGGTCGGGAGCCGTCGTACCCGCCCGCCGGCCGCGATCCGGGTCACGGTCCGGGTCAGGATCGCCTCGGCGCCGTCCGGATCGACGCGCAGCACCGCGACGTACCGGAGCAGGACGCCCCACTGCTCGCGCAGGTACACGGCGAGCGCGTCGTCGGCGGTCATCGCACGCCCATCATGCAGCTACCCACGGCCAACCGCGACGTGGCGGTTCACCGAGGCACCGGGGAGACGCCCAGGAGACGCCCCAGGCGACGCTCAGGAGAGCGTGGTGACGTCCAGCTCGTCGTCGGCGTAGGCCTTGCGCAGCACCTTCTTGTCGAACTTCCCGACGCTGGTCTTCGGCACCTCGTCGATCACGGCCCACCGCTCCGGCAGCTGCCACTTCGCCACCCGGTCCGACAGCCAGTCGCGCAACGACTCCGGCGTCGGCGACGTGCCCTTCTTCGGCACGACGCACGCCAGCGGACGCTCCGACCACTTCTGGTCCGGTACGCCGACAACCGCCGCCTCGAGGATGTCGGGGTGAGCCATCAGCTCGGACTCCAGCTCGACCGAGGAGATCCACTCGCCGCCGGACTTGATGACGTCCTTCGAGCGGTCGGTGAGCGTGATGTAGCCCTGCGGGTCCAGCAGCCCGACGTCGCCGGTCTTCAGCCACTCGCCGTCGAACTTCGCCGGGTCGTCGTCCTTGTAGTACGACGCCGTGACCCACGGGCCGCGCACCTGCACCTCGCCGACAGCCTTCCCGTCCCGGGGCAGCACCTCGCCCGAGTCGTCCACGATGCGGCCCTCGACGCCGAAGAGCAGCCGGCCGGCCTTCGCCTGGTAGTCCCACGCCTCGTCGCCGGTAGCCCCGCCGGGCGCTTTCGCGAGCGCGGCCACCGGTGACGTCTCCGTCATGCCCCAGCCCTGGATGACGGAGATGCCGAACTCCGAGTCGAAGGCCGCGATCAGTGCCCGGGGCACCGCGGACCCGCCGGCCATGATCGCCCGCAGCGAGGACAGGTCACGGCCGGGGTTGGCACGCAGGTACTGCAGGACGTCGTTCCAGATCGTCGGTACGCCGGCAGACATCGTGACCTTCTCCGCCTCGATCAGGCCGGTCAGCGGCTCGGCCTGCAGGTAGCGGTCCGGCATGATCAGGTCGGCCCCGGACATGAACGCGGCGTACGGCGTGCCCCAGGCGTTGGCGTGGAACATCGGGACCACCGGCAGCGTCCGGTCGTCGGCTCCCAGGCCGTTGTTGTTCTGCGTACACACCGACATCGAGTGCAGCCAGCACGACCGGTGCGAGTAGACGACGCCCTTGGGGTTGCCCGTCGTACCGCTCGTGTAACACATGGCGGCGGCGGACCGTTCGTCCACGTCCTCCGGCCAGTCGAAGGACGGCTTGGCGTCGGCGAGGACCGACTCGTAGGACAGGATCTGCTTGCCGGACTCCTCGAGCGCCGACACGTCGCCGTCGCCAGTCACCAGCACGGTGTGCACCGTGGTCATGCCCGGCAGCACCTTCGCCAGGACGGGCACCAGCGAGCAGTCGGCGATGATGACCTGGTCCTCGGCGTGGTTGGCGACATAGGTCACCTGCTCCGGGAACAGCCGGATGTTGAGGGTGTGCAGCACCGCACCCATCGACGGGATCGCGAGATACGCCTCAAGGTGCTCAGCGTTGTTCCACATGAACGTGGCCACCCGCTGGTCGCCGTCGATGCCGAGCGACCGCAAGCCGTTCGCCAGCTGCGCCGCGCGCGTGACGGTCTCGGCGTACGACGCCCGCCGTCGCTTGCCGTCCTCGATCAGGGTGACGACCTCGCTGTCACCGAAGACGTCCGCGCCGAAGCGCAGGATCGAGCCGATCGTGAGCGGGAAATCCTGCATGGTGCTGCGCACGGGCGTCTCCTTGACGTTCGGGTCTGCAGTCATTGTGCTGCCCATGTCACGGGTTGGCACGCAGACCACAGGAAATCGGCCCAGTGCTCGTGAGCTAGTTGACGGTCAGCCGCACGGTCCGCGAGACCCCGGCACCCCGACCGTGGACGGCTGCAGCAACCACGCGGAACACGTCCACGGTCTTGACCGTCACCTTGAAGGTGAACGAGTACTTGCCGTTCGCGTTGACCGTCGTGCTGTTCCAGACGTGCCACCTGCCGGAGTAGTACCCCTCGCGGGTGACCTTCTGCCCCGGGCTGAAGTACTTGACCTCGCCGTACAGCTTCGCCTTATGGCCCTTCTTGACCGGGTTGGCGCTCAGGTGGGCGTACACCGGCGGCCGGACGACCACGTTGGTGTAGGTGACCGCGGCGCGAGCCGACTTGTTGCCGGGCCAGTACAGCTCGTACTCGGTGGACCGGTACGGCTTGAGCGACGTGGTCACGTTGCCGTTGCTGTCGGTCTCGAGCTGCCGCGCGACGGTCCACGGCTGGCTCGAGGAGTGGCGCCGGTACAGCGTCACAGCCCGGTTCTTCAGCGGGGTGTCGGTGTCGTGTCGGGTCAAGGTCGCGGAGTAGGTCATCGCGGAGTGGAAGGTGAGCGTGGTCGGCGCGGTGACCGCGAAGCCGGTCGTGATCATCGGCTTGACCACCGGTGAGACCCTGGACGACCCGGAGGATCCGACCTTGTTGACCGCCTTGACCGTGAACGTGTACGACCCCGAGGAGCTCAGCCCAGGCACCGTGGCGCTGGTGTGGGAGCCGCCGACGGTGACCGAGTGGTCGCCCGGCGAGCCGGTGACGACGTAGTGCAGCACCCGGCTGGTCCCGGCGTCACCGGGGCGCCACGACACGGTGGCTTCCTTGTTGGCGCCGCTGGCGGCGATGTCGTACGGCGCCGCAGGCGCGGCAGCCGTCCAGGACGTCTTGACCGTCCCGTCGGCGATGGTCGCCCACGCCGGGCCGCTGCTGCCGACGTACTTCGACAGGTCGGTGATGTCCGGGATGCCCTTCACCCGGCCGCTCGAGGTGTACTGCCACAGCGAGGCGGTCGGCGCGGTCGAGCCGTAGCTCGCCATCCACAGCGGGAACCGCTTGAAAGCACTGGGGTCGTTGACGTCGTTGTCCCAGAAGTAGGGGTAGGTGTAGAGCATCGGGGTGCGGCCGGTGAGGTGCCGCATCTCCAGCAGGAACGTCTGCGCCCAAGTCACCAGCTGCGTCGAGCTCAGACCGCCTGTCACCTCGAGATCGAGGGCCGGCGGGAGCGTCTTGGTGCTGGTCACGGTCCCGACCTCCTTGGCGAAGGCCTTGGCCTGGTCCTGCGCCGTGGAGACGATCGGCTTCGCCGGCCGGGCGAAGTGGTAGCTCCCCCGCACCAGGCCGGCCGCGCCGGCCGCCGCGTAGTCCTTCTGGAAGTAGGGGTTGACGTACGTCGTCCCCTCGGTCGCCTTGACGATCGCGAACTTCTGGCCGGACTTGCCGACCTTCTTCCAGTTGATCGACTTGCCGTTCGGATGCTGGTACGACGAGACGTCCGGGCCCTTCGGTGCCTTCGCGGCGGCTGAGCTGGGAGCCGCGGCGAGAAGGATCGGTACTGCGACGACGGTGGCGACTCCAGCGATCGAGGCGACGCGACGGACACGTGGGGCAAACGGCATGCGCGGAAACTCCCTGGCCCTGGGGGGATTGGTCAGGAACGCCGGTCGGCGTACTGAAGTGTTAACGGTCGTTTGGCACTATGGCTTGACTGTTCTGGATTCAGAACGGTTTGAACCTCCAAAGCAATGGGATTACCATCCTCTCATGACGACGGGTCTCGACAAGCCCACAATGGCAACTGCGGCCACTCTGACGACGGCGCTGTTCGCCACGCTCAAGCAGATGCGCGCGGCGCCGCTCCCGGTGGACTCCGAACCTGTCGGCAGCCTGGGCCTCCTCGCCCCCCGCCCCGCGGCACGTCTCCGCCCTGATGCACGTCGTGGCGGACGAGCGGCTGAGCGTGAGCACGCTCGCGGACCGGCTCGCGATCTCGCTGGCGACGGCGAGCCAGATCGTCACTGATCTCGAGGCGCTCGAGCTGGTGGAGCGGGTCGAGGACCCGACCGACCGGCGCCGCACGCTGGTCGGGATCAACGAGCGGCACCGCGATCTCACCGACGCGATCCTGGAAACCCGGCTCCGGCCGGTCCAGCGGGCGCTCGACCGGATGAAGCCGGCCGAGCAACGCGCGCTGGTGCGCGGGCTGCAGATCCTCGATGAGGAGTTCACGACGACGAGCAAGGGGAACGCCACACCATGAGCACCACCACGTCAGCCAGCGAGCCGACCGCCACCGGGCTCAGCGTCCGGCAGGTCCGATTCGTCTTCGCCGGCCTCATGCTCGGCATGCTGCTGGCCGCGCTCGACCAGACGATCGTGTCGACCGCGCTCCCGACCATCGTCGGCGACCTCGGTGGCCTCAACCACCTGTCGTGGGTGGTGACGTCGTACCTGCTCGCCTCGACCGTCTCCACGCCGCTGTGGGGGAAGCTCGGCGACCTCTACGGCCGCAAGGCGTTCTTCCAGGGCGCGATCGTCATCTTCCTGGCCGGCTCGGTGCTGTCGGGGATCTCGCAGAACCTCAATGAGCTGATCGCGTTCCGCGCGATCCAGGGGCTCGGCGCCGGCGGCTTGATCGTGGGCGCGCAGGCGATCATCGGCGACATCGTGCCGCCGCGCGAGCGGGGTCGCTACACCGGCCTGATCGGCGCGGTGTTCGCGGTCGCGAGCGTCGCCGGGCCGCTGCTCGGTGGCTTCTTCACCGACTCGCTGAGCTGGCGCTGGGTGTTCTACATCAACCTGCCGATTGGCGCGGTCGCGCTGACCGTGGTCGCCGCCGGCCTGCACGCCAAGACGACGCACGTCGAGCACGACATCGACTACGTCGGCGCGTCCTTCCTGGCCGCCGGTGTCACGGCGCTGATCCTCATGGTGACCTGGGGTGGCACGCAGTACGCCTGGAGCTCGGCCACGATCATCGGGCTCGGGATCGCGACGGTCGTCCTGCTGGCCATCTTTGTGCTCATCGAGCGACGGGCCAGCGAGCCGGTGATGCCGATGCGGTTGTTCCGCAACGGAATCTTCCGGACGTCGTTCGCGACCAGCGCCATGGTCGGCTTCGCGATGTTCGGTGCGATCACGTTCCTGCCGCTGTTCCTTCAGGTCGTGCACGGCGTCTCGCCGACCGTCTCGGGGCTGCAGCTGCTGCCGATCATGGTCACGCTGCTGATCTGCTCGATCGTCAGTGGCCGGCGGATCTCAGCGACCGGGCGCTACCGCCGGTTCCCGATCATCGGTACGGCGCTCATTGCCCTCTCGCTGTATCTGTTCTCGTTCATCGGGGTCACAACGTCGTACTGGGTCGGTGCCATCTACATGGCGCTGCTCGGTGCCGGCTTGGGCCTGACGATGCAGGTGCTGGTGCTGGCCGTCCAGAACTCCGTGCACTACTCCGACCTCGGCGCGGCAACGTCGCTCGCGACCTTCGCTCGCTCGATCGGCGGATCGATCGGCGTCGCGGTGTTCGGCACGCGTCTTCAACAACCGGCTCGGCGCGCAACCTCCCGAAGCACATCCCGCACTCGGCGCTGGCTGCGCTGCACGGCACCAACGTCGCGGCCAACCCCGCTCAGGTGAAGGCGCTTGCCGGCCCTGGTGCGCGACCGGCCTTCGGATCGCGTTCAGCGACTCGCTGCACGTGGTGTTCCTGTGGCCGTTCCGTTCGCGCTGATCGCGTTCGTGCTGAGCTTGTTCCTGCGCGAGGTCCCGCTGCGTAAGACGACCGGCGGCGACCGGTCGGCGCAGCGAGCCGACGAGATCATGCCGACAGCGGAAGAGACCGTGATCAGGACAGGAAGTCCAACAGGATCCGGTTGAGCTGGTCCGGGGCGTCGAGCTGCATCCAGTGCCCGGCGCCCTCGATCCGCTCGTAGCGCCACGGCCCGTCGACGTACTGCTCCGATCCGATCATCTGCGCCTCGGTGAGCGCGATGTCGTTGCTGCTCCAGATGCCGGTCACCGGGCAGATCACGGGTGGCAGCGCGGGCGGCGGATTGACGATCGTCTTGGGTGAGGCGTTGGCGCGGTACCAGCCGAAGCCGGCGGTCATCGCGCCCGGCTCGGCCTGCTCGGCGAGGACGGCCTCGCGGTCGGCGTGGCTCGCCAGCATCTGGTCGCCGAACTTCGACATCCACTGCTCGGCGACGACCGGGATGTTGAACAGCAACATGTAGAGCGAGCGCATCCGCTGCGCGAACCCGGCGTCCATGAACGCCTTCGGGTGCCCGACGGACAGTGCGGCGTACCGCTCGACCCGGTCGGGTGCGAAGGCCGCCAGGCCCCAGCCGGCCACCGCTCCCCAGTCGTGCGCGATGACCGCTGCACTGGACACGTCCAAGGCGTCGAGGACGGCGAGCATGTCGACGACGGAGTGCGTGAGCTTGTAGGCCTCGACCTCGGTGGGCTTGTCGGAGGCGCCGAAGCCGCGCAGGTCGGGTGCGATGGTGCGGTAGCCGGCATCGGTGAGCGCCGCGACCTGGTGCCGCCAGAGCCGGTGCGTATCGGGCCAGCCGTGCATCAGCAGCACCGGTTTGCCGTCGTACGGTCCGTCGACGATGACCTCGATCCCGACGCCGCCGTCGCCCGTGACCCTCATCCCCGGGACGCTACCGCCCCACGCATGGCCCATTGGTGGCGCTATAGGCCTACTGATGGGCCATTGGTGCGGCGGACTCGATCGCGTCGCGGACCCGGGCCCGGGCCTCGGAGGGCCGTCCGCCGACAACGCGGCCGCGGCGTACCGGGTGCAGTCCGGCAGGCTGTGCCGGACCAAAGTCTGCCGTACGACGGCCAGCGACCTCGGCGCCATCGACAAGCCTGAGGCGCCGAGCCCGACCAGGACCAGTGCCAGCAGCGGATCGCTGGGTGCCTCGCCGCAGACCGTGACCGACCTTCCGACGACGGATCCGGCCCGCAGCACCGTCGCGACCAGGTCCAGGAACGCCGGCTGCCACGGGTCCAGCAGGTCGGAGAGCTCACCGTCGGCGCGGTCGGTCGCGAACGCGTACTGCGCCAGGTCGTTGCTGCCGACCGAGACGAAGTCGACGACCTGCAGGATGTCGGCCGCCCGCAGCGCCGCCGCCGGCATCTCGACCATCACGCCGGTCGTCGTCACACCGGCCTGCCGGGCCTGAGCCGCGAACCACGCCGCCTCCGCAGGCGTCGCCACCATCGGTGCCATCACCCGGACGTCGGCCGAGCAGCCGCGGGTTGCGTGGGCGATCGCGGTCAGCTGGTCGACCAGCAGCTCGGGGTGGCGACGCGCGACCCGCAAGCCGCGGATGCCGAGCGCCGGGTTCGGCTGGTCACCGAGCCGCAGGTACGCCGCCGGCTTGTCCGCCCCGATGTCGAGCGTCCGCACCGTCACCGGCTTGCCGGCGAACGCGTCGAACACCTCGCGGTAGGCGTCGGCCTGCTCGGCGACGCTCGGTGGCTCCGCCCGGTCGAGGAACGCGAACTCGGTCCGGAACACCCCGACGCCCTCGGCGCCCGCCGCCACGGCCGCCGCCACGTCCGCGACGCCGCCCACCGCGGCGAGCAGCTGGACCGAGCGGCCGTCGCCGAGCCGGCCCGGGCCCGGTCGGCTCCGGCTCCTCACCGACACCGGATCCGCCCGGTACGACGGCCACTGCCCGGCTCGCGGTCGACCGTGCCCGGCTGTCCGGATCGCCGTCACCTCGCCCGCGAGCCCGTCGACCAGGACCTGCTGCCCGGAGCGCAGCGACGCCACACCCGGGCACCCGACCACGGCGGGGATCCCGAGGGACTTGGCGAGGACGGCGGTGTGCGACGTCGGCCCGCCTCGCTCGGTGACGATCGCCAGCACGCGCTTCGGGTCGAGCCCGGCGGTGACCGCCGGGGACAGGTCGCGGGCGACCAGGATGAACGGCGTACCGGGGTCGGGGATGCCCGGGCGTGGCTCGCCCAGCAGCAGCGCGACGACCCGGTCGCGGACGTCGTCGAGCTCGGCCCGGTCCGGGACCGCGCGCATCGGGTCGGCGGCGCGCATGTCGCGGTAGGCGCCGAAGGCCTCCCAGGTGGCACGCGCCGCCGGCCGCCCGGTGCGGACCAGCTGCGCGGCCAGCGCGCCGAGTGACGGGTCGCGGGCGATTCGCGGCCTGCCGGACCAGCACCGACCCCGGAGACGCCGGCTCGTTGGGCCAGCGCCTCGATCTCCGCGCCGACGGTGTCCAGCGCCGCGGCCGCGCGTTCGGTCTCCGCTCCGACGTCGACCGCGGCATCGTCGCGGGACGGCAGCACCGGGCCCTGCACCCGGGCCACCGGGCCGATGGCCGTCCCTGGGCTGACACCGATCCCGGTGTAGGAGCCGGGGGCGCTCATCCCGCGATCACGCGCCGGGCACACGGGCGGCCATGCGAGCCGCGGCGACGGCGAACCCGGGCGGCAGCTCAGCCAGGTTCGCAGGGGGTGCTCGGCGCCGAGACGCCCGCTCTGCCGCCACGGGTGCCACTGTAACGACGCCAGCAGCCGCACGAACAACCACGCGAGCAGCAGCACGGCCACCCCGGCGAGGACGTCGATCAGGTAGTGGTTGGCAGTGCCGATGACGACGAAGCTGATGACCAGCGGATAGAGCGCACCGAGGATCCGGACGGTACGACGGCTTGCGTAGCGGACCAGCATCCAGCCGCTCCACAGCGCCCACCCGACGTGCAGCGAAGGCAGCGCGGCGTATTGGTTGGTGTCACCGCCGAACCCACGGGGCGCACTGGCGTCCTTACCCCACCAGCCGTAGTGGGCTTCCTTCGCCATCGTGTCGATGAAGCCGGGCAGCAGCCGCGGCGGTGCCACCGGAAGCAGGCTGAAGCCCACCAAGCCGAGGACGGTCGCGACCAGCAGGACGCTACGAGCAGTGGAGTACGACGAGCCGTGCCGGCGCCACATCCAGATCAAGACGATCGGTGTCACGACGTAGTGCAGTGCGGCGTACATGTAGTCGGCCGGGAGCGCGAGCAACAGGTGGGCGCTGAACACCCGGTTGAGCGCGTGCTCGGGGGACAGGTGCAGCCGCTGCTCGAAGTGAAGGAGAGTCAGCCCGTGGCGCACGGCGACGTCGTGGTCGCCCTTCACGAGGTACCGGCTGATGTCGTACAGGGAGTAGACCGAGACGACGAGGATGATCTCGCGCATGCCGCGGATCGCGGTCCAGGCCCACTGGCGCCGCTGGCGCGGCGGCGCATCGACGGACGGTGGCTTGGTGGCGACGGCGGCCCGCGCGGGGGCACCCGTGAGCGATCCCGAACGCACGGCCTCCCCCGACCCTGCGTCGGGTTGGCACACAACCCGATCGCTCATCCGGTCCATACTCCCCCATCCCGCCGGTGCCGCCCAGCGGATTCCTGGGATCGCTCCCCGGACCCGACTTGGGCGGTCACCCCCCATTCCACCGGAAAAGTCCGATAGTGACCAGGTTTGGACTAGTCCTATCGGGTGATGAGAGACCGTCCCAACCGTCTATGTGGAAAATCGGAGAGTCGGTCGAAGCAATGGTATGAGTTCAGCCTGCTGCGACAAGCCCGTGACCACCATCGACATCAGCGCGAGCGAGTCGATGCTCACCTTCGCCTACTGCCGACGCTGCGACACCGGTCGCTGGTACCGCAATGGCGCCGAGACCACGATCAGCGGCGTCCTCGACGTCGCCAAGCTCACCTGGAACAAGAAGGCCATGGCCGCCTGAGCCTTCGGCTCAGTAAGGCTCAGCAAGCCCTCAGTACGGCTGGACCGACAGGGCGGAGACGCCCGCCTCGATCTCGAGGTCGATCCGCTGGTGTGCCTTCCGGTACCCCTTCGAGTCGTAGGTGGCGACCGGACCGACCCCGGTGTGCCGAATCGGCCCGATCCGCACCGAAGAGGCGCCACCCTTCACGCGGACCCGGGTGGGATACCCCCGGGGTACGTCGACGATCAGCCGCGAGGCGCCGCCGGTCATCCGGAGCAGGTCGGTCCCGGTCGGCCGCGGGAACGTGATCCGGGCCGAGGCCACGCCGCCCCCGAGATCCACCACATTGATCTTCGCCCCGCGCAGGTTCACCCGCTCGGTGCTGGCACCGCCGTCGAGGAAGATCGACCAGGTCACCGCGCGGTTCAGCACCACGACGAGCTTGCTCACCCGTCCGCCGCCGGACGCATGCGGCAGCAGCAGGTGGATGATTCCGTTGCTGTCCGTCGTGAGCGACGGCTGCACTCCCGAGTCCGCCGGTGTCACTGCGGTCACCAGCTGACCGGGCAGATTGGCGCTGGTGACCTCCGCGATGGTCACGCCGGACTGGATGTCCAGTGTCGAGGACCGGGCCGAGCCGAGCGGCAGGCTCACCACGTGCGCGGCACCCGGCGACGCGCTCACCGTCGTACCCGGAGTCGCGACGATGTCCGCGGTGCCCGGCGACGACCCGCCGCCGCACGCGGTAGCCGTAGCCGCGACGAGCAGCCCGGCCGCCACGGCGAGCCGGCGAACCCGAGCCCCCCTCATGCCGACACCCTCCTCGCCACGTCGCTTCACTGCCCGGTCACCACGCGGTCACACGTCACTTCCATCGGAAGTGGACGAAGACCCGGCCGAAGTTCTTCGAGTCCTTCTCCACCCGGTGGTACTGCGCCTTGATGTCCTTGCGGTCCAAGAATCGCAACACGTGCTTCTTAAGGGCGCCTGAGCCCTTGCCGGGGATGATCTCGACCAGCGGAGCCTTCTTCGCGACGGCCTCGTCGATGATCGCCTGCAGGGCACGGTCGATGTCGCCACCCCGGTTGTAGATGTCATGCAGGTCGAGCTTCAGCTTCATGGCGTCTCAATCATGGCGTCTCACGGCGGGCGCCGAGTCGGCCGAGTCGGCCGATGCGCCAGGTCTCGGTCCGGGTCGAGAGGTAGCAGACACCGGCCGCCGGGATCGGTGCCCAGAAGTTGAACAACCGCCACGAGACGACGCCCAGCACGGCGATCCCCCGGGGCGTACCGAACCCGACGAGCGAGGGGATCAGCACGCCCTCGATGACCCCGAGACCGCCCGGGCTGATCGGGACGATCGCGACCAGGTTGGCGAGTCCGTAGGCGACGAGCAGGCCGACCGGGTCAACGCGATGGCCGTACGCCGCGACGAACACCCAGAGCGAGGCCGCGTCCATCAACCAGCTGCCCGCCGCCCAGAGCGCCGACGTGCGCAGCCCGGCCTTGTCGGCCAACAGGCGTCGCAGCTGCGCGGAGTACTCCTGCACGATGCGCTCGACGCGCGGCTGCATCCGGTGCGGGAGCCGGTGGATGAGGCGCCACGACCGGTCGGTCGTCGTGGTGGGCGCCAGCCGGGACCGCAAGAAGATCACGAGCAGCGAGCCGGCGATGAGGATGGCGCCGACCACGGCGACCGTCGCGTACGCCGGGTTGACCCCGAAGATCGGGATCGACGCGATGAGCGCCAACCAGAAGATCAGCGCCAGCACGAGGGTCGATCCGACACCCTCGACCGCCATCCCGACGACGGCGTCGTCGGCCGGCGTACCGCCCTCGCGCAGCATCCGGAACCGCAGCGCGCTTGCGGTAGCGACGCCGCCCGGGACCAGGTGGCTGACGCCCAGCGCGGTCACGTCGGTGCGGATCAGCCAGGAGTAGGACGGCCGATCGTCGAGGAGGACGCTGCGGGTGAGCAGCGAGTAGCTCACGAAGTTGAGGATCTCGAACGCCACGCCGATAATCGCGTACCACGGGTGGATCGTGCTCACCAGGTGCAGCGCCTTGCGGGTGCCGGCGATCTGCGGCAGGACGAGGTAGTCGAGTACGCCGAACAGCAGCAGCACCACGACGCCACGGCGGAGCCACCTGAGGACTGGCGACCTCATGTCGGCTCCCATTCGATCTCGCGCCCTGGCCTGCGCGACAGTCGCGAGGGTCGTTCCGACCGTTCCCGCGCTTTCAGTGTCGCACTCAGGATGGCTGTGAGCGGGCAACCTCCACGGCAGCAGGCGACACGGAGTACGCCGCGACGACGTCGGCAGCCATGGTCGCGACCGCTGCCGGGCGCCGTAACACTCGGCCGGTGGCCACCAGCAGCGCCCCCGCGCTCGGTGGGTCTCGGCGTACCGGGGTGAGGACCTCGTGGCTGCCGCGGTACGGCCCGGTCGCCGTCACGGCGCGGGCCAGGGTGGCCATCGCGTGCCGACGACTACCGGTGCGTTCGGCAGCTCCGAGCATCAGCGCGACGGCACTGTGGGTGCGGGCGCCGGGCCGACCGATCAGCTGGCTGCCTGGGGTCGGCTCGCCCCGGCTGAGGGCGACCGTGAGCATCGGGAAGTCCACCCCACTTGCCGCGGCGTTGCCCGGCTCGACGGTGCGAGGGTTGGCCTCGATGAACTGCGGCTCGCCACCCTGGTGCAGGTAGTCGAGAGTCAGCCCGCCGTGCCAGCGAAGAGCGTCACCGACTCGGGCGATGTGGTCACGGGCGATCGGGTGGTCGACGCCGAGGCGGGCGGCTGCGCTGCCGCCGGCGCCCTCACCGACCTTCTCGTTGCAGTGGACTGCGATGAGTCGGCCGTGGTCGAACAGCGCCCCGACCTGGGCGTAGCGACCGGGCGCGGGTCGCTGGGCGATGACCGTGCCGTCGCCGGCCAGCGTTTGTAGTGCTTGCAGTGCGGTCGCGGCCGTGGTCGGGTCGTGGACCAAGCGCACCCCGCGGCCGGCGGTCGCGAAGTCGGCTTTGAGCCAGCAGGGAAAGCCGAACGCCGCGGCATCGGCAGCGGTGCGGATGACGGCCCAGTCCGGCTGTGGCAGATCGAGCTCGTCGAGCAGCCGGCAGAACTCGTGCTTGCCCGCCACGCGCTCGAACGACTCGAGGGGCGCGACGGCGAGCGGCGCATCGCTGGGCAGCAGCCGCCTGCCCGCGGCGAAAAGCCACGCCTGCTCGTGCGTGGGAAGCAGGGCGTCGTACCGGCCGGTGCTCAGCAATCCGGCCACGGCCTTGAGATAACCCAGCGGGTCGAGCGAGGGTGACGGTGCCCGGTGGACCCGGCCTCGCCAGCGGCTGAACTGCCCCAGTGCCGGACTACTGCTCGTCATGAGATCCACGTGGATGCCTTGCGGGCCGAGCACGGTGAGGTGTTCGCGAGCAGTGAGTGATGAGGCTTCCGATAAGAGAACCCGCATCACAACCTCCAATGTGTACGCCGTAGATATACGAGGGATACTAACCTGAGGCACTGGAGGTGTCCATGCCACGCCCGGCACAGATCGATCGCGACAGCGTCCTGTCCGCCGCACTGGAGCTTGCCGATGCCGACGGCCTGGCCGCGGTGTCGATGCGGGCGGTCGCGGAGCGGCTCGGCGTCACCCCGATGGCGTTGTACCGCCACGTCGGTGACAAGGATGGCTTGCTCGACGGGCTGGTCGAGCGGCTGCTGGTCGAGCTCCCGCTGCCGGATCCGGCGCTGCCGTGGCGAGAACGACTGGCAGGCATGGCCGACGGGATGCGCGTCACAGCTCGACGGCATCCCCAGGTGTTTCCATTGCTGTTGCTGCGATCCGCGAAGACGACCGCCGCGCGGCGGCGCCGGGAGGCGATCTACCAGGCGCTGGGAGATGCGGGCGTGGCCGATGTCGACGTACCGCGGATCGAGCGCGTGCTGTCGACGTTCGCGCTCGCGTTCGCGACCTCCGAGGCGGCCGGGCGGTTCAGTGTTGGCCGCAAGGAGCTCGACCTCGACATCGAGTGGTTCGGACAGCACCTCCTCGACGCCATCGGCGTGAGTGCGCTCGACGCGTAACCCCGGCTGGCATGATGCAGTAACGGGCCGTCGCCTCCGGGCGGCGTCACCGGGAGGGTTCGCATAGTTGGCCTAGTGCAGCCGCCTTGAAAGCGGCCAGGCGGTTCATCCCGTCTCGTGAGTTCGAATCTCACACCCTCCGCCACGCCGCGATCTGTGAATCGCCACTTACCGCCGGCGAGCAGCGGCGGTTCACAAATCGGCTGAACTCGAAGCCGCGGACGCTCGTATAGTTGGGTGATAGCGCCCGTTCGGCGCGGAGGTGCCCATGACGGTCAACGACGTACCTGTCACCCGAAATCTGCGGGCCACGCTCGAGTCAGTCGAGATCGAAGTCCAGCTACTGCTGTCGACCGAAGCAGACCCCGGTCCTCGATGTCGTCACGTGGCTCTCGGCTCATCTCGCCGCACTCGACCGGACGGTCTATCCCGTCGTCCGCCGGTCACTCCCGGACGGCCGAGCCATCGTCGCCGTCCATCGGCAGCAGGTCTCTCGCATCAGCCACCTGCTCCGCGTCCTGGAACGCCATCACTCCGGCGACATCCTCGCCGCGGCGGTGGACTCGCGGACCGTCATCGATGAACTGCGGCCGCTGGTGGCAGAGCACTACCGCGCGTTGAGCAGCCTGGCGGGCTCGCTCAACGAGGTTCTCGACCAGCCGGCACAGGAGGCGCTTGCTGCCGACTACGAGCGGGCGCTGCGACAGGCTCCGACCCGGCCGCACCCGCACCTGGCCCACGCCGGTCCGTTCACGCCCATTGTGTTCTGGATGGACAGCGCCCGGGACCGGATCCTCGACACGATGGATAGCCGACACATCCCGGTGCCAAGGCGACCGCGACGGCAAGTGAAGCCTGGCCTGTGGGGCTCGTACTGGCTCGGCCAGCGCAGCACGAGGACAAGCGCGACGTCAGCTGAGCTCGGCGGCGAGCACGTCCATCAGCAGTCCGTCATGCCAGCCGTCGCCGTCGACATCGCGCTCGTAGTTGCGCATCAGACCCACCGGCCGGAAGCCCACCGCCGCGTAGCACCGGATGGCCGCCTCGTTGTCGGCGGCCGGATCGATGACGAGTCGGTGGTGTCCGCGGTCGTGGATCAGGTACCGGGCCAGGGTGCGGACGGCGTCCCGCCCGACGCCGCGGCCGTGAACCTGCGGGTCGATGAAGATGTCGATCGAGGCGTGCCGGTACGACGGCTCATTCTCCTCGCTGTACTGCACCATTCCGCGGACTACGTCGTCGACCAGTACGGCGTAGCGCACCGCGGACGTGTCGTCGAACGGCCACTGCTCGGAGCGTGCCTCGTCTCCCCAGCGTGAGCGGACCTCCGGAGTGAGCAGGATCCGGCGAAGCTCGTCGACGTGCTGGGCCGCGACGGGCACCAGGACGACCCGCTCGCCCGCCAGCTGGGGGTCGTCTGCGGCCACGTCAGCCACCACACCATCCCGATGGTCGTAGTACCTAGGTCTCATTGAGCATGCCCGCGCAGAGTGCGACAACAGAAGGGTCCCCAACACATCCACAACGTCAAGGAGTCCGCACCATGCGACGAGCTCTCATCTTCGCCACCGCCGGCATCATCGCCGGTGCGCCTGCCATCGGCATCGCCGCCTCGCCGGCGCTCGCCGGTTCCAGCGCCCACACCGTTGCCGCCACGCACTCGGTCGTCCGGACCAACAACGGCGGCCCCGGCCCCAGCGATCACGGCGACCGCGACAAGAACGACCGAGACAAGAACGACCGAGACAAGAACGACCGAGACAAGAACGACGCGAGAACAAGAACGAGCGAGACCGCGATCGTGACAAGGACAAGAACAAGGGTCACGACCGCGACGGTGGCAAGGACCGCGACGCTACACATGAACGCGATCGCGATGGCGACCGTGACAAGGGTGACAACCACAAGCGAGACCACGACAAGGGCGACCACGACAAGGGCGACCACAATCGGGGTCACGACGGCGACGGCTGAGCGAGCGATCCTCCGCTGACGTCCCGGCGTACCGAAGCCCCCATCGGTACGCCGGGACAATCGCTGTCGGGAAACCGGAGAATGGGGGCACCATGATCGACGTCCTGCTGGCCGACGACCACCAGCTGGTGCGGTCGGGGCTGGAGACGTTGATCGCTGCTGCTGACGACATACAGGTCGTGGCCAGCGCATCAGACGGCTCGGAGGCCATGGCGCTCGCGGCCGAGCACCAGCCGGACGTCATCCTGATGGACCTGTCGATGCCGGGTGTCGACGGCGTGGCCGCCACGCGGCGGATCCTTGCCGATGGCCTGAAGACTCAGATTCTCGTTCTCACGTCGTTCACCGACCGGGATCGCGTGATGGACGCGCTCGACGCCGGAGCCGTCGGCTACCTGCTCAAGGACAGTGAGCCGGCCGAGCTGCTCGAGGCGATCCGTGCCGTCGTACGAGGCGAGTCGCCACTCGACCCACGCGTCGCGCGCACCCTGCTCCACGCCCGGAAGTCACGGCCCGGCGCACAGCTCAGTGACCGTGAGCTCGAGGTGCTGGTGCTCGTCGGCAATGGACTGGCTAACAAGCAGATCGCTCGCAACCTGCGGATCAGCGAGCGCACCGTCAAGGCTCACCTCACGAACATCTTCCAGCGGATCGGTGTACGGGACCGGACCTCTGCGGCCCTGTGGGCGCAACGCAACGTCGCCGATGGGACGGTCGACCCGCCCCGGCACGGCTAGCCCGACTTGTCAGGTTGCTCGGCCCAAAGCTGAGCGTGGGCGTCCTGACAAGTCGGCGTCGGCGTAGGCCACCACGGGGCCTTCGACCGACGCGATCGCGCGGGCGCCGGCCGGCCAGCTCCGGTCACCGCGGACCCGCACGACCAGACTGGGAAGCTCGGAACCGGCCAGCGAGACCCGCACGACCGCGTCGTGGCCGTAGAACTCCTGACGTACGACGGTGCAGCCGCCCTCGTTCTCGCCGCCGTCACCCAGACCGGCACCGGCCTGGCGCAGCACCAGCTGCTCGGGCCGGACCATGACCAGCACCGGTCCGGACGGTACGACGGCCTCCGACGGACCGAGCGCGAGCCGGCCCAGTGCCGTCGTCACCTGGTCACCATCAACCACCCCGACGATCAGGTTCACCTCGCCGACGAAGCCGGCGAGGTCGGGGTCGACCGGCCGCGCATAGATGCCGTGTGGCGTGTCGAGCTGCGCGATGATGCCGTCCCGCAGCACGGCGACGGTGTCCGACAGCGAGAGCGCCTCGTCCTGGTCGTGCGTCACCAGCAGCGCGGTGGCCCCGGCCTCGCGGAGGATCCGCGACCACGTCACCGCGAACGCTGGCCCGCAGGGCGGCGTCCAGCGAGGCGAACGGCTCGTCGAGCAGCACCAGTCGCGGATGCACCGCCAGCGCGCGGGCGAGTGCAACCCGCTGCTGCTGGCCGCCGGAGAGCTGGTGCGGGTAGCTCCGGGCTCGGTCGGCCAGCCCGATCATGTCGAGCAGGTCGCTCACCCGCTGCCGCGACTCGGCGCCGCGCGGCAGCCCGAACCGGATGTTCGCCGCGATGCTCAGGTGCGGGAACAGGTTGCCGTCCTGCGGGACGTAGCCGATCCGGCGGCGTTCGGGCGGCACGTACTGCGTCGAGGAGTCGACGATCTCGCCGTCGATCACGATCGATCCGCGCTCCGAGCGCTCGAACCCGCACAGCACGCGCAGCAGCGTCGTCTTGCCGCTGCCGGAGGCGCCGAGGATCGCGGTGATGGTGCCGGCGTCCACGGTCAGGTCGAGCCCGCGCAGCACCGGCTTGTCGCCGTACCCCTTGACGAGGTCGGTGACCTCGAGGCTGCTCACAGGATCACCTGGTCCGATCCCTGGTTGGTCGTGGACGGGAGTCGATCGAACCATCGTCCCAGCACGACGCTCGGGACCGCGGCGATGGCCATGATCAGCAGCGCGAACGGCGCCGCCTGGCCGTAGGACAGGTTCTGCTGGTACGCCCAGAACTGGGTGGCGAGGGTCTGGACGCCGGTCGGCACCAGGATCAGCGTCGCCGTCAGCTCGGTCACCGCCGACAGGAACACCAGGCAGAACGCAGCGGCCAGCCCCGGCGCCAGCAACGGCAACGTGACACGCAGCAGCACCGAGACCGGGCCGCGACCCAGCGAGCGAGCGACGTCGTCGAGTCGTGCCGGGGCCCGCACGACGGAGGCGCGCACCGCGACCAATGCCAACGGGTAGAACAGGATCGAGTAGGCCAGCACCAGCAACGTCGCGCTCTGGTAGAGGAACCCGCCGGCGTACCGCTCGACGAAGTAGGACAGCGCGAGCGCGGTCACCAGGCCCGGCATCCCGAGGACGAGCAGCGTGCTGCGCTCGAGCAGGTGGATCCGCCGGCCCGGGTAGCGCACCGACAGGACGGCGAGCGGGAGCGCGGCGACGGTCGCGATGACACCGGCCGCGGCCGCATACGCCGCGGTGTGAGCGGCGGCGGTGAGCAACGGGATGCCGGTCAGGACCGGAGTCGTGCGAGCGAACATCCAGTACACGCTGGATCCGACCGGTACGCCGAGAGCCAGCCCGACCAGTGCCACGAAGCCGAGCAGCACCGGGATGGTGGCCCGCCCGAGCCGGGTCCGCGGGGTGCGTCGTTGCGCCTGGCCGGCGGTCCGCACCACGCCGCCGTGCCCGCGCACCCGCAGGTCGGACCCGACGACGATCAGGCTGACCGCGACCAGGACCAGCGACAGCGCGCTGGCCGCCGGCAGGTTGAAGGCGGTTTGAAACTCCGCGAAGATCTCAGTCGTGAAGGTCCGATAACCAAGGATCTCGAAGGCGCCGTACTCCGCCAGCATCACCAGGCAGACCAGCAAGCAACCGCCGAGAATCGCGGTCCGCGCCTGCGGCAGCGTCACCCGCAGAAAGGTCCGCACCGGCCCCACGCCGAGGCTGCGTGACATCTCTTCCTGGGACGGGTCGGCGTTGCGCAGGCTCGCCGCGACCGGCAGGTAGACCAGCGGGTAGACCGCGAGCGTCATGACGAGGACGGCACCGTGAAAGCCGGCGACGCGCGTCGACAGCGAGGTCCAGCCGAAGCTCACGACGAAGTCAGGGATCGCCAGCGGTACGACGACCAGCACCGCCCACAGCCCGCGCAGCGGCAGGTCGGTGCGTTCGACGCAGTACGCCGCCGCTGTCCCGATCACCGCGCACAGCACGGTGACGACGACCGAGAGTCGCACTGTGTTCCACAGCAGGACGCCGGTGAGGTGGCGGAGGATCAGGTTCCACACGTCGTCGGATCCCGCCTGGTGAGCGACGACCAGCAGGAAGACCAGCGGCAACGCGAGCGCCAGCGCGATGAGCACGCTGACACCGACCAGTGCCCGCGGCGGGCCGGAACGACGGCGACCCATCCACCCACGCGTCCACCCGCGTGGGTACAGCTGCGCCGTCGTCACAACAGCTGCGCCTCGTGGAGCAATGCGATCGCCTCGCGGCCATTGCCGAGCTGGACCAGGTTGATCGAGTTGGGCTGCAACTGGTCGAGCGGCGTCTCGGGCTGGCTGGTCGTGACACCTGACGCGATCGGGTACTCGAAGCTGATGCTGTGGGAGATGATCTGCTGCCCGGCCTTGCTGGTGAGGTACGCGACGAACCGCTGCGCCGCGGCCTGGTGGGAGCTGGACTTCAGGATCCCGGCGCCGGAGATGTCGAGCACGTAGCCCGGATCGTGTGGCGCGAGGTAGGTGATGGCCGAGTGGTCGTTCGCAGCGCCGACCTCGGCGTGCAGTCGGTACCAGTAGTACTGGTTGATCAGCCCGAACGCGACCTGACCGCGGTTGACCTCGTCGGCGATCGTCTCGTTGTCGGGATAGGTGTGGGCATCGCCGGCGTTCGCCTTCAGCCCGGCCAGCCACTGCAGGGTCCGAGCCTTGCCATAGGCCCGCAGCACCGACGTGATGATCGGCTGGAAGTCGCTCTCGCCGGGGGCGATGGCGAGCTTGCCCTTGTACTTCGGGTCGGCGAGCTGCAGCACCGAGGTCGGCAGCTGGCTCTTCGGGATCAGTGACGGGTTGTAGTCCAGGACGCTGACCCGTGCCGAGACGCCCGCCCAGTCACCCTGCGGCGAGTTGTACTTGCTGGGTGTCTGGGCCAGCGTCGACGGCTTGATCGTGGCCAGCAGCCCGTGGGCCGACAGGTCCTGCAGCGGCATGGTGTTCTCGGTGTAGAACACGTCGGCCGGCGAGTGCGACCCCTCGGTCTGGATCTGGTCGTCGAGCACATCTTCGTCGTCGTTGCGCACCTTCACGGTGATGCCGGTGGCCTTCTCGAAGCCGGCGACGAGGGCGTCGGTGGTCTGCTGGTGCTGCCCGCTGTAGAGCGTGATCGTGTCGTGGCTGCCGCCAGCGCCAGGCGACCCCGACGCGCCGCATCCGGCGAGCACCGTGGCCGCGATGGCGACCAGGGCCAGGGCGGCGGGACGTCGTACCCCGCTGCTCATGACGCCGCCCCCGGGCACACCGCGTTGACGCGGTGCTGGCCGGCCGTGACGGCGACCTTAGTGGCGTGGGTCGCGCCGTGGGCGAACTCCTGCCGGAACGCCGCGTCCAGCGCGGTGACGGCGTTGCGCAGTGCCGGGTTGCTGGGGTGCAGCGCGGCGAGCGGTCCGATCTGCGCCTCGGCGTACCCGACCGGGTCGGCGTCCGGGTCCGGCCCGTCGCCGAGGACGTCGGCGACCTGGGTGCAGATGCTGGCGGCCGGTACGACGGGCGCGCTGGACGCCGCCGACGAGGACGACGAGGACGAGCCGCACCCGGCGAGGAGCAGTGCGGCGGGGATCACCCCGGCGACGGTCGCGCGGACCGCGGAATGGACGGGCATGACGGGAAGGGCCCTCTCAATGAGTTAGGTATACCTAACCTAACTCACGCCCGCTTCCCGGGTTTGTGCAGGGCTAGCCGTCACGGGTGGCGGCGCAGGCTGCACAAACCATCAGGCGCGACGGGTGCGGCGGACCTGGGCGACGCGCCGGTCGCGCTCAGCGTCGGTGCGCAGGTCGCGCACGTGCTCGCGAGCGGCGGCAGCCGTCAAGTTCTGGAACATCTGGGTCACTCCTCCTTTCCGAATCGGTGGTAACTAAGGACGCTCGTCATCGCAGTCCGATGACCGCGGCGTCGGTGAAGGATCGCCACAGCAGCCCGGCCTCGGCGTACCCGCCGGAGCGCAGCGCGTCGAGATGCCAGGACGAGGGCACGTCTAGCTCGGTGTGGTGGGCGTCCCGCTCGGCGAACCTGCGGTCGCGCTCGGCGACCGCCTCGGCGAGTTCCGGGATCGCGCGCAGCCCGACCCACCACTGGGTCCAGTCCTCGGCTCCGGCGACGGCCTGGCGACGCTTCTCCTGCTCCGACTCGTACGCCGAAAACGCCACCCCGAGCTTGGCCAGATCGGGATCGACCATGTGGTCGGCGTTGATCAGGACCCCGCCCGCCCGCAACAGCGTGGTCGCCTCGGCGTAGACGCCGGCGACCCGCTCGCCGGTGAGCCAGTGCAGCGCCGTTGCGGTGAGGACCGCGTCGAAGCTGCCACAGCTCGCCCACCGCCTCAAGCCAGGACGGCGAGGCGAGGTCGGCGCTAACCACTCGGACCCGGTCATCACCGTCGAAGGTGCCGCGGGCGATCTGTAGCAGGGCGGCGTCGATGTCGACGACCACCGTGCGCGCGGCCGGGAACCGGTGCAGCACGCGCTGGGAGATCGAGCCGGTCCCGCCGGCCAGGTCGAGCACCCGAGGGGCGTCGCCGACCGCGGCCTCGACCGCGTCGAGCATCACGGCGAACCGCTGCTCGCGATCCGGCAGGTAGGTCTCCTGCTGGGCGTCCCAGCGCCGTTGCAGCTCCAGCCAGTCCACGGTTGCCTCCTACTCGGCGTCATGATCGGTAAGGACCTGTCGTCCTTCTGACACTTACATTACATCAATCTGGCGTAAGATGCACATATGGATTCCGGTCATTACGCCGAGGGCGCCATCGACCTGATCAACGCGGAACTGACGAGCTGCGAGGACATCGAGGCGTTCCTGGCCCCGCGACCGTGGGTCCGCGACCAGGTGCAGCCCGGCGACCTCCGCGCGCTCAAGCGGCTGCAGAGCGATCTCGCGGCCGTGGTCGACGCGTCGGACGCCGGCGACGAGCCCACCACCGTGTCGCGGCTCAACGCGTTGCTCGAGCAGCACCCGGTTCGACCGCGGATCTCGGGCCATGACGCCCAGACCTGGCACCTGCACGTCAACGACACCAAGGCGTCAGTGACGACGATCCTCGCCGCGGAGGGACTGTTCGGGATGGCGCTGGTCGTGACCGAGCTCGGCGCCGACCGGTTCGGCCGGTGCGCCGCCCAGGACTGCAACAACGCCTATCTCGACAGCTCGGCGAACCGCTCCAAGCGGTTCTGCTCGGCACGATGCGCCAGCCGCACCAACGTTGCTGCCTATCGGTCGCGCCGACAGGCGGAGGCCTGATCGATGCCCGGGAGACAACTGTCGTTACAGGATGAAACCATCGGGGTGACGTGAGCATCCTGACCCGTTCCGCGCCGGCGGAGGACGAGCGCGACCTGTCTGCCGGCTGGCTCCGTTTGCTCTGGGGTTTCGTCGGGCCCGCGCGCCGGCTGCTGTTGGTGAGCATCGGGGCGGCGCTGGTGAGCACGGCGGTCATCACCGTGACGCCGCTCGCCGCTCGCCGGATCGTCGACGACGGCCTGGCCGGCTCGACCGGCGACCTCGACGCCTGGCTGGTCTTCCTGTTCGCGCTCGGCATCGTCCGCTTCGTCGCGACCCGCGCTCGGCGCTGGCGGGCCGGCCGGGTCAGCTACGACGTGCAGCAGCGGCTGCGTACCCAGCTTTACGAGCACCTGCAGCATCTCGACCCCGCCGCTCTCGACCAGCTGCGCACCGGGCAGCTGGTGTCGCGGGCGAGCGCCGACCTCACGTTGGTGCAGCAGTTCCTGGCGTGGGGTCCGCAGGTCATCGCCAACGCGCTGCAGCTGGTCGCCAGCGTCGTCGTGATGCTCTTCCTGTCCTGGTCGCTGGGCCTGGTCGCCCTGGTCATCGTGCCGCTGACGGTCATCGTGACGGTGCGGTCCCGAGAGACCGTCTTCGCTGCCAGCTGGGACGCGCAGCAGCGCGAGGCCGAGCTCACCAACACGGTCGAGGAAGCGGTCTCCGGCGTACGGGTCGTCAAGGGCTTCGGCCAGGAGGACGCGGAGACGCAGCGGGTCGAGGGCGCGGTCTCCTCGATGTACGCCGGTCGGATGCGGGCGGCCCGCCAGCGGGCGTCATTCACCGCGATGCTGCAGAGCGTCCCGTCGCTGGGCCAGCTCGGCGTCCTGGTCCTCGGCGGCTACCTGGCGTTGCACGGCAAGCTCAGCCTCGGCACGTTCCTCGCGTTCACGACGTACCTGGTGCAGCTCGCGGCACCGGCGCGGATGGTCGGAGCGGTGATGGCCCTCGCCCAGCAGGCGCGGGCCGCGGTCGAGCGTCTGGTCGGAGTCCTCGACACCGAGGCCACGCTGACCGAGCGCGCGGACGCCACCCCGCTGCCGGACGGGCCGGGTCGGGTCCGGTTCGAGGGCGTCGAGTTCGGCCACGCCGGGGACGGGCCACCTGTGCTCCACGGCATCGACCTGACGCTCGAGCCGGGCGAGACGGTGGCCGTGGTCGGCCCGTCGGGGTCGGGCAAGTCGACCCTCGCGATGCTGCTACCGCGGTTCTACGACCCGGTGCGCGGGCGCGTCACGGTCGACGGCGGCGACCTGGCCGGCGCGACGTTCGCCTCGATCCGGGGTCGGATCGGGATCGCCTTCGAGGAAGCGTTCCTGTTCTCGGACACGATCCGGGCCAACATCGCCTACGGCCGTCCCGACGCCTCCGACGACGAGGTCCGCGCCGCCGCGGACGCCGCGCAGGCGACAGAGTTCATCGACGAGCTGCCGAGCGGTTTCGGCACGGTCGTCGGCGAGCGCGGTCTGACCCTGTCCGGCGGCCAGCGGCAGCGCATCGCGCTGGCCCGGCTGCTGCTCTCCGACCCGGACGTGGCCGTGCTCGACGACGCGACGAGCGCTGTCGACGCGGCGGTCGAGGCCGACATCCACGACGCGCTGCGGGCGTGGCACGCCGGCCGCACCATGCTGCTGATCGCCCACCGGGGCTCGACCGCCCGGCTGGCTGATCGCGTGGTCGTGCTGGACCACGGCCGGATCACGGCGATCGGGACGCACGACGAGCTGATGGCGACCGACGCCCGCTACCGCGAGCTGCTCGACACCGCCCCGCCCGAGGCCGACGGACTGCTCAGCCCGGCGACCACCCGCTCCGAGCCGGGTGCCGCGGTCGGCCGACCGGCGAGCGCCGTGTCGCGACCCCGGTCGACGGTCGGCGGAGCCAGCGGTGGCTCCCGCTGGGCCGCGATGATGTCGGCGACGCCGTCGCTGCGCCGCGCCCTCGACGCGCTGCCGCCGGCCACCGATGCGCTCCCGGAGGGCCTGCTCGCCGAGTCGGCAGCCGAAGAGCGACCGCTGACCCTTCGTGGCTTGCTGCACCGGCAGCGGATGATGCTGGCCATCAGCCTGGCGCTGGTGCTCGGTGATGCGCTGGCCACGCTGGCGCAGCCCAAGCTGATCGAGGTCGGCATCAACGACGGCGTGGCAAAGGCCTCGACGTCGGTCCTGCTCCTGGTCGCTGCTGCCTTCGCGGCCGTCTCGGCGTACGACTGGTGGGACATGTGGGCCTCGGCGATCGCCACCGGCAAGGCCTCGGAGCGGCTGCTCGGCGCATTGCGGGTCAGGGTGTTCGCCCACCTGCAGCGGCTCGGCATGGACTTCTACGAGACCGAGCTGACCGGGCGGATCCTCACTCGGGTCACCAGCGACGTCGACACCCTGTCGGCACTGGTGCAGAACGGCCTGCTCAACGCGATCGTCTCGCTGGCAACGCTGTTCGGCATCGCCGTCGTCCTGCTGGTGATGGACACCGAGCTGGCGCTGGTCGCGATGGCGGTGCTCCCGCCGATGATCGTGGCGACCGTGTTCTACCAGCGCCGCTCGACGGTCGCCTACGACCATCAGCGCGACACCATCGCGACCGTCAACGCGTCCTTCGCGGAGTCGCTGGCCGGGGTCCGGGTCACCCAGGCCAACGTCCGTGAGGACCGCGACCTCGCGGGGTTCACCCAGCTCAGCGAGGCCAACCGCGAGGCCGGCCTGCGGGCGCTGTCGATCCAGATCTGGTACGTCGCCTCCACGGAGCTGTTCCAGCAGATCGCCACGGCGCTGGTGCTCACCCTCGGCGTCAGCCGGCTGCAGGACAAGACGCTGTCCGCCGGTGTCCTGGTGGCGTTCGTGCTCTACCTCACCCAGTTCTTCTCGCCGATCCAGCAGCTGTCCCAGGTGTTCGACTCCTACCAGCAGGCCCGGGCCGGGATGCGCAAGCTGCGGACCCTGCTCGCCGAGCAGCCCGCCACGCCCGGCGCCGGCGCACCCCGACCAGATCGGACGGCTGGCCGGCGAGGTGCGGTTCGACGGCGTGCGCTACCGCTACCGGCGGGCCGCGAGCGACGCGTTGCGGGGCGTCGACCTGGTCATCCCGGCGGGCGAGCGGGTGGCGCTGGTCGGCCCCACCGGCGCCGGGAAGTCCACGTTCATGAAGCTCGCCGCCCGCTTCTACGACCCCACCGCCGGCCGGGTGCTGGTCGACGGTCATTACCTGCGAGATCTCGATCCGGCCGCTTCCGCCGCCGGTTGGGGTACGTGCCCCAAGAGCCGTTCCTGTTCTCGGGCACCATCCGGTCCAACATCGCCTACGGCCGGCCCGACGCCACCGACCTCGAGGTGGAGCGGGTGCCGCTCGGGCGGGGTGGGAGCCCCACACGATTTCGTTGCCTCATTGGCCAAGGGGTATCTGACGCCGGAGGTGACCGAGGGCGGCCGATCGCTGTCAGCCGGCCAACGCCAGCTGCTCTGCCTGGCCCGGGCCGATTCTGGTCGACCCGACCATCCTCATCCTCGATGAGGCCACGTCGAATCTGGACCTGGCCACCGAAGCCGTCGTGACCCGGGCGATCGACGTGGTGGCCAGCGGCCGGACCTCCATCGTCATCGCCCATCGGCTCCAGACC
>CAWBLI010000006.1:0-35759 GCA_963789615.1 uncultured Actinomycetota bacterium | reverse complement strand
GTCACTTGGTCACCTTCAGCAGCTGCGACAGCGACGTGGCGTGCGGCGAGTTGACCAGGGCGGTCGTACCGGTGGACGAGCAGCCGGCCGACTTGCCGAACACGGACAGCAAGCCGAGGTTGCTGAAGATCTGGCACAGCGCGCTGCCGGGCCCGCTCGTCAGGGAGTTCGAGCTGTCGTTCTTGGTGTCCAGCGTTGTGGCTTTGGAGTCGAACGACAGGCCCAGGTCCGACAGCGCGAGCGGCGCCTGGTCGGTGAACTCCGTGATCGCTTCCTTCTCCTTAGTCAGCACGTTCGAGACGCTGGCGAGACCGTGGATGTCGCCGGTGAGATTGGTCTTGTTGGCCGCCACGAATGTGTTGACGGCTGCCAGCGCCGCGGAGAGGTTCGCCAGCGCTGCCCCGAGGTCCTTGCGCTCGCCGGCGAGCTGGCCACCGACGGTCGCCAGGTTGGCGTTCAGCGCCCGGACGCCGCCGTCGTTGTGGGCGATCGTGGTGGTGAACTTCTGCAGCGAGGACACCGTCGCGAACAGGTTGCCGCGGCTGCCGGAGAGCGTGGAGATCGCCGCCGCGAACTCCTTGATGGCGCCGTTGAGCCGAGTCCCGTTGCCGGAGAGGTTGGCGGCGCTGACGTTGATCAGCCGGGACAACGCACCCTTGGCGTTCGCGCCCTTCGGCCCGAGCGCGATATCGAGGTTGTTGATGTTCTGGAAGATGTTGTCCAGCTCGAGCGGCGTCCGGGTGCGGTTGGTGTGCAGGACCGCGTGGTTGGGGAGCACCGGCCCCTTGGTGTACGCCGGGTCGAGCTGCACGTACCGGTCGCTGACGATGGACGGCTCGATGAGTGAGGCGACCGCGTTTGCGGGGATCTTCTGCTTGCCGCTGTAGGTCATGGTGACCTTCACCTGGTCGCCGTCCGGCGTCAGGCTGGTGACCTTCCCGACCTTGATGCCCAGCACCCGCACGTCGTTGCCCTTGTACAGGCCGATGGTCCGGGGGAAGTACGCCGTGAGCTGCTTCGAGGAGCTCCCGCCGGTCAGCACGACGACGACGCCAGCCGCGATGAGGGCGAGGACGAGCAGACCGACGATGACGGCAGCCACTCGGTTGCTGAGCGAGGCCAGCCGGTTCATCCCGTGCCTCCGCTCGGCGGGCAGATCGACGTACCCGAGATCTTCAGGCAGCCGACCGCGTTCGTGAGGTTGTAGAGCGTCGTCTCGAACCAGCGGCCGTTCCCGAGGGTGTCCGCGAAGTCCCGGATGAACGGCGCCGCGAGATGCAGGGTCTCGTCGAGCTTGGTCTGGTTCGCCCGGAGGATCGACAGCGTGCCCTGGAGCTGGGACAGCGCCGGGCCGATGACCTTCTCGTTGTCCGCCACGAGCCCCTCGAGCTGCTTGGCCAAGGCACTGGTGTGGATGAGCAGGTCGTGGATGACCGCACGTTGCTGCTTGACCGTCTGCAGCACCAGGTTGGAGTCGTGGATCAGCTCGGCGATCTGCACGTCCCGCGAGGCGAGCGTCGTGGTGACGCCGTTGGCCTTGGCGAGCAGCGCCGTGAGCTGCGAGTTGCGGGACGCGATCGTCGTCGACAACCGCTGCAGACCGGTCAGCGAGGTGCGGACGCTGGCCGGGGTGTTCTTGAACGTCTGCGCCACGACGTCGAAGGACTTCGCGAGCTGGGCGCCGTTGATGCCGCCGGTCGTCGCGCCCAGACCCTGGAAAGCGGGCACGATGCCGGTCGGCGTGCTGGTGTCGGCCTCGGCGATGGTGTCGTGCGCCACCTTGCCGGTGCCCGCGGGAGTCAGGTCGACGTACATCTGGCCGAGCAGCGTCTCGATCTTGATGTCGGCGTGGGTGCTGGAACCGATCGGGTGGTCGCCCTTGACCTTCATGCCGACCCGGACCTGGTTCCCGTCGAGCGAGACGGACGTCACCTTTCCGACGAGGACCCCTGCGATTCGTACGTCGTTGCCCTTCTGCAGGCCGGCGGCGTCGTTGAACTGGGCGTAGACCGTCTTGCCGCTGTTGATGAACGGCAGCCGGCCCGCGTTGAGGCCGATCACGAGGAGCAGTGCGATGAAGAGCAGCCCCGCGATGCCGATCGGCAGCGGGTTGCGTTCCCGGAATGGCCTCATGTCATCAGCTCGTCGGGCATGAGGGAGAGGACGACGAGGACGCGGACACGCTGACGGGGAGTCCGGTGATCTGGAGCTGGCACAGCCAGAAGTTGAAGTAACCCCCGTAGGTCGCGGTGCGGGTGATCCGGTTGATCTTCGCCGGGGCGCGGCTCAGGTAGCTCGCCAGCGTGTTCTTCCCGTCCGAGTCCTTCGTGGTGTTGAGGTTGTGGGCGAGCACGGCGAGGTTGGCGAGGTCCTTCGGAAGGTAGGGCCGGATCTGCGAGATCAGCGTGGTACCGCTGGTCGCGAGGTTGTCGATGTGCGACAGCGAGGCCGCGATCGTGCCGCGGTCCTGGGCCAGGCCGCCGACCAGACGCTGCAGCTGGACGACGGTGTCGGACAGGCCCGAATCCCGCTGCTGAACCGTCGAGAGCACGCTGAGCAGGTTGTTGATGACCTGCCCGATCACGGCGTCGTGGTCCGCGACGGTGTTGGTCAGCGACGCCGTCTGCGTCAGCAGCGTGTCGATGGTGCCGCCCTCGCCCTGCAGCGTCTGGATCAGGTCGAGCGCGAAGGCGTTGACGTCCTTGGGGGTCAGCGCCTGGAACAGCGGCCGGAACCCATTGAACAGAGCCGTCAGGTCCAGCGCCGGGGCAGTCCGGGAGACCGGGATGACCTGGTTGGCGGGCTGCGGGGAGGCATGGGTGTCGGGCTTCTCCACCAGCGAGAGGTAGCGCTGGCCCACCAGGTTGAGGTACCGGACGTCGACATCGGTCGCGGTCGTCATGGGGATGCTCTTGTCGACGCTGAACGTGACCTCGGCGTCGGAGTTGTTGACCACCTTGATGGACTTCACCGTGCCGACCCGGACTCCTGCGAGCTTGACGTCGTTGCCGCCGAGCAGGTCGGTCACATCGGTGAACCGCGCGGTGTAGGTGCGAGTCGCACCAAACTGCCGGTTGCTGATGACCACGGCGAGCACGCCGGTGGCCAGGATCGTCACGACGGCGAAGGCGATCAGCTTGATCGCCGCTGCGAGCGTCTGGCCCTTCACGGGCTCACCGCCATCCCGCGCAGGATCGGCCCGTCCAACAGGTCGCTCAGGCCGATCGACGAGGCGTTGCCGGCGTGGCTGCCCAGCAGGTCGGCGATCTGGGCCTGCTCGGCCGCCGAGCCCACACCGTCGGTGGCACCGGCCTGCGGCGGCTGGGTCACGTAGGAGCTGTCCGAGGCGCTGTTGCCGCCCGTCCCGGGACCCGGGTTAGAGCTGCCGCCGGTGCCGAGCAGTCCGCCCTTGCTGGTGTTCGGGCCTGGCGCGAACGGATAGACGGTGTCGACCGGATTGATTCCCTTCCCGTCGTACGGGAGGCCGTAGCAGTTGGGGGGCAGCTTGTCCTTCTCGAACTCGTCGGCCTTGGGCGCGTCGGCGGCCGTGTACGCGCCGCGGTCGCCCACCGGGATCAGGTCGATGTGCAGCTCGCCGCCGGCGAACGCCTGCTCGAGCCGGGTCCGGTCGAAGATGGTGAGTCCGTTCGGGAGGCACTCGAGGACGATCGAGTAGTGCGCCACCAGGTCGAGGACCGGCTTGGAGAGCTGGGCGAGCTTGATCAACCGGTTTCCGTTCGTCTGCAGCACTTTCGTCGCGGTCTGGGCGAATCCCGCCGTACCCAGCAGGAACTGGGCGTAGGTGTCCTTCTTCACGGTGAAGGTGTGCGCGGTCACCGAGAAGTTGCGCAGGATCGACAGCAGGTCCGGGGCGGCGTCCGCGTAGTTGCTGGCCAGGTCGGCCAGGCCGCCGATGTCGTGCTTGATGTTGGGCAGGTCGGTGTTGAGCACCGCCAGGTAGCGGTCGATCAGGACCAGGTTCTCGCCGAGCTCCTCGCCGCGGCCTTGCAGCGCCATCGAGACGTTGGACAGCGTCGTGGAGAGCTCGGCCGGGTTCAGCGCCTTGAGCACCGGCACCAGCTGCTGGAAGACGGTCTGCAGCTCGATCGCAGTCTTGGACCGGTCCTGCGGGATGACTGCGCCGGGCTTGAGCGGGGTCGAGGACGGGTTCGGCGGGGTGACGAGCTCGACCTCCTTCTCTCCGAACAGCGTCTTCGGCAGGATCCGCGCGACCACGTTGGACGGGATGCTGTGGATCTGGGCCTTGTTGATCTTCAGGGTCAGTGAGGTGTTGGGGCCGGTGGTCTGGGCCTTGCTCACCCGGCCGACCAGGACGCCGTCGAGCTTCACGTCGGCCGGGATGCCGAGCTCGTTGCCGATCCGCGACACGTCCAGCGTCACGGTGTCGGCCGACTGCCAGGGCAGTGCCTTGTTGTAGATGGCGATGGTCAGCCCGAGCAACAGCGCGACGACAGCGAGGAACGCCACGCCTTGCAGGCGTCGCTTGATCCGGTGTCCTCGGGATGCCATGGCTATGACGCGATCCGGACGGTGGTGTTGGCGCCCCAGATGGCCAGGCTGAGGAACAGGTCGATGACGTTGATCGCGACGATCGACGTCCGCACGGCACGGCCGACGGCGATTCCCACGCCCGCCGGGCCGCCCTTGGCGTAGTAGCCGTAGTAGCAGTGGATCAGCATGATGACGATCGCGAAGACGATGATCTTCACGAACGAGTAGATGACGTCCGTCGGCACCAGGAACGTGTGGAAGTAGTGGTCGTAGGTGCCGCCGGACTGGTGGAAGAAGAGCACGACGATCTCGCGGGTGGCGAAGTACGACGCGACCAGGCCGATGACGTAGAGCGGGATGACGGCGATCAGGCCCGCGATCAGCCGGGTGGCCACGAGGTAGGGGATGGACGGGATGCCCATCACCTCGAGGGCGTCGATCTCCTCGGCGATGCGCATCGCCCCGAGCTGTGCCGTGAAGCCGGCACCGACGGTCGCGGTGAGCGCGAGCCCGGCGACCAGCGGCGCGATCTCGCGGGTGTTGAAGTACGCCGAGACGAAGCCCGCGAAGGCGGCGATGCCGATCTGCTGGAGACCCTGGTAGCCCTCGAGCCCGACCTCGGTGCCGGTGAAGAAGGTGAGGAACGCGATGACGCCGACGCTGCCGCCGATCATCGCGAGCGCCCCCGACCCGAGGCTCACCTCGGCGATGAGCCGGACGACCTCTTTCTTGTACGAGACGAGCGTCCGCGGGACCCATCCGATCGAGCGGCCATAGAACGCCAGCTGCTCACCGGAGTCCTCGAGGACGTCCAGACCCTTGGTGAACGGCGTCTTGACCCAGCGCAGCGGCCGGGGCAACGAGACGGTGCTGGCCATCAGACGGTCTTCTGGGGGATGACCGAGAAGTAGATCTCGGTGACGACGAAGTTGATGACGAAGCACAACATGAACGAGATGATCACTGACTGGTTGACGGCGTCACCGACGCCTTTCGGGCCGCCCTTCGGGTTCAGCCCCTTGTACGACGCCACCAGCGCGGCCACCGCTCCGAACAGGAGTGCCTTGACCTCACCGACGTAGATGTCGGGAAGCTGGGCCAGCGCGGTGAAGGACTGGACGTAGGCACCGGGCGTGCCGTGCTGCAGCAGCACGTTGAAGACGTAGCCACCGATCACGCCGACCACCGAGACCAGGCCGTTCAGCAGGAACGCCACCACCATGCACGCGATGACGCGGGGGACGACGAGACGCTCGACCGGCGAGATCCCCAGCACCTCCATCGCGTCGATCTCCTCGCGGATGGTGCGGCTGCCCAGGTCGGCACAGATCGCCGATCCGCCGGCCCCCGAGATCAGCAGAGCGCACACGATCGGCGCCGCCTCGCGAAGGATCGCGAGGACGGCGGCGGAGCCGGTGAAGGAACCCGCGCCAACCTGGGTGGACAGGTTGCCGATCTGGAGCGCGATGACGGCGCCGAACGGGATCGACACCAACGCGGTCGGCAGGATCGTGACGCTGGCGATGAACCAGGCCTGCTCGATCGTCTCCCGCCACTGGTAGCGCAGGTGCCGCACCGAGCGGAAGAACATGACGAACGTGTCCAAGCACAGCGCGAAGAAGTTCCCACTCGCCCGGAACGGAGCCGCGATCGTCGCGCTGCTCACGTCCCGCCGCCTCCGGTCGCGGATGCGGCCCGCTGCCAGGTCGGCGTGGCGTCAGACTCCGGCTCCGGGGCCTCGGACCCGGCGTGCCGCCCGCCGTTGGACGACGCACCGTCAGCAGACGGCGCACCGTCATCTGGAGCTCCGTCGGACGAGCCGCGATCGCTGCCGGTCGCGGCAGCGCTGTACCCCTCGTCACCCTCAAACGAGCCGGGCGGCGGGGTGGCGTTGTTCTCCTTGAGCCACTGTCCAGCGGGACGCTGGGCGCGTCGCGGCTCGCCGCTGCTGGGCGTGATCTGCGGCGGGATCGGCGGCAGCGGTGGCATCTCGCCACCGCCCTCGGCCTCGAGCTCGGCGGCGTCCTTCTCCTCCGCCATCCCGATCGGGCCCTCTTTCTGGGCGTTGAGGAACTGTCGGACCACGGGCTCCTGGCTCGACAGCAACATCTCGCGCGGCCCGAACATCGCCAGGTGCCGCCGGTAGAGCAGCCCGATGTTGTCCGGCACCGTGCGGGCGGTGTTGATGTCGTGGGTGACGATCAGCATCGTCGCCTCGATCTGCGCGTTGAGGTCGACGATGAGCTGGTTGAGGTACGCCGTACGGACCGGGTCCAGGCCGGAGTCGGGCTCGTCGAAGAGCAGGATCTCCGGGTCGAGGACCAGCGCGCGGGCCAGTCCGGCGCGCTTGCGCATCCCACCAGAGATCTCGCCGGGGAGCTTCTGCTCGGCGCCGACCAGGCCGGTCAGCTCCAGTTTCTCCATCGAGATCTTCTTGATCTCGGACTCGCTCTTCTTGGTGTGCTCGCGCAGTGGGAAGGCGACGTTGTCGTAGATCGTCATCGAGCCGAACAGCGCACCGTCCTGGAACAGCACCCCGAACATCTTGCGGATCTCGTAGAGGTGCCGCTCGGAGATGTTGGGCACGTCCTTGCCCTCGATATAGATGTGTCCGCGGTCAGGACGGAGCAGGCCGATGAGGTGCTTGAGGAACACCGATTTGCCGGTTCCGGACGGTCCGAGCAGCACGGAGATCTCACCCTTGGGAAGGGTGAGTGTCACGTCTTCCCAGATGACCTGCCGTCCGAACGACTTCGAGAGCCCCTCGACCTTGACCTCAACGCCCACGCAGGTCCTGCCTTCCGCGCCCCGAGGAGCTGGTCGTTGTCGGGCCGCCGTCGGTCGACAGTGCTCCAACGACTGACTTCGACATCCGTGACGAATCTCCTGTGAGCCACGTCACGTTGCGTGGGGTTACTGCCCGGTAGCCAGCAGATGACACGCGGATGTCGGAAAAAAACCGGCGCGGCCACATCGGGGCGCCGTCCCGAGCGCAGATGGACGCAGCGACGCGGTCAGGGGCGCTCGGGCGGTCCATGGCGACCCACGACATGCCCGGCGTGACGAGATTTAGACGTCCAGTGGCAGACCGACACCGGACGTTGAATCGCCGAAGGGGGCGGTCGCGACCAATCGGTCACGGCCGCCCCCTTCGGGACGTACTGGTGCTTACTGGCGCACCGTTGCTACTTGACGGTCACCGTGGCGCCGGCGCCCTCGAGGGCCTCCTTGGCCTTGTCGGCGGCCTCCTTGGTGCCCTTCTCGACGACCGGCTTGGGAGCGCCGTCGACCAGGTCCTTGGCCTCCTTCAGGCCCAGGCTGGTGAGCTCGCGGACGACCTTGATGACCTGGATCTTCTTGTCACCAGCCGCCTCGAGGATCACGTCGAACTCGTCCTGCTCGGCCGGGGCCTCGGTCGCGGCGGCACCGCCGCCACCCGCGGCGGCAACGGCGACGGGCGCCGCTGCGGAGACGCCGAAGGTCTCTTCGAACTGCTTCACGAGCTCAGAGATCTCGATCAGGCTCTTGGCCTTGATGGCCTCGATGATCTCGTCGTTGGTCAGGGTTGCCATGTCTATCTCCTTGGGTCAGCTGGCGGACGACGCGTCAGCGACGCCGTCGGTAGGGGTCTCGTCAGTAGGGGTCTCGTCAGTAGGGGTCTCGTCGGTGGAGGTTTCGTCGGTGGATGAATCAGTGGTGCCCTCAGCCTCAGGCTCGGCTGCCGCCTCAGGCTCGGTCGCTGCCTCAGGCTCGGTCGCTGCCTCAGGCTCGGCTGCCGCCTCAGGCTCGGCTGCCGCCTCAGGCTCGGTTGCGCTCGCTCCGTCGCCGCCGGTCAGCACGCTCGGGTCGGCAGTCGCCTTGGCGACCAGTGCACCCAGGGCGCGGGCAAATCCGGCTGCCGGAGCGGCGAGGACGGTGGCGAGCTGCTGAGCCGGGGCGAGCAGGCCGCCGGCGAGCTTGGCCAGCAGCACCTCACGCGACTCGAGGTCGGCAAGCGTCCGGACCTCGTCGGCCGACAGCGGCCGGCCGTCGAGGACGCCGCCCTTGACGACCAGGGCCGGGTGCTCGCGGCCGAAGTTGCGCAGCCCCTTCGCGACCTCGACCGGATCGCCGTTGACGAAGGCGATGGCGGAGGGGCCCTCGAGCAACGCCTCGAAGCTGCTGAAGCCGGCCTCTCGGGCTGCGATTTTGGTCAGGGTGTTCTTCACGACCGAGTACGTCGCATTACCGGCCAGCGACCGGCGCAGCTCCTTGAGCTGAGCGACGCTGAGTCCGCGGTACTCGGTCAGCACGGCGGCCGTCGACCCGCGGAAGGCCTCGGTGAGCTCCGTGACCGCGGCGACCTTGTCTGGCCTCGCCATGGATGTCCTCTCGTGTGGTTCGGTCTGACGACGCAGAAACGCCCCGGGCGCAGGGCCGCGGGGCGTCGGTGCACAGGACTGGCCTGCGTCGAACGAACCACTGACCTGCGCAGGACGCCCGCTTGCGCGGAACCTTCGGCCGCTCTTACGAGCGGCGACCGGCGATCTTCGGCGTTATCGAGACTAGCAGTGGGGCGGATGGACGGTGATCGCTTAGGCCGAGGCCTCGGCGTGCACCGGGTGAGTGTCGGTCGGGTCGACGGGGATGCCGGGCCCCATCGTCGTGGAGACCGAGATCTTGCGGATGTAGCGGCCCTTGGCGGCCGACGGCTTGGCACGCAGTATCTCATCGAGCGCGGTGGCGTAGTTCTCGAGCAGCTGGGTCTCGGTGAACGACGTCTTCCCGATCACCAGGTGCAGGTTGGACTGCCGGTCGACCCGGTACTCGATCTTGCCGCCCTTGATGTCCTGGACCGCCTTGGCAACGTCGTTGGTCACTGTGCCGGTCTTCGGGTTCGGCATCAGGCCACGCGGACCGAGAACCCGACCCAGCCGGCCGACCTTGCCCATCAGGTCCGGCGTGGCAACCGCGGCGTCGAAGTCGAGCTGGCCGTTCGACACCTTCTCGATCAGGTCGTCGCCGCCGACGATGTCAGCACCCGCCGCGCGGGCCTCGTCCGCCTTGTCACCGGTCGCGAAGACGGCCACGCGGGCGGTCTTCCCGGTGCCATGCGGCAACGAGACGGTGCCGCGGACCATCTGGTCCGCCTTGCGCGGGTCGACACCGAGCCGCATCGCGACCTCGACCGTCGCATCGAAGCGCTTGGTGGTCGACGTCTCCTTAGCGAGCCGAACCGCGTCGGCGGCCGGGTAGAGCTTGTCGCGGTCGATGAGTGCGGCCGCTGCCTTGTATGCCTTGCCTGCCATGGTTCCTCCTAGTGGTGCGAGCGGGGCGGCCAAGCCCCTCCCACGATCGATGTCGTTCCGTATTCGTTAGACGCTCAGCCGGTGACGGTGATTCCCATCGACCGGGCGGTGCCCGCGATGATCTTCTCGGCCGCGTCCAAGTCGTTCGCGTTGAGGTCGGCGATCTTCGTCTGGGCGATGTCGCGGACCTGGGCCCGGCTGATCGCCGCCACCTTGGTCACGTGCGGCTCGCCGGAGCCCTTCTCGACGCCAGCGGCCTTGAGGATCAGGCGCGCCGCCGGCGGGGTCTTGGTGATGAACGTGAACGACCGGTCGTCGTACACCGTGATCTCGACCGGCACCACGTCGCCGCGCTGCGACTCGGTCGCCGCGTTGTACTGCTTGCAGAACTCCATGATGTTGACGCCGTGCTGGCCGAGTGCGGGCCCGACCGGCGGAGCCGGCGTCGCGGCGCCGGCCTGGATCTGCAGTTTGATCAGGCCGGCGACCTTCTTCTTCCCAGGCATGTCAGTTGTCCTTGCTCGATGATTCGGGTACGGCGGGGCAGGTCAGATCTTGCTGACCTGGTTGAACGACAGCTCGACCGGAGTCTCGCGGCCGAAGATCGAGACCAGCACCTTGAGCCGCTGGGACTCGGCGTTGATCTCGTTGATTGTGGCGGGCAGGGTGGCGAACGGACCGTCCATGACGGTGACCGACTCGCCGACCGCGAAGTCGACGACCTTGGGGGCCTCGGCCTTCTTGGCTTCCTGCGGCTTCGGGGCGAGGAACTTCACGACGTCCGCGGTCGACAGCGGCGACGGGTTGGTCGTCCCGACGAAGCCGGTGACGCTCGGGGTGTTCTTCACGACTGACCAGGACTCATCGGTGAGGTCCATCCGCACCAGGACGTAGCCCGGGAACACCTTGGACTCGACGACCTGGCGCTTGCCCTGCTTGATGATCGTCTCGGGCTGGGTCGGCACCTGGATGTCGTAGATGTAGTCCTCCATGTTCAAGGAGGCGATCCGCGACTCGAGGTTGGCCTTCACCCGGTTCTCATAGCCCGCGTAGGTGTGGACGACGTACCAGTCCCCCGGCAGCGCGATGAGCTGGCGACGGAACTCCTCGACCTCGTCGACCTCGGGCTCCGCCTCAGGGGCTGCCTCGGGCGGAGCCTCAATCTGTGCTTCAGCCGGCTCCGACTCGTCCGGCTGTAGGTAGCCCGGGGCGTCGTCCTCGTTCAGCCCGAGACCCAGCTCGTCGACGGTGTCGGCGCCTGCGCCGGCAGCCGTCGAGGGCACCTCGCCGTCGAGGGCAGCGTCGATCGCCTCGGCCTGCTCGGATGCCGGCTGATGCGGCTCGAGCGGCTCGTCGGCGGCGCGGTCGGGCGCGGACTCAGTCACGGAGAGAGAACTTCCTTCGGGTTGGATGGCTCGTCAGCCGAATGCGGAGAAGATGACCTTGGTGAAGACGTAGTCGTACAGGGCGACGAGGGCGACCATGAACGTCACAAAGATGACCGACACCGCGGTGTAGGTCACCAGCTCGGTCCGGGTCGGCCAGATGACCTTGCGGAGCTCGGCGACGACCTGGCGGTTGAACGTCGGGATGCGGGTGATGAAGTTGCCGGGTCGCTTGGCACCACGACCACCGGCGGCGGGCACCGGAGCCGGGTTGCGCTGGGTGTCGCTGGCCTGCGTCACTACCGACTCACCTCTCCGTCGTCTCCGTTGTCCTCGCGCTGACGCGCTGTCCGTCGTCGTCCCGTGCTAGCAGGGCAGGAGGGACTCGAACCCCCAACCACCGGTTTTGGAGACCGGGACTCTGCCAATTGAGCTACTGCCCTGTGTGTGTCGTGAACTCCCGAGTGTACGTCGGGCCGCGCAACCGGTCGAACGCCCGATATTGCTGGGCGTTCCCCGACGACGGAGTCGATAATGGCGGCATGCCTCCGGCCTCCCGAGTCTCCGCCCGTATCGCCGCCATCACCGAGTCGGCCACGCTCGCCGTCGATGCTCGGGCGAAGGCACTGAAGGCGGCGGGTCGCGACGTCATCGGCTTCGGAGCCGGCGAGCCGGATTTCCCGACCCCGGAGCCGATCGTGGCGGCGGCCATCGAGGCCTCCCGGGACCCGGCCATGCACCGCTACACCCCGGCAGGCGGCCTCCCCGCGCTGCGCTCGGCGATCGCGGCGAAGACCGAGCGTGACTCGGGATACCAGGTCGGCGCGAACCAGGTGCTCGTTACCAACGGCGGCAAGCAGGCGATCTACGAGGCGTTCGCGACGCTGCTCGACCCCGGCGACGAGGTGCTGCTCCCCGCGCCGTACTGGACCACCTACCCCGAGTCGATCCGGCTCGCCGGCGGCGTACCCGTCGTCGTCGACACCGACGTGGCGAGCGGCTATCTCGCCAGCGTCGAGCAGCTCGAGGCGGCGCGCACGGATCGCACCAAAGTGCTGTTGTTCTGCTCGCCGTCGAACCCCACCGGGGCGGTCTACCCGCCCGATCAGGTGGCGGCGATCGGCCGCTGGGCGGTCGAGCACGGGGTCTGGGTCCTGACCGACGAGATCTATGAGCACCTGCTCTACGACGGCGCGACCGCGCCCTCGATGCCGGTCGTCGTTCCCGAGCTGGCCGACCAGTGCGTCATCGTCAACGGCGTCGCGAAGACCTACGCGATGACCGGCTGGCGCGTGGGCTGGCTGATCGGCCCGGCCGACATCGTCACGGCGGCAGCGAACCTGCAGTCGCACGCGACCTCGAACGTCTCCAACGTGGCGCAGCGAGCGGCATTGGCGGCGGTGAGCGGTGACCTGTCCGCCTCGGCCATGATGCGGGAGGCCTTCGACCACCGTCGGCGCACCATGGTCCGGATGCTGTCGGAGATCCCGGGCGTGGAGTGCCCCACGCCGCTGGGCGCCTTCTACTGCTTCCCGTCGGTGGCCCGGCTGCTGGGCCGTCCGCTACGGGGCCAGACACCGAGTACGACGGTCGAGCTGGCGGCTCTCATCCTCGATGAGGTCGAGGTCGCCGTCGTCCCCGGCGAGGCGTTCGGCGCGCCCGGCTGCTTCCGGCTGTCCTACGCGCTCGGCGACGACGACCTGGTTGAGGGAATCAGCCGGATCGGGAAGCTGCTCGGCGAGATCGCCTGACCTCCACACGGATGGCCCAATGGTGGGGCCCTGGGCACACGCATGGCCCATGGGTGGGGTTATAGCCCCACCAATGGGCCATCGGTGGGGCGATGCCGGAGGGTGCGGGCGAGCCAGTCGCCGAAGAAGATCTGCAGGTCGGCGTCCACCGCCGGACCCAGCTCCTCATCGACCGCCACCCGGGCGAGCGGACGCAGCCGTTCGACGATCGCCGCGATCTCGACGATCTCGACGTCGGTGGGCACCCAGTCCGGTGGGTGCTGGGCGACGATGTGGTCGGCAACGGTCGTCACGAACAGGCTGCTCACGGACTGGACCAGCTCCCGCATCGCCGCAGCCAGCCGGAGCGCGTCGTCGACCGACATCCCGATCCCGACCAGCTCGGCCCCAGCACGCAGCAGCCGCGGCCGGTGCACCCGGAACCGATCCTCGGTCAGCCGGCTGAGCAGGCCCAGCTCGATCGCGCGGTCCAGCGCCGCCGGCTCGTCCAGTCCACCGAGCGTGGCGACCAGCTCGTCGTACCCGAGCTCTTCGGGAAGCTCCGCCGAGCCCGGCGCAAGCAGCGCCGTCTCCAGCCCCAGGGTCGCACCGATGTCGTGACCGGACTCCCAGTCGGCGATGAAGGCGGCGATGTGGGCACTGGTGTACCCGCGCTCGAGCAGCCGGCCGATCAGCCGGAGCCGGGCCAGGTGGCTGTCGTCGTACCAGCTGGTCCGGCCGCGACGAAGCGGAGCCGGCAGCAGCCCGCGCTCCTGATAGGCGCGGACGTTGCGGACCGTCATGCCCGCGGCCTGCGCGAGGTCGTCGACGCGGTACTCGGCCACACCGGCGCCTCCCGATCCTGGGGTGTGTGGATTGCGTCACACCTTAGCCACCACCCATTGCGCCATTGGACAATGGGACGTTTACTAACGGCATGGTCATGACCGAGATCTCAGCCCGCGAACGAACCGGCGAGAAGCTGCTGCGCTCCGCGGCGAGGACGTCGTTCGATCCCACCGTGGATGTCGACTGGGCGGCGCCCCAGAGCCCGTTGCAGTTCTACTGCCCGCCGAGTCGGTCGAGCCTCTACGGCACCGCCCTGTGGGAGCGGATGACGCCCGAACAACGGGTCACCCTGACCAAGCACGAGGTCGCCAGCATCGCCAGCGTGGGCATCTGGTTCGAGGAGATCCTCATGCAGATGCTGCTGCGCTACGCCTACGACCGCGACCTGACCCGCAAGAACATCCAGTGGACGCTCACTGAGATCGCCGACGAGTGCCGCCACTCGGTCATGTTCGCGACCATGATCTCGACCTTCGGTACGCCGAACTACGGCGTCAACCGGATGCGTCATGCGTTGGGGCGGTGGTTCAAGGCCGCCTCGACCGGCGTCCAGACCTTCGCGGGCACGATGTACGTCGAGGAGATCCTCGACGCCTTCCAGCGGGAGGCGATGGACGACGACTCGCTGCAACCGATCGTGCGTCAGGTCAGCCGGATCCACGTCATCGAGGAGTCGCGCCACATCGGGTACGCCCGCGAGGAGACGATCCGGGCGCTACGGCATACCGGTCGGATCGGCCGCTGGTACGACCAGCTGATGCTCGGCATCGTGATGTACCTCGCGACGACCGCACTGATCCACCCCCGGGTGTACGCCGAGTGCGGTCTCGACGCCCAAGAGGCTCGTCGCGCCGCGGCCGGCAACCCACACTGGCAGGAGACCAAGTGCTTCGCGGCTGCCAAGGTGCTGGCCTTCTTCGACTCGGCGGGGTTGATCGGCCGCGGCAACCGGTGGCTGCTCCGCCGAGCCGGCGTACTCCCCGGCGCCGCTGATCAGTGAATCGCTGCTGCCCGCCGGCGGGCAGTAGCAGTTCACAAATCAGCAGCCACTCGGCGCGGGCGGGGCTGCCGCTCGGCGCGGACCATGGCGCGGCCCGCCTCGCGCCCGGCCCGGATCAGCCACGAAGTTCGCGAGAAGTCGCGCATGTCGTGGCGGCCCAAGGACAGCGCGGGGAGCGCGACGACCCGCTGACCCGCTCCCGGCGCCGGCTGCTGCCGGCCGAGGTGCGAGCGGGAGATCGCGAAGCACTCGAGCAGGACGTCCAGCGCCGACATCCGCTCGTCGGCCCAGCCCGCGTAAGTCCGGGCCACATCGAGAACCCACACCCGCGCCGCACCCAGCCCAAGGGCGTACTGGGTCGGCACCGGGCAGGACACGCCACCGTCGACGTGCAGCCGGTCGCCCAGCTTGACCGGGGGGAACAGCCCCGGGATGCACGCCGACGCGCTGAGCACCTCGAGCGGGTCGCCGCTCGTCCACCAGACCGGCTCCCCGGAGAGCAGGTCGGTGGTGACGACGTGACACGGGATACCGGTCTCGGACAGGTCGTCGATCGTCAGGCTGTCGGCCAGGATCCGACGCAACCCCGACGCTGTGTAGAGATGGTTGTCGCGGGCCACCAGCCGCCGCGCGATGGCGAACCGGCCGTCGGGGAAGACCGCCCGCCTCGACATCGACCGCCAGACCGCCTCGAGCGCGGTCAACCGGTCGATGCTGGGGTCGGTCGCGAGGTAGACCGCGTTGATCGAGCCGACCGAGCAGCCGACGACCGCGTCGGGGACGATGCCCGCCTCGATCAGCGCCTGTAACGCGCCCACCTGTGCGGCCCCAAGGCTGCCGCCGCCGGAGAGTACGACGACCTCACGGGGCGGTACGGCGACCGCTCCGCGGCCGGGTCGGCGGCCACGGCGCCAGGGGTTCAGCCCGCTCACGTCGTCCCTCCCGCCCAGTCGACGAGCCGCCTGGCTCACACCGGTGAGGTCCCGGGGATACCCCCTCGCAACCGCGTCACGCCACCGGCCCGCACTGTCGGGCCGGTGGCGTGACGATAGGACGATTCAGACGCTGACGGGCAACGCCGCCGAATCCGCCTCGATGTCCGAGGTGGGGAACGCCTCGTCGACGGGTGTCTCGACGCCGCCACGACCGGGCACCACCAGCATCGACAGGGCCGCCACCGCCACGACCCCCGCACCGACAGCGACGGCCGCGCGCAGCCCGTGAACGAAGTCCGGACCCGACAGGTAGCTGCCGTGCGCAGCGAACACCGACGCCAGTACGGCGACTCCGAAGACACCGCCGAGCTCGCGCAGCGCGTTCGTCGCACCGGAGGCGATGCCTTCCTCACTGCGCCGCACGCTTCCCAGGACGACGGTGGCTACCGGGGCGAAGAACAGCGCCATGCCGGTGCCGCTGACGATGAACGCCGGGACCAGGTGTGAGTAGGGCACGTCCACGGAGGTCACCGCGGCCAGCCAGGCCAGACCGATCGCCTGCAGCGCCAGGCCGGTGATGACGACGACCTTGCCGCCGATCTTGTCGGCGAGCAGGCCGGCCAGCGGGGAGACGACGATCGGCATCCCGGTCCAGGGCAGGGTGCGCAGGCCGGCCGACAGCGGTGAGTAGTGCTGCACCGTCTGCAGGAACTGGGCCAGCAGGAAGATCGAGCCGAACATCCCGAAGAACATCAGCATGCTCGCGAAGTTCGTCGCCGAGAACCCGCGGGACCGGAACAGCCGCATCGGCAGCATCGGCGTCGCGGTTCGAGTCTCCCAGCCGACGAACGCCGCCATCAGGGCCACGCCGATGGCGATCGAGGTGACGACGAAGGACGAGGACCAGCCGAGGTCGTTCGCCCGGACGACACCCAGCACGATCCCGAACAGACCGGCGCTGGCCAGCGCGACACCCGGGACGTCGAGCGACTGGGCGGCGCCGCGGCTCTCGACCAGGCGCAGTCGAGCGATCGGCACCAGCAGCACGCCCAGCGGCACGTTGAGCCAGAAGATCGTCTGCCACGACCAGCCGCTGACGACGGCGCCGCCGACCACCGGGCCGGTCGCGATCGCGAGGCCCGCGACAGCGCCCCAGATCCCCAGTGCCATGCCGCGTCGCTCAATCGGGACGGCTGCCGACAGCAGGGTCAAGGTGAGCGGTACGACGATGGCAGCGCCCGCGCCCTGCACCGCACGGAACGCGATCAGCCACTCGATACTCGGCGCCAGCGCGGCGGCGGCCGAGCCCAGGGTGAAGATGCTGATTCCGACGACGAGCATCCGCCGGCGGCCGAACCGCTCACCCAGCGAGGCGCCGGTGAGCAGCAACACGGCGAAGGTCAGCGTGTAGGCGTTGACCGTCCACTCCAGCGACGACAGCGAGGCGTTCAGATCGTGCCGGATGACCGGCAGCGCGGTGGTGACCACGAGGTTGTCCAGCTGCGCCATGAACAGCGCGACGCTCGTCACGACGAACGTCCAGATGGTGCGGGTTCGAGCAGACATCGGATCCTCCTAGTAGTGAGTAGTCACTCACTTGTCAGGTCAAAAAAAATCAGTCATCGGGGATGTTGAGCCAGGCCGGCGGCAAGCAGGCCTGGATCCACGTCGAGTCGTGAGAAGTCGCGTCCATCGAGGCGATGACGTTCATGAGCATCCCGGTGGCGAAGAACTGCTGCATCCGCTCGTCGCTCGCTCCGGAGAGCCGGACCACCTCGCGCCAGAGCCGGCCGAACTCGCGCCGGGTGACTTCGGCGATCTCGGGATCGTCACAGGCGCTGTAGGCGTGCATCTGGAGCAGCAGCTCGTCGCGGTCCCGGAGCAGCTCGCTGTAGACCTCGGCCATCGCCTCGATTGCCGCCTCGCCGGTGAGGTCGCCGGCGGCCGCGGTGAAAGCGTCCCGGACCCGGCCGAACCCGTGCTCGACCAGCGTGATGAACAGGATCTTCTTGGTCGGGAACAGCCGGAACAGGTAGGGCTGGCTGATGCCGGCTGCCCGCGCCACGTCCTCGGTCGATGTCCCGTGATACCCGCCGGCCGCGAACACGTGGACGGCGGCGCGCAGCACGTCGGCGCGCCGGTCCTCCGCGGTCATCCGGGTGGCGGTCGGGGTCATGAGGACATAGTGAGTGATCACTCACTACTTGTCAAGCGACAGCGGTCCGCGGCTGTGGATCAGCCGAGCTGGACGATCAGCCTCGCCTTGGTGAGCACCGTCGCATCGTTCGCGCTGGCTTCGACGACGACCGAGACCCGGCGGTGGTCGAGCTTGTTCTCGACTCGGCCCGAGACGGTCAAGGTGGTGCCGACGTCGTCGTCGGGCACCGGCACGGGTGCGGAGAACCGCACGCCGTACTCCACGACTGCCGCCGGGTCACCCGCCCAGTCGGTGACCACTCGTCCGGCCTCGGCCATCGTGAACATCCCGTGCGCGATGACGTTGGGCAGACCCACCGACTTCGCCACCCGCTCGTTCCAGTGGATGACGTTGAAGTCGCCGGAGGCGCCGCAGTACTGCACCAGGTTCACTCGCTGGACCGTGAAGGTCTGGGCGGGCAGGGCGGTGCCGACCTCGACGTCGTCGTAGCTGACGGTTGCGGTCATGGGTCAGCCTTCCTTGGCCGCGGCGGTCCCGCGAGAGACGAGGGTGGAGTACATATCGGCGACCGGCTGACCCGCGGCGTCGGTCACGCTGATCCGGGTCGTCATCAGCTCGTTGGTGCCGGCGTCGCGGATGTCGGTGACGCTGCTGGTCGCCGACAGGACGTCACCGGCGTACACCGGGCGGTGGTGGACGAAGCGTTGCTCGCCATGCACGACCAGCGCGTAGTTCAGGCCGAGGTCCGGGTCGACGACCGGTCCCTCGAGCGCGAAGCGGAACTGCAGCGTCGTGAGAAAGGTCGGCGGGGCGACGACGTCCGGATGACCCAGCGCCTTCGCGGCCGCGATATCGGTGTACGCCGGATTGCGGTCGCCGATCGCTTCGGCGAACCGCCGGATCAGCTCGCGCGACACCTCGTAGGTGTCACTGGTCGGGTACTCCCGGCCGATGAACTCGCGGTTGAGAGGCATGGCGGGACGCTATCGCCCCATGCCGGTCGGCGTGACTAGCGGGTTTCGCGGTGCGCCGTGTGGTGCCGGCAGTTCGGGCAGAACTTCTTGAGCTCCATCCGGTCTGGGTCGTTGCGGCGGTTCTTCCGCGTGATGTAGTTGCGGTGCTTGCACACGTCGCAGGCCAAGGTGATCTTCGGCCGGACGTCGGTGGCTGCCACGGGTAGGACCCTTTCGAACGATGAGCTGACGGCGGCCTTCGAGACTACCGCCATTGGCCGGTGGGTAGCGGAGGCCGGATTTGAACCGGCGACACAGCGATTATGAGCCGCTTGCTCTGCCTGGCTGAGCTACTCCGCCGCGGCTGTCCATCCTGCCACAGCCTGGCTCTGGAGCCCCCTTACGGAATCGAACCGTAGACCTTCTCCTTACCATGGAGACGCTCTGCCGACTGAGCTAAGGGGGCGGGGACGCAGCGTGAGATTACACGCTGCGACCAACCGTGGCGGGTGATGGGTTCGAACCATCGTAGGCTGAGCCGGCGGATTTACAGTCCGCTCCCTTTGACCACTCGGGCAACCCGCCGTGCACGGCACCGGAGTACGCGCGACGGACAGGATAGCGGTCGACCAGGAGGTAGGAAACATGGCGGATGCGTCGTTCGACGTCGTCAGCAAGGTGGACCGGCAAGAGGTCGACAACGCGCTCAACCAGGCCGCCAAAGAAGTCGGTCAGCGGTTCGACTTCAAGAACACCGGCGCCTCGATCGTGTGGAGCGGTGACGACGGCGTCGTCATCACCGCCAACAGCGACGAGCGGGTGCTCGCCGTCCTCGACGTCTTCCAGAGCCGGCTCGTGAAGCGGCAGGTCTCGCTCAAGGCGCTGGACCACGAGGACCCGCAGCCGGCTGCCGGCAACACGTCCCGGCTGGCGATCTCGATCCGCCAGGGCATCGACGCCGACAAGGCCCGCGCCATCGTCAAGGCCATCAAGGCCGACGGCCCGAAGGGTGTCCAGGTCGCGGTGCAGGGCGACACGGTGCGGGTGTCGAGCAAGAAGCGTGACGACCTGCAAGCCGTCATCGCGATGCTGCGCGAAGGCGACTTCGGGATCCCGCTGCAGTACGAGAACTACCGCTGAGCCCGACTCACAACCAGTCTCGGCGGCGGAACGCGGCATACAGCAGGCCGACCAGCACGACCATGAGCAGCAGCGCGACCAGGCCACCGGACAGCGTCTCCGCAGCCGGGAAGATCCGGACGTTCATGCCGTAGTAGCCGGTGATGATCGTGGGAACGGCGGCGATCGCCGCCCACGAGGTGACCTGCTTCATCACCTGGTTCATCTGGTTGCCCTGGATCGTCAGATGCGTCTCGAGGATGGTCGAGACCAGGTCGCGCAGCGCGTCGATCGAGTCCGCCGCGCGCAGCACGTGGTCGTAGACGTCCTGGTAGTACGGCATCATCGCCGCGTCGACGAGGCCGTCCTCGCGGCGCATCAAGGTGTTGAGGATCTCCCGGGTCGGGAGCACGTAGCGCCGGATCGCAACCAGCGACTTGCGCAGCTCGAAGGTACGGCGCTGGACCTCCGTGGAGCGCCGGCCGGTGTCGAACAGCAGGTCCTCGAGGGACTCGATCTCGTCGTCGAGCGACTGCACGGCGTCGAAGTAGCCGTCGATGACGACGTCGAGCACGCCCCAGAGCAGGAACCCGACGTTGTGGTGGCACAGCTGGGTGTTGTCGTTCCACCGCTTGACCACGGCGTCCATCGAGTAGCCCGGATCCTTGTGGACCGTGATCAGGTAGGCCTTTCCGACGAACAGCGACAGCTCGCGGGTCGTCAGCTCCCCGGTCTTCATGTCGAGCTGCGAGTCGTAGAGCGTGATGAACAGGTGGTCGTCGTAGTGGTCGAGCTTCGGCCGCTGCCGCTCCCCGAGCGCGTCCTCGACGGCCAGCGGGTTGAGCTCGAACTCCTCGGCGATGAGCTGGAAGTCCTCCGCCTTCGGCTGGTCGATGTCCAGCCAGATCACGTTGCCCTTCTCCGCCAGGTGGTCGGAGATCCGGGCCGGGTCGAAGTCTTCGTCGACGCACTTGCCGTCGCGGTAGAGGCGCGTTCGGTTCACCAGATGACGGTACGCGGGCACCGGTCCGATCTAGGGCGCGCCACCCCGACGGCTGGTCGCGCCCGGTACGCCGATGACCGTGGCGATTTCCTTGGCCGGCTCGGCTCCAGGGTCGGCGGTCGGCGGCGGCGGAACGCTCCACATCCACTCGCGCAGCTGGTCCCGCTCGTGCGTCAGGCCGGCGACGTCGGTATCGGCGTAGCTGAACTCCGGCGACCAGAACAGCGCGTCGAACGGGCAGACGTCCACGCAGATCCCGCAGTACATGCACAGTGCGTAGTCGATGGCGAAGCGGTCGAGGACGTGCTGGTGCCGATCGCGGCCACCCTCGGTGGTGGCCAGCGTGATCTCGGTGTGGGAGTCGATGTAGATGCACCAGTCCGGGCACTCCCGGGCACAGAGCATGCAGCTGGTGCAGTTCTCCTCGAGCAGCCCGATGACGCCCCGGCTGCGCGGTGGCAGGTCGGGACGCCCCAACGTCGGCTCAGGGGTGGTCACGGTTGCGGCCCCCAGCTGCCGGGTTCGGGGACGCCGGGCGGTTGGATCCGGCGCCGCGACCGGCGCGCGATGCCGGGCTGATCCTCCGCGGGGGCGGCGACGTCCCGGTCGGACTCCCCCGGCTCCTTGCGACCCGGCCACTCCCTGGCGACTCGCGACGCCAGGACGAACTCCTTGCGCAACGGGTTGCCCTCGAACCCGTCCGGCAGGAGAAGTGGCAGCAGGTTGGGATGGCCGTCGAAGCCGACGCCGAACATCTCGAAGGTCTCGCGCTCGTGCCAGTTCGCGCCCGGCCACACCCCGGTCAGGGTCGGTAGCCGGCCACCCTCGCGAGGCACCCGGGTACGCAGCATCACGGACTCGCGCCGCTCGACCGACCAGACGTGCACGACGATCGCGAGACCCGCCGACCGGTCGTCGTACGCCGACAGCCAGTCCAAGAATCCGGCGTCGAGGGCGTCGCGGGTCGCGACCGCCGCCTCGACCCAGAGCGCCGCGGGCACGTCGACGGTGAGCCGGCCGAACGAGTCGGCGACGACGGCTCCCTCGATTCCCAGCGCCGCGAGGAGTTCCTCACCCGTCATCCGGCGGCCGCCCGGTCGAGCTCGCGGTGCAGGGTCAGGATGCCGCCCAGCAGCGCCTCCGGCCGGGGCGGGCAGCCGGGCACGTAGACGTCGACCGGGATGATCTGGTCGACGCCCTTCGTGACGGAGTACGAGTCCCAGTAGGGGCCGCCGCAGTTGGCACACGACCCGATCGAGATGACGTACTTCGGGTCGGGCATCTGCTCGTAGAGGCGCTTGATCGCGGGCGCCATCTTGTCGGTGACGGTGCCCGAGACCACCATCAGGTCGGCCTGCGCGGGCCCGGCCGCGAACGGGATCACGCCGAGCTCGGTGAGGTCGTCCCGCTTCATCGCGGCCGCGACGAACTCGACGGCACAGCAGGCCAGCCCGACGCTGAAGACCCACAGCCCGTAGCGACGGCCCCAGTCGAGCTGGAACCGGATCGGCGCCGGCGCGACGTCGACCCCAGCGTCGGCCCCGCCGAGCGGGCCGATCGTCACGGGGGTCACGCCCACGCAGTCATCCTAGTGAGCGGGCCACGACCCGATGGCGGCCAGCCGACGGGCCGTCTCGTAATCGGCGGGCGTGCCGCAGTCGACGAACCGCGCAGTGGTCGGGACCAGGTCGAGCGGGGTTCGGCTCCACACTGCCTCGTAGAGCCCGGACGGTACGGCGGCGAGCGGCTCGGCCAGTCGATTAGGCAGCAGCGAGATCCCGGCGAACCGCCACTGGCCCTCGAAGTCGGGATGGTCGGCGTCGGCGACGACCAGCAACCTCGGCCGGCTGCGGTCCCAGCCGGCAACGAAGCCCGGCAGGTCGACGTCACCCTGGAGGTAGGCGTCGCCGTTGGCGATGAGCAGGTCGCGACCGTCCCGCCAGCCGCCGAGCCCAGCGACGGCGCCAGCCGTGCCAAGCGCCTCCGGCTCCTCGACGCTGACGTGCACCCGGCCCGCGAGGTGGGCAACGATCTGGTCGACCAACCAGTGGGCGTTCACCGCCACGGTTGATGGGCTCACCGGCACGACCGCGCCGATGCGGTCGAGCATCGTGTCGAGCAGCGTCGTCGAACCGACCGGCAGCAGCGGCTTCGGGGTTGCGTCGGTCAGCGGGCGCAGCCGGTTGCCGCGGCCGGCCGCCAGCACCAGACCGGCGAGCTCGGCACTCACATCAGTCGGGCACCCGCGAGGATGTCCCGCGTCGGTTCGGTGACGTCGGGCAACGCGTCGGTGGTGAACCATCCGACCTCGAGCACCTCATCCTGGTCGGCGCCTCGCTCGGCCACCACGTCCGGCCCGGCGCTGCACACGAAGACGATGTCGATCCGGCGTACCCGGGGCGAGACGACCGCGAACGGCACCGGCAGGTCGTCGGGGTCGAGCGAGATCCCGACCTCCTCGTAGACCTCGCGGGCGACGGCGGTTGTCGGGGCCTCCCCGCGGTTCATCAGGCCGCCGGGCAGCGCCCAGCCGCCGGTATGCCGCTGCCGGACGAACAGCAGGGCGCCGTCGTCGCGGCGCAACGCCAGCACCGCGCCCGAGCTGAACGTCGGTGAGATGGCGCGGATCATCATCCGGCGTACCGGGCGCGGCAGGTTGCGGAACACCGCCATCGCCGCCCGCTTCATGGCGCCAATGTTTCAGATCGGCGGTGAGTAGGGTTCGGCAGATGGCTCGGGCACTGCGGATCGGCAACTGCTCGGGGTTCTACGGCGACCGGTTCGCCGCGATGCGCGAGATGCTCGAGGGCGGCGAGCTCGACGTCCTCACCGGCGACTACCTGGCCGAGCTGACCATGCTGCTGCTGTGGCGGACCCGGTCGAAGGACCCGTCCCGGGGGTACGCCACCAGCTTCGTCCGGCAGCTCGAGGACTGCCTCGGCCTTGCCTGGGAGCGCGGCGTGCGGATCGTGGCGAACGCCGGCGGCCTGAACCCGGCGGGATGCGCCGCGGCGGTGCGCGAGGTCGCGAGCCGGCTCGGACTGCGGATGCCGGTGGCGCACGTCGAGGGCGACGACCTGCTGCCGCGGCGCGACGAGCTCGCCCTGGCCGGGGTGGAGCTGCCCGACTCGACCATCACCGCCAACGCCTACCTCGGCGGCTGGGGCATCGCCGCCGCGCTCGACGCCGGAGCCCAGGTGGTCGTGACCGGCCGGGTGACCGACGCCGCGCTCGTCATCGGACCGGCGGCGTGGTGGCACGGCTGGGCCCGCGACGACTGGGACCCGCTCGCGGGCGCCCTGGTCGCCGGGCACGTCCTGGAGTGCGGCGCGCAGGCCACCGGCGGCAACTACTCGTTCTTCACCGAGGTGCCGGGGATCGAGCACGTCGGGTTCCCGCTCGCCGAGATCGAGGCCGACGGCTCGTCGGTCATCACCAAGCACCCGGGCACCGGTGGCCTGGTCGATGTTGGCACCGTGACCGCGCAGCTGCTCTACGAGATCGGGGATTCGCACTACCTCAACCCCGACGTGGTTGCGGACTTCGGCTCGATCCGGCTGACCGACAAGGGATCTGACCGGGTGTGGATCTCAGCTGTGGCCGGCGGCCCGCCGCCTCCGACGACGAAGGTGTGCGTCAACACGCTCGGCGGATTCCGCAACTCGATGACGTTCCTGCTGACCGGGCTCGACATCGACGCCAAGGCCGACCTGGTCCGGCGGCAGCTCGCCCCGGCGTTGCACGGGGTCGAGACCGCAGAGTGGTCGCTGTCGCGTACCGACCACGACGACGCGGACACCAACGAGCGCGCAGTCGCCCGGCTGACGGTCTCGGTGAAGGATGCCGACGCCAAGCGGATCGGGCGGCCGTTCTCCTCGGCGGCAGTGGAGATTGCGCTGGCGTCCTACCCCGGCTGCACCCTGACGTCCCCGCCGGGAGAGGCCGCACCATACGGCCTCTATCGGGCGGCCTACCTCGCCAACGAGCTCGTCGCGCACCGGGTCGTCACGGCGGACGGCTCGGTCATCGACGTCCGGCCGCCTCCAACGACCGACGGCTCGAACAGCCGGCTGTTCACCCGCCCGGTCACCCGAGAGCTCCCCGTTGGATCGACCTGGCGGCTGCCGCTCGGGTCGGTGGTCGGCGCGCGCAGCGGCGACAAGGGCGGCGACGCCAACGTGGGGGTGTGGGTGCGCTCCGAGCTGGCATACCGGTGGCTCGAGCCATGGCTCACTGTCGAGCGGTTCCAGCAGCTGCTGCCCGAAACGGCGGCCCTCGACGTCGTCCGGGTCGAACTGCCGAACCTGCTCGCCCTCAACTTCGTCGTACCCGGCCTGTTGGGTGAGGGGGTCGCGTCCTCGACCCGGCAAGACCCGCAGGCCAAGGGGCTCGGCGAGTGGCTGCGGGCCCGCTACGTCGACATCCCGACTGTGCTGCTGGAGGACTCGTGACCGACGCCTGGACCACCCCGGAGCGGGTGGCGCTGCGCCGGCTCGCCCGCGAGTTCACCGAACGCGAGATCGCCCCGAACCTCTCGCAGTGGGAGGCCGACGGCGAGGTCCCGCGGTCGCTGCACCTGCAGGCGGCTCGCGCGGGCCTGTTGGGGGTGGCGTTCCCCGCGTCGGTCGGCGGCTCCGGCGGCGACATCATCGACAGCACCACCTTGGCCGAGGAGATGCTGTACGCCGGCGCCTCGAGCGGCTTGCTGTCGGCGCTGTTCACCCACGGCATCGCGCTGCCGCATATCGTCGCGTCGGGCAACACCGAGCTGATCGAGCGCTACGCGACACCCACCCTCGCCGGCGAGCTGATCGGATCGCTCGCGGTGACCGAGCCCGACGCCGGATCCGACGTCGCGGGGATCCGTACTCGGGCGGTGCGCGACGGCGACGTGTTCCTTGTCAACGGCTCGAAGACCTACATCACGTCCGCCACCCGGGCGGACTTCGTGACGACGGTCGTGCGCACCGGCGACGAGCCACATCACGGCGTCTCCCTGCTGGTCGTCGACACCGGTTCGCCGGGGTTCACCGTCGTACGCCGATTGGAGAAGATGGGGTGGCTGTGCAGCGACACCGGCGAGATCGGGTACGTCGACGTGCGGGTGCCGGCCGGGAACCTGGTCGGTGACGCTGGTACCGGGTTCACTCAGGTCGCGAAGCACTTCGCGGGTGAGCGGCTTGCACTCGCGACGCATGCCTACGGGATCGCGCAGCGCTCGCTCGACCTCACCGTGGCCTGGGTCAGGCAGCGCACCGCGTTCGGCCGGCCGCTGATCGGCAAGCAGGTAGTGCGTCACAAGCTCGTCGACATGACCCGCGCCGTCGAGGTCGCGCGGACCTACGTCCACGCGATCGTCGAGCGTCACGCAGCGGGCGACCCGGTGTTCGCCGAGGCAGCGATGGCGAAGAATCAGGCGGTCGAGGCGGGCTCATTCGTCGTCGACCAGGCGGTGCAGCTGCACGGGGGTGCGGGATACATGCGCGACAGCGAGGTGGAACGCCACTACCGCGACGCCCGGCTGCTCGGCATCGGTGGTGGCGCGACCGAGGTGATGAACGACCTGGTCGCCAAGGCGCTCTTCGGCTGAGGTTCGCTGCACGTTCACGACGCTGTCGCCTGATGACCACGTCGGGTGCGCATGCTTCGAGATGTGGAGATGCTGTTCATCGCTATCGTCGGGCTCGCCGTCGGGCTCGTGACGGGACTCATCATCGGCGCCCGCGCCGGTTATCTCGCCCTCCGGGTCGCGGCGCGGGTGATCGCCACCGCGCCACGTGAGACCGCACCACAGGACGTCCGGCTCGTCGCCTGACCCCGGCGGGCTGGCCGACGACCGCCCGCGGTCATCGGGTTGACTTGTGGGTGTGCCGACCCTGATCCTCCCGACGACCGCCGAGCAGGCATCGTTCCTCGCCGCCATGGCGGAGTTTCGCGCCGAAGGCCGCGGTGGACCCGACGACGCCTCCATGATCGGCCACGAGCACCAGCGGTTCGGTGCGACGTGGAACGACCCGGACGGCTTCGCGGACTACGTGCGAACCCTTCGAGCGGACTCACTCGAGGACACCCCGCGGCCGGTGGGCTACGTGCCCAGCACGACCTGGTGGTGGGCCGACGAGACCGGGTACCTGGGCCGGATCGCGGTCCGCCACCGGCTGACACCCTTCCTGCTCGAGGTCGGCGGCCACATCGGGTACGACGTCCGGCCGAGCGCGCGGCTCCGTGGCCACGCCAGCGCGATGCTGCACGCCGTCCTCCCCCACGCTCGAGCGCTCGGTATCGACCGCGCACTGGTCACCTGCGACGACGACAACGTCGGATCCCGCAAGGTCATCGAAGCGAACGGCGGCATCCTCGAGGATCAGCGCGGCGTCAAGCTCCGGTACTGGGTTCCGACGTCCTGACCTGCCGGCGAGACCACGCCGGCTATGCGGTCGCTCGTCGCTGCAGGATGACGTCCTTGCTGCGCACCAGGCGGAGCAGCGTCACAAGCCCGATACCCCCCACCACGTTGCCGAACACCGCCCAGCCGAACCAGCCCAGCCAGTCCAGGTACCCGAACGGTGCCGTCCCGTTGTGCAGCGCCGAGAAGATGAGCAGCGAGTCGAGGATCGAGTGGCCGAGCCGCAGGCCGGCCAGGATGAAGGCCGTGAAGATCGAGGCGACCAGCTTCGCGGGCACCGAGTCGGTTCCGTTGTGCATCCGGGTCATCAACGTGATCGCGCTGCCGCCGAGAACGGCCATCGCGAAGCTCTGCAGCCCGATCCCGGTGTCGATGAAGTACGACGCGGACGACACCGCCTGGGCGTGCAGATTCGGGTAGGCCTGCATCGCGAACCAGGTCAGGACCCAGCCGCCGACGAGGTTCGCGACGAGGATCCCCACCCAGAACCGCGCCAGCTGCCACCAGGTGGCCTGCTTCACTGCGACGACCGCGACCGGCACAAGGAAGCCCTCGGTGAACAGCTCGCTGTTACCGAGCAGCAGGGCGACGAAGCCGAACGAGAACGCGAGCCCGCCGAGCAGCGGGTTGCCGTTCGTGGCGGCCTCGACCGTCAGCAGGGCGAGGACACCGAGCGACACCTCCGCACCGGCGACCGCGCCGGTCGAGAGCATGGCTGGCCAGGTGCGTTCGAGTCGCGGTCGACCCTCCTCGACCATCCGGTCCAGTGCGCCGGTGAACTGCTCCTCGGTGCCGGACTTGTCGGTCTCAGTTCGCTTGCGGGTAGGTGGCACACCGTTGTCATGTCGCGCCACCGGCCCGCTCAACCCCGTTGCGGGTAACGAAATCAGCTGGCGTGGCTGATCAATACCTCGATGCCGTACGCGGCGGGAAGCGCCATCACCAGCAGGATGCTCCACACGATCAGCCGCAGCAGATGAGTCTCGGCCGGCTGCCCGTGCCACGACGGGCCCTCGCCCCAGTCCACGTCCGGCGGCAACGGGGGCAAGCCGGAGTCATCAAGACTCTCGCGGGGCCGTTCCAGGACCGAGATAGCCACGAATCGAGCGTGGCATGGGCTGCCACCGCTCGCAACTTGGCCGATCGATCAGCTGGAGCGGCGCACGACGAACTCGCTCAGGGACGCCAGCGCGTGGCGGGCGGGGACGTCCGGCAACGGCTCGAGCGTGACGCGGGCGTCGGTGGCCCACTGGGCCGTGACCTCCCGAGCCCGATCCATCACCGGGTGGGAGCGGAGCTCGGCCAGCACCTCGGCCAGCTCCGCGTCGCCGGAAAGGTCACCCGACAAGGCGGCCAGCAGGGGAGCGTCCCCCGGCTGCGCGTCGCGCCGCAACAGCAGCACGGGCAACGTGGGCACCCCTTCGCGAAGGTCGGTGCCGGGCAGCTTGCCGGAGTCGGTGGACTCCGACGCGACATCGAGCAAGTCGTCGGAGAGCTGGAAGGCGACGCCGAAGCTCTCACCCCACCGGGTGAGCAGCTGGACGGTCGACTCGTCCGCACCGGACATCATGGCGCCGAACCGGGCCGACGTACCGATCAGTGATCCGGTCTTGTCGGACAACACGCTCAGGTAGTGCTCGACCGGGTCCTGCCCGTCTGCGGGGCCGACGGTCTCCCGGATCTGCCCCTGCACCAGGCGCTCGAAGGTGCGTGCCTGCAGCCTAACCGCCTCCGGGCCGAGGTCAGCGAGGATGTCCGAGGCGCGGGCAAACAGGAAGTCGCCGGTCAGGATCGCGACGGTGTTGCCCCACCGGCTGTTGGCCGAGTCGGCGCCGCGACGCAGCACCGCCTCATCCATGACGTCGTCGTGGTACAGCGTCGCGAGATGGGTCAGCTCGACGACAACCGCAGACGGCACCACGCCCGCTCCGGCTGCGTCACCGAAGTGCGAGGCCAGCAGGGCGACCAGTGGTCGGAACCGCTTGCCCCCGGCCGAGAGCAGGTGCGCCGCGGCGTCCGAGATGAATGCATCGGAGCTCTTCACGGAGTCGCGCAGCAGCGCCTCGACCGCGTCCATCCCCTGCCTGACGGCAGCGTCGAGCGCGGGATCGGCGTCGTAGCGGAGATCGCGGGCGTGGCTCACGAGCTTCTCGACCCCCTCGACTCGTCGGCTGTCAGTGGTAGAACGGCGTCGCCTTGTTGGCGAGGTCCAGCAGCGGCTGCGGGAACACCCCCAGGAGCACCGTAACCGCGACGGCAACGGCAAGCGTTGCAGACGTCATCGCGCCAGGCGTCACGACGGCCGGCCCGTCGACCACCGGCTCGGCGAAGAACATCAACACGATGACCCGCACGTAGAAGAAAGCCGCCATCGCCGAGGCGACGACACCGACGACGACGAGCGGTGTAGCGCCGCCACGGACCGCGGCCTGGAACACCGCGAACTTGCCGGTGAAACCGGACGTGAGCGGGATCCCGGCCAAGGCGAGCAGGAACAGCGCGAAGACGCTGCCCACGACCGGTGAGCGCCGGCCCAGGCCTGCCCACCGGGACAGGTGCGTGGCTTCCCCATCCGGGTCGCGGACCAGGGTGAGGATCCCGAACGCGCCGATTGTGGTGATGCCGTAGGTGAGCAGGTAGAACATCGAGCCCGACAGGCCGGCCGGGTTCAGTGCGATGACGCCGATCAGGATGAAGCCGGCGTGTGCCACCGAGGAGTAGGCGAGCATCCGCTTCACGTCGGTCTGGGTGATGGCGAACACCGAGCCGACCAGCATGGTGAGGATCGCGACGCCCCACGCGACCGGCCGCCACTCCCAGCCCAGGCCCTCGAACGCCACGTAGAACACCCGCAGCAGCGCGCCGAACGCCGAGACCTTCGTCGCCGCCGCCATGAACGCGGTGATCGGCGTCGGCGCTCCCTGGTAGACGTCCGGGATCCAGGAGTGGAACGGCGCCGCGCCGATCTTGAACAGCAACCCGACACCGAGCAGCGCCAGCCCCATGAACAGCAGCGTGTCGTTGTGGGTCGTGGTGAGCGTGGCCGCCTGGATCCCGGCGAGCGAGATCGTGCCGGCGTACCCGTAGAGCAGTGCGAGGCCGTAGAGGAAGAAGGCCGACGAGAACGCACCGAGCAGGAAGTACTTGACCGCGGCTTCCTGGCTGAGCAGCCGACGCCGGCGCGCCAGCCCGCACAGCAGGTAGAGCGGCAGGGACAGCACCTCGAGCGCCACGAACAGGATCAGCAGGTCATTGGACGCCGGGAACAGCAGCATGCCGGTCACCGCGAACATCAACAGCGGGAAGATCTCGGTCTGCTCGCGTCCGGCGGTGGTCTCGAACCGCTCCTCGCTGGACCCAGGCGTGGTGGCCGCCTGTGCGACGAAGGCGCCGCCGCCGAGCTCCGGGGCGCGGTCGGCGACGAGCAGCACGCTGCCGATGGCCAGGATCGCGATGGTCCCCTGGAGGAACAGCGCCGGGCCGTCCACGCTGACCGCGCCATCGGCGGTAACGGTGTGAGTGCCGGCGAGGACGATGACCGCGGCCAGCGCACCGGCGAGACCCACCAACGCCACCCCGACCTGCGTGACCCAGCGATACGCCCGCGGGACGAACGCCTCGACGAGGACCCCGACCAGCGCAGCGATCACCGGGATGAGGATCGGCGTCAGCGCGGAGTACGCGATCGACGGAGACTGGAAGGGGCTCACTTCGCGCTCCCGCACGTCGGTCCCGACGGGGTGATCGTCAGAGTGGATGTGTACGGGCTCGAGCTGCCAGACCCCGAACCCAACGATGAGTAGGGGCCGGTGAACGTCACGCATTGCCCGGAGTTGGTCGCCGAGCGCTCCGGCACCGACGGTGTCGGGTCGTGGTCGCGGACAACGGAGTTGGTCTGGACGACGGCGGGGTTGATGATGTCCAGCAGTGGCTTCGGGTAGACACCGAGCGCGACGATCACCACCATCACCGGGCCGATGACCCAGGCCTCGCGGTGGCTGAGGTCCTTGAAGCCCTCGACCCCGATCCCGACCGGACCGTGGATCGCCCGCTGGATCCACCAGAGCACGTAGACCGCGGCCAGCACGATCCCCAGCGTCCCGACCACCGCGAACCAGCGGTGGGTCGTGAAGGTTCCCAGCAGCACCAGGAACTCACTGACGAACGTCGAGAGGCCGGGCAGGGCGAGCGCCGACAGGCCGGCGACCAGCGTCATCGCGCCAAGCCACGGCGCGACGCTCGAGACGCCACCGAAGTCACTGACCAGCCGGGAGCCACGCCGGGTCGAGAGGAACCCGACGACGAGGAACAGCGCACCGGTCGAGAAGCCGTGGTTGACCATGTAGAGCGTCGCGCCGGACCCGCCCTGCGTCGTGAAGGCGAAGATGCCAAGTGCGATGAAGCCGAAGTGCGAGACCGAGGAGTAGGCCACAAGTCGCTTCATGTCGCGCTGCCCGATGGCCAACAACGCGCCGTACAGGATCCCGACCACACACAGTCCCAGGACGTACGGCGCGAACAGCTTCGAGGCGTAGGGGAACAACGGGATGCAGTAGCGCAGGAAGCCGAACGTGCCCACCTTGTCGAGTACGCCGACAAGCATGACCGCCGTACCGGTTGGTGCCTCGCTCGCGGCGTCGGGGAGCCAGGTGTGGAACGGCCACAACGGAGCCTTGATGGCGAACGCGATGAAGAACCCGAGGAACAGGGCCACCTGCTCGCCGTGCGAGATGTGCAGCTGGCTGATCAGCACCCGGTAGTCGAACGTGCCGGTCCCGAGCTGGTGCGCGGAGGTGACGTAGAGCGCAATCACCGCGACCAGCATCAGCAGGCCGCCGGCGAGGGAGTACAGCAGGAACTTCACCGCGGCGTACGACCGTCGGATGCCGCCGAACGACCCGATGAGGAAGTACATCGGGATGAGCATCGCCTCGAACAGGACGTAGAAGAGGAACACGTCGAGCGAGCCGAAGACGCCGACGACGAGCGCCTCGGTGGCGAGCATCAGCGAGTAGAACAACCGCGGGCCACGACCCGACGACACCGCAGCGGCACTTGAGCTGTCCTCGTCGTCCGCTGCCACGACCGGAGTCGCCTCGACGTCATGCCACGACGCGAGGATGCATACCGGTGTCAGAACCGTCGTCATGAGGATCAACGCCAGCGCGATGCCGTCGACGCCGACCGCGTAGTGGGCGCCGAACGCCTTGATCCAGGTGTAGTCCTGGGTGAACTGGAAGCGGCCGCCGCCGGTCTTGTACTGCACGGCCATGACGATCGAGGCCACGAGCGCGACCAGCGATACGCCCATGGCGACGACCCGGGCCTCTGCCTCACGCGCCTTCGGCAGCAGCATCACGATGACCGCTCCCACGAGGGGGATGGCGCCGATGACTGTGACCCACGGGAACCCTGAGCTCATCGCCGGGTCACCCCACCCTCACGAGGACGAGCGCAGCGAGGACGACGAACGCGCCGGCGAACATCGCCAGGGCGTAGGAGCGCACGAAACCGGTCTGCAGCCGGCGGACCCGGGCGCTGGTGCCGCCGAGACCGGCCGCGAGGCCGTTCACCATCCCGTCGATCCCTCTGCCGTCGAAGAAGACGAGGGCGCGGGTGAGGTACTGACCGGGCCGCATGAACACCGACTCGTTGAACGCATCGCCGTACAACGAACGGCGGGCGGCGACCGTGACCGGGGTGACGTGGGTCGGCGGCTCGGCCGGCACCGGCTTGGTGGCCACTCGCCAGTAGGCCACGCCGGCGCCGGCGAAGACGACCGCAAGCGCCAGCAGGCTGAACGCCAGCTGGTTCAACGGTTCCGTCGCCGGTGGGGCGAGCGGGCCGAGGCTCGGCGCCAGGAAGTTCGCTAGGTCGTCGTGGAAGACCAGCAGGAAGCCTGAGACCAGGGACCCGAATGCGAGCACCCCCATCGGGATGAGCATCGTCCTCGGCGACTCGTGCGGATGCACGTCCTTCGGCCAGCGCTTCTGGCCGAAGAACGTCATCAGCATCAGGCGGGTCATGTAGAACGCGGTGATCCCGGCCCCGCCGAGAGCGACCGCGCCGAAGATGTCGCCGGACGCACCACCGGTGTCGAGGGCCGACTCGATGATCTTGTCCTTCGAGAAGTAGCCCGCGAACGGGATCATGCCGATGATCGCGAGGTAACCGAACGAGAAGGTCACGAAGGTCCAGGGCATGACTGTGCGCAGCCCACCAAACCTTCGCATGTTCACCTCGTCGGCGTTGCCGTGCATCACCGAACCGGCACCGAGGAACATGTCGGCCTTGAAGAAGCCGTGGCACACCAGGAGCAGGATGCCGTAGGCATACGCGGGTGGGCCGATTCCGACCGCGAGCATCATGTAGCCGATCTGGCTCATGGTCGACGCCGCCAGCACCTTCTTGATGTCGTCGAGGGCGCACCCGATGATCGCCCCGAAGATCAACGTGACCGCGCCGACGATCTCGACGGCCAGCCGAGCATGTGGCGCGACGTTGTAGATCGCGTTGGAGCGGGCGATCAGGTAGACACCGGCGGTCACCATCGTCGCGGCATGGATCAGCGCCGAGACCGGCGTCGGGCCTTCCATCGCGTCAAGCAACCATGACTGCAGCGGCACCTGGGCGCTCTTGCCGCAGGCGCCGAGCAGCAGCAGCAACCCGACCGCCGTCATGGTGCCGGTCTGCGCGTGCGGCGCCCCGGTGAACACGCCGTCGAACGCGACGGTGCCGAACGTCGTGAAGATCAGCATGATGCCGATCGACAGCCCGACATCGCCGACCCGGTTGACGAGGAACGCCTTCTTCGCCGCCACGGCCGCACTCGGTTTGTACGACCAGAACCCGATGAGCAGGTACGACGCGAGGCCGACGCCCTCCCAGCCGACGTACAGCACCAGGTAGTTGTCGGCGAGCACCAGCAGCAGCATCGAGGCCACGAACAGGTTGAGCTCGCCGAAGAACCGGCGACGGTCGGGGTCGTCCGCCATGTACGCGACCGAGTACACGTGGATCAGCGAGCCGACGCCCGTGATGAGGAGCACGAAGACGATCGACAGCGGGTCGAGCAGCATGTTGACGTTGACGTGGAACGCACCGACCGGCACCCACGTGAACAGGTGCTGGTCGAGCTGTCGGTTCTCCCCGTTGTTGCGAGCGATCAGTGCGAAGAACTCGATGACGGCGATGACGAACGCGAGGATCGGTGTGGCGCATCCGAGCAGGTGACCCCATCCGTTGGTACGCCGGCCACCGAGCAGCAGCACCGCGGCGCTGACCAGAGGCAGCAGCACCAGCAGGAACGTGAGGTGGAAGACGCCAGTTGCGGCGGCATACGTCACGGGAGCGGTCGCGGTCATCGGGCGGTGGCCTCAGTACTTCAGCAGGTTGGCGTCGTCGACGGAAGCAGACCGCCGGGACCGGAAGATGGACATGATGATGGCCAGGCCGACCACAACTTCGGATGCGGCGACCACCATGACGAAGAAGGCGATGACCTGCCCGTCGAGGTTGCCGTCCAGGCGGGAGAAGGTGACCAGCGTGAGGTTGACCGCGTTGAGCATCAGCTCGACGCACATGAAGACGACGATGGCGTTGCGGCGTACCAGAACACCGACGGCACCGATCGTGAACAGCACGGCCGAGAGGTAGAGGTAGAAGTCGACTCTCATCGTTCGAGCTCCCTCTCTGCGGTGTCGACGTGGGGGCGTGCCGCGGAAACCTGCAGGTACTCCGGCACGCTCGTGGCCGCGATGCTGCCGTCGGGCAGCAGCGCCGGGGTGTCGACGGCATCATGGTCCGCGTAGACGCCGGGCCCGGGCAGCGGACCGACGCCCTTGCCGCCGATGGCCGCGCGTGCCTTCATCCGCTGCAGCTGGGTCCGCTTGGTCTCGGTGGGTTCACGGTGTGCCAGCACCATCGCTCCGAGCCCCGCCGTGATGAGCAGTGCGCTCGTCGCCTCGAAGGCGAACACGTATCGCGAGAACAGCAAATATGCGATGCCGGCGACGTTGCCATGACCCGCCTCGGCCGCGGTCACTCCCTTCGGTACGCCGAACCCGCCGAGCGCGCCGGCGAGCGCCGCGACCAGAAGCACCGCGAAGCCGAGTCCGACGACGAAGGCCGCAGCTCGCTGCCCGCGCAGCGTCTCGATCAGCGAGTCGGTCGAGTCGACGCCGATCAGCATCAGCACGAACAGGAACAGCATCAGTACGGCGCCGGTGTAGACGACAACCTGGACGACGGCGAGGAACGGTGCGTTCTCCGCCGTGTAGAAGGCAGCCAGGCTGAGCATCACGGCGGCGAGCATCATCGCGGAGTGGACGGCGCTGCGGGCAACGACCATGCCGATCGCCGCGCCCACCGCGATAGGGGCGAGCAGCCAGAACAGCACCGCCTCGTGGGTCGTGGCCGGCG